>NZ_JBBNGV010000009.1:0-14117 GCF_040094895.1 Veillonella parvula | reverse complement strand
TTGAAACACGTTGATGATCAAGTAGCAGTAAACAAAGCCAATATTGCTGATAATACAGATAAGATTGGCAAAAATGCTGATGCCATTGCGGATAACAAGCAAAAAATAGCTGACAATAAAGCTGCAATTGATAAAAATGCAGGCGATATTGCTACTAATAAAGACAATATTGCAACTAATAAAGCTGACATCGCAGCCAATACAGATAAAATTGGTAAAAACGCTGATGCGATTGCAGATAACAAACAAAAAATTGCCGACAATAAAACTACAATTGATAAAAATACAAGTGACATTGCTATAAACAAAGGTGATATTGCTTCTAATAAAGCTAATATTGCTCAAAATACTGCTGCTATCTCTCGTAAGATTTCTTTAGGTGGTAACTCTGGATCTACCGATGAAAAATCCTTGAGCACCGGTGATGTGAAATTTAATGTTAAAGGTGAAAATGGTCTTACAACAGTTGCTAATGGAGACGATGTGACTGTTAAACTTGATGATACGACTAAAGGCAAAATCGATAATGCAGCTGATCGAGATTTGAGCAATTTGACTCCTGACGGTAAGCAACAGGTTAAGGATTTAGCAGCTTGGAATGTAGTCGCTAATAATGAAACAGCTGAAAAGGTTGAAGGTGGAAATACTGTTAAATTCATCGATGGTGATAACATTTCTATTACTCAAAATAGTAAAGACTTTACCATTTCTACTAAGAAAGACGTAACTTTTGATTCAGTAACCGCTAATCAAACGATTACAGCCCCAAAAGTGAAAGCGACAACTGGAGTTGAAACACCTCAAGTAACTGGCTTGACTAATATCGCTTGGGTTCCAGGTCAAACACAACCTGTATCTGGTCGTGCTGCCACAGAAGACCAATTGAAACAAGTTGATGATCAAGTAGCAGAAAACAAAGCCAATATTGCTGATAATACAGATAAGATTGGTAAAAATGCGGATGCTATTGCCGACAATAAACAAAAAATTGCCGACAATAAAACTGCAATTGATAGAAATGCTGCTGATATTGCTACCAATAGAGACAATATTTCGACGAATAAACAAAATATTGCTGATAACAAAGCGGCCATCACTAAAAATGCTGGCGATATCGCAGCCAATAAAGCTAATATTGATAAAAATACAGAAGCTATTGGTCGTAAGATTTCCTTAGGTGGTAATACTGGTTCAACCGATGAGAAATCCTTAAGTACAGGCGATGTGAAATTCAATATTAAAGGGCAAAATGGTATTGTTACTGAAGCTAATGGAGACGATGTAACTGTCAAATTAGATGATGCTACGGCTAATAAAATCAACAATGCAGCAAATACGGATTTGAGCAACTTAACAGATGCTGGTAAACAACAAGTTAAAGATTTATCCGCATGGAACGTAGTAGCTAATGGTAATACTGCCGAAAAAGTTGAAGGTGGCAATACAGTTAAGTTTATCGATGGTGATAACATTTCCATTACTCAAAATGGTAAAGACTTCACAATTGCTACTAAACAAGACGTAACTTTCAATACTGTAAAAGCAAATCAAACCATTACAGCACCAAAAGTGAAAGCTACAGAAGGTGTAGAAACACCTCAAGTAACGGGTTTGACTAACACTGCATGGACTCCGGGTCAAACACAGCCTGTCTCTGGACGTGCCGCCACAGAAGATCAATTGAAACACGTTGATGATCAAGTAGCAGAAAATAAAGACAAGATTGCTGATAATACAGCTAAGATTGGTAAAAATAGTGATGCCATTGCGGATAACAAGCAAAAAATAGCTAATAATAAAGCTGCAATTGATAAGAATACAGGTGATATTGCTACTAATAAGGACAATATTGCTGCGAACAAACAAAATATTGCTGATAACAAAGCAGCCATCACTAAAAATGCTAGTGATATTGCAACTAATAAGGATAACATCGCAACCAATAAAGCTAACATCGACAAAAACACGACAGCTATTGCGCGTAAGATTTCCTTAGGTGGTAACTCTGGCTCTACCGATGAAAAATCGTTGAGCACAGGTGATGTGAAATTCAATGTGAAAGGTGAAAATGGCCTTACTACGGTTGCTAATGGCGATGATGTAACTGTTAAACTCGATGATGCAACTAAAGGCAAAATTGATAATGCTGCAAATCAAGATTTGAGCAACTTAGCAGAGAATGGTAAACAACAAGTTAAAGATATATCTGCATGGAATGTAACGGCTGCTGGTGGTACCATTGAAAAAGTACAAGGTGGGGATATTGTAAAATTCCAAGCTGGTGATAATCTTGTAGTTAACCAAGACAGAACTACTTTCACATATGGCTTGGCTAAAGACATGAAAGGTCTAAACAGTGTTACCGTAGGAGATGAAAATGGTGTATCTACTAAGATCATTCCTGCAGGTACAACAGTGAAAGATGCAGCTGGTAATTCTACTGCAATTAATGGTGGTGGTATGACTATTACTCCGGCAGATGCAACAGCTAGCCCTGTATCCCTTACTGTAGACGGCTTAAATAATGGTGGCAACCAAATTCATGGGGTAGCGCCTGGCACAGCTGATACTGATGCAGTAAATGTTAGCCAATTGAAAGCATCTAATGCTGGTTTACAAGAAGCTGTTAACCGTGTTGGTACTGAAACACAACGTGTTGGTGCTCATGCGGCAGCTATGGCAGCATTGAAACCAATTCAATACGATCCATTGGAACCTACACAAATCATGGCTGGTATTGGTAACTACCGTGGTGAAACTGCAGGGGCTATCGGTATTGCTCATTACCGAACCGAAGATACGATGTTCAATGTAGGTGTTTCACTTGGTACTAGTCACAATATGGTAAATGCAGGTGTAACACATAAATTTGGTGGCAGTCGTGAAAGAAAAGACGCTATTCCAGAACGTTATAAAGCAGGCCCTATTAGTTCTGTTTATGTAATGCAAGATGAAGTATCTAGTCTAAAAAAAGAAAATAGTAATCAAAAAACTGTTATTGCTAATCAAGCAGCACGTTTAAATACATTAGAAGCTGAAAATGAACGTCAACGTCAAGAATTGGCTGAAACCAAACAAGGTTTAGATGACTTGCGTGCCGTAGTAAATCAATTGTTAGCCTCTAAAGGTTAAGCATTGAGAACTAATTTTGATAATAGTCTAAGATAGTCATTTGCCTGTAAAGCTAAAGAACCTCTTATACACTGTTGTACTTGATAGGGTATATACATTTCGTCTAAGAGGTTCTTTTTTGCTATTTTGATATATATTCTTATTTAAAAAGCATAACATATGAATGATTTTTCATATGTTATATGATATAATACAATAGATATAAGAGGTGAAGTAATGCCTTTACTATATGATCTTGCATGAATAGGAGATAGGATGTTAGACCGTATACAACGATGGCTTTCAATAGACACCATGTTGCCTGTTGCAGAACGATTAGGAGCTGTAGGAACTACAAAGCAGCTATATGGTAATTATTTAAAAATAGCTTGGCCAGCTACATTACAAGGCTTGATGTTACAATTTATGACTGCCATTGATTTGGCGATGGTTGGTGCCTTAGGTGCGTCAGCTCTTGCTTCGGTAGGCATTATGGGTCAACCTGAGATGGTAATGCTCATCTTTTGTCGAGCCTTATCCATTGCTGTGACGGCAATTATAGCTCGTCGTCATGGTGAAGGTGATGTAGATGGTATGAATGCCGTACTCAAGCAATCTATTTTATTGAATTTTTTAATTTATGTACCGTTATTATTGATATGTTTCTTGAATTTAGAGCATATTCTACGTTTTACGGGTGCTGAAGATGGCTATATTGAAACAGCCGTTTGGTATGGTCGTTTCATAGTTATTAGCTTAATATTTCAGTCCTTTAGCCAAATCGTAGGGGCTGCACTCATTGGATATGGTAACACTAAAGTTATTTTTAAATCTAATGTAGTAGGGAATATTTTGAATACGATAATGAATTTCTTCTTGATTTATGGTATTGGTTTCTTCCCTGAACTTGGCGTTATGGGGGCAGGTGTATCCACTATGATCAGTAGTGCTATTATTGCATTATTGTTGTTGCGTACGATTTCACAACATACTTCTACTGGATTAACATTGCGCCATCCGTCGAAATGGATGTTTGAAAGGCCCGTATTACATACAATGTTTCATGTCGGTGGCAGTTCTTTAGGGGAACAGTTCTTTGAGCGGTTTGGTATGTATACATACACTATGATTGTTGCCTCCTTAGGTGCGGTACCTTTAGCAGCACATTACGTATGTATGAATTTAATGGATATATTTTATTATTTTGCGATGGGTCTTGGATTTGCAGGTGCATCACATACGGGTCAAAGTCTTGGACACAAGCGACCGGATATTGCACGTACTTATGGTAAAATTGGTGCCCGTATTGGTCTAGTCGTGGGCCTTGTAAGTGCATTAATCTTTATTGGCCCTGGTGATTTTTTAGTACAGTTATATACTCGTGAAAGTGATGTTGTTACACTTTCAGCCGCTTTGATGGGCATTATGGCTATCGCAGCATTCCCTCAAGCATTACAGCAAGTATATTCCGGTGTGTTGAAAGGGGCAGGGGATACATATTATATTATGAAATATTCCCTTGTGAGTGTAGCGATTATTCGTCCTATTATTACATATTTATTATGCATTACATTAGGTTTAGGGCTTTTTGGGGCATGGTTATCTTTGTGCTTTGATCAGTCTCTAAGATTATGTTGTTCTTATTTGAGATTTATTCGAGGAACATGGCAACATAAGGTTGTTTAATGAGATGTAAATGATTCTTTTTCACATTGAAAGTTTTAGAAGGATTCATGAAAAAGAAGTGAATAAACTCTTGTCTATTAAAAATTTTTGATGTACAATACGTAATGTGAAAAAAATGACACATTGGGGAATGTGTTATCTGACCAGAAACTTCTGATTTCACGTATATATGTAAGGGATATACATATGAAATGATAAAAGCTTCCTTAGTGCATAAGGGAGCTTTTATTCGTTCAATTATAGTTAGATTTATTAGTATTTATAATAATGATTTTGATGAACTTATAAAACCAGTAATTTTATTATTGTTAGAGAATCTTAAAAAAGATAAATAGTATTATAATTTCGGGAATGTAATATGTGCAGAGAATCGCAGTGATTCGGCAATAGAGAGGGTTTAAATATTTATATTTATAATATTTATAGATAGATATAACTAAAAATTCATCAAATATTCATGAAGAATATTGAATTATATTGAAAAATTGTGTAAAATATAAGCATATTATTACCAAAGCCTAAGTATTATAAGGGCTGTTTTTGGAGGGAATTATAATGAATAAAAAATTATTAGCTTTATTGGCAGTTGCTGCTGTAGGTGTGTCCGTAGCAGGTGCAACTCCTCAAACTCAATTCAATAAAGGTGAGTTTCAAGTTGATCTTGGTGCGTCTGATTCTAAAGCAAAAACTAAAGCTTGGACTTCTGATGCAAAATGGAACTTTGATGGTGGTGTAACATACGCTTTTACAGATAAAACAGCGTTGCAATACCAATACCATGGTTTGAATGATAAAATGTTCGGCACTAGCTATAGTGATAGAATGCAAGAAGTTAATTTGATTCAATCCTTGAACAAAAATTTCGCAGTATATGGCGGTTATGCTCACATTTCTGGTGATACATTCCCTAAAGCAAATAATATTGCTCAATTAGGTGTAATTGGTAAAGCTAACCTTGGCTCCAAAGTAGACGTTTATGGTAAAGCGGGTGTAGGGACTAAGAGAACTACTACTTGGGAAGCAGGTTTAGGTTATAAAGTTAACCAAGACTGGGATATTAATGCAGGGTATCGTTATATCAATACTAAACGTGATGATAAGTCTAATATTTCCTTCCAAGGTCCTGTAGTAGGATTATCTTACCGTTTCGGTGGTCACAAATCCGTAGCTCCTGTATACACTCCAGCGCCAGCTCCTGTATACACTCCGGCTCCAGCTCCTACTGTAGAAGCGCCTGCATATAAAACTCCTAAATTGGATTACTATGTACAATCTATCTACTTTGACTCCGACCAAGATGTTGCTCGTGCAGACCAATATCCAAACTTAACAGCTGCTGTAAATGCTGCTAACCAATATTCTCAAGACCAAGTTAAATTGATGGGTAACGCTGATACTGATGCAAATCCTCAATACAACATTGCTTTGTCTGAACGCCGCGTACAACATGTGGCTCAATATTTAGTTAACCATGGTGTATCTGCCGATCGTCTTATCGGTATTGCTAATGGTGATGTTAAACCAGTTGCAACTAACTCTACAGCAGCAGGTAAAGCTGAAAACCGTCGTGTAGACGTTTATATTCATCGCTAATCTCTAGACTAATCTAGATTAGGCCTACAATAAGTCCACCTTCAATCATGCTCTCTTGTTTATCGAGAATTCGAGCATGCGATAAGGTGGACTTTTGTGTTATACTAAAATTGCATACAATCCTAGGTCATACAATGTTCATTATGCTTTGGTAATGTATGCGATGTGAGAATCGTATAGTTATATAGGTGTAGCTTATTAATAGTGTTATGTGAAGTAGGTTATTATGAAAGAATTCAAATATTACAAACAGCTCATAGGAGCTATTATACTAGCGGGCATTATGATTATGATGGCACTACGTATAAGTGATATTGCTAGTGGTCTTGACGCTATCTTTACGGCTTTTGTTCCGCTCATTGTGGGTGCTTGTATTGCTTTCGTATTGGATATTCTAGTCGTTCGTTATGAACGATGGCTATGGCCTAAGTGTGACTCTGGATGGAAGTATAAAATACGTCGCCCGTTGAGTCTTTTGCTATCCTTTGTAACAATTAGTGTTATTGTGTATTTTATTGCTCGGATGGCGTTACCTCAATTGATTCATTCTATGTCGATTATTGTAGCTGCATCACCGCAATTGTATACGGATTTCCAAACATGGATGCAACATATTACAGAAACCATTCCAATGGCGTCGAATCAAACGATTATAGATGCCCTAAGTGGAGAGAATATTGCTAAATATACTCGTGAATGGGGGACAAAAGGTGGCACATATATTGTAAATGCAATGGGCACCGTATTGTCTTGGACTTTGAACATAGGTCTTGGCTTAATTTTTGCTGTTTATATGTTGCTTGATAAGGAACGCCTTATGTTACAAGGTAAACGTATATTAAAGGCTTATGCATCAGATGAGTGGGTAAGTCGAGTTAGTTATGTAACTCGTGTAGCAGTTCAAACATTCAGTAATTTTTTTGTAGGTCAGTTTATAGATGCCTTGGTTCTAGGCGTGATGGTAGGTATTACTTTATGGCTATTTAATATTGAATATGCTACAACGATTGCTTGTGTAATTGGTCTAACTGGTTTGATTCCACTATTAGGTATTTATGTTGGTGGTATCATTGGAGCCGTTATGCTACTTACTGTTAGCCCTATGGATGCTCTTATCTATGTAATTATTCTGGAGATACTACATCAAATTGAAAGTAACTTTATTTATCCTAAAATTGTAGGTAACTCTGTTGGATTACCAGGTTTGTGGGTATTTGCTGCTGTTATCGTAGGCGGTAGTTTGATGGGGGTTACTGGTATGTTGATCGGTGTACCTTTAGTGGCTACATGCTATAAATTGATTATGACTGATGTAGATGGACGACTTGCATCTAATGAAGGTTTATAGTATATTGTCTAAATGATATGACTATTTACATATTTTTCGTGTTGCTGAATATAGCATGAACTTATAGAAATTCTAGTGTACTAATAGTTTGATTAATAGAAACATGGTATCTAGTAGGAGGATTATAATGAATAAAAAGTTGATTTCTATGGCATTAACGGGGGTATTAGCAGTGGGCATGTTATCCGTTGCTACACCAATTGTGGCAGATGCACGCAAAACAAAGCCTGAAACAAGTACGGATATTTCTGTAAAACGTGCACCTGGCGAGTCCATAGTTATGACTATGAGCCAAATTGGAACTATTTTCCAAAATCGCTATCCAAATGCGGCGCTTCATTCCGTAGAGCTCAACTCTAATGACTTGAACTATGGTTATAAAGTAGTTGGTTATAGTAAGTATCATCAGTACAAGATGAAAATTGACGTAATCACTGGTAATGCTTCTGATATGGAAGAGGGGGGCAAACCTAAGAAAGTTATTGGTGAGATTTTCAATAAAGATAAAGTTATTGAATCAACGCAAGCAGAACGTGTTGCAAAACAACAACTTGGAAATGATGCTGTTATGAAGGGCTGGAAAATTGAAGCTCATAATGGTAAAGTTTTATACTATGTGACTATGCATCAAGATGGTAAAAAAGTAGTTGTTACAGTAGATGCTGAGACAGGTGCTTATGTAGAACAATCTAAATCCTATAAATTACCACCTGAGCCAGATCAAGGCTTTGATGGTCGTAAAACAAATCTCGTTTGGGGTTCTGATATAGATATGGGCCGCTAACATATCTATTGATGATTAATAAGAAAAGAGCCGAAGGCAATGCCTTTGGCTCTTTTTTGCGATTCCGATACTATAAAATATCGGTTGATAGTGCTCTTATGTTAGAATATTTTTTTACAATAGATATGTTTGCAACAAAAGGACTGCGCCTAGGTTTAGTCCTTTTATTATTTATAACTATAGTTGTATTACCAACGATTTTCGTAGTACACTTGTGTCCACATGATAACCTCGACGAGGGATGGATGTGGGCTCATAGTTTCGCCTACAGTGATAACGGATCTAGGGTCCATTTCACGAGTAATACCTTTTTCACGTAAACGTTTAGTGCGTTCAGAAGCAATTTCTTCGTTGATTGCTGTCAACGGAGTTACACCACTATTCATAAGGTTCACATAAGGCTGGAAGAGGATAGAGGCTTGAGGACCTACGACATGCATACCAAGGATATGGTTGGTGTCTTTATCTACCACAATTTTTACAAATCCATCGTTTATATCTCCAGGGTTGATACCCATTGCATAGCCTTTTGCAGTGGAGGAGTAGAAGTTCTTCCCAACTCCTACATTGTAACCCGCTTTGATAGCTTCAGCCTCTGTGAGACCTACACTACCAACTTCAGGATAGGAGAAAGTAACTTTTGGTAATGTATCATACCTTGCCCAACGGTAATCATCTTCACTTGTTGCATAGAAGAGATTGTGAGCAATGATATCTGCTTCGTAGTTTGCACGGTGACGGAATGCCGGCTCCCCATTGACATCACCTAAAGCGTAGATACCATCAACGGATGTTTCTAAAAATTCGTTAGTTTTGATCCAGCCTTTAGGCCGTGTTTCAATACCAGTATTTTCTAGGTGAAGTTCTTCCACAGCTGGATGGATACCTGCAGCTACAAGGATTTCTTCAACTTTAGTTTCTGTAATTTCGCCAGTAGTACGATCTTTAGTAACTACTACTTTAAGGCCATCCTCTTGGCGGATTTCAACAGTGTCTTGGTTTAGAAGTACGTTAATACCACGTTCTCTGTAGTTGTTAAGCAAGTGTTCCGATATATCTGCATCTTCTTTAGGAACTAAACGTACATTATGTTGTAGAATTGTTACTTTTGTACCAGCGGAATCAAATACATGAGCGAACTCAACACCAATCGGACCCGCACCAAGTACAGCAAGGGATTTATATGGCTGTTTAGGGAATTTATCACCAAAGAGACTTTCACTAGTAAGGAACCCTGATTCTTGAAGACCTGGTACATTAGGTACATTACTATAGCCACCAGTACCAAGGATAATTGTAGGCGCTGTAATTTCTACAATGCCAGACCCATCGTTAAGATGGATGTTCATCACTTTATCAGATACAAAGCTTGCTGCACCACGATACACATCTACGTTGTCATAGGCATTGTAATAATCATAGATGCCTGCAGATTCGTCAATTTTATGCCAAGTACGCTTGGACACAGTATGCCAGTCCATAGTAGCAGGTCCAACGTTAACGCCAATTTTTTTGAATTCTTTTGTTTCTTGAATTGCATTAGCTGCTGTAACCATAACTTTTGTAGGAATACAACCGCGAGTTAGACATGTACCACCAAATTTACCTTTTTCTATGACTGCCACTTTAAGGCCTTTTTTGAGCGCAGCATCAGCTACGATGGTTGCGCCGCCTGTACCAACTACAATAATATCGTATTGTTTCATGTTGATTCCTTCCTATATATCTACTAATAGTTATTATCATTAACTATATTATACCACTACATTGAAGAAAATCAATATAGTTTGTTAGTGATTGGTGAAAGTTTATATTTAGTTTATCCAAATACATAATATTATTTCCAGAAAATTAAGAGGCGCGGATATATGTAACTTTCACAAAGTCCTATAAAAGAATGTACAATTAGTTTACAAAAAAAAGACGGTCCCAAAGGACCGTCTAAAAAAATTTTAGTTCCAATCTTGATGATAACCGCGTTTTGCATAATCAGCAGTAGCAGTGAAGAGGATATCTGTGCTAGAGTTAAGTGCAGTTTCCGTGGAATCTTGTAATACCCCGATAATAAAGCCTACGCCTACAACTTGCATTGCTACATCATTGGATATACCGAATAGGGAACAAGCCAATGGAATGAGTAACAAGGAACCGCCTGCAACACCGGAAGCCCCACATGCACCTATAGTGGCAATAACAGATAATAGGATTGCGGTAGGAATATCTACAACGATACCTAATGTATGCGCCGCAGCTAATGTCATGATTGTGATTGTAATTGCTGCACCACCCATATTGATTGTAGCTCCTAATGGAATGGATACGGAATACATATCTGGATTAAGTTTCAATCGTTTGGCTAAATCAAGGTTTACGGGAATGTTTGCAGCAGAACTACGTGTAAAGAACGCATAGATTGCAGATTCTCGTAAGCATTTGAATACCAATGGGTATGGATTACGACGAAGGTAAATAAAGGATAAAATTGGATTGATTACTAGTGCTACAAAGATCATAGAACCAAGTAATAATACGAGTAATTGAAAGTACCCAATCAAGGCTTCGATGCCGTTAGTAGCAATGGATTCTGCTACAAGGCCCATAATACCAAGAGGGGCGAATCGAATGATCCAACCTACTACAGTAGTAATAGCTTGTGCAATGGACTCCATAACTTCCTTCGTATTCATCGGTGCATGGCGTAAAGCACCACCAATGATAAGTGCCCAACCTAAAATACCGATGTAGTTAGCAGTCATTAATGCTTTTACAGGATTATCAACTACATTTTTTAGTAATGTTGTCATAACCTCTACGATACCTTGAGGTGGTGCGGCATCGGCTGCACCTGCTGCTAGGTGTAATGTAGTAGGGAAAAAGAAACTTACGATTACTGCTAAAGCCGCAGATAGGAATGTACCTAGTAAATATAAGGTTATAACAGAGCCCATACCTGTTTTTTGTCCAGAGCGATGTTTACTAATCGCAGCAATTACTAAGAAAAATACGAGGATAGGGGCGATACCTTTTAGCGCCCCAACGAAGAGGACTCCTAATAAAGCAAGTTCATTGGCCACATCGGGCACATAAAGAGCAGTTAAAATACCAATAATCAAACCTATGATAATTTGTTGGATTAGACTGACTCTATTGATTGATTTTACAAATCGATTCATAGTACACTCCAATACTTATATAAAAACAAATAAAATCCCATGATAAAGTATCCTTTCAACATGGACATATGTCATTATACAACGAACATGAAATGGTGGCAATAGATATTATAATCGATAGTCGTATATATTTATTATGAATATAGGTAAAAAATAGATATGTGTGTTTAGTTTTATATTATGTAGCGGAAAATACTAAATACCAGTGTTTTTAGTAGGTATGTATATATTACATAGTCATTATATAGAGTATATATATTAGGATTCTTTTTAGCGTTCCTATAGTGTGGTATACTATGCCATATATAATTCTTGAACATAGTTCTTGATTTGTGAAAGGTCCATAATGAATACTAAAGAATTTAAAACGTATGCAGATAAAGAGAAATTTGTACAAGGCGTTTTTTCTAATATTGCAAAAAACTATGACTTAATGAATACGGTGTTAAGCTTTGGACAAGATTATTTTTGGCGTAAATTCTCTGTAAAAGCGATGAATATCGGTCCTCACCAATATGTACTTGATGTGGCATGTGGCACTTGTGTATTTACGAAGGAAGCATTACGTCAAGAGCCCACTTTGAAGGTAGAGGCATTAGACTTTAATAGTGAAATGCTAAATCAAGGTCGTGTTCGTATTGAGGCTGCTGGTTTACTTAATCAAGTAAATTTAGTACAAGGTGATGCCATGGCCTTACCATATGAGGATAATACATTTGATGCTGCAATGAGTGGCTTTGCAATGCGAAATGTTCCAGATATTAAGCAGGTATTGTCTGAAATGCAACGCGTGGTAAAACCAGGGGGGAAGGTTGTGGTGTTAGAACTTGCAAAACCAAGTATGTTTGGGTTTAAACAGTTATATAACTTCTATTTTTCATATATATTGCCTATTATAGGAAAATTGAGCAAAGATAACTCTTCCTATGCATGGCTTCCAGAATCTTTACGTAGATACCCGCATCAAAGTGAGATTTTAGAAATCTGGAAATCTCTTGGATATGAAAATGCCACCTATCATGAATTGACAGGCGGCATTGTAGCTGTACACGAAGGTGTGGTACCGGAAAATTCTATTGTAGATAATAAGTGATGTTAGCGTCTTGTGAAACTATTAAAGAGCCTTTTTCTACAGGCGTAGTAGTTTCGAGAGCTGCTTTTAGCATTACTGGGTTACGATAGTAACCAGAGTCCATTGTGCTAGTTTCAGTTGTGCTAATGGAAACAGTTTTTACTGGTCCCAATGTACGACCGAGGGCAGCTGCGATAACTTCTGCTTTATGGCGACCGTTTTGAATCGCTTCTGTAGTTAAAGAATCAGATAATTGTTGAGACACATCATTTTGGAATGAAAGGTTGTTGATGTCGTTAGCACCAGCGCTAACAGCGGCATCGACAACCTTTCCTACGTTATCAAGGTTATTGATCTTAACTGTTACATGATTTGATACATTGTAACCTGTATTGATGCGTTTGCCGTCTTGATAGTCGCTCGTTGGATTGATGGAAATGCTAGATGTATAGATGTCTTTTTTTGCAACACCTAAGTTAGCTAATTGACTAATTAAATTACTCATAATACGATCATTATTAGATTTTGCAGCATTGATATTGGTATTTTGGCTTGTAATACCAAGTGTTAAAATCGCATAGTTAGGTGCTACAGATCGAGACGCTTGACCAGTAATATTAATTTCTGAAGTATCAAATGTGCCCTGTGGTGCAGCTAATGTGGTAGTTCCCATAGTAGCACATATAGCAGCTATAGCTACAGCTTTTGATAATAAATGTTTTGATAGTTTCATACTCAATCTCCTTACAATAATGTAATATTCATATTGGTAAACGCTAATAAAAGAAAACTAATTTGTGCTGGAAGTTCTTTATTACAGCTACATTGTACATGATTAATTGTGTAAAATCAATTATTAGGTTTATGATTAAAAATGAAAATAAAATGAAGATTTTGTAAAATTGAGAATTGGGGGTTGCGATTATATTTTCATTGTACTATAATATGCATACAGTCGTTTGAGCGGCTGTTTCTTAATGAGTGTAGCAATACACTTAGAGGTTTAAAATGAACTTCAAAAAAGATTATAAAATGTGTTGACATGAAAGTGGTCATAATGTTATTATAATCAAGTCGTCAATTACGACAGTACTTAATAATGAAGTAGTGCAAATTGATAACAGATCTTTGAAAACTGAACAATGATAGGTAATCAATCATATGATTGAACATATGCCAGAGTGCGGGTTTTGACATAGTCAAAACCAACCATAATTCAAAGTTACTTAAAAGTAACGATAACAAATAATGAGCTATTCAAATAGCTTCAAGGTATCTTGGAGAGTTTGATCCTGGCTCAGGACGAACGCTGGCGGCGTGCTTAACACATGCAAGTCGAACGAAGAGCGA
>NZ_JBBNGV010000008.1:0-23533 GCF_040094895.1 Veillonella parvula | reverse complement strand
AAGTTGACTACAGAAGACAATTTAGGTGTCGTATCCGATGGTACTGGCAACCTTAAGGTTCGTATGGCGAAAGACTTAAAAGGCCTTGAAACAGTAACCACTAAGGATGCTGCAGGTAATACGACAGTTATGAACGGTGGCGGTGTAACAATTACACCTGCTAGTGGTAATGCTGTAAGTCTTACTAAAGATGGCCTCAACAACGGCGGTAATACAATTACCAATGTAGGCCCTGGCGTAAACGGCACGGATGCAGTTAACGTAAATCAATTGAAAGGTGCTACAGATGGTTTAGCTAATGCTATTAATTCCGTAGCGGGCGAAACACAACGTGTAGGCGCACATGCGGCAGCTATGTCTGCATTGAAACCGATTCAATACGATCCATTGGAACCGACTCAAGTAATGGCCGGTATCGGTAATTACAGAGGTGAAACGGCTGCGGCGTTAGGCGTTGCACATTACACAGCAGAAGACACTATGTTCCATGTAGGCGTATCTGTTGGTAGTCACCATAACATGGTGAATGCTGGTGTAACTCGTAAATTCGGTACTTCCGATGCTAAGAAAGCAATTCCTGAACGTTACAAAGGTGGCCCTATTAGCTCCATGTACGTAATGCAAGATGAAATGACTGCTTTGAAAGCTAAGTACGAAAAAGTACAACGCGACAATGAAGAAATGAGAGCACAAATTGCATTATTGATGCAACAAGCGGGCTTGAAATAATATGAAATAACATATTGATACGGCAGTGCTTATAAAAGGCGCCAAAAGCGAAATGCTTTTGGCGCCTTTTTGCATGCAAAAAATAATTTCATTATCTGTAATGAGCATATATATGTCATGAAATCTTGTAATGTAATTAAGGCCGATGACTAATAATTTGCTCAAGATGATTTATTAAGATGAAATCCATTTTATTTCATGAAGTTAATTTTATGCGAAAAAATTAGTACATTTAGCATATTCATAAGCTATATAGAAAAATTTTTGTATATTCATAAATATTTATCGTTTAGAGGTGAGCAGAGAGTGAAAAATTTTTTACATTTAGTATAGAATATGGTATGTTTAATATAATATGCATCGGTAAATAGCCATATGTTAACTGTGTTTTTACTTT
This sequence comes from Veillonella parvula, assembly GCF_040094895.1. GTDB lineage: Bacteria > Bacillota > Negativicutes > Veillonellales > Veillonellaceae > Veillonella > Veillonella parvula_L. The sequence goes on along the minus strand of NZ_JBBNGV010000008.1, from coordinate 22,407 downwards.
TTAAAAGAAATATAAAATATTTTATTATATTCACAAAATTTGATAGTTTTATGCAAGGAGTAAAACGAGATGAACCGAATTTTTAAAGTAATCTGGAGTCGTACAAAAGGATGCTATGTCGTTGTGGCTGAAACAGCGAAGAATATGTCGAAACGATCGACAATGACATCTGTATTTGCCAAGATGCTCGGAATTTCTATCTGTACTGTTATGTTAGCAGGAGGGATTATACCAACTGAAGCGCAGGCATCTTCATTGCCATGGGGCGATAATGCTAAGGCTAAAAATGGTACTGTAGCGATAGGTGACAATAGTACAGCAATGGCAGATAATAGTGTGGCTTTGGGGACAGGTGCTACTGTTACAGAAACTAATAGGGCTAATGTTGGTGGTAATGTGCAAGGTGTTGCAATCGGAAGAAATGCAACCGTTGAAGTAAATAATGGTGTTGCTATCGGTAATTTGACAAAAGTAGCTTCTTTAAATGGCTTTGCCCTTGGTAATACATCCTGGGCTGGATATGATGAGGCCGGTAACTATGTGGGCGCCGATAATGATCAGGCATTTGGTACCAATGCCAGAGCTTGGGGTGGATCCTCTATGGCTTTTGGTAATAATGCGAAGGCATCTAAAGGCGGTGCCGTTGCTATGGGTAACGGCTCTCAATCTCGAGGCGACTGGGGCGTAGCCATTGGTAACGGTGCAAAAGCATTGGCAGCGGGTGCTCGCGCAATCGGTGCGAACTCTACAGCTGACGCTACTAATGCTGCTGCTATGGGTTGGGATAGCGTGGCTAGCGGTGCGGCTTCTATTGCTATCGGTGAGACGGCAAAAGCGATGAAAGATAATTCTATTGCTATGAGTAAAGCTGCAATCGCAGCTGCAGATGATTCCATTGCCATCGGTAAAAATGCATTAGTTGATACGAATCAACAACGATCGATTGCATTAGGTGCCAACTCCAAGACGGCTAATGTGGTAAGTACGCCAAATCAGTTTGTAAATGGCTTGTGGTATAAGAATTTAGCTGGCGGCAGTGCTGACTCCACGCTTAGTGTGGGTAATGATACGGTAAAACGCACGATTACAAATGTGGCAGCAGGGCGTATGAATCCTTCGTCTACAGATGCTATTAATGGTAGTCAGCTATATGCCGTAGCAAATAGCTTGGGCAATTTAGCCACTACTACTAAAAATATCCTTGGCGGTAATGCGGCGCTCGATCCTGATACCGGTAAATTAACGATGAGCGATATCGGTTTTACAGGTAAAAGCACGATCCACGATGCTATTAGATATAATAAAGACAATATCGATAAGGGATTGTTCTTTTATGGTGATAACTTTGTTCAGAACCAAGTAAAATTAGGTGACACAGTAAGAATAAAAGGTGGCGCTACCGGTGCTTTGGCTGACAACAATATTGGGGTTCAAGCAGACGGAAATGGCACACTAAATGTGAAATTGGCTAAAAAATTAACTGGTTTGGATAGCGTAACAGCAGGAACTGCTACGATTGATAATAAAGGGGTGTCTGTAGGCAATAAACTCTATGTGTCAACCGGTGGCCTTAATGCCAATAATCAACAGCTTAGAGGTGTTGCAGACGGTACAGGTAGTCAGGACGCAGTTAACTACGGTCAGTTGCAACGAGCAATTAACGGTACAGCTAAAGAAGCCATTGTAAAAGCAAATGATGATGGTAATATTACGATAAGGGAAAACTCAACGGCGAAAGGTGGTAAAGAATATACTGTCGGCTTAAACTATAAGATTACTGTAGGGAAAGGGGCGGCCTCGCATCCTGTAACCATAGATAGTGGTACAGGAACGGTCACAGGTCTTACCAATACATCATGGAATGTAAATAATCCAGCACCTGTTACAGGGCGTGCTGCTACGGAAGATCAGTTAAAGCGGGTTAATGAGAGAGTTAATTCCAATCAGTATTTTATTAATCAAAATACGCAGAATATCTCAGATAACTCAAGCCGTATTGGTGCCAATGCACGAAATATCACAAAAATACAAGGTGATATTACTACTAATAAGAATGATATTAACACTATCAATAATACTCTTGAAAAAGGGCTCTATTTTAGCAGCGATACAGGTACTTCGATTAAGAGAAAATTAGGTGATACTCTAGTCATTAAAGGCGGTGCTACAGGGGCATTATCCGATAATAATATTGGTGTTGTATCCGATGGTACCGGTAGATTGACTGTAAAGTTGGCAAAATATTTAACAGGATTAGAGAGCGTTAATGCAGGAAATACTACTATTAGTAAAAATGGTTTGAGTGTAGGTGCTAGAACCTATGTAACACCTGATGGCATCAATGCTAATAATCAAAAGATTACTGGTGTTGCTAATGGTACAGCGCCTAACGATGCGGTTAATTTCAGTCAATTACAAAGTGCTATCGGTGGTACTGCAAAGGCGACTACAGTAAAATCAAAGGATGCAAATGTAACCGTAACAGAAGGTACCAATGTGAATGGTGGTAAGGAATACACTGTTGGATTGGGCAATAAACTTGCGGTAGGTACGGCACATCCTGTAACTGTGGACGGAACCGCAGGAACTGTAACAGGACTTACTAATGCTGCTTGGAATGTAAATAATCCACAAGCCGTAACTGGTCGTGCTGCAACGGAAGATCAGTTAAAAACTGTTAATACGCAAGTCAATACAAATAAGGATAAAATAGCTCAGAACACAACTGACATTGCTCAAAATGCGACTGATATCGGTAAGAATAAACAAGATATAACTAAGAACAAGACTGATATAGCTCAAAATACTACTGATATCGGTAAAAATAAGACTGATATTGCACAAAACAAGCAAAATATTACTCAGAACACACAAGATATTGCGACTAATAAAAATGCTATCTCTACAATCAATACAACTATTGCTAAAGGTCTAAATTTTGATGGAGACAGCGGTGCTGTAATTAACAAACAGTTGGGCGATAAGCTTAGCATCAAGGGCGGTGCAGCGGCTGCGAATTTGACGGATAATAATATCGGTGTCGTATCTGATGGCAGCACATTAAATGTAAAACTAGCTAAAACATTAACCGGTTTGGATAGCGTAACGGCTGGGGGTACAACTATCAATAGTAGTGGTTTGACCGTAGGCGGTAAGACCTATGTAACTCCGAACGGTATTAATGCGAATGACAAGAAAATAACTAATGTTGCTGATGGTGAAGTGGCGGCTAATTCCAAAGATGCAGTTAACGGCGGTCAACTTCATGCGGCTAAAACCGAATTAAATAACAACATTAATGATGCTAAAACTGAATTAAACAAAAATATCGGTGATGCCAAAACTGAACTCAATAAAAATATTAATGACGCTAAAACTGAACTGAATGGCAATATAGATAATGCTAAAACCGAGCTAAACAATAATATATCGACTGCGAAGAATGATGTGATTAATACAGGTCTCAAATTTGATGCGGATACAGGCGGTGCTAAGACCAATAAATTGGGTTCCAAGGTAACGGTAAACGGCGATGATAATATCACGACAGAAATCAGCCAAACTGGTGACGATACTAAGATCGGTCTTAAATTAAAGAAAGATCTCAATGTTACTACTATTACTGCTGCTGATACTGTGAAAGCCGGCACTGTGACTATGGGCAAACAATCAGGTGGTGCAGGCGGTGCAAACGGTAACTTTGTAACAGGGCTCGATAATAAGTCTTGGAACGCGGATAATCCTCAAGCTGTAAGTGGTCGAGCTGCTACGGAAGATCAGTTGAAATCCGTTAATGATAAGGTCAATACAAATGTAACCAATATCAATAAAGGATTAAACTTTAACGGCGATAGCGGTGCTGCGATTAATAAAAAATTAGGCGACACTGTTACCATTAAAGGTGGTGCTATGGCGGATCTTACGGATAATAATATCGGTGTCGTGTCTGATGGCAGCACATTAAATGTGAAACTAGCTAAAACATTAACTGGTTTGGATAGCGTAACGGCTGGTGGAACAACTATTAATGGTAGTGGTTTGACCGTAGGCGGCAAGACCTACGTAACGCCAAACGGTATCAATGCAAATAATCAAAAGATTACCGGTCTAGCAAAAGGCACAGATCCTACTGATGCGGTTAACTTCAGTCAGTTGCAAGATGCTATCGGTGGAACTGCTAAGGCAAGTACTGTGAAAGCTAAAAACAGCAACATCACTGTAGAAGAAGGTACAAATGCAGCCGGCGGTAAGGAATATACTGTCGGATTAGGGGATAAAATCACCTTAGGAACTGCTAATCCTGTATCTGTGGATGGTACTGCAGGCACGGTAACTGGTCTTACCAATACTGCTTGGGATGTAGATAATCCACAAGCCGTAACTGGTCGTGCTGCAACGGAAGATCAGTTGAAATCTGTTAATACGCAAGTTAATACGAACAAGGATAAAATAGCTCAAAACACAACTGACATTGCTAAAAATGCGACTGACATCGGTAAGAATAAGACTGATATTGCACAAAATAAGCAAAATATCGCTCAAAATACGCAAGATATTACGACTAATAAAAATGCTATATCCACAATCAATACGACTATTGCTAAAGGCCTTAACTTTGATGGAGATAGCGGCGCTGTAATTAACAAACAGTTGGGTGATAAGCTTAGCATCAAGGGCGGTGCAGCGGCTGCTAACTTGACGGACAATAATATTGGTGTCGTATCTGATGGCGGTGTGTTAAATGTGAAACTAGCGAAAACATTAACTGGTTTGGACAGCGTAACAGCTGGTGGCACAATCATCAATAGTGGTGGTTTGACAGTAGGTGGTAAGAATTATGTATCTCCAAATGGCATCAATGCGAACGACCAAAAGATTACCAATGTTGCTAATGGCGATGTGGCGGCTAACTCCAAAGACGCGGTGAACGGCGGTCAATTACATGAAGCCAAAACTGAGTTAAACAAAAATATCGCTGATACAAAGACCGAGTTGAATAAAAACATTGGTGATACCAAAACTGAGCTCAATAAAAAAATTGGTGACACTAAAACTGAACTCAACAATAATATTAATGATGCTAAAACTGAACTTACTAATAAAGGCCTTCGTTTTGACGCAGATAATAATGACGAAAAAACGAATAAGCTAGGCTCCAAGGTAACAGTAAATGGCGACGACAATATTACGACGGAAATCAGTCAAACTGGTGACGATACGAAGATTGGTCTTAAATTGAAGAAAGACCTTAATGTTACCACTGTTACTGCTACGGAAACTGTGAAAGCCGGTACTGTAACTATGGGTAAACAATCCGATGGTGCAACTCCTGCTAATATGGGTAACTATGTGACTGGTCTTGATAATCAGGCATGGAGCGTAACTAATCCGACTGCTGTCAAGGGACGTGCTGCAACAGAAGATCAATTGAAGACAGTTACTGAAGCTATTAAAACTCAAGGCGCTAATGCAACGGACTTCAGTCTTGTTGCAAATCCTACGGCGGGATCCAATGGTGACTACACTGTAGATGCCAATGGTGACGTAGCATTGACAGTTCAAGATAAGAACCATCCGGATCAAACAAAAACCGTAACGATTAAAGATGTGGCGTCTAAATCCGAAGTGGACAAAGGCTTGAATTTTGACGGTGATTCTGGCACAACTATTAATAAGAAGCTAGGTGGTACTGTTGCCATTAAAGGCGGAGCTGCAGCTGCAGATTTAACAGATAATAATATTGGCGTTGTTTCTGATGGCACAGGCACATTAAACGTGAAGTTGTCTAAGACATTAACTGGTTTGGACAGCGTAACAGCTGGTGGCACAATCATCAATAGTGGTGGTTTAACTGTAGGTGGTAAGACTTATGTATCTCCAAACGGTATCAATGCAAATGACCAAAAGATTACCAATGTTGCTAATGGCGATGTGGCAGCAAACTCCAAAGATGCGGTTAACGGTGGTCAATTGCATGACGCTAAAACTGAGTTAAACAAGAATATCGCTGATACAAAGAATGAATTAAATAAAAACATTGGCGATACTAAAACCGAACTAAACAAAAATATTGCTGACACTAAAACTGAACTCAATAAAAATATTGGTGACGCAAAAACTGAACTTACCAATAAAGGCCTTCGTTTTGATGCGGATAATAACGCTGAAAAAACGAATAAACTAGGCTCTAAGGTAACGGTAAACGGCGACGATAATATTACGACAGAAATTAGTCAAACTGGTGACGATACAAAGATCGGCCTTAAATTGAAGAAAAATCTTAATGTTACATCTGTTACTGCAGCGGAAACTGTGAAAGCTGGTACGGTAACTATGGGTAAACAATCTGATGGTGCAACTCCTGCTAATACTGGTAATTATGTAACAGGTCTTGATAATAAGGCGTGGAGTATTGATAATCCTACGATTGCATCTGGCCGTGCAGCAACGGAAGACCAATTGAAAACGGTTAGTGATGAAGTTAAAAAACAAGGTGCTAGTGCAACAGACTTTAGTCTCGTTGCTAATCCAGCGGCGGGTTCCAATGGTGACTACACTGTAGATGCCAACGGTGACGTAGCATTGACCGTACAGGATAAGAACCATCCGGATAAAACAAAAACCGTAACGATTAAAGATGTAGCATCTAAATCCGAATTGGATAAAGGCTTAAATTTTGACGGTGATTCTGGCACAACTATTAACAAGAAGCTAGGTGGTACTGTTGCCATTAAAGGCGGAGCTGCAGCTGCAGATTTAACTGATAATAATATTGGCGTTGTATCTGATGGCACAGGCACATTAAACGTGAAGTTGTCTAAGACATTAACTGGTTTGGACAGCGTAACAGCTGGCGGTACAATCATCAATAGTGGTGGTTTGACCGTAGGTGGTAAGAATTATGTATCTCCAAATGGCATCAATGCGAACGACCAAAAGATTACCAATGTTGCTGATGGTAATATTGCTGCTAATTCCAAAGATGCGGTTAACGGCGGTCAATTGCATGACGCTAAAACTGAGTTAAATAAAAATATTAGTGATGCTAAGACTGAACTTACCAATAAAGGCCTTCGTTTTGATGCGGATAATAACGCTGAAAAAACTAATAAACTAGGCTCTAAGGTAACGGTAAACGGCGACGACAATATTACGACGGAAATCAGTCAAACCGGTGACGATACGAAGATCGGCCTCAAATTGAAAAAGGATCTTAATGTTACATCTGTTACGGCTACGGAAACTGTGAAAGCCGGCACTGTAACCATGGGTAAACAATCTGATGGCGCAACTCCTGCTAATACTGGTAACTACGTGACTGGTCTTGATAATAAGACTTGGAATGCAGGTAATGTCGTATCCGGTCGTGCTGCAACAGAGGATCAATTGAAACAAGCCTTGGCAGGTCAAACTGATACAGGTCTCAAATTCAATGCCAATGTAGGCGGTGTACAAACCAATAAATTAGGCTCTACTGTCACTGTTCAAGGTGAAGGTAAAGCTGCTGATACCGACTATAGTGGTGACAATATTAAGACTTTCATCAAACAAGATGCAGCAACAGGTAACACGACTATCGATGTGAAGATGAACAAAAATCTTAAGGCTGAATCCGTGAAAGTCGGTAAAGACGGTAAGGAGGGCGTATCTCTTACAGGTCCAGATACGGCGAATGGCACTGATGGTAAGGTAGCTGTTACAGATAAAAACGGCAAGGATGCGGTGTCCATGTCCGGTAAAGACGGTATAGGTCACATCGGTTTAACTGGTAAAGATGGTCGCAGTGCGGATATTATCGCTGATAAAGGTGCTGCTGATGTTAATGGAAATGAAATCACGCGCATTAAATATCAAGATGAAAATGGCACAACCCATGAAGTAGCAACCAAAGACGATGGTATGAAATACGGTGGTGACTCCGGTACTACCATCAAGAAGAAACTTAATGAACAATTGGACATTAAGGGTGGTGTTACAAGTGAAGATGAGTTGACCGAAAACAATATCGGTGTTATTAGCAAAAATAATATCCTTAATGTTCGTTTGGCAAAAAATCTTAAAGGTCTAGATTCCATAACTTTCAACAATGGTACTAATGGTGCAAACGGTAAAACCGTTGTAAATGGTGAAGGTATGACCGTTCAAGATAAGGATGGCAATCCGTTGACTGCTGTTACAAAGGACGGCGTGAAGATTACCAACGGTCCATCCATGACGAAGGACGGTATCGATGCGTCCAACAAGAAGATTACGAATGTAGCTGATGGTACTGATTCTAAGGATGCGGTTAATAAATCCCAATTAGATAAAGCCGCAGCAGCTGCTACTACAACAGTAACGGCAGGTAATAATGTCCAAGTAGATAAGACCACTAATGCGGACGGTTCTACAAATTACAAAGTGGGCCTCAAAGACCAAGTAACAATGGGGACTGATCCTACGAAACAAATTGCAATGGATGGTACAACAGGCACTATCAAAGCCGGTGACAACATTACTATCGATGGTAACAAAGGCACCATTAAAGCAGGTGATAAAGTTGAAATCGATGGTGATAAGGGCACAATCAAGGCCGGCACTGTAGCGATTGACGGTATAAACGGTACAATTAAGGCCGGAGATAAGGTAACTATCGACGGTAAAGATGGTAAGATCGCGGCAGGTAAAGTATCTGTTGATGGCAAGGACGGTCATGTGACAGGTTTGGAAAACAAAGATTGGGATCCTAACAATATTACAAGTGGTCGTGCTGCTACAGAAGATCAATTGCAGAAGTCCCATAAAACCTTGGATAATAAGATTAATAACTTAGGTGATGACATTACGAAGAAAGGTATGGATTTTGCCGGTAATACAGGCGATTTCCACCGTGATTTAGGTCAAAAGGTTACTATCAAAGGTGAAGGTCAAGGGGCTGATAGTGATTATTCCGGTGAAAATATCAAAACAGTAGCCGAAAATGGTAATGTTACTATTAAAATGGCTAAGAATCTTAAGACTGATAGCGTTACTACCAAAACGGTCACTGCCGATACGGTAACGACTGATAAGGTGAAAGTCGGCAAAAACGGTCAAGATGGCGTTTCCATTACAGGTCCAGACGCTGCGAATGGTACAGACGGCAAAGTAGCTATTACAGGTAAAGACGGTAAAGATGCTGTATCTATGTCCGGCAAAGATGGCGTTGGTCATATCGGTTTAACTGGCAAAGATGGTCGCAATGCAGATATGATTGCTGATAAGGGTGATTCTGATCTAGGAGGTAATGCTATTACTCGTATTAAGTACCAAGATGAACAGGGCAAGACACATCAAGTGGCAACTAAAGACGATGGTATGAAATACGGTGGTGATTCCGGTAATGTGATTAACAAAAAACTTAACGAACAGGTAAACGTAATCGGTGGTATTACTGATGCTAGCAAGTTGACTACAGAAGATAATTTAGGTGTTGTATCCGATGGTACCGGCAATCTCAAGGTTCGTATGGCGAAAGATTTGAAAGGTCTTACGTCAGTAACGACTAAGGATGCCGCAGGTAACTCTACGGTTGTGAACGGCAGTGGCATAACCATTACTCCTGCTAGCGGTAACATTGTAAGCCTTACTAAAGATGGATTGAATAACGGTGGTAAAACAATTAGCAATGTAGGTCCTGGTGTAAACGGCACGGATGCGGTTAACGTAAATCAATTGAAAGGAGTTACAGAGGGCATGGCCAATGCTATTAATTCCGTGGCGGGCGAAACGCAACGTGTAGGTGCTCATGCGGCGGCTATGTCTGCGTTGAAACCGATTCAATATGATCCGTTAGAACCAACTCAAGTGATGGCTGGTATTGGTAATTACAGAGGCGAAACTGCAGCAGCTTTAGGTGTTGCTCACTACACATCGGAAGACACTATGTTCCATGCAGGCGTATCTGTTGGTAGTCGTCATAATATGGTGAATGCTGGTGTAACTCGTAAATTCGGTTCTTCTGATGAGAAGAAGGCTATTCCTGAACGCTACAAGGGCGGTCCTATCAGTTCTATGTACGTAATGCAGGATGAAATGACCGCTTTGAAAGCTGAAAATGCACGCATGAAAGCGCAGGATGAAAAATTAACTGCAGACTATGCGGCATTAAAAGAAGATAATCTTCGTCTACAGAAAGATAACGAAGAAACTAAGCGACAATTGGCTCTTATTATGAGTCGTTTAGGCATGTAATTCATACCTGTTTCATCTTACGTTCATGCGATAAAAAGCGAGCTGATGTACCAGAAAATACCCATGAAAATTAGATGATTTTAACCCTATATGGTATATAAAATGAAAGAACGAAAGTCTACTGTGAAAGGACTTTCGTTCTTTTTTTGTGTTTGACTTCACAAACTTTTCATAATAGTGTATAATACAGAACATATAATTTTAATCGAAAATTATAAATGTGATTAATTTACTATAAAATCATTAGCTTTAGATTATAAGTGTTGTTTGGCCCATTGTTGTAAGGGTTTTTATGATTGAAAATATATTTAAATGAGTAAGAAAATCAATTTTTAAAAGAAGTTTAAAGTTCTGAAAATAAATGAGCGAAATATGAAAAAAATATATTTACATTCATAAACTAATCTGATATTTTATATGTATAGTAATTAAATTTTTGATGAAAATTTTATTATTTTTAGTGTTTTAGTGTTGGTTTTAGAATCCCTTATAAAACTGTGTGAAAGGTAGGTACTACTAAATGAATCGTATTTATAGGGTAATTTGGAGTCAGGTACGAGGCGCATATGTCGTTGTATCTGAAATTGCAAAAAGCCATACTCGTGGCTCCAAAAGCTTTGTTAGTAATTCCGCTAAAGCTACGGTAAAAGTTGGCTTGGCGGCTATGGTTTTGACCTGCGGTAGCGGATTAATTTCGGGTGTTGATGCAGCACCTATTAGAGGTCTTTCTTTATCTCCTGGTGAAGGTGAACGTGATGGCGGGTTTACGTATTTATACCCTAGCGAAAAAGCACCTTACATTCAAATGTATGATTACAAAACACCAGGAAATCCAGGACAAGGACACTTATATACTGATAATAAGGTGTTCGGTATTCAAATTGGTAATCGTGCGAATGCACGTTCTAATGATGGCTCCGTATCCGGTATTTCTATCGGTGATTATTCCCAATCTCGTGCGTTGGGTATCGGTTTAGGCCATTATGCTCAATCTGAACAAATCGGTGCTATTGCTGTCGGTTCAGCTGCAAAGGCAAAAGGCTTTAACTCCTTGGCGATGATGCGTCAAGCTTACGCAGGAGAACAATATGCGGCAGCTATCGGTACGGCAGCATCCGCACAAGGGTCTGCTAGCTTGGCCATGGGTCACTCCGCATTGGCAAAAGGTGCTCAATCCATTGCTATCGGTTCTGCAAATCCTGATCCATTGACAGACGCAAAAGGTACACCGTATACAGCATATGACGGAAGTACTAATACCCAAGCTAACGCTGCTCGTGCTATTGCTATCGGTCAAGGTGCTAAATCAAATACTGTAGATAGTGTTGCTATGGGGACAGGTGCTAATGTAGCAGCAGGTACAAATTATAAAGGCGAGAATTTTACTCATGGCATAGCTATCGGTAGTAATGCCCTTTCTCAGGGAATACAAGGCGTAGCTATCGGTAACAGTGCTGCTCATTATCGTGATAATGGGGTTGCTCTTGGTAACAATGCCAAAACTCGTGCAATGGACGGCATAGCTATCGGTAATAATGCTGAATCCGGTATTCAAAATGACCCTCAATATAAAGTAAATAACTCCGTTGCTGTAGGTAACTCTGCGCGTGCTCATGGTGGTTCCGGCGTGGCATTAGGTAATGATACATATGCATTGGGCGGATCTTCTGTAGCAGCAGGTAATGCTGCATGGGCATTAGGTGAACGTTCTACAGCTATCGGTAATAACGCTCATTCCGAAGGTTACGGCTCTATTGCTATGGGTCGTGAAGCTAGTGCTTTGAGCACTCAAGATGGGGACAAGAAAAATGTTGTGGCTATCGGTGATGATGCACAAGCAACTGGTTCTCGGTCCATCGCATTGGGCGTAAGCGCTCAAGCAGGTACATTAGAACGTGTACGTGATCGTAGTGTTTATAAAGATAATCCTGAATTAATCACTAAACTTAAAGCTCAAAAAGAAGTAACTGATGCTGTAGCAATCGGTAGTGAAGCAAGTGTACAAGCAAACGAAGGCTTAGCTCTTGGTAGCAATGCGACAGTAAATAACGTTCGTGGCGTTGCGTTAGGTGCTAAATCTGAAACAGCGGCCTCTGTGAGCACTGCTAGTGAAACTATTAACGGCTTGAAATATAACTATGCCGGTGGCACTGCTGATTCCACAGTTAGCGTTGGTAACAATTCTACAAAACGTACAATCACTAACGTAGCTGCTGGTCGTGTGAATGCACAATCTACAGATGCTATTAATGGCAGCCAATTATATGGCGTTGCTAATGCAGTGGGTAATGTAGCTAACAGCACTAAGAATATCTTAGGCGGTAATGCTCAGGTTGACCAAAACGGTACTATCACCATGACTAACATTGGTGATACAGGTAAAAATACCGTTCATGAAGCTATTAAATCTGCAAACCAAGGTTGGGAACTTCAAGTTGACGGTAGAAAGCTAAAAGATGTAAAAGCGCCTAATCGTACAGTTAACTTTAAAGCTGGTAAAAATATTGCATTAGAAGGCTCCGGAGATAATGTTACGGTTGCAACTGTTGAAGATGCAAGCTTCAACTCCGTTACAACAGGTAATGTATCCATGAGCACAAGAGGTATCAATGCTGGTGGTAATCAAATCACTAATGTAAAATCCGGTGGCGATACATTAACAAATGCGGCTAATATCGGTGATATCTCTCGTATTGCAGCTAAATACGATAAATACTTACAACGTGGTGCTGCTACTTATGAAGCAAACGGTAATGGCAAGATTAACATGACCGGTACAAACGGTTTAACCGCTGAAGTAACAGGTTTGAAAAATACTTATGTTACATCCGGTACAGTATCCAATGACGGTAAGAGATTGACATTGACACGTAATGATAATCAAACATTCGATGTTGATATCTCTAAAATCTCTAATGGTCTTTCCAAAACTGACTACCGCTTGATTGCAAACCCTGCAGCAGGCAGCAACGGTGAATATAAAGTAGCTGCTGACGGTAGCATGACATTGACTGTTGCGGATGCTGATGGTTCCAATCCTAAACAAGTTAAGTTGACGAACCTTGCTTCTAAAGAGCAACAAGATATTAATACTACTAATATCACAAATAACACTAACAAAATCGCTAAAGGCTTAAGCTTCCAAGGCGATAACAATGTTAAAATCAATAAACAACTTGGCGATACTTTAGGTATTACTGGTGGCGCTACAGGTACTTTGTCTGACAATAACATCGGTGTTGTAGCTAAAGACGGCAACCTTAATGTTAAGTTGGCAAAAGACCTAACAGGTTTGAATAGCGTAACTGCTGGTTCTGTTCGTGTAGGTAAACATAGCGACAATAAAAACTATGTAACTGGTTTGGACAACAAAGAATGGAATGTTCAAAACCCTACAATCACATCTGGTCGTGCAGCAACTGAAGATCAGTTGAAAAAAGTGTCTGATGAAATCAAGACTACTAATGCAGCTAAAACAGATTACCGCTTGATCAACAATACAAATTCTGCAGATGGTTCTTACTCTGTAGAAAACAATAAAGTTGATTTAAAAGTTAAAGATGAGGCTCATCCTAATAGTCCTGCTAATACGGTAACAATCAACAATATCGCATCCAAAACTGAATTGGATAAATTGACAGAACGTGCTGTTAAATATGATCTTAACGGTACTACTGTTAATAAAAACAAGGTTACTTTGGAAGGCCAAGGCGGTACAACAATTACTAACTTGAAAGCTGGCGAAGTATCCTCTACTTCTACAGATGCTGTAAATGGTAGCCAATTGCATGATGTAAAAATCGAAGCAGGCAAACATTCAAAAGTAACTGTTTCCGATGATAACCTTAAATTGACAACGACTCCTGCTACAAGCACTGAAGGCGCTAAATATGATCTTCGTTTGAATAACAAAGTGACATTGGGTAGCGGTAACAATCAAGTAGTTCTTGATGGTACAGCAGGTAGAGTAACTGCTAGTGGCGTTGTAATGGGCGCTCAAACTGTTCAAAATACGAAACAAGCGAGCGAAACTGGTAATTATGTAACTAACTTGAGCAATAAGAGCTGGGATTCCACATCTATCGTATCCGGTCGTGCAGCGACTGAAGATCAGTTGAAAAAAGTTAGTGAACAAATTACTCAACAAGGTAGCAGTGCAACTGACTATCGTCTTGTAAGAAACTCCGCTGGTGACGGTTCCTACAAGGTAAACGACAATGGTGAAGTATCCTTGACTGTAGAGGATAAAAACCATGCAGGCGTTAAAGAGCAAGTTACAATCAATAACATTGCATCCAAGACTTCTGTAGATAAATTGACAGATCGTGCTGTTAAATACGACATCAATAACGGTGTTGTTGATAAAACTAAGGTAACATTGGAAGGCGCTAATGGCACTACTATTACAAATGTAAAAGACGGTGCTGTAACAGCTACATCTACAGATGCTATTAACGGTAGCCAATTGTTCAAGACTAAAGAAGAATTGATCAATAAAGGCATGAAATTCGGTGCTGACTCCGGTAATGTAATCAATAAAAAACTTGGCGAACAAGTAAACGTTAAAGGTGGCATCACAGACGCATCCAAATTGACTGCAGAAGACAATATCGGTGTTGTATCCGATGGCTCTAATGACTTGAAAGTTCGTTTGGCAAAAGACCTTAAAGGTTTGAACAGCGTAACTGTAGGTGATACAAAAGTTACTTCCAATGGTGTAACTATCAGCAACGGTGCTACAAACAATGCATCTGTATCCCTTACTAAAACAGGCTTGGATAATGGTGGTAACAAGATTACTAACGTTGCTCGTGGTACAATCGATAGCGATGCAGTAAACTTGGCGCAATTGAAAGAAGTATCCAACAGTGCATCTGCAGCAAATACAAAGGTAGCTGAAGGTAAAAACATTAAAGTTGATGAAAGCATCGACAATGTAACTAAAGCTAAAACATATACTGTAGGCTTGAAAGATGAAGTAACATTAGGCACAGGTAATACAGCTATCAATATCAACGGTACAACAGGTATCGTGAAAGCTGGCACTGGCGATAATGCTGTGACTATCAACGGCACAAATGGTACTATCAACTCCGGTAAAGTAACTATCAATGGTACTACAGGTACTGTTAACGAATTAACTAACAGAACTTGGAATCCTAATGCTATTACTAATGGTCAAGCTGCTACAGAAGATCAATTAAAAGTAGTAGACAATAAGATTGATACTACAAAAACTGAAATCGTAGAAAAAGGCTTGAACTTCCAAGGCGATGCAGGTACTGCAATTCATAAAGACCTTGGCCAAACATTGAAAATCTCTGGCGGTCAAGCTGACGCATCTAAACTTTCAGAAAATAACATCGGCGTAGTTAATAACAACGGCGTATTGAATGTTAAACTTGCTAAAGATTTGACAGGTTTGAACAGCGTAACAACTGGTGCTACAACTATTAATAACAATGGTTTAACAATCGGTGGTAACACATTTGTTACAAGCAACGGCTTCAATGCTAACGATACTCAAATCACAAACGTGAAAGCTGGTACAGAGGATAACCACGCAGTTAACCTTAAACAGTTGAAAGAAGTATCCAATAACGCAGCGGCAGCTAAAACTGTTGTAAAAGCTGGTAAAAACATCAATGTAACTGATTCTGAAGATCCACTTACTAAAGCTAAGACTTATACAGTTGGTTTACAAGATACAGTAACATTGGGTTCTGGCAATACTGCTGTTAATATCGACGGCACAAAAGGTATTGTGAAAGCTGGCGAAGGCAATAATGCTGTAACTATCAACGGTACAAACAGCACAATTAATGCTGGTAACATAGCGATTGACGGTGTAACAGGCAATATCAATTCCGGTAAAGTTCTTGTTAACGGTGCTAAAGGTACTGTAAACAACTTAACAAATATCACTTGGGATGCTGACCATATCACAAGCGGTCAAGCTGCAACAGAAGATCAATTGAAAGTTGTTGATAAGAAAATTACTGACAATGGTAGTAACTTGACTAAGAAGGGCTTGAACTTCAAAGGCGATGACGCTACAAGCATTCATAAAGATCTTGGCGAAACATTAGATGTTGTAGGTGGTACTTCCGATAAAGCTAAATTGTCCGACAATAACATCGGCGTGGTATCTGAAAACGGTAAGTTGAATGTTAAACTTGCTAAAGAGTTGACTGGCTTAACAAGTGTAACAACTGGTGCTACAACAATTAATAACGAAGGTTTAACAATTGGTAGTAATAAATTCGTTACAGCTAACGGTTTTGATGCTAACAACACACAAATCAAAAACGTAAAAGCTGGTACTGATGGTAATGATGCAGTTAACTTGAATCAATTGAACGAAGTTAAAAATGCGTCTAACACTACAGTAGAAGGTAGCGAAAACATCAATGTTGATTCCACAGTAGACCCTAATACACACGCTAAAACTTATAAAGTAGCATTGAAAGACAATGTAACTTTAGGTTCCGGCGATAAAGCAATTAACATCAACGGTACTACAGGCATCGTGAAAGCTGGTGACGGTGCTAATGCTGTGACTATCAATGGTACAAATGGCACTATCAACTCCGGTAAAGTGACTGTTAACGGTGCTACTGGTACGGTAAACAACTTGACAAATATCACTTGGGATGCTGACCATATCACAAGCGGTCAAGCTGCAACAGAAGATCAATTGAAAATTGTTGATAAGAAAATCACTGATAATGGCAATGACTTGACTAAGAAGGGCTTGAACTTCAAAGGCGATGACGCTACAAGCATTCATAAAAATCTTGGCGAAACATTAGACGTTGTAGGTGGTACTTCCGATAAAGCTAAATTGTCCGATAATAATATCGGTGTAGTATCCGAAAACGGTAAGTTGAATGTTAAACTTGCAAAAGATTTAACAGGCTTGAACAGCGTAACAACTGGTCAAACAACTATCAATAACGATGGCTTGACAATCAACAATAAACAATTCGTTACAGATAATGGCTTCAACGCTAACAATACGCAAATCAAAAACGTAACAGCTGGCGTAGAAGATAACGATGCTGTAAATGTTAAACAATTGAACGATGTTAAAGCTGCATCTAATACAAAAGTAGAAGGTAGCAAAAACATCAATGTTGATGAAACTGTAGATGCTGTAACAAAAGCTAAAACTTACACAGTGGCATTGAAAGACACTGTAACATTAGGTTCCGGTAACACAGCTGTTAATATCGACGGTACAAAAGGTATCGTAAAAGCTGGCGATGGCACTAATGCGGTAACTATCAACGGTGTAAACAGCACAATTAATGCTGGCAAAGTAGCAATCGATGGTGTAACAGGTAACATTAATGCTGGTAAAGTTCTAGTTAACGGTGCAAACGGTACTGTAAACAACTTGACTAACAGAACTTGGGATCCTGCAAACATCACAAGTGGTCAAGCTGCAACAGAAGACCAATTGAAATCTGTAGATAAAAAAGTTACAGACAACACTAATAAAGGCTTGAACTTCCAAGGTGATGATGCAACAAGCATTCATAAAAACCTTGGTGAAACATTAGGTGTTGTGGGTGGCACTTCCGATAAAGCTAAATTGTCTGACAATAACATCGGTGTGGTATCTGAAAACGGTAAGTTGAATGTTAAACTTGCAAAAGACTTAACAGGCTTGAACAGCGTAACAACTGGTCAAACAACTATCAACAACGATGGCTTGACAATCAACAACAAACAATTCGTTACAGCTAATGGCTTCAACGCTAACAATACGCAAATCAAAAACGTAACTGCTGGTGTAGAAGATAATGATGCTGTTAACGTTAAACAATTGAACGATGTAAAAGCTGCATCTAATACAAAAGTAGAAGGTAGCAAAAACATCAATGTTGATGAAACTCAAGATCCTACTACAAAAGCTAAGACTTACACAGTGGCATTGAAAGACACTGTAACATTAGGTTCCGGTAACACAGCTGTTAACATCGACGGTACAAAAGGTATCGTAAAAGCTGGTGACGGCGCTAATGCAGTCACTATCAATGGCGTAAATAGCACAATCAATGCTGGTAAGGTAGCGATTGATGGTGTAACAGGTAACATTAATGCTGGTAAAGTTCTAGTTAACGGTGCAAATGGTACTGTAAACAACTTGACTAATATTTCTTGGGATCCTGCAAATATCACAAGTGGTCAAGCAGCAACAGAAGACCAATTGAAATCTGTAGATAAAAAAGTTACAGACAACGGTAAGAAAGGCTTGAACTTCCAAGCTGACTCTGGTGATTTAATTCATAAAGACCTTGGTCAAACATTGGATGTTGTAGGTGGCGTTTCTGATAAAACTAAATTGTCCGACAACAACATCGGTGTTGTATCTGAAAACGGTAAGTTGAATGTTAAACTTGCAAAAGACTTAACAGGCTTGAACAGCGTAACAACTGGTGCTACAACAATCAACAATGATGGTTTGACAATCGGTGGTAAGAAATTCGTTACATCTAATGGCTTTGATGCTAACGATACTCAAATCAAGAACGTAAAAGCTGGTACTGATGGTACTGATGCAGTTAACTTAAATCAATTGAACGAAGTAAGAGCTGCGTCCGATACTAAGGTAAAAGCTGGTAAAAACGTTGATGTTGAGGAAGAAATCAATGCTATTACTAAAGCTAAGACTTACACTGTAGGCTTGAAAGATACTGTGACATTAGGTTCTGGTAACACAGCAGTTCACATTGATGGTACTAAAGGTATCGTGAAAGCTGGTGAAGGTGCTAACGCTGTAACTATCAATGGTACAGAGGGCTCAATTAATGCTGGTAAAGTTCTAGTTAACGGTGCAAACGGTACTGTAAACAACTTGACTAACAGAACTTGGGATCCTAATAACATCACTAACGGTCAAGCTGCAACAGAAGATCAATTGAAAGTTGTAGATAACAAAATTGATAAGAACACTCAAGACTTGACTAAAAAAGGCTTGAACTTCAAAGGTGACTCTGGTGATGTTATCCATAAAGACCTTGGTCAAACATTGGAACTTAAAGGTGGCGAAGCTGATAAATCCAAACTTTCAAACGGTAACATTGGCGTAGTTAATGAAAACGGTAACTTGAACGTTAAACTCGCTAAGAACCTTAAAGGTCTTGACTCTGTAACAGTTGGTTCCGATCCAAACAAACAAGTTGTTCTTGACGATAAAGGCGTATCTGTAGGCGGTAAAACTTACATTTCTAATGAAGGCTTAAACGCAAATAATCAAAAGATTACTAACGTGGCAGCTGGTGTAAATGATACAGATGCAGTTAACGTTCAACAGTTGAAGAGCAGCATGGCGGCGGCAACTACAACAGTGAAAGCTGGCGATAGCGGCAATACAACTGTAACATCTACAACAAATGCGGATAAGTCCAAAACATACACTGTAGATATCAAAAAAGACTTGAACTTACGCAGTGTGATTACCACTACTGACGATAAGAAATTCTCTACTGTAACAAACGGTGTAGGTGTTACAAGCACTGATACATTAGGCAATACAACTGCTCTTACTGCAGGTAATGTAAAAGTATCTGATAGCCAAAATAATTCAACACAAACAACAGCTAATGGTGTGCTTGTAGATAATCCAACTAAGGCCACTGAATTGACTGCTAATGGTGTTGTAACTACTGATAAAAAGACTAAGAGCACAAGAACAACTGCAGACGGCATGGTAGTTACATCCGGCATGGGCGATTCTAAATTAACTACTAGTGTTAGCAGCAACGGTGTTGAGATTATAACTCCTCCTAAGAGTGATGGTAATGGTAGCCCTAGAGATGGTGGAAACAAGGTTACATTAACTAAAGACGGCTTGAACAATGGTGGTAATCAAGTTGTTAACATGGCAAGCGGTTATGGTAAAGGCGAAGATATCAACAATATTGCTGATAATAGCAGCAGCTTAACAAATGGTGCTAACATCGGTGACTTGAAGAAAGGTATCGACGGCCTTAAGAAAGCTGGCTTAGACTTTGCAGGTGATAGAGGCGAATTCCATCGTGACCTAGGTCAAAAAGTGACTGTTAAAGGTGGCGTTACTGATGAAAGCAAACTTTCCACTGCAAACAATATCGGTGTTATTTCCGATAACAACGGCAGCTTGAATGTTCGTTTGGCAAAAGATATTACTGGTATCAACTCCATTACAACTATGGATAACTCCGGTCATACAACTGTGACAAACGGTAACGGTATCACAATTAAGAATAATGGTGGTGGCAGCGTATCCTTAACAAGCTCTGGTTTGAACAACGGCGGTAATAAGATTACTAACGTGGCTCCAGGCGAAATTAGCTCCACTTCTACTGATGCTGTTAATGGTTCCCAACTTAATCGTGTTGCAAACAGCATGAATAATGTTGTAAAAGAAGTTCGTCAAGTTGGTGCTTTATCCTCCGCGTTGTCTGCATTGAAACCTATGGCTTATGACCCTTACGAACCTACTCAAATTATGGCAGGTTACGGTAACTACCGTGGTGACTCCGCATTGGCATTAGGCGTGGCTCATTACAAAAATGAATCCATGATGTTACATGCTGGCGTAGCTTGGGCGGGTAGCAATAGCCATATGATGGCAAATGCTGGTGTAACTTGGAAAGTAGGTAACAGAGACGGTGAAGCAGAAACTGCAGATCGTTATCGTAAAGGACCTATCAGTTCTACATATGCAATGCAACGTGAACTTGCTGCAATGAAAGCTGAAAATCAAGGATTAAAAGGTGAAGTAGCTGATTTGAAAGCTGAAAATGAACAAATGAAAGCTAATATTGCTGCAATGATGGCAAGACTAGGTTTATAATACGTTCATACTGAACATTACGGGTTGAGGATTTCCTTTTGGGGGTCCTCTCACCCGATTTAATTCGTTGATAGAAAAGAGGAATATATAATGAAAAAATCCACTTTGCTTGCTTTCACAGCGGCAGTATTATTCGGCAGTGGCGTATTCCATGTTAATGCGGCATCTGCTACATTTGATGATCCATTGCTTTTACCAAATCCAGCTAAAGCGCCTACAACAGGTTCTGTTGTATTGGTTCCTGTGGCTAGCCCTCAGGCTGTGCAAGGTATCCATGAATTTGTGAAAGCATGGGAAAATGCGGAAAAACATATTGCTTTAGCTGAAAGCAAAAAGAATAATCATCAAGCGTTAACTAAAGAAGAAGCTAAATGGTTACATTCTAAAGATAAGCATAATTATGCTGATTATTTCCGTAAACATTCTTTAGGTTATGTACATGGCCAAGAAACTGCATTGAACTGGAATGGTGAAAACCGTAATAAAAACGAGTATAGCTATTACACATTCCCTAAATATGATAAGGACCAAGGTTACACAAATAGCTATGGATACAATGTATTGCGCAGCATGGTTGATCGCATGAATGAATTGCTTCAAAAACAAAAGGCCGTTGGCGGTCCTTTGACTGATGAAGAAGCACAAGCATTGGAAGATGCTATGCTTGATATCATGGCTCAAGATCAAGAACATGTATCTAATGAAGAATTGCGTTATTACATGAACGAAGCAGTTTGGTTTGCTACAAAACAAACTGTAAAAAATATGTCTGCAGAAGAACCTTCTGTTGGAGACATGCACGAAATTAACCTTCGTGAAGCGATTCAGACAGATAACTAATCATCTAATACATATATAATCACATTATATGTATAGCTTTTGTTATAAGGAATGTGCAGTTGCAATAACCTTATATATAAAAGTTTTTAATATACAGTGTTGAGACACAAATAAGGGATTCTATTAACACACTGTCATATAGACAAGAAGTCGCAACAGAATGCAATAGATGTATTCTTGTTGCGGCTTCTTTTTATTTTAAATTCTCCCTATATGATATGTCTAAAAAAGTAATATAACTCAAGTTTTAAATCTGTAAAATTAGGCCGTGGAATTGTGCAAAAATAATGATAAAATTTTCCTGAAATTTGTCGTAAAATTTGTCTAAATGTTGTTGACATCAGTATATGGAAATGTTATTATATTCAAGTACCCCATATGAAGGGGCACAGATCTTTGAAAACTGAACAATGATAGGTAATCAATCAAAATGATTGAACATATGCCAGAGTGCGGGTTTTGACAAAGTCAAAACCAACCATAATTCAAAGTTACTTCAATGTAACGAC
>NZ_JBBNGV010000007.1:0-24428 GCF_040094895.1 Veillonella parvula | reverse complement strand
TTTTACCATGGTCAACGTGACCGATTGTACCGATGTTAACATGCGGTTTCGTACGTTCAAATTTTTCTTTTGCCATTTTAAATTATCCTCCGAGGAAAATAGTAATTCTATTAATCTAATATGAGATTAACCGTTTTTCTTTGCTTGAATTTCTTCAGCAATTTTCTTAGGAACTTCTTCGTAATGATCGAATGTCATGGAGTAGTTACCACGGCCTTGCGTTTTGGAACGAAGGTCAGTTGCGTAACCGAACATTTCGCTCAATGGAACATATGCTTTGATATGTTGGGAACCATTACGAGCTTCCATGCCGTCCATGCGACCACGACGAGAGTTCAAGTCACCGATAACGTCGCCCATATATTCTTCAGGAACGTCTACTTCTACAGCCATGTATGGTTCAAGCAATGCAGGATCTGCTTTGCGAGCACCTTCTTTGAAGCCCATAGAACCAGCAATTTTGAAGGCCATTTCGTTGGAGTCAACGTCATGGTAGGAACCATCAAATACGATAACTTTAACATCAACCATAGGGTACCCAGCGATAACACCGGATTCCATAGCTTCTTTAACACCGCTTTCAACAGGTCCGATGTATTCACGAGGAATCGCACCACCTACAACCTTGTTTTCAAACTCGAAGCCAGCACCTGGTTCTTGAGGAATCAATTCCAACCAGCAGTGACCATATTGACCACGACCACCAGATTGACGTACGAATTTACCTTCAGCCTTAACAGCTTTACGGATAGTTTCGCGGTATGCTACTTGAGGTTTACCTACGTTACAATCTACTTTGAATTCACGGTTCATACGGTCAACGATGATATCCAAGTGAAGTTCGCCCATACCGGAGATAATAGTTTGACCTGTTTCTTCATCAGTACGAACTTTGAAAGTAGGATCTTCTTCTGCCAAACGAGCAAGAGCTGTACCCATTTTTTCTTGGTCAGCTTTTGTTTTAGGTTCAACAGCAACGGAGATAACTGGTTCAGGGAATTCCATGGACTCAAGAATTACAGGAGATTTTTCATCACACAATGTGTCGCCTGTAGTAGTATCCTTTAAGCCAACCGCCGCAGCGATGTCACCAGAATATACGCGTTCGATTTCTTTACGGGAGTTAGCGTGCATTTGAAGAATACGACCGATACGTTCTTTTTTACCTTTAGTGGAGTTGAAAACGTAGGAGCCGGATTCCAATGTACCGGAGTACACACGGAAGAACGCTAATTTACCAACATAAGGGTCAGCCATGATTTTGAATGCCAACGCAGAGAATGGTTCTTCATCGGAAGAAGGACGAGTTGTTTCTTCTTCAGTACCAGGAACAACACCCTTAATAGGTGGGATATCGATTGGAGCTGGCATGTAATCGATAACAGCATCCAATAACATTTGAACACCTTTATTTTTATAGGAAGAACCGCAAAGAACTGGGAATAATTGGTTAGCAATAACAGCTTTACGCAATGCCGCTTTCAATTCTTCCACAGAAATTTCTTCGCCTTCCAAATATTTCATCATGATATCATCATCTGTTTCAGCGATAGCATCGATCATCATTTCGCGACGAGCTTCTGCTACTTCTTGATATTCAGCAGGGATATCAGTGATTTCATATTCTTTACCGTCATCGGATTTATAAATTTCCGCTTTCATAGTCATCAAGTCAATGATGCCTTCAAAAGTATCTTCAGCACCGATTGGTACTTGAATAGCTACGGAATTTGCACCCAAACGAGCTTTCATCATGTCAACTACGTTGAAGAAGTCAGCACCTACAGTATCCATCTTATTTACATAAGCGATACGAGGTACGCCGTAGTTAGAAGCCTGACGCCATACTGTTTCGGATTGAGGTTCAACGCCACCTTTAGCACTGAACACCGCAACAGAACCGTCAAGTACACGTAGAGAACGTTCTACTTCTACAGTAAAGTCAACGTGACCAGGAGTATCGATGATATTGATACGATGTTCTTTCCATTGACAAGTTGTTGCAGCAGAAGTGATTGTGATACCACGTTCTTGCTCTTGCTCCATCCAGTCCATCGTAGCAGCGCCTTCATGTACTTCGCCGATCTTGTGAACGATACCTGTATAGTAGAGGATACGTTCTGTAGTTGTTGTTTTACCAGCATCGATGTGAGCCATGATACCGATATTACGAGTTTTTGCTAAGGAAAACTCTCTTGCCACAGTTGTCACCTCTTATTACCAACGATAATGAGCAAATGCTTTATTAGCTTCTGCCATTTTATGAGTATCTTCTTTTTTCTTGATTGCAGCGCCTGCATTGTTGAAAGCGTCCATCAATTCGCCTGCCAAACGTTCTTTCATAGTGCGTTCACCACGAAGACGAGCATAATTTACAACCCAACGAATACCGAGGGTTTGACGGCGATCAGCACGAACTTCAACTGGCACTTGATAGTTCGCACCACCGATACGGCGAGCACGCACTTCAAGTACAGGCATAACATTTTTCAATGCTTGATCAAAAACTTCCATTGGGTCTTGACCCATTTTGGAACGAATAATTTCGAATGCATCATATACGATAGTTTCAGCAATGCCTTTTTTACCATCGTACATAACTTTGTTAATGAAACGTGTTACTAATTTGCTGTTGTACACCGGATCTGGAAGTACATCACGTTTCGGAACAGGGCCTTTTCTTGGCATGTTCAATTCCTCCTTTATAATGATGTGTGTTAATTTCGTTTAATGGCTAAAATTATTTTTTAGCTTTTTTCGCGCCGTATTTGGAACGACTTTGCATACGATTTTGTACGCCAGCTGTATCCAATGCACCACGAACGATGTGATAACGCACACCTGGAAGGTCTTTTACACGACCGCCTCTGATAAGTACAACACTGTGTTCTTGTAAATTGTGACCAATGCCTGGGATGTAAGCAGTTACTTCAATAGCGTTTGTCAAACGTACACGGGCAACTTTACGAAGCGCGGAGTTTGGTTTCTTTGGAGTAGCTGTGTACACACGAGTACATACACCACGTTTTTGTGGAGATTCTTGAAGGGCAGGAGCTGTAGATTTTTTAGTCAAACTCATGCGGCCTTTGCGTACTAGCTGATTAATTGTTGGCATTTGGGCACCTCCTTTCCAAATTTGAGATTTATAATTGATCCGTCATAACAAAATGTTACATCGGATATTACCAAGATTAACGTAGGACGCCTACAGCTGTGGCCCGCACCTTAATGCGACACGCACGACCGAGATCATCCATGGTGTGTTTGTCATTCACAGGTATTCCCTGTTCTTCACAAGCAATCCGTAAAGGCTGTACCACACGTTCATCACTATCACAACCCAGGAACACGTACTTCACAGCACCTTTAGCAATTTGTTTCAACGTTTGCTTGGCACCGATTGTTTTGTTCACCGACTTCAGATGGGCAATGTCCATTGTACTAATTCTCCTTACGAAATTATGCCCATTAGGCATACCTCGCCTAAAGCACTATGTAAGTATATCAATTACATCAGTCCATGTCAAACAATTTCCAATGTCACACACCGCTCTACAGCTGCATTTTATATGTACACTCATCCGTGTGTTTCATTCAATCTTAAATTATAAATGAAGAGTGATTTTTTATTCATATATCATTATTTTTATGTATAAATAATCATTCTATGCATTCACTATTATTTTTTCTTTTACCAATTATGCAAAATTAATATAAACACCATTTTATTATGATATAAATTAATACAGAACAAATATTTGTATTTATAAGTTACTAAAGAAAGGAGATTATATGATTAAACTCATTAAACGTTATTCAAACTTTAATCCCCCTGTAATTATAGGTAGCTTGTCTATCGTCTTAGGGCTCAGCTTATGTGCCCTTCTGATTCCGCAAATTTCTCAAACGATCCTCCAAGGGGTTCGTGATATTATATTTGAAGATTTCAGCTGGTTTTATGTTTTATCCATAAGTCTCTTCTTTATCTTCAATATCTTTCTTGCACTTAGTTCGCTAGGTGACATCAAACTCGGTAGCGATGATGAAGAAGCGGAATTCTCTTATACAGCTTGGCTCGCCATGTTATTTGCGGCGGGTACCGGTGTAGGTCTCATGTTCTTCGGAACTGCTGAGCCGCTCTCACATTATCACTCTGCTGTAAGCTTAGTCGATGGCACATCTAGTGCCAAGGAAGCATTATTCCGCTCCATCTTCCACTGGGGCATCAATGCATGGACGGTATACGGTATTATGGCTTTAGCATTAGCGTATTTTGGTTTTCGCTATAAATTGCCATTATCACTACGTTCATGTTTCTATCCGCTGTGGAAGGATAAGATCAATGGCCCACGAGGGCACATTATCGATATCATCGCACTTTGTGTAACTTTATTAGGTATCGTAACCACCTTAGGATTTGGCGCCGCCCAACTAGGTGCAGGGTTCCTATATATTGATATCATCTCCACTAATGACTTTTCCGCACAAACGGTCATCATTATCGTCATTATGTCCATTGCCGTTCTATCTGCTGTTACAGGTATTGATAAAGGCGTTAAGCTGCTCAGCGAAGTCAATATATCTGTTGCATTAGTCTTAATGTTTTTTGTACTATGTGCAGGTCCTACATTACTCCTATTAAATACAATGGTAGAAAACTTTGGATACTATCTATCACATATTTTAGGGCAAAGCTTCTATACATCTATCTATACACCAGAAACCCGACCATGGTTCTTCAGCTGGACCATACTATTCTGGGCCTGGTGGTTATCTTGGGCACCATTTGTGGGCATGTTCATTGCGCGTATTTCAAAAGGTAGGACTATTCGGGAGTTCATCTTTGGGGTACTCATTATTCCAACTGTATTTACTATCGTTTGGTTTACTATCTTTGGTAATACTGCAATTTATATCGATGAAACAGTAGCAAACGGTGCACTCGGTGCATTAACCGATAAACCAGAACAACTACTCTTTGCATTCCTTGAATATTTACCTTTATCCGGTTTAACTAGTCTTCTATCGATTATCGTATTAGCATTATTTTTTATCACATCTGCCGATTCAGGCATTTATGTGTTAAATAATATTGCGGCCTATGATAAATCCACTTCATCTCCAAAGTGGCAATGCTTGATGTGGGGCTCTGTAATGTCCTTTCTTGCCATCAGTTTGCTCAGTATTGGTGGGCTTAATGTACTACAATCGGTAACGCTCATTCTCGCCTTACCATTTGCAGCCTTAATGGTTATCATGTGCTACAGCTTATGGCAAGGATTATTGACAGAT
Organism: Veillonella parvula; assembly: GCF_040094895.1. GTDB lineage: Bacteria > Bacillota > Negativicutes > Veillonellales > Veillonellaceae > Veillonella > Veillonella parvula_L. Next base: position 19,136 of record NZ_JBBNGV010000007.1, on the reverse strand, counting down.
ACGCAATACTTTAACACAAAACTTTCAACCACATCCATCTACTGGGACAGCAAGAACTGGAAACAAGGTCTTGCCAAAATACTCAACCAAACGCAGTCGGAAGATGTTATTTCCTTTATGAAAACAACAGCATTGCCTGCTATGTATCAGCTCAATAAAGAATTAACCGAAGAGTACGGATTAACTACGAGAATTGACAAACATTTCAACGGTAACGACGCCTCCGTAGAGTTAACCATCGAAAAAGAATCAATGCGCAACTTTACCTACGGCATCAAACTCGTTACGCAAGAGGTATCAGATCATCTCATTGAAGATCCTAACATTCCTCACATTACTGAAAGCACCAACGCAATCCCTATGACATATTTCAGTGACGGGCGCGCCGGATACGATGCGCAGTATATGACACGGGAGGATATCATTACCGATATCATTCGACAGTACGAACGATATCTTACTTTATCGGATGACGTCGGTTATGACATCATGTCTCATGACGCGGAAGAAGCAGCTGAATAGAAACCAATAATATCTATAACAAAAGGGTGCACCTCGCAGGTGCACCCTTTTTATTATGTCGCACAATATCAACTATGCAACAAGTCTATACAGTTAATATAGCTTAACGGCTAATCCAAAGTAATTAATCTTCAGACATAACCTCTTCCGTAATATTAATGATTTCAGGTGTATTTTTTACAACTTCAATCTTACGGTAACGACTCATGCCTGTACCAGCAGGAATCAACTTACCGATAATTACGTTTTCTTTCAAGCCCAATAATGGATCGATTTTACCCTTGATAGCAGCGTCGGTAAGAACACGTGTTGTTTCTTGGAAGGACGCAGCGGACAAGAAGGAGTCCGTTGCCAAAGCAGCTTTCGTAATACCCAATAGCGTGCGTTTGCCTGTAGCATTTTCACGACCATTGAGAGTAAGACGACGGTTTTCTTCGTCAAAGGTATTAACGTCCACCATATCCCCTGGAAGCATATCCGCATCACCAGCTGTTTCAATTTTAACTTTATGAAGCATTTGACGAACGATAACTTCGATATGTTTATCGTTAATTTCTACACCTTGGGATTTGTATACTTTTTGTACTTCGTATACGAGGTAACGTTGAGTTGCTTCAGTACCCATAACACGCATGATGTCATGAGGATTGATGGAGCCTTCAGTCAAACGAGCTCCCAAGGATACCACATCCCCGTCTTTAACGATGATGCGGGAGCCGTAAGGAATGAGGTAATCAAGTTCAATACCATCTTCACCAGTGATAAAGATAGTGTTCGTACCTTTCTTACCTTCATTAGGTACAACACGAACTGTACCTTCATTTTCAGCGATGATAGCATTACGTTTTGGTTTACGAGCTTCGAACAATTCTTCGACACGTGGCAAACCTTGTGTAATATCATCACCTGCGACACCACCAGTATGGAATGTACGCATTGTCAACTGAGTACCAGGTTCACCGATGGATTGTGCCGCAATAATACCAACAGCTTCACCAACTTGAACTTGGTTGCCAGTTCCTAGATCACGACCATAGCACTTGCGACATACGCCATATGGGCTACGACAAGTCAATACGGAACGGATTTTTACTGTTTCATAGTGTTTTACAACTTCATCAGCTAACGCCTCTGTGATTTCACCATTAAGAGGAACGATGACTTCGCCAGTTTCCTTGTTAACTAATTCTTCAGCTGCAATACGACCTACGATACGGTCTTTTAATGGCTCGATAACACCAGTACCTTCAACGATAGCTTCCACTTCAATACCGTGGATTTCATTGTTGCGTACTTGTACTTCTTTTACATCGGAGTTAAGGATAGCTTCGATACCTTCTTCAGTGAGACGTGTATCAGCTGGGAAGATTTCTACCCCTTCGCTGTCAACGATTGCTTGTACAGTATCCTTGTTCAACATATTTTGAACCATAGTTTCTTTCAATGTTGCACGGATGCTATCGTCGCTTTCACCAAGAATAATTTTTTGAACCAAGTTAGTATGATTAATATCGCTATCAGAGCCCAAGTGTGCACCGCGCAATGCGATAGATGTAACACCAGCTTCAGCAATATCTGCCAAGCATTGTTCATCCAAGATAGTTTCAGCTGGTACAACAAGTTCCCCTGTTTCAGCATTCACAACATCTTTATCTAAAACGCGACCAATAAGTTTATCTTTAAGCAATTCTAATGCTTGACGTGGGGATGTAGCCAAGCGAGCACGTTCTCGAACGAGATCGATACCTACAACGTCACAATCGTCCTCACGAACGATTACGTCTTGAGATACGTCAACGAGACGACGTGTCAAGTAACCAGAGTCAGCTGTACGAAGCGCTGTATCGGCCAAACCTTTACGAGCACCATGAGAGGATGTAAAGTAATCCAATACAGTCAAGCCTTCTTTAAAGTTTGCTTTAATTGGCAAGTCAATGATTCGACCAGATGGATCGGCCATCAAACCACGCATACCAGCAAGCTGACGAATCTGTTGTTTATTACCACGGGCACCAGAGATAGCCATCATGTAAACAGGGTTAAAGCCGTCTTTATCGCACGCCATATTATCCATCATCGCATCGGTAACATCTTCTGTTGCCTTTGTCCATAATTGGATAGTTTTACGATAACGTTCTTCTTCTGTAATAAGACCACGACGGTACATACGAGATACTTTTTCTACCTCTTGTTCCGCTGTATCTAACAAACTAGTTTTAACTTCTGGTACTTTAATATCAGCAATAGCTACCGTCATACCTGCGCGACGAGCGAAGGAGTAACCCAAGGACTTGATGCGGTCCAATAGTTCTGCTGTTTTTTCATTACCAAACAATTGGAAACATTGATCAACCAATTTACCAACTGTTTTCTTATCCATAACCTTACCTAAAGAGTAAGTGCCATCTTCACGTTTCTCGTATTGCCACAATTCTGGGAATAAAGCATTGTTGAAGATCAAGCGACCTGCTGTTGTTTCTACACGGCCATGATCAGGTAAACGGATATAAAGAATATCTTGCAAACCAATGATATGAGACTCATAGGCAAGCATAACTTCATCATAGGTAGCAAATGTTTTTGCTTTATCACGAGTATCTTCGCGTACAACTGTTAGGTAGTATGTACCTAAGATCATATCTTGAGAAGGTACTGCTACTGGCTTGCCGTCCTTAGTAGACAAAATATTATGGCTAGAAAGCATCAATGTACGAGCTTCCGCTTGTGCTTCTACGGACAATGGTAAGTGACACGCCATTTGGTCACCGTCAAAGTCGGCATTGAAGGCTGTACATACTAATGGATGCAATTTGATAGCACGACCTTCCCAAAGGATTGGTTCGAAGGCTTGGATACCAAGTCTATGCAATGTAGGGGCACGGTTCAAGAGAACTGGATGTTCTTTAATTACCTCTTCCAAGGATTCCCACACGCCAGGGCCAATTCTTTCAACTTGGCGTTTAGCAGCCTTGATGTTGGATGCTTGACCGCGTTCTACCAAACGTTTCATAACGAATGGTTTGAACAATTCTAATGCCATCTCTTTTGGCAAACCACATTGGTGCATTTTAAGTTCAGGACCTACTACGATTACGGAACGACCGGAGTAGTCAACACGTTTACCGAGCAAGTTTTGACGGAAACGACCTTGTTTACCTTTAAGCATGTCGGACAAGGATTTCAATGGGCGGTTACCAGGACCTGTAACAGGACGACCGCGACGACCATTATCAATCAATGCATCAACCGCTTCTTGAAGCATGCGTTTTTCGTTGCGCACGATGATATCAGGAGCACCCAAGTCGAGTAAACGTTTCAAACGGTTGTTACGGTTGATAACACGACGGTATAAATCGTTGAGGTCAGATGTAGCAAAACGGCCACCATCTAATTGGACCATAGGACGCAATTCAGGTGGGATTACAGGAACGATGTCCATAATCATCCATTCTGGACGGTTCCCAGATTGACGGAATGCTTCTACTACTTCCAAACGACGAACTGCACGGATTTTACGTTGACCACTAGCAGTGTTCAACTCTTCGCGCAATTCGGCATTCAATGCTTCAAGATCAAGTTCTGATAAGAGAGCTTTTACCGCTTCAGCACCCATGTCGATACATGCGAAGAGAACCTCTTCAGCAGCGCCTAACTCATAGCGTTCTTCGCGAGTTAATTCTTCGTATTCCTTATCAGCTTCTGGTATTGTTGCATCATCACGAAGAGCCGCATTATAGCGCTCTTTGCGTTGTGCTTCACGAACAATAGCTAAACGTTCATTACGTTGAGCCACTGTTTCGATTACGACGGATTTACCACCGATAGTATAACCGTCTTCATTAAATTGAGCTTCGTATTCGCGGTATTCTTGCTCGGACAACAATTGACGTTTTGTCAATGGTGTACCAGCTGGATCTACTACGATGTAGGAAGCAAAGTATAATACGCGTTCCAAAGAACGTGGTGATATGTCAAGGATAAGACCCATACGGGATGGGATTCCTTTGAAGTACCAAATGTGAGATACAGGAGTAGCCAATTGAATATGGCCCATACGTTCACGACGTACTTTCGCACGGGTAACCTCTACACCACATTTGTCGCAGACTACGCCTTTATGGCGGATGCGTTTATATTTGCCGCAGTGACATTCCCAGTCCTTTGTTGGTCCAAAAATGCGTTCACAGAATAGACCATCACGTTCTGGCTTCAACGTACGGTAGTTAATTGTTTCAGGTTTCTTAACTTCCCCATGAGACCAGGATAAAATCTGCTCTGGAGAGGCTAAACCGATTCGCATGGAATCGAATTCATTTACGTCTAGCACTACTATCGCTCCCTTCCTTATAGATAGTTTTAGTCTTCATCGTTAGAGGAGTCGCCCATTGGGTACGCCAATTGGCTAAGGATATCATCTTCACCGCCATTATCAGCTGGTAAGTCTTCCTCTTCCTCTTCCTCTACTTCTGGTTCTACTACAGTTACTTCATCAGTTTCTACAGCACTGCCTTCCATAACTTCTTCAATACCAGTTTCTACCACCTCATCTTCGTCCTCAAGTTCTTTCATAATAACTTCTTCTTGATCTTCGTTCAAGATTTTTACATCGAGACCGATACTTTGAAGTTCTTTAAGCAATACCTTGAAGGACTCAGGTACACCTGGTTCAGGGATGTTTTCGCCTTTAACGATTTTTTCGTATGCTTTCACACGACCAACAACGTCGTCAGACTTAACAGTTAATAGCTCTTGAAGGGTATAGGCTGCGCCATATGCTTCTAGAGCCCAAACTTCCATTTCCCCGAAACGTTGGCCACCGAACTGAGCTTTACCGCCCAAAGGTTGTTGTGTAACAAGGGAGTACGGACCTGTAGAACGAGCATGGATTTTGTCATCAACCAAATGATGGAGTTTAAGCATGTAAACGTAACCAACAGTGACGCGGTTATCCATCGGTTCACCAGTACGACCATCATATAGAACAGTTTTACCATCATCAGGACGACCTGCAATCGCCAATGTTTCGAATACGTCCTTTTCGTGAGCACCATCAAATACAGGTGTAGCAATATGAATACCTGCTACATCTGGTTTTGGCATGCCATATTTGTCAAAATCATAGCCAAGGCTTTCCAACTCTTTGCGAATTTCAACGCGTTTTTCTTCAGCAGAGTGAATGTTGTTAAGAGTATTCTTGACTTTGCTAATTGCCTCTAATTCTTCTACAAGCGCAGGATCCATTTCAGGAGCCTCTTCTTCAGAATCAAAGAATTCTACATGAAGTGCATTGTATTTAGCTTCAATAGCTTTAAGCTCTTGGTAACGAGCTTCGCCACCCATAGCATCCAATTTCTTTTGCGCTGCTGCTTCTACATGTTTTAAAATTTTAGTTTTCAAAGCAATGATTTGCTCATTTTCTTCGAAATGATTTACCGTAACATCTTCCGCAACTTTCGCTTCCAATACCTCAATTTGAGCATAAAGGTCGCGGATTGTATCGATTTGTTCCCAGTAAGATGCATCAGTACGGGCTTCTTTCAACACGTTTTGAATGTGAAGGTCTGTAGCTTTGATTTTCATACCTAAGCCTTGAACAGCCCACCCCAAGTGAGTTTCAAGAACCTGACCGATGTTCATACGAGAAGGTACGCCCAATGGATTCAATACGATTTGTACTGGAGTACCATCTGGAAGGAATGGCATATCTTCTTTTCTCATAACGCGAGAAACGACACCTTTGTTACCATGACGGCCCGCCATTTTATCGCCTTCATGAATCTTACGTTTTTGAGCGATATATACGCGAACAAGTTTATTTACGCCTGGTTGTAATTCGTCGCCATTTTCACGGGTGAAGACTTTTACATCTACGACTTTACCAGATTCGCCATGAGGCACGCGCAAGGAAGTATCACGAACTTCACGTTCTTTGTCACCAAAAATAGCACGCAACAAACGTTCTTCTGGAGTAAGCTCAGTTTCACCTTTTGGTGTAGCTTTACCTACAAGGATATCGCCAGGATGTACTTCTGCACCAATGCAGATAATACCATCTTCGTCTAAGTTTTTAAGTGTGTCGTCACCTGTATTAGGCAACTCACGAGTAATTTCTTCAGCACCTAATTTAGTATCACGAGCATCACATTCGTATTCTTCAATATGAATAGATGTATAGATATCTTCTTTGCAGAGTTCTTCACTAAGCAAGATAGCATCTTCGTAGTTATAACCTTCCCAAGGCATGAACGCTACAAGAACGTTATAACCTAATGCCAATTCGCCGCCATCTGTAGCAGGACCATCAGCCAATACTTGGCCTTTTACAACATGGTCCCCACGATTGACGATTGGTTTTTGGTTAAAGCACGTAGATTGGTTAGAACGAAGGAATTTATTCAAATGGTATGTATCAACACGACCATCGCTATCGCGAAGAACGTGGATTTCATTACCCCAACAACGTACAACTTTACCTGCTTCACGCGCCAATACGCAAACACCAGAGTCAGTAGCTGCTGTATATTCCATACCTGTACCAACAAGTGGTGCTTGAGCACGCAAAAGTGGTACCGCTTGACGTTGCATGTTCGCACCCATCAAGGCACGGTTAGCATCGTCATTTTCAAGGAATGGAATCATAGCTGTACCAATAGATACAACTTCTTTTGGACTAACGTCCATATAGTCAACCTTATCCGGTGTAACTTCTAATACATCATGACCACGACGACAAGCTACGTGTTCAGTTGTGAAGTACCCCTCTGCATCAAGTGGAGAGTTCGCTTGGGCAATTGTCATGCCTTCTTCTTCATCAGCTGTCATGTATACTACGCTGTCAGATACGCGCACTTTAACAACCTTGTCAGCATCCTTGCCTTTACCATACACTTTTTCTACTTTACGGTATGGTGCTTCGATGAAGCCAAATTCGTTTACCTTTGCATAGTTGGACAAGGAGTTAATCAAGCCAATGTTTGGACCTTCTGGAGTTTCAATAGGACACATACGACCATAGTGAGAATGATGCACGTCACGAACTTCGAAACCTGCACGCTCACGAGACAAGCCGCCAGGGCCAAGGGCAGAAAGACGACGTTTGTGAGTCAATTCCGCCAATGGGTTTGTTTGGTCCATGAACTGAGACAATTGAGAAGAACCAAAGAATTCTTTGATAGCTGCCACTACAGGGCGAATATTGATCAACGCTTGAGGTGTAATGGATTCAGTTTCTTGAATGGTCATGCGCTCACGAACAACACGTTCCATACGAGTTAAACCGATGCGGAATTGGTTTTGCAACAATTCGCCTACGCAACGAAGGCGACGGTTACCCAAGTGGTCGATATCATCTGTATGACCTGCACCATCCATAAGGTTGAGCAAGTAAGAAATGTTAGCGATCATGTCTTCACGTGTTACTGTACGGTGATCATATGGTAAGTTGCAGTTATTACAGATAACTTTAGACTCTACACCATCATTATTTACGATATAGAATTCAGCAAAACCTTCACCATCGAAAACATGGCTATTAGCAACGATATCAAGTTGTTCTTCCCCAACTTGTACGCCTGCATCAAGGATAATTTCGCCAGTTTCTGGATCTACAATTGGTTGAGCTAATGTTTGACCCAACATACGTTGGCGCCAGCCAAGTTTTTTGTTCAATTTATAACGACCAACGCGCGCTAAGTCATAACGGCGTGCATCGAAGAACAAGTTATCGAACAAGTTACGAGCAGACTCTACAGTCGGAGGCTCGCCTGGACGTAATTTTTTATAGATTTCAACCAATGCTTCATCAGCAGATTGAGTTGTATCTTTTTCTAATGTACGAACGATGCGTTCATCATATACTGGTAAACCATCCTCATCAGTTTTACCATTCCAGAAGAGGTCGAGGATACTTTCATTCGTATCCCAACCTAATGCACGTACCAATACAGTAGCTGGTAATTTACGGTTACGGTCAATACGAACAGCCACCACTTCACTAGCATCTGTTTCAAGTTCAATCCATGCACCACGGTTAGGAATAACTGTGGAATCATACAAACGGTTACCCATTGTATCGATTTCTTTATTGTAGTAAACGCCTGGAGAACGTACTAATTGGGATACGATAACACGTTCTGCACCATTGATGATGAAAGTACCTGTATCCGTCATCAATGGGAAATCGCCCATGAAGACTTCTTGTTCTTTAATGTCCATATTTTCTGGATCATTATTTACCAAGCGAATATTTACACGAAGTGGTGCTGCGTAAGTAGCATCACGGTTTTTACATTCATTAATATCATACTTAGGTTCACCTAAGCTGAAACCTTCAAAAGAAAGTACTAGATTACCTGAATTGTCTTTAATCGGAGAAATATCGTTGAAAATATTTTGTAAACCACTCTCCAAGAACCACTCATACGATTTACGTTGAATGTCCAATAAATGCGGCATCTTGATAACTTCGTTAATTTTAGCGTACGTATAACGAGTTCGTTTGCCTACCTGTTCAGGTTTGAACATATTTGCTTTCACCCCTATCAAAACACACTGGTCTACCATTTTCTATAACGGCATGAAAAAGACATCTTACAGGTCTCAGTTTTCCTGCTCGGGCAACGTCAAATAAAGCAAGGTCCATTTCATTTTTAAAATAACCTTGCTTCCCATTAACCAAGCACAACCTTGGAAGAAAACCTCATCACTATTTGTGTTATAGTTTTTACATCCAAAAGCAGAAAACGCTACTTTTGCAATATATAATTCTATCAGTATTAAAAAAGACTGTCAACCAAAAGGGTTGACAGTCTTTCATTTTCATGCTTTATTCATGTATCAAAAGAGAACCATAAATTAGTTGCCTTTTTGTTTTAAAAGATTCGCACCAGCGATACCAGGGCGAGTCATTTCTTTAGGAGAAAGAATATGATTAATTTCATCCTCAGTCAATAAACCTTGATCCAAGATGATATCGCGAATAGCTCGACCTGTTTCATACGCTTCTTTCGCCAATGCAGAAGCTGTTTCATAGCCAAGATGTGGCAACAATGCTGTTACGATACCAACGGAACGATTCAACCAGTACTCGCATTGTTCACGGTCTACTTCAAGATCAACAAGCAATTTATCAACGAATGTATTTACACCGTTTTTGAGATAGCAAAGATTATTGAACAAGTTGTATGCCAATACAGGTTCCATAACATTTAACTCGAATTGACCATTTTCTACAGCTAATGTAATAGTAAGGTCATTACCGATAACTTGGTAACACACTTGATTCAATACTTCAGCAATAACAGGATTTACTTTTCCTGGCATGATAGAGGAGCCTGGTTGACGGGCAGGCAATTTTAATTCACCAATGCCACAGCGAGGTCCAGATGCCATTAAGCGAAAATCATTTGCCATCTTAATCAACACAAGTGCAGTTACCTTCAAACCGCTAGAGATATCAGCAAATACGTCTGTATTGTTTGTGGCATCGATTAAGTTCTCCGCGGTGTAGAACGGTTCGCCTACTACTTCACTAAGTTCATAAGCTACATCATGAATATAATTAGGCTCAGCATTAAGGCCTGTACCAACTGCAGTGGCACCCATGTTGATTACATGTGCACCTTCAACGGCAGATTTAATGCGTTTAATACCACGACGAATACCAGATGCATAAGCGCCCATCTCTTGGCCCAATGTAATAGGCACCGCATCTTGTAAATGAGTACGTCCCATTTTTAAAATTTCACTATATTCTTCAGCTTTTTTCTCAAGCTCATCAACAAGACGTTGCAAAGCTTCAAGTAACGGTTTAGATTTCAAAATTGCACAAACTTTAATCGCTGTTGGGAAAGCGTCATTTGTAGATTGTGCCATGTTACAGTGATTGTTAGGGCTTACAATATCATAGCTACCTTTTGGATGACCTAAAATTTCACAAGCACGATTTGCCAACACTTCGTTCATATTCATATTCACAGAAGTGCCAGCACCACCTTGAATTGGATCAACTGGAAATTGGTCAGCAAATTCACCTGCAATAACTTCATCAGCTGCTTGAACAATCGCTTTACCGATAGATACATTGAGACGACCTGTTTTCATATTAGCTAAAGCAGATGCTTTTTTTACCATCGCTAGAGCTTTAATAAAATCTTGGTCTAAATGTTTCCCTGTAATATGGAAGTTTTCTAAGGCACGAATCGTTTGCACACCATAATATAACTCATCCGCTACTTCTAATTCACCTAGGAAATCATGTTCTTTTCTCATAATAGATCCTCTTTCCACTATTTCATATATTAGATGATAGTTTAATGAAACGGTTTTATCTTATGCGCTCATTATAGCATGTATTTTGTATACATAAAAGTTATTTCATGTATTCCGAATAAACAATATTCTATACAATATATTATTTCATAAATAATTATTTTTTTGTAATTATCTCCATATTATCTCCATATTTATAAAGGCTCTGTTTTTATCTTTGATTGGTTTAAATATTACACGCCCTATAGTACAATAATATAAACTATGTAAGTAAGGAGTAACTATGATTAACAATCACATGCTGCGCATAGGTGCGCTCTTTTTATTAACCGTTTTGAGCTACGGCTTTTATAATGCCTATTTGCCAATCACTGATCCGGTGGAGTCCAACTATGTTCTCTCCGCCATCACCATGCTAAAACATAACTCATGGATATCCCCCATGATATACGATCACGTATGGTATGATAAACCACCGCTCACCTATTGGGCACTTATGATTACGTACAAACTATTTGGCATATCTGACTTTACATCTCGTATACCAAATACGCTTGTTGCGGGAGCCAGCGTGGCCCTAATGTACCATATAATTTACCGCATATCTAAAAATACTTTTGCTAGTGTACTCTGTGCTATTCTATTAATGAGTACACTACAGTTTTGGTACATATCTCATGCAATTATAACCGACGGATTTCTACTTCTCTTCACCTTAGCTATATTTGGATATAGCTATTTAGCTTTTACCAATAATGACAAGTCAGCTATGGTGAAAGCTTACATTGCTGCTGCCTTAGCTGTAATTACCAAAGGACCTATAGGCATCATCTTGCCCGGCCTGATATTACTCATTTATGTATGCGCTCGCTATATAGTCCATAGAAAAGATGAAAGTTATCAGCTTTCAAAGGATATTAAATTACTATTTAATCCCTTAGGACTATTAGCCTTTATAGCGATAGCTAGCCCTTGGTATATCGCTATGTATTCCATTCACGGTGAGCAGTTTATTTCCGGATTCTTAGGTCTACACAATGTAGATCGAGCTCTTATATCTGAGCATCCTAAATTTAATGTATGGTATTACTATCTATTAATTGTACCCCTTTCACTATTACCATGGACACCTGTAATAGTCTATCATTTAAAAGATCTTAACTGGAAAGATGATTTTGATCTATTAGGTATTATATGGTTTATAGTTATAGTTCTATTCTACTCTCTAGTAGCTACAAAGTATCTAACCTACACATTACCTGCCATTATCCCTTGTATAATATGGGCGGCTGTAAAAATTTGTGAATTAGTTACTGACAAAGAAACCGGTGAATTTACTCAATCATTCAAAAAGTTTAATTATTTAATTACCCTACCACTAGGTATTTACTACATGATTTTTACATTTACTACAGCTTTTGATAAAAGTCTTGATAGTAAACCGTTAATCGTAGGTTCCTTTATTATAGTATGTATGATTTTAATCGGTCGATACTACATAACATCATTTTTTAAACTAGCAATATATGCTTTAGTTCCACTAATTACTTTATACTCAGCTATTACAATTACAGTACCACCAATATTATTTAATCAATCTGGTTTACAGTTTAGAACGTTCATCGAAGATACATCAAAACCAATATATGTATATGGCAGTTACTATACTTCTATTGTATATTACATGGATACTATACCCACCCAAGTTTTCGTAGATACAACTGATGATTCTATATGGACCGAAGGCAAAACATTAATGCCTACCATAACTAAAGAAACATTTTTAAGTAATACATCAAATAATCGCGGTGCCTATGTCATCGTTCCTAAAAAATATGATAAGGATTTCTCTAATACATTACCGTATCCAAAAGCCAAATTAGTTAACAAAACAAAACTCGCATCAATTTATAAACTCCAATAGAAAAAGGCGTACCCTATGGGTACGCCTTTAATATAGCTAGAATTATTTCAATTCTACGGATGCGCCAGCTTCTTCTAATTGAGCTTTCAAAGCTTCAGCAGCTTCAGCAGCTACGCCTTCTTTAACAGGTGCAGGAGCGCCGTCAACGATAGCTTTAGCTTCTTTCAAGCCAAGACCAGTTGCTTCACGAACAACTTTGATTACGTTGATTTTAGATGCGCCAGCATCTTTCAAGATTACGTCGAAGGAATCTTTAGCAGCGCCGCCTTCAGCACCACCAGCAGCTGCTACAGCTACAGGAGCTGCTGCAGTTACGCCAAATTCTTCTTCGATTGCTTTTACAAGATCATTAAGTTCAAGGATTGTTGCTTCTTTCAATTCAGCAACGATGTTTTCAATGTTCAATGCCATTTTAGATTTCCTCCATAAATTAGTTTATAGTGCCAGCCTCAAGCGGCCAACGAATACTTTGCAAAAAATATTATTCTGCAGGTTTTGCTTCTGCAACAGCTTTGACAGCGTATGCAACATTGCGAACAGGAGCTTGCAATACGGAAAGCAACATGGAAAGCATACCTTCGCGATTTGGAAGAGATGCAATTGCTTTAATGCCTGCAGCGTCCATAACTTCGCCTTCAACGATACCAGCTTTAACTGTTACAACTTCTTTTTCAGTTGCTTTGATGAATTGTTCGATTACACGAGCAGGTGCAACAGCATCGTCTTTAGAAGTAGCCAACGCAGTTGGGCCTTCTAAATGCTCAGCGAAACCTTCAAGATTCAATTCGTTTGCAGCGATACGAGTCAAAGTATTTTTGATTACTTTGTATTCAACACCTTCAGCCAACATTTTGCGACGAAGATCAGTTGCTTGCGCAACAGTTAAACCAGAGTAACCAATCAATACAGCACCTTTTGCTTCAGAAAGAGTTTCTTTCATTTGAGCAACGATTGCTTTTTTTGATTCAGTGACAGCCATTAGATTACCTCCTTGTAGATTTTTTTGGTGCTCTATGTACTATCTTAGCGTAAAAACGACCCCATCGCACGCGATGAGGTCGTAACTAGTCCTAGGTTGTTCTAGTGTCAGCCTCAGCGGGCGGATTTTCATCCATTATACATACCAGCCGTCTACAGCTAAGAGACATATTTAATTATTGCTCTTTAGAAACAGTGCTCAATTTGAACACGTTCAAAGGTACACCAGGGCCCATTGTAGCGGACAAGGTTACAGATTTAATGTATTGACCTTTAGCTGCTACAGGTTTAGCCTTGATAATAGTATCAACGATTGTACGGTAGTTGTCAAGTAATTTTTCTTCATCGAAAGATGCTTTACCGATAGAACAAGAGATAATACCTGCTTTATCAGTACGGTATTCGATTTTACCAGCTTTGATTTCGTTTACTGCACGAGCAACGTCTGGAGTTACTGTACCAACTTTAGGGTTTGGCATCAAGCCTTTAGGACCCAAGATTTTACCAAGACGGCCAACTTGACCCATCATGTCTGGTGTAGCAACTACTACGTCGAAGTCGCTCCAACCACCTTGGATTTTAGCTACTAACTCTTCAGAACCTACGAAATCTGCGCCAGCTTCTTCAGCTGCCTTAATATTGTCGCCTTTTGCGAATACAAGAACGCGTTTAGTTTTGCCAGTACCATGAGGCAATACTACTGCACCACGAACTTGTTGATCAGCGTATTTAGGGTCGACATTCAAGTTGAAAGCAATTTCAACTGTTTCATCGAAATTTGCAGTTGCAGTTTTCTTAACCAACTCAATTGCTTCTACTGGTTCGTAGAATTTACCAGCTTCAATAAGTTTTACTGCTTCAGCGTATTTCTTACCTACTTTTGCCATTATAATATCCTCCTTATGTGGTCAAACGGGAATTCCCTCCCACCGATTTGCGCCTTATGCGCAAGTCGTACGCTTATTAGTCAACGATTTCAATGCCCATGCTGCGAGCAGTACCTTCCACCATGCGCATACCTTGTTCTACGGTATTAGCATTCAAGTCAGGCATTTTCAATTCAGCAATTTCACGAACTTTATCGCGACCTACTTTTGCTACTTTATCACGGTTAGGTACACCAGAACCTTTTGGAATACCTGCAGCTTTTTTCAACAATACTGCAGCTGGTGGAGTCTTAGTGATGAAGTCGAAGCTACGATCTTCATATACGTTAATAACTACTGGAATAATTAAGCCAGCTTGTTTAGCAGTACGTTCGTTGAATTCTTTTGTGAAAGCAACGATGTTAACACCTGCTTGACCTAGTGCAGGACCAACTGGTGGTGCTGGAGTAGCTTTAGCGGCTTCAATTTGTAGTTTTACTTGTTTAACTAATTTCTTAGCCATGGGTAATTAAACCTCCTATGCTTATACTGTGGTGGTAACGGATATACATCCTCCCACTGGCAACCAAAATCGATTGCTCTTTTTAGAGTTATATTTATATATTAAAGAGCTTTCTCAACTTGAGAGAACTCTACCTCTACCTCGGTATCTCGATTGAACATTTCCACACTAAGTTTCAATGTTCCTTTTTCAGGGTTAAGTTCGGTAATAACACCTAGTTTATCTTCAAAGGCACCGGACGTAATGCGAACCGTTTCACCAACTTCTACATCAACGTTAATGGTTGGTTTCTTATCCAAGCCCTGAGACTTAAGTATATGTTCTACTTCGGAATCAGAAAGTGGAACTGGTTTTGTAGCAGAGCCAACGAAACCTGTTACACCTGGCGTGTTGCGTACAACATACCAAGAACGGTCATTAACTTCCATTTCCACCAATACATACCCAGGAAATATCTTGCGTTTTACTACTTTTTTAACCCCATCTTTTTCATCTATTTCGTCTTCAAGAGGCACCAAAATTCGGCTGATCACATCTTGTAGCCCCATAGATTGAACTTTAAGTTCAAGAGTGGTTTTTACTTTATTTTCGTAGCCTGAATAGGTATGAATTACATACCACTTCTTATCTGCTTCCATGTAATGGCCCCCTTATCCAACAAAGTGCAACAACGTATTAAAAAGTTGGGCAAAGAGTCCATCAAGCACAGAAATAATCAAAGCGATGAATATGGTCACTAAGAATACTACAATTGTGTAATTGATAAGCTCTTTTTTTGTTGGCCAGACTACTTTTTTTAGTTCAGCTTTCACACCGCGGAAGAATTTTCCAAATCCACCACGCTGCTGCACTGCTGAGTTAGACTTTGCCATTGTTTTCACATCCTCAAATCAACAGGTAATGAATGATAAGAATTATTTTGTTTCACGGTGTAATGTATGTTTACCGCAGAATTTGCAATATTTCATCATTTCAATACGATCAGGATTGTTCTTTTTATTCTTGTTCGTTTGATAGTTGCGTTGTTTGCAATCTGTGCAAGCTAAAGTAATGGCATTACGCATCCGGATACACCTCGCTTTATATTTACTAATCTGTCTCTTGTACTCGAAAACGCTCGACTACATACTAAAAAACTATATCATACGTAGCAAGCGATGTCAAGAAATTAAGCAACTCAAAAAAGCCAGGCACGTATGCCTGACATGGATAGTATAACAGACAATGGCGCCCTTTGTCTACCCAAAGAACGCCATGTCATATTAGCTTATAGTTAGCTTATATGTCTATATATTATATTTAATATTATATTTACATATTTACTATTACTGCTTCATTTATTACTGTTTCTTTGTGAAAGTTACTTTCACGATTTGCCAGAAGAAGGCCAATGCCCCCAATATCATGATGGTATCGCCAACCATGCGAAGCCAACGCAAATTTTGTAACAATGGTTGTTGCATAAAGTCTTCGCTGCGAGCGAGCCATAAGCCTTGTGTTACACTTGCCCAACTTTGAATCAAGCCGATTGGTAATAGGCTGATAAGAACCATTAACGCAAGGCCCCAATTCAATGCCCAGAAACCAAATTTCATCAACTTGTCGTTAAATTCTACCTCAGGTCGAATATAACGAGCGATGAGGAATACAAAGCCTAAACTCAAGAACCCGTATACGCCAAACAACGCCGTATGAGCATGAACAGCTGTCGTATTTAGACCTTGAATGTAGAATAAGGAAACCGGCATATTGATTAGGAAGCCGAAGATACCGGCCCCTACCAAGTTCCAGAAGGATACGGCAATAAAGCAATATACAGGCCATTTTAATCGATGCATCCACGGTGCACTATGAAGACGTGTATAATTTTCAAACGCTTCATAACCTAAGAGTACAAGAGGCACTACTTCCAACGCGGAGAACGATGCCCCTGTGGCCACGATAGTCGATGTAACACCGGTGAAATAAAGATGATGGAATGTACCAGGGATACCACCGATAAGGTAAATGGCACCGGACGAAATCGCTGCTATGGTACCTGCACGGTAAGATACGAGACCAAGTGTTACGAAAATAAAGGCCATCAACGTAGTAGAGAATACTTCAAAGAATCCTTCTACCCAAAGGTGAATAACCCACCAGCGCCAGTATTCCATGATTGCCAAGTGGCTGTGTTCTCCGTAGAAAAGACCTGGTCCATAGAAAATACCGACCATCACAACGGAGAAAATAAAGGCAGCAATAAGGTTTTTATCCCCTTTATTTTTGAAAGCACCAATGATGCTGCGCACCATGAGTACAAGCCAAAATAGAATGCCGATATATTCAATCCATTGCCATACGCGCCCCAACTCGATAAACTCATATCCTTGGTGACCCAAGTAGAAGTTTAGAGCCGCCGGAATCTCATGAGCAACACCTAAATATGTACCTGTAAAGGAACCCACTACCAACACAACGAGTGCCCAGAACAAAATATCCACGCCCAATTTTTGGAACTTAGGATCTTTACCGCCATTAATAATCGGCGCCAAGAATAAACCGGCACTCAAGAATGCCATCGCAATCCAGAACAAGGATGCTTGAATATGCCAAGTACGAGCAATAGAATATGGGAAATACTGCGCCAATGGAATGCCATAGAAAGCCTGTCCTTCTACGGTGTAGTGCGCAATGATACCACCCATACCAAGTTGGAGTAAAAATAATGCCAAAATCGTAAATAAATATTTTCCTAAAGACCGTTGAGATGGTGTGAGATGCAATTTGGAAATTGGATCTTCCGCAGGTGGTGTTAATTCATGTTCATCTTGTTTGCGACCGAATGCCCACATCCATACGACAATACCAATACCACAAAGTAAAATAATAACACTCACAACAGACCAAGCTACGCTTTCCGGTGTTGGATTATGATCTAACAATGGCTCGTGAGGCCAATTGTTGGTGTATGTTGCATCTGTACCAGGGCGTTGAGTCGATGCCATCCACGTAGTCCAGAAGAAGAATCGTGCCATATCAATACGATCTTTTAATTCTGGCAACGTATTGTCTTTCATCGCAAAATGATCGCGTGTTTCGGACAATTTAGGGTTATCACCATACAGTTCAATAAAATATTGTCCGGTTAAATTCATCGCTGTAATACGTTCCGGTGAAAGCACAACAGTTCCATCTTCACGAACAGCACTGTTAAAGTACTCTGCTTTAACTGCTTCTTTAACAGCCGCTTTCTGCACATCACCTAACTGTTCATAAAGAACACCAAAAGCTTCTTGAGACTTGATATCAAGCATTACGGACACTTCTTTGTGCAACCAATCAGCTGTCCAGTCCGGGGCTTGATATGCGCCATGACCTAGTACGGTCCCTACAGATTGACCACCTGTAGATTGCCAAGCCGATTGACCATGTAAGATATCATCCTTAGTGAACAAAACCTGTCCATCTTGAGATACATACGCGGTTGGTACCGGTGGCGCTTGATGATATACATCAGTACCCAAATAGCCAAGAATAGAGAATCCAATAATAAGAACTGCTACTACGGCTATCCAATACTTTTTGTATTCGCCCATCACATTACCTCCTTTTCTATAAAAGCACAAAAAGAGAGCCTATGCTCTCCTCATATATAATATACACTAATTTTATAAATAAAGTTGTATCTAAGGTTACAATATATTAAAATTTCTTCTCAATTTGTATCAATAGTATGATTATCCTTTGAAGCCTGAATACAACGTATATATCACATTACAAAATCATCATTGTTTCAATATATTAGCGATTCAATTCTATACTCTTAATCATCAATATATACAAAATAAAAGGGACCCATTGGGTCCCTTTTATTGAATCTAAAATTCAATTATATAGCTAATGTATCGATACATTGAGCTATAAACTTGTATTAACCTTCGATTTCTGTTACTACGCCAGCGCCTACTGTATGGCCACCTTCGCGGATCGCGAAACGAAGACCTTCTTCGATAGCGATTGGAGTAATCAATTCGATTTCCATTGTTACGTTATCGCCAGGCATACACATTTC
>NZ_JBBNGV010000006.1:0-88829 GCF_040094895.1 Veillonella parvula | reverse complement strand
TCTTGGTACTTAATACGAGTGATGTTGTTACCGTCTAAGTCTGGATCACCTTTATCAACGGTAATATCCGCATTACGACCGTCTTTACCAGTTAAACCGATATGACCAACACCGTCTTTACCGGACATGGATACAGCATCTTTACCGTCTTTGCCAGTAATGCCTACTTTGCCATCTGTACCATCAACACCGTTAGGACCAGTAATGGATACGCCGTCTTGACCGTTTTTGCCAACTTTTACCTTATCAGTAGTTAAGCTGTCAGTCTTAATGTTTTTCGCCATCTTGATAGTAACATTACCATCTTGGTCGGCTACTGTTTTAATATTTTCGCCGGAATATTTATCGTCAGACTCTTTACCTTCACCTTTGATAGTAACCTTTTGGCCTAAATCACGGTGGAATTCACCTGTATTACCAGCAAAATTCATACCTTTTTTCGTGATTTCATCACCTAGGTTAGTAATCTTATTATCCAAGGATTTGTGAGATTTTTGCAATTGATCTTCTGTAGCAGCGCGACCGCTTGTGATGTTGTTAGGATCCCAATCTTTGTTTTCCAAACCTGTCACATAACCGTCTTTACCATCAACAGATACCTTACCTGCTGCAATCTTACCATCTTTACCGTCAATAGTTACCTTGTCGCCAGCTTTAATGGTACCGTTTTCACCGTCAATTGTTACATTACCGGCTTTAATAGTACCTTTGTTGCCGTCGATGGTAACTTTATCACCAGCTTTGATTGTGCCTGTAGTACCGTCCATCGCGATTTGTTTTGTAGCATCAGAGCCCAATGTCACTTGGTCTTTGAGACTTACTTCATAGTTCTTGGAACCATTCGCATTAGTGCTAGGTGTTACAGTAATATTATTACCTGCCGATACCGTTGTGGATGCAGCTGCTGTAGCTTTATCCAATTGAGATTTATTAACTGCATCGTTAGGATCTGTGCCGTCAGCTACATTCGTAATCTTATTACCGCCATTATTTAAGCCGTCTTTTGTAAGACTCACTGCATTACCACCAGCACGATTGATTGTCATGCCATCACCATTGATAACAGTATTATTGCCGCCGTTTGTAAAAGTAGCAGACGTTAAGCCTTTCAATTCTTTCGCCAAGCGCAATTTCAATGTATCGGAACCGTCGGAAACAACACCGATGTTGTCTTCAGTAGCTAATTTGCTTTCATCGGAGATACCGCCCTTAACATTCACTTGGTTGTTAAGTTTTTTCTTAATCACATTGCCTGTATCGCCGCCGTACATCATACCGTCATTTAGGTTCGCCACTTCTTCGTTCGTGCCGTCCGGTTTTTGATATACAATGCGCGTAGTGGTCGTGCCGGCGGCACCGTCGACGCCCGGCTTGCCGTCACGGGTTACGGAAATATTCGTCGTAACACCGTCTTTACCGTTGATGCCGATCTTGCCGTCCTTGCCGTCTTTACCGGTAGCGGTAATCGTTTCGGTCTTAAGGTCTTTGCCGAGTTTCACATCAATGGTGCTGTCACCGTTCGCATCTTGGGAGATACTTGTAATGATATTGGAATTATCCCCTTTCACGGATACCTTGGACCCCAATTTATTCGTTTTTTCGCCGCCTGTATTGGCATCGAATTTCAAGCCGTCATTGATAACTTTATCTAATTTAGATTTAGAGGCAACATCCTTAATCTTAACTGTTTCTTTACTACCTGCATGGTTTTTATCCTCTACAGTTAAGTCAACATCGCCGTTAGAATCAACTGTATAAGCACCATCTGCAGCAGCTGCATTTTTCACCAAACGGTAATCTGTAGCAGCAGCACCTTGGCTCTTAACAACATCACTAATCTTTTTCAACTGATCTTCTGTAGCAGCACGACCGTTTACAGGATTAGATGTATTTACATCCCAATCTCTATTATCAAGACCAGTTACATAGTTCTTAGTATCAGCGTGTTTACCCATTGTTACACCGCCGGCTTTCACAGTATCTGTAGCCGTCAATGTTTGAACATTAAGATTTTTGTTCAATTTAACGCCGATTGTAGTATCATCGCCAGTTTGCGTAATTTCAGTAGTGATATTGTTATCACCATTGACTGTTACTTTAGAACCAAGTTTATTCGTTTTTTCAGCGTTATTATCAGCGTTAAAACGAAGGCCCTTGTTGATAAGATCAGTTTTAGCATTATTGATATTAGTATTTAATTCGTTTTTAGCATCGTGCAATTGACCGCCGTTTACAGCGTCTTTACTGCCTGCACCTACAGTACCATCAGAAACATTGGTAATTTTTTGATCATTTGCATTGATACCTGTTGGAGATACATATGTTTTACCACCTACAGTCAAACCGCTGTTGTTGATAGTAGTACCACCAGCTGTAACGCTATCTAAACCGCTTAACGTTTTCGCCAATTTCACATTCAATGTGCCATTGCCGTCGGATTCAACACCGATATTACCGTCGGACAATGCGCCTGTAGCACCGCCTTTAACAGTTACAGTATCTCCTAATTTTCTGTTGCTCACAGCACCGGTATCACCGGCAAAGTTCAAGCCTTTATCAAGAGTTGTATTGATCGTAGTAATACTTGATGTATTATTATCTTGTTGCGCCTTAGATGCAATATCTGTCAATGTAACTTGTTTTTTGTCGCCTTTATCATTTGCTACAGTCAATACCATATTTCCATTGCTATCAACCTTATATTTACCCTGACTACCCGCTTCAGGATTTTCTACCAAACGGTAATCTCCCTTTGCTACCTCAGTAAATATATTACTCAAATCAACATTAACTTTGCCCGTATCGTTACGTTCCAGTGTCAACACTTTGCCGTCATTAGAAATACTGCCACTCGTAACATAGTTATTTTTCAATCCGCTTACGTTGGCAGTCAATCCGTTTGTGCCGGTTAAATTTGCGGCACCCTCACCATTTGCTTGATAAGTCACTGAACCGCCAGTCACATACTTATCCTTCGCCGTAATGATACGGTTAATATCGCCAATATTGGCACCATTCGTCGTTACGTCTCCGCCGCTAGCCACATTAACGATTTGTTTGTTTCCTGCATCAATGCCGGTTTTTACAATTTTAGGGCCTCCAGTGATCGTCACACCATCCGTGTTCATCACTGTATCACCAGCAGTCACACTAGTTAGGTCTTTCAGTTCTTTAGCCAATTTCACGTTCAATGTATCTGTGCCATTAGATACCACTCCAATATTGTTATCACTCAATTTGGATGTATCGGCTACGCCACCAACGATATTAGTTTGTGCCCCCAGTCTTTGGGTAAACTTATTATCTGTAGCCCCCGTACCTTTTACATCTCCTGCATAAACTGTGCCCTTATTCACTTCCGTAGTCACTGCATACAGTTGACTGCCGTTAATAGCATCTGTAGATGTAGCGGAAATACGGCCGGCCGCTACATTGGTAACCGTCCGTTCCATACCTGTCTTACCTACGCTAACTGTGGAACCAGGATTTATACCTGCAAAGTTATGTACTATTCCATTAACTGACTCAGAGGCTGTTGCTACCGCTGCAGCAGTTTCAGAACCGGTGCCGAGAGCCACCGCATTTTCATTGGTTGCTTTCGCCCCAGTACCGATAGCGACGCTGTTTTTCGCACTGACCGAAGCATTTTTACCTATAGCTGTACCGTTTTCAGCAGTAGAATTAGATCCAGATCCTATAGCAGTTGCATCTACTGCACTAGCATTCGTCTGTCTGCCAAGTGCCGTTGCCCCTAATTGTTTCGCGTTAGCTAGATAACCGACAGCCACGGACTGTCCAGTAGTAGCTTTTGACCAAGTACCGATAGACACGCTGGCATCATCTTCGGCCACTGCATTTGTCCCCATGGCAATACTCCATCTGCCCTTAGCCTCCGCGCTCCCACCGATTGCATAAGCATAGGTATTAGTAGCTTTTGAATTATTTCCCATCGCTAACGAGGATACCTCAGTAGCATGAGAAAGGCTGCCGATGGCTATAGCATAGGTATTATCCGCTTTTGCACCTGCACCGATAGTGGTAGCATACTCTCCATTAGCTTCGGCTTTTGCCCCAATAGCGGTAGCATTTTTCCCTTGTGCCTTGGCTACACCACCAATGGCTGTCGCGTTTTCCGCAGTAGATTGTGTTCCTCCACCGATAGCGGTTGAATATGAAGCAGAAGAATTACTATGCGCACCTAATGCCAAGGAAACCGGTCCAAGGGCCTGCGCATAACCGCCAATAGCTACATTATTTTGATCTGTGCCACTATTCGTGCCATTTCCCCATGATACCCCTGCACCAGTCCCCGCAGGATTTACTGCATTAGCAGTATTCAGTGGCAATAATGTACCGCCTACTAGTGCCAAAATACATAAAAGTGTACTAACGCATGTTGTGCTTCTTCCATTAATTTTCCCGCGATTATTAGCAATTTCGGACACAACTACATAACAGTTTTTCACCCGATTCCAAATGACTTTATAAATTCGATTCATAACGTTCCTTTCGTACTACATTTTCGTTGCGTAATACCTATCTAACCTTATATAAAACTATAATAAAAATAAGAAGTAATAGATATAAAAATTATCTATACTTCTAATACAAACCAACAATATTCAACATAACAAGTCAAATATTACACTTATTACAGATTGTTATCATATACTCATCTACTCGTATACCATATCAAAAAAAATCTATATTGTAAACAAATTTTTCATGTTTCATTCATTTTTATGGTTTATTTAACAAAATTAATAATTAGGAAATAAAATCTTCATCTTTTCGATACATTTATGCCATTGAATTTACATATTTGCATGTAACAATTTCAATTTATACATAACAAAAGCCGAGGCAATCTATGCCCCGGCTTTTATAGACACCATACATTCTAAATATTATTTAGTTATCAGTGTATTATCACAGAATCTAATGAAACTGTCCCTGATTCAATTACAATATTTAATTAAATTAGCGGTTTATTACTTACACCAGATCTTACTGAATTGTTGGTGCATTAATCGCTTTACGAAGATCCACTGTATGAAGTTCGTCCATTGCAGGAGCTGCTTTTTCATCCACAGTTTTCACGCGATTATTGCCGTCTTTCATAGCTTCGTTCAAGCTGAAGATAACCATTTCGTTCATGTAGAAACGCAATTCGTCATCATGTACATTGGCCGTATTGCGATCCAAGATGTCGATGATTTGTTGCGCATAGTCCAATTTAGCCTCTTCAGATACAGTCGCATGTTCTGTAAAGAACTGTTTGTAATCGTTGTACAAACGATCTAACGCCATGCGCGCATAGCTGTCGTTTTTATAACGATGGCTTACGATGTACCAGCTGCGACGAACGTTCATGTAATACAACACATTGTTACGGTAACGCTCTTGACCAGTCATAACGCGGGAATCATCCATGATGCGCTTGCCCTTTTGGTCCAATTGGAATTGTGTGAAAGCATTCACTACGTCCCGAACTTCTTCGCTAGGTACAGGAACAGCCACTTCTGCTTCAATCACGTTTAATGGTTCAGCTGGCTGTTCCGGCATCATCAATCGATCTTGAGCCGCATCCGCTTGACCTACCGCACACACACAAGCCAGTGCCAATACAGGCATAAATGTTTTGAATTTCATAAATCCTCCTTATGATGAGCCGCCCTAGAAAGGGCGGCTTTCACAATCCTTACATGAGTGGTTAAGAACTCGAATATTCAGATTCGATTATTTTGTAAGACCTGCTTGTTGCATCAACAATGCGATTTGAGCTTTCATTTCTTCATTATCGCGTTGTACTTGATCGTATTTAGCAGTTAACTCTAGATCATGTTGTTTCATACGTTCATTTTCAGCTTTCAATGCAGTCACTTCATCCTGCAATACATACGCGGAGCTGATAGGGCCAGCCTTATAACGTGCAGGAACCGCTTTCTTCGCATCGGAAGTACCGAATTTGTAGGATACGCCCGCATTAATCATGTTGTCATGACCGCCAAGAGATACGCCCATATGGAACATTGTAGATTCATTAGTATAGTGCGCCACGCCTACAGCTGCAGCGGTGCTGCCTTTATAATGGCCTACAGCAGCCAATACTTGAGTTGGTTCCAATGGATCATATTGTAATGGTTTGAGGCCGGAAATAGCCGCACTAGTAGCACCTACATCAGCGATTTTACCATCCACGCTACGCATAGCACTGCTCAATTGATTTACGTTAACCGCATCAGTACCATCTACACCAGGGCCTACATTAGTAATTCTATTACCGCCGTTATTGAGGCCGTCTTTAGTAAGACTTACAGCATTACCTTGAGCAGGTGTAATTGTCATACCACCACCGTTCATAACAGTTGTATTACCAGCAGCATCCGTAGTCGTTACGGACTCAAGACCTTTCAAGTCTTTAGCCAACTTAATGTTATAACCATCACCAGCAGCGTTTTTCACAACACCGATATTATTATCTGCCAAACGGTTCACATCAGCACCACCAGTAAGGTTCATAGTATCTCCCAATCCACGAACCACTTTACCGCTATCGCCAGGTTGGTCACCTTGGAATACACGGCCTGTTCTTGCTTTATTATTGAAGTCGTCATTAACAGCTTTCAATTGATCTTCTGTTGCGGCACGACCAGGAACTGCTACAGGGTTTTCAGGATCCCAAGTTTTGTTATCCAAACCTGTTACGAAGTTACCTTCTTTACCGTCAGAAGTTTGCTTGCCTACAACTACATCGCCGGCTTTCACAGTATTTGCCGTTACAGAACCGTTGTTGCCGTCGATTTTAACTTGATTATCACCTTTACCGGCTGTAATCGTTCCTGCAGAGCCATCCAACTTAACTTCTTTATCGCCATTGCCGGCTGTAACAGTACCTTCGGAACCGTCAATCTTAACTTGTTTTGCTGGATCTTGGCCAAGAGTGA
Organism: Veillonella parvula; assembly: GCF_040094895.1. Lineage (GTDB taxonomy): Bacteria > Bacillota > Negativicutes > Veillonellales > Veillonellaceae > Veillonella > Veillonella parvula_L. The sequence continues at coordinate 81,882 of NZ_JBBNGV010000006.1, read as the reverse complement.
TCTTATCGTTCAAGGCCATCTTGATGGCGCCGTTATCAACAGAAGTTTTGATATTACCGTCACCTTTTAGGTCAATTGTTTCGCCAAGAGGTTTCTTCACGGAGTTACCGTCTTCTGCTTTAAGACCGAAGCCTGTGGATTTGATGTCTTCAATAGCTGTATGCAATTGACCGCCGTTTACAGCATCCTTGCTACCAGCGCCAATAGTACCATCAGCCACATTAGTGATCTTCTTATCAGCCGCATCAATACCGTCTTTTGTTACCTTAGGACCGTTTTCGATTGTTAAGCCATCTTTGTTGATAGTAACAACTTTGTTACCACCATCATTGATTTGCAAGCCGTCTTTAGTCAACTTAGTCGCTTCATTAGCGCCGTCCTTGATAGTAACGCCATTTGTATCCATCTTAGTGTCGCCTGTAGTCACAGTGTTAGCTGTTACAGTGTCTACAGTGATGTCTTTTTTCAATTCTACCTTAACAGCGCCGTCGTCTACGGATGTTTTGATATTCGTGTCATCACCTTTAACTTTAACAGTTTCACCAAGAGCTTTTTTCACGGATTGACCGTCTTCTGCTTCTAGACCGAAGCCTTTGGATTTAAGGCTTTCAACAGCATCATGCAATTGGCCACCGTTTACAGCATCTTTGCTATCTTTTGCAACCGTACCGTCTTGAACGTTTGTAATTTTATTACCAGCTGCATCGATGCCGTCTTTCGTCATGGATGGACCGTTGGTAATCTTCACACCGTCTTTTGTAACGGATGTCAATGGATTACCTGCTGCATCTTTAATAGTCATACCTTCGCCGTTTACAACGGTTTTACCATTTGCACCGTTAGCGCCGTTGTTGAAAGTAATGGAGTTCAAGTCTTTAAGATCTTTTGCCAAACGAACATTGAGGATATTATTTTTGCTGATAACACCAATATTGTTTTCAGTCAAATTATCTTCATTTGTTACGCCGCCCTTAATGTCCAATTGTTCATTAAGTTTTTTCTTGATAACGTCGCCGTTGTCACCACCATATGCCATACCGTCATCTTTTGTTGCCACTTGATGTGTCTTACCACTTTCATCAGTGTATTTAATACGAGTGATTTCGTTACCATTGAGGTCCGGATCACCTTTTTCAACAGAAATGTCAGCGCTACGACCGTCTTTACCGTTAAGACCGATGTGACCTACGCCGTTTTTACCAGAAATAGATACGGCTTCTTTGCCGTCCTTACCAGTCACAGCTACCTTGCCGTCTGTACCGTTATCAGGACCTGTAATGGACACGCCGTCCTTACCGTCTTTGCCAACTTTCACGGATTCAGCTTTAAGGTTTTTATTCATCTTCACGTTGATAGTTGTATCACCAGATGTTTGGTCTTGTGTGATGAAAGTTTTAAGGTTTTCGCCGCTGTAATCTCCGTCAGCTGCAGTACCTTCACCTTTAATAGTCACTTTAGAGCCAAGCTTGTTAGTTTTTTCTCCGCCTTGGTTAGCATCGAATTTCAAACCTTTATTAGTCAATGCGTCCGCACTATCTTTGATTTTATCATTCAAGTAGTCCACATTAACCGCTTCGCTGCCATCGTTGCCTGTAGCATATGCTACATTCGTTACGTGAGTCCCACCTTGTTTGTTATTGTATGTAGGGCCTTCGTAAGTTACCTTGGATTTGTCAAGATTGCCAGCAGGGTCCAAATCATACTTAACAGCGCGATCATTCAATTTATCAAGTTTGGATTTAGAAGCAACGTCTTTGATGGTAACGGTTTCTGTTTTATCTGGATGATTCTTATCCTGTACAGTCAACGCTACATCGCCATTCGCATCCACGGTATAGTCACCATTAGAGCCTGCCGCTTGATTTTTGATCAAACGATAATCAGTGGAGTTAGCACTTTGAGCATCCAACGCTTTTTTCAATTGATCTTCTGTTGCGGCACGACCGGATACGATCTTGTCTGCATTCCAATCTTTATTATCAAGGCCTGTTACATAATTGCCTGTTTCGCTGTCGCCAGCTTCGTTATTAACAGTTTGACCACCCATAGTAGCACCGCCTGCTTTCACAGTCTTAGCAGCCGTTACGGAATCAAGATTTTTAAGGTCTTTCGCCAATTGAAGTTCCAATTTGTCAGTGCCATCAGCTTTTACGTTGATGTTGCCGGATGCGCTCTTGAATGCAGCGGATTCAGCTGCAGTTACGCCTTCACCTTGTACTTTCACCAAGGAGTTCAATTTTTGTTTATTCACAGTACCAGAATTGTTACCAGTGAATTGTAAACCGTCCTCCATAGTCGCAACTTGGTGTTCACCGTTACCATCTTTGTAAACGATACGTGTAAGACCGTTTGTACCGTCTACACCTTTTTCACCTTTAACGCCTGTAGCAGGATCATCGTAACCAGGTTTCACGGACAAGTCGATACCATTAGTACCGTTCACGCCGTTCGTTCCAGCAGGGCCTGTCAAGCCGATGTGACCTACGCCGTCCTTACCGGAAATAGAAACTGCTTCTTTACCGTTTTTATCAGTCACAGCTACCTTGCCATCTGTACCGTTCGCTGTGTCAGGACCTGTAATAGATACGCCGTCCTTACCATTTTTGCCAACCTTCACAGATTCAGCTTTAAGGTTTTTGTTCATCTTCACGTCAATAGTCGTATTGCCTGTTGCCGCATCTTGATTGATGAAAGTTTTAAGATTTTCACCGCTATAATCAGCGTCAGCAGCAGTACCTTCACCTTGAATTGTTACGGTGGAGCCTAATTTGTTAGTTTGTACGCCGCCTACATTGGCATCGAATTTAAGACCTGTATTAATCAAGTCATTCTTGGTATTCGTAATTTGATCGCCAAGGTCTTGTTTAACTTGATGTAATTGACCGCCGTTTACAGCATCTTTAGAACCAGCCGCTACGTTACCATCTTTCAAGTTAGTAATTTTTGTACCGTTAGGACCTTCCAATGTTACTGTGTCATGGCCTGTGTTACCGTCATATTTTACGGAACGATCTTTTACATTATCTAGTTCAGTTTTGGACGCAATATCCTTAATCGTTACAGTTTTAACGTCTTTAGATTTTTCGTCTTTTACCTTCAAGTCAACTTGATTGTTTTCAACCTTATAGGAACCGTCTACGGCGTTGTTCGGATTAGCAATTAAGCGATAATCCGTAGAACTTGCATTAGCCGCTTTCAAAGCATCACTAACTGTTTTTAACTGTTCTTCAGTAGCTGCACGGTTTGGTACATATACAGGATCTGCAATATTCCAAGATGTATTATCTAAACCTGTTACAAAGTTACCAGTTTGGTTAGCACCTTTGTTATCTGCTACCGTATGATTACCTACAGTGGCAGTGCCTGCTTTCACAGTGTCGGATGCCGTTACGGATTGCAAGCCAGTCAAGTTTTTCGCCAATTGCAATTGTAATTTTGCATTGCCATCAGCGCCAACAGCCGCAGAAGTAACACCGATATTATTACCTGTCGCAAGATCGGAAGCACTTGTCACGCCACCGTTAATATCCACTTGTTTGTTAAGCTTAACATTGGATGTAGCGCCCATGTCGCCTTTGAATTTAAGGCCGTCGTTCAAAGTTGCCACTTCTTCGTTGGAGCCGTCAGGTTTTTGGTAGGTAATACGAGTTGTAGTCGTGCCAGGAGCACCATCTACACCAGGTTGACCGTCACGAGTAACGGAAATGTTAGTTGTTACACCGTCTTTACCGTTGATGCCGATTTTACCATCCTTACCGTTTGCACCAGTAGCCGTAATTGTCTCTACATTAAGGTTTTTACCAAGTTTCACATCAATTGTGCTGTCGCCGTTAGCATCTTGAGAGATTTCCGTAATGATATTGGAGTTATCCCCTTTAACAGCTACTTTGGAGCCCAATTTATTTGTTTTTTCGCCACCGTTGTTGGCATCGAATTTCAAACCTTTATCAATAAGATCTTGTTTAGTTGTATCAATCTTATTGTTTAAATCATTTTTAGTATTTGTGATTTGGTCACCAAGATCCTGCTTAACTTGATGTAATTGACCGCCGTTTACAGCATCTTTGGAGCCTGCTGCTACGTTACCGTCCTTCAAGTTAGTGATTTTTGTACCGTTAGCACCTTCCAAAGTTACTGTATCTTTGTTAGTTTCACCATCGTATTTCACAGAACGATCTTTTACTTTATCAAGTTCTGTTTTGGACGCAATATCCTTAATTGTCACAGTATTAACTGTACCAGATTTATCGTCCTTCACTTGTAAATCAACTTTATTGTTATCAACTTTATAAGAGCCGTCTGCCGCATTGTTCGGATTAGCGATTAAACGATAATCAGAAGCACTTGCGTTAGCCGCATTAGCCGCTTTTACAGCATCGCTGACAATTTTAAGTTGATCTTCTGTTGCCGCACGTCCGGACACGAAGGCAGGATCAGTTAATGTCCAATTTTTATTGTCCAAACCGGATACAAAGTTACCATTTTGAGTAGCTGACTTATTGTCTGTTACAGCTTGGTTACCCATAGTAGCAGTACCAGCTTTTACAGTTTTTGTAGCAGTTACTGTATTAACATTGATGTCTTGACCCAATGCAACCTTAATTGTTGTATCATCGCCAGTTTGTGTAATTGTAGTATCGATGTTAGTACCATCACCAGCTACTGTTACCTTGGAGCCTAATTTATTTGTTTTTTCGCCGCCATTATCAGCATCAAATTTCAAACCTTTATTAATAAGCTCTGTTTTTGTATCATCAAGCTCTGTTTTAGACGCGATATCCTTAATAGTAACAGTTTTCTTATTCGCAGGATTTTTAGCATCTTGTACAGTTAAGTCAACTTTATTGCCAGATACAGTGTACGCTTTATCAGCAGCACTGCTGTTTTCAACTAATTGATAGTCAGGAGCATCTACGTCAACTTTATATGTTTTATATGTACCGTCAGTACCTTCTGTAATCGTTGTGTTTTTACCAGCAACAACTTTAACTGCTTTTTGAGCTTCATCACGGATAACGGATTTACCGCCGTCCGTAATGTTGGACAAGTCTTTATTTGCCGCATTGTCAATCTTGTTCTTAGTAGCATCAGTCAACGTCACATCGATTGTTTGGTTGTTAACAGATGTCGTAACATAAGAACCGTCGCCTTTTACAGTCAATGTTTGGTTATCCAATAAAACGTCATTTTTGCCAGTGTTGCCAGCTACTTTCAAATTAACATTGCGCAATTGTGCCACGTTAACAGCATCAGTATCAGCTGTACCTGCAGCCACGTTTGTGATCTGACGAGTTTTTGTACCGCCGTCACCTACGGACACCGCCCCCATAGTGGATGTCAACGCAGCACCTGTCAATCCGCTATATCCGTTTGTACGGCTGTCTGCAGTTTTAACATTATAACCTGATTTACCGGCCACAACGGAAGCAACGGAATTCGCACCCAATGCAACGCCGTCATCTACGCTGGATTTAGCTTTATAACCGATAGCAGTGCTGTTCGCATTAGCTGCAGTCGCATCAGCACCGACAGCTGTAGCGAAGTTACCTGCTGCAGAAGTACGTACACCGGCTGCTGTCGCGTTATTGCCTGTAGCACCTGTGTTATCGTAGTTCGCATCGGCAGATGTGCCTTTAGCACTAAAGAAATTCGTTTGCGCCGCTTCAACAGCCTCTTTTACCGTATGGTATGTGCTATTCTTGATATTGAAATCAGGCGCTTTATATGTAGAACCATTCGCTTCATAGCCCGTATAGGTAGGACCTGCGATGGATTTTGCCAAGTTACTGTTTACAAATTTTAATTGTTTAACATTTGTTGCGTCAGTATCGTTTTCACCGCCCGCTACGTTGATGATACGGCGTTCAGAACCTACATTACCCACCGCAACTACACCGTTTGCAACATTGTTATTTTGTTGGTTAGTGAAAGCAGAGAAACCATTAACCAAGGCACCTCTTACTTCCGTACCAGTGCCCAATGCCAAGGAGTTATTGGATTCTGCAACGGCATTTGTACCGATAGCCATGGAGTTAGTACCTGTAACAGTTGCACCAAGACCGATAGCTGTCGTATTAGTATTGTTTGCTTTTGCTTCTTTACCGATTGCAATGGCACCATCTTTAAAGGCATTCGCCGCACCACCAAGTGCAAGCGCATCGGCACCCAAGGATTTTGCATTACCACCCAATGCGATGGAGTTGGATAATTTTGCTTGGGAAGAACTACCCATAGCGATAGCATCAGCACCAGCAGCATTAGAACTACTACCCATAGCAAAACTACTTACACCACTTGCATTTGCACTTTTACCCATCGCTACCGCATTTTGTGCGGATGATTGTGCCGTATTACCGATGGCAAAGGCATTCTCTGCACTAGCATTAGCACTATAACCCATAGCTACCGCATTGGCGCCACCAGTACTGGATGAAGAACCGAATGCCATAGAATCATCTGCACCAACTGCAGTACGAGCTTTCGTACCGAAAGCAAGAGAACGAGCCCCTTCTGTTACGGTATTACCATCGCCATTATATTTAGCACTTGGAGTACCATGTTGTTGACCAGGTAATTTTATAGTTTCTGCCGCACCGATTGCGATGGATTGATCCGCTTTTGCTGTAGCGGAGTAACCCATGGCAAAACTACCATTACCCTTTGCCCAAGATGCAGTACCCAATGCTGTGGAGAACTCACCTTCTGCAGCGGATTGACGCATCATAGCCAAGGAGTTAAATCCGCTCGCCTTTGTAGCTGTACCAAGAGCCATAGCAGATGGTGATAAAGCCTGAGCATAATGACCTAAAGCAAAAGAAATACCACCTGTGGCCTGAGCATAGTTACCGATAGCTAAACCGGAATAATAAGTTGGATTACCAGTTTCCTGAATATTTGTATTTTTACCGATAGCAATGCCAGCAAAACTATTTTCTGTATAGTTACCTCTATCTGTACCATTATACAAATGACTATTATCAAATGGTGTCAGGTTCCCAGGGTTTTGATAATTATATAAATAACTACCTTCACTATAAACTACATTACCAGTAGCATAACCAGCGCCATTTACATCATTAATCGTCATAGCAGTATATGTAGCAGCATTAACTGTAGTAATATTACCACCCATTAATAATGCAGCCACCGCCATAATCGCACTCATGCGTGCCCAGGTTGTACCGTTTTGTACGGATTTCACCTTACCGCCACCTGTTTTTACAATTTCAGATACTACAACGTAGCATTTTTTTGTCTTACTCCAAATAACATTATAAATTCGATTCATGATTATCCTTTCTTACCGAAAACTCAGTAAAACACACCACTTGTGTTGCATAATATTGCAAAGATAATAAAAAGAAGAAGTATAAAGATTAATTATCATCTACACTTCTTACACCAAATATTAGTATTCCAAATTACGATCTGAATACTATAATTATTCATGATTCTTCATCATATACTCATCCACGGCAATACAATATCAAAAAATTTCTATCTTGTAAACAACTTTTTTCATCTTTTCTTCATTTTTTTCGTTTATTTATTTCTAATTTAATACTTTTTAATTTTAAGAAATAGAGTCTTCATCTTTCCTATCATTTATTGCGATAAATCCACATATCGAGATATAACGATTGTTGTAATTGCGTAATCAATTTCATATTTTTAGACGTTTCAATTTAACGCTTTCATAAATAAGATAATTTTATATACAAAAGAATTACCATCTACATATACACAAAAAAGCCGAGGCCCTAGAGCCTCGACTTTCACAATATAAATCATATATATAAATATTCTATTTTTTATTGACCCTTACACGTTCAATAGTTGGTTGTCCTTCATGATTCTTGGCGATTGTATCCACACGGAATAACGCCATTTCAGGACCAAATTCAGATACGAGTCGATCATCGACAGCAACACCGTTTTGAATAGCTCGGTACACAATTTGAGCAAATTCATAACGGGTCAACATACGGTCTCCTCCGAATGTACCATCAGGATAGCCTTCCACAAGACCCCGTCGAGATAGATCACTAACCGCCGCATATGCCCAGTGATTATTCGGCACATCAGGGAATAATGTGCTGCGGTCTGCTTTCATATTTGTTCCAGCCAAGCCATTCAAAAGAGCTGTCAACTTTTGAATCTGCGCATTTTGTACCGCTACAGTTTTCTTAAGTTCCAAAACTTCCTTACCGATGGCCACACGAGAACGAGATACATTACTGTGAGCACCAACTTTCACAGACATACCGGCATTCACAACGGTTTCACCATTACCAACAGTAGATCCTACACTAAATTGCAAGTCCTCATTCGGTCTGTAGAAAGCCCCCAATGCAGCGGCATTACCATCATGATAGTGGCCATAACCAGCAGCAAAGTCCCATTTTGCATCAGGATCGAAATCCAATGGATGTAAGGCGGCAAGTGCGGCCGCTCCGGCCACAGATTTGTTAACCTTTTTATCGAGACGAGCTACATTCCGCCCCATATTGGTTACGTCCTGCTTGATATTAGTAATGTCGCCTTGAATATTGGTTACATTCTTTTTAATATTGGTTACATCACCTTGTATATTGTTAATATTTGTTGTGTTATTTGTAATCTGGTTCGTTATATCGTCAGATAGGCTTACCTTATAATCCTTAGTAGTTCCGTTCGTCGTAGTTGTCACATTAATATGCTTACCTGCACTGACGGTAGTGGAGCCGTTCGCATTCACTTGATTTTGCAACTTTTTGAGCTGTGCCACATTCACCGCATCCGTATCCTTTGTGCCGGCTGCTACGGATGTAATCTGACGCGTAATATTGTTATCCGCATCACCGACAGATATGGCCGATTTAGTCGCCTTCCACGTAGAATCTGTATTCGTAGACTGTGCCTTTGTACTCGGATCATACCCAACGGCGCCAGCCACTACAGTAGACTTCGATTCACTGCCCAATGCAACGCCACCCTCTACGGTTACATTCGTATTATGTCCGACAGCGACCGCATTATTAACAGATGTCGTAGTCTTGCTGTCTGTGGAACCAATGAGAACTGCATGATTCGCATCTTTCACCTCACGATTATCCCCCATTACAAGACTATTCTTAGAATTAGTCACCGTATTTTCAGACCCTATTACGGTCGTATTAAACACCTTATCCGCCGTATTGTGAAAGCCCGTCAACATGGTATTCGTACTTTCATTGCCTTTAGAGCCAGTCAATGTATTATTGACACCCATAAGTGCGGAGCGAAGTGTATAATCCGCCTTATTACCGCTACCAAATGCCATAGTAGAACCGCCACCATTAGAATTTTTGACAGCAGAACGTAATTTCTCAGCTAGTTCTTTAGCGGAATTACCTCCCGAACTTGGCGCTGAAATATCGGCTACAGAATTCGTTATTTCATTCCCAGCACCAAAAACGAGAGATCCATTGGAGTTAAAGGTTCGATTGGCAGTGCCTACGATACTATTTGCAACCCCAGAGTATTGAGAGCTAGCACTTGCCGATTCAATACTATTTAAAGACCCTGTAATAGTAGCACCAAAATTCTTAGTGGCATCAGCGGTAGTGGTAGGATAACCTGAAGAGGCAATCGAATAAGCCCCTACAATAGAAGAAAACAAACCATTAGAATAACTATTCGCTCCTATAGTTGTGGAAAATAAATGTCCATTATTATTTTTGGTATTAGAACTATCTACATCCACATCACCTAATTTTCCTTTATAATTATGGGTCCCCAACATAATACTGCCAGAACGAGCATAGGTGTTTTGACCAATAGCCATTCCGGTTACCATCTTTTCAGGATTTTTTGGGAGCCCGAAAGGTATACCAAAAAGATTTTTGTATCCAGCCTGATTAAAATCAAACGCTCTTTCCATTCCGCCTACCATATTTTCGACGAATGAATTCGCACCTATGGCAATGCCGCCACCTTGATCAATATAATTATTAATATGTGCCTTTCCACCAATTACAATATCACCTGTGGACGGCTGTCCGACACCACCCGAATACTCTATAGTAGCCCCTTTACCAATGGCTACGTTTTCCGCCTTTGGTGCATTGCTACCCGTACCGATGGCTACACCGTTACCGCTACCCGGTGCCACATCCACCGCTCCGGCCACATATAGGCTCGATAACAACACACCATTAATCAACACCGATAATATAAGTTTACGCTTGCTCATTTTATCCTCTCCAATCCCTAATGAATTCCACGTGTAACTTATTCTTCATTATATTTTCATGAATATTGTGCCACTCTTTTTCTATTTTGTAAACAAAATAAATTTTTATGAATTAATGTATAAAAAAAGGAACTGTCTTTTCATATCAGATGACAATCATCTGATATGATAAAACAGCTCCCTATGTTGCTTTTATCTAAAAAATAAATATGGATTCTTATGCTACTTTTATCAAAATAATAAATATATATATATCAATCTATCAATCAACGTGCACCGTATGTTGGCGGCGCACATTTTCTAGCATATTCGCACGAACCGATGCTTTTGCATCCGATCGATGGTTACCACCAAACCATGCCGTATCAACCCCGGCTAGACGGAACATGATTTTTCCGTACGGACTGCCATGCTCATGCTCGGGCTTATTATAGCCCATGTCCACGGAAATCCTCGGCGTGAGCTGCAACTCCGTACCGATACGCAAGCCATGCTTATCCTCACTACGCCGCAACTGCCAACGATAGGCTTCCATGTACACGCGCGCCCAACGGGCATTCTTAAAGCTAGTCCCATATTCCGCAGTATATCCGTTAGACACGCTCTCCAAGCGTGTCGCACCGTCAAGGGAACGCTCGCTGGACACACCGCGATACCAGTTCATGCGAAATGCACCGATACCCGATACATACTCCAGCCCGACACTCATGCGACTGTGATTACCTCTGAACCGATGGTCATAAAACAGATTACCACCGTAATAATGGTCATCGTTCGCTGCGATTCGGCGATAGCCGATACCCACATTCGCCGTCGTTCCTGTATCCGCTGCATTCGCCAACCTCTCCTGTGTAAACCACACATGACGAGATGTCTCATCATAGTAACCTAGTGGTTGCAATGTTTCCACACCGTACAAGGGCTTCCAGTTTTTCTGAAAGCGCAATGACACGACGGTTCTCTGCATCCACGGTTTTGCCTTCGATCCGTGCATTGCGGAATGAACACCAGTCATAACCACCGCCTGCAACGCAGAGTTGACTGCATCCGTATCGGAATAACGAGTCGTCTTTTTATCTGTGGAGTCCGGCATCTCCAATCCGCCCTGACCGATGACATGATCTGGAGTATGAGACGAATTAACATGGAATGTATCTGAGTCGTCAGATAAGGCGACCGTACTTTCACTATGAACTTGTTTTACCCTAGTCCCCTGTATAGGCTGCTCTGCTTTACTTACCTGCTCCCCCGATACAGGCATGACAAACATATAAAGGGCACTCATCAACACGATTATATATTTCATTACACACTCTTACGTACAAACACACTTTTCATTACGCACATAATTATTTATTTAATTATGTACTTAATACGTCATTACACACGCCGATGACTCATGATTTTATCATGAACAAAACATGAAATTATTTCTATTTTATATAAATATATAGAGGATTGTCAATGCAAATACAATACAATATGCTACATTCATACAAAATATCCATACAATATAATCGTTACAATCCATAATATTATTTTATATACATAAGTAAATTTCATTTTATTTATATATAAGCTCTTCTTAAATATTTATAATAAGTGTATAATCAAAATATATAAACAACGTTTAATGAATTCTTAAAAGGAGAATTACAATGAAGAACAAATTATTACCAATGGGTATTATAGCTTTAATCATCGCCGTAGTCATCTTGCTGATCATTCCAGATCCATCAGCGAACAACGTAGAAATCGCAAGACATGCGACCAGTGCACAACAAGCGGCACAGGCCATTTCCAAAAATAACCAGACATCCATTCTTATCCACACCATCGGTATGTTCTGTCTCGGCCTCGGCATTGCATCGACCGTAGGCGGTATTATCGTGAAATTTATCAAGAAAGATAACTAAAATCTCATACAGAACCTAAAAGGGGCTGTAATTGAAATGCAGTTATATCGCATTCAATTACAGCCTTTTCTGTCTATTCTTCCAATGACTACTTTCACACAAACACACTAAAACCAAAACACAAAAAGCTGTACACACATAGTCGATTTTTGAACTACCTTTGATGTTACATTGGTTTTGACATCAAATCCGTTCAATCTAATCTATGTATATACAGCTTTTATGATTATTTATATGTAGTTATTATAATAATGTATTTCATCTCAATTTGACGATATATATTTTTATCCCTATAATATAGGTAGATAGCCAAGCGAGTGGTTCCGTTAGGCTCATCTCAGAACTATAAATAATTGATGAAATGGCCTTTCAGTTATCCAGTTACTGGTAACGAAGGGCTATTTGTCTTTTCCAAGACAAATAAGAGCCACAAGTGCTCCAAAGGCAATAACTACAGTTATTACCTCTAGAATTAGCATGATTAACTCATAATCACTCATAGACACCCCTCCCTTCATTAACAAAGAGAGGCCCAACCTCGTTAACTATCCTAATCCTATTATAAGTCGAACTAATGCTCGATACAATAAGAAACGTTTTAAAGAAATATATGAATGAATCAATAGACGACTTTACCTGTCATGCAATTATCGATGTACTAAAATCGCTCCTATCTATTAATAATTCGCTTAAAATTTATGTGTAAATCCTGCATTTACAGACCAACCGGCCTTATAATCACCAGATAGACCTGTACTAATATCAGCAAAGATGCTGTTATTTGCATTAAAACCATAGCGACCACCAAAGGCTAAATCTGTCCAAGTGCCTTTAATGTCCTCGGAAGTGTATTTAGTAGTAGCACCACTTGTATACGTAGTTTTTACTGTACCGGAGAATGCATGGTTAACACCAAGACGAGTATATAGATTACCTGCGCCGAAATGTTTACCGATTTCAAGGCCAAGACCGCCTACTGTACTGCTCACACCAGACTGATCTACATGCATACTGCCAGCATTGAAGCTATCACCACCAAAGTGAGTATAGCTCAATTGTGCTTGTGGCTCGATATATGTACCATTTGAAAGTTTCACGGTTTTACCATAGCGTGCACCAATTGTATACGCATTAGTTTTAGTCTCACCAGAAAGTTTTTCACCAATCTCATTACGAACAGTGAAATCGTTAGATGTACGACCTACTTGGGACTCAATATGGATATATTGGTTGTTACCAAGATCTTTCAAACCATACGTACCGACAGCGAAAGCTTTTTCCTTACCAGAGCCGTTGAAAATGTAATCATCGTTACCACGAAGATAGGAAACTTGACCACCTATAGTCCATCCGCTGCCAGTTTTAGCATCGTAACCACCTTGAATACGTGTATAAGTTGTATCTGTGTCGACACCGTTTCCATTAAAGCTGTATTTACCGCCACCAACACGAGCCCAAATACCTGTCGGTTCCCCTTGTTGTAATACGCGTGAACGATACATATTATCTGTCAACGTTCTCCAACCATTAATATTACTCATGATAGCGGAACGAGTGCCACGCATATGTGGCGTATCAAAAGCTCCCATATTGACGTGCATCTGAGGATTCTGCTCGAGAGCTGGTGCTTGTTTTTCCTCAGCTTTTGGAGTTGCTTGCGGTGCTGGTTTCACCTCCGGTTTAGGCGCTGGCGCTGGTTTTACCTCAGGCTTTGGAGTCGGTTGCGGTGTTGGTTTCACTTCCGGCTTAGGTGTTGGAACCGGAGCCGGTTTTACCTCAGGCTTTGGAGTCGGTTGCGGTGCTGGTTTCACTTCCGGCTTAGGTGTTGGAACCGGAGCCGGTTTTACCTCAGGCTTCGGAGTCGGTTGCGGTGCTGGTTTCACTTCCGGTTTAGGCGTTGGCGCCGGAGCCGGTTTTACCTCACCATACTCATATTTACCTTGACCATTTTTATCAGCCTGCCACGTGATAGCACCTTCCTTAGCATGACCTTCGGTTAATACTTTAAAGCGTGCAGATTCAGCACCTGTAGAGGCAATAGCAACTGTACCTTGAAGGTTTCTTTCACCATTTACATAATTGTGATAGTACACCTTATGTGCCAAGTTATCTAAAACTTTATTTACATTGTCCTCAGTAGACAAGTCTAATCCCTTACGACTCGTATACATATGAGCACCGGAATTAGGTGCCGCACTTGTAATATGGATATCACCACCCCAGAAGGATTCTGGAGTCAATCCATTTACAAGATTTTTACGTTCTTTGTAATCTGGATCTTCTTTGTCATCATACTCACCATTTGGATCATAAATAAAGTTTACATGACCTTCTAACTTATCAATGTGAATTTCATTATGCTCACTTTGAGTTACTATGGATTCAAAATTACGATTTTTTGAACCTACCAAACGATGTACATGGCTTGGAGTTGTCATTGTGCTATATCTAGTGCCATTTAAACCACCTTGATACATATGGTCCCAATAACCACGATCACCAAGAAATACATTGATATGGTTTGGCTGTTTTGCATTCTTATCTGCTAAGTTGAGAGCAAAGCCAGTCCATAGTACTTCATCACTATCTACACCGATATTAATTTCAGATGGATGTGTATCGCTACCATCGATACGCACATCGCCTTCAATGGACATATCATGGCCAGTAAAATTACCCTTATTACCATCTACGCCGAGATTTACAGTACCGCCTTTAGCAATAACAAGTGGATTACTGCCACGACCAACTTGAAGATCGCCATTTTTAATATTCACAGTACTTCCATTTTGACTAGTAATGATAGTCTTTCGTCCATCCATTAGTCTACCAGATACATAATCTGCATTAATAGTACTCTTATTATCTGCATCAATACCATACAGTGTCCCTTGTACCTTTCCCAAGTCTAAGGTCTCACCCTTAACGGCACTAATAACAGTATCTTCTGCCATTACATTAGGCATTACAGAGCTAGCAATCGTCAGGGCAATCGCTAATGATAAGTTTGCTTTACACACACGTTTCATAAGAACCCTCTCTCATTCATACTATAAATTACCATTAAATCTTTTTAATTATAATTTATAGGGGCTATTATTGTAAACATAAGAAAACTGTTTCATCATCAAAAAAATAATAAATAACAAAAGAAAAAGGCGGAACCTAAGTGCTGCCCATAATTATAAAAAATCTATTGAAAGCTATATTATCGTTCATTCGAATTTGACGATATATATTTTTATCCCTATAATATAAGTAGATAGCCAAGCGAGTAGAACCGTCGGGCTCATCTCAAAAGAATAAAGAATATGATGAAATGGCCTTTCAGTTATCCAGTTATTGGTAACGAAGGGCTATTTGTCTTTTCCCAAAGCAAAAGAGGAGGCAGAGATTATGTAACATGTCCTCCATTACTAGATGTTCAGTAATGGAGGACATATCAATAATTCCTGCCTTTTTTGTTTATCTACGAGCCACGCGCATGGCTGCCATCATGCCTGGCGACTTCCAGACGGATTGGCCATTATCGGATACGAGTTTATTATTATCGTAAAACACGTCTGCATTGTAATAGTTGTCATCACTAGATGTCACTTTGTAGCTAAGACCTGCCGTTGTGTACACCGTAAAGTTGAGTATATCCCCCACTCGCTTTACAGAGTCTTGATCTACATACCAGTTATTACCGAGATATGTCGTAGCATACACATCTTGACGAGCTTCTACATCGTTTGTGCTAATGCCAATTAATACAAGCAATGCCGCTAACATATATAAGAATTTACGCATTATAATTACCTCCCGTTTTATGGTAAGAATACTTATATATTATACCAAAAAACACCGATAATCGCATTATAATGGCAGTACTTTCTCAACCCTTGACTGAATTCGCTCGAGGCTCGGCGTGATTGCTTTCATCACAGGTTTTTCTATGAAAGCTAACCGCACATAGTCTACAATCATACCGATAACAAAAATAAGCACCACTACAAGAATTGCATACAGAGGTAATAGTATTGAATCATAGTACTGATACGTTGCCAATACATTATCCCACATGTAATGAAGGAATAGCTTATTATCATGCAATAGGTATATGCCAAAGGTAGTAGATGCTACCGCATTGATCCAAGGGTGATAAGTGATCTTTGCTTTCAAAAAAATAATAAATAAGCCAATACCTAATAGCAATTGAAAGAAACCATAATCATTTTGTGTAAAGTAGAAAATCTGTTTCATATACGCTGGATCCGTCATGGCTAGTACATCGACGAGGATATCCCCTAGAAAGGCTCCTACAAAGCCTATGGCAGTAAAAATAATACCTATTTTCTTTGTTATATGTGAGCCGTACAGTTTGATATACGCCCCTAGCGAATAGAATACGATAAATGAAAAGATATGTTTAAATCCAAAGGTGGTATGCGGTACATTAGGCCACAAATTCAACACCGTCGGCATTAAGAACCAAATTACCGTGGAAACCACTAGGAGTATAATGTAGTATGTATGCTGCAGCCAATGAAGTACTCGATTAATAACAGGCGTTAATAAATAGAGTACTAAAAAGTTCTGGGCGAACCAACTCATGGCACCAATGGGCAATAAAGCGAGCATCATATTCCTTGACGTCACCGTATCGAGTCCTAAACCCATAGCCACGCCGAACATAGCAATGCTATAAAACCATATTTGCCCTACTAACTTCACAAACTTGTGCAGCTTAAAACTACTAGAAACCATAAAATAGCCTGTTATCATAACAAAGGCAACTACACCAGCCTTGCCTCCAAGTCCAAATACTTGGAGAAACACCTTATTAAACGTTAAATCTGGTGTAAAGGGGAAACAACCGTGCACGCTAAAATGATGCATAATAATTAGTATCATCGAAATGATACGCAACAATTCAATATTGCTCGCTCTCATTCTCTATACCTCATATTCTTCCTCTCAAACTATATGAATACTACGCCAACTGGTAACTACCAAGATGACTTGTATACATCATAAAATACATGAAATATATGAGAATGTTGTGACAAATTTTACACATAAAAAAGACAGCTGATATAATCAACTGTCTTTTTGTTAAGCTATACTTATTACGATAATAATTAATGTACAAAAAATTAGCATTTTGTACATCAATCTACTATTTAGAAAAATGATGTTCAAAAATCCTTCTTTTTGAACATTAATTTACTAAGATTCGTTAGTTATTAATTCAATAAACATCCTCTTTAAACAAGTGAATGCCTATTTAGATTATACTTATACTACATACATATTAGAAATGTCATCTAATCAACTAATAGTTTTTGGCAATCGTATTTTTATTTTCCTACTACTTATAAGCTCCTCTATTATTAATTTCTTGATAACAGCACATTTTTTTATCGTATCAAAAATTGTAGCAAACATAATACTTGTACATATACAACTTAATATGAGAAAGAATAAGTCCATAAGAATAGAGTGTTCAAAATGGCTCCAATAAGCTAATCCTATTATTCCAACAAATAAAATGCCATAAAATCCAATAGATTTGAACTTAGAAATACTCAAAAGCATAGTTGAAACAAAGCCTACCATACTACAACCTAACAGTACTATTATAGTAATTATTATAAATTGACTATAAGCAAAAATAATACTTTCACTAGCACCTTCCTTCAAAACTTCTATTGCCAAATTTGATCCTATACTTACTATAAGGGCCAAAATAGCACCTAAAGAAATAGTTCCCCATATAAACATGTATCGACTCTCAAAATCACTTATTAATAATTCATGTATAATTCGTAACTCTGAGTTAGATTTATTCATTAATTTATGTTTTATATATGAACGATACTGTGTATATAAATCAGTTGTCATGGAGTACCAAATAAATGTTAAGAATTGAACTACTCTACTCATAAGCCTACCATTTTTACAATATATTATTTAACTTTTATTATCTTTCCATTCATTTACAAGCTTCAAAGCTTCTTTCTCATCAACACGATAACTTTCTGATTTATCATATGACAAAACAAAAGAAGCCAATTTAATCTGATCTTCTAATGTAAATGTATTTAATTGTCGTTTATCAAATTCCTGAATTTTCTCATATATTGTATCTTTAGAGATATATGTTAAATATTTTTCTAATGGAAAATCCCATCCACTGTCATTATTATCACTCGTCCACTTACTTGCAATAGCACATATAAACTTAAGTATATTGTTATCCTCTTTCAATATATAGTTTAAATAAGTTCTTGCTCTATCTTTATCTAGACACTCCCATAAATAGAAAGCCATATGGAAGTCTCTTATATCAATAATTGCTTCAGATTGAGTAATCTCATTAATTTTTGAAACATAAATTAGCTCTATATCAATTAAATGCTGTAAAGTAATAAGTTGTTTCTCTATATGTTCCTCTTTTCCTGCGAGCCTTCCATGAGATAATTCTATTCTATTGATAAAAGAAGCTAATGTTCCTAGTTGCTCTTTATTTATATTTTCTAATACACTTTTAATCAAATGATATCGTTCATTTTCATCATTGATCTTACTTATAATATCATAAACAAGGAATTCTGCTTTAGTATATGCTGATAACATATAAAATTGACTATTTTGAGAGAATTTATGTAATACATTCAAAATGACAGATGATAATAAACCTAAACGCTTTTCAGGAATGGTATCAACCAATGATCTTAATTCATCTATAAAATATTCAATATTCCCATTATTATTAATTTCAGTAATTGTATCGATTAAATCATCTAAAGGTAATATATTTATATAAGAATTAATAATATATCTTGAAACAGGAATTCCACCCAAGTCAAACATAAAATATGAATCAAACCGTTCTTCTTGTGCTACTCTCATTGTCTCTCTTATATTCGATTCTGTATATCTATAATCACGTTCATCAATATCCTCTGCAAATACAGGAAATAAAGTAGAGAGAAATTTTATTCCTATATCCGTATTTATACCTAATTTTTTAAGTTCCTCATGTATTGATGTACGATAATCACTTTTATTCCTAAATAAAGCTGAAAAACTATGAGAATATGTACTACAAAGCAAATCTTTATTTCTACCAATCCACTGATATAATTGAGGTTTTAGAACCTCAATAGTAGTAAGAGCCACCATATCTTCGAAAGCAGTTTCTTCATATAATATTTTATATCTAAATTGAAATGTATTTATAACTCGATTTACATCTCTTAATGTTTCAATATAAGGTTCTATACAATTTGTAAACACTTCACTCCAATAAGATTGATCAATTTTTGGGTTATCAGAAATAGTTTTAACTGTATTTTCAAGATTTGTTAAAAATATCTCACGTAATCTTGGCTTCAAAAGTGCAGGTATTTCAAATGGGATCTGTACAATTTTTTCTAAATATTCTGCACCATCAATATCATGTACACTTTCTAAAGCTCTACATACAACATCTCTATCCATAGATAAGACATATATTATATTTGGAAAATTACCAACCTGCTTAACTAATTGAAAAATATCTCTAATCTGTGTATTGGTTAAGCGATCAATATCATCTATAATCACAACAATTTTTTGTTTACTTTTAATAAGTACTCTTTCTAAATTTGCCTTTACCTTATCTAAATCATTATCTTCTAATATCTTTCCTCTAATATATCTATATAAACATTTTAAAGGGTACTTTAACATTATAATCCAATTCTGACTTGATACAATCGATGTATATAATAATAAATTTAAGGCACCAGAATACTGATCTATAGCCCTTACTATCTGTTTCATGTTTTCTTTATTACTATGAAGTTTTAACTTAATTCTCAAGTCCTCAAAGAATATACCTATAAGATTATCTTTATCTGAATAATTCCAAGGAGAAAAATTTACAATAATAGAGCCGTCATCATCATTATCAGATAAATAATTTATTTCATTGACAACCATATTCAGAATAGATGTCTTACCAGTTCCCCATTTACCAAATACTCCTAATACTAATCCATCTTTTCCATCATATTTATATATCGCTTCCCCTAATTGTTTGGCGAATGTTACTCTCCCCAGTAAATCCTGTTCCGAAGATTCAATTGCTTTATCCGAATTGTAATTCATATTTTTTCCCTTCGAAAAATTACAAATTCCACATCATACAATTATAATGACTTACACAATATATCATATAATCCCAGTTTATAATTGATTACCTATTATTCATATTATAGCACTTATAATCGAAGTCACCCGTAAAGTGAATCTTTTGCTCGTGTATATTTTTCTAAATAGAATCTCATTTAGATTTATCATCTATATATAATATCTTTTGGTCTCCAGATACCTATTTCCATATTTATATTTTAAATTTGCATATTTATCAAATATCACGAGTGCACTTTTTTAATATCCTAAGAAAGATAAAACTGCTATTTCAGGTGGGATTAATACTAACATATGAATATAATCTACCATCAACTCCCCCTCTATAATTTGACACTCTTATATTCACACAAACGCTTTAATATTTCACGTAAACTATTTCTGTATTAATTATATATAACTTTACGTCTATACTTAGGTGTAAATACTATGTGGTATTTACATAGCCATTTTGTGTGCGCAAGACTCTATGTCTTTGTTACCATATAAAATCACCTTTCTTTTGCATATAATATGACTTGAACACCTACATTATACTTAAGCAAGGTAAATTTTTTGTATAACTTTCGTTGCCGCACCCGCATAACGGGTGGTTTTATGATTCTCGACTACGTTACTAACCAATCTAAAGACATTAAAATAAAAAGACCATATAGAACTAATATTGTAGTTCTATATGGTGATTTATAAAAATAAATATTAAGATAAATAATATATTTAAAACTCAGTAGACAAAAAACAAAGACCTAAATTACTATATTGTTCTAATGAATGTTTACCTTTCTTAATAAAATTCCAAGAAGCCTCATAAGATTCACAACGAGAAAATTTAGAATGACATAAAAATGATATAAAATCATTAATATTAGCTATATATCGTTCTGAGAATTCTAATGCATACTCTTCCTTCTCCTCATCACTAGCATTTTGTAGGTTATACAATACATGATCTAAATTACAAGACATATAATATATTCTATAAGGAATACCATTATAGATACCACTTGTATTAGTACTCAATGTATTTAAATTTTCTCTTTTCTGAATATTTCTGAGGCGAATTCTTTCTACATTTGATGTTTTAATAGACGATGTTGAATAATATGGCTCTTCACATGATTCATCTAGTTGAATAAGATTATCTCCTATATAAGCACCATCCATATCAACGATATGAATAATTAGAGCTATATCTGATTTCTTGAATTTATCTTTTATAATCCATGATTTAATCTTATTCCCTAAATATGCTTTTATTTTCGATTGATCAATATTTCTATCAGTGGTAATATCTCCATGTATTATTTTTGTCACAATGCGATCACTATCAAAGTGTTTGACAAAATACCGTTCTAACGCAGAAGCATCTGAAGGACCTTCTACAATTATTAACACTATTTTTTTTCGTGCCACTTATATCCACCAGCTTTCTTGAAAGCATATGAAATCTCAGCATTTTGTGTTGGTTTATACACTTCTTCTGCTTGTTCACCTAATGTAATATCCCTATAGTAGAAATCTCTTAAATTGTTAGAAGCCTTTACATTTTTAGGGCGAATATAACGATTATTAGGATTTGTCGTAGTAAAAGCAATAAATCCTTTATCCAAAGTCTCTAATGGACGTAAATTATGTGAAGTAAATATAAGTTGACCTTTACCTTTTTCAGCAATAATTCGAAGTAATTCCCCTAATAAATATTCAAAAATTCCAGCATCTAATTCATCAACAGCAATAGTCACAGATGAGCGATTATACACAGCAATCAATAAGCTTAAAATAGATATAATTTTACGTATACCTTCTGACTCATATTTTAAAGGTATATTCTTATCATTCTTATTAGAAACTAGCATCAAACGCTTACCGATTTCACCATTTTCTAATAATTCGACACCTAAATCAGAAGCTGAAATCTGTAATCCTGGAATAATTTCAGATAAAACTAAGTTCATCATATTTATAATGTTATGAATTACATCAACAATAGGCATTGGAAATGCAATAGGTTTATCTAATGGTAATGTGATGGTACCTATCCGTCCCATATTATCTTGTTTTACATTTATTTCTAATGGTAATACATTGAGACTATGTAACCCACTATGAGCTGTTAATACAACAAATAAATCATGGTTACCATATTGCACTAATATATTTATAATCTCTGTAATACGATTATACTCAGGAGTATTCTCAAGAAATTCACGTTGAAAATTAAGGCGCTTCATAAATCGAGCAGAAAATAAAAAAGATCTAGATTCAGCTTGACATAATCGTTTATCTACAAGAAAATCTGTCATATCCTCATAGTCTTTACCAAATAGAATCTCAAATTTACTGATAGGTACAAATACTTGTGTCGTGTCAGTATTAGCAATTATATTCTTTCTAATTGAATTAATACTATTTTCTACTCTATACTGTAATACTTCTTTTTTTACGATAAGAACAGCATTTATAGAATCTAAATCATCTGTATTATTATCACCGGTAGCCTTAGCTTTACCTAATTCTACATCGTAATACACATATATATGATTACTACCAGATTGTATGGAAAATTCAAAAGAAAGTTCTGCTACATCACTATTTATATTAATATAATCAACTAGATATTCTGGCAATCGCTGCCCCATCAATAGTTGTTTTAATATATCAATCGCATTAATAAGTACTGTTTTTCCTGAACCATTTTGTCCATATAAACCTAATAAACTTGCTGATGTATATTTCTTTCCTAGATTGAATTTAATATGTCCATATTCAACATTCTTTAGATTTTTAATTGTAATATCTTCTATACGAACAATAGGCGTATTCATAGCTTTTTCTCCTTTTCTTGTCAATAGTGTATCACAAACTTAACAAACAAAAAAGAAGAACTATAAAAACAGAATAAAAAATTTCGTTTTTATTATTCATACAGAAAAATTATCCTGTTAAATTTTATTTGAACTACTATCATCAATATAATTTCTACAAAAATTATATGTAATTACTATTAAATTTTCAATATGTTGATCAAATATGTTCTCTTGTATATCTATATTTGTACTAATCTTATTATGCACGCTATTTAAATTGATTAACAATTCTTCTGCTAATTTATTATCTTGTAATCGTAAAATTAAAGAATATCTACACTCAATAGCAATACTTCTATTGATTCTTAACTTTTCTAACTCAATCTTTAATTTTGTTTTTTCAAACTCATCCTCTGTAGTATCAAGTCTATTTTGTAAAAGAATTTGCCGCCTACAACTATAATAATATCCAGAAATATCTGTTATATATTTGGAAATCAAATCCATTATTTCATTACTAAATAATTGTTGTTTATCTTTTTTATATTCCAATTCATGTAATCGTTGTATTTCATCGGTTTTACTAATGCTTAAAATAACTGCTATTATAGTTCCAACACCACCAATAATTCCACTAGATATATTTCCTAATAAACCGATTAAATCAGATTCGACAGGTATTTTATACAGATTTCTAAAATAATATCCTAACCAAGATAATATAACTGCAAACATTAATGATACAACTATTGTCAATAATATATATAATATCTGTTTCCTATAATTATTCTTACATCGCAATAAATTATTAGCCATATCTATACCGCTCTTTCGTTGAATTAGTAACCTTTTTTAAGTTGTAAAAAGAAAATCAAAGTTTAATCTTATTATATTATTGCTTAATTGTAGAATGAAATTGAACACATAAAAAATCCATAGTAACCTTGTGTTATGATTTAGGTGACTAATCAAAATATAACCGAGGTAATCACTATGGACTACAATAATCATAACACGACATTACGCACAAACAAACACTTAAACTTCGAAGAACGATTTTATTTAGAAAAGAGAATCGTTCTAGGGGATAGTATTGCTGCAATTTCACGTGCACTGGGCCGTTCTAGAACAACTATTTATACAGAATTAAAACGCGGTACTGTAATTCAAATTTGACAAGGTAAATCTCAACTTGTATATTTAGCTGATTCTGGACAAGCAACATATAAAAGACAACGTGTTGGCTCCTTTAATACCATGAGAATTGGTGCTATAGAATCTTTTATAAATTGGATTGAAAGCAAGACGCTAGCTAATCGTTGGTCATTTGATGCTGCTGTTGGATATGCTAAACATAAGGGGTTGTTTGTGCGTAATGAAATAGTTTGTACTAAAACTTTATATAACTATCTTCACAAAGGTGTATTAGGTATAGAAGCAATTGATTTACCATTGGTAGTACGGCGTTCCCAACAAAAATCTATTTCTAGAAAACATAAGCGAGAACTTGGTAAATCCATAGAGCTTCGTAATCCTAATATTGAAATGCGCGAGGAATTTGGATATTGGGGATTAGATACCATCCGTGGAACAAAAGATAAAACAGACCATGTTTTAATCACTTTACTTGAGCGTAAAAGCAGATTATATGTGGCTTTACGATGTACATCAGCACGGGCTACTGATGTAAAAGAAACATTGCATGCATGGTTAAATACGTTTAAAGATGTTAATCTAGCTTGCTTATGTAAAACAATAACTGCAGATAACGGGTTAGAGTTTTCAGAGATATCTAATTTAGAAAATGAAACCTTGTCTATTTATTTTGCTAGACCTTATTCTGCTTGGAAACGTGGATCAAACGAAAGGCATAATGGTTTACTTCGTAGATGTATACCGAAAGGAATGCCAATAAAAGCCGTTTCAGAGGAAACAATTCAACGAACACTTCAATGGTGTAATAATTTGCCACGCAAGCTTCTAAATTATAGAACCCCTTTGGATGTCTTTCTTGAAGAAGTTAATAGAATTGTAGATTTGGATACTGTTCAATTTCATATTGCAATTTAAATTTGTATAAAATTTATGACTCATATATCTATAAGATTACGCCTTATATTTATATAGCAATTTAATCAGAATAAACTGTAGCACTACTACGTAAATGATTTGTGTGCCAAAGAAGTCTATAAAGATTCGATCATCTACGTAGAACAAGTATAGGGGATATACAAATGTAGCGTACGCCAAGATCATAGGAATACTGTTGCATTGCCTACAGACGTAATACAAAATCGTATAGATTAAGATAATGAATAATGCAAAAAGATACATGCCTAAAAACGAAAAATCATGATAATAACGCATTAGAGATGTATATACATTTGTATCAATATTATTAAAATAAGTAAAGAACAAAAATACACTTGGTTTAGGTAAATCAAAACCTAAAGTATTTAGATTTGCATAAGGTCCAACAAATAGTGTTTGACCAATCAATGTAGAATCTACTAATTGATACTGTAAAATCACATCAAAAGCGGACAATGATATTCCTGCATAATGGGCTAGAATCTCAAGAGCTGAGGAATTTGAACTAATACCTTTTCCAAACAAAGTACCTACAATTACAAATAGTAAAAAAAAGGATAAAAAGGATATCCCTGCAGCGGTGAGCAATTTCTTCGCATACTCAAAGCCTTCATACTTGCGATACATAGCATGACCGACAATAGTAAAAATGAATATGACAAGTGTGATAATTAAGATTCTTCCTGTCGTTAAATAGACAAAGGGGAAGAAAAATAATAAAGGTATTAAATAACATAGATTGCTCCATCGCCACGCCTTAAAGACTGTACGTTGAATAAAAGCAAAAATAGATACATATGTTATCTGTTGCACTAAGATTTGATAATACGCCATCCACCGGGATAGCTTGATAGTTGAGCTTTCAGCCATTATATAGGGCCGAATAGAGCTGGCAATACCGAGTATACCATTCGTATTACCCGCCTTCTCCGCTAAGGTATACATCTCATGACCGGCTAACCCTACGATAATAGTTAGCAACACCCATAATATACCTTGAAGATACATCGGAATATACACATCGCTCATGCTCTGTGAGGATAAGTTAGCTTTCACCATGAGCCTATCGTTAAGGCAATGGGCCACATAGAGAGAACCTAAGGTCATGACGATTTGGGCACTAATGAGGATTAACACCGTGCTGCCATGCATGGGCAATTGCCAAGTCTTCACCATAATGGTGCACAGGATACTGGCAATTGTTAGGGATGATTGAGTGGCGATAACAGGCGATAGTAAATCAAAATCTAGTGCATATAGCGTCACTAGCAGCAGTAAAACTGATGATAATGACAGCGATATAAACCAAAATTGGCTATCTACCATAACGATACTTCCTTACAGCTGTTACAGAAACAAACAAGGTCATAACCATGCCACCTAAAATAAAGCCTATGATACCGTACTTCACAGGCAAGAAACCTTCGTTTTGGAACTGTGCGTCCCCTTCTGCGATTCGTTTATCCACGAGACGAACAGAGTAGTTTGGATCGATAACTTGTACCTTGCTATTGGCATAGTTGATATATTGGCTAATCAGCATATCTAGGTGAGCTTTAGTATAATCTGGATCTTGAACATCATTTGGATTAAACATGATGTACAACTCGTAGATTTTAGGATCTTCCGTATTTATAAAGATATGTTGTTGAAACCATTTGAATTGATTTATGGCGTCCATTATATCCCAATTAGAATTTAGTTTAGACCAATCAATATCGTTGGACGATTGTTTTACAAAGCCCATAATAAAGCTTTGAGATTGAAGCATACCTCTCAACTGAAGATCTTCTTTCACCATTACATTTGGTGTTTTATTATCTACCGTAAAGATGACAGATGCATTGATTGGACCATGCACCATAGTTGGTTTTACCAATACAATGCGAGATACCATGATAAAAATGGCACAAATGATACCTACAAGGGCTATTTGCCACCATTTTCGTTTAAGGTCGTTTAAAATATACGTATTCATATGCTTTCACTTCTTTATTGAATTATAAAAATCTAAAATCACTAGCATTTACGAATTTAATACATCTGTAGAGTACGTAGATTTCTGTTAAAAGCATCGTTAATGCTGCTCCATCGGCACCCATGTAATAGAGCAATGGGAACACAATACATAAATCTAAAATAGCAGAATGAACTAAAATCGTAACAAATTCCTTTTGATGACCAAAGGAGATCATGCCGAATAGACCATAAATATTGCTCGTAATGACCACTAGTGGCAAGAACGCCAATATTTGCAATACAGACACGGACTCTTCATAGCTCGGTCCAAGAATATAATAAACTAACCATTTAGCAGTTAAGAAAATACCGATACATAGTAAAGATGTACCAGAACATAAGATAATCATTGCTTTACGCAATACCGATTGAGCGTGCGCCTTAGATTCCTTCGCGATTTTATTAACAAATGGATATAATGCGTCTACTACAGGACTTAGGCCACCTCTGAAAGCATCGATAATACGGTTTGCTGCCGTATAGATACCTACAATGTAATCGGAGGTTACTAGACCAAGGAATACGATAGTGGAGCTAGTATAGAGATTAATAGCGACCATGGAGCCAAAGTAGGGAAGACTATCCTCGATGGCAGCTTTAATATGGCACCATTTAACTCTCATCAAAATATCTGGATATTCCTTGTAGATGATAATCCACGAGAAAACCGCAGCAATCACATTTGTAATAGATTGGAAAAAGGCAGCCCATACAATATCGTCTAAAGTATTTACGAAGATAAATATACCTGCTACCGATACGATACGGCCTAAGATGCTTACAAAAATGATATAACGCATCTTCTGTATGCCTTGGAAGAACCAGATTGGGAGTAGAGCTGTACCAATCACGTTTAAATACACCGCTCCATAGAGAAGTGCATTATAGTTAAACCATTTAGACAGGATAAACATCAATATCCCAAAGACAACGGTTATGATGGCGAGAATAAAAAGCTTAGCACCCATGATGGAGCTAAAATAGAAACCTCGTTTCGGTCCCCTATCGTGGCGAGCAATACTTTTCGGCCCACTTAGGTCAAAACCAAAATTAGAGAACAGCAAAAAATACTGCACTACGCCCGTTGCAAAGGCAAGTTGACCAAAGCCATCAACGTGTAAAACACGCACGAGGTATGGAAAGGTAATAAAGCTCAGAATATATTGGAGTCCTTTTACAGTCAGCAAAGAGCCAATATTTTCCAATAAAGACCAATTTATTTTCATCGCTTCACCAACTTATCTTTCAAAGACAATCGCAGTTGATTACTATGATTTAATATACCTAACAATAGATTGGAACCGCCCAAAGCGTGTAAAAAACCTGCAGGCCAAATACTATCCTTGAAGTCCGTAGCTAATTGTTTAGGATTACCTAAGTAAGAGGACAAGGATTTATTCTTAACCATCGGTTCAAAAGAGTCTATATATACTGGATATGGGCCCCAATACGCTACATCTTCATCATCAGGATGCAACACAAATTGGTTAAAGTTCGTCATCACCATGTCCGCATCAATAGAGCCATATTGCATCATATCTAGCGGATAGAACTGATAGAAATCCTTTGCCCCTTGATGTAGCTCCGTTAAACGGTTTTTATATGCCTCAGGCATAGAGCTATATTCGTATTCCTCTAATAGAGGCACAGCCTCATATTTTTCATTGTACTCATAGCCCAAAGTCGTGCCGTGTGGCGCCGTGAAGAATACCTCCAAGAACATATAACCTAAGCGCAAAGCCGTTTGCAATTCATAGTTTTGGGAAACATCAATGTACGAATCCTTTGGTTCATGACTACTTTGTAAGTACAAAGGAATCCAATCAATGTTATAGTTTTTGATCGTACTATATTGCTGGAGTGCAGATACGATAGTACCAGCACCGAGATCTACAACACCAACTCTACCGTAATCCTTATACTGTTTGAGGTAATCAGACAATAACTGACCTTGCTCTTGTGAATTGTAATATACCTTTGATCGCACTTGGCTGTATAGAGCTTGGATACGCTCATCTTGCGACAATTCAGCGCGCGTGAAGGTAGAACTTTCACCTAAGCCAACGGAACAAACAGCATCCGCATCATAAGGAATCCCCAAACGATTAAACAAGGTATTAAGCGTTATATGCGGCTGCCAAGATTTATATAGACGCAAGATATCCTCTAAGGACTGTCGATATTGAATCATAGGAATTACCACAGATCGACGGGATAAATAAGAGTAGAAACTAG
The DNA here is from genome assembly GCF_040094895.1 of Veillonella parvula. Classification (GTDB taxonomy): domain Bacteria; phylum Bacillota; class Negativicutes; order Veillonellales; family Veillonellaceae; genus Veillonella; species Veillonella parvula_L. The sequence continues at coordinate 52,420 of NZ_JBBNGV010000006.1, read as the reverse complement.
TCAACTCTCCCTCTTGGTCGCTAATTTCTTGTAACACATAACCATCGCGAGCCAAGAACAGAATAGCATCAAGATTATAACTATCCTTATATGCCTTAATCCATTCCATAAAGCCCTTAACGATAGGACCAAACACATCAAAACCTAAGCGATACGCCAAAGAATCTGGCGTTTGAGGCGAATTATATTTCGTAATAAAGCCATATAAAAGAGAATAATCTAAATCGCCCTTTGCCTTACTTTCATTTACATACGATTTGCGACTAGGAGGCTTGATTAAATACGCATCTAAACCAACAGCTTTTGACTGCTGAATATCCGCTTTAGCATCATTTCCGATGTGCAGCACATCTTTAGCATCTGCTTGAATTTCCTCTAAGACAGCACTAAACAAGGCACCCTGTTCATGTTTAGTTTTGCGATATATACAAGACACAAATAATTTATCGTATCCTGAAATCTTATTGTGTTCTAACACCTGTCCAATAATGGTATCCGTCAAATACATATCGGAGATAATATATACCTTTTTCCCTTGTTGCAATGCGTATTGATAGGCCTCTATGACCTCATCATTGGAAAAAGTTAAATTAATTTCTAATTCAATTTCAAGGGCCTTACATGCATCGGCCAATTCCTGACCATATAAATCAGCGAAGACTTCGTAAATTTCATCCAGCGTTATCTCTCGGTACGGATAGGTTTTACGCGCCTCGTGGTCAGCTGCTTCCCGTTTCTTATAAAAACCAATGGGCTTTGCATGATTTCGCTTTTGGTATTCCCGATCTACTAAATGCCATAGATCTCTATCTTTATAGATAACACGACATACTAGCGTATCATATACATCAAATGTAATGACCGGATGTACATCGATGGCTTGTTGTAATGCTAACTCCATTCCTTCTCCCCAATTATTATGCTAGCTCATGATAAGCTTCTAGTAATATCTTCTCTACACGTTCTGTTTCGTTTGTAATATCATAGCCTGCTGCTTTTAATTCTTCATAACGACTCTGTCTATTATGTTGTTTACTATTTACAATTGTTTCAGCCCACACTTTTGGACCGGCTTCTAATGAAATGAATTGAGTAGATGGTAAAAGTCCCAATTCCTTAGTCACCGTATCAGATAAAAGCAGTGGCAAATCCGATGCTTGTGCCTCGATGCCCACAACGGTAAGACCTTCAAAGAAAGATGGCATCACCAGTACATCTGCAGCTTGCATGATTTTATTTACATCATCTCGTCTGCCTAGTAAACGAACGGAATCCTCTAAACCGTATTCTTTGATTTTTCGCTTAACTTCCGTTAAGAATTCACTCTCTTCGCTGGTGTCCCCTACGAGTAACAACACAGAATCAGGCTGATTTTGATGCACTTCCTTAAATATATCTAGCAAAAAACTATGGTTCTTTTGATACGAAAAACGCCCTACATGTAACAAGGTTAATTCCGAATGTAATCCTAAGGATTGACGAGTTTCATTGCGAACCACTGGATTTGCATCATATTTTCTAATATCGATAGCATTGTAAATAACGTGATATGGGTTGTCTTTAAACATCCATTGACCTGCAAATTTACTACATGCAAAGCGCAAATTAACACTCCAAGCGAGTAATTTCTTGTTCATTCCTACCAAGAGACGACGGGCTAAACCTTGCTTATTTTCAAAACCTGAATTATGGCTATGGATAACCCGAACAGGTATGCCAAAGACCTTCCCCAACACGAGAGGGAACACGTATTCCAAACTATTCGTATTCAAGACGATCACATCATAAACGCCTTTATTTTGTAATAGTATAGTAAACCACTGCCAATAATGGAGCAGTGGATTTTTATGTCTAGAAACAACCTTAAAAATCTTGCTACCAGATGCTAAGATTTCATCGTCATAACAAATGGAATACTCCCCTGTGATGTTCACAAAATCATAATCAATTTTACTTTTATCAAGATGTCTAAATTGTTCTATCAAATATGTTTCTATGCCACCTAGATTACGTGTCATACCCACTTGTAACACACGCAATCCACGGGATTCTCGGTTTGTCATAATCGTGCTTCTTTCTAATTAGATTTGATCTTCGCAAATACACCTTTTAAACGATGGCGCACAAAGGAAATACACTCTGTGCTAGCTATAATTCCTAAATTGCATTTATATTTTAACAATCCAGACAATATACCAATAAGAGAGGCTCCGCCCTTCATATGAGGCTGCATGGCTTTATATACATTGTCCTGCCATAACTCTTGTAACCATTTGTATTTTCCATATAGCGAAGAAACAGCGCCCATACGCTCCAACGCAGAATACATGTACTTAACGTATAATACACTCAATAATTGGTAACAGTACACATCATCAATGGCCGCATCAAGCATATATTGATGAATAGTTTGGACCTTCAAGCGATACATTTCGTAATACTTGGGCTCCCATTTCTTAGATAAACTCGTCTTATCTAAGTCAAGCATATAGTGATAATACACATAAGGAATGGTTCCCATAGACTCAACATAAGTTAAATATTCAAAGGAGAACATAAAATCCTCCATAATATATTCAGCTGAAAATTGAATATGATATTTTTTGATGATGGACCGTTTATAAAACCCGTTGCACACATAACCAAAGAGCGGAATATATTCCATTTCTAAAGCCATCCGAAAGATAGCTGTAGCATCACTAGATACAAAATCCTCTACGCCATTTATCTTATCTCTAAGGCTTTCACCATGCTCAATATAATGCTCAACAACGCCATATTTCCAAAAATCTACATTTGGATGCTGGTTATAATTATCGAAAAAGGAGGAAAGAATATTTTCACCATAGTAATCATCGGAGTCCATAAAGGTAACAAATTCACCGCCTGCAATGGACATGCCATAATTGCGAGCATTACATACGCCACCATTAGGAATATGACGAATAGTAAGGCACATATCAGGATAAGAACTAGCCAATGTGTCGAGTAGTTCCTTCGTCTTGTCCTTAGAACCATCGTTTACAATAATCAATTCATATAAGGATCTGTCAACAGCCTGTGAATATACACTGTCAATAACTTGTTTAATTGTCCTTTCCGCATTATACGTTGCAACGATGATAGATAGTACTGGATTCACAACGATACCTAGCCTTTACTTTATAAACCAAATTTACGCAACACAAAGGAACTCCCCTTTTTCAACCAGTTTTGTGGCTCCATGAAGGATACATTTTGTTCTTTATAATTAATGTTGTTTGCTTCAATCCATACGTCGAGCAAGATTTCGCTTACAAAACCATAAATACGTGCTTCGTATGTATCGTAATCGGAAATATCGACGCGATGTTCAATCTCTTCCAAGATAGAGAACATCCACTCGCAGTATTGATCAAACAAGTCGCGGCGCATGACGAACATATTAAACATATGTGCCCAAGTGCGATTGCAAACCTTTGTGAAAGCAGCGCTATATTCAGGATATTTTTCAGCGATGATTTGCTCTGCCGCATCAAGGCCGTCGCTATGATGAGCATGATTATAATGAGAGCGATTAGATTCAATATAATATTTACGTTTATCTGCTACTACTACAGGATATTCTGAAAGTAATGTTTCCCATTCAGCACCAGTAAGGATTTGCTCCTTTTTCGCCTCTACAGAGCGAACCTCTTTGCGCGTAAAGTAACGTCTATAATGAACGAGACCGATATAGTCTGCATCAAGGTTTTTCCAAGCCCAATACAGGCCTGTCAACTCACAATAGTTCGCATTTTTTGAAGATATGTTATCTCCCGTATAATCACCAGTATAACCAATATCAGCCTTACCTTCTCGACCAACATGAATTGGCATATATACGGGGTCTTCTGGCATCCAATATTGCTTATGTGTGGCAACTAAAATCTTAATATTCACTAGTACTCTCCTACTTGAGTATTGACTCTCTAGTCGATTCACCTACCATATGAAAATTCGTTCAGGCTAGCTCTTTTTCTACTAATAATAAAGCACTAGCAATGACCTTATCCATATCGTAATATTTATATTCCCCTAAACGACCACCAAAGATAACATTGGAAATCGTTTCAGCCTTTTTAACATATTTAGCATATAGATCCAAGTTCTTTACATCATTTACTGGATAATACGCTTCTTCACCGATTTCCCAGTCCTTTGGATATTCTTTTGTTACATACGTAACGGGCTGTGTTCCAAACTCAAAATGCTTATGCTCAATGATACGAGTATACGGAATTTCACCTTCCGTATAGTTCACCACCGCAACGCCTTGATGGTTTTCCTCTTCGAGACGCTCAGTTTCAAAGTAAAGACCACGATACTCTAAAACCCCTTCAGAATAACCAAAATATTCATCTATAGGACCAGTATAGATAATCGTTTCTGCCAAGGCTTCGTATTCATCGCGATGTTTGAGAAAATCTACGCCCAAGCGCACTTCGATGCCTTCTAACATGCGTTCAATCATCTTAGTATAACCGCCAATAGGAATTCCTTGGAAACGGTCATTAAAGTAATTGTTATCGTATGTATAACGCACTGGCAAGCGTTTAATGATAAAAGCTGGTAACTCTGTACATTTACGTCCCCATTGTTTTTCTGTATACCCTTTGATGAGCTTTTCGTAAATATCTGTACCTACGAGGCTAATAGCTTGCTCTTCTAAATTCTTTGGTTCCCCTGAAATAGCAGCCCGTTGTTTAGTAATGATATCTTGTGCCTCTTTTGGAGTTCGAATATTCCACATTTTAGAGAATGTGTTCATATTGAAGGGCAAGTTGTACATCTCACCTTTATAATTTGCCACAGGGCTATTTACATAGTGATTAAACTCAGCAAATTGATTAACATAATCCCACACATGTTTCAAGGATGTGTGGAAAATATGAGCGCCATAGACGTGAATATTGATATCATCTTTGCTTTCACAATACAAATTACCTGCTATGTGATTGCGACGATCGATGACGAGTACGGATTTACCTCGCTTGTGCGCTTCATGGGCAAATACAGCACCAAATGGGCCTGCCCCAACTACTAAATAATCAAATTGTTTTTTCATATATATATCCTTATTTTTTCATACCAAGACATAGCAATCGTGAATAATAATTTTTTCTTAAAATATAACCTATCAAGATAGATAGAATTATAGATACTAAGAAGCAAACAATAAAGGCTTCATAATACAATCCTAATTTAGACCAAAGTACAATTCTAAATGGAATTTTAACAATATCACTAAAGATATAAACATCCATGGAGACTGTACCTAAAAAAAACAAAAGTGTTTTATATAAGCTAATTCTAAATGAGATTTGATTAGCTATATAATATGTAATAGTAATCCCGGATACTGCTGTTATAAGAGTAAGTATTTTAAACACATTAATATCATGTAGTAATGCATAATTACCTACACTAAAAATCACCATAGATGTAAGGACTATTCCTATAGATTTCATATAATCCAATAGCGCATATTTCTTTATATATAGGCCCAAAATATAGAAAAATTGAAAGTATAATATCTCTGATATCATTGGCATAGAGAAAATATTAATTTTTTCAGAAAAGATACCAATTATGAAAGAAATAATTAGCAAACCCCAATTTACACGTTTAACCAATAATCCAATAAGGATTGATATAAAGAATAAACAATATAAAAACCATAGTTCCCCATCAGGATTAATACCAATAAAAATTTTCCATATATTTTGTGGATCTATTTGCTGACTTGCAAATTTTGATAAAGCTAATTTGAAGGGAAAATACAATAAACCAATAGTGAAATAAGGAACCATTAACCGTATACTTTTATCTTTTACGAATTTTTGGAAGCCCTCTTTCAAAGGTATATGCATAAAATAGCCAGATACAAAGAAAAATACAGGCATATGGAAGCTATAAATTATAGTTCGCATCAAATATAAAGGATAACTAGCAATACCATTAACACTTGCTTGGTCTGGAACAGAATGCCCCAAAACAACAAGCAAAATTGCAATCCCCTTCATAATGTCAAAACTACTATCTCTCATAATACCGCCTAATAGGCCCCTTTCGATTTAACGACAGCCAACACAGTTTTCAACAGATATACAATATCGATCCACACGGACCAGTTGTGAACATACCAAGAGTCCATTAACACCCGTTCTTCATAGGTGGTATCACTACGACCACTTACCTGCCAAACACCAGTAATTCCTGGTGGTACAAGGTAAAAGTCATTAATATAATCGCCGTATTTTACAATTTCATCTCGAACAATAGGTCTTGGCCCTACGAGGCTCATGTCCCCAACAAGAACATTCCATAACTGTGGTAATTCATCAAGACTTGTTTTTCGAAGGAATTTTCCGATTCTTGTAACCCGAGGATCGTCTTTCAATTTAAAGTCTCGTTCCCATTCTTCACGAGCAGCTGGATTATCTTTCAAATATTGCTCCAAAGCCTCTTGCGCATTTGGTACCATAGATCGGAATTTGTAACAAAGGAATAATTTTCCACCCTGTCCAACACGTTTATGCCCAAATACGATAGGTCCTGGAGAATCCAAGTAAATCAATATAGCAATGATACCGAGAATTGGTAAAATCAAAATACCACCACATACGGTAGCTACAATGTCAAAAATACGTTTGAAAACACGGTTAGACTTGCGTGCTAGATTATTTTGTACACGCAATATGACGGCTTGTTCTTCCATCATGCCACGAGCACTGATATTACTAGTAGGTAAACCAAATAATTCAGGAACAAAGGCCACACGTTTTACTAATACTTGTAATCGATTAATCAAAGATACTAATTTTTTAGACTCAAGACCTGGCGCACAGATGAGCACTGTTTGAACGCCTGTTTCTTTAATAACGCTTTCTACATCTTTAAAGACTCCAAGGCATGGGTATTCTTTAGCAATGGATAATGATTTAGGATTATCATCTACATAACCAATAATCTTATAGGTAGTAATCGGCATGCGATCTAAAGACCTCTTTACAAGTTCTGCAGTCTTCCCCGCCCCAACGAGAAGGATTGGAATTGTTAAATATCCTGCTTTTGAAAGTATTTTTCCTACAATAAAACGCTCACTAAAGATAAAGACGAGCATACATATATAAGCAAAGGCAACAAATAAACGAGACACATCATTAATTACATGGCCCGTGTACATGAGGACAATAGATACGACAACCCCTATGGTAATACTGCGAAATAAATTTTTCATAGTATCCCAATAGGGAGATACTATGGAATAGGCATTATTAAGAAGCAATATTGATAAAAATACGATAGGCACAACACCATATACGTAAATTTCTTCTACCTTAAAATTTGAACTTACCGGTAAAATTGATAAGTTTAAACGCAAATAATAGGCTGCTAATGTCCCCAAAACAATAGCAATATAATCTGCTATAAGCACTATAAGCTTACTAATAAATAACTTTTTATTATTGTTATTACAGATAGAACTATTCATACTAATACCCCAAATTATAAAAAAAGATTGTTTTCTCAATATATTTTCAAGAAAACAACCTCTCTATCATACGAATACAATGTACCAATATTTACATATATTGTATCATATTTAAATATGTAAAACTATAAAAACATAGATTTCACCTATCTTTTATATAGTTCTTTGTTTTTTATGCCTATTTAAATTATACTTTATTGTCTATTAAATAGTAGTCAATTACGTTCTAAAAGACTATATCATTCTCAATTATCTCGCAATTGAAGCATTATCCCCATAACAATCCAAAACATTCGAATACCAGATGAGTTACCCCAAGTATAATCAACAGATCCAAATAAAAATAAATAACTAATAAAACCAACAATAATTGATAAATCATAAGGATTTGCAGACATAATATAATTTTTTACTGATTTATAGATTGTAAAAATTGAGAATCCTAAGAAACCAATAAGTCCTAATATGCCAGATTCAGAAGCTATTTGTAACATATTATTATGAGAATGTCCTAAATTTTGCATTTCCTGCTTTAATTGATATTGTTCTGCATACTTTTTTCCCCATAAGCCAGGACCAACACCTATAATGGGATGATCCAAAATCATTTGCTTATCGGCTTTCCATACATAGATACGGCCTAAATTTGAACCATCACTAGTTATATTAAAAGTACTTTCTAAACGCTCCATATAAGATTGATTACTAGTAAATGCATATCCTATGCCTACAACAGTCACAAATAATACTAATATATAGCGAATATTAACAAAGCAATAGCGCAATGTAATCAGTACGCCGTTAATTCCATTAAATAACCAGGAACCTCGGCTTTGGTTTCCCCACATTCCCAATAACATACCAAACAAAGAAAATACAGCTGATATTCTTACATACGAAGGAAATCTTTTATCATAGGCAACAATTAAAGCTAATGGAAAAGCTAATGTTAACAACATAGCTAGTCCCATCATAGAGCCATGAATAACGCCACCTGCGCGACCTCCTGGACCTACATTATATCCTAGTAAATATTGTACAAAGGCAGATAAAGCATCAATGCCCATATATACAAAAAATACTGATAATATGGTGTATAATTTGCGAGAACTTTTAATACATAACAGGATTGGTACGATGATTAATACCTTCCAAACCCAAATATTAAAGAAATATTTGGTCGTCACTAGTATATCATCGCTTATAAATGCTGATGGCAATACACACAGCAACATCACTAAATAAGCCCATCCATATTGGCGTATCGATTGTGGTACAGAGATTTCATGTCGTCTATACCAACAAGTTATTAAGGTCATCAAAATAATGAGACCATACATCAAATTCCCAAAAGCCATAGATGACCGTGTCATACATATCATAATCGAAATGAGTATCGTTAGTACCATTTCCGCATTGTTAAGTATCCAAGATTTCATACTAACTCCCTTATCCCTTATTCATATTATTTAATAATCAAGCATTGTTACTGTTTACATATACTTATTTTATTAAATGTTTCATATGGTCTTGAATTTCTTGCTCATATTGATCGAGTAAATCATAGCGTTTACGATATTGACTACGTTTTTGTGACTTAATTTCCTCGATTGGTTTTCGGTATTCCTCCAATGGAATTTTGAAAAACCGTTCATCGCTGCATACTACACCACCAGATTCCTCCCATAATGAATCTAGCTCTGCAACTTTAGCACGATGACCGCGAACTAAGTGTGTATTAGCATAGAAACCTTCATCAGATACAGCATAGATAGATTCTACCTTACAAATGACTGCTATATGACGCAAGAGGAACATAATAAAGTTTTTTGGTCGATAACCAAACATTTTCTTAGTAACTGTTTTAGCATTATCAAGACCATCTTTATAACCTTGAACAGTGCCTATCCACATGGCAGGCTCCCCATTAAAGCCTTTCCCAAAACGGAAGTTAGCATGATATACACCTTGTTTGCCCAATGTTAGTAACAATGTCAAAAAACCTTCTTTTCGTTGCCCAGGTCCATAATATAAACGGGCCACCATATCAAGCTCTTCCGATTCCCATATGATAAAACCACGCTTCATACGACTTACGTCATCATAAATATTATCTGGATCTACAGAGTACATTTCACGAATTGCTTCATCTGTAAATACAGCTTTCAAATAATCAAAATGATTAATAATAGCCTCTAATCGTTCCTGTGGTGTCGAATTTTTAAACAAAAAATATCTTGTCATTAACTCATATAAACCAACTTGACGGTCTAATAGTACTGAATCAGGTGTGTAGCTTGCAAAATAATTCTCTAAGTCCTCTATTTCTCGTTTATTGCGGATAGAGCGCATTGTATGAAGGAAAGTACGTCGTGTCTCCCTCCAACTACGTTTGCCATATATTTTTCGGCCTTTCCTCCATTGATTTTGTATATACTGTAACACCTTATCACCTCAAATTACAAACTATCTTATCTATGGAATCCACCATCTTGTCGATGGTAAAAGTAGACTTCACACGTGTATATCCATGTTCAATTATAGATTTTCGAACTCCATCATTCTCCATTAAGCCTTGAATAGCCTCTATAATAGATTCACTATTAACCGTATCTATGAGAATACCAGATTTTCCATTCTCAATAATCTCTGCTTGCGCCCCTGATGTACTTGTTATAACGGGCACCTTGCAATACATAGCTTCACATAATACGAGACCAAAAGCTTCCTGCACCTTAGAGGGTGCTACTAAACAATGAATAGATCGATACCATCGATTCATATCCTTTTGAAAGCCCATGTACTGCACATATTCTTCCATCTGATGCTGCTTGATATACTGATTCATTTGTTCGATATCAGCAGACTTACCGTCTCCACATATAACTAAACGAACCTCATCAATTTTATTATGAATCACTCTAACCGCATCTAAAAGATCAAAGATTCCTTTATTTTCAATGATTCGACCTGCATAACCAACGATAAATGGCTTATTTGGAATATTATCATCAGAAACATCAGAAAAACGACGTGTATTAACGCCATTGTAAACAAGATGGTATTTATCAATTATGTTTGGAATGACTTGTGCATCGTAAACCTTTTTAGACACACATATAAAAGCATCTACCTGTGATTGAATCCACTGATGGTACATATCTGTTTTAGCTTTTATTACATTATGCTTATAAAAAATGAGTTTAGCACCCGTTAAACGCTTTAAAGCCAAGCATAATAAAATATATTTTCCTGAGTGACATTGAATAACTGTGATTCCCTTCTCTTTTATATGTTTTACAATAGATAAAAGAGAAGTAAATCCTTTATAGGAATAAAGATTAGCTGTTAAAACCTCTGCTACTTGCTCAAATCTTTCTTGCAATTCATGATTTGAAACATCAATCAAAACAAAAGAAGGTATCTGCCGTCTATGTAGTTCATCGCACATATCATATACGTATTGCTCTCCGCCGCCCCAAACTTTGGCGCCTACTACGTTCAGTATCGACATAGATACCCTCCTTCAAATATATACTGTAGTTAACTATATATAGTTAATCATATATGAAATTATTTTTCATCTATTTTTTAGAAAACAATATCTTTTCATGATTAATGAACCACATAGTCAATAATGTCCAATCACGAGCATCATTCCCATGATTATTAATAGGACGAATTGGCTCAACCGGTTTATAGGATGGTATATTGCTTTCACCATAATCCATACGAACATCGCCCATCATATGAGGCGTAATCCATTGATACGGTGTAACTAATGTATCTGGCTGTTCATCAAACAAGGACGGTACGATGGAGTAATATTCAAAACCCTTTGGTGCAATAGCTTCAATAATGGTAGGCATGAGACTCATATGCGTGCCAATTGGCGCTGTAATCGTGTCTTTAGTGAAAGCAGGATGTTGCAACAATCCTACGGTACAGAATGTGTCGCGCAAGGTATAGTCTCGTTGAATTAAGGATGTATTATTCAAAAAGCCAAATAGATTAGAGTGGTCACCAGTGACAACGAATAAACTATCTGGAAAGGCCTTTTTCATAGCATTAATAAAGTTAAAAATAGCCTTATCACTATAGCGATAAGTAGCCAATTCCTTATTGCGTTTCTTATTGGATTTTAAATCATCTCCAAGGTTTGGCATGACCTGTTTAGGATCATAATCTAATAAGGAATCCTCCATTTTATAAGGACCATGATTGGATGTAGTATAAATAAAATGGAATGTAGGATGTTCTAAGGATTTGATTTCCTCTTCGATATGTTCTAAAAATACATGGTCATAAACGCCTACCCAAGTCTTAGGTGCATCGGGGCCGCAAAAAACAGAAGCGCTTTCCACTTGATCAAAGCCTTGCGCCTTACCAAAGTGATTAAAGTTGCCGTACGATGCATTGCCACCATACCAGTAAATCGTATCATAGCCTAAATTCTTCATTTGAGATGCCAAAGAAGTCGGCAATGGTTCATGCCAGAAGGCTTCCCGTTCATTGATTTCCATACCCGCATCATAAACACCGGATAACAGACTCACAATGGATGGGCGAGACACATTACCAGCAGGCAAGAAATTAGGTACTTGCGCCGTATGAGGATTATCTTTAAAATCCCATAAGCCAGGGCATATATTGAGATCCTTGTAAGGTTCATCAAGAGACCACTGAGGGATACTTTCACCAACAATAAAGAAAATATGCTGTGGTTTATCAATACGAGGACCTGATGCAACGCGCTTGAATGCATGAAGTGGTGTATTCAAATCCTGCCAAGAATCTTTATATTCCTTAGGAACAATACGGTGAATCGCGTCATCAATGTCCTCAGCAGATGCCGTATATTCATCACGAAGTGGATGTTTTAGCACTGTTTCTATGGCACATAGATCTGGCACCGTTGCACGAGCAAAGAATATATCCTCTTTTATCACTGTAGGAATCGTATCCCACTCAGGTTTATCATCATGAGATAATGTTCCACCATAGCGGAACCAATAAAATCCCAAAACAGAGATAGCCACAAGCCCTATATTCCAAACTATAGTAGGCCAAGTTCCTTCAATAGTTGGATATGGTATAGATGGCAATGATAAAAAGAAATTTCCTATGTACCAGGATATAAATGTAATAGGAATTAATCCTAAGATGACAAGCATTCCTCGATCTTGATTAAAGAATACATCAATTAAATTATGTTTTTCTGCATGATTTCCATAATGAACCATATAGTTGTACGTATCATGGAAATGCTTGTAGAAAATCATTTTTCCTGCAAAGGCTGCATATAATACGCAGGAATAAATGGTTAATCCTACCAATCGTACAGCATCTTCTATTTGATGATACCTATCAAATAATAATGCAGGGAGCGTCACCAATACTAAGGGTAGTAAGAATACATAAGCATCAAAATCCATGCCCCACCAGAAGCCGTAACGCAATGAACCCAATACAGATTTCCAGCGTCCCTTCCATGTGGGGTAAGGATTATACACAATCATGAATATGATTCGAAAGATGGTACTCAATATAGGGGCCCAAAGCATTAGTTTTATATTTTGTTGTAGGGATAGAAAAAATTGTTCACTCATTTATGCTTCCATATCTACATCAAGAACAATACTTCCCCATAGCAATTTACTATACTAAATCACTTATTATAATTGCCCATTAGATTTATTTAAATAATATAATTTCACATATTTCGTCATGGTGTACATCATATGGTAAATAGATAATAGAAAGCCTATTTTTCCATCTAATATGCCACCTTGCAAAATATATATCTTAAAAAATGCCCATGTTGGACGCAATAAAATATCCCCTAAAAAACTACAAGACTTCCCTTGTGCCTTGTATTTGTTAGCTGCTGCTGTCGTATACTTATTAAACTTCTCAAAGAATTGATGCCAGTTATCATACGTATAGTGATATAATTTTCCCTCTAATGTAGCTTGTGGATAGGGACTGATAAAAACTTCATGAACAGCACCTTCTACAGTTGCTCCCTCTCGAGGCATCAATCGTAACACCTTATCAGGTCTTACCACACCATGAGTTGCCTGATTATGATGGAATAGATTATATCTATGTAACCAATAAGCCTTCGGTTCACCTTGGATAGCTCGTTGAATAGACTTTGCTAACTCTTGTGATACGCGCTCATCAGAGTCGACAAATAGAATCCATTCACTCTGGGCTTGTGAAATACCAAAGCGTCGTTGTTGTGACCAATCTCCATTTAAAGGATGCGGTATAACCTTTGCACCCAGTTCAGTAGCAAGTGATACGGTTTGATCTGTACTACCATCATCGATAACTAAAATTTCATCAGCAAATTGAATACTCTTAATACAATCTACAATATGTTGTTCTTCATTGCGGGCTAAGATAATAGCCGTAATTGTTGACATAAGTTGCCTCAATATTCATATAATTTCAATCCGGATATAAAATTAATTACTTATTCAATTATAAAGATTTCTTGATTCGTTCTAATCCAAACATCATATGACCATACAGTTTTGAGATAAATGGAGCATGGAGTGCACCGTATAATAACACTTGATATTTGGAACCAATGGAAGGCATATCAGAAGACCGTTCCTCTTGTTTTAAATACTCTAGCATATGCTCTATCTGTTTTTCTTGTAATTCTGGTTTTGCTAAGTTAAAACCAATTCCCCCAACAGCACTGCGAATAGCTCTATGACGACAGTATCGCACAAAGTCTGTCATACCTAGTTCCTCAGCTAATGGTTGACGATATAAATATGAACAAAATAACCCATATTTGCTCTTTGCACTCCAATTACTTGTAATCGAATTTTCATTATCACAATTATAAAAGTAAAGGGATTTTTGTAAATAATATACAGATGAAAGATTTTTAAAGACCAACGGCATAATCATAAGGTCCTCAAAATCTGTATTTTCTTTTAATCGAATTTCTTTCCACGCATTTGCTTTAAAAAATTTATTACATAAATAATTTGGAATTTTATCCTCAATCAATGCTGTGTATGCACTTTTAATATCTATGAAATAACGTTCATCCATATGTCGTGGACTTATCTTGCCATTTTCTACAACAGCGATATCAAAAACAACTACATCTACTTGTTTCTCATTAATTGTTGATAAGCAATCTTCTATCATAGTCGGTGCTACGTAATCATCACCATCTACAAAGGCAATGTATTCCCCTTTTACGATAGCAAGTCCATCATTTCGCGTCTTACTAACACCCATATTACGCTCATGATGAATAACAGTAATTCTATCATCTTTTGCTGCATAGTCATCACAAATTTGTCCACTATTATCTGGTGAACTATCTTCAATCAATATGATTTGTAAATTACTATATGTTTGATTTTGTAAACTTTCGATACACTTACCAATATATTCTTCTGCTTTGTACACAGGAATAACTATAGATACTAAAGGTCTATATTGATTTTCCATAATTAACTCCCTCTTATTTATAAGCTTTTTCCGCTTTATATCCCTTTTTATATTTTGATTTTACTTGTAAATAATCTAATTTATCTTGTAATTGATTACACTTCAAAGCAAACCAATCTTTAAAGGTACCTTTACGAATAGTGCCTTCACAAAATACAGAACCATCAATAGACTCTAGCCGCAATTGTAATGGCTTAGTTGTTAACTCCCGTTCAATCAAAATCTGTAATACAGATTCATCGATATATTTATCATTGATAAGCCATCTATATGTATTTTTTTGTTCTGATTCTCTATATGTAAGCATATCTTTTCTAATGCCTTCAATATAAGACGTAATCATAGGGATTTTTTCACCTGGATACACCACCCAATTATACATAAAATGATTATCTGCTAATATATGACAATAATCATACTTATCATTAATAGCACTATACAATTCTATTTCAGATAACCCCAAACATTGTTTATCAATATATATATCAATCCACTCTAAGAATAATGGTTTATCAAAAATATAAGATATACCCTGCCCTATATGAATAATTTCATCTAGTTGCACATGTTTACCAGCACTAGTTTCAATACGAATAGAGCATAATTCATGAGACTTATGTACACTACCAAATAACTGAATTACCTGTATCTGAGTAATTTTTGTAAAAGAAATATGAACCTTACGTTCTGTATCATCTACTGATGGCATCCACATATAGTTATTTGCATCATATACATTAGATTTGACATCTACAGTGTTAAAACGTAAAAAGTCATTGAGATAGTTAGCATTCCCAGATGAAACTGTTATATCTGCATGTAAAGCTATATTATCGGTTCTTCTTTTCCAAAATACTTGATCGCCATTAATAAGTCGAGAACCACGTTTATACCCTTGTTGACTCACATGAGACGCCATAGCCTTAAAAATAGGATTTTGTATTAATTTCTTTTCTCGACATGCTTGAGGAACCGAAATTCTTAGACGATGTATCCAAGATAAAGTTGGATTCCCTGTACTAAATTCATCAGTTGGTAATGCTTTTTTATTTATTACAGTAGATAATAGGTGATTATTATAATAATCATCTATCGTTTCATAGCCTGTAGCATAAGCAAAGCCTTTTAAAAGTTGAGGTCTAAACTCAGTATATTTTATAATCCATTCCATTGCACTTTCAACTGTAAATGTACATAATCTATGGTCTACATGAGTATCATAATCCGTTGCTATAATTGTATCTGGTTTAAAATGTAAAATTGCATCAATCACAGATTCTACAATACCATTCCAAGAATATGGTTTGGGCTTAGACATTACTAAACTAGCAAAATCAGCTCCATATGTTTGATTATGATTAGCATGACTCGTAATAATTGCCGATTTATTATAAATGATTTCATGACCAATAAAATCGCCAAATCCTAAGAAAATAATATTCTCTTGAGGTAATCCAATTTCTTTAGCCATTTGATATGTCTCATTACATCGCACATCAAAAGTATATTCATAATCACCATTTGTAAGAAAAACTACATATACCTCTAGCCCTTCTTGTATCGCCCCATATATAGTGGCACCAGCCATATTAATCTCATCATCTTCGTGAGGAACAATAAACATAACTGAATGACCATGAAAGAATTTTTCATAAGAAAAACTAGATGTATTCATAAATAGAAAAACTCCCAATTACTAATTCTATATATTATTTACAATTACTGTATAACATCCCCATGTTTAATACGCCATGCCGCTAGTTCTCGCATGTTTTTAATCATATCCCCATAGGATTGAGGCATGCTCGCACTTTGTTCTAGGACTTTTCCGTTTTTATCTAGGTATAATCTATGGTTAAAGACAAATTCCTCTTGTGTAAACAAACTAGGCACCATGGCTTCATAGGTTTGACCTGGACGGCCTACCAATTCCGCCAAGGTTGGAATGATTTGAATACTCATGCCGAACGCATTAGGAGCAAGCCAATCTTTATGAATACCTCGACCATAGAAGATAATCGGAATCGTAGATGCCACATTAGGCCCTACTTCACGAGCAAAGTTAAAGCGTTCACTATGATCACCAGTGATGACGAAGAGCGCAGACGGATCTGCTTTTTCTTCATTAGCAATAAAGTTCCCCATCACGTGGTCTGCGTACCAAATATGACCCATTTCATTCAATTGCTTTTCATCATCGGAAATAGAATCAGGTACATGACCTTTCACCTTGCTCGCATCAAAGCCTTCCTTGGCCACATTGATGCTATACGGCGGATGATTAGAGGTTGTCATAATCACATTGAGGATTTTTTCCCCTCTATGCTGATCCATGTAGGCAGAAATAGCTTTAAACAAGTCTTTATCGCCTACGCCCCAAGCATTGCCGTCTTCGCTTGGCATTTCAGAGGCATCGTGGAATTCATCGAAACCTTGAGATAAAACAAAGTTTTTAACATTTTGCCATGTGCTAAAGCCACCATACCAGAATACAGTCTTGTAGCCTAGCTTTTTCATAACAGAACCAATGCCTAAACCATAGGGCTCTTTGAAACTTTCACCTTCATAGTTAGGATATAGCCCTGTATCGGGCATCCCTGTCAACAAACCATTGATGGCTGGCATCGTGCCCGTGCCTTGCGCAAGGGCTAGTTGCGTGCTCATCGCTTGAGGACTAGCAGCGTATTTACGACCTTGCTCAACGAGGTACGCACCAGGCTCGTTATATTCAGCGAGGAACGGCCACAAGCCATAGGATTCTCCAAGAACGAGGTTTATGGAGTGCGGTTGATCCGCTAATCGTTGTGTCGTAATGATTCTCGTGAAAGAACCGTCAAAATTTGTACCGTTAAACTTACCACCAACGGCAGTGATTTTTTCATTTAGCTCTTGAGGCGTTAAGTTAATAACCTCAAGCTCAGCCGTCCGTTTAGCAATGCTTTTAACACGATAGAGAGCCTGCACATCGTCGAGGATATTTTCATTCAACAGATTGGAGCTGAGGCGAGCCGCACTTTCCCAGTTGATGGAGTTCGTATAGCTGAAAGCACCGCCAAATCTAAAGAATAGACCTAGTACGCCAATAGCGACTGTCAATGCAATGCCCGTCATCCATTGTGTTTTCTTCGTCTTAGGATACCAAGTAGTACAAAGTCGTTGATTATCTGCAGAATCAATATTTTTTAAATCATCAGCATCATCACCATTCCTTAGATCATCAGCGTAGTCACTATATTTCTTCGTATTCCACGCTAAAAAACGAACTAGGAACCAGCAGAGAGCTGCGCTCAATACAACGGCCCCAATGATGTACATGAGGGCATTATATTCATTGATTGCTGTATTTACAATGGCGCCGATATCATCGTTTTTGCCATTGATGAGCATCGCATTATAAGAGGAGTTGAAGATTTTATAGAACGGAATGCGTCCCAGAAATAGGAATGTCAACAGTACAGTCGCAATGGAATAGAGGACCTGTTTAATGCGCAATGACGGCCATTTGGGTACAAAGGTATGCACCAACGTACCCCCTAAAAAGCCCAGTAAACACAAAGAACCGACGGTCTTGAGACTCAATCTAAATCCTAACCATAAGGACGTAAGGATATTCTCCATCGTCACGGAAGCCAGTTGTGATTGAAATACTGCAAGAAACACGATTCTAAATGCAGTCAACAAAACAGAGAAAAAGATAAATACCTTAATCTCTGTTCGTATGCCTTCAAATAATCGCTGCCATCGGTTCATCATTAACCCCTAACTGTTGAATCGTATAACCAAATTGTTAAATCACTAATCCAACTATATTGTTACAAACGTAACAAAACTACATAACTATACTGCCTAAATGAGTAATAAAATTTATAAACTACATATATATGCTATATATATCCTACGTAATATATTACGTAATATTCTAATAATTACATAACTATCAATTATCTTGGATATTTCTTACATTTAGGACCTTTACATCGTTTGCATTTACCGCATCCACGGTCGATAGTCTCAGCACCTGCTGATTTTTTCGCAATAGCACTCTCCTTGGTCATCTTTTCAGAGACCTTACTATTCCATACGGAAACTATCGATTCTGCTTTTTTGCGGATTCATCTTTTTTGAATTTTTGATCCTTTTTCTTGTCTTTCTTCTTATCTTTTTTCTTAAAAGTATCCGCTAAGAAGACTGTTTTTAACTTATCGTTTAAGATTTTAAGCTTCTTTTCAGCCTTATCTTTCTTTTTCTTTAACTTTTCTTCGGCTTTATAAAGCTTATCTTCTTTATGCTTCTTGTGTTTTTTATCTTTCTTATCTTTCTTATCTTCTTTAAACTTCTTATCTTTCTTAGATTTTTTCTCTTCCTTGGACTTTTTGTCTTCTTTAGATTTCTTATCCTCTTTAACTTTTTTGTCTTCCTTGGATTTTTTATCGTCCTTAGATTTCTTGTCCTCAGAACCGTTGATACACGCCCATTCATCGTCAACGCGTTTTAATTTCTTTTTAAGAAGCTTTTCCATCTTCTTATTTGTTTTATCAGATTCTAAACCGGCTTTACCAAATAACAAAGCATTCACCGCCGTGTATGGATCGATAGACGATATATCCTCATCATCCACTTTAGCTTCCTCTGATTTCTTATCTTTCGAAAATTCATCAAGACCATCTACATTTAACTCTTCATTTTCATCTAAATGATGAATTGCTAAGCTTTCAACGCCTTCTAATGGTTTTACATCAAGCTGCTCAATCGCAGTATCTTCAAAATCTGCCATTTCCTTACCAGAGCTTTCACCAAAACCAGTAAAGAGACCACCTATAGATTTTAATTCATTCAATTTAATATGATTCATACCCACCGTAGAATCATGATGCACAGGAACGTCAGATAATTGTATCTGTTCCATAGCATATGCATCATCACTGTGACTAACACCCTTACCAACTCCAGATGTATTAGAAATGACGATATCTTCCTTATCGTCACCTAGCACATCGCCAAATAAATCTTCTTCTAAAGATTCGTAAGAATGCAATAAGACCATACGTTTTTGAACATCTTCAATTTGATTCCACAAATCAACGAGAGAAGATGTATAATACACCCGTTCCTTTACCTCTAAATAAGCTTGGTAAACGATAGCCAATTCGGACTCATTAAGGCCTTCCTCTGTACCAATTTCTTCAATCATTTGTTGAATCTGTTGATCTCGGTCATATCGTTTAATTAACGCTTTACGAATGCGTTCAATCAACATTGTATCGATGAGTTCCATATGCACCTCCTGTATTCAATACACTCAGTCCTACCCGCTACATTAGCGTATACGAATCAATGTATAGAATCATAAAAATGAATTAATTTTATAATCTCTAATATATTATTATAGCAGAATTTATCTGCTTTTTCCTTAATAATATGTGTAAAAGTTCCTTAAAAATAGAATAAAACCTCAATTTAAATACGTCCCTAATAGTATGCATTTCATACTACTAAAACACTATTCAAATCGAGGTTATTTAATTAACTGTTACATCAAAACATATCTAATTGTTACATAAAGGTCTTTAAAGGCCTTAAATTATTTCATTATAAAAGTCTTAAATTACTGCACTAAACTGCACTAAAACAAGTTAACTGAATAGACGAGAATTCGTTCCTTTGCATCGCTGGCCTCAAAGAGGTCACTACAATCAATAGGTTCCTCTTGTTCCAAGCGAACATGGTTATTTAAAAAGTTCTCCACCTCGTCATTAACATAGTAGAAAAATAACTTAATCTCCCGAGGATTATGATATAGCGAATCAAAAATATTTCCTAATACCCGCTTAATCGTATGGAGTGCAAAGGGATTAAAGAAAAAACATCGATCAACCTGATTTGGCAATTCATACAGCGCCGCATCACCTAGTACAAAGCTTACACGATTACGAGCAGCAGGGCTTTCACCATTAATTAAAGCCTTTTCATAGAGCCGTTCATCGTATTCGATGCCTATAGAATAGCAGCCCGTTTGGTAAGCCATGAAAATACTCACTCGGCCCTTGCCACTGCCATAATCGATGAGCGTATTTTTCTTGCGAATATGACCACTATTTGCTAAACGCTCCAGCACGCAATAATCCGTCGGCTCGTACGGATGATGCTCCGTATCGGAACGACTATCATCCCGACCAGAGGTTTTAATTTGTAATACACTTTCCCACTCTTGCTCTGTTGCCATCTATATAATCCTATTATGAGGCCCAAATTATATGACCTAATACTGATACTAATCTTAATTTCTATACATACTATACCCTTATTAGGGTACTATTTACTAGTCCAGTAACACCTATAGTATATAACAAAAGCATCCATATCGGGTGCTTTTATTATATGAATCACTTATTAATGTCGATATGGTATACTAGGAGTAATATTTCTATTATTCTCATGTGTAGAATTATATGTCATTAAAAAGGAGTATCTACTTACATGGACAGTGATCTGACCTTAGATTTTATCATTATCATCGTATTAATCATCGCAAATGGTTTATTCTCCATGACGGAGTTAGCCATTGTAAATGCAAAAAAACGTAAACTTGAAGAGTTAGCAGAATCAGGCAATGAACGCGCGAAAACAGCCTTTGAATTATCGGAGAACCCAAATGAAATGTTCTCTACCATTCAAATCGGCATCACCCTCGTAGGTATTTTAACTGGTTTGTATTCTGGTGCCACCTTCTCTGGACCTTTAGAAGATATATTAGTAGCAAATATTCCAAGCATCGAACCATACGCAGCTTCTATAAGCTCTTTCATTATCGTTGCCATCATTACCTATTTATCCCTCGTTATCGGCGAACTCGTGCCTAAACGCTTGGCCTTAAATAGCCCTGAAAGCATTGCCGTTGTAGTAGCAAAACCAATTTACTGGCTATCTGTGGCGTTAAAACCAATCGTTAGCTTCCTCGGCGTTTCCACAGAATTCCTCTTAAAAATGCTAGGCGTTACTGTAAAAGAAGAAGCGCCTGTTACAGAATCTGAAATTAATAAAATGCTTACCGAAGGCGTTGCCATGGGTGCTTACGAAGAGGAAGAACCTATCCTCGTAGAAAATATCTTCCATCTTGCAGATATGAACGCAGGTGACATCATGACTCCTCGTACACAGCTCAAATGGATTGATCTTAATGGCACGGAAGACGAGATCATGGAGGTCCTCAAGAATGCCAACCATTACCGCATTCCTGTAGGTACCGATTCCTTAGATGAATTAAAGGGTCTCGTTACCGTATCCGATGTATTAGTTCAAATTATGCAACGTCCTAGTGAAAGTTCCATTCACGATATCATCAAAGCTTGTTTGAAAGAACCTGTTCTCGTTCCTGAATCCATTTCACTCATGAAATTATTGAACGTTCTACGTACAGAAGGCGTTCATGAAGCAATTATCCTCGACGAATATGGTGGTTTTACTGGACTTGTCACCTTGCATGACATCATGGAGGAAATCGTAGGCCTTATGCCTTCCGGTGAGGAAGAAATCAAGGAAGAAGAAAACAAGATCATCGAACGCGATGGAGCATGGCTCGTAGATGGCCTTCTCAATGTAGATGAATTTAAAGAATTCTTTCACATCGATCAAGAATTGCCAGGCGAAGAAGACGACTTGTACAAAACTATGGGCGGCCTCTTAAACGTCCTCTTCGGTCGTATTCCAAAAGAATTAGACAAGGCAAAATGGAACGGCTATACCTTTGAAGTCATCGATATGGATCATACTCGTATCGATAAAATCCTTGTAACCTATGAAGAACCTATTGTAGAACAAGAAGAAGAAAAATAAAGCTCAAATAATATAGACAAAATCTAAAGAAGTGAGTTCTCTTACTATGAACTGTACCCCAAAAATTGGACATATTTTTGGATACAGCTCAATCGATAGAGGACTCACTTTTTTACTACATTTTTGTATTCATAATATAAATAATACATATACTAGCAAATACTAGCAAAATATAGATTACTTTTAAAAATTATCATTAAAATATATCATCAATTATATAAATTAAGTATATAATTCTTTTATTTTCTGCATAAAGGCTAGAACTTTCAATATAAATATAGTATTATTAAATTGTATAAAATATATAATTATTTTTTTCTATAAAATATATAATTAGAAATTAGAGTTTTCTAATATACATATAGAGTCCTATGATTACTACCTATGTGTAGTTCTGTGTCATAGGGCTTATATGCGGTAGTAAAAGGAGAGATTCTATGAATCAACGAATCATAGCAACCATAGGAGCCCTATTAATAGGGACCGCCATCATAAGTGGTTGTGGATCAGAAAAGCCCCCTGAAGATACAAGTCTCAAGGTGCGTACCATCACTATAGGTGAAGAGTCTGGAACTACTGATGCTGGCTATGCAGGCACCATTCATAATAAAACAGAAACAAACTTAGCCTTTCAAATTGGAGGGCGTGTCATCAACAAATTTGTAAATGTTGGTGATGTAGTGCAAGCAGGCCAAGTCATTGCTCAAATCAATAGTTCAGATACATCAGCTCAGTTGCAAAATGCTGAAGGTGCTGTAAAAGCTGCTCAATCGGCCTACGAATTGGCAGAAACCAATGCTAAACGATACCGCGAACTCTATGCACAACAAGCAATTAGTAAATTGCAATTAGACCAGGCTGAAAACCAATTGAATGCCACATCTGCTCAATTACAACAAGCACAGGCAAGCCTTAATTTGAGCAGCAATCAAAATAGCTATACTAATTTAACGGCCCCTGATACAGGTATTATTACAGCTTTCAATATTGAAGCAGGACAAGTCGTAGCAGCCGGTCAAAGCGTTGGTACCTTAGCGGCCGGTCACGACCCAGAAGCAGTCATTGCCCTTCCTGAACAAGAATTGAGTAAAATTCATGTAGGAAGCCCTGCTACTATTACCTTCTGGGCTCTACCTAATGTAACCGTGCAAGGTGTAGTACGTGAAATTTCACCAGTTCCTGACCCTGTAGCCAGAACGTATACCGTAAAAATTACCTTACAAAATGCGCCTAAAGAGGTACAACTAGGCATGACGGTCAATGCTAATCTATCTACCACAGATAGTACCAATATTTCTATCCCATTGACAGCTCTTGTGAAAGACTCTAACGGTAATAATGCGGTCTATATCATCCGCGATAAGAAGGCTCATCTCGTGCCTATCAAGACTGGTGAATTCGGTAAGAACTCCGTCATCGTCACATCTGGTTTAGCTAAGGGCGACATTGTCATCACCGCAGGCACCCAACAATTACAAGAAGGGACGGCGGTTAGTCAATGAAACAATTTAACTTAGCCGAATGGGCTCTTAAACACAAGTCCATTATCTACTACTTCATGGCTGTGCTCCTCACCTTCGGTATTTTCTCATTTA
Source organism: Veillonella parvula (assembly GCF_040094895.1). Taxonomy (GTDB): domain Bacteria; phylum Bacillota; class Negativicutes; order Veillonellales; family Veillonellaceae; genus Veillonella; species Veillonella parvula_L. The sequence continues at coordinate 27,991 of NZ_JBBNGV010000006.1, read as the reverse complement.
CCCATATGGGACGCATGGAAGATCCTGATTTTACGATGCGCACCATGGTGGTCGGTGTTGCTTGGCCGGGGTCTTCTCCACAAGAAATGTCGAATCAGGTAACGGATAAACTCGAAGAAAAACTACGCGACCTTCCTGGTGTAGATTATACAAAATCTTTCACAGATGGCAGCAAATCCGTTATTTATATCAATCTAAGAGAGGATTTGCCATCCGATAAGATTCGTCCCGCTTGGGAAGAAGCGCGGAATATGATCAACGACGAATGGAAATCATTGCCTGCAGGCGTTCAAGGACCGACCATCAACGACAGGTTCGACGATGTATATGGCATTATCTATGCCATTAGTGGTGATGAATTTTCTTATGAAGAAAAGCGTCAACAAGCAGAAGACTTAAAGCGTCAGCTTTTATCTGTTCCTAATGTTAAAAAAATCAGCCTCATTGGGGTTCAACAGCAAACCCTCAATGTAACCATAAACAAGGATAAACTCGCATCCTATAAAGTCAGTACACAACAGCTGTTAACAGCGCTTAAACAGCAAAGTATGATGGTTCCAGCTGGTGTGATTACAACGGATACAAACAATGTATATCTTCGCGTCAACGGTCTATTCGATAGCCCTCAAGCGGTGCGAGATATGCCAATCCGCATCAATAACCAAACGTTGCGCCTCGGTGACATGGCTGATGTAACCATGACCTACCAAGACCCTAGCGATCCACAGTTCTATTACAAAGGTAAGCCAGCCATTGGCATCGCTATCTCCATGGATGCAGGGGGCAATAATATCGAATTCGGCGAAGCTATCGATAAAAAGCTAGCAGAATTGAAGAAAACCATCCCTGCAGGACTTGAACTCGATCAAGTATCTAACCAGCCACATATTGTTAAGGAATCTATTGGGGACTTCTCTCAATCCTTATTTGAAGCCATCGCCATCGTATTGCTCGTAAGCTTTGCATCCCTTGGCTTGCGAACCGGTGTTGTAGTAGCCCTCACTATTCCAGTCGTTGTGTCTACCACATTCATTTTGATGTATGAAAGTGGCATTTATCTGCACAAGGTTAGTCTAGGTGCATTAATACTGGCTCTAGGCCTCCTCGTAGACGATGCCATCATCGTTGTAGAAATGATGAGCGTTAAGCTCGAAGAAGGTTGGGGACACTTTAGATCTGCAACCTTTGCTTATCAATCTACAGCATTCCCTATGCTATCGGGTACGCTCATTACCTGCGCTGGCTTCTTACCATTAGCATTAGCACAAGGCATGGTTGCAGAGTTTACAAAATCTCTATCCATCGTTGTATTTATGGCGCTCATCCTATCTTGGTTCGCCTCTGTTCTCGTCAGCCCTGTTCTAGGTTATAAAATCATCGAAAATAAGGCTCCAAAACCTGAATCAGAATGGACCAAACGAAACCGTATCATGCACAAGCTCAGTGTTACATTCTATGATAAGTTTGAAAAACTGTTACATTGGGCCTTAGGCCATCATAAGGTCGTATTACTCATCACCTTAGGTGCCTTTGTGTTATCCCTACTTTCACTACCATTGATTAAACAGGAATTTTTCCCATCATCAACGCGTAATGAAATCATCGTATCTATGCAATTCCCTCAAAGTTCATCCATCGAGTACACCGCAAATCAAGCGAAGATCATCGACAAACATTTACAAGGTAACGAACATATTTCAACCTTTACATCTTACATCGGACAAGGTTCTCCACGTTTCGTCCTCACCTTGGAACCGGAATTGCAACGGAACAACTTCTTGCAATATGTGATTGTCACAAAATCCTTAGAGGATCGCGATAAACTTTATGCTGAATTGACTCCTTATTTAAACGAGCAATTCCCATCGGCCCTTGTAAATACGCAATTCTTACAAATCGGTCCACCATCCAAATTTCCAGTCATGCTTCGCGTTGCTGGCCCTGATCAAAAGGTGGTAAAAGAAATTGCAAATCAAGTAAAAGCTAAAATGCAAAACGATAAAGACTTACAAAATATCGCCTTTGACTGGCCAGATACAGAGCCTGTAGCCAATATTCACATCGATCCAAACAAGGCACGTTTACTCGGCATCGATAGCTATGCTGTATCCTTGCACTTGCAAAGTCTATTGTCTGGTACTAAATCTGGTGAATACTATGAAGGGAACCAAACCATTCCTGTTACCTTCCGTTTAGGTGACAACGAGCAACATAACTTAAGTGCTCTTTCATCCTTGCCAATTCAAACAGGAAATGGCTCCTATGTACCACTTAGCCAAATTGCAACCATTACCATGACACAAGAGGATGGTATTATTTGGCATCGCAATATGATGCCAACCATTAGTGTGCATGCCAATGTAAAAGCAGGTGTTTTGGGTAATGCGAAAACGAAAGAGGTTTACAAATCCTTACAAGACATTCGCGATTCCTTGCCTACAGGCTATTCTATTGACCTAGACGGCGCCGCTGAAAAGAGCGAAACAGCCGTTCAAAAGCTATTAACACCAATGCCAATTATGCTCTTTGTAATCATGACAATCCTCATGTTCCAATTAAAGCGTATCGCCCTCATGGTAATGGCTCTACTCACTGCTCCATTGGGGTTAATCGGTGTTGTATTAGCACTCAATATTACGAGAACGCCGTTAGGCTTTATGGCTATTCTAGGGATTATCGCCCTCTCGGGTATGATCATCCGTAACTCCATTATCTTATTAGACCAAATCGAAATCCACAAGGCAGAAGGACAAGAACCTCGTGAAGCGATTATCAACTCCGCTACACTTCGTTTCCGCCCTATCATGCTCACCGCTATCGCAGCGATTTTAGGCATGATTCCGCTCATGGGATCTGTATTCTGGAGCCCATTGGCCATCGCCTTCAGCGGCGGCTTACTAGTGGCAACGGTTCTAACACTCATCGTATTACCAGTCATGTATGCAAGCTGGTATAAGGTAAAATAGGATACCATAAGGCAAGATAAGGTAAAACACAATACAAAAACCCCCTATAAAAAGTATTATAAACTTTTATAGGGGGTTTTTAATAAATATCATATAAAAAACAGCAGGGCTTTCCCCTGCTGCTTTTTTAGTCACAATAATACATTACGACTTACTTATTTCCCTTAGGATTATATTAATAATTATATCTGACTTAGTCTATTATTTATTAAACTACAACGGCTGTACCATTGCATGTAATCATAAGCATACCATTTTGTGCACCTACTGTGCTGTATTGGAAGGATACACCGATAATAGCATTAGCACCCATTTTAGAAGCTCGTTGAGACATTTCGTCGAGAGCTGCTTTGCGCGCATTCATCAAAGAATCTTCATAGCTGCCACTACGACCACCAACGATATCGCGAATACCAGACATGAAATCTTTTACAAAGTTACGGCCTTCTACGACTTCACCAAATACAATACCTTTGTACTCTTGTACAGGTTTATTTTCAATATACATAGTTGTAGTAATAATCATAATTGTATCCTTTCTAATTGATTACAATATATTTTAATTTATTATAACAAGACTTTTAGATAAAAACAAATATAGCTTTCACATAAAACAATTACATAGTATATCTCCAAAAATTACATACTATATATCAAAAATTTACATATTATACATCAAAAAAAGACCTGTTCACTACTTTCATAATGAACAGGTCTAATTTTATATTTTTATCTATCAAAATCGCGGTCTAAGTTAACTTCTTTCAACGGCACAACTTTAGTTTTGTTGATGTATTTGTAACCAAGGTACACTGCGAAGAAGATTGGTAAGCCAATGTAGGCAACGGATACGCCGTACCAGTCGATGGTATCACCTGTGAAAGCGGAGTAGTTTTGACCACAGATGATGATGACGCAAAGAATGAACGCCAAGATTGGGCCAACTGGGAATAACCACGCTTTGTATGGCAATTCGCTAAGATCTCTGCCTTGTGCGATGAACGCACGGCGGAAACGATAGTGAGATACGGCGATACCAACCCAAGCGATGAAACCGCATAGACCAGAAATATTAACAATCCATGTATAGGCTGTACCTTCACCGATAAAGCTTGTTAGGAATGCAAATAAACCGATTGCTGTCGTTAAGATTAACGCAGGTACTGGAACGCCACGTTTATTTAACTTAGCAAAAATTTGAGGTGCTTGACCTTCCTTAGCGAGTGCGTACAGCATACGCGTAGAAGAGTACAGACCAGAGTTACCAGCACTCAATACAGCCGTTAAGATGATAGCATTGATAAAGCTAGCAGCAAAGGCAAAACCAAAGCGGTCAAATACGAGTGTAAATGGAGAAATAGATACGTTCTCTACACTAGAGTTCAACAGATTTGGATCTGTGTACGGAATCAAGAAACCGATAACCGTGAAAGCACCGATATAGAATAATAGAATACGCCAGAAGATTGTATTAATCGCTTTTGGCACATTCTTTTCAGGGTCTTCCGCTTCACCAGCGGCTACACCGATCAATTCAGTACCTTGGAAGGAGAATCCTGCCACCATAAAGATAGCAAGAATAGATTCCCAGCCACCTACAAATGGAGCCTCTCCTACAGTCCAGTTTGCAAATCCTGGAGATGTACCACCGATACCAAAGATGAGCATAAAGCCACAGAATAGAAATACGAATACTGTAATAACTTTGATGCTAGAGAACACATATTCACTTTCACCAAAGGAACGAGTAGATAAATAGTTCAAGCCAAATAAAATGAGCAAGAACAGAGCAGACCATACGATAGCAGGTACATCAGGGAACCAATATTTCATGATGAGCGCCCCTGCTAATACTTCAGCAGCCAAGGTAATAGCCCAGTTAAACCAGTAGTTCCAACCCAAGGCAAAACCAAAGGCAGGGTCTACATAGCGTTTTGCATAAGTCCCGAAGGAACCTGGAATTGGCAAGTACGTAGCCATTTCCCCAAGAGATGTCATGAGGAAATAAACCATGATACCAATAAGACCGTAAGCTACAAGAGCACCACCAGGGCCAGCTGTACTTACCACTTCACCACCAGCAACGAATAAACCTGTACCGATAGCACCACCTAAAGCAATCATATTCATATGACGAGCTTTTAGGGACCGTTTTAGGTGTTGATCTTTGTTAGACGTAAACTCTACGTTACTATTATGATTTTCAGACATGGGTCACCTCTTACAAATCTAGATTACGCACGTATTTCGCGTTATCTTCAATAAATTTACGACGAGGCTCTACCTTATCACCCATAAGGACTGTAAAGATTTTATCAGCTTCTATGGCTCCATCTAAACTAACTTGTAAAATCGTACGATTTTCAGGGTTCATTGTAGTTTCCCATAATTGTTCAGGGTTCATTTCACCTAAACCTTTGTAACGTTGGATTGTAGTACCATCGCGACCTACTTCATCAAGTTTAGCAGTCAACTCTGCATCAGAGTATACATACCAGTGGGATTTACCCTTCTTAATTTGATACAAAGGTGGTTGAGCAATATAAACATGTCCATCTTCTATCAATTGTCTCATATAGCGGTAGAAGAATGTTAATAACAATGTACGGATATGAGCACCATCAACGTCCGCATCTGTCATGATGATAATCTTGTTATAACGGGATTTTGTAATATCGAATTCATCGCCAATACCTGTACCAAAAGCGGTAATCATGGAGCGAATTTCGTTATTAGCCAAAATCTTATCTAAGCGTGCTTTTTCTACGTTGAGGATTTTACCACGTAATGGCAAAATTGCTTGATAACGACGATCGCGACCTTGTTTTGCAGAACCACCCGCAGAATCACCTTCCACAAGATAAATTTCAGTCATAGATGTATCTTTTTCGGAGCAGTCCGCCAATTTACCAGGAAGGCTAGATACTTCCAACGCATTTTTACGGCGTGTTAAGTCGCGGGCTTTACGAGCAGCCTCACGAGCACGGCTTGCCATCGTTGCTTTTTCAATGATCTTCTTCGCATCTTGAGGATGTTCTTCGAAGAATGTTTTAAGACCTTCTGTAACGATAACGTCTGTAATACCTTTTACTTCACTATTGCCAAGTTTAGTTTTTGTTTGGCCCTCAAATTGAGGTTCCAACACTTTTACAGATACGACAGCTGTCAAACCTTCACGTACGTCTTCACCGGAAAGATTAGACTCACTTTCCTTGATCAAACCAGATTTACGGCCATAATCATTGAGGGTACGAGTCAAGGCAGCACGGAAACCAGATAGATGTGTACCACCGTCAATAGTATTGATGTTATTTACGAAGGACAACAAGTTTTCGCTATAGCTATCGTTATATTGCAATGCCACATCTACCACAACATCGTCTTTTGTATTTTCAATGTTGATAACAGTTGGGTTAATTGCTTCTTTATTTTCGTTCAAGAAGGTAATGAAAGAAACCAAACCACCTTCATAGTGGAAGCTTTCAACACGAGGTTCCTCTAAGCGCAAATCGCTCAATGTAATGCGAAGGCCTTTGTTAAGGAATGCCAATTCTTGTAAACGCATTTTCAATGTATCAAAGCTAAATACGGTAGTTTCAAAGATTTCTGCATCTGGCTTGAAAATAACTGTAGTACCAGTGCCTTCGGCCTTGCCAATTTCGTGCAACTCGGAAGTTTTATGACCACGAGCAAAGGAAATCTCTTGGACAATACCATTTTGAGATACTTGAACCTTAGTCCATTCACTCAATGCATTAACTACGGAAATACCTACACCGTGAAGACCACCAGATACCTTGTAGCCACCACCACCGAATTTACCACCGGCATGCAATTTCGTTAATACTAGCTCTACCGCAGACATACCAGATTCATGCATCCCTGTTGGAATACCACGACCATCATCGACAACAGTAACACTATTATCTGGATTGATGGATACTTCGATATGTGTAGCATAACCAGCAAGCGCTTCGTCCACAGAGTTATCTACAACTTCGTATACGAGGTGATGCAAACCACGAGCAGACGTACTACCAATATACATCCCTGGGCGTTTACGCACCGCGTCTAGACCCTCAAGAACCTGAATATTCTGAGCGCCATAATTTTGTTCAGGCATGAAACAAACTCCTCCTAACAATCTATCATACTGCACTTGATTGAAATAAAGTAACAAAACATGTACAGGATTAAACTTTATCTCTTTATTATACTATAAAACTCATCAATCCGTCTCATTAAAGTCTTAATACTGATACCAGATCCATACACACAGTCATCTGTGACCACATAGGTCTTGATTTGCTCCTCTGGCACCATGGCGATATATTCTAGAGTTTCATAGTGATGAATAGGACTTTTATGGGACTTTCCGCCCTTGGCATGTACCATCGTAATAATGGATTCTATGGGCACGGAAATGGTATCTCCAATATGAACATACATAAGAATGCCCCCTCTACTTTTCTAATGTCCCATTAAGGGCATCGATTTTGCGTTGCTCCTCTTCAGCAAGGAACTTAGACCGATATTTATTACACAAATTAATAACGTGCTGATCCGTCAACTCATCAGGCTTTTTGTGGGTGATAAGCATAGCCACCATAAACATATGACGGCGATTGATAGATCCTTTATAAATCTTATCAAGGTAAAAGTATATGGATTCCCGCATCGCTTCTGCAAAGTCTGAAAAACTACACTGTATAAATTGCTGGCAGTCGCTATATTTAAAATACGGATACTTTCGAATAACAGCTTTAATTTCCTTAATATGAGCCCGATGCAATTCATATTCACAGGTTGGACAAATTTCCTTTTTAGATTTCATATGCATGCCACATCGTTTACAACGATGATACCCATGCTGCTCTAAATATATTTCACGCTTTCGAGCCGTAATTTGTACTTTTCTGAAAGCAGCTCGTAATTCTTCGTTATCCGTTTGTTCTAAGGATTTATCGATGGCGTCTACATCTTCTTTTGAAAGCACGATATTAGCAAAATTAATACGTTTTGTAATAATCTGTTCATCAGGAATCGTTAGAGACGTATTAATTTCTACTTTCACATAGCTCTGACGTTTCATGATGAATCGAATATCGGTAATTACCTCTTGGCGGTAATACTTGTTGATAGCCTCGATGATACGTCGTTTTTGCATCTGTAATTCCTGCATCCACATGGAATTATCTGCACTGATAACCATGTCTGGAGGCTTGATAGACACAATTTTCGTATGATCAGCAATAACATCGCCTACTACATCACGCCACTTGTGAACGAGGGTATTTAATTTATATTGTTCCAGTAAATTCAGTTCTGCTAAGGCCTTTGGTAAACAAAGATCAAGGCTGTCCATACTGAACATTTCCCCCTTCACAAGAAATAAATTGAACGGATTTCAAATCTTTAAAATCGTGAATATCTGTAGTGGTAATAAATGTTTGAATTCGTTTATGAATAAACTGCAATAAATTCACTCGTCTCGACTCATCAAGTTCGCTCAATACATCATCCAAGAGAAGAACTGGATATTCTCCTACCTCTGACTTGATAAACTCAAGTTCACTCAACTTTAAGGACAATACAGCGGTTCGTTGCTGACCTTGCGATCCAAATTTCTTTAAATCCATAGCATCGGAAAAGAATCTTAAATCATCGCGATGAGGACCTACACTAGTGCTCAAACGATGACGATCTTGCGGCAACGCTGCTTTGATGCGTTCGTAAAAGCCTTCCTTTGTATATTCTAATGAACCAGTGTCCATATACGGCTGTTCATAACCGATAGTTAAATTCTCGAGTCCACCCGTCAATTTACGATTCATCAAATCGATGAGCAGATTGATTTTTTTCAAGCTTTCTAATCGTTTCTTTACGATAAAGCTCGCCATATCTGCTAGCTGCAAATCCCATTCTTCAAGAGGAATATTATTCTTTCCCCTATATTCTTTTAGGACTGCATTTCGTTGCTGTAACAACCGATTATACTGCATCAATTGATGATAGTAAGTAGCGCTGGTCTGAGAGATTTCCATATCGAGAAATCGCCTACGACCAGACGGAGTTCCCTTAATGAGCTGTAAGTCTTCAGGACAAAAGATAACTGTATTTAATGTACCAATTAGTTCTTTTTGAGATATTTTTGTGTCGTTTAAACGAATATCCTTGGCCCCTTGGCGGAATAATTTAATATTTACCTTTTGAGGCGTATCTTTTTTCTCGAATTTTACAACTATGCCTGCTTCTTCAGCATTAAACATGAGCATATCCGATGTATCGTTAGTACGATGGCTTTTACCAATCGTACCAACATAAATCGATTCGAGGATATTCGTCTTACCAGCCCCATTGGTGCCGTGCAGAACGATAATCTCAGGGTTAAACTGTATCTGTACATCCTTATAATTACGAAACTGGAATAATTGCAGTGAGTCAATTCTCACCGATTATGCCTCCTCTTGTGTAATTATGAGGTCTACATCGAGACCTTCACAAGAAATTACATCACCAACGCGGCATTTCTTGCGTTTTTCCGTTACGACCTGACCATTCAAGGTAAGGATGCCTTCATCGATGAAAGATTTAATTTGACCACCTGTTTCAATGATGCCTTCTAACTTCAACAACTGATCAATTTGAATGTACTCCGTATGAATGGGTACCTGCTGTTGCTCTTTCATAACGTTCTCCTAAAGTGATAAAGGTCAAGCATTTGTGCGAACTGGTGTTACTACGTATGTATAGTTCGGATTATTGTCTTGGCGAATGACAACAGGACCATTTTGTTTTAAGAACAAGTGAATATTATCGCCTGTGCTGTGACGCAAAATATCAGAGATGTAACGACCATTGAAGGAGATTGTAAAAGGTGTACCTTTAAATTCAACAGCTACATCTTCTTTAGCCATACCGATTTCAGTATTTTGAGTAGACAATGTGACATTGCTTTCAGACCAATCATAACGAATTACGTTATAGCTGATGTCTTTAGCCAATAAGGATACGCGATCAACAGCACCAGCGAATTCGCGGCAGTCGATTACAGCGCTAGAATCGAATTGGGAAGGAATTACCTTTTCATATTCAGGATACGTGCCTTCGATTAAGCGAGAAATAATATAAATAGATTCAAAATTAAAAACGATTTGTGTACGATTCCAAATGATATTGATCATTGCTGGATTATCTGTTGGTAATAAACGAGATACTTCAGCTAACGTTTTTGTAGGAATGATAGCACGCATTGGAGTAGTTGCTGGCTCATCGATGGTAATTTTTTTAACAGCCATACGGTGTGTATCGGTAGCAACCATAGTGACTTTGTTTTCATTGATTTCAAGAAGAGCACCCGTAAATACAGGACGATCTTCATCAGTAGCTGCTGCGTAGTTTGTTAAATCGATGAGTTCTTTCATAGCAAAGCTATCGATGTTTACATGATCTTGGTCGTGAATTTGTTCAACCAATGAGAAATCATCTGGGTGTAATGTAACAAGATTAAATTCGGAAGATCCAGATGTGATTGTCAAAGAATTTCCGTCTTCTGGTTTGTAAAGTTCGATAGTATCGCCAGGTAATTTACGAATTAATTCTTGAAAATAACGGGAACCTACTACTAAAGTACCAGGTTCTTTGATGTCGCCGTCAATTGTTAAACGGATACCAAGTTCAAAGTCGTTACCTTGCAATTCTACTTGACCATTTTTTGTAGTTATGTAAATAGCACCTGGTAAGTTGGAACTTGTTTTATTTTGAGATACCTTTTGCAATACGTTGATTGCTTTTTGGAGATTTGCTTTTGGGAATGTAATATGCATATGTTACTCCTTTTTGAAAGTTTTATATTAATTTGTATAATTGGATTTTATTATTAACTACTATATTATTTCTAATATATATATATTGTTTGTGATTACGATTTATATATATTGTAGAAGCACTAATAATTACTTGTTTTATTTGTAATATTCTATGTTTGCTATTGTAGATGCTATATATATATTCTACGATAGATCTGTTTCTACTGTTTTTCTGATTGTTTCTTAGTTTTAGTAGTAGTAATAGTAGGGGTCTGTTTATATGTGTAAAAGTGAATCGGCGCCAATAATTGTGTGAATTATGAGCTGTGCATAACTATGTTAATAGTTTGTACCCACTTATCCACATATTCACACCAAAGTACGAGTTTTGTGATATCCACAAAGTTATTCACTATATATCCACAGAGTTATCCACAGGTTGTTAATTTCTGTTTAATTTCGGCAACCATTCGTTTAGTTTCTTCGTTTTTTTCAATTTCCTTCGTTATTTTATCGTACGCATGGAGAATTGTCGTATGATCACGAGAGAAAGCTGCTGCGATTTGTGGATAGCTTTCATTGATCATATCGCGGCATAGATACATGGCGATTTGTCGTGGAAATGCGAATTGGGCTTTTCGTTTCTTGCCAAGTAGGTCTTGCTTTTTAATATTGAAATAGGAACTTACAAAATTTTGGATGCTTTCAATATTAACTATATTTACCTCTTCTGTATGAACGAGACCCGCCAAGGCGTGTTTTGTGTATTCTAGGTCAATAGATTCTAGACGTTGATCGATGGACGCTGTACCGATGAGTTTGGTGAAAGCACCTTGCAACACGCGGACGTTTTCGCTAAATTGCAATGCTACGTAGTTAATTGAATCATTATCGATACGAATAATGCGATTCTTTTTATATTCTCGTTCGAGCAGTGATCTGAAGATGGCGATGCGCGTTTCTAAATCTGGATTTTCCATTGTGGCAATGTAACCAGCTTGGAAACGAGAGCGAAGACGATCTTCGAACTGTTCCATATCGTTTGGCATCGTATCAGAGGTAAGCACGATTTGCTTGTTGTTATTTAATAATTCATTGAACGTATTAAATAGCTCAGTTTTCGTACTTTCACGGCTTTCAAGGAACTGAATATCGTCAATCATGAGAACATCGATATTGCGAAACGTGTTGCGGAATAATTTACCTTGGTTGCGCTGCAATGTTTCGACGAAAATATTCATAAAGTTTTCGCTCGTAATGGACATGACCTTCATATGTGGATGATTTTCCTTGATAGCATTACCGATGGCGTGCATCAAATGTGTTTTGCCGAGGCCCGATGGACCATAGATAAAGAGAGGATTGTAGTCGCCGCCTGGAAATTCAGCTACATTTTGAGCAGCTCCAAAAGGAATGCGGTTGGCGTTGCCCGTTACGTAGTTATCAAAACGGTACGCCGGATTGAGATTAGATAATGACAAGTCTACAGGAACATTATCAGACTGTAATGTTGACATTGTTTCTGTCGGTTTCTTTGGTGTCGCTATCATTGGTTCGTCTGGAATATCCACAGGTGCTGGCGCGCGGTCGATATAGACAGGATCTTGATAGACTGGTGTGTAAAATTCCTCTTGATGAGCCTTTTCCTCTACTATAGGTGGTAAAGGCATTGGAGGTGCTACAACTGGCGTATCGATGAGACTTTCATCAACAAAATTAGTATCTATACTCTCTTGATTAAAATCGAATAACACCATATCTCGATGGGAACCGATGACCGTGGTAATCGCATCCTGCAAAGCCTTGCTAATTTGCGGCTGCTGGTCGATTAAGTTTTTTACAAATGTTTGCATGACCCCAATATGGATCGAATGACTTTCGAGAGACATGGGAATCAACGATGACGTGACGCGCAAATACAATGCATCAGGTAAATGTTGCATATTCTTTTTCGCCTCAAGCAATATATGTTCCCATATATTATTTAAATCAAATGATTGCATGACGTGCCTCTTGTGAATAACTATTGCGATAAATGTGTATAACTTTAGGAATAATGTGTATAACCATTATAAAAGCTGTGGAAAAACCTATTATTCCTGTGAATAACTTGTGTATAACCTGTGAATAAGTAAAAATAAAAGCCTATTCTAACCAGATATTTACTGACTTTTTAGTTTTTATAGGTTAAAAGAGAAAAAATGTGGATAACCTCGAAAGTTATCCATCAAAAACTTATAAAAATATATAATTTTCCCTAATTTCAAGTATGATTGTACCAAAAAATAAGTAATTTGTCATTCAATCTGTGGATAACTTTTGATTATCTGAAGGAAATGTGTTAATAAATCAATAATTATCTTATCATTTGTTCATCAATTACTTTTGGGGGAGGAATGAAAACTACTTTTATCGCTCCATTCTAACGCAAGTCGCTCAAAAAGTAGTTTTCATTCCCCTCCTCCAATAAGATAATTTTTATGATTATTATACACATAGATGGAAAAGTAATTGATGAACATAACAACATCAACCTTCAGATAATCAAAAATAAATGATAGATAAAAATGACAAACTAGTGATTTTTCTAAAAGGGAGTCTTAGGAGCAGGAATAGATGTGGATTTTTGACCGACTTACGATGAGTATGGAGGGAGAAAACCACATCTATTCCTCCCCTCTCTTCAACTAGAGATCAAAACATAAATTTGCCAAAGTATAAAAAGATTTAAATTGTGAGTTCTTATATGTTGATAAATTGATGTTACGTTTACATCGTGTAGTGGTATTGAAGGTGACATTAGGGTTGCCTTAGGGAGGGAATATAGGGTCCTTTTGAGCGACTTTACGATGAGTATGGAGCGATGAAGGAGCCCTATATTCCTCCCCCTGGAAACGTAACATCAATTACAGGATAAAATGTGTAGTAGAATTATTTTCAGAAATACAAGAACTCACAGTAGAACCCCTTTATTATATTGACAAATTTACGTTTTACCTCTATAATTACCCTGTTATGGTATAAGTAAAACAATACAGAATGACGAGGAGGTGTTTTACTAATGAAACGTACTTACCAACCAAATACTCTTTGGAGAAAACGTACCCATGGTTTCCGTGAACGCATGAAAACTATTGGTGGCCGTCTCGTTTTGAAAAGAAGACGTGCAAAAGGCAGAAAACGCTTATCTGCATAATATAATAGCTGTTAGGCAGGAGAAAAAACTTGGCGCTGCTGCCAAGTTTTTCTATTCTTAGGACTTAAGGACAATGCATATGGATTATTGCCTTGATAAAGCAAGACGACTGACGCACAATAATGAATATCGCCTTGTGTATAAGCACGGAAAATACGAAGTAGGCCGTATGTGTGTACTGTATCGTATGCCCGTGGCAAAGCAACCTACGCGCATTGGTTTTGTAACAGGTAAAAAGGTTGGTTGTGCAGTGGAGCGCAACCGAGCTAGACGCCTGATGAAAGAGGTATATCGCCTCAATCAGCACGCCATTCGCGAAGGGTATCATATCGTAATTGTTGGACGTGGCCCTCTGAAAAACGCTACCTACGAAAAAGCGGAAAAGGAGATTTTGTATCTCTTGCGAAAAAGCAAATTATTGATACAAAATGATAAATAGGACCACAAGTTAGAGGCTTTGGTCCTTTTTGTGTATATGGAGGTTTCCATGAAACGCTGTATAACCATGCTTTTACGACTTTTAATTAGGTTTTATCAGCTCGCCATATCTCCCTTAAAACCTGGATGTTGCCGTTATTATCCGACATGTTCCACATATACTCTGCAGGCCATCGAAAAATATGGTCCTTTGAAAGGTAGCTGGATGGGTTTAAAACGCATTCTTCGCTGTCATCCTTTCCACAAGGGTGGCTACGATCCAGTTCCCTAACCCACGTGGGATTAGGCTGGATGTGTTCTGTGAAAGTAACTTTCACCATCACCATCAAGCACAGTTTTGGAAATACCTGAGCATCTGTATGGATGAAATTTAGACCATACCATAACGATATATAGATGCGCAAAGGACGATTTCGGACTGTATGAAAAAGGAGAAACAATGGACTTTTTAAGTGGTATTTTCCAACCTATCGTTGATTTAATGAGCACATTGGTAACTTATGCGTTCCAATTGACTCAAATGATAGGTTATCCAAGCTACGGTGTGGCTATTATCCTTTTAACAATCGTTATTAAAGCGATTTTGGCACCACTTACTGTTAAGCAAATCAAATCCATGAAGGCTATGCAAGAATTGCAGCCTCGCATGAAACAATTGCAAGATAAATACAAAAACGATCCTGCAAAACTGCAAGCGGAAATGGGTGCATTGTACAAAGAAATGGGCGTTAACCCATTGGCTGGTTGCTTGCCATTGTTGGTACAAATGCCATTCTTGATCGCGATTTACTGGGCTTTGAAAGATTACCCATACGATCCAAACTTTGTACAATTCTTGTGGTTGCCTAGCCTTGGCGATCCAGATCCAATGTATATCTTACCTATTTTGAGTGCATTATCCACATGGGTTATGTCTCGTCAAACTAGTAATGGTGCAACTGGTGCAGCTGCGCAACAACAAAAGATTATGACAATCTTTATGCCTTTATTCATTGGTTACATTTCTTTGAGCTTCCCATCTGGTCTCGTTATCTACTGGGTAGTTTCTAACGTATTCCAATTGATTCAACAGCATTTCATTTACAAAAATTTGAACGCTAAGTAGGAGGCAATTATGGAATTTATCGATGTATCTGCTAAAACCATTGAAGATGCCATTGCTAAAGGTGTAGCTCAATTAGCCGCTGAAGGCCAAGAATTGGTAGAAACTAAAGTCTTAGAACAACCTTCTAGTGGATTTTTAGGCATTGGTCGTAAACCAGCAGTTGTTCGCTTATTCTTCACTGCTTTGGCTCAATCTGCTACTGCAAAAGAAGTAGCTAACGCAGAAGAACAATCTGTAGCTATTGCTTCCGAACCAGTGGCAACAAGCGAAATAGAAGTACAAGATACAGCAGTTGAAACTTCTGAAAGTACTGTAACGGAAAAACCTTCTAAAAAAGAACTTTCAAAAGAAGATCAACAAGAAATTGCTGAAAAAGGTAAACAATTCCTCGATGATATGTTTACGCAAATGGGCCTCACTGTAGTTATCGAAAAAATGATGACGAAAGATAAAATTACATTCCAAGTACACGGCGAAGAGCTAGGTATTTTGATCGGTAAACATGGTCAAACATTGGATGCTATTCAATACTTAACAAATCTCGTGGCTCACAAGGATGTATCTGGCCATTGCCATATCGTGGTAGATGTGGAAAATTATCGTTCTCGCCGAGAAGAAACATTGGTGAATCTTGCGAAACGCTTGGCTTCTAAGGTGAAACGCAACCGTCAAAAGGTTTCCTTAGAACCGATGAATGCTTTTGAACGCAAAATCATTCATACCGCCCTTCAAGGGGACAAACACATTGTTACGAACAGCGAAGGGGACGAACCGTTCCGCCACGTTGTGATTTCGTACAAAAAATAAAATATAATGGTGCAGCTTTCAAGTAGCTGGTATTCTCCGTTACTTGAGGGCTGTTCCCTTTATTCTTTAGGTTATGGTGAAAGCTAACCTAAGTTAATCTTCGCACGGGTAAGATTGGTTTAGTTTAACTTTCACAGGCGAAGAACATATAAAAGATAATAATCGAAATACGGAGATATGTATGTATATAGATGATACAATAGTGGCCATTGCGACACCGCCCGGCATCGGTGGGGTTGGTATTATTCGTGTTAGCGGCAAGGATAGTTTTCCTATTGTAAATAGCCTGTTCAAGAGCACTGGCACCGTTCCTTTGATGGATCGCCAAAATAGAACGATACAATATGGGACCATTGTGGATCCAGCGACGAACAAGACCATCGACGAGGTTCTTGTGTTATTAATGAAAGGCCCTCATTCTTACACGGCGGAAGATGTGGTAGAAATTCAGTGTCACGGCGGTATTGTGCCAGTTCGACAAATCTTGAAATTGCTCGTAAATCACGATGTGCGCATGGCTGATGCCGGTGAATTTACGAAGCGTGCCTTTATGAACGGACGTATCGACCTCACACAGGCGGAGGCGATCATTGATATTATTGAAGCAAAAACAGAGGACTCCCTCTCCCTCGCTGTGGCTCAGCTAGATGGAACTGTTTCGTTCTTTGTAAAAGATGTGCGAGAGCAGCTCATCGCCATGATTGCTCATTTAGAGGTAACCATTGATTATCCTGAGGAGGATATCGAAGATGTAACGAGCCAAGAGGTGCGCGAACAGTTGCAGCCTATTTTGAAAGCTATGGATGAATTGTTGTCTACAGCAAACACAGGCCGTTTAATTCGTGATGGTATTACAACGGTTATTGTAGGCCGTCCAAATGCAGGTAAATCGAGCTTGATGAACGCTCTCTTGCGTGAAAACCGCGCTATCGTAACGGATATTCCGGGGACGACACGTGACAGTATTGAAGAATATATGACCGTAGAAGGTATTTCTTTACGCCTCATCGATACAGCAGGTATTCGCGACACACAAGATACGGTGGAAGCCCTCGGTGTTGAGCGCGCTCGAGATTATATCAACAAAGCGGACATCGTACTCTGCGTTATAGACGGGTCTACTCCTTTAACCCCTGAAGAAATCGAAATTTTGACCTCTGTCAGCGGTTTGAACACCATCGTACTCCTTAATAAGTCTGATGTGGCTCAAGTCGTTACAGACGAAAATATTAAAGAACACGGAACCTTCACGGCTATCGAACGAATCAGTGCTAAAGAAGGCGAAGGCTCTGCGGTTCTCTCCAAATGGGTGCAAGAACTCGTCTACGGCGGTCGTGTTAAACAAGACAATAGCGCCATGATCAGTAATGTGCGCCACATCAGCCTCATGGAACAAGCGAAGGCTCAAGTAGAACAAGCCCTCTCCTCTATCGACATGGGCATGCCTGTAGACTTTGTGGCCACCGACCTGCGTAGCGCTTGGGAACTACTAGGCGACATCACGGGCGATACAATTAGAGAATCCATGATCGATGAACTATTCAGTAGATTTTGTTTAGGTAAGTGATGATGACAATGAGTACTTCCAAAAAGCCTCCACTGGCCAGGTCTATCCCTTCGGGATAGGGCCAAAGTCGTTTTTTGAAAGCCCTCATTGCCACTCTATGGAGAATAGAGGGAACTCGGCCTACGGCCTCGTGATTTAAATAAATTAAGCTTTCAAATAAGTAATAATTATAAGGAATTCAATTGATATGTACACAGTAGATAATTATGATGTCATCGTCATCGGTGGTGGTCATGCTGGTTGTGAGGCGGCCCTCGCCGCTGCTCGCATGGGTCATCGCACGTTGATGGCGACCATCAGTTTAGATAATATTGCGCTTATGCCGTGCAACCCTGCCGTGGGTGGTCCTGGTAAAAGCCATCTTGTTTACGAAGTTGACGCATTAGGCGGTCAAATGGGTATTAATGCGGATGCTACGGCTATCCAAATGCGTATGCTCAATATGGGTAAGGGACCTGCCGTTCATTCTTTGCGCTGTCAATCCGACAAGATTAAATATCAACATTTGATGAAACAAACATTGGAGAATACAGATAATCTCAATGTTAAGCAAATCATGGTGACTGAGCTTAAGGTTGAGGATGGCAAGGTAACAGGCATCGTTACAGAGCTTGGTGAATTTTATGGCGCTAAGGCGATAATTCTTTGTACGGGTACCTATTTGAAAGGTAAAATCCTCATCGGCGATATCGATTATGTGGGCGGTCCAAATGGCCAACGCGTAGCGGAACATTTCTCTCAATCCTTGCTCGATAATGGTGTTGAATTGATGCGCTTTAAGACGGGTACACCAGCACGTGTAGATAAACGTACTTTAAACCTCGATAATATGGTAGTTCAAGAAGGCGATGCACATCATCACGCATTTTCTTTTATGGATGAATGGATTAACCGTAATGAAGATGTATGCTGGTTGACGTATACTAACAAGGAAACGCACGAAATCATTCATAGCAATATTCACCGCGCTCCTATGTATAGTGGCAAAATCGAAGGCGTAGGCCCTCGTTACTGCCCTTCCATCGAAGATAAAGTAGTGCGCTTTGCTGATAAAGAACGCCATCAATTATTCGTAGAACCAGAAGGTACGGGTACAAATGAAATGTATGTACAAGGTATGAGTACATCTCTTCCAATGGATGTACAATATGCGTTCTTGCGTACCATCCCAGGCCTTGAGAATGTTGAAATTATGCGCCCTGCCTATGCTATTGAATACGATTGCTTGAATCCAACACAATTAACACCAGCCCTTCAAGTGAAACATATTGAAGGTCTCTACTCTGCGGGTCAAGCCAATGGTACATCTGGCTATGAAGAAGCGGCTGCACAAGGTCTTATGGCTGGTATTAACGCAGCATTGTGGCTTGAAGGTAAAGAACCGTTCATCCTTGCTCGCTCTGAAGCGTACATCGGTGTTCTCATCGATGATCTTGTAACAAAAGGTACAAATGAACCGTACCGCATGATGACAAGCCGCAGTGAATATCGCTTATTGCTTCGTCAAGATAATGCAGACATGCGTCTTACGGAAAAAGGCCGTGAAATCGGTCTTGTAAAAGACGATCGTTGGGCCAAATTTACAGCAAAGAAAGCTGCTATCGAAGAAGCAATGGATATATTACGAAATACACCTGTCAATCCGTCTAAAGAAACACAAGTTTTGCTTGAAGGTTTAGGTACAGCACCTATTAGAACAGGTATTCATGCTTATGATTTAGTAAAACGTAATGAACTCTCTTACGCCATTGTAGCTGATGCATTTGGTTTGAAACGCTATACACCTGATGTAGAAGAGGCTGTCGACATTTCCATTACCTACGAAGGATACATCAAAAAACAAATGGAGCAAGTCGATAAGGTTCGTAAACTAGAAGAAAAAATTCTTCCAAAAGAATGGGACTATACACAAATCAAGGGTATTTCCCTTGAAGCTCAACAAAAGCTCAACAAAATTCGTCCTCACTCCATCGGCCAAGCAAGCCGTATCTCTGGCGTATCACCTGCGGACGTATCTGTTCTGTTGATCCAACTCGAACAATACAACAGAAGTAAATAAAAATAGCATGTAAAAACATGCATTTTATATGAACTTTTTAGAAGATATTTCTTACAGATTTTAAAAGATATTTCCTACAAATCTTATTGTCCTATACATATTAGACAATTCATTAGGAGTACTTATGAAAGAAAAATACGATGTGCCTATAGCACCTCAGTCTGAATTTGTTTCGTACATGATGGAGCAAATGAGCCGTTTTGGCTTGCCTTGTACGGAAGAGCAAGCCAAAGACCTTTACATGTATTATGCGCATATGATTGAAACAAATAAATATCTCAATTTAACGGGTATCACAGACATGAAAGAGGTCGTGGTTAAGCATATGATTGACTCCCTCTCCTGTTATGATTCTGAAATTATCAAATCTGGCATGACGATTATCGATGTTGGTACCGGTGCAGGTTTCCCTGGTATTCCATTGGCTATCTATGACCGTAGCCTCAAGGTTACCCTGTTTGATTCTTTGAAAAAGCGGCTTACCTTTTTGGAATCGGTTATAGATAAACTAAAACTGACGAACTGTACTACCTTACACGGACGTGCGGAGGATTTGAGTCATCAAGATTACCGTGAAAGCTTTGATATTGCTACGAGCCGTGCCGTGGCACGCTTGCCGATTCTTTTAGAATGGACTGTGCCATACGTAAAAGAAGGTGGCTACGTCGTTGCTCTAAAAGGCGCTATATACGAAGAAGAAGTTAAAGAATCTAATAAAGCCCTTAGCACACTAAAAGCTACTATCGAAGAAGTAAGAACCATTACTCTGCCAACCTTAGATGATAAACGAGCAATCATATATATAAAGAAAACGGGAAAAACACCAAAACAATTCCCACGGAAACCAAAAGAAATCAAAGATAAACCATTAGTATGATTTTTACTAGTATATACTGTGTGAAACTTAATAAAACTAGCAATACAATACAAAACAAGTACAAAAAGAGGATGCAAATTTTATATTTGCATCCTCTTTCCTTTTCATTAGGAATGACTTAGCTCGTTTTCTATCCCCCTCCCCACTACCTATTAAATGATATCGTTTACAACAACATTTTAAGGAGGAGTTATTTTGATATAGGATAAATTAGTTTAAATGAAAATAGAATACCTTTCCCTAAGGACGACTTAGCTCGCTTTGGAGTCCGTGGGAAAGGTATTCTATGCAAACATTAAAATGACTTATACGTGGTCAATAATATGTAACGTTGTATCGATATCATTTAAAGGCATAATATGTACGCCTGCTGCAATTTTCTTGATTTGTTCAAGTGTTTCGATAGCGATTTCTGTACCAGCCTCTTTACCACCTTTTTCCATGCGGTCCAATATTTCTTGAGTAAGGTTGATTCCAGGCACTTTTTCGTGGAGGTATGTGGCCATTTTAAAGCTTTTAAGTGGAATCAAACCGAGCATGATAGGTACATCGAATTCAGACATTTTATCAATGTAGCGTTTTGCCTGTTCTAAATCGTAAATTGGTTGTGTTTGTACAAAGTGAGCGCCATTTTGAATTTTAGCAGCCAATTTTTGGCGTTCAATCTCTAAATCTGGAGCACTAGGATTACCAGTTGCACCGATGTAGAAGTTTGTAGGTGAGTCTAGGTCATTACCTGCAAGGTCTTTGCCTGCATTTAATGTCTTGGCGATATTGAGTAGTCCCATACAGTCGACTTCAAATACAGATTGTGCAAATGGATGGTCCCCGTTATCTGGTTTGTCACCAGTGAGGGTTAAAATATTATGCACACCCAACGCTGCTGCACCGAGTAATTCAGATTGCAAACCGATAATATTGCGGTCGCGGCATGTAAGGTGGAAAATGGTTTCAATCTCTTTGTTATGCTGTAACAAATAAGAAAGAGAAATTGGGCTCATGCGCATTTTGGACATAGGGCTATCAGCGATGTTGATAGCATCCACCTTCCCTTTTAAACGGGCTGCTTGTTCGAAGGTCTTTTCCGCAGAACTGCTTTTGGGAGGATCCAATTCAACCGTAATGGTGAACTGCCCTTGTTGATGTTTTTCTCTTAATGTCATCATGTACCTCGTTACTATAAATTATTTTTCTAGTGTTTCAAAAAAGTCGTTAGCGTGGTTAACAGCAGCGATGCCGTCCTTAGCGTAGATATCTGCGCCCGCTTGGTCTGCGTAGTCTTGAGATACTACGGCGCCGCCAACCATGACCTTGGTTTTAAGGCCTGCTGCACGGATAGCAGCGATGGTATTGTCTATTTGTGGCATTGTTGTGGTCATCAAGGAACAAATACCTACTAGAGCGGCTTTGTTATCTTTAATGGCTTGTACGATAACTTCTGGGTCAACGTCCTTACCAAGGTCGATGATTTTGTAGCCATTGTTTTCAAGTAATGCCGCTACGATATTTTTACCTAAATCATGAATGTCGCCTTTAACTGTAGCCACGACAACGGTGCCTTTATCTAAGCTTTCACTAGCAGGAATAATTTCTTTAATGGTGTTGAAAGCAGCTTGCATTGTTTCAGCAGCAAGCATTACTTGTGGTAAGAATAATTTACCAGAGCCAAACTTATCCCCTACTACGTTCATCGCTTCAGATAAACCTTTTTTCGTAAGATCTAATGGATCTATGCCGTCAGCTAAGGCTTTTTTGACAAGCTCAACGATGGCTTCCTTCTCCCCTTGCTCTACGCAAGTACGGATATTCGCTAACGGATCATTGCTATCGAAGGATTTTTTCTCTGGCCCTTTAGGAGCAGAATTACCAGGAGCAGTCGTTTCGTCTTCATAGCCGTATTCTTTAATAAATTCAGCAGAACCTGGGTCCCAGCCTAGTAAGGTAGTACTAGATACAAATGCTTTTTTTGCTGGATAATTGAGTGGATTCATAATCGGTGTTGTTAAGCCACATGCAAGGGCCATTGTTAAAAATTGACCGTTTAAGTATGGACGTTGAGGCATGCCAAAGGAGATATTAGACAAGCCCATTACTGTTGGGAAGCCAAACTTCTCTTTATATAACTGTAATGTACGCAATGTTTGACGTGCACTATCCTCACCGCTGGCAAGTGTTAACACTAATGGGTCGAGTAATAAGTCGTGCGGTTGAAGACCATAGCCGTAAGCGCGATTTACGATGCTTTCAGCTAACGCAACGCGGTCCTCTGCTTTTTCAGGAAGGTCACCACTAGATAATGGTAAGCAAAGTAATGCTGCACCGTAACGTTTTGCTAAAGGCATAACATGAGTGATAGACTCCTCCTCCCCATTTACGGAGTTAATAAGCGCACGGCCTGGGTAGTTTTTAAGAGCTATTTCCATAGCTGCTGGGTCCAATGTATCGATAGACAATGGAGTTTCAACGAGCATGGATAATTCAAAGATTGCTCGTTCCATCAATGGAGTTTGATCCATGCCAGCTACGCCCATGTTTACGTCGAGGATGTCTGCCCCCGCCTCTACTTGATCTAAGGCATCGCGCTTTACACGAATGAAAGAGCCGTCGCGCAATTCTTGAGCGAGAACTTTACGACCTGTTGGGTTAATACGTTCACCAATGATAAGCGGTTTTGTATTGTGCCCTAATTCTAACAATCTAGTACGGCTTGTAATAATTGTTTTAGGTTCGATATGAGCACGCTCTTTAGGTGTATGTGCTTTTACAGCATTGGAAATAGATTGGATATGAGCTGGTGTCGTACCGCAGCAACCACCAACATAACTAGCGCCTGCATCAACGATATCGAGCATCAATGGTCCCATTTCTTCTGCTGTAAGTGGGAATACAGTTTGTTTATTAATCAGTTGTGGCATACCGGCATTTGGTTGACAGCTGATTGGTAAGTTTGTAACGCTGGCAATCTCTTCGATTAGCGGTGTGATTTGCTCAGGTCCAAGAGAACAGTTAATACCGATGATATCAGCACCCATAGCTTCAACAATTGAAGTTGCTACAGCTGGCGGTGTACCAGTAATAGTACGACCATCTTCACTGAAAGAAAATTGGCAAATGATTTGTACATCTTCTTTCGTTTTGCCTGCTGCTTCGCGCGCATCTAAAGATGCTAATAAAGCGGCACGCATTTCTTGTACGTCAATAATAGTTTCAATGATGATGAAATCAACACCAGCTTCGATTAATGCTTCGGCTTGCTCGCGGTATGTGTCGTAAATAGCATCAAAGCTCATATTGCCTAAAGGTTGTAAGAAACGACCTGTAGGACCCATAGAGCCAGCTACACGAGCAGATGGTTTAACCTCTGCAATAGCCTCTTTTGCAACTTTTACAGCAGCAATATTAATTTCTCTTACACGATCTTGTAAGTCATAATCTTCTAGTTTAAGCCCACAAGCGCCGAACGTATTTGTTGTAATTACATCACTGCCATGTTGTAAGTATTGAGCGTGAATATTCTTTACTACTTCTGGTCTTTCTACGTTAAACAGCTCTGGACAATAGCCCTCTTCTAAGCCTGCAGCTTGCAGCATTGTGCCCATAGCACCGTCAAATATATACATAAACATCTTCCTTTAACATCCTAAAATTAAAATGTTTCACGTGAAACATCACTCTGTTGGCTGACCTTTCATAGCGATGCCAGAAATATCGGCAGTAGTTTTACTACTATCCTCTTCTCCCCTATCTTGGTCGCTAACTGTTGCTTTTTCTGGTAATTTACGAGAAGCACAGTCTTGTTGTGAACAAGATGTACAGCCTCGTTTTGTTTTAATATCTTCATTTGCAGGCATTAAACCAATAATAGCTGTTACAGATTTACGTGGGAACAATAAATAATTCTCTGTAACTTGTAAACCGATTAGCTCGGTTTTAATAATTTTAGCTAATTCAGGTTGAATCTCTAGTGGCCAATTGCCATAACCAGGACTAAAACGCCATGTTGGCTTATACCCCTGTTTTTTAGCAATCGTATTGATTACTTCGTTTACCTGATCAGCTACCTGCTCTACTGCAGTTGTAGCAGCTGCATCAAGTAATAAACCCACCGTATAGTTACCTTGTTTAAATAACTGCTCACTACGAATTTCTACATCTTCACCTACTGTTACGCCTAACACGTATACCTTAGTAGATTTTTCTAAGTGTTTTTCGATAATAGACCCTTCAATTTTTAGGGGTGGATTACTTAAAATAGTCTTTGTTTCTGCATCGTAATCATATTCTTGATATACACCCTTAGGTGTAGCCAATAATTGGATTTCCTTACATGCTTCGTCAACATAATTTTGTGGGAAATCCTCAGCGTGACGAAGTCCTGCGTATCGTTTTACTTCTGCTTTATCGATGGCAGGAAGCATTCCGTTATAGATGGGCATGGAAACGCCTCCTCTTCAAAATAAAAAGCTCTGCGTGTCCGTAGAGCATGTGCTTACTGTTATCAATTGTATATAAATCTTATAAAGTAATTTTTCTAGACTCTTAAGATTATTAATCTAATTACTATCTAACTAATAGTATATAGATATGGATAATACCTGTCAAAGTATATAGGACCTGTATTCTCATATAATTTAGTAGTATATAGATATAGTTTGAAGTTATATCAAAATGCTTTTTTAGACATAAAAGTTATTGACGATAAAGTTTTTATGCATTTAATGTTAACTTTAATGTTTCACGTGAAACAATTTGTTAAATATGATCTGATTATATGTTGTTAAACGCATATAAGAGTATAGTATTAAATTAGTATATTACATTTCGTATATTATTGTTATATATAATGTTACCGATCAAAGAATGATTACTTTATACCTCTCGTTAATAGGGTTGTTCTATAAATAGAAAAATGATATAAAATATTTTTGTATATTTTTATCTGTTGGTATAGATTTATATTAAGGTAATAATTTTTTTACTGTAAAAATTTTTATTGATTTTATAATTTAATGTTTTACGTTAGACTTTAATTCTTAAATGTTTCACGTGAAACAATAAAAATTTGTATTGCAACCATATTGATAAAGCTATTTATCTATAAGCTTTATTAGTGTAAGTAAAAATAATATCGTAAATATATAATTATAAAGAATTTGATTTATAAATACCGTAATTCGCATCGTTTTATGTTATAATGAAAAAGAAATATTTTGAACGAAGCTGTGAGGTGAATTAAGTGGGCAAAGTTATAGCTATTACTAATCAAAAAGGTGGTGTTGGTAAAACTACAACATCAGTAAATTTGAGTGCTTGTTTAGCTGATGCAGGCAAGACGGTGCTACTGGTTGATTTGGATCCACAAGGTAATGCTAGTTCTGGGTTGGGTATTGAAAAAGATGATTTAGAGCTATGTGTACATGATGTTCTGATTGATGGAGAACCAATTGCTGATATTGTACAACCTACAATGCTTGAAAACCTATTTGTGGCGCCTGCAACAATTCAACTAGCTGGTGCTGAAGTAGAATTAGTTTCCGTTGTTTCACGTGAAACAATGTTGAAAAAAGCATTGGCGTCAGTACGAGATAAATATGATTTTATCGTTATAGATTGTCCTCCATCTCTCGGGTTATTAACATTAAATGCTTTTACTGCTGCTGATAGTGTATTGATTCCGATTCAAAGCGAATTTTACGCATTGGAAGGGGTTAGTCAATTAGTTAAAACGATAACAATTGTACAACAAACATCCAATAAAGATCTTGAAATTGAAGGCGTATTATTGACTATGTTTGATGGTCGTACAAATTTATCTATTCAAGTAGCCGATGAAGTAAAAAAATTCTTTGGTAATAAAGTATATAAAACAATTATTCCTCGTAATGTACGTTTAAGTGAGGCACCTAGTTATGGGGAGCCAATTATTGTATATGATCCAAAATCCAAAGGTGCTGATGTATATACGAAATTAGCTAAAGAGGTAATTAAAGCATCCAAAGCTAAATAAGTACTAAAACTGAACTAGTATTTAAAGTTAAGTAAGCATCTGGTGATAAGTAGGCATCAAATGTTAAATAAATTGGTTCTTTGATAGTTTAAGAAATTTACTTATTTATAATTGGTAAATATTTGTAAGGTCGAGAGAGGTTAGTTGCATGCCAAGAGAAATTAAAAGCAAGAAAAGCAAAGCGTCCGGATTGGGGAAGGGCCTTGAGAATTTAATGAAGGTTGACTCTGTAGATTCTGTATTGCCTGAAAAGGAGATACATGAACTGCCGATTTCTGAGTTAGTTCCAAATGTAGATCAACCACGTAAAAGTTTTGATGATGATAGTCTAGCTACATTGGCCGAATCAATCAAGAATCTTGGTATTTTTCAACCTATTGTGGTTCGTAAACAAAAAAATAAATATCAAATTGTGGCTGGTGAGCGCCGTTATCGTGCTGCTATGATTGCTGGATTGAAAACAGTACCAGTTATTGTTAAAAAATATAGTACAGAAGAAATGACAGAGGTTGCTCTTGTAGAAAACTTACAACGTGAAGGGCTAGATCCAATTGAAGAAGCGTTGGCCTACCAAGGTTTGATGGATACCTATAAGCAAACGCAAGAAATGATTTCTGCTCGTCTTGGCCGTAGCCGTTCATATATTGCTAATATGGTTCGTCTTTTAAAATTATGTGATTCTGTACAAAAGGATTTAATCGAAGGTGATTTGACGGTTGGTCAAGCTCGTCCATTATTAGCTTTAAGAAGTGCAGCTCAACAAATGGAAGCAGCTGAACGTATTAAAGAGGGTGAATTAAGCGCTAGACAGGTCGAGATCCTTGTTAAGTCTATGCAAAATAAATCATCTAAAGCAAAGGCTGGTAAACCTCAAAATACGGCAGAAGTTCGTGCTTTAATGGATCGTTTAAAATTAAGTTTAGGGTCCCCTGTGAATATTAAATTCCGTGCAGGTAAAAAAGTACAAGGGAAAATTGAAATTGCTTTTTCCTCTGAAGCTGAATTAGAAAGACTTATTGCATATATGGATGGGCAAGATCAAACAGAAGGTGCGGAAACAATAGAGTTTAGAGTATAATTGGCTAGCAAAAGCAAAAGCAAAAGCAAAAGCAAAAGCAAAAGCAAAAGCAAAAGCAAAAGCAAAAGCAAAAGCAAAAGCAA
>NZ_JBBNGV010000005.1:0-110816 GCF_040094895.1 Veillonella parvula | reverse complement strand
ATCTTGAAGCTATTTGAATAGCTCATTATTTGTTGTCGTTACATTGAAGTAACTTTGAATTATGGTTGGTTTTGACTTTGTCAAAACCCGCACTCTGGCATATGTTCAATCGTTTTGATTGATTACCTATCATTGTTCAGTTTTCAAAGATCTGTTACGTTAGTTCTGCGCCCTAACGACTTGTATAGTATATCAATCTAACCTTAAATCGTCAACCTCTTTTCCAAAGATTTTTTCAACCGATTTTTGATTAAATTTATACTCACAATCATAACCAAAATCTCTAAAAATAGAGATAGAAAACTCACAAACCGAAGTTTGTGAGTTTTAATTTGGTGACTCACCCGCGACTCGAACGCGGGACACCCTGATTAAAAGTCAGGTGCTCTGCCAACTGAGCTAGTGAGTCATGTTGGCAGGGGTGGCTGGGATCGAACCAGCGCATAACGGAGTCAAAGTCCGTTGCCTTACCACTTGGCGACACCCCTACAGTGATTACGATGTGTAGGTTATGGGGTGAGTAGTGGGGATCGAACCCACGCGTAACGGAGCCACAATCCGCCGTGTTAACCGCTTCACCATACCCACCACCTTGTAGGTATCGAAGACATTGTCTTCGTAACAAAGAGAATTATATCTTTTCTAGAGATTTGTGTCAACACCTTTTTCTCAATTTCATTAATTTTTACAAACGAAACTTTTAATTGTGTTATCTCTAATATAAGCCCTTTAATCCCCATATAAATAAGGAAGCACTATCGGAAACTTTCGTTTCACAAATGGTGCTTCCCCATTATACATATTATTTACTTAGTTGGCAAATAATTTTTTACAAAATTTGGCAATGCAAATGCAGCTTTTTGAATATCTGCATTATAATACTTAGTTTCAAAGTTTTGTTCACGGTTTGGAGTCCATGTTAGAGGATCAAATGTTTTGGAACCCAATGTAAAACAATGCATTCCTGCAGGATAGATTGGAATAAAAGCTGTATATAAGCGAGCAATTGGGAAATGGCTATTAACGTAACCAAAAACTTTTTCCACTAATGGTTGATGTAACATCGGAGATTCTGTTTGTTGTACAAACAAGCCATCAGCTTTCAAAGCTTTTAATGTATTCTTATAGAATTCTTCTGTAAATAAGCCTTCACCAGGACCGATTGGATCGGAACAATCCACGATAATTACATCATAGTAATCTTCTGCTTCTGCCATGAAACCAATACCATCACCAATTTTTACAGTCAATTTAGGGTGGTTTTCAATCATAGCTTTAGCAATAGTTGGTAGATATTGTTTTGCCAACTCTACAACCTTACCATCGATTTCAACCATTGTTACTTCTTTTACACAATCATGACGTACACATTCTCTAGCTACGCCACCATCACCACCACCGATAATCAAAACGCGCTCAGGATTAGGATGTAAGAACAAAGGGATATGGCTCATCATTTCATGATAGATAAACTCTTCACGCTCAGATGTTTGGAACACGCCATCTAAAGCGAGCATCATACCATACTCTTTTGATTTAAAAACTTCAATTTTCTGGAACTCAGATTCCCCAGAGTAAAGCACTTCTTCCGCTTCAGCGCTTAGACGTAAGTGAGGTGTTTGTTCCTCAGTAATCCATTGACTCATGTAGTACCTCCTACTATTTATACTACAATACGCATCGCAAATCACTGCGATGCGTATGTATATTACTTTAATTGCTCTATTACTTACTCTTTGCGACTAATGTAACAGAATCCACCACCTAAAATAGTGTCTTTCATCCAATTCGCCAAAGAGAAATCACGAATTTCACCTTCATCAAAGATGCCACAGCGGATATCATCGCCGTCCATAAACATCTTGTGAATCGGAACCCAATGCCAGGTATAGAGAGCCTTCTCTTTTCCTTTATGACGATTTAAAAATGCTACAGGCACATCCTGTGCCAATGCATCATGTATAAACTGAGCTGCAGCCTCCACCTCTACGCGTGATGCACAGAACGGAGATACATTCAACATATGTACATCATAAGATAGGCTTTTATCCTCGAGTAAGCGAGTAAGACCACGTTCCATCCATTGAGTTTTATAAACACCACCACCAAAACGTGGCTTTACATATTTCCAAACTAAGTTCATCCGTTCTAAAGCAAGCGTTTGGTCGGATGTGGTTTCTAGATCTAATAAGCCATCCCTAAATAGCGAATAGCCCAATACTTGTGATGCCGATGTAGGCCCACAACCAGACAAGCGTTGCCACTCATCAGTGAACCACTCTTGGTCATACCCATATGATGTTTTACCATTTACATCGATATATAGCCATTCTGGATGTTTAATAGATACTTCATTCATGAGATTAACCTTCGATTACTTCTACAGTTTCCATGATAGCACCTTGTTGGATACCATCAACTACATCCATACCTTCAATGACTTTACCAAATACAGTATGTACACCATCTAAATGAGGTTGTGGCTCATATACAATAAAGAACTGACTACCACCAGTATTAGGGCCACGGTGAGCCATAGATAAAGCACCGCGCTCATGTTTATGCGGATTGCCAACTAATTCATCTTTAATTGTATAGCCAGGACCACCTGTACCGTTGCCATTAGGACAACCACCTTGTGCTACGAAACCAGGAATTACACGGTGAAAACGAAGGCCATTGTAGAAGCCTTTGTTAATCAAGTCGATAAAGTTTTGTACTGTGCCAGGCGCTTCTTTTTCAAATAATTCAATTACGATATCGCCGCCGTCAGCCATATGGATTTTCGCTTTTTTCATTGTTCAGGTACCTCCAAAATTGTACGCAACACATGTGCTGCTAATATAAAACCTGCCACTGGTGGCACAAAACTACATGTCCCAGGACTTGTGGCATCACCACGGAACTGTGGTTTTGTCGGTTTTTCAGTAGAAAATAAAACTAATTGTTTTTTTATACCCCGTTTTTTGAGTTCCCGACGCATAACGCGTGCCAAAGGACATGTATGAGACTTATTGATATCTACAATCATAAGTTTTTCTGGGTAAAAGCGATTACCTCCGCCCATACAAGAAATAACAGGGATGCTTTCACGTTGACAAACCTCAATGATATTAAGTTTCGCCGTTACCATATCGATGGCGTCAATAACATAATCAACGTTCAAGCTTTGAATAAATCCAGGATAGTTTTCCTCAGTATACATAATATCATGAGTTTCTATCACCACATCAGGATTGATAGAAAGAGCTCGCGCCTTTGCTACCTCTACCTTACGTTCCCCAATCGTATTATGAGTCGTAATCATTTGACGGTTCAAATTGCTAGGCGCTATGGAATCTCCATCGATAATGACGATGCGACCTACACCAGCTCGCACCAATGCCTCAAGGGCACCACCACCTACGCCACCTACACCAAAGAGCGCGATAGACGTGTCTCTTAATGTTTGGATTTTATTGGGACCAACCAACCACTCTAAACGGGTTAACATATATTCCATTAATATTTCCCCGCCGGAATGATTTCTGTCCAATATCCATCTGGATCTGCTATGAAATAAATACCCATATCAGCATTCTCATAAGCAACAACGCCCATTTCTTTATGCTTTTTAAGAGCCGCTTCATAGTCATCTACATAGAATGCCAAGTGGAATTCATTATCCCCCAAATTATAAGGACGATCCCAGTCACGCAACCATGTAAGTTCTAATTCATGTGCTGTATAAGGACTTTTTAAATACACGAGGGTAAAAGCACCGCTTGGGTCTTCCAAACGACGAGACTCCTCGAGCAATAACGCCTCTTTATAGAATGCTAGACTTTTATCAAGGTCTTTAACATTTATATTATTATGAGCAAACGAAAACTTCATAGAACCCCCTTCGTAAATACAGGATGTTTTTGTAGGAATTCTCCTCTTTTTATAGTAACACATTTGGCAAATCTATATCTAGTTTATGATATCTAGTTAATAACAAATTTTGCCGTACTACCGTCGTCACCTCGAGTCACTTCTAAATGAGCAGGTATACGAGACTTTAACTCAGGTACATGAGAAATGATGCCGATGAGACGTCCTGACGATTGCAACTGTAACAATGTTTCCATGGCGAGTTCCAATGTATCTGGATCGAGTGTACCAAAACCTTCATCAATAAACATCGTATCCATATGGATGCCACCAGCATAGCTTTGGATAACATCCGCTAATCCCAAGGCAAGCGCCATAGAGGCCAAGAATGTTTCACCACCAGATAAGGTATTTGCTGGTCTAGATTGGCCTGTAAAAGCATCCATAACCGCCAAATCGAGGCCTTGCTTGCCACGACCACCACCTGTATAGTCGGATCTCTCCAAGGAATATCTGTTGCGACTCATCTTCTGAAGTCGTAAATTAGCAGCATATACAACCTCATCTAAAATAGCCCCCAGCACATAGCGTTCAAAGGTAACATTTTTAAAGCCTTGCTCCCCACCATTAGCGAGATCATTTAATCGGCTTAAGAACTTCACCTTTTCACGAGCCTCACCCATAGCAGTTTCAAGTTCTTCTAATGAATTGAGCGTAGTTTCAATATGCTTTGTTTCTTTATCCCATGCCGCTAAATTACCTACTAGTGTATCCCGATGCTCTACTGCTGTAGAATAAATTTCATCAGTAATACTATCACTTGGCTTAACCATAGTTTCTGTGGCTTTTAATGCCGCATCATATACAGCTTGTGCTTTATTAAAGGCTTCAGTCAAAACGTTCAGCTGTGTTCTATAGATCTCTATCTCTTTAATCTCACGTAAAGACTCTACAAAATCATTCTCTGTTAAAGAAATGGATTGTAATGACTTTGTATAGTTCTTATACATCAAAATAAGATTTTTTGTTTCTTCTTTTACTTGAGAGGACAAAGTTTCTAAGCGTCCGCGTTTGGCATTCAATTGTTCTCGAGCAGTATCTAAATTAGTTTTGCTAACTTTCACCTGCTCATCGTAGAGTGTAATATCACTATCCAATGACTCTAACTGTTTTTGCCATGCAGCTATATCCGTGGTTGGTAAAGTTTTAGATAGAGCATCAATGTTAGCTTGTACTGAGCTAATACGAATTTCTAGGTCGTGTAGATTTTTAAGTAATTCATTATGGGCAAGTTCTAAAGTTGCTAACTTATCTCTAGCTACTTTTAACTCATGTTCATTGTCAGCTATAGTGTTACTCAACAATTCAGACTCACTATGTAAAGCTGTAAGTCGCTCCATTTTAGTCAACAAATCTTGTTGAACAGATGTAAAGTTTTTCTTAGAAAAACCATCCATAGATGACTTAAGTTTGGAACATTGTTCTACTTCTAACTTAGCTAACTCCTTAAGACGAGCATCTAATGTTTTCTGTTGTCCCACTTCGCTAGCTTGCTTTTGCAGTGCCAAGTCACGGGTTTTGCGAGCCTCTTCAATTTCATCCTTAGTCGGATACATCTCCGGCTTAGCTGCTAACCGTGGATGATCTGTAGAGCCACAAACCGGACAAGGCTCATTATCTACAACTAAATGAACTAGCTCAAAGGCACGTCCTTCTTGCATTAGATGCTCTAATCGTTCAAGATGTACCTTTGCAACCTGCAAGGTTTCATCTAAAGACGCTAACATTTGACCTTTATCGTCGATTTCTTTTTGTACCTTATTAATTTCTTCTAGCAATTCAGAATATCTATGTAAATCATTTAGTTGCCCTTGAATAACATTAGCATCCTCTAAGAATTTGTTATTATCTCGTAACTGTTTACGCAAAGCTTCTAAGTCGTTTTCTAAAGTCTTTACAAGCTTCCGTTGTTTAGCTAAGGCATCTTCGCTTTTTTTACTATCTAATTCTTCTAAATTACTCTGTAATGTGGACAATTCCTTTTTCAATACATCTAACTCATTAAACTTCTCTGCTTGTTGTTGAAATTGAGCCAAAGCAGTTCTTTTAGCTTGTATACTTTCAGCTCGACCTTCTAAGTCACTGTATACGTCTAAACATTTAGCCTCATGTTGAGTTGCTAGTTCTACATGTTCTTTCGCATCTGAAAGGGCCTGTTCTAAAGTTTTTAATATAGCTTGTTTCTCAATATATTGTTTATATAATTCATGAGTTGGTGCCAAAGAGTTAAGGAACTGAACCTTTTCGCTTAGATTTACACGCTCAGTTTCCCTTACTTTCACCATGTCAAGTTTCGAAGTAGCCTCAGCAAGAGATTGTTGAGCCTGATTATATAAAGACCATTGATTTCGGAGCACATTAAACTGTTCTACCACGGTTACTGCCTCATCTCGTTCTACCGCGAGAGCATCTCGATGTGGGCCCCGATTTGCTAGTAACTCACGCACATGCTCAATGGTTACCATTGGAGTCGCTCCATCATGAGGGATAGACTGCATAAATGCAGTTTGCTTAGTTAGATTTTCTTCAATACCTGCCTTTGCTTCATCATAGGCAACCTTCAGTGCTTCTTGTAACTTTCGATATAGCTCAGTTCTAAAAAGTGTATGCAGTAATTCCTCACGCTCACTCGTAGAGGCAACTAGCAACTTTCGGAATTCCCCTTGAGGTAATAGCACAACTTGTAAAAACTGATCCTTGCGAAAGCCTATAATTTGCTGAATAGTATCGCGAATAGCGGCAGCTGAGGTAGCAATGACCTTCCACTCACCATCTTTCCGCTCATATACAGTAGCGCTAGCATTCTGTTCACGCATCCCTGTACCACGTTTCTTTGCTACCATCTGTTTCGGTAACCGTTCAACACGATATTGTGCATTGCCAATAGCAAAGGAGAAATCGACACGAGTCATACGATGAGGTTCTGCAAAGTCACTGCGAATAGCATCTGTTTTGCGTACTTCTCCACTCGGCTCACCATACAAGGCATACACTATGGCATCTAAGATTGATGTTTTCCCTGCCCCCGTAGGACCAGCAATGAGAAACATGGAATGGTCTTGAAGCTCATTAAAATCTAAAGTGACCGAATCACGATACGGACCAAAGGCTTCTATAGTTAATGATATAGGCTTCATTTAGTCCTCCTTAAGAATTCGGTCCCATACAGAGTTGATATATTGCTGTTCTTTCTCTGTTAAAGGTTCCTTCCACACAGTTTCTGCAAACTGATTAAATAGATCACGTTCATTTAATTCTTTGAAAATTGCCTCACCCATATCTGCTATAGGCCCTGCCACGCGACCAACTAGATCAATGGTCATACAACGATGATATACCTGGCGCAGTTTAGCCATTCCATCCATAATCGGCATCGTATCAAGTAAACGGGCTTGCACATAATCATCCCTATATTTAGCCTGTAATGCTTTATCATTTAACAGGTCTTCAAAATATCCTTCCAAAATGACTACGTCTCGCTTCGCCTCTACAGGAATCGTGTTAATATCTACGTTCCCCTTTGTATCCATATCAATGATGGTAAAAGACTTCTTCTGCATATGTTCATCAAAGGAATATTTTAATGGGGATCCACTATAGCGAATATGATCAGCTCCCATTCGCTGAGGCCCATGCAAATGTCCCAAGGCAGTATAGTGAAAGTCTTTAAAGACTTGAGGATTTACCTGTTCGCTGCCACCTACAGACAAGGTACGCTCTGAGCCCCCTACTTCACCGCCCATAACAAAAGCATGGCTAATGGCGATACTGCGCATCCCCTTAGGCACTTGTTTATACAAGTAATTACTCCAAGCCTGATACATTTGGTCATAATTGTGCAGATTCAAAGCGCTTTCGCAATTTTGTTCATAACACGGTGTTACTATGTCAGTAATTTCAATATTGGTAGTTTCTGTATTAGTAGACTCTACATCAGCAAATAAAGCCTCCCCTATGCGTCGGGGCTCACTAAAAGGCATAGGACAAATAGCCACCTTGCCATCTGTCCCTTCAAATTCAAAAGGCTTCAACGCGTGATGAGGAGAGCCCCAAATATGGATACCCGATTGGCCCAACATAGAGCGCCCCACTTCAAGACGTTCTGCTCCATCGTGATTACCGCTCACCACAAAGAGAGGCACCTTGTAGTCCATAGCGAGACGAGTGATGATGGAGTCCCACAATTCGATAGCTTCAATGGGTGGCACCGCTCTATCAAAAATATCCCCTGCAAGCAATATACCATCGATGTTTTCATCTTTCAAAATATTAAAAAACTGATGTTCCAACACATGAGCTTGGTCCTCTGTTAAGTACTGGCCATAAAAAATACGCCCTAAATGCCAATCGGCAGTATGTAAAAAACGCATTTTGTCCCCCTTTCCAGTTCTCCCTATACCTTACACAACGTATGTATTCAAATGCCAAAACGAGCTCTTAGTCCCATAAGTTTATGGAAATTCAATAACTTTATATAACTTTATATAGCTTTATATAGCTTTAATAGCTTTAACAGCTTTAATAGTTTTAATAACTTTATGAGTTTGCAATAACTAGTATAGCATCAGGTATTCTACATATTTATTATATAACTAAATTAACATCTGTATTTTAATTATTTATTTTCTACGATAGAGCGTAGCATAGCAATTTCCTTTGCGTAACCGTCCAATTCATTTGGTGTTTCCAAGTAGAATGGTAAGTTCGTCAATTTAGGATGTGTTACAACGCGGGCAATAGCATCGATACCAATATGTCCTTCCCCAATTTTTTCATGACGATCTTTATGGGCACCCATAGGATTTTTAGAGTCATTCAAATGAATGGCTTTCAAACGATCAAGACCTACAATTCGATCGAACTCGTCAATAACGCCATCGAGATTATGTACGATATCATAACCCCCTTCGTGAATATGGCAAGTATCAACGCACACACCCATGTACTCTTTTAGCTTTACGCCATCGATGATGCGTGCAATTTCTTCAAAACGAGAGCCAATTTCTGTACCCTTACCAGCCATTACTTCCAAGAGGACTGTTGTCTTCATACCTGGGAATAAGATTTCATTCAAACACTCTACAATGTATTCAATACCTTGATCTACGCCTTGCTTCACATGGCTACCAGGGTGAAAGTTATACATTTGACCTGGCAAATATTCCATACGCTCTAAATCTTCCATCATAGATTGCTTCGCAAAAGCGCGTAAATCCTCTTTGGCGGCACATGGGTTATAGGTATACGGCGCATGTGCCAACAAGGTACCAAAGTTATGTTCTTTCATATATGCACTAAGGTTATTCATATCCTCAACATCGAGAGCTCGCATGCTACCACCACGAGGGTTGCGAGTAAAGTATTGGAAGGTATTACCCCCAATTTTAGTCGCTTCCTTGCCCATATGTAAATAACCTTTGCTAATTGATAAGTGACTGCCTATTACAAACATGATACTCCTTTATACGATTATACGATTTCTACAATTTTATAATTATAAAACGCTTAACTCTAATATCTATTGTATTATGCTTATATCTAATTATCGCTATTCTATAACACTAATAGATATAAGGTATACGATATACGATTAGATATAAGATATACGATAACTAATATAACCCCTGCCGTGAAGGAGCCCTTCAACAACAGGGGTTATCTATTAATGACTTTCTTTTTTTGCACACTCAGGGCAAACACCTTCGAAGGTAATATGTTGACCTGTGATTTGATATTCGCTACCTTGATCAGCAATCGTTTTGATAGCTTTCAAATCAATGCCCATCATATCCTCTACCTTATTGCAACGAATGCAACGGATATGGGAATGAGCTTGTGTATCCCAATCGTAATGAGCACGCTCATCACCAACTTCTAAAATTTTAACAAGACCGATTTTTTCAAAAATCTCCATCGTCTTGTACACTGTAGCCAAGCTCATGCTTGGATGTTCTGGGCGCAACGTATGATACAACATCTCTGCTGTTGGATGATCATGATGACCACGCAAAGCATCATAAATCGCAATACGTTGTGGAGTTACTTTAAACCCCTGGCTACGCAAAATTTGTGCGATATCCATAATAATCTACCTTTCTCCACTTGGAAATCTATAAGGCATAGGCCATTATCGACCGTTTACAAGAAATAATTATTATTTATTATACCAAAATTCTCAACACTTATCAAGATAAATAGTATTAACTATTAAGTAATAAAAAATGTGGATTGCCCAGAAGCAATCCACATCCTATTAGTCTTTAAAGTAAGGTTTAAAACCTTCACTTTGATGGCGAGTTTTTTTCTCGCCACGCGGACGATCAAATTTACGCTCATCTCTGCGGCGGTCACCTTTACGGTCATTGCGACGATCACTTCTACGATCATCGCGACTGCGACGTGGGCGGTCATCTCGACGACGATCACCATCACGACGGCGACGATCACTACGACCACTTTCACGACGACGGCGTACGCGCAATGGTTTTTCTTCTGTAATATTTACAGGAGTAGTATCTGGTTCTTTTGTTAACAATTTAAGAGCTGCCGCCAAAAGTGTTACGGAATCTGTATCATTCAACAATTCCTCAGCACTAGATTTGAAAGGCGCCAAGGCTTCTAGATTATCTGTCATTTCAACGAGGCTTTCAATTGCCAAACGTTGTTGACCTTCAAGAACTTCACCTAATGAAGGTGCACGACGACGTGCAATTTTACGTTTTGTTAAACGCTCGATAGCATGTAAATGCTCCATTTCACGAGGGATAACGAACGTGAAAGCTTGACCTGCTTTACCGGCACGACCTGTACGACCTACGCGGTGTGTGTAGCTTTCAGGATCTTGAGGCATATCATAATTATATACATGAGACACGCCAGAAATATCAAGACCACGAGCTGCCACATCTGTAGCCACGAGAATATCAATGGTACCTTCGCGGAATTGGCGAATTACGCTGTCCCGTTTTTGTTGAGACAAGTCGCCATGGATGCCTTCCGCCATGTAACCACGTTTCTTAAGACCTTCTGTCACTTCATCAACACGACGTTTCGTACGCGTGAAGATAATCGCAAGTTCAGGTGTTTGGATATCAAACAAACGACAAAGAACATCGAATTTTTGACGGTCTTGCACTTCGATATAGTATTGTTCGATCAAGTCCATCGTAACTTGAGTCGGTTTCATGCGAATCAATGTTGGCTCTGTCAAATATGTTTCAGCTAATTGTTGGATAGCTTTAGGCATAGTTGCAGAGAACAACAATGTTTGATGGTCTTCTGGGATAGCACCCAAGATTTTATTGATATCATCAACAAAGCCCATATTTAACATTTCATCGGCTTCGTCCAATACCACAACTTTCACATGGTCAAATTTAATAGAACCACGGTCCATATGATCCATCAATCGGCCAGGAGTGGCAACGATGATTTGAGGGTTCTTTTTCAAGGCACGGAACTGACGATTAATATCTTGACCGCCGTAGATTGGCAATGCTGTGATATTCGTGTACTGAGCCATTTTGTTAAGCTCTTCAGCTACTTGAATAGCTAATTCTCGTGTAGGGGATAAAATAACTACTTGAACGTGACGCTCATTCCCGTCTACGCGTTCCAATACAGGCAAGCCAAATGCTGCTGTCTTACCAGTACCTGTTTGAGCTTGACCGATCATGTCCTTACCGCTCATGGCAACTGGGATAGCTTCCTGTTGAATTGGCGTAGGCTCTTCAAAGCCCATATCGTTTAACGCTCTTAGAACAGGTTCGCTAATCATTAATTGTTCAAATTTTTCTAACATCTAAATGTGTTTCCTCCTATCGCGCACGAACTATGCGTATTTAAGTAGTATATCATATTTCGATGGTGAGCGCTATAAAAGTAATTCTGAATCTAAGCTAAATAGGATTTCTTTTCCCCTTAAAATGTTCAATCAACACAATTCCACCTGATACGCATAACAAAACAAGATATGACAAATGAATAGGCGTATACAAGCATTCAACAAGAACAACCCATATAATTAA
Source organism: Veillonella parvula (assembly GCF_040094895.1). Lineage (GTDB taxonomy): Bacteria > Bacillota > Negativicutes > Veillonellales > Veillonellaceae > Veillonella > Veillonella parvula_L. The sequence goes on along the minus strand of NZ_JBBNGV010000005.1, from coordinate 98,874 downwards.
TAGTAATTTAGAAATCCATTTCGTTCTTATTTGATCAGCGATTATAAATATAGATAAATTGATAATTATTTTAATGATTATCGCAGCAATAATAACTAATGTCGTAAATTCTTCTCTATAATCAGTCAATTCATATAAGGGATATAATAAATAACTTAATAAAACGCTAAGTATTATTAAAAACCAAATATTGAGTCTCTTTAAAAGTTTAGATTTACTATAGTGAAATACGCCAACCAAAAGAAAAAGTAAAACACTAAGGAATATTCCTATAATTAATAGATAATCTAACTGAATCATGATTTATACTGCCTTTTAATGATTTTTAATTTCTAAAAATCATTCCATAAGTGCCCACACAAAACAACATTATTTTAATAATATCTGAGTTGGTATATGGTCTATTAAAATAGTACTTTCCTAAATGCATAAGCAAACACGATCATACCAAACAACACAGAAACTATAGCAATAAGACTCCGTTTAAAATATACGCTGTCTCTCTTCTGACAAAACCCTGTAAGCATTGTTAAAAAAAAGAAAAACAACCAAATACTGCCATAATTCACTATAAATTTATAATCTTTATCAATTAAAAATTTAAGATTTAATATCACCAAACTTATAATAGAAATTATTGATAAATACTTTGTTAAGCTACCAAAAATCCTATGTTCTTTTATATATTCATGTTTTTTATCAATTGGATGATTACGAATCTCAAGTTTATATAATCCCATAGATAACGACATAGATATAAAAATCCAAATATATCCTAATATTTCAAGTTTATTCATCTTCCACCTTCCACTATATGGTTACCGACTCAAATACTGACGAAGTGTCTGGTTTTCTAACGGCCCTAACTGCAATGCCTTCCGATTTTTAATTGCATCAATGGTTAATGCTTCAAAGGTAATTTTATCAAAATCAGAAAACTCGTTAAAGGAATTAAACACGATGAATCGTTGATTTAGTAAATTAGTTAATACCTCTATATCTTTCGTTCTTACTTTATTTAACTCATTTCGTGCATAAGATTCATATCTCTCATCACCTGCATTATTCTTGCTAAACCGACCTATATCAAGATTATCAGAATAATAGCTATATATAGCCTTCTGATAGAAATCAATTTTAGTCAATTTCCCGAATTCAAAATTATAATAAGCATTATTTCTTAAAATATGCTCACTACCATACTCACCAATAATAGTCCCTGTAGAAAGATCTACTATATCATTATGCTTAATCAAGTCTTCCTTTCTATACGATACATAGAAAGGTAACTTTATAGTATATCCAGCGTTTGGACCTGTATATCGTTTCTCACTATCATAAAAGATCTCATGCCATATATCTCTATCACTTTCATCAAGACTAGAAATATTAGGGTATAACTGATCAAGACTTACATTAAATTGTGTTTCTTTAGAATCTATCCGAGGAATGAAAGTATTATATTTATTAAGATTTTTATTCCAAGCATCTAGTAAACTTACATTTTCATCAAAAATACCAATACCGTCTAACGTTATGTAATAGAGTTTATTATCCACCTCATGAACAGCAACTACATTATCAGCAATCTTACGGTTTTCATTGCCATAATATAATCCACTCTCTTGAAGATCACTTAAATAAATCAAACTATTTTTAAAGTCACCACTTGCCAAGAAATATATCAATACTCCCAATATGAGTATATAAAGCACTACTATTATGCCAATAATATATCCAATCCATTTAATTACTCTCTTCAAATTCATAATAGCCCTCTATAAATAACACGATTTTATATGGCTACAATTATAACATACACTATACTTTTACATATAATAGACTATTCTTAAGTACAAAAAAGACACCTCTTTCGGGCTACTTCTTTATTATGATTTATTGAGAGGTGTGTGGTATTAAATCAGCTATATGAGTAAACATTTAATTTAGATATAATATAATTAAAATAATGTACTCCAAAATTCCACCAATAAATTAAACAATACCTGTTAAGCAATTACGATTTACTAAACTTCCTAAAGTAGTATAAAAGGAATATACAATGAAACCTTTTACCCTAAAACGATTTATATTATTTCCACTGATTATACTATCCCCCATACTAACAACGGGTTGTCATCTTCTCTCACATTATAGTGAAGATGAGGTACAACAATATATAAATGAGGATTATCCTAATCTAACATATCACTTAGAGTCTCATAGGAACAATACATGGCAAGTCACCTTTGACAAATATCCACAAATGCCCATTGAAATATCTGAAGCCTTGAACACCTCTGCACCTGTTGTACCACAAGTGGAGCGAATACTGATAACTAACATCCCATTAATAACTGCATTCCCATTAATGAAAAACTATATAACAGCAGAGGAGTTATCCTATGCTACATACGATACATCTTCTTTGTATATTGAAATGCCTATTCCCTATTCGGCCATACAAAACCAAGATGTAACAAATTTTTACAATCGAATGGATCAATTCTGCAAAGAATATGCAGCAACATATCCAGACTTCAAAGAAGATATATATATTAGAGTTATTATAAAACCTTCTGATGGTTCTGATGCACCAAAAGAGTATAGAAAAATATTCCGTCTATCTCAATATTAGTAAAAGAGGCACCTCTTTCGAGGTGCCTCTTTGTTATAGTTCATCGGAGAAGTTTATATGTTATTAATCTAAATCGTAGAAACCAGATGGTTTATCGCTCAAGTTTACGATGATGTTTTTCATTTGAGTGTAGTGCTCAAGGATAACTTTATGAGTTTCACGACCGATACCGGATTGTTTATAGCCGCCAAATGGAGCGCCTGCAGGGATTGAGTTGTATGTATTTACCCACATACGCCCTGTTTCGATACCGCGAGCTACGCGGATAGCACGGTTGATGTTTTGAGTAAATACGCCACCGCCAAGGCCGTATAAGCTGTCATTTGCTTGTTCAATAACTTCTTCTTCGCTGTGGAATTTGATGACAACAGCTACAGGGCCGAAGATTTCTTCGCGAGCTACACGCATATCATTTGTAGCATCTACAATAAGTGTAGGTCTTACAAAGCAACCTTTACCAAGTTCGCCATCAGTAACACGTACACCACCGGCTACAATGCGAGCTCCTTCTTCTTTTGCAAGGTCTACATAACTCAATACTTTATTAACTTGGTCTTCGTAAATCAAGGAGCCAAGTTGAGTAGATGAATCCCAAGGCAAACCAACTTTCACCTTATCGAATAGTGCAGCAAGTTCAGCTACGAATTTATCGTAAATTGTATCTTGTACGAAGATACGGGAACCAGCGCAGCATACTTGACCTTGGTTAAAAAGAATACCGAGCATTGCCCCGTCAAGAGCTTGTTTCCAGTTCGCATCTTCAAAGAAGATATTCGCAGATTTACCACCTAATTCCAATGTGGCAGGAATCAAGCGTTCAGATGCTGCTTTATATACATCTAGACCTACCTCTGTAGAGCCTGTGAAAGCAAGTTTGCTAAAACCAGGATGATCAAGGATATATTGACCGGATTTAGAACCTTTACCAGTTACGATGTTTACAACACCTGGTGGCAAGATTTCTTTCAAAATATCGCCAAGTTCTAATAAGCTAAGAGATGTGTGGCTAGAAGGTTTGATAACAACTGTACAGCCTGCTGCAAGAGCTGGAGCCAATTTCCAAGCGGCCATTAGGAATGGGAAGTTCCAAGGCACAACTTGACCTACAACGCCAATCGGTTCACGAACGATGAGACTCAATGTATTTTCGTCAAATACTTGTGCAGAGCCTTCTTCGGAACGAAGCACGCCTGCAAAGTAACGGAAATGGTCCGCCCCAAGTGGAATATCCACGTTCAATGTTTCACGGATTGGCTTACCATTGTCGTATGTTTCAACTTGTGCCAAATGTTCTTTGTGAGTATCGATAGCATCCGCAATTTTCAATAAATAATCAGCACGTTCTACTTGAGAAACGTTTTTCCACGTTTTGAAAGCTTCTGTTGCAGCCTCTACAGCTTTATCAACATCGCCATATGTAGCCTCTGCACAGATAGCGAGTTGTTCGCCATTAGCAGGGTTATATACTTTAAATTCAGCACCGTCAGATGCCTTTACCCATTCATTATTAATTAAAAGTCCATATCTTTCTTTAAGGTTCAAGCTCATTGCATTACCTCCTCTTTAGGAATATGATTTAGGAATTTCCCCTCTATGGTTTCATCATACTCCCTATATCTAATTTTTTCAATTAGATATATCATTTTCGATATATCTGTTCTGCATTAATATACATAGTTTTTAGCTATATAGAAAAACCACACCCTCTAAAACCATAGAGGGTGCGGTTTTTGGTATAATGACTTTTAGTCAAGAATGCCTATCATTTAAAATCTATTAATGTAGATTAACTAGTCTTCTAAGAAATTATCAGTTTCGACGATCCCCATTATTAAGAGAACCATTATGGCGATTATCATTTTGACGTCCGCCATTATTACGGTTGTTGTTTCGGTTATCATTATTTCTACGTTGGCCATTATTATTTCTATTATGGTTATTATCGTTATTCTTTGGTTTTTCTGGTTGTAATGCTTTTACAGACAGACCGATGCGATTGCGCTTTACGTCAACAGAAATGATTTGAGCTTCGATAATATCACCTACAGCAAGCACATCAGATGGATGTTGACGGCTATTGCAAAGCTCGCTGCGATGTAATAGACCATTCGTTTTAAGCCCAAAGTCTACAAAAGCTCCGAAATCAACTACGTTATGAACAGTACCTTTTACAACGGTACCGACCTTGATATCTTCAAGGCTCACTACGTGTTTTCTGGTCAATGGAGCCGGTAAATCTTCCCGAGGGTCGCGACCTGGTTTAGCAAGAGCCGCCAAGATATCCCGAACAGTCGGCACGCCCGCATCAAGCTTGGCAGCCATTTTATCGGCATCCACAAGAGGTAATTTTACTTGCAATGCTTCTAATTGAGATTTATCTTGTAAGTCTTTTAAGGTAAAGCCTAATTCACCAATGATGCGCTCTGCCAATTCATAAGACTCTGGATGAACGGATGTATTATCCAGTGGATTTTTACCGTGTTGTAAGCGCAAGAAACCAGCACATTGTGTAAAGGCTGCAGGGCCTAAACGAGGTACTTTTAGCAATTCCTTACGGCTTTTAAACACACCATTCTCTTGACGGTATGCAACAATATTTTTAGCCACCGCACTAGAAATGCCTGCAACATGTTGCAAGATAGCTGGAGATGCAGTATTTAGCTCTACCCCAACGTGGTTTACTACAGTTTCAACTACTTGGTCTAAGGTATGTGTCAATTGTTTTTGATTTACATCATGTTGATATTGACCTACGCCGATAGATTTAGGATCGATTTTAACAGATTCAGCCAATGGATCTTGTACACGGCGTGCAATCGATACAGCACCGCGAATGGTAACGTCTAAATCTGGTAACTCATCGATAGCCAATTTAGATGCTGAGTACACAGATGCGCCCGCTTCATTAGTAATGATATAGTGGCAATCTAATTTTTCCTCTTCAATCATAGTAGATGCAAATTGCTCTGTTTCGTAAGATGCAGTACCATTACCAATGGACAAGAGCGTCACCTTAAATCTACGAATCTTATCAGCCAATACCTTTTGAGCTTCCTTGCGAAGCTTTTCACTATTTGTTAAGTAGTAAGCACCGTAATCGAGCACATTGCCTTGTTGATCAATGATAGCCATCTTACAGCCGGTGCGGTAACCAGGGTCGAGACCCATGATGACGTGCCCTGCTAGTGGCGGTTGTAACAATAGATTTTTAAGATTCACACCGAATACCTTGATAGCTTGCTCGTCCGCATTTTCCGTCAATTCATTGCGGATTTCACGCTCTAAAGCTGGGAAAATAAGGCGTTTGTACGCATCGGCTACGGCGGCTGCTTTATAGTCTGCAAAGATCGACTTCGGATTTTTCTCTAACTTTTGAACCATATAAGCGACATAGGTGTCACCTGGTACAGTTAGAGCTAGTTTTAAAGCACCTAATTTTTCACCGCGATTTACCGCCAAAATACGGTGCGACGGCATTTGACGAACTGGCTCAGCATATTCAGCGTATTGCAAGAATTGTTGTTGTTCTTCCTCTTCACCGCTCAATTCAGCTTGAATAAAGCCTTCATTCCACATCTTCTTACGCAAGTACGCCCGGAAGTCTGCACTATCGCTGACGATTTCCGCTACGATATCAGAAGCACCTTGTATGGCATCCTCTGGTGTAGGAACCTCTTCTGTTATGTATTCTTTTGCGATCTCTAGCGGATCACCAGAGATAACTGTATCGTTAAGGATCATTTCCGCTAACGGCTCCAAGCCACGTTCACGGGCAATCATGGCGCGCGTACGTTTCTTAGGACGGTACGGTAAATATAAATCCTCTAACTCTTGAAGCTTTGTTGCTGCCTCTAAGGATTTCATCAACTCGTCTGTCATCTTTTCTTGCTCTGTAATAGAAGCAATGATTTCTTGGCGACGTGTTTCTAAATTGCGCAAGTATTTAATGCGTTCTTCAATGGTGCGCAATTGCTCATCTTGCAATTCGCCCGTTACCTCTTTACGATACCGCGCAATAAACGGCACCGTATTGCCTTCGTCCAGCAATTCTACTGCAGCTTGCACCTGCTTTGGCTTAACATTTAATTCACTGCCGATAAGGGCAAACATTCTTTCACTCATTTAGCTGCCTTTCTGCGATAGGTTACAAAACGATGAGGATATTGATTCTTTTCATCCACAATGCCGTCTACAACGGATTCGATAGTGAAAGCATCCTCTGAGAATTCAGGGAAAAATGCATCCCCATCAAATTCGTGGTCCACTTCAGTGATATACATAGTATCTACATAAGGTAGAAAAGCTTCGTATACTTGAGCGCCACCAATAACGTAGGCCGCATCAAGAGCACGTGCTGCTTCAGCAGCCGCCTCAGGGTTATGGAAAATCTTAACACCTTCTGGTGCATCAAAGCCTTTATCACGAGTAATTACCCAATGCTCACGATTTGGCAACAAGAACGGTAAGCTTTCAAAGGTCTTACGGCCCATGATAATAACATGTCCTGTTGTTTTTTCCTTAAAGAATTTCAAATCATTTGGCAAATGCCAAATCAAAGTATTATCTTTACCGATTACACGATTATGTGCTACGGCTACGATTAATGCTAACATACTGCCCTCTTTCAGTTAATACTATATGGCAACAGTCATAAATTATACTATTTAGCAATGGCTATAAACATAATACTATATAGCAATAGCCATACATATTATGCTATTTAACAATTGTCATGAATACAATGCTATACAGCAACAGTCATGGATAATTTACCTAAATGTTCATATCCATCTAAGGTAATGTCCTCTGGTGTGAAGTCATAGAAGTCTTTTACCTCAGGATTCACGATAATTTTTGGAGCAGGCAACGCTTGATTGCGACGTGCTAATTGCTCACGCAATGCATCTACGTGATTTTCATAGATATGGGCATTGTTGATAACATGTGTAAATTTACCTGGTTTTAAACCTGTTACTTGAGCAATCATACATTGTAATGCCGCATATTGAGCCGTGTTAAACGGAACGCCAAGCCCCATGTCGCCACTGCGTTGGATGAGCATGCAGTTCAAGTAACCATCCCCTACATCCCATAAGGTTTCATACGCACATGGTTGCAACGCCATATCATCTAAATCTTCAATATTCCAAAGGGTTACAATCATTCGGCGGCTATCAGGATCTTCTTTAATCGTTTTGATAAGCTTATCTAGTTGTTTGTACTTCGCAATTTGGTAGCCGTATGCTTTACCAATAGTACCATCTTCACGCATCCATTCATCCCATACGTGCACATTCATTTCTTGCAATTTGCGCACGTCATTGGACTGCATTTGCCAAATCCACAATAATTCTTTCACAGCTGTTTTAAAAGCTACAAATTTAGTGGTTAAAATTGGAAATTCCTCTTGCAAGTCAAATTGCATGATTTGTTGAGGCAATTTGTACGTTGCAATGCCTGTGCGATTTTGACCATAAATGCCATGATCTAAAATATTTTCAATAATACCGAGGTATTGTGTATCTGCTAAGCTCATTTATCCCCCTAGATCTATATATAATAAGCAAAAAATACTAACGTATATCTTGCTAGTCTTACTAAAATATATAGTACTATCATACTAAAAAATATACAGTACTACCATATATACAGTAAAATTTATTATCCCTTATATTCTGCAATGGCCTGTAAAAAGGTAAGTCCATATTTTTTTAATTTTGCTTCCCCTACGCCTTTAACATTGCCAAACTCACCTAATGTTGTAGGTCGTAAATTTGCCAAATCTATGAGTACTGTGTCAGGAAAGATAAGATACGGTCTAAGACCCGCTTTTTCTGCCAAGTATTTGCGATGTTGACGTAAATGTTCAAATAAGCCGCCCGATGTAGAGCTGGACTTTCCTCGCACCACTGAGGCAGCAGACTTACTAGTGCGAGAAGGCACAGACACATGTTGTCTAATTTCCTCTACCTCTTTACGACCTGCTAATACTTCCTCTGCACCAGCCGTTAAGGATAATATAGGGTATTTTCCAGTCGAACTGCGCAAGTAGCCAGATGCTACAAACTGTTGGATAAGTCCTTTAATAGATTTTTCATCTACATTGCTCAGTAAGCCAAAGACAGGCAATGCATCATGTCCAGCACGCATAATACGATCCGTTCGCTCCCCGCGGACGATAGAGGTTATCATTGATGCCCCATATCGCTCATCGGTGCCCATGATGGCACGAAAAATAGCTTTTGCTTCCTTCGTAACATTGACCTTATCAGCAGAACCCTTACAAGAGCTACAATTATCACAAGTAGTCCAAACGGTGCTTTCACCAAAGTAATTAAGCATATATTTACGCAAGCAATTACTACAGAAACAGTAATCAATCATGGACTGCAATTTGCGTAACTCCACATCTTGTCGTTCCGGCGTTTCGATAGATTGTTCAATTAAATACTTATGAACCTGTACATCCTGCCCACTATAAAGCAAGATACATTCAGCAGGTGCCCCATCACGGCCAGCTCGTCCTGCCTCCTGATAATAGGACTCCATATTACGCGGCATTTGATAATGTAGCACATAGCGTACATTGCTTTTATCAATGCCCATACCAAAGGCATTCGTCGCCACCATAACCTGTAATTTATCGTCTGCATAGGCATTCTGCATTTCATGGCGCACCTCGTCGTTGAGTCCTCCGTGGTAATGGCCAGCTTTGATGCCCGCACGGGTTAAATTTTCATAAACCCGATCTACATCCTTGCGCGTTGCACAATAGATAATACCATTTTCATTGGCGTGCTCTCGCACATAATGGACAACGTAATCCATCCGCTTCGGTGTGCGGATAACAGAGAACGATAAATTAGGCCGATCAAAACCCGTCACGTATACATTAGCCGTATCTAGACCTAATAATTTTTTTATATCATTTTCTACATATTTCGTCGCCGTCGCCGTAAAAGCCCCCACGATAGGTCTCTTTGGTAATGAATTGAGCCACTCTCCGATAAGTCGATAAGACGGTCTAAAATCATGGCCCCACTCAGAGATACAGTGAGCCTCATCCACGATAACTTGAGCAATCGGTAACGCTCGCAGTACATTACAGAAAAAATTAGAGCTCAACCGCTCTGGCGCAATATATAAGAGTTTAATTTTGCCACTGCGTACTTCGTACATGGTTTTATTAAACTCTGCTTGGGTAAGCGTACTATTGATAAGTGACGCTGGTATATTCTGTACTAAAAGACCATCCACTTGGTCTTTCATAAGAGAAATAAGCGGAGAAAACACAATAGTCAAACCCGGCTTACAAAGCGCAGGAATCTGGAAACAGATAGACTTCCCTGCCCCTGTCGGCATGATTCCAATTACATCTTCATTCCGCAACAAGGATGCAATAGGAGCCTCTTGAGCCGGTCTAAAGGAGGTATACCCAAAGTAGGTCTCTAACATACGCAACGCTTGTTGTTTCGTCACAACTTGATACGGTTTAGGTACTTCATGCTTAGTGCCTACTTGTTGTTCCATAAGGTCCTCCTTTCACGTTCCAGAAATGTAAATATTAATCTCGATGACTACTGACCAATATTTCGTATACCCAATACGAAATATCGTTTTTACATTCTTTTATTTTATCATATTTCGTTCGGTATGGGACTCATTAGTATATGATTTCATAAGCAACAATCTAATGCGTATCTCTAAAGTATATGGGCTAAATTGGTATAGGAATCTTATTAATATCACCAATTTTTTTACCCTCTAAAGTACTAATATGTGGTACAATAAAAATTATTTACTATACTATAGAATATAACTAGAACCTAAGGAGGTCTTATATAGGCATGACACAAGACAACTTAATGATTATTATCGCCTTTGCCTTATACCTAGGACTCATGATGTATATCGGGGTCTACTACTATCGCAAATCAAACAGCATTGGTGATTACATCCTCGGTGGCCGACAACTAGGACCATGGATCACAGCACTCAGTGCAGAGGCATCAGATATGAGTGGTTGGATGCTCATGGGTGTGCCTGGTCTAGCGTATACTACGGGGATTTCTGGTGTATGGATTGCCGTAGGCCTCACATTAGGTACATGGGCGAACTGGAAATTCGTTTCTAGACGCTTACGTAACCATACTGAGGTAGCCAGTGATAGCTTAACATTACCGGATTATTTGAAGAATCGTTTTCATGATCAATCCCATTCGGTAGCTGTCATTTCCGCCTTATTTATCTTGATTTTCTTCTTGATTTATACATCATCAGGATTCGTGGCAGGGGGCAAATTGTTCAATACCATCTTTGGTCTTGATTACACCGTATCCCTCTTTATCACCGCTGGCATCGTCGTATTTTATACCTTCCTTGGCGGATTCCTTGCCGTATCTTGGACAGACTGTATTCAAGGCGCATTAATGTTCTTTGCCATCTTGGCAGTACCAATTACAGCAGCCATGTACATGGGTGGCCCTATTGAAACATTCCAACTCATCCAACATGAGTTTCCACAAGGACTTAGCTTGTTTGGTAATCCATCTGATTGGTTTACTTGGGCTATCGGCCTAATTTCTTCTCTTGGTTGGGGTCTTGGCTACTTCGGTCAACCTCACATCCTAGTGCGCTTTATGGCTATCTCTGATGCGAAAGAGCTTAAGAAATCTACGAATATCGCCATGGTATGGGTTATCTTATCCCTTATGGCAGCTATTGCAGTAGGTCTCATCGGTCATGTTTACATGCTGCCAGATAAATTAGTAGGCACTGATGCGGAAACAATATTCCTCATCATGACTGAACGGCTCTTTACTCCATTTGTAGCAGGCCTTATCTGGTCCGCTGTATTGGCCGCTATTATGAGTACCGCATCTGCTCAATTATTAGTAACAGCCTCTGCTATTTCTAATGACTTCTATGCTAATATCATCCATCCAAAAGCAAGCGATAAAGAGCTTGTATTAGTAAGCCGTATCGTAGTACTTCTAGTGGCATTGATTGCCATCTATATGGCTATGGATCCAGACAGCTATATCTTGACGATGGTAGCCTATGCATGGGCAGGCTTCGGTGCAGCCTTCGGTCCAGCAATCTTGTTCTCCTTGTTCTGGAAGCGCATGACGCGTCACGGCTGTATCGCTGGTATTGTTGTAGGTGGTTTAACAGTACTCATTTGGAAACAATTTGGATTCTTTGGCCTATATGAAATTGTGCCAGGCTTCATCTTCTCTTCTATCGCAATCTATATTGTAAGCCTCATGGGTAAATTGCCTCCACGTCCGGTTCTAAAAGACTATAGAGAAGCAGAAAAAATGCACGTTCTATAAGAAAACATAAAAAAGCTAGTTGATTCACCGATCAACTAGCTTTTATTTATGAGTATTGGTGTAAACCTTCCTCAATTGCGGCTTTTACCTCTGTCACTAAAGAAGCTGGAGTAAGCACTTTTACACTTTGCATATATTGGAGCGCCCAATATTTAAAGGCGTCATGATTAACACGTACACGACATACAACATTATCAGCTGTTATATTTGTAAACTCTACATTGCCATCGAACCAATCTAAAATTTGATTTACGATGGAACGTCTAGCTTTAAACGTAACAGTAATAGATTCACCACCGAACATATAAATATGTTCCTTTACGTATTGTGACACATTAAAGGTGCGTTGTTGTTGATATCCCTTTATCTCCCGCAAAGGTTTTCTACGTTCATTTAGCACCGTAATATGTGCAATTCGATCAACGCGTAATGTAGACATGTCATCATAATTTTCGTGATTTCCTACCAGGTAATAATGTCCTCGATTCATTACTAGTTGGAATGGATTAAATACATACTTCCGTTCCTTATGATCTGGGCCAAGATTAATATGTAATCGCTTATCCACATCTGGTTGGCAATAGGCCAATGAAATTTTTCTACCCTTTTGTATTGCTTCTTCTATGAGATCAATATTAAGAAATAAATCTTGGCTTCTATGAAGGTACCCCGTATTACTTTCAATATCAATACCATGAGGCTTAAAATAGGAGCTACCCAATTTTGCAACACGCCCGATTAAATCTTTACGTTGAGATGCAGTAATATGGCGAGATGCCAATATACCATCAATCAATAATCGCAATTCAGAATCTTCAAAGGTATGAATCATATAGAAATCAGTACGTCGAATTGTGCCATCTGCTCCCACAGCAGACTCTTCACATTGAATACTAAAATCTCCAGATTCATATAAATCATTTAAATGACGGCCTAAGGTTTTCCGATCGACGGATACCTCGTACCGTTCGGCTAATATACTGCGAATCTCCTCTTGAGATAACGTATGATTAGCATCTGTTTCGTCTTTCAGGATTTCTAGTATATATACTAGAACTGCCTTCTTAGATGCCATAAAAGACTCCTTTTACAAATAATACAATTAATACAACTTTATCAACTAATACAATTTATAGAATCATCCACAACACATCGGATGATATTTACAAAATACCCATACACATTATACCATATTTTCATGAACGGCTCATTTTTTCCTCATTAAAATTATCGATTTACTATACTTTTTCAGCAATATAAAATAACTAAAAGTAATAAATATAAAATAAAAGTAAATTTAATTATATAAAACAAAACCCGTTAACACTTAGTACATAAATATGTTATAAGTGTAACGGGTTTATATTTTAGCTATAAAATCAGCAGAATATAATACAGACTCATAGCAACAGGATCAAATAAAGGGAGCTATCACTTAGGAAATACTACCTGTTTTCTTACTTCTAACAAAGCCCAAATGTTCCATACGCGTTGTTAATTCATTATAAAAAGCTTCAGCCATGGCATTTTGATGCTTTGTAGTTTGAGACTGATCTGCACTAAAGAGAGCCTCTTTAATCTTTTTAATTACCGTAGATTTCGCTTTTGGTTTGTTCAATAACTCCATAAATAATAAATCCTCTTCAGAAATATCACCAATAGCATCATTGAACATATCTGCTCCATACATATATTCACTACCACCATGAACAATAGCCTTTACAAAGTTTGTAAAACGGGCAGGTATATAAGATAAGCCCTCCATATACTCTTCTTTTACAGGGAATGTTTTATAGAAGCGAATACCACCACGTACCATATGCTCTACTACAGCTTTATACAAGCTACATACAGCAGGTTCTAATTCATCATTAGATGCATGAGCCGCCTCATGAGCCGCTTTCAAAATAGCGAAGGCCTCGATCATATTGAACGTACCACCATCTTTGATAAGCGCTTGGAACGTATCTCTTACGAGCTCATTTTCAAACATTTCCAGTGCTTCCTCATCAAAGAGAATTTGGAAAACAAAGCTATTTACAGTTGTACGTACAGGAATTGTATTCACTTCAGCCGGATTCGCAATAGCATAGTTGATATCTTTTGCAGCGCTAGCTTTACAAATAATAGACTTGCGGAATGTTGTATCTAGTATAAAATCTAAATATTGTTCTTGATCCGCTTGGCTATTAGGAGCCAGTTGTTCAAGTTTAGCTGCTATACTTTCATCGTAGGTACGAACCATAGATAGTGTAAGGTCTGCATCGCATACATACGCAAGATCATGCGCTTTCAAATGATCATTGAATTGATAGAAATAGCATGGATCATTATGAGGCTCTAGATGATCATGACCTACATAATAGTCATCCTTTTGCATGACAGAGCGCAATGCACCAAGAAATTTACTATTTCGTTCTTTAAGATTATCATAGTTAAGAATCTGAGCACCCACAAGACTGCCTACGGTCTTCCCGCGCAATACCTTTTCCTTATGAGTCAAATTATCTTGATCACGATTAGCAAATAGCATAAGCTGACGAACCTCTTCCATAGTATGCCAGCCTGGATACGTATTGTACGACACATAGGCAATGCCATTATCAGCCAAATGACTAGAAATAATATTGAGCAATTTATCCTTCATTTCATCACTAATCCAAGAGTAGAATCCATGGGCAATAATGTAATCGAAGGTCCCCATCGATTCCTCAAAATTCAAGATGTTTCCTTGTATCAAGGATACATTATCTAGTTTGGCATCACTGATGATTTGATTGCCCTTCTCTACTTGGTCTTGTGAAAGCTCAATCCCTACAAAGGTCGCCTCTGAATTAAATACGGCTTGAGAAATAATATTACCGCCATAAGTAGCACCTAGTTCAAGAACGCGAGCTGTCTTCGCAGGTGGAGTATTTAGCCCTACAAGAGCACCATACGCTTCTAAATAGGCCGGCGTCGTAAAAGGAAATGGATAGGATTTATAGCCTAACTCTTTATATATCGTTTGTTGCATGTCTTCCGTTGTCATTTGTGTATTATCCTTAGCCATATGTACCTCTATATTTAATATTAGAATTATCCAAAATATGTATTGCTAAAATTATGCATGACTCCTTATCATTATACCAAATTCCTAGTATATTACCTATGTTTTAAGCAGTTAATACGTAAGTAATACAATAGCAACTAGCACTATAACTGATTTATGGAAGATACTTAATATGATATTTAGAAAACCAAATTTACATACAAAAGAGGCACCCTCGAAAGGGTGCCTCATATAGTTTTCAGTCGTTAAATAACGAATTATTTTACGTCTTCAAAACCTTTTTGTAAACGAACATAGCTTAAGCGACGTTCTTTAGCATCTTGTTCAGTTTTAGCGAACAATTCTTCTGCCACATCTGGAGCCGCTTTAGCCAAGGAAGCGTAACGTACTTCACCTTTAAGGAAGTCTTGGAAGCTTTCAGTTGGTTCTTTGGAATCCAAGGAGAATGGATTTTTACCTGCTTCTTTAAGTTGAGGGTTGTATCTGTAAAGATCCCAGTAACCAGCTGCAACTGCTTTACGTTGTTCTTCTTGAGCTTTACCCATACCAGCTTTGATACCATGGTTGATACATGGGCTGTAAGCGATAATCAAGGATGGACCTGGATATGCTTCAGCTTCTGCAACAGCTTTCATCAATTGGTTTTTATCTGCACCCATAGCTACTTGTGCTACGTATACATAACCATAAGACATAGCCATCATGCCAAGGTCTTTCTTCTTAGTACGTTTACCAGAAGCTGCGAATTGTGCAACTGCTGCTACATTAGTGGATTTGGAAGCTTGACCACCAGTGTTGGAATATACTTCTGTATCGAATACGAAGATGTTGATGTCTTCGCCAGAAGCTAATACATGGTCAACACCGCCGAAGCCGATATCATATGCCCAACCGTCACCACCGAAGATCCAGTGGGAACGTTTGATTAAGAATTGTTTTTTCTCAAGAATTTCTTTCAATTCAGGAGTTGTAGCGCCTTCAGCTTCGATAGCTGCTACTAGACGTTCGGAACGTTGACGAGTAGCTGCACCAAGGTTAGCAAATTCAATCCATTGTTCCAAAGCTTCTTTCAATTCGCCAGTAGTAGTTTCAACTGCTTTAGAAGCCAATTCTACTAATTGTTGACGAATTTTCTTAACGCCGATGTACATACCATAACCATACTCAGCATTATCTTCGAACAAGGAGTTTGCCCAAGAAGGACCATGACCTTGTTGGTTAGTTGTGTATGGAGATGCAGGCATGGAAGCACCCCAGATAGAGGAACAACCAGTTGCATTGGCAATCATCATACGGTCACCGAACAATTGAGTTAACAATTTAGCGTAAGGAGTTTCACCACAACCTGCGCAAGCACCGGAGAATTCGAACAATGGTTGTTCAAATTGGGAACCCTTAACAGTTTCCTTCTTCATAGGGTTTTCTTTTACAGGAAGGTTAACACCATAGTTCCAAGCTTCAGCTTGTTCGATTTCAGTATCGATGGATGTCATCACGATAGCTTTGCCCTTAGGAGCTGGACAAATATCAACACAGTTACCGCAACCCAAGCAATCTAATGGGGATACAGCGATACGGAATTGAAGGTCTTTAGCGCCCAATGCAGGGATTGTATCGAAATGTTCTGGAGCTGCAGCCACTTCTGCTTCAGTTGCCAAAATTGGACGAATTGTAGCATGTGGACATACGAAGGAACATTGGTTACATTGAATACAGTTTTCAGGCAACCATTTTGGAACGAACAATGCAGGACCGCGTTTTTCGAATTTAGCAGTACCAGCAGGCAATGTACCATCTTCATAGCCAGAGAATGTGGATACAGGAAGATCATAACCAGCTTGTGCATTGATTGGTTGTGCAATATTTTGAACGAAGGATGGGCAAGATTCGCAACCAGGTTTAACTGCATGATTGCCATCATCTACTGCGTCTTTCCAGCTAGCAGGAACATCTACTTTTACCAAAGCGTTAACACCTTGATCGATAGCAGCATTGTTCATGTCAACAATATTTTGACCTTTTTTACCGTAAGAAGTTACTACGGATTCTTTAAGGTATTTAACAGCATCATCTACCGGGATGATTTCAGTCAATTTGAAGAATGCAGCTTGCGTTACCATGTTGATACGACCGCCCAAACCGATTTCGGAAGCGATTTTCGCAGCATTGATGATGTAGAAGTTCAATTCTTTTTCTGCGATTTGACGACGTAATTTAGCAGGTAAATGTTCATCCAATTCTTCAGGAGACCAAGTACAGTTCAATAAGAATGTACCGCCTTTTTTGATGCCGCGAATCAAGTCGTATTCATGTACATAAGATTGACGGTGACATGCTACGAATTGAGGTTCAGTAATCAAGTAAGGCAAGTTGATTGGGTTTTTACCAAAACGAAGGTGAGACATTGTTACGCCACCAGATTTTTTGGAGTCGTAGTCAAAGTATGCTTGAGCATACATATCAGTGTGGTCACCGATGATTTTGATAGCGGATTTATTCGCACCAACTGTACCGTCAGAACCGAAGCCCCAGAATTTACATTCAGTCAAGCCTGGAGTTTCAACTTCTACGCCTTCAGCACGATCTAAGGACAAGAATGTAACATCATCATTGATACCCAATGTGAAGAATTTCTTGCCATTTTCAGCAGCTAAGTTATCGAATACAGCAACGATATCTGCAGGGATAACGTCTTTGGAGCTCAAACCATAACGACCAGCGATAACTTTTACATTACGGCCACCGTCAACTACAGCTGCTTGTACGTCTAAGAACAATGGTTCAGCCAAAGCACCTGGTTCTTTAGTACGGTCAAGAACTGCAATGCGTTCTACAGTTTTAGGAAGAGCTTTCAACAAACGATCTGTTGCGAATGGGCGGAACAAATGAACGTTGATAAAACCAACTTTGCGGCCCAATTTGTTGAGGTAATCAACAGTGGATTCTACAACTTGAGCGGAAGAGCCCATAGTTACAACAACGTCAGTAGCATCAGGAGCACCATGGTAGTTGAACAATTGGTAGTTAGTACCTGCCAATTTGTTAACTTCGTTCATGTAGTGTTCTACAACGTCAGGAACGTTCAAGTAGAATTTGTTGGATGCTTCACGATGTTGGAAGTAAACGTCAGGGTTTTCAGCAGTACCACGAGTTACAGGAGCATCTGGATTCAAAGCATTTTTACGGAAAGCTTTAACAGCATCCATGTCAACCAATGGTTTTAAATCTTCATAGTCCCAGATTTGAATTTTTTGAATTTCGTGGGATGTACGGAAACCGTCAAAGAAGTTGATGAAAGGTACGCGAGTTTTAATAGCTGTCAAGTGAGCTACAGCGGACAAGTCCATTACTTCTTGTACAGAGGATTCAGCTAACATAGCACAGCCAGCTGCACGAGCAGCCATTACGTCTTGGTGGTCACCAAAGATAGCCAAAGCATGTGCAGCCAATGCACGAGCAGCTACTTGGAATACACCTGGAAGTAATTCGCCTGCTACTTTATATAAGTTAGGAAGCATCAATAACAAACCTTGGGAAGATGTGAAAGTTGTTGTTAATGCACCAGCTTGTAAAGAACCGTGGGTTGCAGCAGCAGCACCTGCTTCAGATTGCATTTCTACAACTTGAACAGTGTTGCCGAAGATGTTTTTTCGACCAGATGCAGCCCATTCATCAATGTGTTCTGGCATTGGAGAAGATGGAGTGATTGGATAAATCGCAGCAACTTCTGTAAAACCATAAGAAACGTGAGCAGCCGCTTGGTTGCCGTCCATAGTTTTAAATTTACGACTCATGTGATTATTGCCTCCTTAAGCATTTAGCAAAAATAGAACACTTGCTTAATCTATCATTATGTTTAGGAATAACAACCATTACAAACTTGCGCACATGAAAAAATAATGCAATAATATATATGTTATATATAATATGGCATTATGTGTGAGCATACTTTTTTGTGATGGGCACAACCATAATTCCTAATATCATAACTTGATATAGCCCTATATGCTAATTATAACGTGCTGGGCCCTATCAACGCAACACATACAGTGACTGTCGCTTTGCCAATATTGCTATCCATGCTTTACATAAAGTAATAGCTAATTGCATTACAGTAATAACTATTCTCATTTAGTTAGGTCACGTCCTATAACCAAGTTTTATTTTTAGGGGGTTAATTATGGATTTTCATCATTTGAAATACTTCGTTGAAGTAGCTGATCAAAAAAGCTTTAGTAAGGCTGCAAGGAATTTACACATCTCCCAATCTGCAATCAGCCGTACAATTAAAGCTTTAGAAGACGAACTTGGTGTTGTTCTCTTCATGCGTAATGCTAAATCTGTAGAACTTACTGATGGGGGTACCATCTTCTTAACCCACGCTAAACGCGTTGTGTTTATGTTTGAACATCTAAAAACTGATTTTGAAAACGAGTTTCGTTTGGAACAAGGTTCCATCAGAATTGGTATTCCACCAATTACTGATGCTCCCATTTTTGCCCAGTTATTAGGTGAATTTAAAAAAGTATATCCACAAATCGAATTGGAACTCTACGAACAAGGTTCTAAAAAGGTTGAGATCAGCGTTCAGGAAGGTTTAATCGATATTGGCATCATCTGTACTAAACCAAACCCTAAAGAATTTGAATCTTTCTACCTTACAAGTGACCCACTATCCGTTATCATTCCTAAATCTAGCCCTTTGGCAAAAGAAAAAGAAATTCGCTTAGAAATGCTAGCTGATGAATCCTTTGTATTGCATAAAGACGATTTCAACTTACATGATGAAATCATCAAAGCTTGTAAACACACCGGCTTCCAACCGCATATCGTGTTTGAAACGAGCCAACGTGATCTCATGTTACAAACAGTTAGTGCAAACCTTGCTATTGCATTATTACCATCTCGCCTCTGCCCTGAGGTAGGTGAAAATACGGAGGTTGGTTCTAAGGTTGTCGTAAGACCTCTCGTACCTGAAATTATTCATACCCTTTATGTAATTTGGAAAAAGGGTCATTACCTCTCCCACGCTTCTCGCTTGTGGTTAGACTTCGTAAACTCCAAATTACCATTACCTGGATTACAACTCGAGGATCGTCAATAATGAACAAACCATCTGGGCTCGCATGTAAATTGCGAGCCCTTTTGAAAGCTAAAGAAGCGCCCATGTGGGGCGTTATCATTGTGCTGGTTATCGTTATCATATTCCAGCAAATACAAATCTCTGAATTACAATGGCGTGTCGATGAAGACCACGATGGCTCTACCATCGACAGTGTAGCAGGTCGTCTTTACATTCTTGAAGGGATGGCTAATAAACATAGCGACCAACTAGACGAAATCCTAAAAGATATTCGTCAGCTACAAAATGACGGTGCCAAGTACGACTGGGAACTAAAACAATTACAATGGTTGCATCCAGAACTCAAAGTACAACCACCAGAGGCAAACCCACACCCATTCAAATCCACAGATCTAAACCTCGATATGAATCCTGGGAAAGTGCCTGATGTAACAAAATAAAATCAATAAAGAAATCAGGAATAAATAAAAGCACCTTATATACCTACAAAAGTCATCACAAATGACTCTTCTCATAGGATATAAGGTGCTTTTATCATTATTCTATTATAAATTTAATTGCTAGTTTTCCCATACGTCTCTGCAATGACAAGTTACTTCTACTTGCGATACGCTTCTAATTTATATGCATATTCACTTAAAAGATCCTTTGAATAGATTTTTTCATTTTTTGAATCTCTAACTTCTTTCCAAATAATAGATGCTACTTTTAATTTATTCGAATAATTGCCACTACATTCGTCTGCACAAAAATCCTTAAAAAATTGATTCCATTGACAAGCCGAATTGTCATACTTTGCATAATCTGATTCACCATAATATACTTTCAGCAAATCTCCAATGGTAAAGCTAATATTTTTTTCACTTTTTACTTTTCTCCAAGCAGTAGCCATATCAGCATTAAATTTAAATCGTGAAACACCTATTAAATCAGAAAAATATTCTCTAAACTTCGTATTAAAAGAAAAATTACATTCAAGTAATGGTGTATCTAAAGTAATATTTTCCACTTGTTTTTTTCTATTTTTTATTGATGATTTTTTAATTAAATTGCCTTTAAAGTACTGCTCAATAATATGATTGAGTTCTTGTTTTATTCCCCTATATTCTAATCCTAATGATTTACATATTTGTGAAAGTTCATCACGATACCAATAATATTTTTTAAATTCATCAAATGATGTAATTTCATCAAACTTAGGTCTACACTCTTTCAATATTCTGTCTCCTCAAGTTTAAATAATACTATTTTGTAAATTGTAACATAAAATTGAATAGTACCCAAAATCACACCATTGAAGCATTCGTTAAATATTTTCCTATGAAGTTATCTATAATATAACTCTACTTAATCCTCTTTATGCTCCATAGATTTTGGAAGTGTCAAAATTAATAGACCAGCAAGGAACATACAAGCCCCCATTACATAGTAGCCATAAGCAAAGCTACCTGTGTGACCATTGATGAATCCAAGCATATAAGGACCTACCCAGCCCCCCATGTTACCTGAAGAGTTAATGAGTCCCATCGCCCCCGCTGCAGCAGCGCCAGATAAGAAGGTTGTTGGCATGGTCCACCATACACCCATACCACCGTAAACACCTACTGCAGTTAAGCATATAAAGAATAAGCTAACTTCTGGAGACAGACTGTGTGGTGTTGCTAAGAAACCAATAGTACCAATGAACAATGTAGTAGCAACGTGCCAACGTTTTTCATTGCGCTTTTCAGAAGAGTAACCACAGTATATTTGTACAAGTAAGGCTGCTGTCATTGGAATAGCAATAGACCACGCTACCACACTTGGTGGCCATCCAGATAAGCTTTTAAGAACTTGAGGCATCCAAAAACTAAAGCCCCAGAAACCAATAACCCACAAGAAATAGATTAACGCTAGGCGCAATACTTTTGGGTCTTTCAACGCTTGCCAAGTAGTATATTTCTTTACCGCTTGCTTTTGTTGCTCTTCTTTTTCAAGCTCGGCTTTAATATATACCTTTTCTACATCAGTTACCCAAGATGCATGTTCAGGACGCTCTTTCATCCAGAATGCGAAAATGAACGCAAAGATCACAGCAGGAATAGCTTCAACGATAAAGAGTGTACGCCAACCATGTAGACCAAAGAACGTTGTATCCAATAAAATACCTGCCAATGGCCCACCAATGATGTTAGAGAACAATAAAGACGTCAACATCAAAGAGATCGCCTTCGCACGCTCCTTTGGCAAGAACCAATTTGGAATAAGTAATGAATAAATTACAGGATATAAAGAAGCCTCACATAGACCAAGTAAAAATCGATAAACATAAAATTCCAACTCAGTGGTCATCGTCGTCATAAGAATACATACGAGACCCCAACTAAACATGATACGCGCCACCCAATGCATAGCATTACAACGAGCTGCAATTAAAGATGCAGGCACTTCAAACAAAACATAACCAATAAAGAAAATGCCTGCCCCCATACCAAATACTTCTGGCGTCAACCACGGTAAATTCTCCTTCATAGTCAAGCCTGCATAAGCAATATTAACACGATCTAAGAAGGCAATAATAGAAACAATAAACAATGGTAAGACTACGTGAAGCATACGACGTTTCGTAAAATCTTTGAAATTGATGTCCCCACTTTGAGGCTCTAGTGTAGATGAGTTCATATAATTCCTTTCTGCTTATTAAAATATTACATACTTTACCATCTTAAAAGAACAAACGTCCTCTGTCAATGGAACTATATAAAATATAGAAATATCAAATAGGAATAGTGAAATCAAAATAATAGCATATAAAAATAGAAAAGGTATATTCGCTAGAAATGACTATATAAAATAAAAAAGCACTTTATAGTATAAATCTGTCTCTATTATAAGATAACAAAATACTATAAAGTGCTTTCATATTAATTAGTACTAACAGGATCATAATCAGCAGGCACAGGAGCGACGATACTCACAAAGATGACATCTTCTGTTCCAGTATTTTTTGCACCATGACATTCACCCTTTTTAGATACTATAACTTGCCCCTTTGTAAAAGGCACCTCCGTATCCGGCGTTGGATAAAATACCCCCTTGCCTTGCAATATAACCCATATATCATCAGAGTTATGATGGTAATGCTTTGGTAAGGTTTGACCAGCTTTAATAACCCATATTGAGCCACCTGTGGAATCAGTTTGATAAAATGGTGTCTTAACAGCTTTCTCCAAACTTTCAACTTTCACGAGTTCCATATCAAAAACACGTTGATCACTCATAATGCTCACACCTTTCATTGATTAACAACTAGCGAGTGCCCGATGCATATTCTCGCATATTAATATCTAGAACCTCTCGAACCGGGTGACTTAGAGAATCCTCATATTGTACTTTCCACTGAATATCCTGATTCATCTCGCCATTTTGTAACCCCGCAATGGTTCCCCCATCACCTATTAGATTATCATGTTCGAAAATATAATTCAACACATTATAAGCATGAAATACTACATGATTAGGATCTACACCGTGAAAGTGATACTGTAAATCAGGTAAAAATAATGTACTCATACCCACAGAATCTACCATCATATCATTGGTACCTTGAATACTAAAATAACGTACATTTACAGCATAATAAATAAAACGAGTTACCGCTTTATCTGAATGATTTTCAATCGATTCACGACTTAAGAACTTACGAGATGGACCAAATACAACAGCTTTACAAGATGGATATAGCTCCAACAGTGCATCTACATATTTCACTAGCATATCGGCCCGTTCTTTAGCCTCTAAACCAGAGGCTAACATATCCGTAGCAAACACCCTGTATTGACACTCTGTCAACAACTCATCCACATTGGGACAATCCCACACCTGACTACGTTCAAAATCATCTAATACAGGCTTATCGATTTTCTCACAATCCGTCACCATTAACGTCGGTGAAATATCTGCATCAGTATCCTCGTAATGCACCTTATAATTCTGAGGAGCAAAACCAGCAGACTCACGACGGTGATCAAAACAATCAACAGGTCCTAGATGCTTCGTAAATATCTCTATCATTGTATCCCGATCAGGCATATCACACTGCTTCGGCATTAATAACTCAACGAAAAAAATACCACCTGGTCGGACTGAAGTATCTGTTAAATCTTGTTTAAAAACTTGGCTCATATGCGCTCTCCTAATTTTTAACTATTATTCTGATGAGTGTATTAATTTATACCATTTTACAATACCTTCAGGAATTAAATAATTTTCACTTTCCATCTTAGCCTTTACCCATCGGTATAAGTCATTTGGAGTAATAATATGAATCAAATCACTTTGAACGTTTGATTTATTTACTATACCTTCTGATGTAAATAGATATACTTCTTTTTTTCGCTTTTGGTCATCTACCAAATCAACATAATTATTAAAATCTAAGGGAACACTCCCTTTTTTTACCTGAGGATATGCAAGCATCCCATTTTCTGGATTTACTAATACACATTCATATAGCTCAGTTGCAATTTTATTCGTAGATGGGATTGTCACATAACCTTTACGATCATATAAATATAGACAAACTA
The DNA here is from genome assembly GCF_040094895.1 of Veillonella parvula. GTDB lineage: Bacteria > Bacillota > Negativicutes > Veillonellales > Veillonellaceae > Veillonella > Veillonella parvula_L. The sequence continues at coordinate 74,201 of NZ_JBBNGV010000005.1, read as the reverse complement.
AATCTTCACAATCATTTGGTGATAAACAATCATAAAACAATTGTTGTAAAAATTCTTCATTTGACTTCTCTAATACCAAAGGTTTTCCCCAAAATGCATATTCAGCATATTCAAACATATAGTCTTTATTTATGCGTTGTATAGTTCGACCGCGAATAAAAGCTGTTGCTACTGCTCCTGGCACCTGACTTTCATCACCAATCCGTTCCCACTTAATTCCTGTAATTTGATTAGCTGCATCAAAATCTAATGCATCCTTGTCACAATTATAAGTAAAATTAGAATCTTCGTTCACACGTCCTAGATAATAAATACCATTATCGCGCATCCAAATATAGTCACCCTTTTCGACTTCACTCAACATATCAACAGCGACTAAACGTTTTTTTTGATTCATCCCATATAAACCATACGTTCTAATAACATCATAATACTGATCTATATTTTCTATTTGATTACGTTTTTCTTGTATTTCAATTATAGCCTCAGGATTATAGTGCTTTATATGGTCATCCTTAATACTCCATCCTAAAGCGGCAACATCATTATCTAAACAATACTTTGAAATTTTTTCTCCACTACTACTATCTGTTCTTGTTTGTAATCTCCATACAGACCCCATTGTGTCAACCTCCAAATTAAATAATACAAACTTCATACAATAAATACATTACCTTTTAATTTATAGTATACAGGATGATATTCAGTACTACAAATCGCCATCCATCGTTCTACAAACTTCTCAAAATCAATGTTAAAATTACAATTTAATAGAATTTGCATAGAGTTTTGCAATAGATATACTCGTTCAATTTCTAATCTATCTATTAAAGAATTTCTTATAAGTTCACCCTTAACAACTTGTTTAAATATTGCATATAAATAATCAATACACTGATTTTTATATCCAAGTTTATAATTGCTAGCCACAAATAAACTACGATATGATAATTCACTCGGGAGAAAAGATTCCCATTCTAGTATTTCATGTCCATCTTCAACCATTCTAATATACATATCATTAATATCAATATAATCTCGAATCCAACATTCAACCATTAAGTAAATATTTAATTCTTGCTCCATTAAGTCATCTATATAAAAGTCCTTTAATCCATCTATATCAAATTCTACATTAGCTCTATATTGATACATAGATATCCCCCTAATATATAATCACATTCTTTTATATAGATATTATAACTTTATGAATGCCCAAATTTTCACCCATAGCATCATATTTAATATATAAAAATCTCACATTATCCCCTCCCTACGGCCCTACAATTCATAAAAATACAAAAAGGCCCTCTCCGTGGTCCGTAGACGAACTTCAGTCATGTGTGAGTTCGAGGACCATAGAGAGGGTCTTTGTTTTAATTATAGAGGTTTACGAACCACGTCAAGGATAGAACCATCGCGGTATTCTACGATTGCCACGATGTCTTCATCTTTGTCGGATACAGGGATATCTTGTGGTTTACCTACTAAGTCAAATGCTAATTGTTGTAATTCTTCAATTGTGTAGATAGGCAAGTTGCTATCTTTGAAGCGTTCAATCAAATCAGTACGAGCTGGGTTGATGGCGATACCATATTCAGTAACGAGAACGTCAACGGAGGAGCCTGGTGTAATTACAGTTGCTACCTTGTCACGAATCATTGGCAAACGGCCACGGATCAATGGGCAAGTAATAACTGTGCATTTAGCACCTGCTGCTGTGTCGGAGTGACCGCCGGAAGCGCCCATCAATACACCGTTGGAGTCAGTCATTACGTTTACATTGAAATCAAGGTCGATTTCAGTAGCACCAAGGAATACTACGTCTAAGTAGTTTGTAGTGCAGTCTGTCCATGGGTTAGCGTACATGGAAGCGGACATTTCAATGTGAGCAGGGTTTTTATCCAAGGATGCAGCTGCAGTAGTATCGAATGTTTGAGTATCATAAATAGCACGAATCAAGCCTTCTTCAAGCATACCAGTCAAGATACCAGTAGCGCCACCGATAGCGAAGCCACCTACTTCACCGCGTTTACGAAGTTTTTCAGCAATGAATTTTGCTACAGTCAATGGAGCACCACCAGCGCCCAATTGGAATACGAAACCGTCTTTGATAATGCCAGCTTGGTCAAGGAATTCACCAGCTAGTTCAGCAATTTTGATTTGAATAGGGTTTTTAGTGAAACCTACTGCACCAGAAGCGATACCTTCTGGATCACCAATGCTTTCAACCTCAACAACATAATCAACATCAGTTTGAGGGATTGCATAGTTGTGTACATAATCAACCAAATTATCTGTGATAATAACAGTTGTATCTGCATAGTGGGAGTCAACTTTAGCATAGCCAAGAGCACCACATGCGGATTTGCCCATGCGACCAGTAGCATTACCGCGTGGGTCAGCTGTAGGAGCACCCATGAAAGCTACATCGATATGAACTTCGCCAGATTCGATAGCACGAGCACGACCACCGTGAGAACGAATCACTACAGGGCGTTTCAATACGCCAGGGTTTTGTGTTAAGAATTTACCAAGACGATCGCGCAAGCCAGATGTTTCAATAGCTGTTACAGTGCCGTCTTGAATCATTTCTACCAAGAATTCATGGCATGGGGACAAGGAAGAAGACGCGATAGTAATATCTTTAATACCTTTTGCTTGTACGCGTTCCATAACCATTTTCATTACATAGTCACCGTTGCGCAAGTGATGATGGAAGGACAAAGTCATGCCATCTTTTACGCCAGCCTTTTCGATTGCTTCATCGATGGAAGCAAGTACTTTATTAGTGCCAACACGGCTCATGTGTACAGGTTTACCTGCACGATGAACTTTAGGTTCAATGGCGAATTCACCTTGATATACTTCACGGCCTTCTAGTGCTGGGATATTTGTTGGGATATCGCGACCTACTTTATTTAACATCGTATTCTGCTCCTTCCTCTAATTCAACTTTAATGCCTGCTGCACGTGCTTTATCAACTACGCGTTGTGCACGAACTACGATAGGACCATCGATCATTTTACCATCTACGGAGATTACGCCTTTATTGTTGCGCAATGCATCTGCATAGCTGTTCAATACCTTAACGGAATGAGCGATTTCTTTTTCGTCAGGAGTGAATACTTCGTGGATAATTTTGATTTGGCTTGGGTGGATACAAGATTTGCCATCATAACCCAAAGCTTTAATGAATTCAACTTCTTCGCGGAAACCTTGAGGATCTTTCACATCGGAGAATACAGTATCGATTACTCGGATACCTGCTTCGCGTGCTGCATGAAGGATTGTTTGACGAGCGAACAACAATTCAACAGCTGGTTTATGTTTACCTGTGCGAAGGTCTGCACGATAGTCTTCAGCGCCAAGAGCGATAGCAACTACGCGAGGGCCGTGGCAGATTTCACGAACATTGTATAAGCCACGAACGGATTCGATAGCTACGATAATATTGATTGTACCTTCTGGCCAGCCGTTAGCTTTTTCTACTTCTTCGATTTTCTTCGCTACGATTTCAACTTCAGAAACATCTTCAGTTTTAGGTAAACGAATCATATCAGGTTTAGCTGGAACGATAACATCAAGATCGTCATAGCCATAAGGAGTTTGTGTAGGATGGTTGATACGAACAACTGTTTCTGCACGGAATTTACGGGATTTCAATGCTTCTGCAGTTAAAAGACGAGCTATGTCTTTTTCTGTAATTGGCACGGAATCTTCGATATCGATCATGATGGAGTCAGCACCGTGAATATCTGCACTGTTAATCATTTTAGGTGTATTACCTGGTACGAACATCATGGAACGAGACAAACGTTTTTTAGCAGCCTCTGTTAATGGGTTTGTTTTAACTTCTGGGAATGTTTTATCGTTAGCCATTATGCTTTGCTCCCCCTTTCCAATGCACCTAATACGCGAGCTTTAATTGTGTAATCCCAAGCATTTTTATCTTGTACGATTACTTTTACGCCATCATAACCAGCTTCTTTCACTGTGTTCAAGATAACGGATTTAATTTGATCGCCATATTGACGCATAACTTTGGATGTTAACTCGATTTCGATACCGCTAGCAATCGGTTCAACCGTTACTAATGCATCATTTTTTTCGTCGAAGCCAGCTTGTGCAGCTTTTACTAATTGTGCCATGTTGCATCCTTTCCTTGTGAAACATTTATAAAACCCAAATTTGTACAGACTCGTCGCGAGAGCCTATACAGATATTGAATACTAACAATTAAAATCTAACACTCCATAGTGAAAGTTTCTGATTACATGAAACCAGCGATTTTCCACCAAGGGATACCGATTACGTAGTTCAAAACTAAACATACAACGGCGGAGATAAGACCAACTGTCCACCAGTCTTTTACATTGTTGTAACCAGCGGAGAAGATGATTGGACCAGGAGCCGCACCGTAGTGAGTTACGGAACCACCATAGGAGTTTGTCCCAATTAAGATGAAAGCTAGTAATGTAGGATCGATACCTGCGTTGATACCTACAATCAAGAATACTGGTAACATTGCAGAAATATATGCAGTACCAGATGCAAAGAAGTAACGAACAGCAACAGAGATTACAGAAATAAGGATAAGCATCATGAATGGATCTAAGCCAAAGTTCATATGAGCCTCTAAGTATTTAGCCAACCATTCGAAGAATTTACCTTTAGTCAATGCAGAGGATAAGCCCAAGATACCACCGAACCAAATCAATGTGTTCCAAGCTGCTTTAGTTTTGAGCAAGTCATCCCAATTAATAATGCCACATACAAATGTAGCAAGCATAGCTACGATAGCCACTGCAGTAGCATTAATATTAATATCAAAAGTAGGAAGAACCCAGCCTACGATTGCAAGAAGTGCAATGGCAATAAGGCCTTTTTCAGACGCTTTCATAGGTCCTAATTCTGCTAACCCATCCTCAGCAATTTTCTTATTGTCGATTTCTTTTACAGAAGGACGTTCATACATATAACCGATGAATGGGATACACATTAACATAATGAAACCAGGTACGAACATAGCCAACGCCCATTGCGCCCAGTTCAAGGATACCCCTGTCAATTTAGTGATGAAATCTAATGCTAATAAGTTTGGCGCCATTGCAGTAGCAAAGAAGAAGGATGTGACCTTTGTTGCGAAGTAACCATTTTGCAAGAGGTAAGCACCGGCTTTTTTAGCAGTTTCACCAGGATAGGAACCAACAGCTTCAGCGATGGACAAATTGATAGGATATACGATACCTGCCGCGCGAGCTGTGTTGGATGGAGTTGCTGGAGATAAGATCATATCAAGGAATGCAGTTACATAGCCAAGACGAAGCGTAGTGCTACCAAAGGCGCGAACCAAGTGGTACGCAATGCGGTGGCCAAGACCAGTTTTACCAAACGCAACGGATAATGCGAAGGCTGCGAAGATTAACCATAATGCTGTGTTACTGTAGCCAGTTAATACATCTTTTGTGTTATTCAATAAAATAGAAGATGTAGCAACACCTAATAATACTGTAATAGGAACAGGGAATGGTTTTAATACCAAGCCCACGATAGTTGCTAAATAAATACCAAATAATTGCCATACTTGTGGTTTGAGCCCTTCTGGGGTGCCACCAAACCATGCGATTGCGACGATGGCAGCCATAACGGCAACGCGCCATAATTTGTCTTTCATGTGTGTCTTTCCCTTTCTGAATTAACTTAGGCATACATAAAATCATCTAGTCTTCAACAACATAACCGTTCGCGACGTCGATTACATTGATTAAGTCTATACTCATTATAAATGTTTAAAAGAAATATGAATAATAGATTACCTTTATAGGGGTTATAAAAACTTTTATATCTGTCAATCATACTTTTTATGCATTTTAAGCATAGTTTTACAGTCCCAAATGAAAAAAATGCATGTATACGTCCCCAAAGGGGTGTATACATGCACTTACATGGTACTGCCTTTCTCTTTCGAGACACTTTTATTATTATCTATTATATCGAAAAAGTCCAATACTGAAACAGCATGGATAAACAGTTAGAAAACCTCATAGATATGCTCTATTGATAATTCCTAAGACTTATATTCTCTAAATATACTATTATCTACAACGGTGTGTTCCTTGTAATAGTTACGGACATATTCAATAAAGGTATTAACAACGATTAAATTTTCCGAATCTTTTGTGTACACCATATTGGTATCACGGGTGATATATTCACCATTTTTACTGCGTAATGGACTCACATAAATATCTTTATCCTTACAGGATCCAAGTCCCATATAGGTCAAGATAGACCAACCAAGACCAGCACGAACAAAGTGACGACACGTACTCATAGAATTTACGTCCATCGCCACACTTGGGGGCTCGTCAAAATGTTCTGCACACCAAGTTTCGATAATATTTGCTACCGATGCATCTGTTTGGTATTTAATGAACGGTACCTTTACTAAGGATTCAGGCGGCACTAATTCTTTATATACAAGACAATAGGGCTCTGCTAGTAACAGTTCAGACTTACCAGACACGTCATAGCCACCACGAGCAAAGGCGACCATACAGTCACCAGTATTAAACATTTTTACCACTTGATGGCTGAAAGCAGTCTTCACTTGAATATGAACATCAGGATATTGTTCGCGGAAAGCTCTCAATAAAGCAGGTAGTTCATAATCTGCAAAGTTGATAGATGATGCGATTTTCAAGGTCCCTTGAATCTTGCCAGAAGCGGAGTTCATAGCGTGCTCCAAAGCCTCTTCTTCTTGCATCATTCGCTTACAGTAATCATAGAAAATTTCGCCTTGTGCCGTGAGGGCAATCCCCTCAGCAGTCCGCAACAACAGAGAATGGCCCAAGGCTTTTTCCATATGGCGCAACCGATAACTCAACGCTGGTTGCGATAAAAATAATTTTTCTGCAGCCCTTGTAATATTGCCTTCATCGACAACAGTAACAAAGGTTTGCCATTCTCTATCGTCCATACAAACTCCTTTATTATCGCTTATTACCAAAGATGCGTAATAAGGATAAGAATAAGTTAATGAAATCTAGGTATAGGCTCAAAGCGCCTGTGATTTCAATGCGGTCTAAAATTGTTTCATCCTCCATGAGCGCCACTTGTGTCACATTATTCTTAATGCGGTTCACATCGATAGCTGTAAAGATAGAGAATACTACAACACCTACATAACCTAGAACTAAACTAACAGTATCACTAAAGCCACTGAGTACAGTCCAGTTAAAGAAGCGGGCCCCCATCATCACCAAGGATACGATGATCATGCCGAACAATGCCGCCATCACATATGGTGTAAGGGATGATAAATTACGTTTAGTTGTAGCCCCTACCACTGCAAAGCCAATGAAGAAAGCAAGCGTACCTATTAACGCCGGAATAACAACATCAAACACATTGTATCGCAATGATACCAAAGTCAATGTGAGACCATTCAAAGCACTATAGAGGAAGAACATACCTCGTAACGTCATTACATTAGCAGAATATGCACGAGCACTAAAAAGGAATACCACACCTAGCTCTACTAATAAGATAATATTAAAATTTTGGTACGCAAAGCGTAACCAATTTGGATTCACTAATGCAGCAAAGCCAACACCAATAGTTGTAAGTAAGCCTACAACCATCCATAAAAAAGAGCCTTTTAATCGTTGGGATACGATACTTTCAACCTGTGCAACCTCAGCTGCAGTAGGTCCTGTTACATTATATGGATTCATACTATCCCTCCTTATTTAATTATCACTTATAGAGATTATCGAGCATTGGCAATGCCCGCAAACACCTTACCACGTTCGCCATCGATAGTCACTTCTTGACCTTCGAGGAGCACTTCATGAGCATTTTTAGCGCCTAAGATAACAGGAATACCATAGGTAATGCCCGCAATAGCGCTGTCCGATGTATAACCATCTTCTACGGCAATAATGCCACCTGCTCGTTTTGCAATAGCCATCAATTCAGGCTCAATTGTGCCTACCACAAGGATATCACCATCTTTGAAACTTTCATAATTACCCTTATGATTAGCCGCAATGTATACATTACCTGTAACGGATTTACGTAAAATACCATTGCCAGACAAGAGTACTCGACCTGCAATGTGAACGCGAATCATGTTTGTAGTACCGGTTGCACCGGATGGCACACCAGCGGTAACAACTACAAGGTCACCAGACTCGATAGCCCCAGTACCAAGCGCACCAGTAATGGCTTGTTTTACCATTTCATCGGAGTTGATAATTTCATGTCCCTTAATAGCCTCTACGCCCCAGCATAATTGCATGCGACGAATAGTTTCCTCATGAGGTGTGACAGCGATGATTTTACAATCTGGACGATGACGCGCCACGCTAAGTGCGGTGTGGCCAGATTCAGTACATGTCAAAATAGCAGCGGCCCCGAGATTTTGAGCTACGCGCACACTAGCCAAGCATACGGCGCTTGTAGTAGTCATTTCTTCATCCTCACGAGCGCGGCTATAGCTATCGTAAATAGCAGCCTTTTCCGTTACCTCTGCAATGCGAGTCATGGTCGCAACAGCTTCTACAGGATAGGAACCATTGGCTGTTTCACCAGATAACATAATCGCATCGGTACCATCCAAAATGGCGTTAGCTACGTCACTTGCTTCCGCACGTGTTGGACGTGGATTTTGAATCATAGACTCAAGCATTTGTGTCGCCGTAATAACGGGTTTACCCAAGTTATTGCATTTTTCAATCATCATCTTTTGAAGTACTGGCACTTCTTCTGCAGGGATTTCTACACCGAGATCGCCACGCGCAACCATGAGGCCATCAGCTACTTCCAAGATTTCATCGATATTTTTAACGCCTTCTGCATTTTCGATTTTCGCGATAATCTTGATATCTTTTTTCTCAGACTCAAGAATGCGGCGAATAGCCACAATGTCTTTACCCCGTTGCATGAAGGATGCGGCCACAAAGTCTACCCCTTGTTGACAGCCAAAGCGCAAGTCCGCTTCATCCTGTTCAGATACAGGTGGCAAGCTTAGTGCTACACCTGGTACGGCTACACGCTTGCGGTTGCCGATTTCCCCGCTATTTTGAACAGTTGTAATGATATTATTGCCTTCGATAGCATCGATGGTAAGTGTTACAAGCCCATCAGCCAATAGAATTTTATCCCCTACGGACACATCACCTGTAAGACCTTTGTGGTTCACGGAGCTAAGCTCTTTTGTGCCTTCCACATCATCTGTAGTCAACGTAAATGGTTGACCAGCTTCGAGGAATACCTTGCCTTCTTTAAATAGACCGAGACGAACCTCAGGGCCTTTTGTGTCGAGCAATAATGCGATCGGTTTATTCACAATCATCGCTGCATCGCGCACCATTTGCATGCGTTCTGCTTGCTCTTCATGGGATCCGTGAGAGAAGTTAAAACGAGCTACGTTCATGCCCGCCCGCATCATATCTTCTAAGATACCAAATTTATCCGTTCCCGGACCTACAGTACATACTATCTTTGTACGTTTCATCTTTCCTCCTATGAAAGCACATCCAAGATTGGATCTTTCATTTCTTATTATATCAATGTTGGTGAAAGCTATCTGTGCCTCACACAACATATGTTATTGCACCTCTACGGAGCCTTCACCTAAAATAGATTCAATAGCCCTGATGGATTCATCACTAGGGTCAAAGCACATATTTGGTGGCAGATTAATCCGTTTTCGTTGACGGTGTAAATATAATGACGTTGGCACAGAGCCAGCAGTGCTAGTCAACACGCGTTTTAAGGCTTCGCTATTTTCTGGTGTATCATATTGGCTATAAATGTGGATTGCCACCTGTTTTGCCTGCCCATAGTTTACCTTTAATGGCGTAATACGGTCTGCAATGATTTGCACACCTTTTTCATCCGCATCAACCCGGCCTTTTACCTTAACAATCATATCGACTGCAATGAATTGCTGGCTTTGACTAAAGACCTTAGGGAATGCCACTACATTAGCCGCACCAGAATAATCTTCAATGCGAAGAATGGACATAACCTCATTGCGCTTCGTCATGCGGTCTGATTTATTTTCGATGAGACCGCCAAAGGTAATGGTTTGACCATCGTATTGCTCTGGATTTTCTACGAGAGCACCCAGTTCAAAGAGGCCCTCCAACTCCTTCGCATATCCTTGCAATGGATGCCCCGTAATGTAAAAGCCGGTATATTCCTTTTCATCCTTTAATTTATCGTCTTCCGATAAATCCTCCACATTGGGAACAGGGATAAAATCGACAGATTCTTCCATATCGCCAAAGAGGTTCATAGTGCCCATAGCGGCATCCTTTTGCTCTTTAGCACCAACGGCTTGTGCGCTTTCATACATGTGCAATAATTGGTTACGATTTTCCTTAAAGCCATCCATAGCGCCGCAGCGAATGAGACTTTCAAGTAATCGTTTATTAACAACCTTATTGTCCACCCGTTTACAGAAGTCCACGATATCCGTATATAGACCATGCTCATTGCGCTCACGAATCAAGCGATCAATGGCGTTGTCCCCTACATTCTTGATACCGCCAAGTCCGAAACGAATAGCGTCGTCTTGTACGGCGAAACTACGCTCAGAATAGTTAATATCTGGGCCTAGTACCTTAACATTGTGCTTCTTGCAGGCATTAATGTAGTAGGTCAATTTCTGCATGTTCTGCATGAAGCTAGTCATCGTTGCAGCCATAAATTCAGGGAAATAGTGGGCTTTCAAATACGCCGTTTGGTACGCGATATACGCATACGCCGCACTATGTGATTTATTAAAGCCATAGCCGGCGAAGTATACGAGCAAGTCAAATACTTCGTTCGCAATGGACTCTTCTATACCATTATTAATAGAACCTTGAATAAAAGATTCGCGCTGAGCCTTTAGAACGGATTCCTTTTTCTTACCCATGGCGCGGCGCATTAAGTCCGCTTGACCAAGGGAGAAGCCGCCCATGGCGGATGCAATCTGCATAACCTGTTCTTGGTACAAGATGACACCAAAGGTATCTTTCAAAATCGGTTCCAAGATAGGATGTAAATAGGTAACCTCTTTTTTACCGTGACGACGGTCGATAAAGTCTGCCACCATGCCAGACCCCAATGGACCTGGACGGTACAAGGCTACCAATGGAATTAAGTCCTCAAAATGCTCAGGCTTAAGGTCCATAACGAGCTTTGTAATACCTTCTGATTCGAGCTGGAATACGCCAGAGGTATCGCCCTTAGTGAGGATATCACAAGCTGCCTTGTCGTCTAGTGGAATAGCATCTAAATCGAGGTCAATACCACGGTTCGCTTTGATGAGCTTTAAGGCATCCCCCATAACCGTTAAGGTACGTAGGCCCAAGAAGTCCATCTTTAAGAGGCCTAGTTCCTCGATATTATCCTTATCGTATTGCGTTACAAAGCCCTCTTCGTTGGCATTTTGTACCGGTACGTGGTCATCTAGAGGGTCTGCAGAAATTACGACACCCGCTGCATGAGTGGACGAATTGCGCGCAATCCCTTCTAACTTTTTACCAAAATCAAATAACTCTTTAACGTTTGGATCAGCTTCGTACAAAGCCTTTAATTCTTTACCTTGCAAAGCCTTATCTAAGGTTATGCCTAGTTCGTTGGGAATCATCTTAGCAATGCGGTTAACTTCCGCTAGTGGCAGGTCTAGCACGCGACCTACGTCACGGATAACGGCACGAGCCGCCTCTGTACCGAAGGTAATAATCTGGGACACACGAGCTTGACCGTATTTTCGAGTTACATATTCGATGGCTTGACCACGCTTTTCATAGCAGAAATCAATATCGATATCAGGCATGCTTACCCGCTCTGGATTTAAAAAACGTTCAAAGAGCAAGTCGTACTTTAAGGGATCGAGGCCTGTAATGCCTAATAGATAGGCTACTACGGACCCCGCCGCAGAACCACGACCAGGACCTACTAAGATGTCGTGCTCACGGGCATAGCGTACATAGTCCCATACGATGAGGAAGTAATCCTCAAAGCCCATGGTGCCAATTACATCTAACTCGTAGTCTAAACGTTTTTGTAATTCTTCAGAGGTCTCCCCATAGAGGCGAGGAATTTCTCGTTCACAAACCTTACGCAAATAGGTCTTAGACGTTTCCCCTTCTGGCACATCAAAGTGCGGCAAGTGATGTTCGTCAAAATTAAACTCCACATTACAGCGTTCTGCAATTTTTAAGGTATTTTCGATGGCTCCCGGAATATGTGAGAACAGCTCTGCCATCTCATCCCCAGATTTTAAATAGAACTCATCATTAGGGAACTTTAAGCGGTCCACTTCGGCACGACGTCGGCCTGTAGAAATACATACCTTAATATCTTGCGCATCCGCATCCTCTTTTAAGACATAGTGGAAGTCATTAGATGCTACAATGCCAAGACCATATTCCTTGCTGAGCTTAATGAGCTCCTCTTGGGCCTTTGCCTCCTCTGGCAAGCCATGATTTTGGATTTCTAAGAAGAAATTATCCTTGCCGTACGTCTCGATATACCATTCAATAGATCGCTTCGCGCCTTCCATATTATCTTGCAAGATATATTGAGGGATTTCCCCCTGAATACACGCACTGAGGGCAATTATCCCCTTACTGTATTGGCGCAATAAATCACGGTCTGCACGTGGCTTATAATTAAACCCTTCAGTAGAGGCTTTCGACACGATTTTTACGAGATTACGATACCCTTCCATAGTCTCTGCTAATAGAATGAGATGTTTCAAACGTTCACGGCTGCGACCTTCTGGTTTATCAAGGCGGCTATGTTCCGTTACATATACTTCACACCCAATAATCGGTTTAATGCCTTGTGCTACACATTCCTTATAAAAATAAATGGCTGCATACATATTGCCATGATCCGTAATGGCAAGGGCTGGCTGATTTAACTCCTTCGCACGACGTACCATGTTAGGCAAGCGACTGATGCCGTCTAGCAAACTAAACTCTGTATGACTATGTAAATGTACAAATGGCTGCATGGTACACCTCCTTTAAGGGCGATGAGCAAAATACACGTTCAATGACTTCTTACGAGCCTTCCAATCTGGCAAAAACTGTGCCACTAGATTGTGAAAGTTCTTGGAATGGTCTAAATATTTAAAATGGGCAAACTCATGAATCATAACGTACTCAATATACGCCTGTGGCCCCTCTAATAGTCGAGTATTCATCTTGATGAGCTGCTTTGTAGGCGTACAAGAGCCCCAACGACTCTTCATACGCTGCTGTTTTATGGTTGGCATAGGTACGTCAATACCTTGCTTGTGAAAGCGCTGATACACGACCTTTGCCCAATGGACAAAGACCTTCTCCCCTAAATTGCGCCAATAACTTTGCATTAATTTATGCTTCGCTTCAAAGGTCGTACCACGAGGTACCACCATGGTAAGAATGGCCTTCCCGTCAAAGCCGATATGAGGCTTTCCGTCCTGCTCAACTAGGCGCAAAGTAACGGGAATGCCGAGGATGGATAAGCTTTCACCATTCACATACTGTAGCGCCTCAACACGCTTGGCATTCAATGCATCAATCTTGTAACGAGCCCGCTCAATAAAGGGCATATTCTCGATGACAAACTTGTCCACCCTATAATCCGGCACATAGGCATTCGCCGACACATGGATCACACCATCCTTTGTAATGCGCATGTTCATGTTCTTCACACGCTTGATGGTTAACTCATATTCAATTCTGTCGCCATTATAGGTAATAGACCTAGTTGTTGAAGTATTCATACCTTTTATTTTATCATAAAACACTCATGAAAACGTAGAATTCTGGTAATTTTAATAGAACTACTTAGATTTTAATCAATACTGATTTTTATTAGTTTTCAATATAAAAATGACACCTATACCAGTCCCTTATGAAAGGTATAGATGTCATTAAAATAAGCTTATAACATTTAACACTAAATATTATTTAAGGATAGAAGTTAATAAAGGTTAATCCCAAAATTAAAAGTAATCATAAGTATAGAACCAACTTAATAATCTTTTAGAATCTATAATCCCAAGTCTATAAACTTCCCTAAAACTTTAATTTGCCAGAACATCCCTCTAGTAGCTTTTAAATCAATGTCTGTTTTTAACTTATCAAAACTCACATCATAAAATGGTAATAATACCTGTAATGATGCTAATTTTGCTTTCATAGTAATTAATTCTTTACTTAATTGCCCGGATATATTAGTATCAACTATCTCCTGTAAATTGGAAATACATGCTTGAAAATCTTCATTCTGAATACGTTCACACGTATATATTTCAGACAAATAGGTCTGTTTAATACAACTTAAGATTGATTCAGAAATGAATTCAGGTTTTTGTAAGACTTCATACAATCCTAACAAAAACAACGCCCAAAATATCTCCTCTACATAATCGGTAAAGAAATAGATACCGAACTTCTTTTCATCATGTGTAGAAATCTTTAACGCTTCAGATAAAGTATTACCCTCTAACTCCCGTTCTATTAAAGCAATCCAACTACTGCATTCAATATCATCTAACATATCATTTAATGGTGGTATAGGAATCCTACGAGCCATCCACTCATCAACATCCTCTAAACTCATCCCATCTCCAATAATATTTAACAATTTATCGGACAGATGTGCTTTTCTACACATTAATCGAATTAACATACTAAATATGTAATATTCTAGAATGGTCAAATCAATATAATTTCGTCTATATGCCTTAACAGCACCCAATATAAAGACCATTAAAAATGTATCTAAGCTTTTTTTATTTTTAAAATAAATCATAATTATACCTCTACCCACTATATTATTTTAGCTTTTGATTTACTGGTTTATCATTAACCCTTTTTATTTATAGTAATAAATAATATATATTCTTTAGCCAGACTCCCCAACTAAGTATGAATACATTGAAAAGTTAATCACTCTAAATAGTTTTCTAACCCCATTTTATGTTCTGGTTTTAAGCTCATACTCTCTCGTGCAGTGACTAACTTAACAAATAATTCTTCTATAACCTCCTTATCCTCTTTACTAAATTGACTATAATGATCTATAGCTATAATTTTATCTTTCAATTGTTTATCATGATTTCGTTCTTTGATTAATTCATTAATAATAAACTCTTTTGATTTACTAGAAATCGTCTCATTAAGAAAATTATAATTTAATAAGTTATTAGAATAGTACTTCCATACAGTACCTGTTTCTAAATCTATCTTTGTAATACTACCAAAATCAACATTATAAAATATATTGTTAGAAATTTTATACGTATCAATTTTCGATAATTTAGATCCTGTAGCTAAATTATAAATCCCACGGGTTTCGTAAGAGAAAAAGAATGGAAATCTAATTATATTGCCTTCCTCTATAGGAATTCTTTGCCTAAAATCAGCATAAAATTTGCTTTTCCAAACCTCCTGTTCCGCATCAGAGAAACGACTAAATTCCGGATATACATTAGTAATGTCATCTATTCTAATTTCATTAGGTGGCTCTTTATGTAATATAAATACATGTTCGTTATTTAATTCATTATATACACCAATACCATTTGTAGTTATATAATATATTTTCCCTCGTACTTCATCAAAACCAAGAACATTAGAAGCAATTATATTAGTTGGCTCTTTGTAATATATTATACCTCCCCTCAGATCCAAATAGTGGATAAATGGGTGCATAAAGTTTGTAGCAAAGAAAAGCCAACCGCCAAAAATAATACCTACTACTATTAAACAAGAAAGAAGTATTCTCTCAAGCCATTTTTTTGAGTTTTTTCCTATCTGCATGAAAGCTCATCCAATCAATTCCATCAACGAACTTAAAATCATTTATCTTCATAAGTTAGCTCTAAAGATACCTCACCATTAGAGGTTAATGTATATACTAAACCAGAGAATGGGTTTTGATTATAGAATTTAAAAGTCTCAATTATCGCTAAAACTTCATTCTTTAAATCATACATAACCTCCGAAATAATAGCCGGCTCTTCATCATTATTTTCTATATACTTTGTAATACATGAATCATCCTCAGTTTTATAAACTAAAAGCTCTACAGAGAGATTATCAATATTCATATCAAAGTGTAATTTAGCACGATGCCAATTTAAAGGCGTTAATTTGTATATACTTTTGGCCACTTTATTATAATGTTTCTCAAGTTCTGATTCTAAGCTTTTATGCTTTAACTTAAACGCCTTATCAATAGCAGTATAATTTTTTGCTAATACACGAGACTCCATATCTTCCAATAATAAAACACCTCGTGGACCTTTTAGCATTTTTTTATATACATCCGGATCAAATTCATCTTTATTTTCCAAAACACCAAAGTTTTTATATACCCACTTATATCTATTTTGGAGCCAGTAATCGTCAGTTACAAAATCATTATGGAATTCACAATGTGGCTCATAATCATCGTGTGAAATATACATTGTCCCCCACGTCCATTGCTCTGTAGAGGCTTCATGTAGTAATCGTACATACGTTAAAATCTCACTAGTCCCAGCTTTTATAGATTTTATTTTTTCATCACTGCAATTATATAGCAAATCTCCATAACTAATGATTGAACCAGCCGGGGTTTTTACATAATAACAAGCCGAACTCATACCTGATTCTGTACATTCAAAAAACAAATAAATCTTATACCAATATTTAGGCGTACACTCCACCAATATATCTCTTATTTTATTAATATATGTATTCATAGTAGTTCCTATTAATCTTCACTTTTCCAATTAAATTTATTTAAATCTTGATGAAATTAAATACAAACATACATGTTAATAAAAATAACATTGGCAATGTAGAATAAAAATCTTTTTTAGCTTTTTTATTGAGCATTACTTTCACGTCAGGTGATAAACTACAATCCAATTCAATAGCAGGAACTCTTAACCACATTTCTAATAAAAACAGAATTACAGATATCAATTCTAATAAAAACCGCACTAGTCTAGAATATCCTGCAAAAATAATATATAAGAAAATTATCACACCTAAAAGCAGCTCTGAAATTAACAAAGATTTTGAGCGTTTAATTTTAATATGCTGTAATGTGAAGTATGGATTTTTAATAAAATACAGACAAAATAAAAATACTAAAAATCCTGCAAATACTACTATCATAACTTTCTCCTATAAGACTAGTAAATATTTATTCCTCTTCTATAATTCAATTATATGTTAAACTAACGTATACCACCAACGAATATTTTGTTATATACGGCAAAAAAAGCACCATCTATCGAGGGACGACTTATGTGTCGGTTAGCTCCCCAAATAGATGGTGCTTTTGTTTTAAATTGTGCAAGTTAAGGAATGCCCTCAATCTACAAGGTAGTATATTAAACTACTTTAGATTCCGTCGTGCCGCTAAACTACCCGCACTGTTAGCTAGTCCAGCCCGATTGATATGAGGGTTCCCATGTTTGTACGTTTTTGGCTTGCTATCTTTATCTTCTACCTTTGATTTCTCAAATTTAGTAAATAGATTATCGAGCTCGCGCAAGAGCGCACGTTTTTGCGAGTCTTTCAACTCGAATACTTCACCTTTATAGGCAATGTATTTATTTTTTAATACAGGACTGAGATCATAGATGGGCTCGTGTTCTTCTCCATTTACATCCAACAGCTCATCCAAGGTCAATCCATAATAGCGAGACAGGGCACAGAGTGTATCTAAATCTGGTTCGCGATACCCTGTTTCGTAATTTGAAAGTGCCGCATTACTGATACCTACGGCCTTTGCTACTTCGATTTGGCTTTTGCCCATGCGCACGCGAGCACGCTTTAAGTTCTTGTAAAACTGCATGTTCATCACCTGTATCGATACATAAACAACTACAAACTATAACTTCTTATAATAATGTATCACTGATTTTTTTGAAAGCTTCATCAGCAACGGCTAATGTGCGTTCCACTTCACTGCTCTTATGGCAGATAGATACGAAATTACTTTCATAAGGGCTTGGCGCATAGTAGATACCATGGCTCAAATTATGGTGGAAGAACATTTTGAATTGTTCTTCATTGCAAGCTGAAGCATCATCAAAGTTCTTAACTGGTTTGTCAGTAAAGAAGATGGTGAACATAGAGCCTACTCGTTGCACAACAACAGGCACATTGTATTGTGCCGCCAATCTTTCAAGGCCTTCGCAAAGGGCAATCGTCGTATCTTCTACTTGTTTAAACACCGTTGGATCCCGTTGCAGAATGGAAAGTGTTGCCAAACCAGAAGTAACAGCAATAGGGTTACCACTCAATGTACCAGCTTGGTAAATAGGACCAGCTGGAGCAATTTGGTTCATAATCTCACGAGAGCCACCGAATACAGCAAGTGGCATGCCGCCACCAACGATTTTACCAAGGCATGTAAGGTCCGGTTTGATATTGTAACGTTTTTGAGCCCCACCGCTGCTAGCACGGAAGCCACACATGACTTCGTCAAAAATCAGTATAGCACCGTGAGCCTTAGTTACTTCACGCAAGGTTTCGAGGAAACCTGGTTCTGGAGGCACACAACCCATGTTACCAGCTACAGGTTCAACGATGATTGCCGCAATAGTATCGCCCATATCGTCGAATAATTTACGAACCGCATCAGAGTCATTGTATGGCAATGTTATGGTATTTTCTGCTACGCCTTGTGGAACCCCAGGGCTATCTGGTACACCAAAGGTAGCAAGGCCAGAGCCAGCTTTTACCAAGAGAGCATCGCTATGACCATGGTAACAGCCTACAAATTTCACGATGCGATCACGACCAGTATAGCCACGAGCAACGCGCAAGGCACTCATGGTAGCCTCTGTACCAGAGTTTACGAGGCGGATAACCTCCATGGATGGCATGAAGGCTTGTATCTTTTTAGCCAATTCTGTTTCTAGTAATGTAGGCGCACCATAGCTAGTACCGCGAGGAATAGCCTCTTGTAGGCTCGCGATAACCTCTGGGTTCGCATGGCCCAAGATCATAGGGCCCCAGCTCAATACATAGTCGATGTATTCGTTATTATCGATGTCATAAATACGGCTACCACTGGCACTGCTAATAAACGGAGGGTTGGATCCTACGCTGCGATAGGAACGAACAGGACTATTTACGCCGCCAGGCATATAACGTTTAGCCTCGTTAAAGGCCTTTTCAGATTTACCGAGTTGGAACATAGTTCCTCCTTATTGTTGTAACCATTTAGCAATATCTAAGGCATGGTACGTAATGATGATTTTAGCACCAGCGCGCTTCATGGAAAGCATTGTTTCCATAACGAGGCGTTCTTCGTCGATAAGACCAGCCGCTGCAGCGGATTTAACCATCGCATATTCGCCAGATACATTGTATACCGCAACCGGCAATTCATAGCGGTCACGCGTTTCACGAACGATGTCCAAGTAGGACAAGGCCGGTTTAATCATGATAATATCCGCACCTTCAGCGATATCAAGTTCGATTTCTCTGAAAGCTTCCAATCGATTGGCTGGATCCATTTGATAAGATTTACGGTCACCAAATTTTGGCGCAGAATTAACAGCACCGCGGAACGGACCATAGTAAGCAGATGCGTATTTTGCCGCATAGCTCATGATGGATACATTGGTATAGCCTGCCGCATCAAGGGCTTCACGAATGGCACCTACACGGCCGTCCATCATGTCGGATGGAGCCACCATATGTGCACCTGCTTCCGCTTGGCTTACCGCAACTTTACAAAGTAATGGTAATGTTTCGTCGTTCAAGATTTCATGGTCATCAATCATGCCACAATGCCCTGTTGTAGTATATTGACACAAGCATACATCAGCTACAACCAATAGGTTTGGTACAGCTGTACGGATGGCTTTGATGGCTTGTTGTACTGGTTGGGACATATCCCACGCAGAGGAACCTTGCTCATCCTTGTATGTAGGAATACCGAAGATTTCTACGCCAAGAATACCAAGATTATATACCTCTTGGGCTACTTTCACAGCCTCATCAACAGACAAGTGATATTGACCTGGCAATGTGTCGATTTCCTTTTTGATACCTTCACCAGGCACGATAAATAATGGATAAATCAAATCAGTTACGTCGAGTGTCGTTTCGCGTACCAAATCTCGCATTTCTGGATTGATACGCAAGCGGCGAGGACGGTATGTTAAATCGTACATGTAATCCTCCTAAATGTCTTTTACAATAGCGTTTACTAAGCCATCAGTTGTATATACATCACTAATGATAGCCGGTTTAAGACCTGCACTCATAGCCGTAGCAGCCGTAATTGGACCGATGCAAGCCACTTTAGTATTGCCTAATAGCTCTAGTGCATTGTCGCCCAATAATTGGATTGTATTTGTTACAGTGGAAGAACTTGTAAAGGTAATATAATCTACTGTGCCTTCTGTTAACGCTGTTACTAATGCTTCTTGTTGAGATGTATCTTGTGTTGTTTCGTATAAACGCAAAATATCTACATCCATATTGCGATGACGCAAGCAGCGTGGAATCACATCGCGTGCTACCTTTGGTTGAATCAATAATACGGAATCCCCTGCATTGAGTTCTTCTTCAAGAGCCTCTACAGCAGATTCTGCCTTGTAATCTACAGGAATGATATCTGGTACGATGCCATATTTATGGAGTTCACGAGCCGTAGCACAGCCGATAGCCGCTACTTTAGAATTGCCTAAAGCACGTGTATCTTTGCCTTCTTTATATAGAGCATCGAAGAAGTAGCGAACCCCTTCACCAGATGTGAATACGATGCATTGGTATTGTTTTGTATTATTGATGATACGTTTATCTTCCTCAAACAATTCCAATGGAGATGTTTTAATTGCTGCTGCTTCCACTACATTAGCGCCTTGAGCCGCTAATTTTTCGCGGAATGCACTTGCTTGGGAGCGAGCGCGTGTGACCACAACAGTTTTGCCAAATAAAGGTTTATTATCGAACCATTGTAATTTTTCACGAAGGTTGACTACATCACCTACTACGATGATAGCTGGTGCTTTCAATTTAGCCTTTGCTACATCTTCAACGACATGTTCAAGGGTGGAAACCAATACCTCTTGTACTGTTTTTGTTCCCCACCGAACAAGTGCTACAGGTGTAGAGGCTGCTCGCCCATGAGCCATCAACTTTTCTGCAATGACAGGCAAGTTGCCAACGCCCATTACAAAGCAAAGTGTATCTACCGCCGTAGCAAGGCCTTCCCAATGAATGCCAGATACTGCTTTTGTAGGATCCTCATGACCTGTTACAACCGCAAAGGATGTAGCCATAGCGCGTTGTGTTACAGGAATACCCGCATAAGCAGGCGCTGCGATAGGAGATGTTACGCCTGGCACGAATTCAAATGGTACACCGGCTTCACCAAGAGCCATCGCTTCTTCACCGCCACGACCAAATACGAGCGGATCCCCGCCTTTTAAACGCGCTACAATTTTGCCTTCTTTACCCTTTTGTACTAAAAGCTCATTGATTTCCCATTGATGCATTGTGTGATCTTTACATTGCTTACCAGCATAAATCAATTCAGCATCTGGACGTGCCCATTCTAACAGATGAGCATCTGCTAAATAATCATATACAATTACATCTGCCTTTTCGATGCATTCACGACCTTTTACAGTGATAAGTTTAACATCGCCAGGGCCCGCACCAATTAGATATACCATACCTGTCATTTTATAATTCCTTCCTCTATGAGAGCATCCACAATGCGTTTGCCCCCTTCTTCGTATAAAGCTTTTGCAAGGTTTTTTCCAAGGATTTCTCCCTTTTTAGCAGGGCCAGAGATTTCCCCTTCGTACACAGTTTTTCCATCGAGGGATGCAATCATGGCTTTCAAGGTTAATTGCCCTTTATTGATAGTACCATGCACGCCCATTGGCACTTGGCAACCACCGTTTAGTTGACGCAAGAAACTGCGTTCCCCTTCAACGGCATAGCGCGTTGCTTCATCGTTGATAGGAGCCAACATATCAAGCATCTCCGCA
The DNA here is from genome assembly GCF_040094895.1 of Veillonella parvula. Classification (GTDB taxonomy): domain Bacteria; phylum Bacillota; class Negativicutes; order Veillonellales; family Veillonellaceae; genus Veillonella; species Veillonella parvula_L. Next base: position 52,179 of record NZ_JBBNGV010000005.1, on the reverse strand, counting down.
TCGTCGGCGCGACACTCAATAGCGAGCGCCCCTTGTCCAACGGCAGGAATCATTTCATCAGCCTTGAAGACTTGTGTAATTTGGTCTTCTAAACCCAATCGTTTAAGCCCTGCTTGAGCCAAGATAACACCATCTAGCTTTTCCGTTTCAATCTTGCTCAAACGAGTCTGTACATTACCGCGAATAACCTCTACCTTAAGATCAGGACGAGCATGCAATAACTGCGCTTGACGGCGCAAGCTACTGGTACCAACGCGAGCCCCTTGTGGCAATTTGTCTAATGTTTTATACACGGGACTCACCAGTGCATCATAAGGTACTTCACGAGCGGAAATAGCACCAAGAGTAAGTCCTTCTGGCAACTCTGTAGGCATGTCCTTTAAGCTATGTACGGCGATATCGATATTGCCTTTATGCATAGCCTCTTCTAATTCAGCGGTAAATAAACCTTTACCACCAACTTGAGCTAGTGGTTTCTCTAGGATACGGTCACCCTTTGTATTAAAGTGAACTAGCTCTACCGTAATATTTGGGTACAGACGTTGTAATTCTGCACTAATATGTTCAGCCTGCCATAGGGCAAGGGCACTTTTTCGCGTGCCGATTCGAATATGATCTCTCATGGCATTAGCCTTCTTTCTCAAGATTAAACATATCTTTGAATAAGTCCCAGTACAAGCCTTCTTCCTCTGTACCAGCAATTTCGTTGAAGTGAATCATCGGTTCACGCAACATTTTGCGAATAATCATGCGACTCATCGAGTCCATAACACGGCGCTCTTTATCGGAAATATCTGGCAATTTAGCTAATGCGCGATGTAACTCACGACGGCGAATCCGCTCTGCCTTTTCTGTGAGCAATGCCATCATAGGACGCACTGTTAAATAGCTCAATTTATCCAACAACTCTTCAATAGCATCATGAATAATAGGTTCTGCCCGACGAGCTTCCTCTTCGCGCTGCGCCTTATTTTCTTCTACTACACTTTCAAGAGAATCAATATTAAATAGGTAAATACCGTCCAAGTCTGCCACCGCAGGATCGATATCGCGAGGCACCGCTATATCGATCATAACGATAGGTTCACCTTTACGAAGAGTCGTAATTTTCTTGGCTTCTCGTTCCGTAATAATATAATGTGGCGCCCCTGTAGATGTGATAAGAATATCCGCATCTTTAGCATAGTCTACAAAGTTATCGAGCTTAACAGCTTTACCATTAAAGCGTTCCGCTAACATTTCAGCCTTAGCAAAGGTTCTATTAGATACGAAAATCGTTTTTACACCCTTCGCTTGTAAATGTGTAGCCGTTAGCTCACTCATGGTGCCAGCGCCTAAAATAAGAACAGTCGCTTCAGATAATGGCTTATCTAAGCTATCCTCTGCAAGATTGACCGCCGTATAACTAACAGATACAGGCGTATTAGCAATGCCCGTATTGGTGCGCACCTTTTTACCAACGCTAATAGCACGTTGGAATAAAATATTAAATATTGTGCCCGTACAGCCTGCGCTATAAGCCTGAATATAGGCTCCTTTTAATTGGCTCAAGATTTGACCTTCCCCCAACACAAGGGAATCAAGGCTAGCAGACACACGGAATAGATGTTCAATACAATCTCGCTCTTCGTAGAAGAAGAATGCATCTGCATCGATATGATCTGCTCCTTTTAAATCTTTTAACACTGCCAACATGTAATCCTTCGGGAATTCTACACCTTCTAAAGCAGCATAAATTTCCGTTCTATTACAGGTGGATAATATAACGCATTCTGAGATACAGTCAAATTCATAGAGGCGGTTTAGTGCGGCAACTACCTCGTCTTTATCAAACGAGAAACGTTCACGCACCTCTACAGCGGCACTTCTATGATTTAGACCTAATACCACTAATTGCATGGTTAAGTTTCTCCTCTATAATCATCCACTCTCCCTTGAGAATGGCTTCAAATGTTTCTACCGTCAGATTGTCTCGCCAAAATTTCTGTCGAGCCTCTGGCGTAGGAAGCAGTAACTTTACTTCTTCTCTAAATATTTTAAGTCTAGGCATAGCCTTTTGCAACTGACCATAACGATTCATCATATCTTGTCGTACGAGACGATTAATACGAGGGCCTACATTGTTAGCGCTAATAGCAATATGAAGATCGCCAAGCTCAAGGGATGACGGCACAGTAAAGATGCACGCGCTCGGGTCATCACTGCGGTTGGTCCACACGCGATGCTTTTTACCAAGTGCATACAACGAATCGTTCAATTTATGATTATCTGTGCAGATAAAGAGCAAACTGCTCGTTATGATGAATTGTTCATCATCACTGGTGAAAGCACGGTCCCACCATGTGATGCGCTTGTCCTTTGCCCATTGACTAATCATATCTGTTACAACAGGAGCGATAACGACAATGTTACAAGGCTCATCAATAAAGAGCCGCATCCGTCGTTCTGCTACTTCTCCGCCGCCTACGAATAGGATTATATCTTCAGTTGTAGGTTGAAATGTTATGGATACCATGGCTGTCCTACTATATATAAAAAAATCGGCTTGATGGTCAAGCCGATTTTCAACTGCCTACATAAATCGTTTCAGGTATACGCCGATACGCCCTTTACGAGAGGTACCTGTAATAGCTTCTACCTTCATTCGGCCACGACCACGCATGGATATGACATCCCCTTCTTTAACTTCTTGGGATGCCCCCTTAGCTGGTTGCCAGTTTACTTGTAATAAGCCCGCATTGATAGCACTCACTAGTTTAGTACGCGATACACTAAATCCAGAGCTCGCTACCGCATCTAAGCGCAAAGAAGCAACTGTAGTGCGGACTTCTTTAATTTTTTCTTCTTTTGGTGCAATATCCGATAACTCAATAGCCTCTACAGATACGGAAACCATAGCAATTTTCGTAAAGTTTTGAATTACGAAATCAGCCACGCTTTCATCCACCATAATCTGAGCGCCCCCTTGTTGGACGATAACGTCCCCAAATTTGGAGCGATCAATGCCTAGGCCCATTAAGGAGCCAAGCACATCGCGATGAGTGAGCAATCGGAACCGAGGGTCCCAATTCACCTTAAGGGCGCGAATGCCCATGTCCACAGTACCGTTAAAGTCGCTGTCTACGAAAGCGATACGAATGCGTTCCGCCCCTTCATAGCCACCATCAGTTTTAACTGTTAACTGTGGGTAATTAGCCTTGATAGCATCTGCAATAACAAGGCCTGCAGGGCTCGTAAAGTCCGCCACACGATAGGGACGACCTTTTACAACCTGCTCAGCCAAATCTAGCATGCGACGAGCTTCCTCGCCACTGCCACTGGCCTCGAAATATCGTATTAATTTACTAGTATCTGCCAAAATTATTTCCCCAACTCATTCGACCGAGCAAGACATGCTACTACGCCATCTTGGAGAGCACTGCGAAGTCCACCTTTTTCCATAGCACCAATACCCGCAATGGTAGTGCCACCAGGGCTTGTCACTTGATCTCGTAGTACCGCTGGATGATTGCCACTTTCAAGAGCCATCTTACCAGCGCCGTACATTGTTTGAGCCGCCGCCTTTATCGCCAATTGACGTGGTAAACCAATGCGAACGCCCGCATCAGCTAAAGCATCAAGGATGACAAACATATAGCCAGGGCCCGCACCGGATAACGCCCCTAAGCGATCTAAATCGGCTTCACTCACTACTGCTACCTCGCCTACAGCCGCAAACAAGGCTTGTACAGCACGACCTAGGTCCGTATTCACATCATCCCCGGCGAGTGCCGTCATGCCAGCACCGATAGAAGCCGGTGTATTTGGCATAGCTCTAAACCAGTTAGCTTGTGGAATCGCCGCGTCAAGAGTATCTAAGGTTATACCAGCGGCAACGGAAATCATAACAGTCCCATAAGGCACTTCTTTCAACGACTCTAATACAGATGGTAACACTTGTGGTTTTACAGCCAATAGAATAGTGTTGTACTCGTTTACATTAGGCAATGTAGTAAAACCTACTACACCAAGCTCCTCTGTAAGAGCCTTACATTGTTCTTCGCGACGCACTAGAATGTGTGTATCACATGCTTTCAAAATACCATGCTGTAATGCACCGCGCAATAGAGCGCCCCCCATTGAGCCAACGCCTATACATAGGGTTTTACCTAACATAGTTATCACCACCATTTATAGAGAGATTATTTATTTTCCCAAGAGTATTCGTTTTGCTCAGTTGTGTTGCTTTCATTGTCATTATAATCAATGGAAATATTTACAGGTACACACATGAAAATGTCTTTACCTACTTTTTCCAATTTGCCATCCAATGCATAGGTCGCACCAGATACGAAATCTACAATACGAGCTGCTTCATGAGGGTCTGTATTTTCAAAATTAATCAATACAGGACGCATGTCGCGCAATTGATGTGTAATATTTTCAGAGTCTTCAAATACTTTTGGTTCAATTACAACTACTTTCATAGCTGTTGGACGTTGTGTCATCGTAGATTGGCCTCCTACCTTGCGTGGATGAAATTCAGATGCGCCGGACACGGGAGCCGCTGTTGCTACTGGGGTAGGTTCAGCTTCGTATTCCTCTTCATCTTCGTATTCGTAATCATCATATTCATAGTCATCATCAGTTCTGCCTAAGAATAAGTTTTTTGCTTTGTCTAAATAATCTCCCAATGCCATTTGGATTTCCTCCTAATACAATTAACGCTTCCGATTATCAGGTAACCCGAACCTTAATAATATACATGTTCCCCAAAAATTGCTGTGCCTACACGAACGATGTTAGCCCCTTCTTCCAAAGCGACCTCAAAGTCATGAGTCATCCCCATAGATAAATATTGAATCTGCCCTTCTTCAAAGTAGCGTTTCATATCCTCAAACAAGGCATTCGCTACGCGAAAGATTGGACGAGCTTCCTGTGGATCATCGAAAAATGGCGCCATACACATCAAGCCCCTTACGCGTACATGAGGCAATGTTTTTGCATAATCTCGTATTTCTGGAAACTCTTCGATGGTCATTCCCGTTTTAGAAGCTTCGCGGGCCACATTGACTTGCAGTAATACATCTTGTATTTTATCGTGCTTTGCAGCAACCTTTTCGATTTCATCTAATAATTTACGGCTATCCACAGAATGAATTAAATCAAACATAGGAACCGCTTGGCGCACCTTATTGACCTGTAAATGACCAATCAAATGCCATGTTAATTGTGGCCCCTTATAGGTTAGCTGTTTTTCTTTGGCCTCTTGTACTCGATTTTCTCCTACATGAGTGACACCGAGCCGTGCGACCTCTTCCACAGCCGACACAGGGTGGTTCTTTGTAACCGCCACTAATAATGCTGTATCTACGCGACCAACACGCGCCATAGCATCGGCCATGCGCTGCTGTATAGCGTGTAGGGATTCTTCAATCACGTGAATGCCCCCTTCAATCTATATATCATAATCATCAAATATATTTGTATAGACTATTTTATTATATAGTATTTAAGGTCAAATGTACATGATTTAAGGCTTATCCCTTCCACAAATCCAAGCATGTATATATATATAAAATATCATACTTTATTATGATTCCTGTGAAAGCCGAATTTTATCGGTCTTGTAACATCGCAAATAAGGCCATGCGACCTGTTAGGCCTGCCTCTCGACGATAGGAATAACAGTCTACTTCACTTACACTATCGGTACCACCAATCGTGATATGCTCTGAAGGAACTCCATTTACAACGAGATCCTCACCAATAAAGTTCCATAAATTGATATAAGCCTTATCTAATTTATCACCAGGATAATTGACAACATCAGATGCATCTCTGTCTGTCATATCTCTCCATGCTAATTCAAAGCGTTTACCTAGTTCTATATCTACTTCAAAGGACTCTGGGCCAATACTAGGCCCAAGATATATATAGCAATCTTTGAACTCGGTCCCATAAGCCTCTTTCATGGCCTCAATAGTAAGTACTGGTAAGCGGCCAATGGCACCACGCCAACCTGCATGCGCCGTAGCAATCGCATGATGTTTAGCATCGTAAATACCTACGCCAACGCAGTCTGCTGTGAACAGAAATAATGGCACATGCGGTAGATTTGTAAATACCGCATCACAATCATCGATGGCCGTATCTTCTCCAAAAGCACCTGCCCCAACAAGGTCTTCTGTGATTTCTACAGCCTTTAAACCATGGACTTGATTGCCACAAGAAATACGATTTGGTTCAACACCTAAATATTTCGCAACAATAGCTCGATTTTCTCGTACGCTTTGAGCTTCATCCCCTACATGAAACGCTAGGTTTAATGATTCATAAGGAACTTTAGATACACCACCATGACGATAGGTATCGCCCATAACAATGGGAAATCGATCAACCCAGCTTGGCGCCTCATAAGACCATGTTCCATGAGGGCCTTTCACATCTATACGTTTTACAGATTGATTCATCTGTTCCTCCTATTTACAAACGCCACAGCGTTTACAACCTGCTGCACATGGAGGGGTATATGCTTCATCGATAGATCGTTTCCATTCCATTTCAAGATAGCCCTCCTGCATGCCCATATCTAAATGGCTCCATGGCAAGAATTCATCAAAACTGCGTTCACGATAATTCATATTATCCATATCCAGGCCAGCAGCCTTCATTTCGGACTTAAAAGATTTACTGCCCTGATCGGCTGCACATGCTGCAATGACAGCGCCTAAGCGACGATCTCCACGAGCGAGAACTCCTTGAATGTACGCCTCTTTAGGAGACTCTACGAGAACCTCAATACGGCGATTCTTTTGCAATGCTTTCTTTATATATTGTAACTTTTTCTCCACCGCTTTTTGATTATCCATGGCCATCCATTGGAACGGTGTAAAAGGCTTCGGAATAAAGGGATTGATACTGAGCGTCAAACGACCTTTACAGCCAACTTTATCCATATGAGCCTGCGTCCTTTCCGCAAGACCTACAATAGCCTCAATATCTTCATCGGTTTCCGTTGGCAGCCCAATCATTATATATAAGCGCATGTGCTGAATACCTGACTTTGCAGATAAGGTAGCTGCATTTTGTAAATGCTCTTCACTGATACCCTTGTTAATGACGCGACGCAACCGTTCACTACCCGTTTCTGGGGCAATGGTAATCGTCTTTTGTCCACTATCCGCTAGTCCATCCACCACGGCTTGTGTTAACGAGTCAGCACGCAAGGATGCACAAGAGTAACGCATATCTTTAGAGCGAATATAATTAACTAGCTCATCTACCTCGGGATAATCCGAAATAGCAGCACCCATGAGTCCCACCTTTTTGCCTAGCTTTTCTGCGCGCTCTACGCCTTCTTTCAAAATGTCCAAAGGACGTACACGCGGTACGCGGAAGCAATATCCAGCCATACAGAAGCGACAGTGCCGACCACAACCACGGGCTACTTCGATGATATACATAGCACCAAATTCAGTATAGTTCGTAGCTACTACCGTTTCACCACCGCTAGTGAGCATTTCAAAGTGACGTTTGATCGTTTTAGGCACGCCCTCAGCAATATCATAGCCTTTAAATTCACCATCTTCATTGTAAATCGGCACATACAGGGATGGTACGTAAACACCCGATACATCCGCTAATTGACGTAAAATAGCGTGACGATCCAAGCCTTCCATTTTTCCATCTCGAATGATATCTAGTACGCGACTGACGATACCTTCCCCTTCACCGATGATAAAAGCATCGATAAAGTCGGCAAAAGGCTCAGGGTTAAAGGTCGCACAAGGGCCCCCTGCAATAACGATAGGGTCAAATTCGGTACGGTCTTTTCCCATGATAGGTACACGGCCATGGCGCAACATCAAAGGAATATGGAAATAATCCATTTCGAAGGTGACATCAAAAGCAACTACATCAAATTGATGCATAGGCCGTTGTGTTTCAACGCTCATAAGCGGAGTCTTAGTCTTATCGTAAGCTTCTAATTCCTTTTTCTCAGGCAAGAAGATTCGTTCGCAGACGCTATCATTTCGTAAATTGATTTCCTCATAAATGATATGAAGTCCAAGATTACTCATGCCCACAAAGTATGTATTCGGATAAACGATAGCTACTTTTTGCCCTGCATGAGGATTTACTGTTACCCGACTGTCTTCATCTTTATATAATTCTTGTAATCGATCAATTAAATCTTTACGATTCACTAATTTCCTTTCTATATAAGCCCACTACGAATAGTGGGCTTAATAACACTTTACATATCATTTGTACATCTATAAAATTACATAATACTAATTTCGCCTATAATAAAAAACCAATAGATATTACAATTTAGATTTCAATTTATCCTTAGTATGAGCGGTCTTACTTTTAAGAGTGCTTACAATTTGTGGGCGATGTTTTCTTTCATAAGGATATACAACAACTTTTTCATCTTTATATTCTGCAATATATATGTCCTTAACAGAGTATCCTTGAGCTTGGATTTCTTGTTCAAGCCAATCTCTATCTTTTTCAATTACATCGAGGGTAAACTGATTAATTTGACCATCATCGATAAGGTCAAATCGAATATTATCTTCACCGAATTGAACCACGTTGAGCTGACCGTTTTGCTCCAATACGGCACGCTTAACATCCGTAACATATTGAACACCGGCAGCACGAAGTTTTAATTTAAGTTCAGCCGCTTGTATACCATAACGCATACATTCTTCTGTTAGAATATGACCTTTTTCGATTACTATAACTGGATGACCATCAAGAATTGCTTTAAAAATACGAAGATTCCCTTTTAAAAACTTAAGAGTCATTACGAGGATAGTCCATAAAATAAGAACTAACATAAACTGTAAAATGCCAATTTGATCATTGTAAATAATGGCACCGATAATACCACCAAGTACGTAGTTTTGCAATTGGTCTAAAGCAGAGGTTGGGGCTAAATTGCCCTTACCCATTAAATTGATTTGTAGAATAATCGCCAAGAGACCGATGGCGAGTTTTGCAAAGACCATCCCATAGACGGCCATAGCTTCTGTCATATGTGGTCCTCCTTATTGTAATGCATCCTCTTTATCGTGAATTCGATCTATAGGGCTTACCTTATAAACACGTGTAATCGTATAGGTTGAAAATTCTGGATTAAATTGAACCTCATAGTAAGCGTCACTTACTTTTAAAATCATACCATTACGAATCTTTAAGGAGTTAACCGCCAATTGGTCACTCGGTACGGAACGATCTGAACTAAAAGAATGTAAAAATTGAGCCATACGAGAGGAGTCCTCAGAATAGGTTTTCATTCGATTATACTCTTGGTATTCAAGCCCTAAGAAGAACACTACGATTAAAGACAATATAATCATCAAGTCACGATAGCGACTAGTAAAACCATTTCGCAATACTTGTACTCCCAAAATGAGCAATGCTAATAGAACAGCTACAATTATAATAAAGCCCCAAGTTTGACCTATTACAGCCTGACTTTCAACATAGGCTAATGTGTAAAAATCCATGCCACACTCCTTTCAAATATTACTTTTTATTATACCATATTTGATTCCAATATTTTCGATGTAATCGTCAAGATGGCCCAAAATAATGTAAGAAAAGATAAAAAATAGCGACCCCTTACGGGGTCGCTTTTAATAAGCATATAATCTCACAAAAGATTACCTAAGTAATACTCTTATTTTAACCAGCTCATCAAGTTGCGAAGTTCTGCGCCAACTGGTTCAATTGGATGATTAGCAGCTGCTTCGCGATGTTCTTTAAGGAATTTTTGACCATTTTTGGAATCTGCTAAGAATTCATCAGCAAATTTACCAGATTGAATATCCGCCAAGATTTGTTCCATAGCTTTTTTAGTATCTGCAGTGATTACGCGAGGACCTGCATGGTAATCGCCGTATTCAGCAGTGTTGGAAATGGAGTCGCGCATTTTTTGGAAGCCACCTTCGTAGATAAGGTCTACGATCAATTTCATTTCATGCAAGCATTCAAAGTAAGCGTTTACAGGTTCATAACCAGCTTCTGTTAATACTTCGAAACCAGTTTTGATCAATTCAGTAACACCGCCGCACAATACAGCTTGTTCACCGAAGAGGTCAGTTTCAGTTTCAGATTTGAAGTTAGTTTCCAAGATACCGGAACGGCCACCACCGATACCAGAAGCCCATGCTAATGCAACTTCTTCAGTATCACCAGATGGATCTTTTTCTACAGCGTATAAGCAAGGAACGCCAGAACCTTCTTGGTATGTACGACGTACTAAATGACCAGGGCCTTTAGGAGCTACCATGAATACGTTGATGTCTTCACGAGGTACGATTTTACCAAAGTGAATGTTGAAGCCGTGAGCAAATGCCAAGTATGCACCTTGTTTTAAGTTAGGAGCGATATCTTGTGCATATACGTCTGCTTGTAATTCGTCTGGAATCAATACCATAACGATATCAGCGCCTTTAACTGCTTCTGCAGTTTCTTTAACTGTAAGGCCTGCTTCTTCAGCAGCTTTCCAGCTAGAAGAACCACCACGAAGACCAATTGTTACATCCATACCATTTTCTTTCAAGTTCAATGCATGCGCATGACCTTGGGAGCCGTAACCTAAAACTGTAATTTTTTTGCCTTCCAATTTGCTCAAATTACAATCTGCATCATAATAAACTGTAGTACCTAAAATTTTACCTGCCATATTAGACAACCTCCAAACATATTCAATAGAATATAGATTATATATACTGTACACAATCTAACAAATTTTTGCAAGATGTGGCGTACATTAATTTAGTATCAGCAAGCCAAGTTTTAAGCCTCTGATAAAAAAAATTGATAACTACCGAACCATCACCCATGGACGATCATCTTTCCATACAACTTGTACGGAAAGTCCAAAGACATCAGATAAAATATCATCAGTTAGTACCTTGTGTTTAGGACCTGCATGAATCATCTTGCCCTCTCGCAAGATAGCTACATGAGTAATAAACGGTAGTATCTCTTCAATTTGATGTGACACATAGATAATCGGTGTCTGCTGCTCAGCTACCAAAGTAGATACGATGCGTAAAAACTGCTCCCTCGCTGGTAAGTCCAAACCAGAGCAAGGCTCATCCAAAATCAATAATTCTGGATTTGCCATAATAGACCTCGCTAACAATACCCGGCGCTGTTCGCCAGCAGATAAGGTTCGAAAACGATGACCTTCCAAATAGTCTAGTCCAAATTCAGATAATAATTGCATACCTCGTTGACGCACCTCAGGTGCTACCTCTTGGTATATACCAATGCTACTAAATGCACCAGAAATAACAATATCTTCAACGACTTGTTTATCCAAGGTTGACTGAAATTGTCCAAGCACAGAGCTAACAAATCCTAGTCTAGCCTTGATTTTGGGCCACGCATATTTACCAAATTCCTTACCAAACACACGCAAAGTACCCGTTGTGGGAATTTGATAAGCAGGTATCATGCTGAGTAGCGTTGATTTACCAGCCCCATTAAGCCCTAATAAGGCCCAATGTTCACCGTCCTCTATATGCCAATTTACATTATCTAAAATAGATCTACCATCACGGCGAAAGCAGACATTTTCATAATGGAGTAATTCACGCCCCACGTTATCAACTCCTACATTTTTTCTCCGCGGCTCATAGCGGTGATACCTGTTTTAGCAATTTCAAGAATACCATAAGTTTCCATAATTTGAATGAAGCCACGTAATTTTTCTACACTACCAATGACTTCAATGATCATAGATGTAGGAGAAATATCTAACACATTACCACGATATACATCGGCAATCTGTACTATTTGTGATCTTGTGGAAGCAGATGCTTTTACCTTGATAAGCATTAACTCACGGCATACCACATCATGATCTTCAAACACTTTAACCTTAACAACATCGATAAGCTTGTAGATTTGTTTTTGCACTTGATCGAGAATTCGGTCATCGGCCTCTACAGTAATAGTAATACGTGCATAACCTGGCTGATTTGTAATGCCAGATGTCATTTTTGTAACGTTAAAGCCACGACGGTTAAAGAGTGCCAAAATACGTGTACCAATACCTGGTGCATTTTTTGCAATGATTAAGACTTGATGTTCTTTCGCCATTATAGCACCCCTTTCTTACCCATCATACCGCTTATCGTGCCGCCTGCTGGAATCATTGGTAATACATTATCCTCTCGTTCAACGCGACAATCCAAGACAATGCTTTCATCCGATGTAATGTATGATTTAAATTCTTTGTTGAAAGTTTCAACATTATCTAGACGCGCTGCTTTCAAGTCAAATGCATCTGCGAGTTTCACGAAGTTCGGACTCACTTCCAAATCTACATAGGAGTAGCGTCTATCATTGAAGATTTCTTGCCATTGACGAACCATACCAAGATAGCCGTTGTTAATAATAATAATCTTGATTGGCAAATTATATTGGCGAACCATCATGAGCTCTTCACAAGTCATTTGGAACCCACCATCACCGACAACAAGGATAACTTGCTTCTTAGGCGCCCCTACTTGAGCCCCAATAGCCGCCGGCAAACCATACCCCATGGTACCCGCACCGCCAGAGGTAACGATAGTATGAGGTTTTTTATGAGTTAAGAATTGAGCCGCCCACATTTGATGTTGACCGACGTCACTTACGATTATGGCATCTTCCTTGGCAATCTTATTAAGCTCAGATAACACATATTGTGCATGCAATACATCATTTTTAGACTCAGGGATTACCATAGGGTATTCCGCTTGCCATTCTCGGATTTGCTCAAGCCACGCTTCATGAGTTGTAGGTTCTACAAGAGCATTAAGCTCCGTTAATACCTGTTTTAAATCCCCTACGATAGGCACATTGATTGTAACATTCTTATCAATTTCAGCTGGGTCGATATCAATATGGATGATTTTAGCTTTTTTACAGAAGAAATCTGGATGGCCTGTGATGCGGTCATGGAAACGAATCCCTGCAGCAATCACGAGATCTGCCTCATCTGTACTATTATTAGCTGCAACAGAACCGTGCATACCAACCATACCAAGAGCCAATTCGTGATCTCCTGGGAAACCACCAAGACCAACTAATGTATTCGTCACCGGAATTTGAGCCTTTTCAGCTAATTCTTTAAGCTCATCCATAGCACCAGACTTTAATACGCCTGCCCCAGCAATGATAAGTGGACGCTTTGCATTTTTGATGAGAGTAGCTGCTTTTTTGATTTGACCTTGATGACCTTTATAGGTTGGATCATAGCCTTCAAGATGAATAGGTACTTCGTACAATTTGTTGTATTCCGCCATGGATATTTTCTCGGTTTGAATATCCTTCGGAATATCGATAAGTACAGGGCCTGGGCGACCTGTGCCAGCAATAAAGTACGCCTCTTTAATGATGCGAGGCAAATCATGAATATCTTGAACAAGATAGTTATGCTTGGTTATAGGCATCGTAATACCTTGGATATCCGCCTCTTGAAAAGAGTCCTTACCGATAAAGGGCCGGCCAACCTGACCTGTAATGGCCACCATAGGTACGGAATCCATGTACGCAGTCATAATACCTGTTACAAGATTCGTTGCACCAGGACCAGACGTAGCAAGACATACACCTACGCGACCAGATACGCGAGCATAACCATCTGCTGCATGTGCAGCACCTTGTTCATGACGAACAAAGTAATGTTTAATTTCAGGGAAGCTATATATTTCATCATAAATTGGAATTACCGCGCCACCTGGATAGCCGAACATATCGGTTACACCAAGGCGATGCAATGTTTCAAGGACAATGCGTGCCCCATTGATTGTTTCTGCGCTCATAGGAACCCTTTCACCCAGCTATTCAGACAATATCTCGCTGGAATTTAAACGTTTAATAATGTAGCCATTATGTTTGAAAGTATCAATAATGTGTTGGATGTGCTCTTCACCATTTGTTTCTACCGTTACTTGCAATTCCACTTCATGGAAACGGTCAAGGTTTTTGAACTGATTATGGTCAAGTTTAATAACATTTGCATCTGCATCGGCTAACATTTGAGATACAGCCACTAACTGGCCTGGTTTATCAGGAAGGTTAACGGAGAAAGTAAAGATACGACCACGTACGACAAGACCTTTATTAATCATAGAGGAAATGGTAAGTACGTCGATATTACCTCCACTGACAATGGCTACAACCTTTTTACCTGTGCAGTTCAATTTTCTAAGACCTGCCAATGGTAAAATACCGGAATTTTCTGCTACTAATTTATGTTTTTCAACAAGCAACAGGAATGCTTCCATCAATTCGTAGTCTGAAACAGTAATAATGTCATCTACATATTGCTTGATATATTCTAATGTAGTTTCCCCAATTTGGCGTACTGCCGTACCATCTGCAATCGTCGCTACTTCATCGAGTGGTACCGGATGATCAGCCTTTAATGCAGCGATTGCACTTGCGGCACCTTCAGGCTCTACACCGATAATCTTAACGCGCGGATTTTTTAACTTTGCCGCTGCCGCAATACCAGATACGATACCACCGCCCCCAACAGGAACAAGCAATACATCTGCATCAGGAAGTTCATCGAGAACCTCGAGAGCAATTGTCCCTTGCCCTTCGATGACATCTTCATCATCGAAGGGATGGACGAACACATAACCATGTTCTTGTTGGAGTTCCATCGCTTTTTGGCAAGCTTCATCATAGATTTCACCATGTAATACGACATCTGCGCCGTACTGTTTTGTTGCATTAACCTTTATAAGAGGCGTGTGTTTCGGCATAACAATAGTCGCTTTAATGCCAAGGCGTTTCGCAGCAAGGGCCACGCCTTGTGCATGATTACCAGCAGACGCAGCGATAACACCGCGCGCCTTTTCCTCTTCTGTCAGCTTTGCAATTTTATTATAAGCTCCACGAACCTTAAAAGAGCCTGTTATTTGCAAGTTTTCTGGCTTGATATATACATCATTTTCGCACTCGTCAGAAAACACATCGCTGTGAAGCAATTTCGTTTTCACCGTGATTGTGCTTAATCGCTCTCGAGCCTCCATAAAATCATATAATTTGTGCATGTACACTATCTCCTCTAGTTAGTATTAAATGAAAGTCTAGTATTAGTCTTCAAATACTTCGATAGCACCTTGTGCAGCAGAGGATACGTGAAGAGCGTATTTTTTAAGATATCCAGTTACATTGGATTTGAACGGTTTCAATGCAGCTTTACGACGAGTGATTTCATCATCAGATACAGCTAGTTCCAATTTACCGTTTGGAATATCGATGTTGATAATATCACCATTTTCAACGATAGCAATGGTACCGCCGGCAGCTGCTTCTGGAGATACATGTCCGATGGATGCACCACGAGTAGCACCGGAGAAGCGTCCATCTGTCAACAATGCTACATCTTTATCTAGACCCATACCGGCAATCATAGATGTTGGAGTCAACATTTCACGCATACCAGGACCGCCTTTAGGGCCTTCGTAACGGATAACTACAACATCACCTTTCACGATTTTACCGCCTGTAATAGCTTCAACCGCTTCTTCTTCACTGTTGAATACCTTTGCTGGACCAGAGTGAACAAGCATATCTGCATCTACGGCACCGGCTTTTACAACGGAACCATCTACAGCAAGGTTACCTTTAAGAACCGCGATACCACCAGTTTCATGTACTGGATTATCCCATGGGTGAATAACATCTTCATCCACAACATGAGCTGCCGCTGCAATTTCACCTTGTGTTTTAAGAGCAACAGTTTTGCAATCTGTATGAAGGCGACCATTTTCTGCTAAACGTTTCAACACGGCAGATACACCACCTGCAGCGTACAAGTCTTCAATGAAGTATACGCCAGATGGAGATAATTTAGATAATTGAGGTGTATTTTGAGCGATGCGATCAAAATCGTCTAAGGATAATGGTACACCTGCTTCGTGAGCAATAGCCGGTAAATGAAGCGCCGTATTAGAGGAACCGCCCAAAGCCATATCAAGAGCTACCGCATTTTCAAAGGCTTCACGAGTCATAATATCTTTAGGGCGAAGGTTTGCTTTTAATATCTCTACCGCTTGCATACCAGCTAACTTAGCTAAACGCAAACGTTCAGAATATACCGCTGGGATTGTACCATTGCCAGGAAGGCCCATACCGAGAGCTTCTGTTAAGCAGTTCATTGTATTTGCCGTATACATACCAGAGCAAGAACCACATGTAGGACATGCCGTATTTTCGATATCAGCTAACTCAGCATCATCCATTTCACCAGTTTGATGTTTGCCTACGGCTTCGAATACGTCGGACAAACCAATTTTTTTACCTTTATGTACACCAGCGAGCATGGCCCCACCAGATACGAATACAGATGGGATATTAAGGCGAGCAGCTGCAATCAACATGCCTGGCACTACCTTATCGCAATTTGGAATGAATACCATCGCATCGAATGGTGTAGCCATAGCAGTAGCTTCGATAGAATCTGCAATGATATTACGTGTAACTAAGGAGTATTTCATGCCGATATGGTTCATTGCCAAACCATCGCAAATACCGATAGTATTGAACTCGATTGGCACACCACCTGCGTTGCGAATACCGTCTTTTACGGCTTGTACAATATTTTTCAGGCCTACGTGACCAGGGATGATTTCATTGAAAGAGTTGGCAATACCGATGACTGGTCTACCCATTTCTTCATCAACAAAACCCAGAGCTTTTAATAAAGATCTGTGTGGTGCACGTGCTACGCCTGTTTTCAAATTGTCACTTCTACAACTCATGTTAATCTCCTCACTTTTGAAAGCATCCACTTGGACAGCTTTCACGACGCATAAAAAAAGACGATTCCAATGAATCGTCTTAAAAGTTTACAAATGATATTCCTTTTGTTTACAGAATTCCTATATACATAAATAATCCTATGTACCCCTTGGAAAATATACACATAAGAAACAAACCATATAGTCAAATCTTATTGATTGTATATTAAACCATTCGCGGAACTTCTAAGACAAAAACGTGTTAAGTTGTTGTTCATAATTCGAATGTCATTAATAATCACGACTAGCGCAATAATCAATAAGCTAATGACTAAACCTAACATGTTTCCTCCTAAAATATTCTGTAATAATAATCACGGAATAATAATAACACGTTATATTATCCCGCGCAAGATAATTCACAATAAATTCTATAGATTCATCATAGTTTTTTTATGAAGTTCACCATACCCAAAAACTATAGCAAACCTAGTAAGGTATAAAAAATATAGATATAACAAGAAAAATCCCTCACCGTAGTGAGGGATTGAATATATTATAAAATACCAAAGAGCCATATGCCAAAAGTGCCGCCCCAGAAATGAATGAGGAAGCTCACCACGGAAATGGCAAGACCTACGCGCCACCATGTACCTTGTGGCACATAGCCAGCACCGAAGAAGATTGGTGTTACACCTGAACTATAATGAGTCAATGTACAGCCAGGACTGTTCATCAAACCAAAGAGCAATATCGTAAACGGAATAGGAGCCCCCATCGCCACTAAAATGGCTGCAAAGGCGGAGAATAAAGCTGTAATACGCGCCGTACCACTGGCAAAGAAATACTGAGAGTACACAAAGGTAGCGGAAATGATAAAGGATGCCCAGAACCAGTCAAAGCCAGCTAAATGTTGACTTACAAAGTCTGCAAACACAGCTACTACACCGAGTTTACCAAGCAGCCCAGCCATGCCCACAAGCGTACCCATCCAGATAAGGATATCCCAACCGGTACGTTCACCCAAAATATCCTCCCAAGTAAGAGAGCCAGTCACAACACACGCCAGAACCCCCATCATCGCTACTACTGTAGGATGAAGCTTAGTCCAAATTGCTGTAGCCCAAAGCAAGATGCAAAGTACAAAGATAATAGCAACAGAAATTTCAGCCTTCGTAATAGGTCCAAGAGCATCTAGTTCTTTTTGAGCCATTACAGCAGCCTCTGGTGTTTCCTTGATTTCTGGTGGATAGATTTTATAGATAAACCAAGGCATCAAAATCATACAAATCACACCAGGAATGACACCTGCTTGGAACCATTCCCACCAAGATATATCATAGCCAAACAGTTTAGCACCTAAAGACGTAATAAGCAAATTACCGCTACATGCGGTCAAGAAGATCGTCACAGTAATAGTGTTAATAGTATGTGCCGTCGTCATCAAGTACGCCCCAATGCGGCGGGCCGTATTACCATAAGGTTCAGAACCAAAAGCTAAGGAAATATTTTGTACAATGGGGAATACAATACCACCTCCACGCGCCGTATTAGATGGTGTAGCTGGAGAAATAATCAAGTCCGTACAAGCCAACGCATAGGCAAGCTTTAATGAGCTTGTGCCAAAAGAGCGAATCAAGGTGTACGCAATACGCTTACCAAGGCCAGAATTAATAATACCTCGTGAAAAGAATACGGCCGCTACGATAAGCCACACATTCGCCTCTGCATAGCCACCTAGAGCCTGTACCATAGTGATGGAATTAGTGGCTACGGCTACAACAATACCAAAGAGGGCCATAATACCCGTTGGCCAGGGACGTAAGATAAAGCCCACAATAGTAGCCGTAAAGATAGCTAATAAATGCCAACCTTCAGGCTTGATTGCCTCTGTATGAGGTAAAAACCAAATAACGAGGCCCACTAAAACGGTAAGGGCCGCTCGTGTAAAAGTATTCATAGAACCTCCATCAGGCTTAACAACTTTCCAAGAATTCTTTGATTTTAGGATTTGCTCGTAACATTTCCATCTCTTCAGGGGATAATAATTTTACCTTATCTCGATCTTGATTTACCAAGCAAAGAAAACCAATATAATCGCCCTTATTAGCACGGAACTGATGAATTGTTTTGCCTGGAATTTCGATAAAATCACCAGTTTCTACATCGTGGATTTCATCGCCCAATAAGACTTGCCCCTTGCCGCGAAATATCATAACCATATGCGTATGATCGTGATACTCCAAGGTAGAATATCCCCCTGGCAAACATTCAAAATAGCGGAATTGACACGGAATATCATAAGCACCATCATATAATACTTGACGTGTTACATCTTTAAAAGGACTACCATCTTGTTTATATACCAAGGTTTCAATACCATCCCACTTAAAATTTTTAGCATCAAACTTACGTATCATCGTATTACCTCTTTAAACAAAAAAGGGCTGCATCGAAACAAGGTTTCAATACAGCTCCATCGGTTCGATTATTTGAAGAGACGTTTCAAAGTGCCTAGTAATCCATGACTATGTTTTTGTACACCGTCTGCAACGCCTGTCACTTCAAAGCCAGTTCGTTCAATGGCTTTTGTAATAACTTCTACAGATGCTTTTGTTGGATCAAAAGAAACGGTAGCTGTCTTTTCTGGCAAATCTACTTCTGCACTTAATACGCCAGGCAAACCTAGAGATGCACCTTCAACTGTTTCTTTACAGTTGTTGCACATCATCCCCGGTACAGTAAATACCTTTGTTACAACGCCATTATCTTCGCCACAACCACAATCTTTGCACATAGTGTTACCTCCTATTAATCCTTAGCTTCTTTATGTTTATCGTCGTTCTTAGCCCCTGCTGTCACATCGATAGTAGTCGCTTTCTTAACGGCTTCTTTCGTTTCATCAACAGCCTTTTTAGGCCCCGAAATAGCATCTTTAAACTCATTGATGCCTTTACCAATAGCTTTACCGACTTCAGGCAATTTACCAGGTCCGAAGATAACTAGAGCAATCACTAATATAACTATTAATTCAGGTGTTCCTATAGACCCCATATGTATCTCCTTTATTTTTACTACTACTTATACTCTTTAGTGTACATCATCATAGGCTGCCTTGTCCACATACCAGGTCATAGCTTCTTGTGAAAGCACTGCTCCAGGCAATACACGACCAATGCGTTTTTCCCAAGGTAAATCCTCGTAATCTTCGCGTTGATACAATACCTTTGTCAAAGCAGTTCGCTTACTTTCACCAGTTACGGTAAACCAAACCGCATCAGATTTTGCTAGGAACGAAAAGGTCATAGAAATACGTTCCCATACCTTTCCATCCTCAACGGCTACCACGTCTTGATCTGTGACACGCAATGCATGAGAACCTGCAAATAGGCCGGCTGTATGACCATCTTCACCAAGATCGAGCAATGCCAAATCTAGTCCACTTTTTTTACAAGCCTTGAGAACATTCTTAACCTCTTTCTCGTATTCCGCTGCCGCTTCTATTACAGTTTTAGAATCTGTATTGATTGGCAAGAAATGAGCCGCCCCTTTCGCCTTACACAACAAGTAAGGTTTCACGCGATTGAAGTAATTATCCTCATGAGATTGCGGCAAGAATCGCTCATCAGTCCATACAAAGAATATGCGTTCCCAATTAAGGCGTTCAATATATTCTGGGGAATTAAGCAATTCTAATAAACCATTAATAACAGTCCCGCCTGTAATACCAACAACACACGTTTCAGTGCGATTGATTTCCTCGTTAGTGAAAGCAATAAAATCCTCTGCTAATGCTTTAACTACATCGCTAGGGCTGTCATAACATTTAATTGTATCTTGAGCCATGTAATAATGACCTCCTAAAACTATTTCAATAGTTCTATTATATACACTTTTTCTGTGTAATGAAAGCAAAACCGATGCAACTCAATAGTTGGAGCCACATCGGTTCTAATTATATTTGTATTTTCTTATGAATTACAGGAAATTCCATTCCATATATCCATAAATCAATATTATTGTTGACCAAATTTAGGACGGCGACGCTCTGTGAAAGCACGTACACCTTCTTTGAAGTCCTCGGAAAGGCCTAATTTACATTGGTTTTCTACTTCAAACTTCTTGTACTCTTCCCAACCTGCTAAGAAGCTATTCCACATCATTTCCTTCATAACGCGGTAAGATTGTGCAGGCCCTTTTGCCAACTTCTCAACAAGGCGTCTTGTAGCAGTCTCTAAATCTTCTAATTCACAAACCTTATACACAAAGCCAAGGTCCTTACCCTTTTCAGCAGATACGGCTTCACCGGTCATAACAATATGCATAGCACGGTTCATACCAATAGAGCGAGCCAATAAGAATAAACCACCAGCATCAGGAGCAAGACCTACATTTACGAAGGCTTGAATAAAGCGTACATTATTAGCCGCCACAACAAAATCTGCCGCTAAAGCCATATTGAAGGCAGCACCTGCCGCAGCCCCTTGAAGGCTCATGATAACAGGTTTTGGTAACTTCTTCATAGCCATAGAAATCTCAGCTACTAGCTCAACGATTTCAAATAAAGACTCAGTATCCCCTTCGTTTACAGCGCGCTCCATCTCTGTTAAATCGCCACCCGCAGAGAACACCTTCCCCTCTGCATTGATAAGCAACGCACGAACACTTTCATCATTATGAGCTTTATCTAAGACCTCAAGGATCTCCTTGCACATCTCGATATTAAAACCATTGGCTACGGTTGGACGATTAAAGGTCAACGTACCAATACCGTTGTCCACTACGTACTGAATTGTATTATAAATCATATGATTTCTCCTATATAAAAATCTATTTTCGAAAAAATTCGATTATTATATATCTATTATAGGAGAATTAAATATAGATGTAAATGAAAGAATGAAAATTAAGCTGACTTGAGTATTAAAAATTATCTAATAATGCAAAAACACCTGCAGACATTGTCTGCAGGTGTAATATCCTGTATTCCAAATATTAACGTTTGGAGAATTGGCTTGCTTTGCGGGCTTTTTTAAGACCGTATTTTTTACGTTCTTTCATACGTGGGTCACGAGTCAAGAAGCCAGCTTTTTTCAAAGATTGACGAAGTTCGCCATCTACGTCCAATAACGCACGGGAGATACCGTGACGAATTGCACCAGCTTGACCAGAAGGACCACCACCAGCTACAGTTGCGATAACATCGTATTGTTCAACTGTGTTAGTCAAGTTCAAAGGTTGTTTTACGATCAATTCCAAAGTTTGGCGACCGAAATAATCATTAAGTTCACGTTTGTTAACAGTGATTTTACCTGTGCCCGGTACCAGACGAACTCTAGCAACGGAAGATTTTCTACGACCAGTGCCGTAATATTGTGCTACTGCCATTATATATTCCTCCCTCTAGATTATCGTACGGAAATTTCTAACACTTCTGGTTTTTGAGCTGCATGTGGATGCTCAGGACCAGCGTATACATTTAATTTACGGTATTGTTGTGCACCCAATTTATTTTTTGGAAGCATACCACGAACTGCCATCTCAACAACACGTTCAGGTTGTTTTTCAAGCATCATGGACAATTTAGTGAAACGGGAACCACCTGGGTAACCAGAGTGACGGAAGTATTCCTTTTGTTCCAATTTTTTACCAGTTACGCGAATTTTTTCTGCGTTTACAACAATCAC
The DNA here is from genome assembly GCF_040094895.1 of Veillonella parvula. GTDB lineage: Bacteria > Bacillota > Negativicutes > Veillonellales > Veillonellaceae > Veillonella > Veillonella parvula_L. The sequence continues at coordinate 29,738 of NZ_JBBNGV010000005.1, read as the reverse complement.
ATGGTCACCAGTATCTACGTGTGGTGTGAAAGTTGGTTTATTTTTGCCCCGAAGAACTTTTGCAACTTCGGCAGCAAGGCGTCCTAAAGTTTTACCTTCAGCGTCAACAACATACCATTTCCGTTCGATTGTGTTCGGATTGGCCATATATGTAGTTTTCATGCTGCATATCCTCCTAATAACGTCATAATTCTACCAAAATCAGCTTGTCCTTTGCTTCCGGGGCTAATGGAAACACGACTAAAGCTTACTCAAAATAGTATACAGATTTTGGTTGTCTATGTCAATTGTTTTTTGCACTGTCATAGCCCTTTGACACTAATATTCATAAAGAAAAAACCACCCAATTCTGAGTGGTTTTCCCAAAAGCGCCAAATTATTTGGAGTACAATTCGACGATAAGTGTTTCGTTAACTTCGATAGGAAGTTCTTCACGTTGAGGAAGACGAGTGAAAGTAGCTTTGAAGCCGTCCAAGTCTTTTTCAATGTAAGGAAGTTCGAAAGAACGAAGTTCTTGGAAATTAGTTTTGAACATTTCGTTGTCACGAGATGCTTCGCGTAATTCGATTACATCGCCTGGTTTGCAGGAGAAGGAAGGAATGTCTACACGACGACCGTTTACCAAGATGTGGCCATGGTTTACCATTTGACGAGCTTGACGAATGGAGTTACCGAAGCCGATGCGATATACAAGGTTATCAAGGCGTTGTTCCAAAAGGATCAACATGTTTTGACCTGTAACACCTTGCATTTTTTTCGCTTTATCATAATAGCGTACGAACTGGCGTTCTAGCAAGTTGTAGTAAGCTTTAACTTTTTGTTTTTCTAATAATTGTGTGCCATACTCAGACATTTTCTTCTGACGTTGGTCTTTTTTGACGCGATTCAAGGCTTTTGCGTGACCGAATACGTTCACACCAAAGCGACGACAAAGTTTGAATCGAGCCTCTCTTCTCGTTGCCATGTGATTATCACCTCATAAGATTAAAATAAACTTGTACCTACACATAATGGTACCCAAGTATAATATCATTTTCATCTACTTATGTCAATTATCGATACTTGTGAAAGTTATTGAAATAAGTGCATAATCACATTTTTTGATTACACTTTTTTACGATAATACTACTCTCTATATCGATTGTGCATGTTTCATCATATTTTATAGATTTAGATGAAAAATCAATTATAGTATGCTACAATATGAATAAGTAAGGTAATAGGTATCATTGGATTCTTATAACTAAATTGGGGGAATAGCATGAAAGAGTTACCTACAATGCAAGAGCTACAAAGTTTTATTACCTATAATAAAACAGGAAGCTTTACATTAGCAGCACAATCTATGAATATTACACAATCAGCTTTCAGCGCTCAAATGAAAAAATTAGAGCGTTTAGTTGGTGTAAAATTAATCTCCCGTTCTACAAGAGGTAGCCGTTTAACACCAGAAGGTGAGTTATTTCTACCAGAAGCAGAACAAGTTCTCGACACATTGGAACGAGCGATCCAATCCATTCGTTTGGCCAGCAAGGTTGAACGACCAATTCTAAACATTGGCGTATTACGTAGTCTCGGGGATATCCGTCTAAATGGTTACGTATCCCACTTCTTCCAAAACCATCCTGAATTCTCTGTCAGTATTTACGACATGGAGGAAGAAGAATTGATGCTCGACTTGCGCGAAAATCGCATCGACATTGCATTACTCTATTTGCCAAACAATAAGGATATGTCTGCATACGAATCCACTGCACTTAGAGAAGATGAGTTTGTATACTATGCGCCAAACTTAGTGAACGGTATGGAAACGGCTAGTTTGAAAGCTATCCAGCAGCAACCATTGCTCATGTATCCTCCTAAATACTTTATGTACCGCACATTAAAAAACTATGTTGGAAACGGTCAGCAAAACCTACATATCCGCGGTAGTCGCCTATCCAATCCATATACAATGATTGACTATTGTCAAAAGAATAAATCTGGCTGCATTGTAGCACGTCAAATTTTAAGTTCCTTAAATATCAATGATGGCTTTGTACCTTTAGAAAAACCATTCAAACTTCAAGTGTGTTTCGCATTTAAGAAGAACAATTCTAAAACAGAAACCATGCATACCTTCATGGATTATGTACAAAGCGAATCACCACCACGTTTATAAAAAATAACAAAACCCCGTATACTTTTTTAGGTGTACGGGGTTTTGTTATATTTACAACACGACTCAATTCCATCACTGCTAAAATCTATATTTAAGTAAATTTTCTCTTTCATTCTAAACAGTTAATAGTCTAAGGGTATAAAATAATTGCTCTCTTCTAACTCAGGTTGTAAAATAGAGAATAGATTTCAATTAATACTGCAAGAATACAGTGAGGTTACTATGCTCTTATCTATTCTCTTCTTTATATTGGCAGGACTTGCGGAAATCGGTGGTGGCTATCTCGTATGGCTTTATATGCGCGATGACAAAGGACCGATTTACCTGATCGCAGGTGCATTTATATTATTTTTATACGGTATTATCCCTACCTTTCAACCAGAAGCTAGTTTTGGTAAAGTTTACGCCGCCTATGGCGGTGTATTCATTGCCCTCTCTATTCTCTGGGGATGGCTTGTGGACGGCTTGCGACCAGACATGTATGATATCATCGGTGGTATCGTATGTCTTGTAGGTGTATATATCATCATGTACGCACCGCGATAATTTTACATACTAAAAAACGGCTATCCGAAGATAACCGTTTGCTTTGGTGGACGATGACAGGATCGAACTGCCGACATCCTGCTTGTAAGGCAGGCGCTCTCCCAGCTGAGCTAATCGTCCATGTGGTGACCCGTCCGGGAATCGAACCCGGGATACCGCCGTGAAAGGGCGGTGTCTTAACCGCTTGACCAACGGGCCAATAAAAATGGCTCCTCGAGTAGGACTCGAACCTACGACCGATCGGTTAACAGCCGATTGCTCTACCGACTGAGCTATCGAGGAATGTTTATGGAGCGGGAAACGAGATTCGAACTCGCGACCCCCGCCTTGGCAAGGCGGTGCTCTACCGCTGAGCTATTCCCGCAAATGGTGGACGATGACAGGATCGAACTGCCGACATCCTGCTTGTAAGGCAGGCGCTCTCCCAGCTGAGCTAATCGTCCATATATGGTGACCCGTCCGGGAATCGAACCCGGGATACCGCCGTGAAAGGGCGGTGTCTTAACCGCTTGACCAACGGGCCAGAAATGGTGACTCACCCGCGACTCGAACGCGGGACACCCTGATTAAAAGTCAGGTGCTCTGCCAACTGAGCTAGTGAGTCAAATGGCTCCTCGAGTAGGACTCGAACCTACGACCGATCGGTTAACAGCCGATTGCTCTACCGACTGAGCTATCGAGGAATGTATGGAGCGGGAAACGAGATTCGAACTCGCGACCCCCGCCTTGGCAAGGCGGTGCTCTACCGCTGAGCTATTCCCGCATACAGAACCGATAATTACTATAACATAATTATCAATCTGTCGTCAAGGATGAATTAAGTCCGTCCTGACTGCCATATAATAATATCAATTTACACATATAGTGTCAATGGTTTTTCCATAAAATGCTAGTAAATATTGGTTTAAAGACCATCGCCCACATAAGAAAAAGGGAGATGGTACAATCCCCTTTAAAACGGGTTATTCTTTATTCTTTTGTCTACCTTTACCAGCCCCATCTTCGGCTGCACTCACCTCCGCTTCAACGAAGGTTTTCATGTCATTTAGCATATACATAGATGCATTGATAACAGATAGGCCCATGGTAGAGCCTACGGCTTCATCGATTAGCAGTTTATAGTCTAAATAAGGCTTTACCCCTAAGAAGCGACATTGTTCCTTATGTATAGGTTCATCATAGGCAGCCGACGGGAACACATAGTCCTTAACTAGCGGTTCAATGGTAACCGCCGCTAAAACAGCTGCACCAGTTACTATATTATCAAAGACTACAGCCATGCGATGGCTAGCAGCTCCTAAGATAAAGGCCGTTAAAAATGCAATATCTAAACCACCCGCTACGTGAAGCAAGTGCAATACCGCATCACGGCGCTCACTTTCACTAATAGCAGACCAATCATCAACAGCAATCTTGAATGGATCTACAAAGAAATGAATATGAGCAGCACGTTCATCCACTGTAGGCCCCCATTCATTGTGTACGAGAATATCATTGTAGGCACAGCCTGTAATAGTAGCTGTCGTTACGAGAGAATCTAAAAAGGCTCTCTCCCCTATGTTACCAATCGCCACCACTTGTAGTCCATCTGCATGTAATTTATCTGCATAGGTAAAACCTAGCTCAAGAGCACGGTCTAATTCATCTCGAGAAATAACAGGTTCTACACCAAAGAAATGGGACCCCTTCCGAATCACCTGTTGCTCAATATTTGCTAAATCAGAAGTGTCTTGTTCTAGACCTACATTCACCACATGTACAACAGCATTTAATTTAGCTGCAGCCCCTTGTGTAGCTGTTGTTCCCTCATTAAAGCGTTTTATGGCAGCATAACTTTCACTACCATGTTGATCATTTTGCGGTCCATCTACCAAGTGATCAGCTGCCACAACGAGCACACCTTGACGCAAATGATTTGGTTTAGGGTCTCTTAAAATTCCTGCAAAACGCTCCGCTATAGTTTCTAACGTAGCCAGGCTATAGATAGGCTTTGTCAAATTATCAATACGGAATCGACATGTTTCCATTGCTTGTGTATCTAACGGCTCAACTTTGAAAGTTCTCATTTATTACCTCCTGTAATGGCCATATACATATGCACCGCAAGATCTAGCATCCCCATTTGTATGGATCCACCAGAAGCCTCACCTAAACAAAGGCCTAAATCTACATAGGCTTCAAGGCCTAAATTTTCTAAGGAAGATTTGGCCGCTTTTTCAGCAGATAAATGTGAAGCCATCACATAATCCATCGCTTTTGGAGCCAATGTTTTAGCCACCAATGCACAAGCCGATGTATTAAATCCATCGATAATAACTAACCCATGATTTGCTGCAGCGCCTAAAATAACACCAACAATACAAGCAAATTCAAAACCGCCTACAGACGATAAAATACCAAGAGCATCATCCTTACTAATATCCTTATATTTTTCTAGCACATCATGAACGATCCGCTGTTTTAGTTTGAGGCGTTCATCGGAAATATTCGTTCCTCGTCCCGTCGCCTCTTCCGCTGTAAGTCCTGCAAACTTAGCGGTCATAAGGGCACTAGCTGTCGTATTCGATATGCCCATTTCACCTACCAAAAATACGTTGAAGCCTTCATCGATTTTTTCTTTTGCTAGACGAATCCCTGTTTCGATGCCCTCCACGGCTTGTTCGCGCGTCATAGCCGGCTCTTCTACAAAGTTTTTTGTACCCATCCCCAGTTTATGACTTCGAAGACCTGGAACCCAACTCATATCCGCATCAATCCCCATGTCGATAACTTCCATTTGGGCCCCACAATAATTAGCTAGGGAGTTAGCACCCGCCCCTTTGGGGATTAGATAATTTTGTGTCATCCCAACAGTTGTTTCCTTGGGATACGCACTGACACCCATATCAGCTACGCCATGATCCGCAGAAGCAATAATCATGCATGGTTTTGGCACGGTTACCTGCTCTTGATTCGTAGCCGCCCCGTATTGAGCCACAACATCTACAAGACGACCATATAGTTCCACCGGCGATTCTGCATTCCAGCTATTAAATATATGTTGTTCAATCTTTAAGCTGCGACCTGTAATAGCGCCACAAGTTTCTTGTAACAAACTCATAAAAGCTCCCTTAACATAATATATTTACATACTCATATCGATATATAGTATACACGATTCTAGCTATATGTCATGTTTTTTCAGTTACATTACTCTCTTATAGGATACAAAACTACGCAAATTTAATTATCCTTGATTTGACCAGTTAAATACGGTAACTTTCCTCGAATCTCGCGACTTCGTTCAAGATAGATTTCTAATTCTTGACCGTCATCCTCTTGTAAAAGTATCTCTTTTACACGTTGAATTTCTGCTTCAACTTGTGTAAGACCTTCGATGACATTACGACGATTTCCATAGATAATTTCACGCCACATAGATGGTAACCCACCTGCAATACGGGTACAATCACGGAACCCACCAGCAGATAATTTCATGCGTAATTCGCCCAATTCACCACCGCCAGAAACTTGTGTCACAATGGACGCCAACAAATGAGGCATATGACTAACCATCGCAAGATATGCATCATGGGCATAGATATCGACAAATTCAATACGAGACCCTAAGGCACGACCCATGTCAGCTAATTCTTGAGCTACTTCTTCACTATATACATCAGATGCCTTATCTTCTAACACGATCCAGCCCATACCTTTGAATAGGTTTTTATGAGATACTTCATACCCACCCTTTTCGGATCCTGCCATAGGATGGACAGATACGAAAACGGTCCCCTTAGGAATCGATTCATAAACGGCTCGTACAAAATTTTCCTTCGCACTAGATACATCGGTTACGACTTGTCCCGGTCTAAATAGATGAGCCGTTTCAGTAAAAAGTCGTGCATTTGTATCAGGCGGCAAGGAGAATACAACGATATCAGAATGTTTAATCAATGGTTCAACTTCTGTCCATGCAGCTTTTACTACTCCATCTTGAATAGACGCATCACAGACCTCTTGGCGACGTGCATAACCTACTACCTCATAATCGGTATATGCCTTTAAGGCCTTTGCCAAGGATCCACCTAATAGGCCTAAGCCAATAATGCCTACTGTCTTGCTCATATAAACCTACTTTCAAGTAAAACTAGCAATGTCTATTCTCCAATATAATGCTAGTTATATTACATTATTATTTAGCTAATTGTAAATCAAAATTAGGGAGAATGAAATTAAGCTTCGATAAGATGCTTGTTTCTCCATTTGCCGCTATACCAACGATATACAAACAATACACCTCGCAAGATTTCATCAGCGGCCATGGCAATCCATATACCAACAAGGCCCCAGCCCCAGTAAATACCAAATAGATACGATAATGGCACGGCGCATAACCACATGCCAAAGATTCCCACTAGCATAGGCGTACGAATATCACCAGCAGCCTGTAAACAACCAACCATAACGATATTTACTGCACGTCCTAACTCAAGGAAGATCTCAACCAGTAATACATTATGTGCTAACTCTAAGATTTCCGGATCTGAAGTAAACACAGATACAACAAAATCACTAGTCACATAGAAGAATGTAGCAAGACCTACGCTAATAGCAATCGCTAAATACATGGACCTCCATACACGACTAGTAACCTCCTCTTGGCGTTTAGCGCCCATTAGGAAGCCTACAATAACTTGTGAAGCATTGGATAGCGCTATGGTGTATACATAACAAAGCATGGCGATAACAGATACATACACCTTTGTATTGATTACCGCGAGTCCCAAAATATTGACCATTTTCATAATCGTCGTTTGAGATAATTGATAGCTCAATGTTTCTCCACCAGAAGGAACACTAATATGCAATAAAGATTTAACCGTATGCCACGGAAATGGTTTTAAGAATGAAAAGCTAATTTTTAAGTCCAATAATTTCTTAAAAGTATAACCAATAATCACGAGGCCTACTACCTTAGATAGCCACGTAGAAATAGAAACACCTAATACCCCAAGACTTGGTATTGGTCCATGTCCAAAGATTAATACATAGTTTGTTAGAATATGAATGATATTCATCACAAGAGCAATGTACATGGTAACGCGTGTTAATGAGTGACCTCTAAATACGGCTACTAACGCATAATACATCGCTTGTATCGGTAGCCCTGCAGCAACGATAGTAGTATATATCGACGTATCACTCATCGTTTCTGGTGGTATACCTAGCCATGTAAAGATCCATTCATGGCAAGTAATAAAGAATACTGCCGCTATAGATGAAAAGAGAAAATTCATCACTAAGCTGACCGTACATACCTCTGATAGCTTGGACTGGTTTCTCGCTCCTAAATATTGGGCAATCAAAATCGTCGTAGCTGTACTCATGACGATGATGAGCATAATAAAGATATTTAAAATCTGATTGGCATTAGCTACCGCTGCTACCGCTTGAGGCGAGTAGTGACTCATCATCAATTGGTCTATATTACCTACTAGCATCTGTAGGAACACTTCAATAAATATAGGCCAACTCAAAGTCCAGATAGATAGACTAATCCCCTTTTCGTATGCTTTCATAAAAACCTCTGCAATGAATACGATACGATTGCAATGAATATCATACAATGTCCTTATTATATCACGTTATATAACCACATGGGACAAATCGCAGAAAGCAATATACTAAATAGTTTTTCATAAAATAGTACATACAAAAAACGTGCCACCCAAAGGTGACACGTTTATTATGTAGACAAGCAAGTATCTATAGTGTTCTGCTAATAATTATTTGAAGCCATTACAAAGGCTGTCGAATAATGCTTGGTCAGGTTTTACAACATCTTCAGTCAATGGACGAGGATGTGGTCCGCCATTTGCTGCTGCCATTGCTTTTTCAAAGGAAGGTTTAGATGTATTTTGATAGATAAGGCCTGTAACCAAACCATCAGTATCACCCAAAGTTTTAAGCGCTGTTGCACGATCTGTTGGGTCATAACCTTCAGGCAATGCTACTAAATGTTCTTTGAACCAATCATAACTATTGCGTTTATTATATGTAACACATGGGCTAAATACATTGATGAAGGAGAAGCCCTCATGATCCATAGCTTGTTGAATCAAATCAACGAGCTCTTTACGATTCACCATATAGCTTTGTGCTACAAATGTAGCACCTGCAGCAATCGCAGTTTCACAAACGGACAATGGAGACTCAAACGCACCATGAGGAGTTGTTTTTGTAACAAAACCGATGTCAGAACGAGGGGATGCTTGACCTTTAGTCAAACCATATACATGGTTATCCATTACTACGTATGTCATGTTTACATTACGTTTAAAAGCATGAATGGTGTGACCCATACCGATAGCAAACGCATCACCGTCACCGGAAAATGCAATAACTTCTAGGTCTTGGTTAGCAAGCTTAACGCCTTGCGCATAAGGAAGCGCACGGCCATGAGTTGTATGCGCACCATAAGCGTAGAAATAGCCACCGATACGGCTAGAACAACCAATACCGGAAATTACGGCTAATTTTTCTGGTGGAATATTTTTCGCTACTACGGCATCAGTAATCGCCGCTTGAACCCCATAATGGCCACAGCCTGGACACCAGTTAGGACGAATATCATTTCTATAATCTTTAGCTGTTGTCATATTATAGGACCTCCTTAATCGCATTTTTCACATAACTTTTTGTGAATGGATTACCATCGTATTTCAAGCAGCTAGAAATCTTATGTTTCTTATGCATGTTGATTTTAAATAAGTTAGCCAATTGACCAGTTTTATTGTGTTCTACAATAACTACTTTTTTCGCCGCATCAAAGAACGGTTGTAATTGCTTTGCTGGGAATGGTTTAATTAAGCGCAATTGTAAATGGTTAACTTTAACACCTTCTTGATCGAATTCAGCAACAGCTTCTTCGATAGCACCACGACTAGAAGCCATACCTACAACGAGTACATCCGCTTCATCGTATTTAGCATTGTTCAAGAATGGTTCATAATTGTCAGCTACAGTTTCCAATTTACGGAAGCGTTTATCAGTTTGCGCTACGTGCATTGTAGGCGCTTCTGCTGGTTTACCTTCTTCATTATGCTCTAAACCTGTGGAAAGGAATAGACCATTTTTCATACCTGGAATTGTACGAGGGGAAATGCCATCTTCAGTCAATTCAAAGCGTTTGAAATAGTTAGGTTGTACCAATTCAGGAAGCTCAGCTTCTTTCATCATTTTACCTCGATTAATAGGTACGCGGTTCAAATCGAAAGAAGGAACGGATTGTTTATTCAAACCTTGTTGTAAGTCAGGCATAAAGATAACTGGACATTGGTACATTTCTGCCAAGTTGAAAGCTTTTTGAATTTCATAGAAGCATTCTTCGATAGATGTTGGAGAAATTACGATACCAGAGTAGTCGCCGTGTGCATTGTAGCAAGCCGCATCAATATCGGATTGTTCAACTTTTGTAGCCATACCAGTGGATGGGCCAGAACGTTGAACGTCGATAACAACCATTGGCAATTCAGCCATGGAAGCCATAGACAAGGATTCTGCCATCAAGGAAAGGCCTGGACCAGAAGTACATGTAAAGCCACGAACACCTGCGTATACACCACCCATAGCTGTCATACATGCTGCGATTTCGTCTTCTGTTTGAACAACAGTTGAGCCCAACTTATCCATAGTTTTAATCATGTATTCCATAACTTCGGATGCGGGCGTAATAGGATATGATGCCATGAAACGGGAGCCCGCAGCAATAGCACCAAGAGCACATGCTTCGTTACCTAATAAGAACATTTGATCTTTCTTACCAGGCGCTGGCAATGTATCGATTTCAACATCGCCTAATTTTTCCATTACAAGACTATGACCATCATCGAAAGCAGCCAAGTTTTTATCTATAATCTCTTGGGATTTCTTTGCAAATTTCTCATTAATAGCATCTTTAAACATCTTAGTATCAAAGCCAAGAAGCGCTACGGACATCCCAAGTGCTACGATATTACGCATCAACAAGGAGCCTTGTTTCATTGCTGTTTCAGAGATAGGCAAAGATAAACAATTAATCTTTGTACCTTCAAATTTAGAAAAGTCTGGATTAACTTTACTATCACAGATGATATATCCACCATCGCGTACTTCGGAACCGTGCATATCAACGGTTTCTTGATCAAGGGAAAGCAAGAAGTCTACCCCTTCACCAATGGACATAATTTGTTCCAATGCTACGCGCAATGCGAATGTAGTATGACCACCTTTGATGCGAGATGCAAATAAACGTTGGCTATACAAAGAGTAGCCTTCTTTAGCAAGGATTGTGGCCATGATTTCACCGCAACTCTCGATACCTTCACCTTGTTGGCCGCCCATTTTCCAGATAAAATCTTTACGTTTTTGCAAGAGATTCACCCTCCTTAGGATAAAAATTACACTGCTGACAAGAGTCTACCTTACTATGTTAATGTTTTATAGTACGAACCTGTCTTATATCGTCATTGTATCATGTATATTTTAGGTTTACAATGTATCATTTCACATAATAATAGGTATAAATTAAGGTATTATAACTAAAAATTATAAGAAAAAAAGGATACTACTTTTGAAGTAGTATCCTTTTAGTATTTATACTCAACGTTTTATACTTTCACATCAAAAAAAGAGTCTATATAAAATTATATAGAATATTTATTCTCGAATCATCTAAAATATTTATTCCGTAATACCTCTTGTTGTCGCTCTTCAGTGAAGAATATTTCTTCTAAACATAAGCCTTGAGCAGGTGCAGTTTTCCCTATAGCACGCCGATCTTTAGCAGCTAAATATCCTTTAATATCCTCAACCTTGCGACGACCAAGACCTATATCTACAAGTAAGCCTGCAATATTACGGACCATATGATATAAAAAGCCATCACCGATCACAGAAATCGTCACCTGTGAACCTCGGGACTCAACACGAATTCCCATGATTGTCTTTACAGGATTCGCAGGAGTTGAGTTCGTTCCCTTTAAGGTTGTAAAGTCATGCGTACCTACTAGTTCATTACCTGCAGCCTGCATACGAACAATGTTTAAAGGCTTTTTCACATGCCAATGATATCGCTGCGTCAAAGGATCTGCAATGAGCTGATTATGAATCGTATATACATACTCTTTACCGTATATATTCCACCGTGGCTTCCAATCTAGCGGAATTTCTATCGCTTCTATAACGACTATATCCTTAGAAATATGAGCTATCATAGCACGAGGAATATTTTCTACTGGTATAGTCCCCGACGTTTGAAATGTACAAACTTGAAATTTAGCATGCACCCCCGCATCAGTACGAGAGGCACCATAAATTTGAATGGGTTCATTACAAATACGTGATAAACCATATTCCAAACAACCTTGTACCGTTAACCCCTTATCATTAGGTTGCTTTTGATAACCTGCTAAATCTGTACCATCATAAGCCACTATGATCCGTATATTTCTCATAGGCCAAGCCACCATAATGCAATGAGTATAATCGTAATCAAGACAACAGCACCGACGCCGATATAATCGACATAGGTAACTTGTAATTCTTTCATACGTGTACGATTGACGCCACCTCTATAACAACGCGCTTCCATAGCGATAGCTAATTCATCAGCCCGTCGAAACGCACTAATAAATAATGGCACTAAAAGTGGCACCATATTTTTAGCCCGTTGAATGATAGAGCCTGTCACAAAGTCTGCACCACGAGCAGATTGTGCTTTCATAATACGATCCGTCTCGTCCAATAAGGTAGGGATGAAACGCAGCGCAATAGTCATCATCATGGCGAGCTCATGAGCAGGAACACCAATGCGACGGAACGGATTGAGCAAGTGCTCGATGCCATCAGTTAAGCGAATTGGTGATGTGGTATAGGTCAACAAAGAAGAAAACAAGATTAAGAAGATTAAGCGTGCCGCCATTTGAAGGCCCATTGCCACGCCATGGTCGGTAATATTAATAATCCCCCATTGAAAAATTGGATTCCCAGGCGTCGTAAAAATATGAATACCCATGGTAAATACGATGATAATCCAAAGCGGTTTAATAGCAGACCACATCAGGCGTAATGGCAAACGCGATAATAGCATTGCAAAGATGGTGAAACCACCTACTATGCCATAGGCTAGTGGAGAATTTGCCAAGAAGATAGCCACTACGAAGATGGTAGTAGCAATAATCTTTGCTCGCGGGTCCATGCGATGCAAGAAGGAATTCCCTGGGAAGTATTGACCAATAGTAATGTTATTTAACATGGCTACCTCCCTCTAGAATTGCTTGTACCGCATCATCTACAGACAGTACGCGATTAGATACATCAAAGCCTTGTTCACGCAAATATTCCATGGTAACAGATACTGGTGGAACATCTACACCCACAGCTTGTAACTCATCACGATGATTATTAAAGATGTCCATCGGCTCACCATCGAGAACGACACGCCCTTTATCGAGTACTACGAGACGGGAAGCCATGCGAGAAATATCTTCCATATTGTGAGATACAAGAATTACAGTTATTCCCTTTTCTTTATGAAGTCGAATGATTTCTTCAAAAATTTCTTCCCGTCCAAATGGATCAAGACCAGCAGATGGTTCATCAAGCACAAGGAAATCTGGGTTCATAGCCACTACACCAGCAATAGCAACGCGGCGCATTTGACCACCAGATAAATGAAATGGAGAACGTTCTGCATATGTATCGTAATCGAGTCCTACGAACTTCATCGCATCTCGCACACGCTCGTCTACGTCATCAGCACTAAGCCCTAAATTTTTAGGACCAAAGGCGATATCCTGAGCAATGGTTTCTTCAAACAATTGATGCTCTGGGTATTGGAATACCATACCAACCTTATGGCGCATTTTTTTAGCTTCCTCTGTGGAAGCGCTAATATCTACACCATTGACCGTAACGGTACCAGTTGTAGGATGTAATAGACCATTTAGATGCTGTACAAAGGTAGATTTACCGGAACCAGTATGACCGATAACACCTAAAAACTCCCCATTTTCAATGGTAAGAGATACGCCACGAAGTGCAGTCTTTTCAAAAGGAGTACCCATGCCGTAAGTATATGTAATATTATCTAATACGATCGCCATTAGTGGGTTTCCTCCCCTCTTGAAGCATCTGTTGAGTGTATAGCGGATAATTGCTTGCCTAACTTTGAGCCTTTAAGGCCCTCTGCTAACTCTTCATTATTAATGATGCTCTTACCAACTTCATACCCTTTAGCATTCAGTTTAAAAGCAATTTCTGATGCCACCGGTACATCGAGGCCCAGACCTTTTAAGGTATCTACATGGCTAAAGATTTCACGAGGCGTACCATCATGTAATTTCACACCATTTTTCATAACCACAACGCGGTCTGCCGTAACAGCTTCCTCCATGAAGTGTGTAATATATACAATGGTAATACCTTCTTCTTTATTGAGCTTATGAACTGTTTCAAGAACCTCACGACGACCTTTGGGGTCGAGCATAGCTGTTGGTTCATCAAGAACAATGCAATCAGGCTTCATCGCTAATACACCTGCGATAGCAATACGTTGTTTTTGTCCACCCGATAATAAATGGGGCCCATGTTCTCTATATTCAGTCATATTAACAGCGGCTAACGCTGCATCGACACGTTGTCTAATTTCTGCACTAGGAATACCTAAGTTTTCTGGACCAAAGGCAACGTCCTCTTCTACGACGGCCGCTACGATTTGGTTATCAGGATTTTGAAATACCATCCCCACATGTTGGCGAATCTCCCAAATATGCGCTTCATCTCGCGTATCAAAACCACACACGTTGATATATCCTTCGCTAGGTTGTAATAGCACATTAAAATGCTTGGCAAGCGTACTTTTACCACTGCCATTAGTACCAATGATACAAACAAATTCGCCGTGCTTAATGGATAGACTCACATCGTCTAAGGCACGTACATCATTGCCGTTTTCATCAGTATAAATATGACTCATATGATTGACCTCAATCATAATGTCTTGTTCATTCATGGATAACCTCATATCTTTCTAGTCAATTTCGTTTCTATGAAAGTAGAACCATTTGCATCATCTATCATACTCATACTGTGCATGATTCCCTTATTTCAATTTATCCTATTGATAGAACTGGAATTTAATAATGTCTTAGATATTATGCAAAAAGTTGACAATACATATTCATTATTTACGATAACTGCTAACATATTACGATATTATACTAGTCGATTGTACCATAAAATTGACAATAAAAAAACGGTGCTGCAACGTAAGTTACAACACCGTATGAGTTTGATTAAACTAACTCGATAATAGCCAAAGGTGCAGCGTCACCTTTGCGGAGACCAGTTTTGATTACACGAGTGTAACCACCTTGGCGGTCTGCATATTTTGGAGCAATTGTATCAAACAATTTTTTTACTACACTTTCATCCATGAGGTATGCAAGAACTTGGCGACGTGCATGAAGATCACCACGTTTAGCCAAAGTTACCATTTGATCAGCTAAAGAACGAAGTTCTTTCGCTTTAGCTTCAGTCGTTTCAATACGCTCATATTGGAAGAAAGATGTTAACATGCTACGGAACAACGCTTTACGAGCGGAGCTGTCGCGGCCTAATTTTCTGTACATTCGTCTTCCTCCTTATTCGCCTTTTTGTTTAAGTTGAAAACCACCTGGGTGATTATTGAGTTTTTCCTCAATTTCATCGATAGATTTTTTACCTAAGTTGCGAACTTTTCCTAAGTCATCAATGGTTTTGTCTAGCAGGTCTGCAATTGTATTAATGCCAGCACGTTTCAAGCAGTTATACGCACGAACAGAGAGTTCCAACTCGTCGATGGAAATCTTTGCTGGGCCGTCATCTACAGCTGGTTCTTCATTATCGGAACCTACTGGATCTATAACGATACCGCCTTCACCAGTGTTTACATCTACAACATCTGCAGAATGCGCTAATTTAGTGAAGTTCCCTAAATAACCAATCATAATGGCAGCAGATTTTGCCACTGCATCAGCAGCAGTAATGGAGCCATCAGTCCAAACTTCTAATGTAAGCTTGTCGAAGTCCATTTCATTGCCTACACGAACATCACTCACTTCGTATTTAGCACGAAGAATTGGAGAGAAGATGGAATCGATTGGAATACAACCAATAACATCAGTATCTTTTTTATTCTTCGTTGAAGGAACATAGCCTTTACCTCGTTCGATTACTACGTCCATTACGAGATGAGCTGTCTCATCCATTGTCGCAATCACGAGTTCAGGATTCAATACTTCTACCTCTGGCGGGAATTGTTCAGCTAAATCAGTAGCTGTCAATATTCCATCCTTTTGGAAGTCGAAATGAACTTCCAAAGGTAATTGTGCTTCTTCTTCAACTTTGATGCACAATTGCTTTAAGTTAAGGATGATATCCGTAACATCTTCGCGAATACCAGGAATAGTAGAGAATTCATGAAGAACTCCATCAATTTTGATAGAGGTGATAGCTGCCCCATCCAAGGATGAAAGCAAAATTCTGCGTAAGCTATTACCGAGAGTGATCCCATAACCACGATCTAATGGTTCACATACGAACTTACCATAACGACCGCCATCGGCGATGTCCACTTTCTCGATTTTAAGTTTCTTTTCTTCGCTCATCAGGAACATCCTCCTATATAACACACGTTCATAGTTAATTATAGCACCGTATCATATCGGTCACTATAAATTATACACGACGGCGTTTTGGAGGGCGACAACCATTGTGAGGAATTGGAGTTACGTCTTTAATGGAAGTAACTTCAAGACCTGCAGCTTGTAAAGCACGGATTGCAGCTTCACGGCCGGATCCAGGACCTTTTACGAATACTTCAACAGTGCGAAGACCATGTTCCATTGCAGCTTTAGCAGCTTGTTCAGCAGCCATTTGAGCAGCAAATGGAGTGGATTTACGAGAACCACGGAAGCCCAAGCCACCAGCGGAAGCCCAAGACAACGCATTACCGTTTGTATCTGTCAAAGTTACGATAGTGTTATTGAATGTAGAACGAATATGAGCCGCACCGGATTCAATATGTTTCTTTTCTTTTCTTTTAGTTCTAACAACTTTTTTAGCCACGCTTTATCCCTCCTTTATCTTATTTCTTTTTACCAGCAATTGCTTTTCTAGGACCTTTGCGAGTACGTGCATTCGTTTTAGTACGTTGACCACGAAGTGGTAAACCCATACGATGACGTTTGCCTCGATAGGAGTTGATTTCAATTAAGCGTTTAATGTTAAGAGCTTCTTCACGACGAAGGTCACCTTCTACTTTGTAATCAGCATCTAACAATTCACGGATTTTCGCTACTTCATCTTCAGAAAGATCGCGAACGCGTGTGTCAGGATTGATGCCAGTTTTAGCAATAATTTCAGATGCTAAAGTTGGACCAATACCATAAATATAAGTTAAACCAATTTCCACTCGTTTATCACGAGGTAAATCTACACCGGCGATACGTGCCATCTAATCATCCACCTCCTATCAGATTATCCTTGTTTTTGTTTATGTTTTGGATTTTCGCAAATAACCATTACACGGCCTTTGCGTTTAATGATTTTACATTTTTCGCATATCTTTTTAACTGATGGTTGAACCTTCATTAGTACCTCCTTTGTGGACCCTATGCTTATTTAAAGCGATAGGTGATGCGACCACGATTTAAGTCATACGGTGTCAGTTCCATAGTAACTTTATCACCAGGAAGAATACGGATAAAATTCATACGCATTTTACCTGACACATGAGCCAATACGATATGACCATTTTCCAATTCAACTTGGAACATGGCATTCGGTAATGCCTCAACGACCGTACCTTCCACCTCAATAACGTCTTCTTTTGACATATCTTTTCCTCCGGTTACCTGTTTATTTAATTAACCGCGGTTCTTCCCGCATAGTTAATATTTCAGGGCCGTTTTCTGTAACAACCACTGTATGTTCGAAATGAGCAGCAGGTTTACCATCTACTGTAACTGCTGTCCAGTCATCCCCTAATACACGAACACGATGTGTCCCTAGAGTTATCATCGGTTCAATACACAATACCATACCTGGTTTCATAAGAGGTCCTTGATCAGGACTACCATAGTTTGGTATTTGCGGATCTTCATGCATTTCGCGGCCTAAACCATGACCTACGAAGTCGCGTACGACACCGTAACCATGTTTCTCACAATACGTTTGAACAGCGTGACCGATAGCACCAATACGGTTACCGACTTTCACTTGTTCAATTCCCTTGAACAGACTTTCCTCTGTAACTTTTAACAATTTCATCACATCGGGTTTGACGTGACCGATAGGAATCGTCACAGCCGAATCGCCGTGATATCCATCAATAGATGATACGAGATCAATACTGAGGACATCGCCGTTTTTAAGCTTACGCTTAGCGCTCGGAATACCATGAACGACTTCTTCGTTAATAGAAGCACAGATTGTAGCGGGGAATCCATAGTACCCTTTACAACTTGGTATACCACCGTGGCTGCGAATATATTCTTCGGCAATTGTATCTAACTCAAGCGTCGTGATGCCAGGTTTAGCCTTTTTTACTAACAAGGACAACGTGTCTGCTGTAAGCTTACTTGCCTTGCGGATACATTCAATCTCATGGGGCGATTTTAAAATAATCATAGATTATTTCTCCAACGCCTTAATGATGTCAGCAAATACTGCGTCTACATCTTGTAAACCATTAATTTCTTGATACAATCCGCTATTGCGATAGTAATCAATTAATGGTTTAGTAGATTCTTCGTACACAGCTAGACGTTTCTGTACTGTTTCAGGGTTATCATCAGCACGATTTTCTAGAACAGCTCGTTCGCTAATACGTTTAACCAATTCCTCGGAAGGAACGTTTAAGTTAAGTACAGCGTCCAAAGAAATTCCTAACTCTTTAAGGATTGCATCCAAGGATACAGCTTGCGCTGTAGTTCTTGGAAATCCATCAAGAATAAATCCAGATTTGCAGTCATCTTTCACCAAGCGATCACGTACGATACCAACAGTTACACTGTCTGGTACCAATTGACCAGCATCGATGTATTTCTTAGCCTCAACTCCAAGAGGTGTTTCGTTCTTAATCGCAGCGCGGAACATATCACCTGTTGAAATTTGGGGAATACCGTATTTTTCAATAAGTCGAGCTGCCTGAGTGCCTTTACCAGCACCAGGAGGTCCCATTAATAAAATATACATATCGTTTCCCTCCTATTTCACAAAGCCTTTATAGTGGCGTGTTACCATGAGCGACTCAATTTGTTGCATTGTATCAAGTGCTACACCTACAACGATAAGAAGAGCCGTACCACCAAAGTATACGCCTTGGACGCCGGTTATACTACCGAGGAAATTCGGTATAATAGCAACGACAGCTAAGAATACAGCGCCAGCCAAAGTGATCTTGGTCATCACGTTATCCACATAATCAGCAGTTGGTTTACCCGCACGAATACCTGGGATAAAACCACCGTATTTTTTCATATTATCTGCCATATCTGTAATGTTGATAGAGATTGCAGTATAGAAATACGTAAAGATAAAGATCAATATCGCATACAATGCCGTTTGTAACGGCGTCCCCCATGTAAATAAATCAGCAACTTTATGAACAAATTCATTGTCAATAAATTGTGCAATTGTTACAGGGAACATCAACACAGATGACGCAAAGATAATTGGGATTACACCTGCCTGATTGACTTTCAACGGCAAGAATGTAGAGTGACCACCGTACATTTTACGCCCTACTACGCGTTTTGCGTATTGGATAGGAATGCGACGTTGGCCTTGTGTAACTGCCACTACGACAGCGATCATCGCAAGTGCAATTACAGCAAATAAGAATGCTTGGAACATGTTAATGGTTCCGTTTTGGATATATTGATAAATAGTTTCGAGACCATCTGGCAATCGAGCTACGATACCAGCAAAGATGATCAAAGAAATACCATTACCTATACCATATGCTGTGATTTGCTCACCAATCCACATCAACAAACATGTGCCTGCTGTGAGGATGATGGCCACAACGAATACGCTAAGGAAATCATTATTTACCAAAGCGTTATTTGCTCTAAGAGCAAATGCCATACCAGCGGCTTGTACAAAGCCAAGGACTACGGTGCCATAACGAGTTACCTTCGCTATTTTCTTACGCCCGTCTTCACCATCTTTACTCCATGCTTCAAACTGAGGAACTACAGACTGAAGCAGTTGCATGATGATGGAAGCATTAATGTAAGGGGTAATACTCATCGCAAAGATAGAGAACTTACTTAGCGCACCACCAGCAAACAAGTCTAATAGACCAAATAGGTTACCGGATGTAAACAAGGATTCGATAACAGATGCATCTACACCTGGTACTGGGATGTGAATGCCGGCTCTAAACACAGCAAACATCATCAATGTGTACAAGATCTTGTTACGTAACTCAGTAATCTTAAAGATGTTCGAGAGGCTATCTAGCACCCTAGATCACCTCAACTTTTCCGCCTGCTGCTGTGATTTTTTCTTCAGCAGCTTTAGTGAAGCCATTAGCGATAACAGTCAAGTTTTTAGTTTCCAATGTACCGTTACCTAAAATACGAATACCATCGCGTACATTTTTCAAAATGCCAGCTTCAATAAGAGCTACTGGATCAACTGTTGCACCATCTTCAAAGCGATTTAATTGTGCTACGTTAACTTCAGCATATTGTTTAGCAAAAACGCTGTTGTTGAAACCGCGTTTTGGTAAACGACGATAAAGAGGCATTTGGCCGCCTTCAAAACCGGAGCGAACGCCACCGCCAGAACGGGAGTTTTGACCTTTTTGACCACGACCAGATGTTTTACCCAAGCCAGAACCTAAACCACGGCCTACACGAGTACGAGTTTTTTTAGAACCAGCTGCTGGTTGTAATTCATGAAGTTTCATTCAGTGCACCTCCTTATCAGTATTAAACTTCTTCAACTTTTACTAAATGTCTAACTTTATGAAGCATACCTTCGATTTGAGGTGTTACTTCTTTTACGACTTGAGAATTAGTTTTTTTCAAGCCCAAAGCTTTAACTGTCGCGCGTTGATCTTCAGGACGACCGATTAAGCTTCTTGTTAATGTTACTTTAACTTGTGCCATTTCTTGTCTCCTTATTACGCGTTATAGATTTCTTCAACGGTTTTACCACGAAGCTCAGCAACTTCGCTAGCGCGTTTCAAATCTTTCAAACCTTCGATTGTAGCGCGAACCATATTGTTAGGGTTAGAAGAGCCCAAAGATTTAGTCAAGATGTTACGAACACCTACTAATTCCAATACGGCACGAACAGGGCCACCAGCGATAACGCCAGTACCTTCAGCAGCTGGTTTCAAGAATACGCGGCCTGCACCGAATACGCCTGTTACGCTGTGAGGGATTGTACCATTTTTAATAGCTACGTTTACAATATTTTTCTTAGCATCATCGATACCTTTGCGAATTGCTTCTGGTACTTCCGCTGCTTTACCTAAGCCAACGCCTACATAACCGTTGCCATCACCAACAACTACAAGAGCGCTGAAGGAAAAACGACGACCGCCTTTAACTACTTTGGCTACGCGGTTGATGAATACTACTCTTTCTTTAAGATCAAGACTGGTGTAGTCAATTCTCGCCATGTCTATAGTTCCTCCTTCTTAGAATTTTAAGCCTGCTTCACGAGCACCTTCTGCAAGGGCTGCTACGCGGCCGTGGTAAATGTAACCACCACGGTCAAACACTACAGTGTCAATGCCTTTAGCGATAGCTTTTTTAGCAACTGCTTCACCAACAGCTTTAGCAGCAGCTACGTTACCACCATAGGATAAGTTCAAATCTTTATCTAAAGAGCTAGCAGCAACCAAAGTTGTACCTGCTACGTCATCGATTACTTGTGCGTAAATGTTGCTCAAAGAACGGTAAACGTTCAAACGTGGGCAAGTTGCCGTACCAGAGATGTGACGGCGAATACGAAGATGACGTTTTGCTCGAGCGATATTTCTACTAGATTTACGAGGCAAGATATTCACTCCTTTCATTCATATAGATGATATTACTATTTACCTTTTGCACCAGCTTTACCAGCTTTGCGACGAACAACTTCGCCTTCATAGCGGATACCCTTACCTTTGTAAGGTTCAGGTTTTCTCCATTTACGGATATCAGCTGCTACTGCACCTACAACTTCTTTGTCTGCACCAGACACAACGATTTTGTTAGGAGCTGGAACGTCGATTGTAATACCAGCTGGAGCTTCCATTTCTACTGGATGAGAGAAGCCAAGTGTAAGAGCTAATTTATTGCCTTGTTTAGCCGCTCTGTAACCAACACCGTTGATTTCAAGAGTTTTTGTAAATCCTTCAGATACCCCTGTTACCATATTAGCAACAAGAGCGCGAGTCAAACCGTGAAGGGAACGATGGTTTTTATCGTCGGAAGGACGAGTTACTGTGATTGTGTTACCTTCTACAGTGATATTCATATCTGGATGCAAATCGCGAGATAATTCACCTTTAGGGCCTTTTACGTTCATATGATGGTTATCATATGTAACAGTAACGCCTGCAGGGATCTCGATAGGCATTCTACCGATACGTGACATTATTTCTACCTCCTATTGCTACTATTACCAAACGTATGCGATTACTTCGCCACCAAGACCTTCTTTACGAGCTTGTTTGTCGCTCATAACGCCTTTGGACGTAGAAATAACTGCGATACCCAAACCACCAAGTACACGAGGAAGTTCTTCCTTTTTCGCGTAAACACGTAAACCTGGTTTGGAAATACGTTTAATTCCTGTAATAACTTTCTCGTTATTGGAACCATATTTCAAAGTTACTTTTAAAGTGTTTTCTTCTTTTTCAACGTTCTTTACAAAGCCTTCTTGTAAAAGGATGTCAAGAACGGCTGCTTTCATTCTAGATGCAGGAATGTTTACCGTTTCATGAAGTGCAGCGTTTGCATTACGGATGCGCGTAAGCATATCCGCGATAGGATCGGTCATTACCATAATCTAAAAACCTCCTCTCGTCTAATATTACCAGCTGGCTTTTTTAACACCAGGAATTTGTCCTTTGTACGCCAATTCACGGAACGCAATACGGCTGATACCGAATTTACGCATATAGCCGTGAGGACGACCAGTTAAGTTGCAACGGTTGTGCAAGCGTGTTGGGGATGCATTTGCTGGTAATTTGGATAAGCCTTCATAATCACCTGCTGCTTTTAACGCTTCACGTTTAGCTGCATATTTTTCAACGATTTTAGCGCGTTTCTTTTCGCGTTCAATCATAGATTTTTTAGCCATCTATATGTTCCTCCTATTATTTTTCAAAAGGCATACCGAATTGAGTCAACAATTCACGAGCTTCTTCATCTGTCTTAGCACTTGTTACGATAATGATGTCCATACCAGTAACACGTTCTACCTGATCATATTCGATTTCAGGGAAGATGAGCTGTTCTTTAAGACCCAAAGCGTAGTTACCACGGCCATCGAATGCAGTAGCGCTGATACCGCGGAAGTCACGTACACGAGGTAATGCCGCATTGATCAATCTATCAAGGAATTCATACATGCGTTCGCCACGAAGAGTAACTTTTGTACCCAACGCCATGCCTTCACGAACTTTGAAGTTCGCAATGGATTTTTTAGCTTTTGTGATGACAGGTTTTTGACCAGCAATGATAGTCAAGTCATTAACTGCTGCTTCCAATGCTTTTGCATTGCCTACTGCATCACCTACGCCGATGTTGATAACGATTTTTTCCAATTTAGGAATTTCCATTACATTGCCGTATTGGAATTTTTCTTGCATACTCTTTTTGATTTCAGAGTTGTATTGTTCAAACAAACGAGACATTTATGTAGCTCCTCCTTTCCTGATTATTTAAGTACTGTACCGGATTTAACAGTAGCGCGAACGAATTTACCGTCCTTGCCTTCTACCTTTTTGATACGAGTAGCTGTTTTAGTTTCTGGGTCGACAACCATTACGTTAGAAACATGAATGCCAGCTTCTTTAGTAACGATGCCGCCTTGTGGGTTAGCTTGGGAAGGTTTTGTGTGACGTTTTACAGTGTTAACGCCTTCAACAAATACGCGTTCTTTTTTAGGTTCAGTTGCGATAACTGTACCTTGCTTACCTTTATCTTTACCGGAGATAACAACAACTGTATCGCCTTTTTTGATTTGTAGCTTAGCCATATGCTGCGTTCCTCCTTCTTATAATACTTCTGGAGCCAAAGAAACGATTTTCATGAAGTCTTTTTCACGAAGTTCTCTAGCTACAGGTCCAAAGATACGAGTACCACGAGGGGTCTTGTCATCTTTAATAACTACTGCTGCGTTTTCATCGAAACGAATATAGGAACCGTCTTGACGGCGGATACCTTTTTTAGAACGAACAATAACAGCTTTAACTACGTCGCCTTTCTTGACAACGCCACCGGGTGATGCATCTTTTACAGAAGCAACGATTACGTCACCGATATTGCCGAATTTGCGATAAGAACCGCCCATGACTTGGATGCACATAATACGTTTAGCACCAGTGTTGTCGGCAACATTCAAAATTGTTTGTTGCTGGATCATCGTCTATTCCTCCTTACATCACTCTTATTTTTGTCTTTCAAGAATTTCAACAACTCTCCAACATTTATCTTTAGAAAGTGGACGAGTTTCTACAATTTTAACTGTATCGCCAATTTGACACTCATTATTTTCATCATGAGCTTTGAAGCGTTTTGTGCTAACCATTGGCTTGTTATATAATGCGTGAGGTACTTTACGTTCAACAGCAACAACAACAGTTTTGTCCATTTTGTCGCTAACAACTTTACCTACGCGGACTTTACGTACGTTTCTTTCTTCTGCCACGATTTTAAGCCTCCTTTTCAAACTTTAACAAATCTGTTATTATGCGTTTTCAGATTTAAGTTCAACTTCACGTTGTACAGTTTTAATACGAGCGATTGTCTTCTTAACTTCACGAATGCGCATAGGATTTTCTAATTGACCTGTTGCAAGCTGAAAACGGAGGTTAAATAACTCTTCCTTAAGACCGGAAACTTTTTGTTCCATTTCGGCAGCGCTCATATTGCGAATGTCATTAACCTTCATTTACGTCACCACCCAATTCTTTACCCTTAACAACAAATTTGCATTTGATTGGAAGTTTATGGCTTGCAAGACGCATAGCTTCACGAGCTGTAGCTTCTGGCACACCGTCCATTTCAAACATTACACGACCTGGTTTAACCACTGCTACCCAGTATTCAGGAGAACCTTTACCGGAACCCATACGAGTACCAGCTGGTTTAGCTGTGATTGGTTTGTCAGGGAAAATTTTAATCCATACTTTACCACCACGTTTGATATAACGAGTCATAGCAATACGGGCAGCTTCGATTTGACGGTTAGTGATCCAAGATGGTTCGCATGCTACCAAGCCGAACTCACCATGAGACACTGTATTACCGCGCATAGCACGACCTTTCATACGGCCGCGGAATTGCTTACGATGTTTTACGCGCTTTGGAATAAGCATTACTTGCCACCTTCTTCCTTCTTAGCAGGTTGTTTTGCTTCTGGCAAAACTTCACCTTTGTAAATCCATACTTTAATGCCGATACAACCATATGTTGTATGAGCTTCAGCAGTACCGTAGTCGATGTCTGCACGAAGTGTATGCAAAGGAATAGAACCTTCACGATAGGATTCGCTACGAGCGATTTCAGCACCGCCAAGACGACCGCTTACCATGATTTTAATACCTTTTGCACCTAAGCGCATTGTACGACCTACAGCTTGTTTCATTGCACGGCGGAAGCCGATACGACGTTCCAATTGGCCCGCAATGTTTTCAGCAACTAATGTTGCATCCATGTCTGCTTGTTTAATTTCTGCAATGTTAACGTCCACTTGTTTATCAGTGAAACGAGTCATTGCTTTTTTGATATCTTCGATACCAGCACCACCACGACCGATAACCATACCTGGTTTCGCAGTGTGGATAGTCAATTTAATACGTTTATTTGTACGCTCGATTTCAATGCGGGAAATACCAGCAATGAAAAGGGTTTCTTTCAAGAAGTTACGAATTTTTACGTCTTCATGAAGATTAGCAGCGAAATCTTTATCTGCATACCATTTTGCGTCCCAATCTTTTACGATACCGACACGCAAACCGTGTGGATTAACTTTTTGACCCACTCTGTTTCCCTCCTTCTTAAGCTCTTTCTTTAACTACTACTGTTACGTGGCTAGTACGTTTCAAAATTTTGAAAGCTTGACCACGGGAACGAGGATGAATGCGTTTTAATGTAGGGCCTTGATCAACGAAGATCTCGGATACGTAAAGATTGTCAACATTCATATCGAAATTATGTTCAGCGTTTGCGATTGCAGAACGCATAACTTTTTCTACTACATCAGCGCCAACTTTCGGAGTGAACTTCAAGATGGCAAATGCTTCGCCGATGTTTTTACCGCGCACTAAATCTGCAACGATACGGATTTTACGAGGCGCGATTCGGATATGTCTAGCGATTGCTTTTGCTTCCATGTATTATTTCCTCCTATTTTTTGCCTGTAGATTTTTCGTCCTTACCATGACCTCTATAAGTACGTGTAGGAGCGAACTCACCTAATTTATGACCTACCATATCTTCTGTAATGAATACAGGTACATGTTTGCGACCATCATGCACAGCAATTGTGTGGCCTACAAAACTTGGGATAATAGTAGAGGCACGGGACCAGGTTTTTACAACTTTCTTTTCGTTAGTTTCGTTTAAAGCTTCAACTTTCTTAAGCAAATGATCTGCTACGAAAGGGCCTTTTTTAATAGATCTGGACACTATTTTATCTCCTTTCCTTTATCCTATTTTGTACGACGTTTAATAATTAAGCTGTTAGAAGCTTTTTTCTTGTCGCGAGTTTTAACACCATGTGCTGGTTTGCCCCAAGGTGTAACAGGATGTTTACGACCAACAGGAGATTTACCTTCACCACCACCATGTGGATGGTCACAAGGGTTCATTACAACACCACGGTTGCCAGGGCGAACACCCATCCAACGATGACGACCAGCTTTACCAATTACAAGGTTGCTGTGGTCAGCGTTACCAACAACACCAATTGTTGCACGGCACTCTTGACGAACACGACGCATTTCACCAGATGGTAAACGAAGAATAGCGTAGCCATTATCTTTACCCATCAATTGAGCAGATGTACCAGCGGAACGAACGATTTGACCACCTTTACCGATTTTCAATTCGATATTGTGGATTTGTGTACCGTCTGGAATATTAGCCAATGGTAAGCAGTTACCAGGTTTAATATCGGACTCAGGACCGGAGAATACAACGTCACCAACTTTTAGACCGTTAGGAGCTAAAATGTAGCGTTTTTCACCATCAGCGTAGTTAAGCAAAGCGATACGAGAAGAACGGTTAGGATCATACTCAATTGTTGCTACTTTAGCTGGAATATTATCTTTAGTACGTTTGAAGTCAATAATACGGTATTGACGTTTGTGACCGCCACCTTGGTGACGAACTGTCATTTTACCAGTATTGTTACGACCACCTTTTTGAGAAATCTTAGCGAGCAAGGATTTTTCTGGTTTGCTTGCTGTGATTTCGTCGAAGGCGGATACTGTCATAAACCGGCGACCAGCGGAGTACGGTTTAAATGATTTAATTGCCATTAGTGGGCCTCCTTACAACTAGACTCTTAGACACCTTCAAAGAATTCAATGGATTCGCCAGCTTTTAAGGTTACGATAGCTTTTTTATAATCGCTACGTTTACCTTGTGTACGACCCATGCGTTTAGTCTTACCTAAAACACGAATAGTAGCTACTTTTTCTACTTTTACATTGAAGATTTTTTCAACTGCTTGACGGATTTGCACTTTATTTGCAGTCAAAGGCACACGGAAAGTGTATTTGCCTTCTTCCATAAGCATAGTGGATTTTTCGGTAATAACCGGGCGGATTAGTACATCATGTAATTGCATTATCCGAGCACCTCCTCGATTTTTGCGACAGCGCCTTTAGTAATGAAGAGCTTATCGTAATGAAGAAGATCGAAAATGTTCATACCTTCGCAAGCCAAAGCTTTAACACCTTGGATATTACGAGCGGAACGTTCAACATTTACATCACCTTCAGTGATGAACAATACTTTTGCATCACCAACGTTGAAGCTGTTAATAATGTTCAACACTTCTTTTGTTTTAGGAGCTGCTAATGTTATTTCTTCCAAAACGTATAATTCGCTATTATTCACTTTATCGCTAAGAGCAGATTTAACTGCTAAACGTCTAGCCTTACGAGGCATAGCTTTGTAATAGCTGCGAGGTTGTGGACCAAATGTAGTACCACCACCGATCCAGATTGGGGAACGGCTGGAGCCTGCACGAGCACGGCCAGTACCTTTTTGTTTCCAAGGTTTGCGGCCACCGCCACGAACCATACCTCTAGTTTTTGTTGCATGTGTGCCGAGACGTTCGTTAGACAATTGACGAACTACGGCTTGATGCATTACGGCTTCGTTAACTTCAACGCCGAATACTGCATCGTTTAACTGTATTTCACCGACTTTAACGCCGGATTGATTATATGTTGCTACTGTAGGCATTACATAATCCTCCTTTCGACAAATGATTATTTAACAGGTTTAACCGTGTTGCGAACCATAACCAAGCTACCTTTAGCGCCTGGGATACCACCTTTAACCAATAAAAGGTTACGTTCAGCATCAACTTTCACAACGGATAAGCGTTGTACGGTAACTCTGTAACCACCCATTTGTCCAGGGAGTTTTTTACCTTTGTATACCTTACCGCCGCCACCGGAGATCATAGGACCGATGGAACCAGGTTCACGGTGAGATTTAGAACCATGAGTTTCAGGACCACGGGAGAAGTTATGGCGTTTAATTGTGCCAGCAAAACCCTTACCTTTACCTGTACCCACTACGTCCACCAATTCACCTTCTGCGAAGATATCAGCTGCCAGAGTTTGGCCTACTGTGTAGTCAGCTGCATTAGCTACGCGAACTTCGCGAAGATATTTCACTGGAGCTACGCCAGCTTTGTCGAACTGACCTTTTACAGGTTTTGTTAAATGTTTTTCTTTAATGGAACCGTAACCAATTTGTACTGCTTCGTAGCCGTCTGTTTCTACAGTCTTTACGCGCACTACAACGCTTGGGGTAGTTTCCACTACTGTTACAGGAACTAATTGGCCTTCAGCTGTGAAGACTTGTGTCATTCCTAATTTTTTACCCAAAATAGCTTTAGACATTATCGCACCTCCTTATAGTTTTATTTCAATAGATACACCAGCTGGTAAATCTAAACGAGTGATAGCATCTACTGTTTTCGAATTTGGTTCAAGAATATCGATTAAGCGTTTATGTGTACGCATTTCGAATTGTTCACGAGAATCTTTGTTTACGTGTACAGAACGAAGAATTGTGAAGATATTCTTTTCTGTTGGCAATGGAATCGGACCAGATACCATAGCGCCATTTCTTTTTGCAGTGTCTACGATCTTAGCAGCGCTTTGATCGAGAGCTTTGTGGTCGTATGCCTTAAGGCGAATACGGATTTTTTGCTGTTTAGCCATTATTAATAATTCCTCCTGTCGTCCATTTCATGAATGGGCTGCTCCATAGAAATTCTCCTCCGCAGAGGCAACCTTCTACTTCATAGTTTAAAAACACAACACGAGAGCGGCATTATCTGCCGCTCTGAGTGCTGCATGTATTGTGCTCAACGCATTCTACGATGAGCATAAAAGGTTAAATTAACCTTCGATTTCTGTTACTACGCCAGCGCCTACTGTATGGCCACCTTCGCGGATCGCGAAGCGAAGACCTTCTTCGATAGCGATTGGAGTAATCAATTCGATTTCCATTGTTACGTTATCGCCAGGCATACACATTTC
>NZ_JBBNGV010000004.1:0-136505 GCF_040094895.1 Veillonella parvula | reverse complement strand
ATGGTAGATAGGCCAGGTGTGGAAGAGCCGTGAGGTTTGGAGCTGACTGGTACTAATCGATCGAGGGCTTTACTTAAACAAAACATTAAGCAGAATGTGCAACAAATATATATACTTCTATGTGGTTTTCAGAGTACAAACTCTGACAGATTCAGTGGCGATGGCTATGAGGATCCACCTGTTCCCATCTCGAACACAGTAGTTAAGCTCATAAACGCCGAAAGTACTTGGCTGGAGACGGCCTGGGAGGATAGGAAGCCGCTGATTAAGCTAAAGGCACACCTAAGGGTGTGTCTTTTTTTTATGTATAGCTTCCTATCCTCCTAGGGGACTTGGTGAGCAGGGCAGTAAAAGCAGGGCAGTAGAAGATGGAGGAGTGAAACGACGACAGATTCACTGCATCGCTTTCTTCCGAACGTAAGATTTACCGAACTGCGAAGCAGAGAAGGGAAATCCACAGTGAGGAAGCAAGTAGGGCAAGTTAAAGGTAATAAGAATTAAGCGACGACAGATTCATTGTATCAATGGTTTTTATATTAATCTTATGAGGAATTTTCTTGATAATAGCCACTTATATGTGGTATTCTCATTATGTATGTAAGTCGATGGGAGTGATTATTTTATATGTATAAATATGGCAAGAGCTGTATTAAAAAGTTGTTATATTGTATTGCAATATGTATTGCAATTTTAGCGGTTTCTATTGGGGCTATGTGGGGACTGTCTTCAAATTATAAGTTATATGGTGTACCGGTACTCAATTATCATCAAATAAATGATGAGAAACATTCCGCTTTAACATTGCATGTGGATCAGTTTAAGGAGCAGATGGAATACCTCCATAATCATGGCTATAATACGATTACATTGAATCAGTTGTATGAGTATTTACAAAATGGTTCGGATTTACCAGAGAAGCCTATAGTAATAACATTTGACGATGGTTATGTAGATAATTATGAACATGCATTGCCTATATTAAAAGAATATAATATGAAAGCTACTTTGTTCATGATTAGTGACGCTGCCAATACGCCTGGTTTTGTAAACACTGCACAAATGCACCAAATGGAGTCTGCTGGTTTTGACATTCAAGGGCATACAAATCATCATAAGATACTAACTCATATGGATCCTACAGAATTGCCTGATGCCATTCTCGGTGGTAAAACATCTATGGAAGGTATCTTAGGAGAGCCTATCAATTATTTGGCGTATCCTGGTGGTTTTAATGATATGCTCGTTCAATATGTTACTAAACAGTCTGGGTATAAAATGGCTTTCACAGTCCAACCGGGGACAGTAAAGCCAGGGGATAATTTATATGCTCTAAATCGACTAGCTGTATTCCAAGGAGATACACCGTATTTATCTTTCTGGTTGCGCCTACATTGTGCACCGCTTATTAAGTATACATGGGCATTGCGTGATACATTACGCGATAATGGATGGACGATATTGGCGTCTATTGTGCCTTTATTTTAGGAGGAACTATGTCTTACGAAGTTGTAGCAAGACCATTACGTGTTGCAGTATTAACTGTATCTGATACTCGTACATTAGAAACTGATAAAGGAGGCAACAAAGTTCAAGAATTTTTGGAAGCAGCAAATCATATTGTAGCAGATCGCAAAATTGTAATTGATGATTGTGAGGCTATAATAAATGCTATGACTCCATGGTGTAATGATGAGTCTATTGATGTCATTATATCTACTGGGGGAACTGGTATTGCTATGAGAGATGTTACCATCGAGGCTGTAAATAGCTTATATGAAAAGCATATTCCAGGTTTTGGTGAAATCTTTAGATATTTATCCTATACGGAGGATATTGGGACAAAAGCAATGGCATCTCGTGCAGAAGCTGGTGTTAATAACAATACTTTAATGTTCTCCGTTCCTGGGTCTGTAGGAGCTGTTACCTTGGCGATGAGCAAACTCATCATTCCTGAAATGGGGCATTTGGTGCGAGAAATTACAAAATAATACATATATTGAGACTGCTCTTTTGTGGAGCAGTCTTTTTTGAAAGTGCGATTATAATAAGCATTTTGTGGAGATTAAATCCGTCATTGAGGAAATAAAGCATGTGCATGAGAACTAAGTGAATTTTTTCGTTATAAACAAAACAATACCATTGCAGTATTGTTTTATTTCATTTATACTAGATTTAGTAATACGTTTGTCCGAGTGCATGAGAAAGGAGACTTTATGAAGTTAAATCAGGCCACGGATTATGCATTTCGCATGGTCTTACATATGGCGCTACTACCTTCGGGTTCGAAGATAACTGGTGCTGTATTGGCTGAGCAAGAGTTGATTCCAGAACGCTTTTTGCTTAAGATTATGCGTAGTCTCATTGCAGCAGGGATTATGAAATCCTTTCGCGGTGTAGATGGCGGATTTGCCCTGAATCGAAGCCCTCAAGAGATATCGTTGCTCGATGTGATTAGAGCAGTAGAAGGGGATGCGTATTTACAACGTTGTTTATATGATGTAGGTTCTTGCTCTAAGTCTTGTAAGGGGCATTGCGCTATAAATGAAGCAATGGGCGTGATTCAGCATCAATTGGTCAATCAGTTGGAAGAGGTTAATTTTAAGACCCTTGCCCAACGAGAACAGTTGATTATTGCTGAGGCTTGAGCTTTTTTACAGTCGCAATGATGCAAGGTTTTTTGTAAAAGCTCGTCAAGTGATGTTAGTATTTTATTCTAAGGAGGAAAACACATGTTTGAAGCTGTAGATTTAGCCCGATTGCAATTCGCGCTAACATCTATCTATCACTGGTTATTTGTGCCGTTCACACTAGGTATGACAGTGACTGTTGCTGCTTTAGAGTGGACCTATGTGTCGACTGGTAAAGAAGTATACAAAAAAATGGCTAAGTTCTGGGGTAAATTGTTCCTAATTAACTTTGCCATGGGTGTGGTGACTGGTATTGTTCAGGAATTCCATTTCGGTATGAACTGGGCAGAATATTCTCGTTTTATGGGTGACATTTTTGGTGCCCCATTGGCCCTTGAAGCATTAATGGCATTTTTCTTGGAATCTACATTCATGGGCGTTTGGATTTTCGGTTGGGACCGCTTACATAAATGTGTTCATGCCCTTGTAGCTACATTTGTAGCGTTAGGTACTAACTTATCTGCGTTCTGGATTCTCGTAGCAAACTCCTTTATGCAACATCCTGTAGGCTTTGTATTACGCAATGGCCGTGCAGAGATGGAAAATTTCCTGACCATCGTTCAAAATGGCTATGTACCTGGACAATTTTTCCATATCGTATTGAATGGTTTATTAACAGCTGGTGTAATTATTATGGCAATCAGTGCATGGCACTTATTGCGTAATAATGCGACAGAATTCTACCGCCGCTCCGCTAAATGGGGCATGGTTATCGCACTTGTATTTGGTACTTTAGGTGCATTAGCTGGTCATCATCAAGGTCAATACATCACAAAAGTACAACCTATGAAAATGGCTGCTATGGAAGCGTTGTGGGAAACACAAGATCCAGCGCCATTCTCTTTGGTAGCTAATATTGATACTAAAGCACAAAAGAATACAGGTGCTCTTGAAATTCCTGGTGGTTTATCCTTCTTGACTCAAAACTCCTTTACGTCTGGTAAGGTAGAAGGTATCAAAGACCTTCAAGCAAAAGCGGAGGCTCAATATGGCCCTGGCAACTATATTCCAGATGTTCCAGCAATCTTCTGGACATTCCGTGTCATGGTAGCATCCGGTTCTCTTATGTTACTTGTTGCCTTTGTAGGGCTTATCCTAAATGCAAAAGACAAGCTTGTTGAAAATCGTACATTCTTAAAAATTATGTTCTGGATGTTGCCATTGCCATTCATCGCTCACTCCACTGGTTGGTTTGTAGCGGAAGCAGGTCGTCAACCATGGCTTGTATATGGTTTGCAATTGACTGCAGATGGTGCGTCTAAATCCGTAACGGCTCCAGAAATTATGACTACAATCATCGGTTTTACACTTGTGTATATCGTGGCTGCTATCGCGGCTATCTACCTTGCTGTAGAACACATTAAAAAAGGTCCAGATGGAAATCCATCTCATGATGTAGTTGAAAAAGAGGAGGCAAGATTATGGAATTAATTTTTAATAACCTTGAAGTGGTATGGTTTATCTTAATTACTGTACTATTCGCTGGCTTCTTCTTATTAGAAGGTTTTGACTATGGTACTGGTATTTTGTTACCATTCATTGGTAAAACTGACGTTGAACGTCGACAAATGATCAATGCCTTAGGTCCTGTGTGGGATGGTAATGAAGTTTGGATGATTACTGCCGGAGGGGCATTATTCGCATCCTTCCCTCACGTGTATGCTACATTATTTAGTGGATTCTATTTGGCTCTATTCTTGATGCTTGCAGCTCTTATTATTCGTGGTGTATCCTTTGAATTCCGTTCTAAGAGCCCTAATTTGTTATGGCGTAAAACATTCGACTACTGCATCTTCTTTGGTTCCTTGATTCCTGCACTATTGTGGGGTGTTACAGTAGGTAACTTGATTCAAGGTACTCCAATTGATGCAAGTATGACATATGTTGGGACTTTTTCTGATT
The DNA here is from genome assembly GCF_040094895.1 of Veillonella parvula. Lineage (GTDB taxonomy): Bacteria > Bacillota > Negativicutes > Veillonellales > Veillonellaceae > Veillonella > Veillonella parvula_L. Next base: position 131,916 of record NZ_JBBNGV010000004.1, on the reverse strand, counting down.
TATTAAGTCCATACACCATACTTTGTGGTATTGCGTTCATTTTGGTATTTACATATCATGGTGGTTTATTTACTTCTATTAAAACAGCTGGTACTGTTTCTGAGCGCGCTCGTGCGGCATCCTTGGTAGTAGGTGTTCCTACAGCTATCGGTGCATTGGCATTGGTAGGTGCAACTTACGTGTATACAGATTTGTTTAATTCTGTATTAGCTATAGTTTGCTTTGCATTAGCTATCGTGTCCTTCCTCATTTCTTGGGGTGCAGCACGCACTCGAAATACAAAATGGGGTTTCTTATTCAGTTGTTTATCTGTTATTTCTGTAACAGCCGCATACTTTGCAGGTTTGTTCCCTCGCATCATGGTTTCTTCTTTGAATCCTGAGTGGAGCTTGACTATTACTAATGCAGCTAACTCTACTTATACGTTGACTTTGATGACTTGTGTAGCCTTCGTATTTGTGCCAATTATTTTGGTTTACCAATCTTGGGTATATTGGACATTCCGTCATCGTGTAACAGAAAAAGATTTACACTATTAATAGCATAGCTTTACAACTTATGTAAGTTGTAAAAGTTAGGTTTTAATGTGAGGCGTGCCGTAGCGGCACGCCTCTTTTTTATGGTAAGATGAATATAATATTGATAAATTTAGATTCGCTTGGACTCTTGTAGGCTTAGTAATAGGGATTTAAATTTGTTTGAGTTTATATATTTAAATAGATTTACCGTAGAGGATAGTATGATACAGCGTACCGCATTTAAAGCGCTGCTAGAACATAAAGGACCGCTTGTGCTACTCGGCTTAACCTGTTTAGTAGAAAGTCTGTCCATTGTTGGGCAAGCCTGGTTCTTTGGAACCTTAATAAATAATCTTATATTTTTGGAGCATACACTAGCTGACGAAACGAACACCATTATTTATTTGTTTATTGCTATTATTGTGAGATTGGTGGCTCATTATGTTCAAGAGGCGGTAGCAAATCATTTGGGAAGTGCTGTAAAAGCATCCTTTAGAGAACGCTCTTTGGCGCATATGTTTAAGCTCGGTATACAGCATAAGGAACGTCATGGCGATGTCATCCATATGCTTACCGATGGTTTAGAACAAGTAGATGCTTACATAGCACGTTACATTCCGCAGATTTTATATGCTATTATGATTCCTCTTATTATGGGGATTGCCATTGTAAATACATTGCCAATAATTGGTATTATTTTGATTGTTACGGTGCCTTTAATTCCATTTTTTATGATCTTGATTGGGAAGCAAGCTGATCGATTAAATAAGGAACAATGGGAACGTATGAGCTTCCTATCGGGGCATTTTTTAGATGTACTACAAGGGATTACTACGCTAAAGCTCTTTGGCCGTGCAAAGGATCAAATTAAGGTTATTGGTCGATTATCTCAAGAGTTTAAAGATTCCACTTTACGCGTGTTGCGCGTAGCCTTTTTATCTGCATTAGTACTTGAATTAGTGAGTACAATTAGTACTGCTCTGATTGCGGTATATTTAGGTCTAACCTTATTAGATGGTGAAGTCACATTCTTTTCAGCCTTCTTTATTTTGTTGTTAGCGCCGGAGTTCTATACTCCATTTAGACAATTGGGGGCAGCTTTCCACACAGGGATGGCAGGGAAAACATCTATTCTGAAGTATGAAGAATTCATGCAGCGTCCACCTTATTTACCAGTAGGTGGTGAGTCTAAACTTGATAAGCCTATACAGGAAATTGCAATTAAAGATTTAACTTTCACCTATAAAAATAGTGAGAATGGGGTACACCACATTACGCTGCAGGCTGAACGTAATGCACCTATTATGCTCGTTGGTGAAAGCGGAGCTGGTAAATCTACTATGGCCCATATTGTTGGAGGGTTTTTACAGGCTCCGAAAGGAACAGTTACTATCGATGGCATTGATATATGTGATTTAGATATCAACTGGTGGCGTCAGCAAATTATCTATGTATCTCAACATCCACATATTATGAAAGGGTCCTTGCGAGAGGTCTTATCCTTTGGTATGGATGTAAGTGATGCAGAGATTCTTGATGCGTGCAAAGAAGTTCAGCTATTAGATGTTATTAATCGAGAACAAGATGGGCTTGATGCGGTTATCGGTGAAGGTGGGTTAGGTCTTAGTGGAGGCGAGCGGCAACGTATTGCTTTAGCTCGTGCATTCCTCCGGAAGGGTCAAGTATTGATTCTTGATGAAGTGACAGCACATCTAGATGTAAAAACAGAAGCTATTATAAGTACAGCTATTCAGCGTTTGATGGAAAATAAGGTTGCCATCATTATTGGGCATCGATTACAAACTATGCATTGGGCATCTAAGCTATATGTCTTGAAAAATGGATCAATTCTTCAAGAAGGTTCTTATCATGACCTACTTGAAGAAGAGGGGTATTTTAAAGACCTTGTTACATCTGGCTTAGGGCAATTATCAGCAACTCTTGAAGAACCATTGTATATTGGAAAACAATTTGATTCAGAGAATACATTGGTCGTAGATACACCTATCAATAGTACAGAGCATTTTGTTAAATTTGTTAAATATACTGAGACCTTTAAAGATAATGCAAAAGGTTCTAATATGGGCTTACAAGGTTGGAAATTGTTGTTTTCTGTATTGAGTCCCGCTAAGTGGTCATTAGTATTGGCCTTGCTATTTACATTCTTAACAGTGTTTATGAATGTTGGGCTTTTGACAGTATCCTCTTGGCTATTGGCATCTGCCGCACTGCAACCAGGACTTACTTATTTAAGTCTTGCAATCGTAGGAGTTCGATTCTTCGGTGTTAGTCGTGCTGTATGTCGTTATTTTGAGCGCTATACATCTCATCGCATGGCATTCCAAGGACTCTATGGCTTGCGCTTGTGGTTTTATGCTCATTTGGAACCATTGGCACCTGCTATACTCAAACGGTTTGGGGCAGGTGATATGTTGGGACGCATCATGGGGGATATAGAGGTATTACAATTCTTCTACTTGCGCACTTTGATTCCACCCGTAGCAGCCGTTGCCTTGACTATATTGATTGCATATGGAGTTTCTACAATTGACAATAGTTTGATTATACCTATTCTTTTGTCGGCCTTCGTATTAGGTGTAATAGTACCTTTGGTTGTTTATTCGTATAATAAAGAATCTTTACGTACGATTGGGCCCCAACAAGGCGATTATAAAGCGCTTTTAAGTGATACTATGGATAGTTTGGAAGATGTGATTAGTTATGGCAATGAAGACATGGTATATAAGCGTATTCAGCATATGATGCGCAATGTAGATGCTCAAAAAGGTACTATTGAGCGAGGCATGAATATGGGTAATACACTATTCATGGGCGGCGTTCAGTTAACTGTAGTTATTGTAGCTATTATGGCTTCTAATGCGTTAACAGGTGCTTGGGCTAGTGTTATGGTAGCGGTGGCTGCCATTGGCACACAGGCTTGGTTTGAAGCGTTACAGCCTATGATTGCTGCTGTTCATCATGGTGCAGAAAGTAAAGTTGCTACAAGTCGTCTCATGGCTCTCAGTAATGAACCGATATCTATTGTAGAACCTATATCACCAAAATCATTTAACCCTAATGATGATATTATTTTTACAGATGTATCCTTTGGTTATGATGAATATCGCCATATTTATGAGAATCTCAGACTACATATTCAGCAAGGGAAATCCATTGCTATCGTTGGTGCTAGTGGGTCTGGCAAGACGACATTATTTAATATGCTTGAGAGGTTATATGATTATGGTGGATCCATTCGTATAGGCTCGGTGGAGTTGAAAGATATTTCAATTGATACTTGGCGTAATGCATTGGGGACTATAACTCAAGATACGTATATTTTTAATGCTTCCTTTAAGGATAATATACGCCTTGCAAGACCTGAAGCTTCTATGGCGGATTTAGATCAAGCCATTAACCGTGCATCATTGCGATCGGTAGTTGAAAAATTACCAGAAGGTATGAATACGATTGTAGGGAGTGGAGGGCAAGGTTTGAGTGGTGGTGAACGTCAAAGAGTTGCATTAGCTAGATTGTTCTTGCGCAATCCTAAAATCGTTTTATTAGATGAACCTTTAGAAGGCTTGGATCAAGTAACAAGAAAAGCTTTACATCGTGACTTGATGCATTATGTAGAGGGTAGGACATGTCTATATATTACGCATCAATTGGAAGGTTTAGAACAAATGGACCGGATTTTATTTATGGATAAAGGGCAAATTGTTGAAGATGGAACGTATGAAGAGCTAATGGCGCTTAAAGGTCGTTTCTATGAATACTGTTATTTATCCATGGCAAGTATTCAATAAAACTAAATATCATTTAAAGTATCTATTATTAATGCTTAATTATAGATTTGAACAATGTTTAATATTACGTTGCAATTTAAGATCTATTATGAATATTAAATTATAATATGACTAATGTTTAACTACATTAATAAGGCCCCTTTTACTATGCAAAAAGGGGCTTTAATTATATTTATATTTAATAGTATATGTAGTATACTTTTATCGATAAATCATGCAATATATGGTATAATTTTTGTGTTAAGAGCTATTATTTCACCCTTGGAGGGGTTATGACTAAAATCTTCACCAAATTACGAGCTTTGGTGGATGAAGCATTATCTGATCGAGATGCGGTGGTGGATAAGGCGCCCGTATTAGAAAAAGCACCTTTAGAACAAGATTTGTTTGACCATCGCTTATTATATATAGAAGAAGATATGGTTAATCGCATGTTGCGTGCCGCTCTTCGTAATCATTGGTTCTTTTATGCTGTAACATTTGAATTTGAACCAAACAATCAAATATTCCTATCCATTATTACAAAATGGGGGAATGTGATTAATGTGGAATTCACCTTAGAGGATTTATGGTTCGATGATTATTCATCATCCTTTGCCATTCGTTTAGATACAAATAATATAGATACAGGTGGGTTTATTTTGAACTCTATTTTACACTTGTTGGGTAACTGGTGTCTAAGTCTCTTCGGTATTTTCTTTAACCCTATTGCATTAGGTGAAAAAGGATCTACTGTACGCTTTGAGAAGAAGGGTATAATTCAGTTTGACTTATTACCTAATACACAAGTGAAGAAATTCATACCCATGCCTGAGCGCCATATTGGTAGTAATGGACCCGTTCTCTTGGGTAACCCGCGTACCAGTCAATCTGTGTTACAGTTGGATTACTATGCATTCCATGATCCTGTAGATACTTTTACAGTACCTGATGTGCCAACTCGTACTAGCTGGCTTCGTTCTATCGATATTGCAGCGGTTCTTTTATTGCCAATAGGTGTATGGATTACATTTATTATCTTGCATCACTACTTACCAACAGAAACATTGGAATTTTCATTCTCTACATACTTTTTAATTTCCTTAGGGATTTTTATCATTTCCTTCTTGGTTATGAATATTCCTCGGTATTTGTACATGTATTTTGATTCTCGCAAACAGTGGCAAAGTGCATTTGTACATAACAATATTAAAATTCAAATGCGTAAACTACACCGACGCATCTTCATGCAACAAGCTACATTGACAGCTGATTGTGATGAGTATACTGCTAATGAAAGCCAAGAGCGAATTAAACACCTTTTGTTGCAAATTCGAGATAAACGATTCCTTGCAAATCGACTTAAAATTGCAGATGATGATAGAGCGCGTAAACAAAAGGTTAAGTTTATTATTGCATATATAGGTTGTACTTTGATTGAGTTGATGTTGTTAATGAACTAATATTGTAAAAACAGAAGACATAATAAAAACGTATCTCTTTGATATGTACTCTCTTTACTGGTTGTCCAGTAAAGAAGGTATATATTACTTATAGAGATACGTTTTTTATTGTAGGGTGTTAATTTTTAATTATCGCTTTTTGCGTCGCTTACGAACTGTTTTTCGACCTTCTTGTTTTTTGTTAGATATAGGAGTCTGTATTGGTTCATAAACTGTCCGATTTACAGTCATAAATGGAGGGTTGCCATATTGATTAGGCTCAGGTTGTCCTGGCAATACCCAGAATAGGAAGCCGATGAGCCATATAAAAAGCTCTAGCATGTAATTGAATGGAGATACGGCAGAGTAGGTATTGATGAAAATCATGATTACCGACCAGAGGATTCCTGCCCATGCATTGAAGCCGATATCGTGAATACGACGGCCAAATAAGACACAAGATAAAGGAAAGAGGGTTGCCAATAAGAGCCAAATAATGACCCTAGTCAACCAATATGCTGGTAGTGATACAACAAAATCTAAGAATATGTTATCGATGTAGTGGACAATATGAAATAAAATCATTAAAGCGATGAAGCATATGATAAATTGTAGTCGATTTAACCGTCCCGTTAAGTTAAAAATCGATAAACCCATGCGACGTCCTTGGAATGCAATGAGCAAACCGATGGTACATATGAGCAGTGTTCGTAATACAACATAAAGTAAATCCATAAGTTCCCCTTTATTTATAGCTTATAGTTGAGTTAATTCTGGCAAAACTAACTCAAATGCGACTCCATGTTTTAGCGATTGTACTGTATCTAATGTTGCTTGAATCGCGTTGGTAGTAAAATTCATTGCCAGTTCTGCCGCATCATAAGGAGAATATCCCCTCATTACAGCACCAGATAATACAGCAGTAAAAATATCTCCTGTCCCTGTAGCTTTTACAGGAACCAGAGGTATAGAGTATGTTTTTAAAAAGTCTGTAGGTCCATCATAGACCGCAATAACAGCATGTGTTTTCGATGGGACGCTGGTCATGATAACCATTTCAGGGCCCATGTGATGTAATTGTTTACATCGCTCACGTAATTCATCTTCGCTAATAGGATTTGTTGAGAATGGAATATCTAATAAGAAGCATGCCTCAGTATAGTTTGGCTTTACGATGTGGGCCTTAGATACAAGTTGGCGCATAGCTACAACCATATCAGGAGTATAAATGGAATAGAGGCGACCATCATCGGCCATTGCGGGATCGACGATAACCATCTGACCATTAGAGGCAAATCGATCGATTGCTTCTTCAACGAGGTGAATTTGTTCTGGTGATGCCAAGAATCCACTTACGATAGCGTGAAAGTCAATTTCGTTTTTATCCCAGCAGTCCATAAAATCTCTCATATGAGCAGATAAATCAACGAATTCATAGTGTGGATACTCTAAGTGATTGCTTAGTACCGCTGTCGCCAAAGGAACCGCCTGACAGCGCATGGCACTGATGATAGGAATCATAACAGTAAGGGCACAGCGTCCGATAGAGCTCATGTCTTGAATTGTTAAAACTCTAGGTACTGCTACCATAGACACCTCCAAATAATCATATATTTTATTGTACGTTATGTGAGCCTTTCTGTAAATGTAATGATGTTAATCATGAAATTAACTTCATAATGTAGTATAATAAAACGAATAAACTTTTTATGGAGGAAAGTGACAATGACGAGGTATGTATTTCGACGCCTAGGTGGCGCAATCATAATCTTATGGGTCATCATTACCGTAACATTTGCATTAATGCATGCGATACCTGGTGGGCCTTTTACAACAGAAAAGAAATTACCGCCTCAGGTGAAAGCAAGTATCGAGGCTAAATATCATCTCGATGATCCTGTATGGAAACAGTATGGAGATTATTTAGGTGGCGTCATTACAGGTGACTTGGGCCCATCATTTAAATATGAAGGCCGTAGTGTAAACGATATAATTGGTGATGCATTCCCAATTTCCGCACAGCTTGGCTTATTATCTTTAATGGTAGCTATAGTTGGTGGTATTACAGCTGGTGCGATTAGTGCCATGAGACCTAATAGCATTGTAGATTATGCGGTAACTGTATTATCTACAATAGGGATTTCGGTACCAACATTTATTATCGGTGCTGTTCTTGTGTACATAGTAGGCTTTGAATTGGGATGGTTCCCGGTAGCCTTATGGCGTGGCCCCTCTTACATGGTGTTACCTGTGTTGACATTAGCAGCGCAACCGATGGCATTTATTGCTCGCTTAACGCGCAGTGGTTTACTTGACGTTTATCAACAAGAATACATTCGTACAGCTCGCGCAAAAGGTCTAGGTTCTTGGACCATTTTGACACGTCATGCCCTTGGCAATGCAATTTTGCCAGTTATTACGTACTTAGGTCCATTGGCAGCTAGTTTGTTAACAGGCAGCTTTATCGTAGAAACAATTTTTGCGATTCCTGGTTTAGGTCAGTATTTTGTAACATCTATTTATAACCGAGACTATACGGTTATTCTTGGTATTACGATTTTCTATAGTGCACTTGTAGTATTTCTTAATATTTTGGTGGACATGATTTATCCATTAATCGATCCACGAGTTACAACGGAGGAGGGGACAGATGAATAAGGAAGACTTTTTACCTATTGAACGAGCCCCTCAAGAAGAGATTACTAGCTTTATAAAACGTCCTAGTAAATGGGAACGATTTAAGGTAAATCGTTTAGCTGTAGTTGGTGCAACCATCATTATTGTGATGATGGTACTTGCTATTCTAGGTCCACTTATTTCACCTTATACCTATGCGGACCAATCCTTAATTGATGCGAACCAAAGTCCAAGCTTTAGCCATTGGTTTGGTACGGATACATTGGGCCGTGATATCTATACGCGTGTTATGTACGGCGCTCGTATTTCCTTAACCATTGGTTTTGTAGCAGCTTTTATTAATCTTGTGATTGGCGTTGCTTATGGCGGTATTGCGGGTTATATAGGTGGCAAGGTAGACCGTATCATGATGGGGATCGTAGATGTTTTGTACGGTATTCCACTTTTACTATACGTAATCTTATTGATGGTTGTACTTGGGCCTGGGCTAATCTCTATTTTTGTAGCGTTGGGGATTGCGTATTGGCTTAATATGGCCCGTATCGTACGCAGCCAAATTTTGAAAGTTAAAAACGAAGAATACATCATTGCAGCAGAAGCTATGGGTATTCCTAAGCATCGAATTTTATTGCGTCATATTTTACCAAACTGTGTAGGGCCGATCATTATTACTTTAACATTGGCCATTCCTGAGGCTATTTTTACAGAAGCATTTCTTAGTTTTATCGGTTTAGGTGTAAATGCACCTATGGCGAGCTGGGGCGTACTAGCTTCTGAAGGTATTAGTAGCATGCGCTCTTATCCGTTCCAATTGATTTTCCCAGCTGTTGCTATTAGTATTACCATGCTTGGTTTCGCATTTTTTGGCGACGGTTTACGCAATGTATTAGACCCTAAGGAAGGAGATAGATAATGAATAATGCTATTGTTGATGTACGTAATGTATCTATTACCATCAATACCTTTCAAGGTCTGTTGCGAGTTATTCGCAATCAAGATATTTCTTTATACCCTGGTGAGATTTTAGGTATAGTCGGGGAATCTGGGTGTGGTAAATCCGTTTTAGTTAACTCTTTAATGGGCTTATTGCCATATGGTAAAACTAAAATTAAAGCGGATACATGCATGATTGATGGTCATGATTGTTTAGGATTTACTGAAGATGATTGGAATGAACTTCGTGGTACGACGGTTGCCATGGTGTTCCAAGATCCTATGACCTCCTTGAATCCTATCATGACCATTGGAGAGCAAATGTATGAGGTTATTCATCGTACAAATGCGTATGGTGAAGATTACGATGAAAGGGCCATTGCCATCGATTTATTGAAGAAGATGGGTCTGTCTACACCGGAACGCCGGTTATCTCAATATCCTCATGAGTTGAGTGGCGGTATGCGTCAACGCGTATGTATTGCCATGGCAGTGGCCGGTCGTCCTAAGATTTTGATTTGTGATGAGCCCACAACAGCTCTTGATATTACTACAGAGGCACAAATTTTGCGCCTTATGCAAACATTAGCCGTAGAGGCTGGCATAGGGATTATCTTTATCTCTCATAACCTACGTGTTATTGCTCAAATTTGTGATCGGGTTATGGTTATGTACGCAGGTAAATGTGTTGAGTCTGCTACAGTAGATGGTATTTTTAGCGAGCCTCGTCATCCATATACTTTGGGGCTGTTGCTTGCATTGCCTCAAGGTAAATGGCACGGCGAATTGAAGGCTGTTGAAGGTCAACCACCTGATCTATTTGATTTACCTCGTGGATGCGCATTTAATCCTCGTTGTAAATGGGCTATGCGAATCTGCGGTAGTCGGGTTCCGATGGTTACAAATGTTGGTGAAAGTCACCAGTTTACATGTTGGTTAGCTAAGTTGGAGGGACTTTAATGAGTTACGTATGGGAGACTGACAATCTCGTTAAAGAGTTCACCCTGTCAGGCGGCTTATTTAAGCCAAAACAAACGGTACACGCCGTACAAGGCGTGAGTCTATATCAATCACCAGGGGAAACCCTAGGTATCGTAGGTGAATCTGGATGTGGTAAATCTACATTTGGTTACACTTTGATGGGTTTATATCAAGCTACATCTGGTTCTATTTATATGAATGGTCGACATATCAACCCTTATGTGGATAGAGAGTCTGTTCACCCGGTGATGCAAATGGTATTTCAAAATCCTTATGCATCCCTTAATCCGCGGCTTACGGTTAATGCAATTTTAGAGGAGCCTTTAGAACTGGATCCAAAGTATACACCCCGAGATCGCGTGATTCGTGTAAAAGAGGTGCTTGACCAAGTTGGCTTAAATATGTCATTTGGTGAGCGTTATGCTCATGAACTATCTGGTGGGCAACGTCAACGTATCGGCATTGCACGGGCTCTTATTATGGAGCCTCAATGTATCATTTGTGATGAGCCGATTTCTGCATTAGATGTATCTATCCAAGTGCAAATTATGACATTACTAGAACGGTTACAAGAACAACATGGTATTTCGTACCTCTTTATTTCTCATGATTTAAATATGGTGCGCTACATTAGTCATCGCATGGTTGTTATGTATTTAGGTGCCGTCATGGAAGAAGGTCCTGCATTGGACTTATATGAATTCCCTCAGCATCCGTATACCCGTGCATTGACGGCCTTAAATGGTCCAGTTATGCCACATGCACCAATTGGGGCACCGCTTAAAGGGGATCCACCAAATCCACTAGATCCACCAAAAGGGTGTCTGTTTAGTGGTCGATGTCCAGAAGCGGAAGGGCGTTGTTTTACAGAACGTCCGCCACTTAGAGATTGGGCAGATCGCCGCATCGCATGCTGGCACATATAATGGGAGAATAGTATGGAAAAACTAATTGTTGGCAAGTCCTTGGAACATCAACTAGATACAGTCATTAAAGAATTGGCACCAGCAGGGAATATATCTTATGCGGTGCTACAATTTGATGATGAAGAGGAACCAACACTCATCGCAGCTAGAGGTGAAAATACTGTACATTCTAGTGCGAGTTTAATTAAGGTACTTATCATGGAATATGTCTTTCATTTAGCGCGTACTGAGCAATTGGACATTAATGATACAGTTCCTTTATCTAGAACTCCACGCGTTGAAGGTGGCGGCGCACTACAAGAGTTAGTTGGTAAACATAGTTTTACATATCTTGAGTTATGTCGTCTCATGATGGTTCTTAGTGATAATATCGCAACAAATCTACTCATCACAGTGCTCGGCATGGAAAATATCAATGCTCGTGCAGAAAAGCTTGGTGTGGATGAGATGGAGCTTAATCGTATGATGATGGACCTTAACGCCCTAGCTGAAGGTCATGATAATCACATTACAGCTATGTCGTTAGCTCGTTTGTATAAACACATTTTTGAATGTCGTGATAGAGATGCTTATGGCAGAGAAATGTGGAATATCTTAGGTCGCCAACAATTCCGTGATATCTTACCATTTTACTGGGGAGAAGGCATACGCTTTCACCATAAAACAGGATCCCTTGATCGTGTAGAACATGATGGGGGTGTAATAGAAACATTTAGGGGTCATTTTTGTTTTATCCTTTTAATGAGCGATATCGATAATGACCGAGGTAAAGAGTTAGGCGCTCGAGTTGGGCGCATCATGAAAGAATTTGTAGAGGAAGCATTGCCATGATGGATAAACGAAACTTGTTAAAACTCATGGTCCTCGCTCTAGGGGTGAGCGTACTCTTATTCGTATTTGGGTACCCTCGTGGTGTTCAACCAATCGATGAACACACAATCCGCTATGTTATTGAGCAGGAACCATCCACATTGGATCCCGCAAAGTCTACTACCTCTCCGGAGGCTACGGTTCAACTTCAATTATTCGATGGTCTAGTTCGTTTGAATGATGAAAGTGAACCTGAAGCAGCACTTGCTAAAAATTGGGACATCTCCGATGATGGTCGTGAGTATACCTTCCATTTACGACCTAATTTAAAATGGTCCAATGGAGAGCCTTTGACGGCTTATGACTTTGAATACGCTTGGAAGCGCGTATTAGACCCTGAAGTCCATGCGGATAATGCATATATGTTATATGTATTGGAAAATGGTGAAGCTTTTAATACGGGTAAAGCTGCAGCTGAAGATGTTGGGGTTAAAGCTATTGATGAGGATACATTGGTAGTTACCTTAGAAAATCCAACGGCTTATTTCTTGAAATTATTAGCGTCTCATAGCTATTACCCAGTGAGTAAAAAAGCAGTAGAAGCTCACGAAAACTGGGCGGCTAATGCGGAAACAATAGTATCTAATGGTCCATATCGTTTACTTTCTTGGAAGCATAATGGGGAAATGGATTTCATTAAGAATCCAAACTATTGGGATGCAGAATCTGTGAAGACAGAGAAAATGAATTGGCCTATTAGTGAGTCTCAAAGTACACGCCTTACCTTAGTTGAAGGTGGCGAAGCTGATATGACGGTTGAGCCTCCTGTAGCGGATCAAAAACGTCTAGAAGAAGCCGGCCTATTACATATTGGCCCTATGCTTGGTAACTACTATTACGTATTCAATGTGAAAGCAGAACCTTTCACAGATCCAGATGTGCGTAAAGCCTTTTCTATGGTTATCAACCGTGCTAATATTGTTAATAATATTGTTAGAGGCGGTAAAGAGCCAGCTTATGCATTCGTACCATATGGTATGCTTGAAAGCAATGGTCGTGAAGACTTCCGTGAAGCTGGTAGCTATCTCGTATACGAAGATGTAGAGCAAGCCAAGGAAATCCTGAAAAAGGCTGGCTATGGCAAGAATCGTCCATTGCCGCAAATTACGATTTTGTATAATACAAGTGAATTACATAAAGCTATTGCAGAAGCGATTCAAGATGCATGGATAAATGCATTTGGCGCAGATGTACGCTTACAAAATCAAGAGACAAAGGTATTCTTGGCAGACCGTGAAGCTGGCAAGTACCAAGTAGCTCGCGCTTCTTGGGTTGCCGATTATAGCGATCCACAAAACTTTTTAGAGGTATTCTCTGCTGAAGATAACGATGGTCAGTATCATAGTGATGAGTATAATGAGTTGATTGCACGTATTCGTACAACTCCAAATGGGGCGGCTCGTGATGCGTTGATGCATGAAGCAGAAAAGATGATTTTTGATGAATCTCTTGTTATGCCGTTGTACTTTACAACACAACCATATGTGACAAACGGAACAATTCAAAATTATTTCTGGACCACATTGGGACTTGTTGACTTTAAAAAAGCATACAAATAAGATACACTTAAGACGTACACTTTGTGTACGTCTTTTGTTGTATGGGAATATTAATATATTATAAGTTAACAGGTATTTTCTGAGGATATATGGACTGGATTGAACCAAAACGTTTGGCACCGGGGATGACCATAGGTATTATGGCACCTGCTAGTGCTAGCGATGAAGATTTACATAGAATAGAAGAAATTTGTAAGGCTAAAGGCTATAAGGTGCTTGTAGGTGAAAGTGCAAGGAGAAAGGGGCTATATGGAGGCACACCTGAGGAGCAAGCCGTAGAATTTCAATACATGATGACTGTGGCTCCTTGTGATACGGTTCTTGCCTTGCGCGGTGGTTATGGCACGATGCGCTATTTAGATTTATTAGATTATAAAGCGATTCGTAAGTATCGGAAGGCTTTTGTTGGATATAGTGATTGTACAGCACTTCATATGGCTATTAATCGATATAGCCGCCTCATTACTTATCATGGACCTATGGGGGTAGATTTTAAATTAGACCGTAAGTCAGATATTGATACGCTATTTAATGCTTTAGAAGGCAAATTAAAAGTTATAGAACCCTTGCCAGAGCCTCCCCGAGGTGCGATTGGCACAGAACTCGGTGAGGGTATTTTACGAGGTGGTAATATGACGATGGTATCCATGTTATCGGGAACGCCTTATTTTTTAGAGAATGAATCATGGGAAGATACCTTACTATTTATTGAAGATGTAGGGGAGGCTCCTTATAAGCTGGATCGCATGTTACAACAATTTCGACTCAGCGGTTTGTTGAGCCGTATTAAAGGCTTAGTCATTGGTATCTTTACAGATTGTGAAGGAGATGAAGATGAGCGTGATTACGATTTAGGTTATGAAGCATTGCGCTATATGGAGGAAAATAGAAATCCAAAATTACCAGATCCTTTTGTATGCTATGTGCCAACGGGACATGGGGCGCCACATCAAACATTACCGCTAGGAGCGACGATTAGCTTTAGATATATTTCTAATACCATCATCGTTCATCCTTATACGAAATAGTTAAGAGCTTTTGGATGAACGATTTTACTTAATAGGCAAATAGATATTAGATAAAAATAGTAGTTACCGTGATATTAGGTAATAAAATAATAGGTAATAAGATATTAGATAATAACAAGGGGAGTTATGACACTACAAGAACGAGAGGCTCGCGCCTGTGCCATCATAGATAGTATGGCACGGGAATTGCGTGCAGTTTCCATATATTTACACGATAATCCTGAATTGGGCTTGAATGAGCATAAAGCAGTAAAGGTAATTCACCAATTCTTAGAAACACATAATTTTATATCTCATGTAAGTCTAACTAATCGGCCAGAGTTACAAACAGCGTTACGGGGCGACTATAACGGTACTGCACGGCATAAAATAGCCTTCTTAGGTGAATATGATGCGTTACCGGAACTAGGCCACGGCTGTGGTCATAACCTTATTGCTATGATGAGCTTAGGTGCTGCTGTTGCTTTTAGTCAAAGTGCACCACAGGATTGGGGTACAACATTCTTTGGGTGCCCTGCAGAGGAAACTATCGGTGGTAAGGTATATATGGCAGAAGCCGGTCTTTTTAAAGGCTATGAGGCAGCACTTATCATTCATCCAGGTGGAGAAAATGAGGTGGGAGGTACATCATTGGCGACACATCCTCTAGAGGTTACGTTCCATGGACGTTCTTGTCATATTGCATCCTTAACAGATTCAGGAATCAATGCCTTAGATTGTGCGGTAGACTTATATCAAAGGGTAAAAGATTTAAAAAAGACCTTTCCTAAAGGTGCTATTGTAGGTGCCATCTTTACAGAGGCAGGTACGGCACCAAATGTGGTTACACCAAAGGCTACGATTCGTATGACTGTTCGTGGTAGTACAGTGGATGATTTAGAAGGTATTATTTTGCCGGCTATTAAAGAGGCAGCCCAAGAAATCGGTTCATCCTATGGAGCTCAAGTTGAGATGCATCACTATGAGCCACTCTTTAAGGATATGCGTCAAGATAAACAGTTATTAAATCTCTTTAAAGATGTGATGACTGAATTTGGTGAAAGCCCACGTATATTGCCTGATGATGAGGCGGATGGTAGCACTGATGTAGGTAATGTGTCTTACGAAGTACCAACAGCACAGCCTACCTTGCAGATTGGATTAGGTTTAGAAGCGCATACGCCAGAATTTACTTGTGCTGCTGGATCTGACTATGGGTTAGACCAAGCGATTAAGGGTGCTAAGATTATGGCTGTTGTAGCCTTGCGTTATGCGATGTGTAAGTAAGTTCAATTTTTGACATATAGAGGTCAAAAAGGTACAATAGATATAATATTTAAGTAAGTATGAAATAAGCCGTCTTCAACAAGACGGCTTTTATTCCGGTGGAGATAGATATGAGTGTTTTAACCGTTTCAAATGTAACTCATGGTTTTGGAGCGCGACAAATTTTAGATGATGCATCATTCCGTTTGCTAAAAGGTGAACATGTAGGCCTCATTGGTGCAAATGGTGAAGGTAAATCTACGTTTCTTAATATCATTACAGGTAAATTGCCACCTGATGAGGGGAAAATTGAATGGTCCAATCAGGTAACTGTTGGGTATTTGGATCAACATGCTGTTCTTGAAAAAGGTATGACCATCCGTGATGTATTACAACGTGCTTTTGATGATTTATTCGTCATGGAGCAAAACATTAACGATGCGTATAATCGCATGGGTGATGTGTCCGAAGATGAAATGAATAAGCTACTTGAACAGGTAGGGGAATGGCAAGAAATTCTTGAGCAACGTGGGTTCTATGAAATTGATGCGGTTATTGAGCGTACCGCTGCCGGATTGGGACTTATGGATATCGGCTTAGATCGAGATGTAATAGAGCTCAGCGGTGGTCAACGTACCAAGGTTTTGCTCACAAAACTATTACTAGAGAAACCGACTATTTTGCTCTTAGACGAACCGACAAACTATCTTGATGTGGAGCATATTCAGTGGTTGCAAAACTATTTGCAAAATTATGAAAATGCCTTTATCTTGATTTCTCATGATATGGAGTTTTTAAACTCCGTAGTCAATGTTATTTACCATATCGAACAAGCGGTGCTTACGCGTTATACTGGTGATTATCATCAGTTCCAAGCTGCTTACGAGGTGAAAAAAGCGCAAGCAGCTAAGGCGTATGAACGTCAACAGCAAGAGATTGAGCGTATGGAAGACTTTATTCAGCGCAATAAAGCGCGCGTTGCAACACGTGGTATGGCAAATTCTCGAGCAAAGCGCTTAGAAAAGATGGAAATTCTAGAAAAGCCAAAAGAGTATATCAAGCCCACTTTTGGCTTTAAAGAAGGCCGTACGCCAAGTCGCTTTATCGTAGAGGCTTTTGGATTGCAATTAGGTTATGATGAACCATTAACAAGACCAGTAGACTTTCAAATTGAAAGAAACAAAAAAATTGCTATTCGCGGTGTCAATGGTTTAGGTAAAACAACGTTGTTGAAGACTATTTTAGGTCTATTAAAGCCTGTTAGTGGTGAGTTGGTAAAAGGTGAATTCTTACAAGTTGGCTATTTTGCCCAAGAGGATACGCCATCTAATTCTGAAACAGCATTAGATTATATTTGGAATGAATATCCGGCGATGACAAATGCAGAGGTGCGTGCAGCATTAGCTCGTTGTGGCCTTACAAATGAACATATTACGTCTCAAATGCGCGTACTTTCAGGTGGTGAGAATGCGAAGGTTCGCCTATGTAAGCTCATGCAGAATAAGTACAATGTGTTGGTCCTAGACGAACCGACTAACCATTTAGACATATATGCAAAAGAAGAACTGAGCCGTGCACTACGTGATTTTAAAGGTACAATTATATTGGTAAGTCACGAGCCTGAATTCTATCAAGATTGGGTTACGGATATTTGGAATATTGAAGATTGGACGACAAAGATTGTTTAGGAGGACCGATGAATCAACGTGCAAATGACGGGATAAAGCAATTCTTAGAGGCTTTATCTGTTGATACAGAGGCACCAGAGTTAGAAAAGACACCAAGTCGTGTAACAGAATTATATGGTGAGTTATTTAGTGGCGTAGGAGTCGAAACAAAATCGGTATGGGGTGAAACGTTTAGCACTGATTACAAGGGACTTATAGCCGTTACAGGTATTCCCTTTTATTCTATGTGTGAGCACCACTTATTGCCATTCTTTGGGACTGTAGACATTGTGTATCAACCCAAGGATGGATGTGTGGCAGGGCTCAGTAAGTTTCAAGATGTTGTTAATATACTCAGTCGCAGACCGCAATTACAAGAGCGGTTAGCATCTGAATTAGCAGATGCGATAATGAATGATTTATCTGCTCATGGTGTTTTTGTTCGTATTACATCGACTCAATTATGTATGCTTATTAAAGGAACTATGCAGCAAGATTCAAAGGTAATTACATTAGAAAGCCGAGGCGTATTAGCTGAAACAGGTACAGTAAGGGATGAAGCGTTGGCAATGTTAGGCGGAGGACAGGTAAATGTTTAAACGTAGAAATTATACATGGAATGATGGCAAAAACTTATCTTTGTGTGATCGTACCCTTATCATGGGTATACTGAATGGTACACCTGACTCCTTCTCTGATGGGGGAAAATTTAATACACCAGAAACAGCTATTGCTCATGTAAAACAAATGATTGAAGATGGTGCAGATATTATCGATTTAGGCGTTGAATCTACACGCCCTGGTTCTACACCTTTGACCGCAGACGAGGAAATAGAACGCTTATCTCTATTAATAGAGCCTGTCTTACAGGCCTCTACAGTTCCTGTGTCTATCGATACATATCATGCTAAAACCGCAGAATATGCCTTCTCAAAAGGGGCACATATTCTAAATGATGTATGGGGCTTACATTATGATCCTGACATGGCCGCAGTAGTGGCTAAATATAAGGTACCTGTTATCATCATGCATAATAGTAATGATACAAATTATGGTGATATTATTGAAGATATGAAAGCATTCTTCTTCTGTGCTATCGATAAAGCGTTGAAAGAGGGGGTAACGCCACAACAAATCTGGCTTGACCCAGGTATTGGCTTTGGTAAAACTGAAGAACAAAATATTGAAGTTATGCAACGCTTGGGTGAGTTAACGGCTTACGAATATCCTGTTTTACTTGCTCCAAGCCGCAAGCGTTTCATCGGATCTATGTTAGGCGGATTGCCTCCAGAAGATCGCGATGAAGGTACGGTAGCTGCTTGTATTACAGGTGTATTCCAAGGCGTTGACATGGTGCGTGTTCACAATGTGAAAATGCACAAACGCGCCTTAGCTGTAGCAGACGGCTTGTTACGAGGTGAATAATGGATAGAATCGTTTTAAAAAATATGGCATTCTACGGATACCACGGAAATTTGGCATCTGAGCAAGAACAAGGGCAACGATTTTTTGTAGATGTAGAAATAATAACTGATCTTACAAAGGCCGGTCAAAGTGATCAATTAGAGGACTCAATCAATTATGTAGAGGTATATGAAATTGTAGAATCAATTATGACTGGTGAAAAGTACAATCTTTTAGAACGATTAGGGGCGCTTATCGCCGATTCCTTGTACCAACATTATCAAGGTATTGTAGGTCTCTCTGTAACGGTGCGTAAACCATCTGTACCGATTTCAGGCATTTTGGATTATGTTGAGGTTATCACTACAAGAGGACAAATTTGATGTATACCTATTACATCAGTGTAGGCTCGAATATAGGGGACAAGAGTGACTACATCAATTCTGCTTTTCAATCCTTACAACAACATGGGGCAATTTCTAAGCTAGTCACTTCTTCTCTTATTGAAACTGAGCCGTGGGGATATACGGAACAAGATACCTTTGTTAATGGCGTATGGTCTTGTGAAAGCACTCTAGAACCACATCAAATGCTCAGCCTTATTCAGCAATTAGAGCAGGCGGCTGGACGAAAACGATTGATTCATTGGGGCCCTCGCACATTAGATTTGGATATTATTTTAGTGTACGATACAGAGGGGAAAATGATTTCTCTGTGTGATGAAAGTCTTGTGATACCGCATCCTCATTTTTGGAATCGTAATTTTGTACTAGAACCGCTATCTCAGCTGTTACCAACTTTCACATATAAAGGGGTTAAGGTTGCCGACCGATTATCTCAATTGGAGGTATAAGCTAGAATCGTATATAAGCTAATGTTAGATACATTGTAAACATGATACAGATTGTACGCATGCTCTTACGTTTTATGATTGGGGAGTCATGGAGAGTGTAGATGAATATAAAACGTATTGGATTATTTGTACTGGCACTTATTATAATGGGCATATCTTACTGGCTTGCTGTAGGGGCAAATTATGATAGCAAAACAGTACGTATTGATCCAGAAGCGCATACACTGGTTAATTCTAGTGATGCCATTATTTCAAAACGAATATTAGCTATGAAGACCAGTGGATCGCAAGTGTATTTCTTAGGTTATGAAGGACTAGGGATTTATAATTTATCTGATAATACACTTCGCTTGATGCCCATTACCTTTAGAGGGCAACATATAGAACCTCCTAAATCGGGTGATTACCAACGAGGTTTACGGAATATAACAAAGGTAAAAGCATTGTCTGACTTCAGTAATGATGAGCAAGACGAATTTAAAAGTTTGTTGGACTCTACCGATGGAGGGGCCCATTATTATGGTGACTTTTACCATTCTGGTTATGAGTCGTCCCTCATTGATTTGAAGGACCAGTATTTTATTACGAATACAGTACGTGCATTAAAACGTGTTAATCATACATTATATGTGTATGATGGATCAGGTTTTATTATTATAGATTTAGATAATCGTCGTATCCAAGGGTTCTTTAATAACCGCATTAGTGGTGAAGGCTCTAAGGGTGTACCTGATAGCTTACGTGGGCACTATGGTTCTGACTTTACTATGATATATGCATTATCAAAATTGGATCCTACAGATTTGGATATTTTATGGTCCATGCGTAAACAATATTTAGAAAAATCTCCTCAAGCGATGGAAGGAAAAGATTTGTTCCCACTCAATCTGGATGAGATGAATTTAAATGAGTTATGATTCTATTAAGATAAATCATATACAGATATACGTGATTTAAATAATTGGCATTTGAGGATATGCTATCGTTTTATGCTAAGGTATGGAGGCTCTTATGAAGTTACGTAAGGTAGGTATTATTGGCACTGGCCATGTAGGCTCTCATGTGGCATTTTCTTTAGCCTTGCAAGGTGAGGTTGATGAATTATATTTGATGGATATTGACGAGAAAAAAGCTCAGGCGCAAGCTATGGATATTAATGATGCCGTTAGCTATATTCCACATCAAGTAACTGCTACCTCAGGCCCTATTGAAGAATGTGGAGATTGTGATATCCTCGTTTTTAGTGCGGGGCCTTTGCCGAATTTGTATCAGGATCGCCTTGAGAGCCTTGGTGAAACAGTGGCTGTACTAAAAGATGTTATTCCACGTATTAAGCAGTCTTCTTTTCAAGGTTTCATCATTTCAATTTCTAATCCTGCTGATGTGGTAGCTACCTATTTATGTAAACATCTTGAGTGGAATCCTAAGCGTATTATTTCAACGGGAACCGCTCTAGATTCAGCTAGATTGCAAAAAGAATTAGCTCATATCTTTACTATTAGTAATCGCTCTATTACGGCCTACTGTTTAGGTGAACATGGAGGTAGTGCCATGGTGCCGTGGTCCCATGTCTGTGTACAAGGTAAACCACTTTTAGAATTATATCGAGAGCTACCTCATAGATTTCCTAAACTTGACCATACAAAAGTACTAGATGATGTTAAAATTGGTGGCTATCATGTACTAGCTGGTAAAGGTTCTACGGAGTTTGGTATTGCGAGTGCTACCACAGAATTGATTCGCGCCGTATTCCATGATGAAAAGAAGGTATTGCCTTGCTCCTGTTATTTAAATGGACAATATGGAGAAGAAGGAATATTTGCATCTACTCCTGCTGTTATTGGTAAAGATGGCATCGAAGATGTTTTTGAACTGCAACTAACCAATGAAGAGCTAGCCTTATTTAAAGCTTCTTGTGCTGTCATTCGTGAACATGTTGCAAAGGCTGAGACTATGTAAGTGGATATTTACTTTTGTATATAGAAAGTTTACATTGCATATGGAGTTTTAAATTTATACGGATTTATGTTATCGTTCTTAATGAGAAATATCTGTAATTTTCTTTAGTCCCAAGCTCTGTTATGTGGTATAATCTAAAAATGACAGTATACAGATGATGAATATTTGGGGGACATTATGACTCAGGACACTATGGATGTACAACGCCCAAAAAGGCCACGCAAACGGGTTCGTCCTAATCGCAAAGCACAGGATCAGCGTATTATCCTCATGTGGATCAAGCGGATTGGCATAGGGATTATGGTGCTGTTACTGTTAGGGCAGGCTTATCGCTTGGTGGCTGTATATCAAGAAAAACAACATATAGAGCAACAATTGCAAGAGTTACAGCAGCGAAATGAAGAGTTAGAACAGGAAAAGGCTAGGTTACAAGATCCAAAGACCATAGAAGGGCTTGCTCGTGAGGAGTTAGGATTGGTAAAGCCTGGTGAAGTACCATATGTAAAATAGAGTGTATTCTATTATTTTTTCTTTGCATCAGTTTGTAGTTTAAGGTTTCCGCATTAATTAGGAGGTTGCATGGCAATCGAAGTTGGTAACATTATTGATGGTACCGTATCAGGTATTACAAAATTCGGCGTATTTGTTGATTTAGGAGAAAAGCAAACAGGGTTAGTTCATATCTCTGAAGTAGCTCATGGATATATCGAAGATATTAATACCCTTTTAAAAGTTGAGGATCCGGTAAAGGTTAAGGTTTTATCTATTGATGGTAATAAAATAGGACTTTCCATTCGTCAAACACAACCTAAAGAGGGGATGGACGAAGAAAAACGTCCTCATCGTGTTCAATCGAAACAAAGCATAGAGTCTTTCGAAGCGAAGATGAAATCATTCTTGCGCGATAGCAATGAACGATTACACGATTTAAAACGCAATACCGAAGGAAAACGCGGAGGCCGAGGTGGTCGTCGAGATTAATAGTGAGAGATGGCATCTAGCCATCTCTTTACTTATGTATAGAGTATTAACGCTATAATAGTATTAGAAAAATGCTATTTATATGTAAGGAGCAATTATGAAGTTAGCAATTATAGATATTGGCTCTAATTCGGTGCGTTTATTATTGGCTACCTATGAGAATAACGAGTGGCGTTATGAGCCTAAGCAGTTGTGGACTACCCGTTTAGGTCAACGAAATACAGATGGTACCTTGCGAGATGAATCCATGGAAGCATCCTATCAAGCCTTTACGGATATACAAAAAATAGCAAATGAATACGGTGCTGACTATTGCTTTGGTTTTGCGACGAGTGCTGTTCGTGAAGCAGCCAATGGACTTGCATTTATGGAACGTATTAATGAATACTGTCCCATGGAGTGGCGAATTTTATCTGGTGCTGAAGAGGCTATTTATGGTTTTAATGGTGCGTTAGGAGATCAATTAAAGGATGGACGTCATTATACGACCATCGATATTGGTGGAGGTAGTACAGAACTTGCATTAGGTAACAAGGACGGAGTGTACTGGAGTCGTTCTTATCCTGTGGGAGCGGTACGCCTTCAATCTATATCTGACGAAGGGCCTCAACGAGTGTGGGAGGAAACTCGTTTTCTTTGGGATCCGATGATGATTGAAGGTGAATTTGGTGAATTTATCGGTATTGGAGGAACCCTAACAACCTTGGCTGCTATTGATTTAGGTTTAGACCATTATGATGGCACAAAGGTACAAGGTCATAAATTGAGCCGTGAAACGGTGGAAGGCATTATTATGAAATTGCGGTATATGAGTCGTGATGAGAGACTACAAGTAAAAGGTTTACCCGCTGGGCGTGCCGACATTATTGTTGCTGGGGCAGAGATTTTAACGTCCTTTATGGATTCCTATGAGGTCCCTCATGTATTTGTGAGCGACCAAGATGGTATGGAGGCGATGGCCCGTGAATGTGAAAGCACTCATTCGAACCGTTAATCACACTTTAAAATTACATGATATATTTCCTGAGAATTGTCGTATCTTGGTAGCTTGTTCTGGTGGTCCTGATTCGATGGCTTTATTGCATTTATTGCAAGATATTGCTACACATCGCCATACAGTATATGAGCTTGGAGTTGCTATCGTAGATCATTGTATTCGTCCTGAAAGTAAGGATGAGGTCCTATGGTTACGAAATCAAGCGGACGTACTAGGACTGCCATTTTATACGGCTGTCTTTGACGTGCCTAAATTGAGTCAAGCTCAAAAGCTATCAGAGGAAACTATAGGCCGCCAAGTTCGGTATCAATGGCTAACCGGTATAGCACAGTCTGAGGGGTATGACTATATTGCAGTAGCTCATCATAAAGATGACCAAGCAGAATCAATTTTAGCACATCTTATTAGAGGGACTGGACTTAATGGTTTGACAGGCATGGCCGTTGTTAGTAATGATTATACTGTTCCAGTAGTAAGACCTCTGTTAGATGTCACAAAAGAAGAATTACTTCTATATTTAAAAGAGAAAGATATTTCTTACTGTATAGATAGTACAAATGAGGATGTACGATATCAAAGAAATAGAATTCGTCATTGCATTATACCTGAGTTAAAAGCCATTAATCCTATCGTTATCGATGCTATAGTAAGGCTAGGGGCTTCTGTACGCGAAGACATTTCTCTTATTTCTAATTTAACGGATATGGCGTTTGATGAGTTAGTAACTATCTCTGATGAGGGCGCGTTTATATCTCGTAGGGGGTTACGTAAGAAGCCGTTGTCTATCCAACGTCGATTGTGGCAAAGACTGGTGAGCATCTTTGATCCTGAAATCAAGCTTACCACTGCTCATCAAGAGCAATTACTCGATATTGTTAACACTGGGGAAGGGAAAACTTTCAATATTAAAAGTATAAAAGTAAGTGCTCAATGTGATACAATAAAGGTATATTGCAAACATTAATATGAATCGCGGAGGTCATATAGATGCATCAAGATGCAAAAGATATTTTATATACAGAGGAACAATTAAAGGCTCGTGTGGCTGAATTAGGTCGTCAAATCAGTGCTGACTATAAAGGGGAATCCGTAGTTCTCGTAGGTGTATTGAAAGGTGCTATCGTTTTCTTTACAGATTTAGCTCGCTCTATCGATGAGAATGTGGATGTAAGCTTCGATTTTATTTCTTGCTCTAGCTATGGCAGTGGTACAACTAGTACAGGGGTAGTTCGAATTTTAAAAGATTTGGATCGCTCTGTAGAAGGAAAGCATGTACTCGTTGTAGAAGATATTGTAGATACGGGTACAACATTACATTACTTGCTAGAAAATTTACATGCTCGTGGAGCTAAAAGTGTACGCCTTGCAGCGTTGTTGAATAAGCCTGAACGCCGTAAAATGGATGTAGAAGTAGACTATGTAGGTTTTGTCATCCCTGACTACTTTGTTATCGGCTATGGTTTAGACTATGCAGAAAAATATCGTCACTTACCTTATATAGGTATTTTAAAGGAAGAAATGTATCAAGATTAAAAATATGATATAATATATGAGTGCATCTCTCAACGAGATGTACTCAATTCGTTTATGCCACTAAACTATTATTGAAAGGGGTAATATTTTGGGTCGATTTACAAAAAATATCGTCCTTTATTTACTTATCATTGCCGCTTTCGTTATCGCCATTGACGCTTTCTCTGGTCAAAGTGCGAATAAATCTGAACTCAGTTATACAGGATTTATTCAACAAGTACAACAGAAAAAGGTTGAGTCCGTAACGATTACCAATGATCATGGTATTAAAGGTAAACTAAAAAATGGAACAGAATTCAATTCTTATGCGCCAACTGATGAAACGTTAATCAAAACTTTACAAGATAATGGTGTAGAAATTACTGCAGCTCCACCTGAGCAACCAGCTTGGTGGATGAGCTTGTTAGGTTCTGCTATTCCGATTATCATTTTGGTAGTATTATTCTTCTTCATCATGCAACAAACGCAAGGTGGCGGTGGCCGAGTGATGAACTTTGGTAAAAGCCGTGCTAAATTGATGGGTGAAGGCAATGTAAAGGTTAGCTTCAAAGATGTAGCTGGTGCTGAAGAAGCAAAACAAGAATTAGAAGAAGTAGTAGAATTCTTAAAGGATCCAGGCAAATTTACAACTATCGGTGCTAAAATTCCGAAAGGTGTATTATTGGCAGGACCTCCAGGTACAGGCAAAACATTACTTGCTAAAGCTGTTGCTGGTGAAGCAGGGGTACCATTCTTTACGATTTCTGGTTCTGACTTTGTAGAGATGTTCGTTGGTGTTGGTGCTTCTCGTGTGCGTGATCTTTTCACACAAGCGAAAAAGAACGCCCCATGTATCATCTTTATAGACGAAATTGATGCGGTTGGTCGCCAACGTGGTGCCGGCCTTGGTGGTGGTCACGATGAACGTGAACAAACATTGAACCAATTGCTCGTTGAAATGGATGGCTTTGGTGCCAACGAAGGTATTATTACTATCGCTGCAACAAACCGCCCAGATATTCTAGATCCTGCACTCTTGCGTCCAGGTCGTTTTGACCGTCAAGTTATTGTAGGTCGTCCAGATCTACGCGGCCGTGAAGCAATTTTGAAAGTTCATGCTCGTAATAAGCCTTTGGCTGACGATGTAGACTTGAAAATAATTGCGAAGAAAACACCAGGCTTTACTGGTGCAGACTTGAGCAATTTGTTAAATGAAGCAGCTCTTTTGGCGGCTCGTCTTAACAAAAAAGTAATTACTATGGCTGAAGTTGAAGAAGCCAGTGAAAAAGTTAGTATGGGACCTGAACGCCGCAGTCATATTGTGAGCGATAAGGATCGTAAATTGACAGCATACCATGAATCTGGTCATGCTATCGTGGCACATCTATTGCCTCATGCAGATCCTGTTCATAAAGTAACAATTATTCCTCGTGGTGCAGCTGGTGGATACACTATGATGCTTCCTACTGAGGAACAAAACTACAAAACAAAATCTCAATTATTAGCAGATATTCGAGTCGCTCTTGGTGGTCGAATTGCAGAAGCCTTGATTTTAGATGAAATCAGTACAGGCGCTTCAGGTGACTTGCAAAGCGTAACTAATACTGCTCGCGCTATGGTAACGCGTTGGGGGATGAGCGATGAGCTTGGTTCTATCGTGTTTGGTGAACAACAAGAACAAATCTTCTTAGGAAAAAACCTGGGCCATGAGCGCAACTATAGTGAAGAAATCGCTGCGAAAATCGACTCTGAAATTCATCGTATCGTAGAAGAAGCTTATAAAGATGTAACAAAACTTCTTAGCGATAATGAAAAATTCTTACATGACATGGCAAATGCTTTGTTAGAAGAGGAAACAATCGATGCGAAAGCGGTAGATAATCTTTACAAATATGGTACAACAAAAGAACCTGAAGCTGAGGAGCCTAAAGTAGCTTCTGAAGTAGAAGGTAGCGTAGTACCAGATAGTGTTGATGCTAAAGAAACAACTAGTACTGTAGCAGATCTTAGTGAAGCATCATCTAATGAAATTAAATAATGGATTTTGTCCAAATGAAAAAGAGCTAGCCTTCTAAAAAGGCTAGCTCTTTTTTACTGTCCATCGTTTATATGACGTGTGGCAAGAAGTTCTGTCATGCGTTGTTCTTTTAGTTTTTGCAAATATTTTTGTGCCAAAACATTTGGTATAGCTACACCGATTGCTATAGCTATAGTTGTAAATGTGCCAGTTACACCATTTTGTATCATAAGGATTAGACTAGCATCATTTAATGCATTGATGTGTAACATGTCGAAGAGAAATCGGTAGTACAATATACCGGGCATTAATGCGATGGCAGACGGTACGATAATGATAGTGCTAGATGTTTTTAACCAAGTAGAAACTTTTACAAAAATAATACTCATAATGGCAGCACCAATAAAGGTAGCACCTGGTGTAGAAAATCCTAATTCTACGGATAGTATATTGCGAATACATACACATAGTACGCCACCAATACCAATGGATACTAATAGTCTGACAGGAGCATTAAAAAGTACCGCAAAAGCGGCCGCAGCTGTAAAAGAACCGATAACTTGCTCTATGGAAATAACATGAGGTTTAATATCAACAAAATTAAATGCTGGTGCAGGGCTAAAGTAGAGTGCCATAGCCATACCTAAAGTCATGCTACCCACGATGAGTAGTGTTCTTATAGCGCGTGTCATGCCCGATAAAATATGATTATTAATGATATCGATGACACAATTGATCAATGGTACCCCAGGAATCATGAACAAGGTACAGCAAACGAGTACATATAGTAAGGATTCATTATTTACATGACTATAAAAAGCGTAAGCCGATATCATGGCACCAAATCCGCCTAATGCGATTCCTACATATTCATTAAGACCTAATCTGCCTGATAGGGTGCGCGTAAAATAACCAATACTAGAACATATGATGGTAACAATGAATGCGATGATATCGCCACTGTAGAGGTATGCAAGACCTGCTGATCCTAGTGCACAAGCTAGTCCTTTTATCCAGTTTGGATACGTTGGTATAGTTGTATCCAGTTTGGCAATTAGTCGTTCATAGGTCGTTAGTGAGTAATGTCGCTCAAATGCGCGCCATGTGAGCTTTGATACGGCATTGATCATAGCCATATTCGGAATATGAACCGGTGTTTTTCTGAAGACCGTTATGGATCGTTCTTTGTGTAATAGATTGACCATAATAGTGGTATATGAAATATGGATATTTAAGTAATCATGAGGAATTCCCATAAATGTTGCAGCTTTTAGCATTTCCTCAATGATTCGATTTGTATTTGCCCCACATTCCATTAGTAACTTCCCTATATTGAGTAGTACATCCAGTTTTCGATGAATATGGATAAAAGGGTTCTCTAAAACTTGATTTTTCTCTTCTAATGTAAACTGTTTCATATATCTCTCCGAAGGATAATAGATAGCATTATTGTTATCTATTTTTTTATGTATACCTTTATACTATATACATTATACCATTAATTATTTTAAATAATCCTTGCATTTTACAAGGTACACTTGTACAATCGAATTGTAAACCTAGGTTGACAAAGAAAGGGGCTCTAAACTATGCGTGATGAAGTGCTAGAATTCTTGAGACAAAACCAAGGTAGTTTCGTATCGGGACAAGATATGTCCGAAGCCTGCCATGTTTCGCGCACAGCTATTTGGAAACATATCAAGGCGTTACGTCAAAAAGGCTACAAAATTGAATCTTATACCAAGAGAGGGTATCGATTATTGGAAGAACCTGATTTGTTGAGCCCCTTGGCAATGAAACAAATCTTAAAAACAGATGTATTTGGTAAACGATATGTTTATATGGATACTACGGAGTCTACGAACTTAGAAGCTCGTCGTTTAGCTCAACAAGGTGCAGAAGAAGGCACGGTTGTGGTTACTGAGGAACAGGCTGCTGGTCGTGGGCGCTTATCTCGTGGTTGGTATTCTCCATTTGGCAAGGGCTTGTGGTTTAGTTTGATTTTACGCCCTGATTTTCCACCTGTAGAGGCTCCAAAGTGTACTTTGATGGCTGCAGTGGCTTTAACAAAGGCCTTTCATAAGATGGGACTCACTGATGCGGGGATAAAGTGGCCTAATGATATTCTTGTGAATGGTCGTAAGCTAGTAGGTATTTTGACTGAAATGTCTGGTTCTATGGAAGAAATTTCTCATATTGTAATGGGCATTGGGGTCAACGTAAAAACAAAACAAGAAGAATTACCAGAAGAGTTAAAATTAATTGCTACATCCCTTGCGATGGAAGATATTGATATTGAGCGCACAGAAGCATTTAGACTTATATTAGAAGAATTAGAACATCAATATTATGAAGTGCTCGATAGTGGCTTTGACGAAACCCTTAATGAATGGCGTCAATTATCTGTTACTCTCGGTGAAGAAATTGAAGTGCGTGCTCCTGGCAATACCTATGAAGGGGCAGCTACAGATATTGATGAAGATGGTAATTTATTAGTAAGAATCCCAGATGGGACAATTAAACGTATTGTGGCAGGGGACGTATCAATTCGTCCGCGTAAATAGGAGGCATTAATGTTATTAGTAATTGATGTGGGAAACACCAATATTGTTCTCGGTGTATACGACAAGACAGAACTTGTGGGTCACTGGCGTATTTCCACAGATCGGGTTCGTACCACCGATGAATATGGCATGCTGATGATGAACTTATTCTTTCACGACCGTAAGGTTGATGTAAAAGATATTAATGCTATCATTATCTCCTCGGTTGTACCACCATTAATGCCTACATTAGAGCGCGTGTGTTTGCGCTACTTTAATGTAAATCCTCTTATTGTAGGACCAGGCACTAAAACTGGCATCGCTATTAAGTATGATAATCCTCGTGAAGTAGGGGCTGACCGTATTGTAAATGCCGTAGCAGCACATGAGCTTTATAAGGGCGATTTAATTATCATCGATTTTGGTACGGCTACTACCTATTGTGCGGTACAAGGTAATGGTGATTATATGGGCGGGGTTATTAGTCCAGGGGTAACCATTTCTGCAGAAGCTCTATTTCAACGGGCAGCCAAATTGCCTCGTATCGATGTGAGAGATCCGGGGCAAGTCATTTGCCGAAATACGGTGTCTTCTATGCAATCTGGTATGTTCTACGGTTATGTAGGGCAAGTAGAAGGACTCGTGTCTCGTATGAAAGCAGAAATGGGAAATCATGTAACTGTAGTGGCTACAGGTGGTTTGGCACAACTTATTAGCAGTGCTACAGACTGTATTGACCATGTAGAACCTATGCTTACATTAGAAGGCTTACGCCTTATTTACGAAAGAAATAAATAATGCTACTATAATATAGTTACGTATATGTAACGAAGTAGTGTACATTCGGGTACAGCTTATGCTGTACCTTTTTTATTAGGGGATATAGAATTATATGAATAATAAACAGTGGCAAATTGGGGCTGTCAAAATTGATGGTCAAGCCATATTAGCGCCTATGGCAGGGGTTAGCGATATTGCGTATCGACTACTGGCTAAAGAACATGGTGCAGCCTTGGTATGTACCGAAATGGTCAGTGCTATGGGCATTAAATATAAGAATGAACGTACTCATGAATTATTGCGCATTGAAGATGCAGAACGTCCTGTATCCATGCAAATTTTTGGCTCTAATCCAGAAGCAATCGCTTTGGGGGCTAAGGTTGTGGCCGATGCGGGTGCCGATATTGTAGATATAAACATGGGCTGTCCTGTAAAAAAGGTAGTTACCTCTGGCGATGGTTCGGCACTTATGAAAAATCCTGATCTAGCGGCGCGTGTTGCAGAAGCTGCTGTTGAGGCTGTTGATGTACCTGTTACTGTAAAAATGCGTATCGGTTGGGATAGTGACTCTATTAATGTCGTGGATTTTGCAAAACGCATTGAGTCTACAGGTGTGGCTGCTATTGCCGTACATGGGCGTACAAAGGAGCAAATGTATAGTGGACATGCGGACTGGTCTTATATTAAAGCTGTGAAAGAAGCGGTATCTGTACCTGTACTTGGCAATGGTGATATTGTGGAGCCTGAAGATGCTAAGCAAATGCTTGATGAAACAGGCTGTGACGCTGTAATGATAGGGCGTGGGGCACAAGGGAACCCTTGGATATTTGATCGCATTCACCACTATCTAGCTACTGGTGAAGTGTTACCTGCACCGACCGATATAGAGCGTCTAGATATGTTATTAAAGCATTTTGACTTGTTATGCCAATACAAGGGTGAAAGTATGGCCGTTAAGGAGATACGCACTCATGCGGGCTGGTATATGAAGGGACTTCCGGAATCTGCATATTGGCGCAATCGAGTGAATACAATTCATACTGTAACGAGCTTTCACAATGAGCTAGAATCATATCGCAAAATACTGTCTGAAGGGGAGTCAGATTGACAAATAAATAGTATTTTTATATAATGATTGAGATAATTTAGAAACAAGAGATAAGGTGTCATCTTATTATGACACTTTTTCTTATTATTTATATGTAGAAAGAGTGGGGTACCCATGGCAGACGTAAAAGAAACATTACTCACCGCCGAAGGTTTAAAGAAGTTAGAAGAAGAATTAGCGTACTATAAATCTGTACGTCGTATTGAAGTATCTGAACGTATTAAAACTGCTATTGAATATGGCGATATAAGTGAAAACTCTGAATATGATGATGCAAAAAATGAACAAGCTTTTATTGAAGGTCATATTGTAGAGTTAGAGAATAAGATTAACACTGCGAAGATTATCGATGAATCTGTAAAAGGTGACGTTGTATCTGTAGGTAGTAAAGTTACTGTACTTGACACTATGTACAACGATGAATTGGAATATGTTATCGTTGGTTCCTCTGAAGCGGATCCATTTAACAATCGTATCTCTAATGAATCTCCTGTAGGTAAAGCTATTTTGGGTAAACGTAAGGGCGATGAAGTAGAGGTTTCCACACCAGATGGTCCTGTAACATTCAAA
The DNA here is from genome assembly GCF_040094895.1 of Veillonella parvula. GTDB lineage: Bacteria > Bacillota > Negativicutes > Veillonellales > Veillonellaceae > Veillonella > Veillonella parvula_L. The sequence goes on along the minus strand of NZ_JBBNGV010000004.1, from coordinate 99,598 downwards.
GTGTTAGCAATCCAATAATTTACAATTACCGACAAAGAGGCGATAACATGAGTGAAGAAATTAAAAATATACAAGAAGAGCTGAATGAGCAAATGCAAATTCGCCGCGATAAATTAGCCGAATATGAAGCTGATGGTATTTACCCATTTGGCCAACGTTTTGTCGTAAAAGATTACGCAAAAGATATTAAAGAAGACTTCTTCTTGAAATATGATGGCCAGCCTGTAGTTATTGCAGGTCGTTTGATGACAATCCGTTCCCATGGTAAAACGGCATTTGCGAATATTCGTGATAAATCAGGTGATATTCAAGTATACTTCCGTAAAGATGTATTGGGCGAAGATGCTTATAAATACGTTAAAATGCTTGATATCGGTGATATCATCGGCATAGAAGGTCACGTATTTAAAACGCATACCGGTGAAGTTACCATTAAAGTTAACAAATTAACATTGTTATCTAAGTCTTTACGTCCACTACCAGAAAAATGGCATGGATTAAAGGATACAGAACTTCGTTACCGTCAACGTTATGTTGATTTGATTGTAAATCCTGAAGTGCGTGATACATTTGTAAAACGCTCTCAAATCGTTGCTAAGATTCGCGAATACATGATGCGTGATGGCTTCATGGAAGTGGAAACACCGATGATGCATGCTATCCCTGGTGGAGCTGCTGCACGTCCATTTATCACTCACCATAATGCGCTTGATATCGATATTTACATGCGTATTGCACCAGAATTGTATCTCAAACGTTTAATCGTTGGTGGTATGGACCGCGTGTTCGAAATGAACCGTTGCTTCCGTAACGAAGGTATCGATAATCGTCATAATCCAGAATTTACTACTATCGAATCATACCAAGCCTATGGAGATGTAGAGGATGCGATTCGCTTAACAGAAAATCTTGTGTCCTACTGTGCTCAAGAAGTACTTGGTACACAAGAAATTACATACCAAGGTACAGAAATTAATTTGACTCCTCCTTGGAATCGTATCACAATGGCTGAAGGTGTAAAAAAATACACTGGTGAAGATTTTGATGCAGTCACAACTATAGAAGAAGCTCGTGCTATTGCTGATCGCTTAAATGTAGAATACACAGAAAATGATGGTATTGGTAAAATCTTAAATCTTTGCTTTGAAGATTATGTAGAAGAAAACTTGATTCAGCCAACTATCGTATATGGTCACCCTAAAGAGATTTCTCCACTTGCTAAAGCAAGTCGTGAAAATCCATTGGCTACAGAACGTTTTGAAGCTTTCATCTATGGTCGTGAATTGGCAAATGGCTTCTCCGAGTTAAATGATCCAATCGACCAAAAACAACGTTTCTTGGATCAATTGAAAGAACGTGAAGCGGGTGACGATGAAGCTCATCGTATGGATGAGGATTTCGTTACTGCTCTTGAGTACGGCTTGCCTCCAACAGCTGGTCTTGGTGTTGGTATCGACCGTCTTGTTATGTTCTTAACAGACTCTGCATCTATTCGAGATGTATTATTGTTCCCGTTGATGAAACCAGAAGCTCCTAAGCATTTTGAAGCTGAAGAAGCAGAATAATAATCGACACTATTAAGGCTCCCTATTCTTTGAGTAGGGAGCTTTTTATATATTTATGAAATAGTTAGTATCATATAAAAATCATTTTAAACCTGTTACTACGATACTGCCTTTAAATATGTATTGAAACATGAATGCTATATGTAATTTTATACGATGGATTAATGGAGTGGTTAATATGTTGAGCTCCTGTACCAGTCTATAAGTATATAACAAAATTAACGATATAAAGTCTATAGAAAATAATTTCTAGGATAAAAAAATAGTTTATGATTATTCATCAATTGTTATTGACAGTGTATAAAAATAATTTTATACTAAGTGTGAGATGTGGTATTTACATAATATATATGATATAAATTCATGCATATAAAGTTTTTCTTATTTATCTTTGCTTTATCGAATCTGAATGTGATGATATAGATTAACTGTATAGAACTACTACATACCTTGTATAACCTTGACGGGATGGGTCAAGTCTCTCTAGCGTGAACCGAGATTTACGGCTACAAGAGCTTATTTATGATGCTCTTGTAGCCGTTTTTTTATTTAACTAAATTTATATTTCTAAAAGTTTAGGAGGTAAGTGCGATGAGTTCAATGGATTATGAAAGAGGTAATCAAGCCAATGGTTGTCTTGATCGGTTTTTCAAGTTAACCAAACATGGAACATCAGTAAAGACTGAGATTTTTGCGGGTATTACAATGTTTATTGCATCAGTATACATTCTGGCAGTAATACCCAATCTATTATCTGTATCAGGAATGCCTCATGGTAGTGCTGTAGCGGCTGTAATTTTAACAACTGCCTTTGCGACAATGCTAATAGGTTTTGTTGCTAATGTTCCGGTTATCGTAGCACCTGGACTTGGCCTAAGTGCATTTTTCTCGTATACCATTTGTGGTGCTATGGGCCTTAGTTGGCAAACTGCATTAGGTGCCGTTTTTATTTCCGGTACAGTTTTTGTTATTTTAACAGTTACTAAAGTTCTTAATAAAATAGTAGATGGTATTCCACAAGTGCTGAAAACCTCTATTGGCGTAGGTATTGGTTTATTCGTTGCCTTCATTGGCTTTAAAAATGCTCATATAATTATTTCTGATAATGCTACATTTGTAACCCTTGGGAACATGAAAGATCCTGCAGTACTATTAACATTGTTAGGCTTGTTTATTACAAGTATTTTATTAGCTAAGCAGGTTAAGGGTGGATTGTTAATTGGTATGGCCTTCACTACGATTTTGGCTATGGTGTTAGGTTTGACTAAGGTTCCTATATCTAGTTCGGATATCTTTAACTTGGTACCACCATTTCCAGTAGACACATTTGGTCAACTTGATGTAATGAGTGCTATTGGGTATGGCTTTTTCTCCATTATCTTCTCCATTACTATTGTGGATATGTTCGATAATATCGGTACATTGATTGGTGTAACGAGAAAAGCAAACTTAGTAAATGAAGAAGGGAAATTTGAAGGTTTGAATCGTGCCTTGCTATGTACGTCTATTGGTGCCGCAGCAGGTGCCGTTGTAGGTACCTCTACAGTTACTTCTTATATTGAAAGTGCGGCAGCCGTTGCTGATGGTGGTCGCACAGGTCTTACGGCAGTAGTAACTGGCCTTTTATACTTGGTATCTTTATTCTTTGCACCATTGTTCTTATTGGTACCGGTACAAGCGACTGCACCTGTACTGATTACTATTGGCGTATTTATGATGAGTGAGGTAACGCATATTGATTTTACTGATTTCACGGAAGCATTGCCTGCGTTCTTAACAATTCTTCTTATGCCATTAACATTTAGTATTGCTCAAGGTTTATCCTTTGGTTTTATTTCTTATACATTAATTAAATTGGCAACAGGTCGTCATCATGAAATTCATCCTATTATGTACATCATGACTGTGGCGTTCATCATTCACTTTGCTATTTAAATAGCATATACTATGAATCATATAGCATAGTCTTTAAACGAAAATCTAGCGTAGTATATGGGCGCAGTACTTTAGGGCTCTAATCACGTGAGGAGGTTATATGAATTCAACGATTATTTTAAAAGGAAATATATTATATACACCGAATCCATCAGCACTTGTATCTATTCAACAGGGTTATGTTATTGCTGTAGATGGGGTGGTTGTTCATTGTGGTGAAAGTATTCCTACAGTTTATACAGAGTATGATGTTGTTGATTACGGTGATAATCTCATTATTCCTGGTTTTGTGGATACCCATGCGCATGCACCACAATATTGTAATCGTGGACTTGGTATGGATAAGGAACTGTTACCATGGCTTGAAACTTATACATTTCCTGAAGAGGCAAAATTTATTGATCCTGACTATGCTCGTCTAGTATATGGTGCCTTTGTTCACGATTTATGGCGCAATGGTACGACGAGAAGTATTTTGTTTGGCACAATCCATAAAGACAGCACATTGGTGTTGATGGAGCTTTTACAAAAAGCAGGATTGTCAGCTTATGTGGGTAAGGTAAACATGGACCGTAATAGTCCGGAATTTTTGATTGAAGAAACGAATCAATCATTAGCTGATACTAAAGTATGGTTAGATACATCAGCTCAATTTGGACCTTTAGTTAAACCTATTATTACACCGCGCTTTGTACCATCTTGTACGAGTGAACTCATGACAGGACTTGCTAAATTAGCGAAAGAATACGATGTTCCTGTTCAATCTCATTTGTCGGAAAATCACGGCGAAATTGATTGGGTCGCATCATTACATCCTGAGTCGTCAAACTATACAGATGTGTACTATGAACATCATTTGATGGGTACCGTGCCAACTGTAATGGCCCATTGCATTCATTTGAGTGACGTAGAAATGGATCGCATGGCTGAAACGCAGACCATGGTATCTCATTGTCCATATTCGAATGTAAATCTTTCTAGCGGAATTGCACCGATTCGTAAGCTGATTGAGCGGAATATACCAATTGGTTTAGGCTCCGATATTTCTGGTGGACATATTGTATCGATGGCAAAGGTCCTTACTGAAGCTATTGGTCTATCGAAAATGAAATGGGCTGAAGTAGACCCAAACTATGCACCTCTTACCTTGAGTGAAGCCTTCTATATGGCTACCAAGGGTGGTGGACAATTTTTTGGCCACGTTGGAAGCTTTGAAAAAGGCTATGAGTTAGATGCCCTTATTATCGATGATACGTCCTTATTTGACCCAAATGAACGTTCTTTGGAAGAGCGTTTAGAGCGCTGGCTATATGTAGGGGATGATCGTCATATTATTGAACGCTATGTAGCTGGTCGCGTAGTTCCGAGTCCAAAAGGGTAAAGTTTATATCTTACAGAAAAAAATACTGATATATTTAAAGCAGCTAGTTTGTATACCCTTCAAACTAGCTGCTTTTCGGTGCTTCTTTTAGAACCTGACCGAGGTGTTAGATAAACTTTGGATTATGATTTATAGTAGGTTTTATAGCTTTTCTGTTTATATTACTGAACAGGGCGATTTTGCTCATCAATTCACTTGGTGTATAATAAAAAAATGTACAAATTAAGAAAGTGGGGGCTTAATGGATATATTAGGAGCAAGACGCTCTATTGAACAAAAGCTATTAATGCAATCTGTTGCTTTGATGGCGCTAGTTGCGGTGAGCGGCACTGTGATGGGGATTGTAACGGGATCTAGTGCAGTGTTGTTAGATGGGGTATTCTCCTTCGTTGATGTTGTTATTAAGATTATGATGCTTATGACAGCTAAGTTAGTTGCTAGAGAAACGAGTAAGCGATTCCAATTCGGTTTTTGGCAATTTGAACCTCTGGTGCTCGCCGTGGAGGGCTTTTTTATTCTTCTCATAGTAATTTATGCCTTATCTAGTGGGATTACAGATCTTTTGTCTGGTGGACGTCACGTAGACTTCGGGCCAGCTATTTTCTATGCTATATTCTTTACTGTTGCGGATACTGCTTACTATCTTTATGTACGTCGTATTAATAAAAGTTTGCAGTCTAACTTAATTAAATTTGATAATGTAAGCTGGTATGTCGATGCTTTGTTAGAAGCGGCTATCTTGATTAGTTTCGTTGTAGCTACTATGCTAGAAAGTACTGAATATGCTAGATGGGCTACTTATATTGACCCTATTGTATTAATTATTTTAGCGGTACAGATGATACCCTCTGCATTTCGTATCATTGTGCCATCCATGAAACAAATATTAGGATGGGCACCAACTTCATTGCATAATGAAGTGCAAGAAATTATGGATCGATTTATGGAAAAGTATAATTTTAAAGATTATGTGACGAGCGTGCAAGTATATGGCAATACTCGAATCATTGAAATTGATATTTTAGTTCCTAAAAGTTTTCCATATCAAACCATTGCTGAAATTGATGCTATTCGCAATGAAATTGACCAAGAAATCGGCGGTAACCCAACGGAAAAATGGGTGACCATTTCTTTTACAGGCACGCGTAAATGGATGGCAAAAGATTATTTGCTAGATGAAGAAGAGGATGAATAATATAAAATATTGGTGAGAAGTCTAGTATATAGCACATAATTTAATGATAAATACACCAATATATGGTATACTTAAACGTATTGAATATATTGTGCGTAACATAGTTGGAAAATGAGGTTTATAGTATGTTAGATTTAAAATTTGTCCGTGAAAATATTGATTTAGTGCAACAAAATTTAGATAATCGTCATACAAAAGGCGATCTGAAAACCTTTGTATCCGCTTATGATGAACGTCGTCAATTGATCGGTCGAGTAGAAGAATTAAAAGCGCTTCGCAATTCTGTAACAGAAGAAATTAGCAAATTAAAACGCAACAAAGAAAATGCTGATGAAAAAATCGCAGAAATGAAAAAAGTAGGCGATGAGATTGCTGAGTTTGATAACCGTATTCGCGAAGTGGAAACAAAATTGCGCGATGCGGCATTGATGTTGCCAAATATGTGTGATGCATCTGTTCCTGTAGGGGCCGATGAAGATGAAAATGTGGAGCAACGCAAATGGGGCGAACCACGTCAATTTAATTTTGATGTACAGGCTCATTGGGATTTAGGTGAAAGCCTCGATATCCTTGATTTCAATCGTGCAGGCAAAATGAGTGGAGCTCGCTTTACTGTGTATAAGGGGTTAGGGGCTCGTTTGGAACGCGCTCTTATCAACTTCATGGTGGATCTTCATGTAGATAAACATGGCTATACTGAAATGATGACTCCATATATGGTAACACGTGAAACTTTGACGGGCACTGGGCAATTGCCTAAATTTGCTGAAGATATGTACCATGTAGAGGGAACGGAATATTTCTTGATTCCAACTGCTGAGGTTACATTGACTAATTATCACGGTGGTGAAATTTTGAGCGAAGAGGAATTGCCTAAATACTATACTGCATTCACCGCATGTTTCCGTGCTGAAGCGGGTTCCGCGGGGCGTGATACTCGTGGCCTTATTCGACAACATCAATTTAACAAAGTTGAAATGGTTAAATTAGCTAAACCAGAAGATTCTTTCAAAGAATTAGAAACATTAACAGATAATGCAGAAGAAGTATTGCGCTTATTAGAATTACCGTTCCGTGTTATCACTCTGTGCACAGGTGATATGGGCTTTGGTTCTGCTAAAACCTATGATGTAGAGGTGTGGATGCCTGCACAAGGCAAGTATAGAGAAATTTCCTCTTGCTCTAATATGACTGATTTCCAAGCTCGTCGTGCTAATATTAAATTCCGTCGTGGACCTAAGGGTAAACCGGAATTTGTTCATACATTAAATGGATCTGGCCTTGCAGTAGGGCGTACAGTAGCTGCTATCTTGGAAAACTATCAACAAGCCGATGGGTCCGTTGTAATTCCAAAAGTTCTCGTGCCATACATGGGTGGCGTTGAAGTGATTTCACCGGCTAAATAAGAGGGGGCATTTTATGAGATTCTTTATTGATACAGCAGAATTTGATGAGATTAAAGAGGCCTATGATTTTGGTTTTATTGATGGCGTAACTACAAACCCATCGCTTATCGTGAAAGCTAAACGCGATTTGAAACAAGTTATTTCTGAAATTGTAAACCTTGTTGATGGACCTGTTAGCGCAGAGGTTATTTCCTCTGATGCTGAAGGCATGGTGGCGGAAGCACATGACCTTGTGAAATTAGGCTCTAATGTGGTTATTAAAGTTCCTATGACTCCAGAAGGTCTTAAAGCCGTTGCTATTTTGAGCAAAGAAGGCATTAAAACGAATGTGACTTTGATTTTTTCTGCAAACCAAGCCTTATTAGCTGCTCGTGCAGGTGCAAGTTATGTGAGTCCATTTGTGGGTCGTATTGATGATATCAGCATGGATGGTCTTACATTGATTCAAGATATTACAGATATTTTCGCTATTCATGAAATTGAAACTGAAATTATTGCTGCAAGTGTGAGAACTCCGCTGCATATTATTCAATGTGCTAAAGCAGGTGCTCATATTGCAACTGTTCCATTTAAAGTACTCATGCAAGCTATGAAACATCCGTTGACTGATGCAGGACTTGCAAAATTTATGGAAGATTGGAAACAAGCTAATCAATAAGTTAGAGACTCTAGGTAAGAGTCATATCAATACATAGAGGACTTATAAGGAGGCCCATTATGGATCGTACATTATCTTTGGAATTTGCTCGTGTCGTTGAAGCCGCAGCTTTGCGTAGCGGTCGTTTGCTTGGCCGTGGGCAAAAGGATGCAGCCGATGGTCTTGCTGTAGATGCTATGCGTCAAGCGTTTGATTCTGTTCGCATTTCTGGTACTGTGGTTATCGGAGAAGGCGAAATTGATGAAGCTCCTATGCTTTATATCGGAGAACACGTAGGTGCTGGCGGACCAGAAGTAGATATCGCTGTTGATCCTATTGAAGGGACAAACTTGATTGCTAAAGGTCAAAATGGTGCTATTGCAGTTATGGCGATTGCAGAAAAAGGTGGCTTGTTACATGCACCGGATATGTACATGGAGAAACTTTGTGTTGGTCCTCGAGGTGCAGGTGCTATCGATATTACGAAATCTTTGACCGAAAATATCAAAAATGTAGCGGCTAAAATGGAACGTAATGTAGATGAAATCACGTTGGTTATGCTTGATCGTGAGCGTCATCAAGGCTTGATGAAAGAGGCTCGTGAAGTAGGGGCTCGTATTATGCTCATTTCTGATGGTGATGTTAATCCAGCTATGGAATGTTGTATCGAAGGTTCTGGGGTGCACATGGTTGTAGGTACTGGTGGTGCACCTGAAGGTGTATTAGCGGCTGCAGCCTTAAAATGTGTAGGCGGCGATATGCAAGCTCGCTTAAAACCAGAAACGGAAGAAGAAATTCGTCGTTGCCATGAAATGGGCATTGCCGATGTAAACCAAGTGCTCACATTAAATGATTTAGTTCGTACTGATGATGTTATTTTTGCGGCTACTGCCATTACACGTGGTAACTTATTAAATCCAATTCAATATTTCCCAGGTGGTGCGCGTACACATACTATTGTGATGCGGTCTAAAACTGGTACGGTTCGTTTCCTTGATACAGTGCATATGGATCATAAACTTAAAACATTAAAAGCTAAATAAGAATAAAGCCCTGAAATATACTCAAAAATTTGGCACAAATTTTTGAGATATATTCAGGGCTTTTTTTTCTTTGTATTTTCTCTCATTCTCTTGATGAGATATATCGAAAAATAGTATAATAACATTTAGTATATGACGTTATAAATACAAGGTCTTGTAGCTTATACAAGATGAACGATATAAAGTGTAGGAGGAATTCTGTTGGAAAAGTTAATCATTCAAGGTGGCAATCGATTGGAAGGACGTGTACGTGTTAGTAGTGCTAAAAATGCAGTACTCCCTATTATTGCCGGTACTTTGCTAGCATCAACGCCTAGTAAATTGCTTGAAATTCCAAATTTAGAAGATGTAGGCACGATTTGCCAAGTTATCGAGTCTTTGGGGGTTAAAATCGCTCGTAATAATGCAGATGGTGAAATTGTTTTTGATGCTTCTACATTGACTGCTACGGAAGCTCCTTATGAACTTGTACGTAAAATGCGTGCATCCTTCCTTGTCATGGGTCCACTTTTGGCTCGTAAAGGGGAGGCTAAAATCTCAATGCCTGGTGGATGTGCTATCGGTGCACGCCCCATTGATCTTCACTTAAAAGCATTTGAAGCATTAGGTGCAAAAATTGAAATTACTGAAGATTACGTATATGCTCATGCACCGGAAGGACTTAAAGGGACTCAAATTTATTTGGATTTTCCAAGTGTGGGGGCTACAGAGAATGTAATTATGGCTGCTTCTATGGCGAAAGGTAAAACCGTTATCGAAAATGCTGCAGAAGAGCCTGAAATTGTTGATTTAGCTACATTCTTAAATGCTATGGGTGCTAATATTCGCGGAGCTGGTACAAATGTGATTCGTATTGAAGGTGTACCTCAATTACACGGTGCTATTCATACAGTTATTCCTGACCGCATTGAAGCTGGTACATATTTAATCGCAGCTGCTATGGCAGGTGGTGATGTATTCGTAGAAAATGCATTGCCAGAACATCTAAAACCAGTAGTGGCTAAATTAAAGGAAGCTGGTGTAACAGTAGAGGAAGAAATCGACGGCATTCGCGTTATCAGTAGTGGTAAAGGTATTAAAGCTGTGGACATTAAAACATTGCCATACCCTGGATTCCCAACAGATATGCAAGCTCAATTTATGGCTCTTACTACGATTGCGGAAGGCACTAGTACAGTAACAGAAACTGTATTTGAAAATCGTTTTATGCATGTTGCTGAACTTCGTAAAATGGGGGCGCATATTGACATCGACAATCGTCAAGCTATTGTCGAAGGTATGCCAAGCTTACATGGGGCTATAGTAAATGCTACTGATTTGCGTGCTGGAGCGGCGCTTGTATGTGCTGCATTGACTGCAGAAGGTAGAACAGAAGTCGGTCGTTTACATCATATTGACCGAGGTTATGATGATTTTGTAGGTAAATTGCAAAGGTTAGGTGCTGATATTGTTCGGGTTGACGAATAAGAGTACACAGCCAAAACAAAATAAAAAGAAAAGAAGCCGGCGCTCTAAAGGGCCGGCTTTATACAACGAGCAACAGAACTTAGGTGCTGCAAAGGTTGAAAATTCGAAAGTGAGTACTACACGCAAACCATTGAGAAGGACAAAACGTAAGTCTACTAAGCTTTCAAATGGCGTGGCAAAGCAAGCTAATCATTTGGCCTCCAATATGCGTGAGACCATGATTAAAGTTACAAAAATGCGCCGTGCTGAACGACGTAGTCGTGAGACTGTAGCGATTGCTAAAACAACACCAGCCATGACATTAAAACGTTTAGTTCGACCTGAGCAAGTTGGGGATTTTATGAGTCGTTTAAATCGATCCTTAAACTTCGATTTGGGAATTGATTTAGGGACTGCAAATATCCTCATTTTTGCGAAGGGTAAAGGCTTGGTATTAGATGAACCTGCGTATATTGCACGGGATGATAAAACTGGTGATATTCTTGCTTTAGGTGAGGCTGCACGTTCTATGGTGGGCCGTACTCCAAAAGGGATTTCCGTCATCCGTCCAGTTCAAGCGGGCGTTATTGCAGATTATGATATGACAGAATTCATGTTGAAGTACTTTATTCGCTCCGTTGTACCTGCTTCTAGATTGATGAAGACGCGTATTATTGTATGTGTTCCGTCGGGCATTACACCAGTTGAAAAACGCGCTATTTTGGAAGCTTTACTCAGAACTGGTGCAAAAAAGACAGTCCTTATTGAAGAACCATTGGCTGCTGCTATGGGGACTGGTCTCAATGATGCTAAGCACGTAGGGGCGATGGTTGTCGATGTTGGCGGTGGCACTACGGATATTGCCGTTCTTTGTGATACGGGTGTAGTTGTAAGTGAATCACTTCGTATCGGTGGAGATTCTTTTAACGAATCTATTATTCGCTATATCCGTCGTAAGAAACGCTTGGTTATTGGTCCGCTAACAGCAGAGAAAATTAAAATTTCTGTAGGGACTGTGGATCGCCGTGCAAAGGAGCGCACGATTGAGGTACGAGGACGAGATTCAAGTTCTGGATTACCAAAGATGGTCGCGGTGAATTCTTTAGAGATTCAACGTGCTCTAGAAGCACAAGTGATGAATGTTTTGGAAGGCGTTAAGTCTATTCTAGAAAAAACTCCACCGGAACTTGTGGCCGCTATCAACGATCATGGTATTATTCTTACTGGTGGTGGCGCGCTCATCGATGGATTAGACCGTGTTATTACACGTTCTATTGGAATCGCGGCATACCTTGTAGAATCTCCAAGATATGCAGTAATTAAAGGTGTTGCAAAGGCTTTAGATGAAATGTCACAGCTTCGTGATACATTAGATGAGTTACAATAATATAGTTACAATAATATACCATGATGATGTAAGCTTAAATTGACGAGGTTATGGTCTACAGTTATTCTATTTTATGTATGGAGTATCTTTAGACTGTAACCTCGTTTTTCGTTTATTTTTTGAATTTTTCATCTTTATGCTGTATACTATAGTAAAAGTATATTGCGTAAAATTGATGTAATGATATAAGGCCATTATTATGGTTTATAGCTATAGAGGAATTAAAGATGAAACGATATCTGTATATGACTTTTGCTGTTTTAGGTCTACTGGGTAGTACCGTTCCTCATGCTGAGGCCGGTAATTTAACAGGGGTGCGCGTATCTAATCATGAAGGTACAAGCCGAATTGTTTTAGATGTATCTGAAATGCCTGTATCTTGGACTCAATCCTATAATGAAGAAACACATGCTCTTACATTGAACTTAGGGGGTACTACAAATGGTTTAACTGGCCCCATATCACAAAATGATAAAAAAACGGGAGTTCTTAAAGGCATTGGCTTACAACCGGTTAATGGGGCCTTACGAGTAACATTAACAGCGAATAAGGATGTACAACATCATGAGTTTGCATTAGAAAAGCCTTCGCGTATAGTAGTGGATTTATTTTCTGGCTATGCGCAACAGACTACAAAAGATGTAAATAAATCTGTAACGTATAGCAAAATTAATAACACCGTAGCTGAAGGGAAAATTCAAGCCTTTGCATTGGCCGTAGATAATGATTCACCTATGGTGGTGGCGCATGTTCCAGAAGGTAAACCATTATCTTCTGTTACTCAAGCTCATACAGCTATCATTGGAGCAAAGGTAAAAGGGGGCAGTTTTGAACGACCTTACTCAGTGGCGAGTGATGGAGCCATTGATTTAGAGCGTATTTCTAATCGTGGTACGTTACGATATACGCCTAATAGAGGATATTTTATAGAAGAGAAAAAACCTTTACTTCAAGCTAAAACAAAGAATGAGAGTTTTGTAATCACCTCCGTTGATACGGTTCGTAAAGAGAATGCCTTGACCCTTTATACGTCAACTTATGGTCCTTCTACAAAGACCAATGAATATGGTTATGAAGTGACTGTAGTTAATGGCAAGGTTATTAGTAAACAAAAGGGAAATTCTAAAATTGGGGAAAACCAATACGTATTGTCTGGTCATGGCGAATCTGGAAGTGCTTTACGTAAATTAAAAGTTGGAACACCTATTACGATTCAAAATAGAGAAGAACTTGCTCAAGTTAGTACTACCGGTGGAGCTAGTTTAGAAGTGGGCACTATGGTGATGAAAGGCGGTCGCTATGTAGGTGCTGATGAATCTAATAACAAAGGTCGTAGCTTCATTGGAACCACAAAGGAACACGATTTAGTTGTGCTAACAGTTGATAAATCCGAACTTCAATCTGTAGGTGTGACTCAAAAAGAAGGAGCTCAGTTATTGTCTAAATTAGGTGTTGTTGATGGCGCTGAATTATCAAATCAAGGTAGCATTGATATAGTTATCAATGATGATTATGTACACAAATCTTCTGCACCTATGAGTTATGAGGATATAGTAATTATAAAATAGATTCGTTGCATACAATTCTGTTTGAAATATTACTAATAATTTAGTATACTATAAATACATAACTAATTTTGTAAAAGGAGGGATCGTTATGAAAAGAGTAGTGTTAGCTTTAGCTGCATTAGGCATTTTAAGTGTTAGCTCTGTAATGGCGGCCCCTGTATCATACCAAAGTGTATTAACAGGTAAAGTTGCTTCTACAGTTTCTGTTGGTACTTCTGTAACAGAAGGCCAAACATTGGTGACTGTAGAGACATTGGCTGGTCCTATGGCTGCTGCTAAATCTACTGTAACTGGTACTGTAACGGCGGTTAATGTTACAGTGGGTTCAGACGTTTCTCGTGATCAAATCGTTGTCACTGTAGAAAGTAAATAAAGGAGAGAAGGAATGAAGTTTTCTCATTCTTGGCGTCGGTATAGAAAAGCGATACTGGCGCTTTTCTTCTGTACTTCACTTACAACTGCACAGGCTATTGATTTTATGCCTGTCAATGATGTAACAACAGGTATGGAAGGTATTGCAAAAACTGTAATCGTAGGGGATACTATTTCCACCTTTGATGTAAAGGTACTGGGTGTCATGAAGGATAAGGGACCATCTGGTCATCTTATTTTAGCCAAGTTTTCCGGACCCGTTATGGATCAAACTGGTGGCATTGCGCATGGTATGAGTGGTAGCCCTGTATATATAAATGGTAAACTTGTTGGGGCTGTTGCTTATGGCTGGGGGTTTGCGGATGGTACGATAGGTATGATTACTCCTATTGAGGATATGGTCAAACTATGGAATATACCATATGAGAAAAACTTATCTAAACCTTGGGATGATACACAATTGATTCCTTTAGGTACTCCACTTATGGCGTATGGCTTCGATGCGGCATCAATGGAATACTTTAAATCGAAGTTACCACAATATAAATATGAAACATATGACACCGCAAGTGCTAGTGGTGATGAAATTGCAAAACCTTTAGAAGCTGGTGGCTCGGTAGCGGCTTTGCTAGTTGATGGTGACCTTAAATTGGGCGCTATTGGTACTGTTACTCATGTAGATGGTGAAAAGGTTGTTGCCTTTGGTCATCCATTCTTAAAACATGGTTCTTCTAACTATTTTATGCACAATGCAAGTATCTTTACCGTTGTAAAAAGCTATAATGCTGCCTTTAAGCTTGGCTCTATGGGTAAAGAGATTGGTTCTGTTACTGAAGATAGAGGTGCCGGTATTGCAGGTGTATCAGGCGTGATTTCGCCAGGTATTCCATTGCGATTCCATTTAAAGGATATTGATATGGGCCGTGATAGAACTAGTTCCGTCAAGGTTATTGAAGATGGTGAAATGACACCAACTTTAGCAGCTACAGCCTTATACAATATGTTGAATAAAACATTGGATCGCAGTGGCTCTGGTACGGCTACAATTTCTTATACTATTACGCCAAAAGGGAAAGAACATAAGCCATTAACGCGGACAAATATGTTCTACAGCTCTGATTCCATTAGTGAAAAAGCAGTTGATGAATTTTATAATGTCATTGATGTTCTTATGAACAATCGATTCATCAACTATGAAATTTCGGATATTTCGGTTGAAACCAACGTAACGCAAGATAAGAAAACAGCAAAGCTTATCGATGCTTCTGCTTCGTCTACTGTAGTTTCTCCTGGGGATACTATCGTAGTAGATGTAACATTAGAGCCGTTCCGCGGTGAAAAGGTTATTAAACAAATTTTCTTTAAGGTACCTGAAGATCAAGCTATTGGTAAATATACCTTAGAGGTGCGTGGCGGTGGCGAGATTCCATTGCCATACGTATTGGAAAAACAGAAATATAATTTAACAGATGAAATTTTACGCCGTTTGAAAGTTCATAAAGATTTTGATGAGCTTTATGATGAAATTCAAAAGACAGATACAAATAATCAAATCGTTGTAGAATTTTTGGAAGATGGTATCAGCTTAGTTGATGAAGATGGCTCTCAATCTGTTAAAAAGGCTAAGCTTAAAGATGTGGAATTAAAACCTATGCCAGGGGATGTAAAGAAAAAAACAGGTCAAGAAGATTTGAGTTCTAGTAAGGATGATGAAAAGAAACCTGAAAAGACTGCTGTTGATACTGAGTACATTGTGCAAGGTGATGGTCAATTTACGATTCATGTAATGAAGCCTGCTGATCGGGATAAAGAATTAGCAAAACGTGTCAAAGAAGCGAAACATCAGATTAAGATGGAACGCAAGTTAGAATTGGAAGATCAATCTAAAAAAGATAAAACGGATAAAGCTGAGTCTAAAAAGGATTCTAAAAAAGAGTCGAAAGAAACCAATAAAAAAGATGAGGCTAATGCTGGTGGAACAAATACAGCTGAATAAGTTGAAACTGTAAGGGAAAGGGATAGACTGTTGAGTTGGCTAGAATCGATAGGTCGAGTCGTCATAAACGGCTTATCGCAGATGGGTAGTGCTACATTATTAGTGTGGCAAACAATAAAACAATTAAAAATGATTAATCTGTGGCATGTATTTCAACAGATGGCTCACTTAGGGGTAGACTCCTTGCCTATTATTAGCTTAACTCTACTCTTTGCTGGTGCCGTTATGACCTTACAGATTACAGATGTACTCATTACCTATGGTGCTCAAAGTACAGTAGGTGGCCTTATGGCTGTAGCTATGGGCCGTGAATTGGGTCCTATCTTAGTTGGTGTAGTATTAGCCGGCCGTGTTGGCGCAGCTATCACGGCTGAAATTGGTACAATGAAGGTAACAGAACAAATTGATGCCCTACGTGTTATGGCTGTTGATCCTGTTGGTTACCTCGTGGTACCACGTGTAGTAGCGTGTATGATTATGGTGCCAATTTTGGCATTTTATGGTGTTGTTATCGGTATTGCCGGTGGTTACTTTGTAGCCACTGTTATCAAGGGTTTGGCGCCTAGTACATATTTAGATTCTATTCAAATGTTTTCTACCATTTCAGATTTCACCTTAGGACTTATAAAGTCTAGTGTGTTTGGTGCTGTCATTGCATTGGTAGGTGCTTATAAGGGCATGGAAACTAAAATGGGCGCAGAAGCTGTTGGTTTTTCCACTACTAGTTCTGTAGTAACTAGTATTATTCTAGTATTTGTATTAAATTACTTTTTATCTACATTGTTATTTTAGTGGATATTTTTAGAGGGATTTATGATTGAACTACGCAATGTTGTAGTTGCCTACGAGTCACGTGTGATTTTAGACTCTGTTAATCTCACTATTAATGATGGGGAGACGTTAGTTATATTAGGCGGCAGTGGTAGTGGTAAAAGTACATTACTTCGCTTATTAATAGGTTTACAACGTCCTACATCAGGGCAGATTATCGTAGATGGCACAGATATAACTACATTATCTGAAGATGAATTTAATACGGTACGAAGAAAAATGGGGATGGTATTCCAATATTCAGCTTTGTTTGATTCTATGTCGGTAGGTGAGAACGTAGCTTTTGGTTTGCGTCAACATACGAAGTTAAAGGATGACGAAATCAAACGCATTGTGGCAGAAAGACTTGATTGGGTTGGTTTAAAGGGATATGAGTCCTATATGCCTAATGAGTTATCTGGTGGTATGAAAAAGCGGGTTAGCTTAGCTCGTGCTATAGCACTAGATCCGAGTTTAATTCTTTATGATGAACCTTCATCAGGGTTAGATCCTATTACATCAGGTACGATTAGTATGCTAATTAAGGGGATGCAGAATCGGCTTGGTTGTACTTCTATCGTGGTAACACATGATATGCAGTCAGCATTTTATGTTGCTGACCGCATAGCTTTACTCGATCAGGGGCATTTTGTAGAAATTTCTGATACAATAGAATTTAAGAATTCTACAAATAAGAAGGTACAACAATTTATTCATGGTGAAGCAGAGCCGATTAACGAATCTGCGATGGGAGATATATAATGAAGTGGACGACGGAGGCCAAGGTAGGGGCTTTTACAATAATAGGTATAGTTCTATTTATTGCAGGCATACTATTTGTAGGCCGTATCGATATTTGGGCTAAACCGCAAATGACAATTACAGGTGATTTCACTCAAGTAAATGGCCTAAAAAATGGGAATCAGGTTAAATTTTCCGGCGTGGCCATCGGGACTGTTTCTGATATTGAAATTACACCGCGTGGCGTTGTGGTTAAGATGAAACTTGATGAAAAAACGCAGATTCCAAGTGACTCAATCTTTTCCTTGGGGTCAGATGGTTTTTTAGGTGATAAATTTATTCAAATTTCACCAGGACAGTCTAAAGTATATTTACAAGATGGTGACTCCGTTAAAGGTGAAGGCGTTGATGCTGTGGATAAGGCCATGCAGAGTGCACAAAAATTAATGGATGGTACTGAGAAGATGCTACAGTCTATTAATAGTATTATTGGTGATCCTGCAACTCAAAGTGCACTTAAATATTCTTTGCAATCTACAGCTGTGATGGCTGATAATGCGGTAGCTATTACACAAAATATGGCGGATGTAACGGCTCAGCTAAATCAAGCAGCACAACAGTTTAATGCTGATGGTAATGCAGGCAATGATATGCGTGCTATTTTAACTAATTTAAAACAAACTACTGATCGTGTAGATAATATGGCTCGTACCATGGAATCAACTGTAACAGATCCTAAAGCACAAGAAAATATTAAGGAGACTTTACATAATACGGCACAGATTTCAGCTCGCATCAATAAACTGATGGGCGGAAAGGCGTACCAAACGGATGTAAATGGAAATAGTGTAGAGGTTGGTATGACTGAAAAAAAGTCATCTACCAAGATTGAACCATCTGTAGATTTGTTGTATAACACAACGGATAATGAATTCCGTGTCAATGGTAGAGTACGTGCCTTTAACAATAAAGGAATGGCTGAAATTGGCCTTTCTAATATGGGTGATGATACTACTTTTGATCTGAATGCAGGTCGATTTATTAGTTCTAAATGGTTAGTGCGTGGTGGTATTTTTGAAAGTGAATTGGGTCTTGGGGTGGATTATAACCTCCGTGGTCCTGTGTCCTTATCAGCCGCGCTATATGACCTTAATCATCGTAAATATCGTATTCGTAGTGATATACGTTTGCATAAAGATACCTATGGCGTTATTCAAATGACCAGACCGTTCAGTTCTACGAATGGAGGTACCTATTTCGGTATTAAACAAGTATTCTAATGACTAACACATTTACTCTATATGAGTATGGAGGTACATATTATGAATAAAAAGGTTCTTTCCTTAGGTGTAATGCTTTCTTTAGTTACTACTGGTGCATTCGCCGCTGATGTAGTAACTACATCCGTTAACAACGGAGACCAATTAAGCAAATATCAAAAAGAAGCTATTCAATTAACACAAAAGCAATTAGCAGAAAAATCTGTTTTAGACAGTAAAACCTATGAACGTACATTAGCTTTAAACGAAGCCCGTACGGTTGATTTAGCATTAGCTAATAATCGTACAGCTAAGCAAACTAAATGGGGTTATGAAGCTGCTAAATCTGCAGTAAGCCAAGTAGCAGCTGGTAAGAATCCAAGTGTTAGTTATGGTTGGAGTGCTCAAAAAACGGGCGGTGACACAGGTAGTGGCAAATCTGGTAGTCATAACTTCTCCATTAGTGCGCCTGTATTCAATCCACAACTCGATGCAAGCATTGATTCTGCACGTTATACTCGTGAAGGTACTGGTGCTAGCTATGAAGAGGCTTTACAACAAGCAAAATATGATGCTCTTAACGGTTATTATACATTGATTATGAGCCGTAATATGGTAGATGTAGCACAACAAGCTGTTAAAGATTATCAAGGTCATGTAACTAATGTAGAGGCACAGTATAATGTTGGTTTAGTGGCGAGCTCCGATGTATTGGCAGCTAAAACAAATCTTGATGATTCTCAAACATCTCTTGTAAAAGCGCAAAATGCTGCAAATTTAGCAGAGGCGAACTTAAATCAAGTTATTGCATACCCTGCACAAACAGCTATTACTACAGCAGAGCATGATTTACAATATAAACCATATAATGTAACCTTGGAGCAAGCGAAAGCATATGCTATGCTTCATCGTTCCGCTCTTGTTAAATCAGCTCTTGATGTAAAATCTGCGGAAGAAGCTGTAAAATCTGCTAAGGCGGGTTATTTGCCTACGGTTGCTGTAAAAGCTGGTCGTGGCTATGGTGATCCAGATGGTTACTTTGGTACAAGTACAAAGTCCTGGAGTGTTGGTGCTAGTGCTACTTGGAACTTATGGGATGGTGGTGCAACACAAAATGCTATTAAAAAAGCAAATGCACAACTTGAACAAGCAAAAGAAGCTAACTTGGCAACTGTTGATGCTGTATTGTTAGCCGTACAAAAAGCATACTTGAATTTACGAGCTGCTGAACAAACAATCCAAAGTACACAAACTGCAGTCGCACAAGGTCAAGAAAGTTTCCGTATTGCTACGCTTCGTTACCGTGCAGGTGTTGGTACGAACCTTGATGTACTTGATGCAGAAACTAAGTTGACAACAGCTCGTAATAACTATGTAGAAGCTCTTTACAATTACAATATTAGCATTGCGGCTC
Organism: Veillonella parvula; assembly: GCF_040094895.1. Taxonomy (GTDB): domain Bacteria; phylum Bacillota; class Negativicutes; order Veillonellales; family Veillonellaceae; genus Veillonella; species Veillonella parvula_L. The sequence continues at coordinate 79,443 of NZ_JBBNGV010000004.1, read as the reverse complement.
TTGAACAATTAACAGGCGTTCCATTGTCTACACCTGTAGGTCAAGGTGCTGAAGTTATCGCTAATAGTGGTGCTGTTGAACAATTGTCAAAACTAGGCGGCAATCAATAATATGATCTTTAAAAAGACGACTTCGGTCGTCTTTTTTTCTTGTAATGGACATTATAGACAATGAGTGTTCTTGATAGGTTTTATAAAATTCACTCTGAAAATACTATAGTTATTACTGTGTCTGTGGTAAGATTAGTATATATATTTATATTATTCATAATGTGTATGGGAGTATCATTATGACCCGTAAAAAGTGGCTCCTTATCGGTGCAGCGATTTTAGGTTTGTCTGGTATTGTTGGTGCCAGCATCAATCCTATGGCTCAAACTTACATTGCACCTATGGTTAAAGAACAAGTAAATAATGTCATAAACGGATCTATAGACTATGATTCTCTCCGAATTAATTGGAATGGTGATGTTGTTCTAACAGATGTGACTATCAAAGATAGAGATGGTCATTTAGTTGGAACTGCTCAAGAGGTAGCTGTAGGAGTTAAACTATCTTCTTTGCCGAAGATTGTCGGTGGCAACACATCAGGGGCTACGGCTATTTCTAGTGTAATCGTTGAGGCGCCAGATTTTCATATATGGCAACTAGCTGATGGGTCGTGGAGTATAACTAAGTTAGTAAAACCATCCGATCCAAATAAGTCGGGTACTTTTGATGGCTCTGTGACTGTTAATGATGGTCGCGTAGCGCTACGTACTAAAGATGGAATAAAGAGGAATGTAGAAAATCTTGATGGGACTATGGCGCTTGATATGAGTGGCATGTCTAAAGGTGCCTTTACTGCTGATGTAGATGGTTCCGCAATTACCTTGAATGGCAAAATTGATATGAACAATGTATCTAATTTTGATCTCTTTGTACAAGCTGATGAAATTGATACTGCTGGTATTATGAGTTTTGTTCCACTTCGTAAGGATCTATCTGTAACGAGTGGTAAGTTACAAGATTTACATTTAAATCTTAAAAGTGAAGATGGCAAATACATTATGAGTGGTAATGTAGGCTTTAAAGGTTTAACAGGCACTTATAAACGGGGTAATACAATTTATAATATTACCGATGGCACGGGTCGCATTATGCTTAATAATGATCAAATCATTATTAGTCGTAGTTCTTGGAGGGTAAATGATCAAGTAACAAAGATCAATGGCTTAGTTACACTAGGCAAAGATGAAGAGTATTTAAATCTTAATGTTGTGGCCGATAAAGTAGATTTAGAGGCGATAACAGACGTCGGTGTTTCTGGTATTGTAGGTGGGCGTGCACATATTGGTGGCACGACAGTAGCCCCTCGTGTAGATGCAACGATTGCTAGTGATGGTATTTCTTATAATGGTTACTATATTGATCGTTTACAAGGTGATATTGTATATGATAACGGTTTAGTTCGTACGGATGATGTGCGCCTATCAGTAGGCGAAGGTAGTGCAAAGGTTAAGGGCCAATATGTGGTTGATACAGGGGATTTTGATACTACTATAAAGATTCAAAATTTACCTTTAGGCACTTTCACAAAAGATATGATCTCACCGGTTACAGGTAATATCGATGGTGAGATGCGTATCTTAGGAAAAAATAATCAAGTTACAGATGTTGTAGGCTCTGTTGAAGGTCGCCAAATAGGCATTCGCGGTGTTGTAGTTGATACTGCAAAAGCTAACTTTACGCATGCTGATAATAGTACAAATATGACCGTTGTAGGCACTATAGGAGATGGGGCGCTAAGCGGATATGGCTATATCCAAAATGGTAATATAGATGCCACTATTTCCGGTAATGCATTGCCATTGACCGCACTAAGTCCTATTATTGGTCAAGATGTTGATGGCACCTTGAATACCTCTTTTGCGATACAAGGTACATTGGATAATCCAAATGTAATGGGCACTGTATGGGGGCAAGAGGTACATTATAAAGGGGCTCGATTCAATAATATCCATGGAGATATTAAGCTAGATAACCATATTCTCACTATCACCAATGGACATATTGGTGATGGCGATGGGGGCTATGATGTTAATGGTTGGTATAATCTTAATACAGATGTGTTAGATCTAAATGCCAAGGCTCGGGCTGCTCGTATTGAAAATGTGATTCGTACTGTTACAGATGTTCCTATTACAGGTTGGTTTGAAACAGACAATCATATTACAGGGACGGCTGCAAATCCGATTATAGAAGGTCGTGCTCATTTGTGGGATGGTTCTGCTTATGGCAAACTCGTGACCAATGCGTTTGCAAAATATAACTATCAGAATGATACATTAGAGCTTTATAGATTTGATATTGAAGGTTATGGTGCAACTATCACAGGTGGCGGTACAGTATCTAAAGAAGCAATTAATATTGATTTTGAAGGCAAAAAAATTGATATGGGCAGATTGCTCATTAATACGGATTACAAAGTTGATGGTTTGCTATCTGGTCGAGGACAAATTACTGGATCTGTGGATAACCCTCAATTCAATGGCTATATTTCATCCGATGCCTTATCAGTTAATGGGGAATTATTGAACGATATTCATGGTCGTGTTTATGCAGATAAATCGGTTGTAAATGTGCAAGATTTCACCTTTGCTGAAGCCGATGGTGGTCGCTACACTGCTAAAGGTGGTATGAAGTTTGATGATAGTAGACAACTATTTGGTGTATTAGATGTTACTAATGGTAGCGTAAAGAATTTGCTAACCTTGCTAGACCGGTCCAATGAACACATTGATGGCAAATTAAATGGTTCTGTTGAAATCGGAGGTACACGCGACAATCCAAGCGTTAATGTAACAGGCAAGATTAATGATGTAAGTATTGATGAAAAGATTGTTGGTGATGCAACTATCGATGCAAGTCTTGCTAATCGTAAATTCAAAGTTACAACTTTGAAACTGCCTGTTGATGAAGGTCTCATTGCAATAGGCGGTACGATGGATCTTGATGGTCAAGCGGACTTACAGGTTGCATTAAAGGATGTTGATATAGTACCGTTCTTGCCACTTATGGGTAAGGATATTCAAGCTACTGGTTGGGTGACTGGCGTTGTAAATATCACTGGGGAAACTAAGAATCCTAAAGTAGAATTATCCGGTGCTGTAGAGTCGGGGTCCTTTAATGGTGTTGGTATTGATGAAGGTTTTGTATTGGCTACAATGCAAGATCAAGTTATTCAGATTCAACGAATTCAAGGTGCCAAAAGTGGGTATAAGCTAAGTGTCTATGGTAAGATTCCATTAGCGGCAATCTTTACATCTGGGTATATTCCAGCAAATGATAGCAAATCTATGGATGTAACTATTGATTTTAACGAAGCCAATATGGCTGTTATCCCTCTTCTTACAACTAGTGTTAAGGAGGCAACAGGTCCGTTAAAAGGCACGGTTCACATTACAGGCACTATTGATCAGCCTGAAGCATATGGTACTGTATCGGTACGTAATGGTACGATGAAATTGGCAAGTGTAGAAAATCAAATTACTGGTATTGATGGTGACTTAATTTTCTCTGGTCAACAAGGTGATTTCCAATCCCGTATTAATATGGGCAAAGGCTCAGCTGGTTTGGCTGCTAAAGTAAATTGGTCTGGACATACTCTTACTAATTACAAGGCGGCAGTTCAGCTAGAAGACTTAGAGGTTCGCAGTGAATATGTAAGAGGACCGTTGAATGGTGAACTTTATATTGCTGACCGAGATGGATTGCCGACCCTTATTGGTACTTTAAATCTTGAAAAGATTCAATTCAAAATTCCTCTTTCCTTACAATCTAGTGAAAGTACCAAAGATATGGGGGTGGATGTTACTGTTCATGCGGGTAAAGGTGTACGTTTATATGATCGCACCTTATACAACATGTTTATCAGTGGCGATGTTCATTTTGGTGGATCCTTACAAAATCCAACTGCTAGTGGTCAATTCGATGTTAGAAATGGCACGTTTAAGTATTTGAGCCATGTATTTAATATTACAAAAGGGAATGCCCATTTCGTAGGTGGCTCTTATTTACCAAACTTACAATTAGAGGCTGAAACAAATGTAAGTAATTACACTATTATGCTTGGCGTAAAAGGGACAGTGGATCATATGGACTTATCATTGTCCTCTAATCCTACATTGTCTAGAAAGCAAATTATTTCCATGTTGACCTTCGGCCGCGGTGCAGATTCAAATAGTAGTACTTTGACAAATGAAGATGTGAATGCTGTGGCTACAGCAGGGCTTCAAATGTTTGCTTTTGGCTATGTACAAGATGCATTACAAAATACACTTGGGTTAGACCGCATCAATATTACAACAGGGTCAATTGATCCCGATGAGCCAACCAATAGGGATACGGCAAGTAATTATAATATTGAAATCGGTAAATATGTATTACCGAGAGTCATGTTGACTTATTCTCAAGGTATTAATAACAAACAAAATAAATATGGTATAGAATATTCTGTTAAACGAAATCTTAAGTTCACGGGATGGCATACATCAAAAGGGAACAATTATATAGGTGGTCGTTGGACACGTAGCTTTTAAGAGTATGGCTAGAATGTGTAAACCCCTTAGGTATGCACATTCTAGTCATATTAATTTCATAAAATTTGTTTAATATAGTACTCATTCCAAGCAATTTATGCTATAATGATAAAGATTTATTAGTCTTTATAAATAAGATGTAAACTCTTTATGGGGATGAGTTCTAGGAGGAATTTATGTTTAAACCAAAAGCTTATAAAAGTATGCTTGCAGCGTCCGTGTTGACCGCTGTCATGGGGACAGGCAGTGTATTTGCTGCTGAGGTACAAGCTGGCTATACTCCAGATTTAAATAGCACAACGACGACTAATGCTGCTACAGTAAATGATGCAGCTACTACACAAGCTGTTTATAATGCTGATGCAACTACTACAACTATACAAGATGAAACTGATGCAGCTATCTTAGCTGCTCGTGGTGATACGACTATATCTAGTGACGGCACTGTAGTAAAAGGTTCTGATGGAACTGTTACAGTCAATAATGCTGCTTTAAAAACTGATGATAAACAAGTAAAAATGGTATCTAAAACTACTGGTGGTACTGATCTTGATAAGGCTGCTGAAAATGGCCAAACTCAAGCTGTTACAACAGTAGAAGCACAATATGTCACATCTGCTAGTGCAGAATCTGTTAATCCTTACGTAGGTAAATTGATTACCGGTTTATCTATATCTGGCGTTACAGCTGAACAGCAAGCAAATTTGTTGCCAATTTTAACTGAAAAAGTTGGAGATGCCGTATCTGTTGATGGCGTATTTAAAGATGTAACTAATCTTGGTAATACTGGGTACTTCTCTGAAGTAAATCCTGTATTTACTTCCGTGCCTGAAGGCGTAAAATTGGACTTTGCCGTAACCGTAAATCCAGTTACTACTGGCGTTTCCTTTGAAGGTAATACTGTATATTCCTCCGAAGTATTGACTAAGTTCATGGATATTCAACCAGGTCAAGTTCTTAACTCTGTATCTGTAGGGCAAAAAGTCCAAGGTATTAATGCTGCATATGCTCGTGATGGCTATATGTTAGCACACGTTGATGGTGTCCGTGTAGATGACCAAGGCGTACTTCATATACACATTGTTGAAGGTATCGTAGAAGATATCATTCCAGCAGGTAACAAGAAAACTCGCAATAAAGTTATTACTCGTGAATTTGTTCAAAAGAAAGGAAAACCTTTTAATAAATTCTTGGTACGTCGTTCTGTAGAACGCGTATATAACTTAGGTTTCTTTGATGACGTAAACGTTCGTATGTTGCCAGGTGAACAAGATCCAAATAATGTAATTATTGAAATCGATGTATTGGAACATAAGACTGGTACAATCACATTAGGTGCTGGTTACTCTAAATCTGATGGGTTGATGGGTATTGTTGAATTTGGTGAAGATAACTTCCGTGGTACTGGCGATAAATTTAAAGTTCACTGGGAAATCGGTGGTAAGAAAAAATATAAGAACTACCAAATCTCCTACTTGAAACCTTGGATCGATAGCAAAGGTACATCCCTTGGCTTCTCCTTCTTCAACCGCGAAGATGAATACACAGATTACAATGAAGATGGTAATGAAGTAGCAGAATACAATAAGAAATCTCGTGGTTTCAATATTTCCTTCGGTCGTCAAACTGGGGAATATACTCGTGATTACTTGACATTAGAATCCCGTAAAGATTCTTATAAATGGGATGATGATGATAGTTCTGGCTTCCGTTATGATAAAAATGCGGGTAAAGGTACAAACTGGGATAATGGTTCCTATAACTTCGCATCTGACAACTATGTAAAAAATAACTTCGGTCGCATTAACTCCGTAACATGGCAAAAAGTATACGATTCTCGTGATAATATCTATGAACCAACTCGTGGTCGTCGTATTTCTTATACTACACAATGGGCTGGTCATGGCTTGGGCGGTGACTTCGACTTCTACAAATTCACAGCTGAAACTCGTATGTACAAGAAATTGGGCGCTAAGAATGTATTGGCATTCCGTGCACGTGCTGGTTTCATCCAAGGTGATGCTCCTTATAGCCAATTGTTCACATTGGGCGGTGCTGATTCCTTACGTGGTTATGAAGATGATCAATTCCGTGGTAAGAAGATGTACAATGCTACATTGGAATTCCGTTTCCCAATTGTTAAGAAAGTTAGCGGTGTGTTATTCGGTGATATTGGTGATGCATGGGATGCACCAAATGTTACATGGTATAACAGCAAAAAATCCTTTAACTATGGCGTTGGTGCTGGTGTTCGTATTACAACCCCAATTGGTCCTGTTAAACTTGACTATGGTGTGGGTAAACACAAAAATAAATTCCACTTCAGCTTCGGTACACAATTCTAATATAGTAAATGTATATGGTGAAGGCCTCTTTTTAAAGAGGCTTTCACCAATATCTCTATATGGCATCCTTTGATGCAGTGATTTAAAGAAATGAGGGCACTCTATTATGATGCGAATGATGAACAACAAGGCGAATGTAAAGATTTTTTCCATCGTCATTGCTGCTATTTTTATTGTTGGTATTGGTGCGTTAGCTTATACGCAAATGGCTTCGCCTAGTAGTAATAGTGGGACTAGTACTATTGGGGTTATCGATACATCTCGTATGTTGTCTCAAGATAATCCAATTTATATCTCTGCAGCTCAAGAATATATGAGCTATCAAAGCCAATTACAACAAGAAACGCAAGCTAAAATTGATGCAGCACAAGATGATGCTACTAAACAAAAAATTGCTGAAGAAGCTCGTCAAAACCTAGCTAAAAAAGATCAAGAAATTGCTAAATCCGTTCAAGATAAAGCTATGGAGGCTGCAAAAGCGGTTGGTGATGCTAAAGGTCTTAGCGTTGTTATGACTAAAGACACTGTACTATACGGTGGTGTTGATATTACAGATCAAGTATTGAAAAAACTAGCTACTGATGCAAAAAAATAAACTGTAGTTCTATGTAAGGGAGAACGACAATGAACGGGAAACAACGATATATAGGACTAGTCATATTTCTCGTTGCTGCAATAAGTGCTATGGTTTGGGCCTATGGTTTTGTAACAAATCGCCAACAGGGTCCTGATGGTATGTCAATAGGTGTTGTACGCATTGATGATGTACTAGAGTTTAATCCATCCTATGAGGATTATAAACAAGCCAAAAATGAACTGGAACTTTTACAACGTCAATATGAACTTGAACAACAAGCCTTAAATGCCAAGTCAGAGACACAAGATAAACAGTTGAAAACGCTTGCACTGGATTCAACCTTGTCAGATGCTCTTACGGTCGAATTGCAAACTCGTATTGCAACAAAAGAGAATGAACTAAATCAGCAATTAAATGCAAAACGCAATGAATTGACTCAAAAGTATTTAGCTGAGTTAAAGGTTAGTACTAATGAATATGATCTGGAAATCGTAAACCTTCAACTAGACTTATATGCCTATGATGCACGTGTATATATAGATGATGCACAAAGAGCAGCGGCTATGGCTGAAAAAGCTAAAAAAGAAGAAAGATTAAAGGACTTATTAGCTAAGAGAAAACCATCGGATTTCGATGTAGATTCAATTAAAGCAAAGGTACAGGCTGAGCTTGCTCCAATGCAACAAAAAGGGCAGGAAGAGCTCAATCAATACGCTGCATCCCTACAGAAGGAATTAGCTGAGAAACGAGACTCCATGGTACAACAACAAGCACAATCCATCATTGCTAATAATAACCTGCCTGTGGCGCAAGAGTGGAATGATACATGGGCAAAAAAGCTTTCAGATAAAGAAGCTGAGGTGAGTGCACTTCATGAGGCTATTTTAGAAGATGTTCGTATGCGCGTAGCAATTATTGCTGAGGAACAACATTTGGATTTAGTCATCATCGATGATGGTGGTAATATTAAAGGGCTTGATATTACTGATGCAGTGAAGGCGTCCTATCGAGTTCAATAAGGAGTTATATTATGAATAAACGTATTAAATCTTTAGTATTAGGTGCATCTTTAGTAGCTTCTATGGCTATCTTAGGTGGTTGTGGTTCTAATAATGTTGGTTATGTTGATAGCGTGAAAGTGGCAAACAGTACTGAAAAAGGTATTGAAATTACTAAAGAAATCAATGCTAAAAAAGCGGAATTAGATGCTAAAATTGCTGCTGCCGATGAAGCATCTAAACAAAATGTATTTAATCAAGCGAATCAAGAATTAAATGCCTTTGCGAATGCAAAAGCGCAAGAATATCGTCAATATCAAGAACAAAAAATCAATGAACTTGTGAAAGAGAAAAAACTTGATGTTATTATTGAGAAAGGCGCTGTTGTTGGCGGTGGCTCTGATGTAACTGAGGATTTGATTACAAAAATGGGTAAAGCTTCTGACGACCAAATCAAAGAAGTTGAAAATGCAGCTAAAGCCCAAGAGCAACAAGATGCTCAGCAAAATGCACAACAAGCAGATCAAGCTGCAACAAGTACAACTGAAGCTGCACAATAATTGAAGATTACCACGGGGGAGGAGTTTGCCTTGGAAAAAACTTTACAGGAACTCGCAAATTTAGTAGGCGGTCAACTTATAGGGGATGAGTCTATTGTCATTACTGAGACACGTAGCTTTGAACAAGCGGTAAAACAATCCATAACTTTTGCAATTGGTGAATATGTTGAACATATTGCGTTATGCCAAGCGGGTGCTGTTATCGTTGAATCAGAAGTAAAAAATGCACCGATGGCGCAAATCGTAGTTGATAATGCAAAATCTGCATTTGCCCAAGTGCTAGAAGTATTCCATCCACCTGTTGTAGTTCCCCGTGAAGTGCATAGTACTGCTATTATTGGCAAGAATGTTACACTTGGTAAAAATGTAGCTATTGGTGCCTATTGTGTTATTAATGATAATGCTGTTATCGGTGATAATGTAACGATTCGACCTTATGTATATATTGGTCATAATGTACGAATTGGGGAAGATTCTGACATCTATGCGGGTGCTATCGTACATGAGAACTGTATTTTGGGTAAACGCGTTGTATTGCGTGCTAAAGCAGTTATCGGTGGTGAAGGTTTTGGTTTTGCCACAGAAAATGGTATTCATACGCATATTCCTCAAGTAGGCAATGTTATTCTTGAAGATGATGTAGAAATTGGCTCTTGCACTACTATCGACAATGCTACAATGGGATCTACCTTGGTACGCCGCGGTACCAAAATTGACAATCTTGTTCACCTTGGCCACAATGTTGAGATTGGAGAAGATTGTTTCTTAATCGCACAGGTTGGGATTGCAGGTAGTACAAAATGTGGTAACCATGTAATCTTTGCAGGACAAACAGGCTGTACAGGTCATATTACAATTGGAGATAATGTACAATTTGCAGGTAAAACAGGAATTACTGGCAATGTGCCTTCTAATTCTGTTATGGCTGGGTATCCAATGAGACCTCATAAAGAGTGGTTGAAATTGGCTGCTTACGAGAATCGTTTGCCAGAAATGGTGAAAACTGTAAAACAATTACAAAAAGAAATTGACGCTTTGAAAGCACAGCTTAAGGAGAGCTAATAATCCATGTATAGGTTTATGAAAATCTTTAGTGCCTTTATTTGCTTATTACCTAAAGGTTTGCAATATGCTATTGGTACATTGCTTGGTGAAATTGTGTGGTTAGTGGTGCCACCTAAACGCAAGCGCCTGGCGATAGGCCAAATTTTATTCTGTAATATTACAGATGATCCTAAAGAAGCTCGACGTATTGCGAAAGCTAGTACTACACGCTTTGGCCGTATGATTATTGATGTATTGCGCTATCCTGAAATTAAAGATGGCGCATACAAAGATATGGTGGAGTTTATTAATCGAGAGTACTTAGATGATGCCTTAGAAAATGGTCGAGGTGCAATTTTAGCTGCTGTTCATAGTGGTAACTGGGAACTTTTAGGTGGCGTTCTTGCTTCTGAAGGATATCCGCTGATTTCTGTGGCTATGAAACAGAATGGTGATGCCGATAAGTTTATCAATGAATATCGTCGGATTATGCATCAACATGTGACCTATAAAACAGGTGTTCGTGAAATGATTAATGAACTAAAAAAAGGTGCATTTTTAGGCCTTATTATGGATCAGGACCCTGGTGATGATGGCGTTCTTGCACCCTTCTTTGGCTATGAAACATTGACGGCTGCTGGGCCAGCTGTACTGGCTCGTATGCAAGATGTGCCTATTATTTTTGTAACCATACATTATAGTCCGTTTTCTGAGAAACATGAGATTGAAGCACATCCACCAATTTATGTGGAACGTACAGATGATAAAAAGCGTGATATAGCGGTAACAACAACTCGTCTAAATGAGTTTATTGAAGATTATATTCGGCGATATCCTGAAGATTGGTTCTGGCTTCATAACCGTTGGAAATGGACTCGTCGTTTTTATGGTGAACAAATAGATACACCACCTGATGTTTTTCAATAGTTAATAATTTTAAAGAGATTTTGTTTATGCGATTGTGGAATCTTCAAGATGAAACTGATTCCTACTAGCATGGATGAAATCTCTTTTTATTTTATAACTTATAACTTAGTGTTTAAAAATAGTCTATTAAAATTTTAAAGACTAAGAATAGTCTTTCCAATTAGCGTAATATATGGTAAATTTCTTGTAACGCCTATGCAAATAGGGTATAATACATATTGGTGTATAGTAAACGTGAATTCGGATTATGAAAGGACATTCTTATGAGTAAGCCACAACAAACAATAAAAAAGGCTGTTTCATATCAAGGGATTGGCCTTCATAGCGGTGAACCAGTATATATGGTTTTTAAGCCTGCACCTGAAGATACAGGAATTGTGTTTGTCCGCACGGACATTGAAGGGCATCCTTCTGTGCGAGCACACATTGATAATGTGACGAACACTATGCGCGCTACCACGCTGGAAAATGGTGAAGCAAAGGTATTTACTGTTGAACATGTGATGGCAGCGTTCAGTGCTATGAATATTGATAACTGTTATATTGAAATGGATTCTCCAGAACCTCCTGTAGGTGATGGTAGTAGTGCTATTTTTGTCAATCTTATTGAAGAGGCTGGCATTGAAGAACAAATAGCATCGCGTCATATATACAAAGTGACTCGATCTCATGCTGTTTATGATGGGGATCGTTTTATTGTGATTTTGCCATATGATGGCTATCGCATGACTTTTACATCAATTAACAGCCATCCGTTACTTGGTACGCAACAATGTGATTTTGAAGTATCGCCTGAGTATTTCAAAGCACACATTGGACCGGCTAGGACTATCGGATTTATGAAGGAATTGGAACAATTACAGGCCATGGGGCTTGCAAAAGGCGGTAGCCTAGATAATGCATTAGTCTATGATGATGAGAAATGTCTATCTATACCACGCTTTGAGGATGAATTAGTTCGCCATAAAGCATTAGATGTTATAGGGGATTTATTCTTGTTAGGACCGATTGAAGGCCATGTAATTGCTTTGAAATCGAGTCATGAATTAAATTCAAGATTGGCTCGCAGTATAATGGAAGAAATAAGGGAGACACAGCCATGATTCTTAATCACGAAGATATTTTAGAAATTTTACCTCATCGTTACCCAATGCTTTTGGTTGATCGCATTGTTGAGTTAGAACCTATGAAACGTGCTGTGGGTATTAAAAATGCTACATTCAACGAATTGTTCTTCCAAGGTCACTTTCCAGGGAACCCAGTTATGCCAGGTGTATTATTGACTGAAGCTATTGCTCAAGTCGGTGGTATTGCATTATTATACCCTGAGGAAAATCGTGGTCTTACTCCTATGTTTACAGGTATTGATAAAGTGCGTTTCCGCCATCCTGTAAAACCTGGCGATCAAGTTCGCATGGAGGTAGATATTGTTAAAATTAAAGGTAAAATGGGCAAGGTTGAAGGCCGTGCCTATGTTGGCGACAAATTGTGCGCTAGCGGTGAATACATGTTTGCCCTTGTATAATAGAATGAGGAGTAATTGTAGTGATAGTTGTAGGCATGGAAAATGCGAAATCCAACATCCATAGTACAGCCATAGTCCATCCAAATGCTAAATTGGGCAAAGATGTAATCGTAGGTCCTGGCGCTGTTATCGGCGAACATGTCGAGATTGGCGATGGCACACAAATCGGTGCACATGTTGTAATTGGTGGTTGGACAACCATTGGTAAGCGTTGTGAAATTTATCCTAACGCATCTATTGGGTTGGAACCGCAAGATTTAAAATTTAAAGGCGAAAAAAGCTATTGTAATATTGGCGATGAAACGGTTATTCGTGAATTCGTAACTATTAGCCGCGCTACTGGTGAAGGTGAAGAAACACGTGTAGGCAATAATTGTTTACTTCAAGCCTGTACACATGTGGCTCATAACTGTATCGTTGGTAATAATGTAATAATGAGTAATTGTGCTGGTCTTGCAGGGCACGCTATCGTTGAAGATCGCGTTGTTATTGGTGGCCTTGCAGGTATTCATCAATTTGTTAAAATCGGTCGTAATGCAATGGTTGGCGGGATGGCTAAGGTGGTACAAGATATCCCACCTTACGTAATTGCTGATGGTCAACCGGCACGTGTTATCGGTCTAAACTCTGTAGGCCTATCTCGTGCAGGGATTTCCGAAGATGTACGACGTGATTTGAAACAGGCATTCCGTATTATTTATCGTTCTGGATTCAGCTTATCTAAGGCGATTGAAGAAATGGAATTACAATTGGATTCTTCCGTAGAAATTGAAAATTTATTACGCTTCCTACGCAATGCGGATAGGGGAATTATGCGTACTCGTCGCGACTAATTATGAGGACCTCGTACAATGTACGAGGTCTTTTTGTGTGCATTATTACTAGTTGAGTTTTATATCAATGATAATTTACATTATATTTTTATATTTATAGAAAAGTTTTGATAGATATAATCGTAGATTTTTTAGTGCTTAAAAGGAATAAGGGAATTATAATAAAATGATGAAGAAAAGGGCATAAACCATGGCTTTTTAATGGTAAAAAGTAGCTATTTATAGTACAATATATTGTATATGATTATGTCTATTTTTAGGCCTTTTCATAGGGAACTTGAAATTACTAATTGATATATAGGCCGTGAGGCCATCTAGGAGGTATAGTCTTGGCAAAGGTAGGATTAATTGCGGGCATAGGTGTTTTGCCTGTAGAATTCATGCGTGCCGCTCATGTATTGGGCCACGAGGTGGTTGTTATCGGTGTGGTACCTGATATAGACCCGGCTCTAAAGGCTGAGGCTGATGCTTTCTACGATATTGGTGTTGCTAAACTAGGTAAAATCTTCAAAACCTTGAAAAAAGAAGAGGTTGAAGAGTTAACCATGCTTGGGAAAGTTACTAAAGAGATTCTTTTTAAAGGTCTTACGTTTCCTGATTTAAAAACATTAGGTGTTTTAAAGCGTCTTAAAAATCGTAAAGATGATACGATTATGCTTGCCATCGTTGATGAAATCGAACGAGAAGGCTTTAAAGTATTAGATCAAACAGCATACTTGAAACCATTTATGCCAAAGGTAGGAGTGCTTTCAAAAGCACAACCTACAGATGAGCAATGGGCTGACATTTGTTTTGGTTTTGAACTAGCTAAACAAATGGGGGCCCTTGATATTGGTCAAACCGTTGTTGTTAAACATAAGGCGGTCATGGCAATTGAAGCCATTGAAGGGACTGACAAGTGTATCTTGAGAGGTGGAGAACTGGGGCGCGGAGATGCGATTGTTGTTAAAACAGAAAAACCAAATCAAGATGTACGCTTTGATGTGCCGGCAGTAGGTATAAAAACGCTCATGTCTATGATTGATAGTGGTTGTAAGGTACTAGCTGTAGAAGCGGAAAAGACTATTTTCGTACAACAACAAGATGTGCTTGATATGGCAGATCGTCATGGTATTGTTATCTGTGCTGTTGACCAAGAATTTGTAAATTCCAGAAAGGATGCATAATGAAAGTCATGTTTTCCGCCGGTGAAGCTTCCGGCGATACTCATGCGGCAAGTGTAGCCAATGCATTGAGAGAAATAGATCCTTCTGTAGAAATGTTTGGTATGGGTGGCACCTTGATGGAGCGTGCTGGTGTTCGTATCGTGTATGATATTAAGAATCTTGGTGTCATTGGTATTGTAGAGATTGTGAAATCATTGCCAAAATTCTTTAAGTTGCGCACGTATTTGAAACGCGTCATGATGAAGGAGAAACCAGATATTCTCGTTTGTGTAGATTACCCAGGTTTTAATATGAAATTAGCTGCGGTGGCTCATGAACTGGGGATTCCTGTTTTGTATTATATTGCTCCAACGATTTGGGCATGGCATAGTAGTCGAGGTAATACAATCCGTAAGTATGTAACTAAGGTAGCATCTATCTTTCCATTTGAAGCTGAAGCATATCGCAAGTATAAATGTAATGTAGATTTTGTAGGGCATCCTTTACTCGACATCGTACATCCTACGATGACTAAGGATGTGGCCGAAGCATACTTTGGGGCTCGCAAAGAGGCTAAAAAGATATTGCTCATGCCTGGCAGTCGTAAACAAGAGGTTTTATCCTTACTTGATACGATGTTAAAAAGTGGTGAGCAATTGATGGCGAAGCATGAAGATATTCAATTCTTCTTGCCTCGAGCACATACAATTGATCGAAGTGAGCTAGAAGAGTTTATCGATGTTCATAAGGTGCCTGTTACGATTACGGAAGACCATACATATGACTTGATGCAGATTTGTGATGTGTGCCTTGCTGCATCAGGAACGGCTACATTAGAAACGGCGATGATGGAATTGCCAACGGTATTATTGTATCGTGTATCTCCAATTACGTATGGTATTGGTAAGATGGTTGTGAATGTAACACATGTGGGCTTGCCTAATATTGTAGCGGGTAAAGAAGTCATTCCCGAATTATTACAAGATGCTGTCACTCCAGACGCAATTGTGTCTTTGGTAGAACCATTGCTCAGCGATGTAGACAAAAATGAAGCTATGCGCAGTGAATTGCGCGAAGTACGTCATAAATTAGGTGAGCCGGGTGCAGTAAAACGGGTAGCACATCTTGTATATAATCTCGGTAAGGAGAAATGTAATGAATAGTTATTCTAGGCTCTTATACTTTGTAAAGCCTTATTATAAGCGAATGCTTTTTGCAGTATTCTGCATGATTGTCGCTGCTGCTGCCTATTTGGTAGTACCTTGGCTAATTAAGAATGTAGTAGACCAAGTATTAGATGAAAAGAATATGTTTATGTTGAACCTTATTGTAGGTGCTATTATACTCATTTTCCTAATTCGTGGCTTTGCTACCTATGGTCAAACTTATAACATGTCCTACATCGGACAGCGCGTGATTATCGATGTACGTGAGGCTATTTTTAATCATCTACAAAAATTAAGCTTATCCTATTTCGATCGTCGTAAGACGGGCGTTATCATGAGTAATCTTACAAATGACGTAGCTGCATTGCAAACGGCGGTGGTAGATAATTTGATTTCTTTTATCACTGAATCTGTAACACTTATCGGTTCCTTGGTGTCCATGCTTCTCATTGACTGGAAATTGACGTTAGTTACTTTTATTACGGTTCCCGTAGTTTTAGTGATTATCAATGTTTTTGGTAAGAAGCTTCGCGTGGCAGGGCATGATGTCCAAGGGCGTGTAGCTGATATTACGGCACTTTTACAAGAGGTAATTAGTGCAGTTCGCGTTGTAAAATCCTTTGCTCGTGAAGATTTTGAGCGTAAGCGCTTTGAAGATGAAAATGATCGCAATTTTAAAGCAGTTATCAAAGCTACTAAATTGACTAGCTTGTTAAGCCCAATGGTTGAGTTTTCTGCGGCAATCGCTGTAGCGGTCATCCTTTGGTACGGCGGTTACTCCGTAGTAACAGGTGCTATTACTGCAGGTTCTTTGATTGCTTTCTTGATTTATGCTATTAACTTGTCAAATCCCGTAAAACGTTTGAGTCAAGTATATGGTAATATTCAAAAGGCGTTGGCTGCTGCTGATCGTGTATTTGAAATTTTAGATACTAAAACAGATGTTGTGGAGAAACCTGATGCTATTACATTGCCTGCTATTACCGGCAATGTGGAGTTTAATGATGTTTCTTTCTCCTATGATGGAGAAAAGGCTGCCTTAGAAAATTTTACCTTGTCAGTTAAGGCTGGCGAAAGTGTAGCCCTTGTTGGTCCATCTGGTGCAGGTAAGACAACTCTCGCTAACCTACTACCTCGTTTCTATGATGTAACAGGTGGCTCTATTACAATAGATGGTTATAACGTGAAAGATGTTACTTTTAAATCTTTGCGTGAACAAATTGGTCTTGTACCACAGGAAACCGTATTGTTCAATGCTACAATTAAAGAGAATATCTTGTATGGTCGTTTAGATGCTACTGATGAAGACGTGTATGAAGCGGCTAAAGCGGCTAATGTACTTGAGTTCGTTGAGAAAATGCCTGATGGTCTCGATACGATTGTAGGTGAACGAGGCAGTTCGCTATCTGGTGGACAACGTCAACGCGTTGCTATCGCACGTGCTATTTTAAAAGATCCTCGAATTCTAATTTTAGATGAAGCCACATCTGCTTTAGATACTGAGAGCGAAAAGCTTGTACAAGAGGCGTTAGATCGTCTCATGAAAGGGCGTACGGCATTTGTCATTGCCCATCGATTGAGCACCGTTCAAAATGCTCATCAAATTGTTGTACTTAATCAAGGTCGCTTGGTAGAGCAGGGGACTCACCAAGAGCTATTAGCTGTTGACGGCGGATTGTACAATCATCTTTATTCCGTTCAATTCTCCAATAAAGGATAACCATGTACTGGATATATAACGTATTGCTCATATTTTATTGGATAGGCTTGATTCCGGTTATTTTATACCGACTTGCCTTTGAAGATGGCTTTTATGAGCGTATCAAACAAAGTGCAGGCTATATGCCCGCTTCGCTATTAAAGAAAATTGAAGGGCGTCGTGCTATTTGGATTCACGCCGCTTCCGTAGGGGAAATTGTGGCTACCAGTCCATTGGTAAAAGAGGTTAAAAAGGAATTTCCTGAAGCTGTTGTGGTTGTGTCAGTAGTTACTGCTACTGGTCATGCTATGGCTCATCGTATCATTCCTGAAGCAGAAGGAATTATATTCTTTCCCCTTGATTTGCCGTATTTAACTCGTAAAATTTTACATATTATTAAGCCGATTACTATTTTACTCGTAGAAACTGAAATTTGGCCAAACTTCTTGCGTATCGCCGAATCGGAAAACATTCCAGTTATGATGGTTAATGGACGCATTTCAGATCGCAGTATGAAACGTTATAAGTATATCAGTGCTTTTACGCGTGAAATGTTACGCTCTATTGAGCGTTTCTGCATGCAGTCCAAATTTGATGCGGCGTATATTGAAAGTTTAGGTGCTCATACACCTGATATTACCGTAACAGGTAATATGAAATACGATCAAACATATGCCACCGTATCATATGAAGAAAAACAAGCTCTTCTCGATGAATTTGGCTTTGGAAATAATCATCCTATCATTATTGCAGGTAGTACTCACAAAGGTGAAGAAGAGGCTATTTTTGAAACCTTCAAGCAAGTATTGAAAGAGTATCCACAAGCTCGTTTATTGATTGCGCCTCGTGAAATTTATCGCGGTCATGATGTGCAAAATATTGCAAAGCGTTATGAATTGAGTGCTATTTGTCGTAGCGATATGAAGGAGCCTGTTCATGAAGGTATTCCCGTTGTCGTTTTAGATACCATTGGTGAACTTGGCCGACTGTATAGCTTAGGCGATATTATCTTTGTTGGTGGTTCCCTTGTTAAAACTGGAGGCCATAATATTTTGGAACCAGCTGCACATGGTAAGCCAATTTTGGTTGGGCCTCATATGTTTAACTTTAAAGAAATTTTCGCCTTATTAAACTCTCGAAATGCTTGTGAGCAAGTGAAGAATGGAAAAGAGTTAACCGCTATGGTCTTGCGTTTATGTAAGGATAGAGACTTGGCTAAAAAGATGGGGCAAAACTGCCTGGATATCATTAAAGAAAATCGTGGTGCTACGCGGCGTAATACACAAGAGTTACGTTTGCTATTTGAGAAACATCAAATTATTCCGTAGTAAGACTAAATTTGTAGATTAGTTTACTGTATTACATAATAGGAGGCGTCACCTATGAGTGGGGAAGCATTATTCAAATCCATCGTTAGTGGTGAAGATCAATCCGTATTAGGTGATATAGCTCGCTCCAGTTTAGGCCTTTTGAGTAAAGGTTATGAGAAAGCTGTATCAATACGCAATGCTCGATTTGATGAGGGTAAAGGCGTTACGAAAGTTACAGTGCCTGTAATCAGCGTTGGCAACATTACGGCTGGTGGTACTGGAAAAACACCGATGGTGCGATTTATTTGTGATGTGCTTACTCAGAAGGGCCTTCATCCTACTGTTCTTAGTCGTGGATACCGTGCAGAAGATAATAACAAAAATATTATTATTTCTAAAGATGGAACAATGCTTGTAGAGCCATCTATCAGTGGTGATGAGGCTTGGTTACTGGCTAAGGTTTTACAAAAATCTAATGTAATCATTGGACGTGAACGTTCCAAATCTGCAGAAATCGCTATTAATGAGCTAGGTGCCGATTGTCTTATTATGGATGATGGCTTTCAACATCGTGCACTAGCAAGAGATATTGATATTGTACTAATCGATGCATCCAATCCGTTTGGCTATGAACATGTATTGCCACGGGGACTATTACGTGAACCCCTTAGTGGTTTACAGCGTGCGGATATTATCGTTCTTACTAAGGTTGATCAAGTAGCACCAGGTATTGTATCCGGCATTCGAAAGCGATTAACTCAGATGATTCCCAATATACCTGTCTATGAAACAACACATAAGCCGCAATTTATGTACACCTTAGATGAGTGGGCTAATGGTTCTGTTGGGGCTTCTGTAGATGCTTACAAGGAACAACGCATTATGGCTGTGAGTGGAATTGGAAACCCTCAATCCTTTACACAAACGTTAACTGATGTAGGGTATAACGTTGTTCATACCTTGCCATTTGGAGATCATCATGACTTTTCAAATGATGATGTAGTTGAGATTTGGAAACAAGCATTTGCTCATCAAGCTGATGCTATTTGCATTACAGAAAAGGATGCAGTTAAGTTAAGTCAGTTGCATGCAATTGAAGACTTGAAAATACCGATTCTGGTGCTATCTATAGGGATTGAATTTGTTTCTGGAAAACAAGAATTCATAGAAAATTTAGAGATTTAGTGTATAATAATAAGATACACGAATAACAGAAATGGGGTTTTATCGTGAAGTTTGGATGTGTTATTCCTGCGCGTTATGGTTCTACAAGATTACCGGGCAAACCATTAGCTGATATTGCAGGTAAACCTATGATTGAACGGGTTTATGCAAGGGTATCACAAGCTACAAAGACAGTATGTACAATTGTAGCCACTGATGATAACCGCGTATATTCTGCAGTACAACAGTTTGGGGGAACTGTTATGATGACAGATCCTAATCACCCTACAGGGACGGATCGATTAGCAGAGGTTGCGAGTCATTATACAGACTTGGATGTTGTTATCAATGTCCAAGGTGATGAACCGATGATTGATCCAAATCTTATTGATGACTTGGCACGTCTATTTGAGGAAGATCCAAACTTGCAGATGGCCACAGTAGCTACTCCTTTATTAGAGGAAGAGTACGAGGAGCCATCAGCGGTAAAGGTCATTTTAAATAATCGTAATGATGCGATGTATTTTTCTAGATCTTTAATCCCATATCCTCGCCATGATTTTGTGCGTCCGCCACTAAAACATATTGGCATCTATGCATATCGTAGAGAGTTTTTATTAAACTACGCTAAGATGGAGCCAACTCCGGCGGAGCGAACAGAATCTCTAGAACAATTACGTGCTCTAGAGAACGGTTATACAATTCGTGTTATTTTGACAAATAAACGATTTATCGGTGTTGATACACCTGAAGACTTAGCTCGTGTTAATGCAATTTACGAGCAAGAGGAGAAATAAATGAAAACAGTTCAAATTAAAGATATTACTGTGGGTGGCGGCAAGGGTTTATTTGTCCTTGCAGGTCCATGTGTTATTGAGGACTATGACCGCACATTAGCTATCGGTAAACGAGCAAAAGAGATATGCGAACGTTTAGGTGTTCCCTATATCTTTAAAGCTTCCTTTGATAAAGCTAATCGCTCTAGCTTTAGTTCCTTCCGTGGACCAGGTCTTGAGGAAGGGTTAAAAATGCTTGCTTCTATTAAGAAGGAACTCAATGTGCCCGTTGTCAGTGACATTCACTCTATCGAGCAAATTGAACCTGCAGCTGAAGTATTAGATATTCTACAAATTCCAGCTTTTTTATGCCGTCAAACTGATCTTGTTTACGGCGCTGCTAAAACTGGTAAATGCGTAAATGTTAAAAAAGGTCAATTCATGGCTCCTAAGGACATGGAAAATGTTCTTAATAAAATGAAAGAAACAGGTAATGAAAATCTTATGCTTACCGAACGTGGTTTTAGCTTTGGTTATAATAATCTCGTAGTTGACATGAGATCCTTCCCAATTATGCGTTCTTTCGACTATCCAGTAATCTTTGATGCTACTCATAGCGTTCAATTACCAGGTGGTGCAGGGACTAAATCTAGTGGTAACCGTGAATTTGTACCAAATTTGGCACGTGCGGCTGTGGCTAGTGGCGTAGATGGGTTATTCTTTGAAGTACACGATAATCCTGAGGAAGCATTGTCTGATGGTCCTAATATGTTGTATTTAGATCAATTTGAAGCTGTGCTTCGTGATTTAGTAGCTATTGATAAAATCGTAAAAGGTTAGGGGCGGTATTTGTGACTATTTTAGAACAAGCGGCACAGGTGCTTCATGAGGAAGCTCGTGCTATTGAAGAATTAAGTTCTCGTTTGGATCACAATTTTGTAAATGCTGTAAATATGATTTTGGCTTGTAAGGGCCGTGTAGTATGTACAGGAATGGGGAAATCTGGTCATATTGGTCGTAAAATTGCGGCTACCTTGGCTAGTACAGGGACACCGGCACTTTTTATGCATCCTGGTGAAGGCGTGCATGGTGATCTTGGTATGATTACTGAAGATGATGTAGTGTTAGCATTTTCTAATAGTGGTGAAACAGGAGAAATCATTAGTATTTTGCCGTCTCTGCGCCGCATAGGAGCTAAATTAATCTGTGTTGTAGGGAAACCAGAGTCTACATTAGCAAAAAATTCTGATATTGTATTGTTGGCAGAGGTAGAACGAGAAGCTTGTCCATTGGGTTTAGCACCTACTACAAGTACTACTGTTGCTCTAGCACTAGGTGATGCATTAGCAGTATGTTTATTGGAACGCCATCATTTTACTCCAGAAAACTTTGCTGTATTCCATCCAGGTGGTTCCTTAGGTCGCAAATTATTGTTGACTGTAGAAAATATCATGCATGGTGGCGATGATAATCCAACAGTATTTAGAGGGGCTACCGTTCGTGATGCACTCTTTGTAATGACAGAAAAAGGGTTAGGTGCTACAAATGTTATTGATGAAGAAGGACATTTGTTAGGTCTAGTGACTGATGGTGATGTTCGACGTGGACTTGATTCTGGCAGCAATTTTTTAGAATGGCCCGTAGAGGATATGATGACGTCTATGCCGCGTACGATTACAAAGGATAAATTGGCCGCAGAAGCGCTTCATTTGATGGAGAAAAATCAACCTCGCCCTATCACCGTATTACCTGTGGTTGATACTAATAATGTATGTCTTGGCATTGTTCACATTACGGATTTATTGCGTAGAGGCATTGTATAATGAATATTCAATGGATTGTTCTCGATGTTGATGGAGTTTTATCAGATGGCACTCTAATTTATACATCGACTGGAGAAGAGCTCAAAGCCTTTTCTGTAAAAGATGGTTTAGGCTTGACTGCGGCTCGTAAATCAGGGATAAAGTTAGCAATTATTACGGCTCGTGTATCTCCTATGGTAGAGCGCCGTGCAAAGGAATTGCATTTTGATGAACTTCTTATGGGGCATGCTAATAAAACTGAAGTATTAAGAGCTCTTTGTAAAAAACATCAAATCGACTTAGCTTCGGTTGCTTACATGGGTGATGATCTTAATGATTTAGGAGCTCTTCAACTCGTAGGTTTGCCGATGGCACCAAATAATGCGGTATTAGAGGTTAAATCAATAGCTAAATTTATTTCTACCGTCAATGGTGGACATGGTGCTGTTAGAGAGGCTGTAGAATATATCCTGAAGAATCAAGGTTTATGGGATTCTGTTGTTGCAGATTATGCGCGAGAGGCCCATGCTCATGGACAATAAAGGAGGTGGGCAGAATGAATAACGAATGGCAATACCATTTAGTTAAAGGCATTAGTTGGCTTGTTTGTCGACTACCATACAAGCTCATTTTGCTCATAGGCGCTTGTTTAGGTCCTGTATATGGGCTAATAGCGAAGAAGCAAAAGCTTAGAGGCATAAATAATATTAAAATTGGCATGAATATGAACGATCAAGAGGCGGAACAATTAATTAATAAGTTGTTCAAAAATCTTGGTCGCAGTGTTATGGAAGTATTATACATGCCAAACCTGACGAAATCCTTTATCAATAAACACATAGAGATGCGTGGTGTTGAACATTTAGAAAAGGCCATTGCTGAAGATAAGGGAGTTATCGTTCTTACTGGCCATGTAGGCAACTGGGAATGGATGGGGGCTGCTATGGCGGCTCATGGATATCCTTCCACTACAATTGTTAAGAAACAACCTAATGCTCAATTCACACGCCTTATGAATGAATATCGTGAGATGGTGGGGCTTGACGTATTTGCTAGTGGTGGCAACGAAATCGTTTCTGCTGCTAAGGCTTTAAAAAAGAAAAAACTTCTTGGATTCTTAGCTGACCAAGATGGATATATAAATGGTTTACCAGTTCCGTTTTTGGGACAAGATTCATCAGCTGTTATGGGACCAGCAACATTTGCAAAGAAATTTGGCTCTCCTGTAGTACCTATTTTTGCATCTCGTAAGCCTGAAGGAGGACATATCGTTCATATCTTGCCGGCATTACATTATGAGGAAACTGGCGATGAAGATGTTGATATGTATCGTCTAACTGAAGCCTGTGTACGTGTTACGGAAGAATTTATTCGTGAACATCCAGATGAGTGGCTTTGGTTCCAACATCGTTGGATGACTAAGATGGATCAAATTATTGATTACGATAAGAAGATAGCTATACGGGAGAGAGCGCATGAAAAACAATAAAAAGTTAATTGCCATTGTGGTCGCTATAGTATTAGCTCTAATCGGTCTTATTGTATTTATTATGAAAGACTCTAATGAGGCTAATTCCACTCAAAATCAAAGTGGACAACTCGTTAATTTCCAAGGTGCGGACTTGCAAGAGGAAAAGGATGGCAAGTTAGTATGGGCATTATCGGCTGAGAAGATTGAATATGACCCGCGTACAAAAGCTATCGTTCTGACCAATTTGAAAGGTCTGTTCTATCAAGATGATGTGACTACTACGATTACAGCTCCTCATGCTGTACTGACGGGTGATCGAAACTCTCTTGATATTGATCAAGGCGTTACTGCTACCAATACGGAAGGTGCAGAATTTAAAACTGAGGCCCTTCACTTTGATAATAAAACGAAAACATTGACATCTAAAACGGCTTTCACTTATAACAGCAAGGATGTAACCCTCACAGGTGACAAACTTGAGGGCAATATGTCCTTAAAAATTATTAAAGCCATTGGACATGCGAAATTAACAAAGAAGTAATTGAGAGGAAATATGATGAATAAGAAAAAACAGATTGGTATGGCTATATTAGCTGTACTCATGACCGCATCTGTTACAGTTTGGGCAGCAAATGATCCGTTGACTATCAGCGCTGATACATTGTCTTATGATGGCAATTCAGGTCGTGCAGATGCAACAGGTAATGTTGTTATTACCCAAGCGGATAAAACTATGACTGGTGCCAAGGGTTGGTACAATACAAAAACTCAAGAAGCAAATCTTGATGGTGGTGTATCTATGATTGGTTCTGATATGGCCATGTCTGCTCAAACGGTTCACAGTTACAATAATAATAAATTCACTGCTAATGGTAGCGTTCATTTACAACGTGCTGATCGCCAAATCTTTGGCGACAGTGTTGAGTATAGTACTGACTCTGAATACGGTCTTGTTACAGGCAATGCCCGTTTGATTGCTGAAGGGACAACCTTAACCGGTGATAAGGTAGAAGGATGGATGAAGGAAGTTCGTGCTGTAGCGCAAGGTAATGTTACCTTCTCTAATCCTGAACGAAACGTGTCTGGTTCTGCTGACCGAGCTACATATACACAAACGCCAAACCAAAATGATGGAGTGGTACTCTTATCGGGTTCTGCGCATGCCGTTCAAAATGGTAATGTACTGAATGCACCGGAACTGAAAATTCGTTTAGCTGATGATTCTGCTGAAACATTAGGTGGACGTAGTACACTCGTCATTGTTCCGAATAAATAAGGATAATATATGTATATAGAAACCAAAAACTTAGTTAAAACCTTTAGCGGACGCAATGTGGTAGATGGTGTAAGTCTACGCGTTGATAAAGGCCAAGTTGTAGGTCTATTAGGGCCTAATGGGGCCGGTAAAACTACGTCATTTTATATGATTGTAGGCATTGAAAGACCAAGTTCTGGTATCATTACCGTTGATGGCAAGGATATAACAAATATTCCTATGTATAAGCGGGCGGCTGAAGGGATTGGATACTTACCGCAAGAGGCATCAATCTTTCGTTCCATGTCTGTAGAGGACAATATTCGTGCCATGCTACAGATTACGGCAAAAAAATCTGATGAGATTGAAGCTATCGTGGAATCATTGATTGAAGAATTTCATATTGGACATGTCCGTGACCGTATGGGGCTGCAATTATCTGGTGGTGAACGACGCCGTGTAGAAATTGCGCGTTGCCTCGCCTTAGAACCTAATTTCATCCTTCTTGATGAACCTTTTGCAGGTGTCGATCCAATTGCGGTTGCTGATATTCAGCAAATTATCTTACACGTTAAGAACCGAGGTATTGGTATCTTGATTACAGACCATAATGTTCGCGAAACATTGGGGATTGTAGATAA
The DNA here is from genome assembly GCF_040094895.1 of Veillonella parvula. GTDB lineage: Bacteria > Bacillota > Negativicutes > Veillonellales > Veillonellaceae > Veillonella > Veillonella parvula_L. The sequence continues at coordinate 53,626 of NZ_JBBNGV010000004.1, read as the reverse complement.
GGCTTATATTTTGAGTAATGGTAAAATCCTCCTAGAGGGTACCCCTGATGAAATTGCGAATGATCCAATCGCTCGTGAACATTATTTAGGGGATAACTTTAAATTATAGGAGGGGCTATGCGATTATTAGATAAATATATTTTAAAAGCTTTTGTAGGCCCATTCCTATTTGGGGTTTTTGCTTTTACTAGTATTTTTATTGGTACAGGCACATTGTTTAGGATTGCTCAATATATTACTGAATATGGAGCACCATTGTTGCTTGTTATGCAAGCATTTGTCTTGGCTTTACCAAGTATTGTTATTTTAACATTCCCAATGTCAGTACTATTGGCTTCTCTTATGACTTTTAGTCGTTTGAGTAGCACTAGTGAAATCGTTGTTATGCGTGCTGGAGGTCTAAGCTTTTTACGCTTGGCCATGCCTGTATATATTATTGCCCTCATCATTTCCATTGGGGCAGTAGCATTTAATGAATTTGTTGTACCTCGTACAAATCATATGTATCAAACGATTGTGCGCGAACAAATTATGAAAAATGCATCACCTCAAACACAAAATCATATTGTGTTAAAAACGATGAATGGTGACGAGCTAGGCACATTGCTCTATGCTAAGAGCTATGATGCTGAAACCAAACAGTTGTCCATGATTACGGTTCAACAATTTGGGGAGGGCGGCAAGTTACAACAAGTTGAAAATGCTGATACAGCTATCTGGAATGGTCAATATTGGGTGATGCAGAATGGTATCATCTATGATCTATCAGCTGGTAATGGTGTTGAACGTACCGTGAAATTTAAGGAGCAATCCTTGCCGATTAAGTCTGCCCCAAAAGATATTCAACAAGATCAACGTAAACCTGAGGAATTAACGATTAAGGAGTTACGTCATCAAATCAGAGCTTATAAGGCTGCTTATACTAATGCTAATAAACTTGAAATGGAAATGTACCAACGTTTTACAATTCCGTTGGCAAGTTTTGTATTTGCTCTTGTAGGTGCACCTTTAGGCCTTCAAAAACAACGTTCTAGTTCATCTATCGGCTTTGGTATTAGTATTCTCATCATCTTTATTTATTATGGGGTGATGACCTTTGCTGGTGCCTTAGGGAAAGGTGGAGCATTGCCAACCGTATTAGCTGCATTAATACCGGATACATTAGGTATTATTGCAGGGTTGTATTTGAATTGGCGCGTATCGAAATAACAGATTGTATTCTTAGGAGAAAGGAGGGACATGATGTTAGTAGGTGTCAAAATCTTAATAATTATCGCTCTTATGGGTGGTCTCATTGCTTACATGGGGGATAAGCTAGGCACTAAAATTGGTAAACGTCGTATGTCCCTCTTTGGATTACGACCTAAGCACACATCTATTATAGTTACTATTGTGACAGGCCTTTTGGTTGCAGCAGCTACAGTTGGGGTATTAACCTTTACGTCTCAAAGTGTGCGAACCGCATTGTTCGGTATGGATCAGTTGCGAGCTGATATAAAGCAGCTGAATAATGAGGTTGCTGCAAAGACGCAAGAACTGATTCGTGGGCAGGCTTTGTTAGAACAAAATAAACAAGAGCTTGAAGAACGGATGGCTGAGATCGAACAAATTCGCCGTGAAGTAGAGGCTACTAAAGCTGAATTGGCGAGTGCACAAGCTGCTAAAGACGCAACAGAAGCCGAATTGGCATCTTTACAAGCCTCTTATGCAGAGGTGTCTCAAAAGGTAGCTGAGCTTGAAGCAACACGTGCTAAGATGGAAGCGCATATTAAGAATCTACAAAATACACAAGAACAATTGCAGAATGGCATCATTCATTTACGGGAAGGAACCATTCTCTTCCAAGTAGATCAGCTATTAGCACAAGCTGTTGTACGACCTGGTTTAAGTGAAGAAGATAGTAATAATGCTATTAAACATATTATCGATGATACAAATAAACTTGTTTTACGTCGCTTAGGTATAGAAGATAATGGTCAATCCGTTGTATATGTAGATCGACAAAATGTTGAGGTAGCTACTCAAAAGCTAATCAATTCCAAGACTCCTATGGTGGTTCAAGTTGTGGCAGCCGGAAATATTATTTCAGGTGAACCTGCAGTTGCAGTTATTCAAGTATATCCACAACAATTTATCTATAAAAATGGAGAGGTAATTCACTCTACGGTAATTGATGGGGGGACTAATGCTCAATCGTCTATGCTTCAATTCTTGAAACAAGTAAATGAGCGTGCTAAGGCAAAGGGGATTATTCCTGATTCCTTATCAGGTGATATTGGAACGATACCTGGTGATGATTTGTTTACAGCTATTAAAAGAATAAGTACTATGCGTGGCAAGGTTCATGTAGAAGCTTATACTGATGGAGATACATATTCATCTGGTCCTGTTCACCTCAAGTTGCGTATTACTCAAATGCCAGATTTCAATGATAAGGCAAAAATGTAAGCTAATTAATATGATGAAGATATGCTGTTTTCATACATTATAAAAGAAGGTCTTATGTAATTTTCAACATAAGACCTTCTTTTTATGTTAAAATATAACTACTGTACTTACAAAGGGGATAATCAAATGACTGAAAATACATATATTTTAGCAGTGGATCCAGGAAATGAGAAAACTGGCGTAGCTATACTTTCACCTTCCGGTGAGATGATATGCCGTAAAATTATTTCTTCAAATACTTTCAATAAAGATATTGAGCGTATTTTAACTGAATATTATGGTATTGTTCATATTGTTTGTGGAAATGGTACAAATCATAAACACTTGTATCCTTCTCTTCAACAAATTGGACGTAATCATAAAATTACAACTAGTTTAATCGACGAATCTCACAGTACAGAGGAGGCCCGTAAATTATATTGGCAATATAATCCTCCTACAGGGTGGCGCAAGATTATTCCTACATCTATGCAATTTCCACCAGAACCTGTAGATGATTTGACGGCGCTCGTTATTGGCTTACGCTATACGAAGCAATTAGCTCAGAACGAAGCGGCAATCAAAGAAGAAACTATGAGTTCAAGTGAGTTAGAAGAGAAAAGATTACATGCTATGGAGCAGTTATACGGAAAAGGAGATAATCATGACGAATGAAACTTCAACGCGTAACTGGTCAAACCTTATTATGCGTTGTGTAATGATGATTTTAGGGGCCTTCATCTATACGGTGGGCTTAGATTTATTTTTAGTACCCAACAGCATTATCGATGGTGGTGTAGTTGGTATTTCATTGATGGCTGCGGAACTATCTGGTATATCTTTTAGTATTTTCGTAGTACTTATCAATTTACCATTTTTGTATTTAGGCTATAGAGCAATCGGTAAAGGCTTTACCTTATCTACATTGTTCTCCATTGTCTGGATGGCTATATTTTCTAACTTTGCTCATGATTTTACACCGATTACGACAGATCCATTCTTAGGATCTATCTTTGGTGGTATAATCTTAGGTATTGGGGTAGGTCTTATCATTCGTAATGGCGGTTCATTAGACGGTTCTGAAATTGTAGCTATTATTTGGGATAAGAAGTCTACCTTCTCCGTAGGTGAAATCGTAATGGCTATGAACTTGGTCATTCTTGGGGCGGCAGGCTTTGTCTATAGTTGGAATAGTGCAATGTATTCATTAATTGCTTATTTCATTGCTTATAAGATGATTGACGTAACAATTACAGGTCTTGAAGAATCTAAAGGGGTTATGATTATTACTGATGCGGATAACTCTAAAGATATTGCAGATGCCTTAAATGCTAATCTTAATCGTGGTGTTACTATTATGTACGGCGAAGGCGGGTATTTAAAACAACCAAAACATGTATTGTATTCTGTAGTAACGCGGCTAGAAATTACAAGATTAAAGGATACCGTTTATGAAGTAGATCCTACAGCATTTATTACGATCCAAGACGTACATGATGTCTTTGGTGGGAGATTTACGAAAGGTGGTCATTAAGAGGAAACTATGAGTAATAAGTTAGGTAATACAATAGTAAAAGAAATATTAGATTGGATTTATGCTATTGCATTGGCATTAATCATTGCTATGGTAATTCATATTTTCTTGATTCAACCTACTAGAGTATCTGGGGAATCAATGGATGATACATTACACAATGGACAATATTTGATTGTTACCAAATGGCATCACATAATGAATGATATGCCTGAATATGGACAAATTGTTATTATTGATAGTCGTGTTAATCGTGTTCGTACATGGGTGGATGATGTAAAAGAACCATTGATGAACTATGCATCTGTTTTCAATAAATCAGCTCAAACAAATGATGTATGGGTAAAACGTGTAATAGGTAGACCTGGTGATGTACTAGAGTTTAAAGATGGGTATGTATGGCGTAACGGAGAGAAATTACAAGAACCATATACAAAAGATACAAAAATGAATTATACTCGTTCTACACCTGTAACAGTTCCTGAAGGTCATGTATTTGTGATGGGGGATAATCGCAATCATTCTAGTGATAGTCGTTTTATCGGCCCAGTTCCCGTTGATCATATTTTAGGATTTGTTTCTTACGCAATTTAATAATCGTGAAAGCCTATCTATGATGTTTTTCATCGTAGATAGGCTTTTTTTATAAGTTAAGAAGGATTAAGTTACGTTGTATCTTGTGAAATGTATACTAAATAAAATATACCGAGACGGCTAGGTTGAATCTAAATATATCACTTAGTAATCTTATAGAAAATAAACAATTCAAATATATAAATTAACTATAATTTATTAAATGATTTATATTTAATAAGTAATAATTATTAAATTTATGGATGTAGATAAGAAAATTATCTATTTTTTTAGTCTATAAAATGAAATTTTGTAAAATTAAATTTTCAAAAATACAGTAAAAATCTATGTTTTTAGGATAATTTTTATTCATGAAAGAAATTTCATAAGATTTAGTTGTGTAAAATGCTTTACAAAGTTTTGGGGTGGTGGTATATTCACATCAACAGAAAGGCTACGCTACAAAGAAGTGGAGCTAAGATAGATAATTTAGTTGAGGAAACATGGACACTCCTAATACATCTTTCATAGTGATACTACTTATGTAGTGAACGTCTTCTGCAAATATAAATTCTTATTTATAAGAAAGAAGGAATTCATTATGAAAAAACAATTCGCAACAATGTTAGCAGCAACAGCAGTGTTAGGTGTAACAACAGCATTTGCTGCAAATCCATTCTCCGATGTAACTCCAGACAGCTGGGCATACCAAGCAGTATCCCAATTGGCACAAGCTGGTATCGTTAATGGTTATCCAGATGGCACTTTCAAAGGCCAAAACAACATCACTCGTTATGAAATGGCTCAAATGGTAGCTAAAGCTATGGCTAACCAAGACCGTGCTAACGCTGAACAACAAGCTATGATTAACCGCTTGGCAGATGAGTTCTCTAACGAGTTGAACAACCTCGGCGTTCGAGTATCTCGCTTGGAAGACCGTGTAGGTAATGTAAAGGTAACTGGCGATGCTCGTATCCGTTACCAAGGTTCTGAAGACAAAGGTGTTTACAAAGCTAATAGTAAATCCTTAACTGACGGCCGTGCACGTGTACAATTCAATGCTAATGTAAATGATAAAACACAAGCAGTTGTTCGTGTAAAAGGTAATTACGAATTTGGTGACTCTACTAAAGGTTCTCAAGCAACAATTGATCGTGCTTACGTAGATCACAAATTTGGTAGTAACGTATCTGCTAAAGCTGGTCGTTTCCAACAAACAATTGGTGGCGGTTTGATGTACGATGATACATTTGACGGTGCACAATTGAATGTAGGTAATGATAAAGTTCAAGTACAAGGCGCGTATGGTTATATGATTGATGGTGCTGCTGATGGCAACTCCAAATCTGATAACCCATCTGTATCCTATGTAGGCTTAAAAGGTAAAGTTGGTAAAGAATCCTCCGTTGGTGGTTTCTACTCCAGATTATCTAGCGGCAACTTGAACCACAATGGTGTAACAGTTAATTCCGATAAACAAGATGTTTACGGTTTCAATGCGGACTTCCGTAAAAATAAATTGTGGGCTGGCGGTGAATGGTTGAAAGCTTCCAACGTAGATAATTCTCAAGCTTGGACAGCAGGTCTTGGCTATGGTAACTACGACATCGCTAAAAAAGGTACATGGGATGTGAAAGGTCAATACTTCAACCAAAAAGCTAATGCACCAATCGTAAGTTCCACTTGGGATCAAGCATATGATTTAACAAATACATCTAATGGTTACAAAGGTTACATGGCTAGCGTAGACTACGCAGTACAAGATAACGTAGGTTTATCCGCAGGTTATGGTTTCAACTCTAAAGACCAAAGCGGTAATGATCTTTCCGATTTCTACCGTGCAGAATTAAATTACAAATTCTAATTCCCTCACAAACAAAAAAAGACTTCTTCGGAAGTCTTTTTTTTGTTGCATAAAAGTATTATGAATTATTTTATATATAATAGTATATATAATAAAATGTTTTATAAATACATAATATTAAAAGTAATCGAATAATTTAGTGGTTATCAAGAATTATATCCCTTATATTGTAGGATATATTTATAAAATCTTTCTGTATAGAATGATAAATTTCTTATTAATTATATATATATTAATAAGTTTAACTTAATAAAAAATATAATAAAAATTCTCAATTAATAAAAAGGGATATAAAATTAAATTTTTTTATGAAAAAAGTTATACCCTATAAAACTAGATACAATCTAATCTTGAAGATATTTTAAGTTATAAAAACAAAATATTGAGAATACAATTGAGAAAAAAGGGTTTACATGAAAAAATGGTTGTGCTAATATCACCGTACAAGAAGTAGCAAACATATGAAACGAAGAACTTCGATGTAGAATATAGCGAGGAAACATGGACACTCCTAAAATTCTTAATCTGAAGAACGAGTAGAATGTGAATGTTATGACTTGTAACATTTTATTTTCTATTTTTTTCAGAAAGAAGGAATTCAACTATGAAAAAACAATTCGCAGCAATCTTTGCAGCAACAGCAGTTTTGGGTGTAACTACAGCTTTTGCAGCTAACCCATTCTCCGACGTAACTCCAGATTCTTGGGCATACCAAGCAGTTTCTCAATTGGCTAACGCTGGTGTTATCAATGGTTACCCAGATGGCACTTTCAAAGGTCAAAACAACATCACTCGTTACGAAATGGCTCAAATGGTAGCTAAAGCTATGGCTAACCAAGACCGCGCTAACGCTGAACAACAAGCTATGATTAACCGTTTGGCTGATGAATTCTCCAACGAATTGAACAACTTGGGCGTTCGTGTAGCTCGCTTGGAAGACCGCGTTGGTAATGTAAAAGTTACTGGTGATGCTCGTCTTCGTTACCGTGATGCTGAACACGCTAAATCTAAATTTGATGCTCGTGCACGTGTACAATTCAACGCAAAAGTTAACGATCGTACAGACGCTGTAGTTCGTTTGACATCTGGTAATTTCGAATTGGGTAATTCCAAAGATGGCGGTAATGCAAACGCTACAATCGATCGCGCATATGTTAACCATAAATTCGGCGAACGCGTATCCTTGAAAGCTGGTCGTTTTGGACAAGTATTTGGTGGCGGCTTGATGTTCGACGGCACATTCGACGGTGCTCAATTGAACGTTGGCAACGACAAAATCCAAGCTCAAGCAGCTTATGGTTACATGGTATCCGGTGAAGCGGCTGGCTTGACTAAAGAAGAAAACGTAACTGATACTTACCTTGGCTTAACTGGTAAAGTTGGTAAACACACTACAGTAGGCGGTTTCTATGATCGTGTAAACCAATCCGATGATGTTAAAAATATCTATGGCTTCAATGCTGATGCTAACTTTGACAAAGTTTGGGTTGGCGGTGAATGGTTGAAAGCTTCCAACCTTGAAAAATCTCAAGCTTGGACTGCAGGCGTAGGTTATGGTAACTACGATATCAAAAAAGCTGGTACATGGGATGTGAAAGGCCAATACTTTAACCAAAAAGAAAATGCACCTATCGTAGATACTACTTATAATCATCTTTACACTCAAGATGCTAAAGGTTGGATGGCAACTGTTAACTATGCATTGCAAAACAACGTTGGCTTGTCCGCTAACTATGGTTTCGACTGGAAAACTCAAAGCGGTTCCGATCTTAGCGATTTCTACCGTGCAGAACTTAACTACAAATTCTAATTTGATAGTTAATCATACAAAAGAGACTCCTTCGGGAGTCTCTTTTTTTTTGTAGTTTGAAAATTAATATACACGGTGAATAGCCTAGAATATTATCAATTTAACATAGAGAGCAAGTAGGGTATTCTTTTTTAGCATATAAATATAATGATAATATAGCCTTATATTCATTCTATATATTAATAAATAAATTATCATTTAATTAGTAGTGTTAATTAAAATTAGGATTTTAAATTTGCTAAAAAATTTTTTGTGTATAAAATTATAAAATGAAAAAATATTCATGAAGTTAGAAAATTACTGGGTTCATGAAACTTTTAAAATAGAAAATATTCATTGATAAGACTGAACATAGGTGTTAAGGCTTTACACAGAAAAAAGGTTGTGATACTATCACCGTACAGGTCATGATACATACATGAAACGAAGATCTTCGATGTAGAATATGGTGAGGAAACATGGACACTCCTATACATTCTTAATCTGAAGAACGAGTAGAATGTGAATGTTATGACTTGTAACATTTTATTTTCTATTTTTTTCAGAAAGAAGGAATTCAACTATGAAAAAACAATTCGCAGCAATCTTTGCAGCAACAGCAGTTTTGGGTGTAACTACAGCTTTTGCAGCTAACCCATTCTCCGACGTAACTCCAGATTCTTGGGCATACCAAGCAGTTTCTCAATTGGCGAACGCTGGTATCGTTAACGGTTATCCTGATGGTACTTTCAAAGGCCAAAATAACATCACTCGTTATGAAATGGCTCAAATGGTAGCTAAAGCTATGGCTAACCAAGATCGTGCTAACGCTGAACAACAAGCTATGATCAACCGTTTGGCTGATGAATTCTCCAACGAATTGAACAACTTGGGCGTTCGTGTAGCTCGTTTGGAAGACCGCGTTGGTAACGTAAAAGTTACTGGTGATGCTCGTCTTCGTTATAAAGATGCTGAACACGCTAAATCCAAATTCGACGCTCGTGCACGTGTACAATTCAACGCAAAAGTAAACGATCGCACTGATGCAGTTGTTCGTTTGACATCTGGTAACTTCGAATTGGGTGACTCCAGAACTGAAGGTAAAGCAAATGCTACAATCGATCGCGCATATGTTAACCATAAATTCGGTGAACGCGTATCCTTGAAAGCTGGCCGTTTTGGTCAAGTTGTTGGTGGTGGCTTAGCATTTGATGGTACTTTCGATGGTGCTCAATTCAATGCTGGTAATAACAAAGTTAATGCACAAGTAGCTTATGGTTACATGGTATCTGGCGATGCAGCTGGCTTGACTAAAGAGGAAAATGTTACTGATCTTATCGTAAATGTTAATGGTAAAGTTGGTAAACATGCTATGGTTGGTGGTTTCTATGACCGTATCAACCAAGATGACGATGTTAGAAACGTATATGGTTTCAATACTGACGTTAACTTCGATAAAATTTGGGTTGGTGGCGAATGGTTGAAAGCTTCTAGCCTTGAAGAATCTCAAGCTTGGACTGCAGGCGTAGGTTATGGTAACTACGACATCAAAAAACAAGGTACTTGGGGCGTAAAAGGTCAATACTTCAACGCAAAAGAAAATGCTCCTATCATTGATACTACTTACAACCACATCTACACTACAGATGCTAAAGGTTGGATGGCAACTGTTGACTATGCATTGCAAAACAACGTAGGCTTAACAGCTAACTACGGTTTTGATTGGAAAGATCAAAACGGTAATGATAAAGCTGACTTCTACCGTGCAGACCTTAACTACAAATTCTAATTTGATAGTTACTCATATGAAAGAGACTCCTTCGGGAGTCTTTTTTTTGTGTTTAATATAAAATTATATGAGGCTTTTTATTATAGTGTTTTATTAATGCTGTCTAATCAATTAATATAGAATGATTTGTCGATAATAGAGGATTTTGCATTTAATGAAAGTTTCATGAGTAAACTTTCTTATCATTATTAGGCTTATTACTGCTTATTTCTATCTATAGTGCCACTATTAATGGTATAATAAAGAGTATTTAAAATTTCTATAAAGGCGGCGAACATGAATCCTTCTTTTTCTCATATCAAAATGATTGCCATCGATTGTGATGAAACTTTGGTGCGTAGCGATAATTCTATATCTGACTATACAGTAGATGTATTACATCGGTTGCAGCAAAAGGGTGTTGCTATTACGATTGCTACGGGGCGTATGTACCAAACGGCTAAGCCCATTGGTCAGGCGTTAAAGCTTGGTAATGTGCCGCTGATTTTATTTTCTGGTGGTCTCATTCAAGAATTAGAAACAGGATATAAGCTATTTGAACAGACTGTTCCTATTGTAGCAGTACGTCGTATCTATGAATTAGCAAAACAATATGATTGGCATATACAATCGTATGTGGATGATCATTTATTATGCCATCATAAGACGTGGCAGTCCGCTCTCTATGAAAAACAGACTGGTGCTACGGCAGAATTTTTAGGTGATACGTTATATAGTTTAAACTCTGAACCGAATAAGTTAATTGCTATAGATACAGTAGAAGGAATTGACCGAATTATTGAAATTTTAACTCCTAGAGTTGGTGATTTGGTGACTCTAGTTCGTAGCCAGAAAGATTTTTTAGAAATCATTGCCCCTAATGTGTCAAAGGGGCGTGCTTTGACACAACTAGCTTTAGATAATCATATTAGTTTAGAACATATTATTTCTTTTGGTAATGCAGAAAATGATATTTCTATGCTACGTAAAACAGGTTACTCTGTAGCTGTTGATAATGCTACAGATCATGTTAAATCTGTGGCTCATACAATTTGTGGCCATCATAATGACGATGGAGTAGCCCATTGGATTGAAGATAATCTTTTATAATGGAGTAAAACTATGGAAGCATTTCGTTTGTTAATAGTTACAGGTATGTCAGGTGCCGGCAAAACTCAAGTATTGCAAGCTTTAGAAGATATGGGGTATTTATGTATTGATAATATTCCCCCTGTGCTGATTCCTAAATTAAGTGAAATTTGCCGACAAGGTGGAGAACGGACCAATCGCGTTGCTCTTGTTGTAGATATTCGGGGTGGCGAATTTTTTGAAGCTCTTTCTTCATCTTTAGATACATTAAAAGATATGAAGGTAGATTTTGAAATTGTATTTATGGATGCTACAGATGAGACTTTGATTCGTCGATATAAGGAAAGCCGACGAAGTCATCCATTGGCTCCTAATGGGCTGATTACAACAGGGCTAAAGAAGGAACGCCAAATTCTTAACTCTGTGCGCCATAAAGCAGATTTTATTATTGATACCACTAATATGAAAACAGCCAGCTTGAAAGAGTATTTAAAAACGCGCTTTGCTCAAGTTGATGAAGCTCATGGTATGGCTATTACTGTAGTGAGCTTTGGTTTTAAATATGGTATTCCTCTCGATGCAGATATGGTATGGGATGTTCGTTTTCTACCAAATCCATTTTATATTCCCGAGTTTCGTCATAAAACAGGTCGTGTAAAAGCAGTAAATGAATATATTCATTCCTTTGAAGTAACAGAGGAATTTAAAAGACGTTACTTTGATACTATGGATTTTCTTGTGCCAAATTATGAACAAGAAGGAAAATCTCAATTTATTGTGGCAGTAGGCTGTACAGGTGGTATGCATAGATCTGTAGCTATGGCAGAGGCTCTATATTCCCATTTATTAGAAAAAGGATATCGTGTCACTGTTGAACATAGAGATATGATGAAAAATAATGTAGAAGAAGATTATAATCCTCATGAAATTATAACACTTGATAACTAGATAGGGGGGATTATGTTGCGAAAAGGATGGTTCCGGTGGCTAATTCCGGGTCTAAATATAAAACGTTGGCTTGCCTTATTTAGTTGTGGTGTAGGTCTTTTAATTATTGGCATTTCCTTGATGTTTAACTATCAATGGCTTGCGGTTCTTGAAGATATTGTACTTGCCTTTTCTTATAATATGACGGGCTTTTACAATTATAATGTACTCATTGCTGTAGGGGCTGTAGTATTATCGATTGGCGCTGTATTAATGCTCATCGGTACAAGCAAAGTTATAAAAACGATTATTCGTGCGGTACTACCTAATCCTGACAGTAAGGTATCAGATATTATCTTTCAAAATATCCGACTCGATAAGGGCCCTAAAATTGTAGTAATCGGTGGGGGTACGGGCTTATCAAATTTATTGCGTGGTTTGAAATCACATACATCAAACCTATCTGCGATTGTAACAGTTGCTGATGATGGAGGTTCTTCTGGCCGCTTGCGAGAAGACTTTCAAATGATAGCACCTGGTGATTTGAGAAACTGTTTAGTATCACTAGCTGAACAAGAAGGGGTAATGGAGAACTTATTCCGTTACCGCTTCGAAGGGGAAAATGAGCTTTCTGGACACAGCTTTGGTAATCTCTTTATCACTGCGCTTGCTCAAGTTTACGATGGAGATATTGAAGAAGCTCTTGAAGCGGCTAGTAAATTGTTGCGTGTCCGTGGTCGTGTAATTCCTTCCTCTACAGAGTTCATTAAATTGCGTGCAGAGATGACAGATGGCACTATTGTAGAAGGTGAAAGTAATATACCACACTCGGGTAAACGAATTCGTCATATCTATAGTGATCCAGCATTGCCTAAGCCAGAGGGGGCTGCATTACGTGCCATTGATGAAGCAGATGTGATTATTTTAGGTCCTGGTAGTTTATATACAAGCATTATCCCAAATTTACTAACTGATAAGTTGGCCTCTCATGTACGTGCTAGTAAGGCTAATAAAATCTATATTGCTAATGTTATGACACAACCAGGTGAAACCACAGGCTACACATTAAATGACCATGTAGAGGCTTTAATTGCTCATGGCGGAGAAGGAATTATAGATACTGTTCTTGCCAATGATGGTCCGTTGCCAATTCAAATGGTTGAACAATATAGTGCTGTAGGATCTGAACCATTGGTATTAGATACTAAAAAGTTACAAGCCAAAGGAATCCGCACTATACGAGCTACCTTAATTAGCCCTCAAAAACCAGCTGTTCACGATCCTGAACGGCTAGGTAAAGTTATTATGGATATTATTCATGCTATGCAATCTAACACTGAACCGCATATCTTAGAGTATTATCTTCAACGAGATGATCATTAATGAGAAGGGATGCCCATGTCATTTGCAGAAGATGTGAAAAATGAATTATGCCAATATGAAGCCTCTAGTGATGCGGATGTGGCCATGAAAATTGAAGCGTCTTGCTTATTGCGTATGGGCGGATCTATCATTTTGGGGATGAAAGGTGCCGTCGGTATTCGTTTAGCTACGGCTAATAATGCAGTAGCTCGTCGTTTGCTTGGTATTTTGAAAAAGCAATACGAATTACCTACAAATGTTTTAGTACGACAAGGTTTAAACTTGCGTAAAAAAAATATGTATACGCTATCTGTAGAACCCTCTGTAGAGGGTAGACAGGCTCTAGAGGATCTTGCTTTATGGCCTGTGAGCGAACAAATTCCTCGTAGTTGGCTCAAATCAATGGAAGCGCGACGCGCCTTTTTAAGGGGAGCTTTTTTAGGGGGAGGCTCTGTTAATAAACCACAAAGTGATTATCATCTTGAGTTTATGACGGGAAACGAGACCTTTGCGAGGGAAATTATCCATGTATTACGGCTCTTTCACATTCATGCGGGCTTAACGGAGCGGAAGGAAGAGTATGTAGTATATCTTAAAGAAGGGGACGCAGTAACAAACTGTTTGCAAATCATGGGAGCTCAATCGGCTCTTATGGAATTTGAAAACGTGCGGATTATGAAAACTGTACGAAATCAAATTAATCGACAAGTCAACTGTGAGACTGCAAATTTACAGAAGGTTGTGGATGCAGCAGTTCGTCAGGTAAAAGCAATCCGGATTATTGATAGAGAAATCGGCATTGAAGAATTACCAGAAAAGTTGCGCGTCGTTGCAAGACTTCGGTGGGAGAATCCTGAAGCGAGTTTAAAAGAACTTGAAGAGTTGATGGAGGGGAAACTATCTAAATCTGGAATTGGCCATCGACTAAAGAAGATTGAAGCATTAGCACTTACGTATGACCCGTTGGGGCTCGAAGAAGTATAGAGGTAATAATATATGTTTTCCTATAAATCAAGATATTGTGTAGCTGCGGCTATGGCCGCCATGGCTGCCCTTACAGGCCATGTAGAAGCTCGTGATATAGATTTACAATCAATTGGATATTTTCAGTTTTCTCCGTTGCCACCATCGTTGGTGTCTCAAACGGATACATTGCTCCTATCGGATAGTCCTGAATATGTAGGACCTGTAGGAGGTACGTTAAGTGCAGGTACAATTAATGGCAATGGTCGTATCTATTTCTATCATGTCAATGAAATGGATTTACCTCACAAGATTGCTATCGTCTTAGAAAACCAAACGGCTTATCCAACTTCAGTACATGTCATGAGACAATTAAAATCTGTAGCTACACCTGACTATTTTGCAGCAGGTCGTAATTTGTCGCGAAAGGATTTGGAGCAACCTCTTAATGAAAGCCCAGATGCAAGACCGTTATACTCTCTTAGCATCCCACCACAAGGGCGTCAATTAATCTTTAGTGACTTAGAAAATACACCGGTAAATCGAGATGCATTATTTACGGGTATTGTAGATATTAAAACAGAAGGGCCTATATTTGCGCGTGTCATGATGTTGCCTATGGGGATGGACCCTGTAGATGCGTCACATTGGGTGAAAAACCTTCCTATTGATGAAATACAATTACGCGGTACTTATACTGGTGCTAAACGTAATATGGAGGTTACTACACCATTCGACACCGCTTTAGGTGGTGCCTTTGTAGAAATTGGTAATGATCGAGAGGATACGTTTATCAATGGTGTAGACGAAATGCAAAATAAAGCATTTGTTCGTGACCGTGGTAACTATGGCGTATCGTATACGTTAAAAATTCCAACAAAGGGGAATGAACCGTTTAGACTGTATTTTAACCCTCTTGGGGGACCTTATTCTGGTTCCTTTATGGTAAAAGCATTGCATCAACAAGGTGCTAGACGGGGACAGACCGATACACGAACTTATCACATTGGTGGTGAAGATGGTATTTCCGCATTAGGGGAAGGTACTATATTAGATAGTCGTCTATTAGGGAATTATAATGCGGGCGATTTATTAACATTAAACTTTATGCCAGCCGGTGCATCGAATTTGCCAATTCGTTTCTTGTTGATTCCTGAATCTCTTGCAAATCCACAAAAACATCAAACTATTGCTGTTAATGTGCCGAAAGATGTTAAAGATATTTTAGGGCATCCAACTCAAGGGGGCACACAAATACCTGTAGGCCCTGTAGGTGGTAAAGATGGAGATAAAGAAGCAGTAGATACTAAAAAATCTACTATTGAAAGTCCAGCTAAGCGGGCAGAAACAATTGCTCATGAAGAAACTAAAAAGTTGAGCGATAAAGCTGTAGCAGATGTAAAAAAAGAAGCACAACTTAAAAAGGCAAAAGATGAGAGAGAAGCATTAGCTCGTAAAAAAGCTGAAGAGGCTCGACTAGCTGCAGAAAAAGCCGAAATGTTGCGAAAGGCTGCAGAAGCCAAGCATGCTGAAATTGAGCGTAAGATGGCTGAAAAAGCCGAAGCAGAGCGTAAAGCAGAGGAAGCTCGCAAGGCGGAAGCGGCTCGTAAAGCTGAAATGGCACGTATCGAGGCAGCGAGAAAAGCGGAAGCAGATCGGCTAGAGGCGGCTCGTAAAGCAGAAGAAGCTCGACTAGCAGCGGAAGCAAAACGTCTTGAAGAAGAACGTAGAATTGAAGCTGCTCGTATTGAGGCCGCACGCAAAGCGGAGGAAGAAAGAAAAGCGGCCGAAGCTAAGGCACGCTTTGAAGCGCAAAGAGCAGCAGAAAAAGCTGCTTTAGAGGCCAAAAAGGCCGAAGAGGAACGCTTGGCTGCTGAGGCTAGAGCTCGTTTAGAAGCACAACGTAAAGCCGAGCAGGAAGCATTGGAAGCAAAACGTGCCGAAGAAGCTCGTAAAGCAGCAGAAGCGAAAGCTGCTTTAGAAGCACAACGTGCTGCTGAGCAAGCCGCTCTTGAAGCGAAGCGTCAAGAAGATGCTCGTAGAGCGGCAGAGGCTAAGGCTGCTTTGGAAGCACAACAAATGGAAGCAGCAAGAAAAGCAGAAGAGGCTCGTCGTGCGGAGGAAGCGCGTAGAGCAGAAGAAGCTCGAATTGAAGCGGAACGTAAAGCTGAGGCCGCTCGCGTAGCAGCAGAAGCAAAACGAGCAGAGGAAGCACGCAAAGCTGAAGCTGCGAGAATTGAAGCGGCGCGTAAAGCTGAACAAGCTCGTTTAGAAGCAGAAGCACGTAGAGCAGAAGAAGCTCGTAAAGCAGAAGCAGCTAGACTTGAGGCACAACGTAGAGCTGAACAGGAACGACTCGAAGCAGCGCGCCGTGCTGAAGAAGCTCGTATTGCTGCAGAGGCTAAACGTGCCGAAGAAGTGCGTAGAGCCGAAGAAGCTCGTCGCATAGAAGAAGCAAGACGTGCCGAAGAGGCTCGTAAAGCAGAGGCGGCTCGCATAGCGGCGGAAGCTCGTAAGGCAGAGCAAGAGCGACTTGCTGCAGAACGAGCTGAAGCAGAACGTCAAGCAGCCGAGGCACGACGCCTTGCTGAGGAACGATATAAAGCGCAACTAGAGGCAGAACGTAAAGCTGAAGCTGCCCGTCAACAAGCGTTGGCTCAAGCTGAAATAGAGCGTAAAGCAAAAGAGCGTGCTGAAGCGATTCAACGTGTTCGAGATCAACAAGAAAGCGCTCGTCGTCGTGCAGAACTTGCCCGTCAACAACTTGAAGCCGAACGTAAGGCTGCTCAAGCTTCTAAGAGGACTCCTTCCTTCAGTGAACTTGATGATGTTCATGGGGATACATCAAATGTAACTATTCCAAATGCTGTATCCATTGATGAGTTAACAAAACCTAGACCGACGGCATCCCAAAATACACGTCGTCGTGAGCAACGTCAGCCTCAATTGTTGCCAAATCAGCAAAATGTGCAGATAAATCCTGTAGCGAATGAGTCGCAACAAGATCAAATGCCGTATACTACACAAAATGAACAGCAAAATGATGAAGAAAATCCACCAAGACTATATCCACTAGGTTAAGGTTCTTAATTTCTAAAAAAGAAATGTTAGATTAAAGTTTAAGATATGGTAGTGGCTTAATAGCTGTTTAAATATAGAGAGGATAAGCAATTTTATATGCTTGTCCTCTTTTTAAAATCCATATGAATTTTGTGTTTTACATTGACTTTCAAAGGTGGATTCAGTACAATAAATAAAGAAATGCATACATGGTACGAGAGACCATTGCATAATACAATACCTTTTAATTTAGTCCAGAGAGGCTGAGAAAGGAATATAGTTGAAGTGCCCATAGGGGCTTCTTTGTGCAAACTATTTGACCTTTTGCCCTGGGCAAAAGGTCTTTTTTGTTACGTGAGTTAGGAGGAAATCATGGGACAAGTTAGCCTAAAAGGCAAAGATTTATTGGGTTTGCAAAATGTGTCACCTGAAGAAATCAAATTGATTTTAGATGTGGCAAAGAAAATGAAGAAGATTGTTCTTTCTGATGACAAGAAGGTTCCACTTTTAAAGGGGAAATCCATTATCAACCTTTTTATGGAACCAAGTACTCGTACTCGTAGTTCCTTTGAGTTAGCCGGAAAATATTTAGGGGCTGACGTAATCAATCTTTCTCCTAGTGGATCTTCCATGGGTAAAGGTGAAAGCTTCCGCGATACATTATTAACTATGTCCTACATGGGTACAGATGCTATCGTAATGCGCCACAGCGCAGAAGGTGCACCTTTATACGCTACGAAAGCCGTAGATCCGATTATCATTAACGCAGGTGATGGCGCTCATGAGCATCCAACACAAGCATTACTAGACATGTATTCTATCTTAGAGAAAAAGGAATTTATTGAAGGATTAAAGGTGGTTATCCTTGGCGATATAATGCATAGTCGCGTAGCACGCTCCAACATTTATGGACTTACAAAAATGGGGGCTGATGTACATCTGGCTGGTCCTCGTACAATGGTATATCCAGAACTTGAAAAATTAGGTGTTACCGTACACCACGATATTCGTGAAGCCGTTGTTGATGCAGATGTTGTAAACGTACTTCGCATTCAATTAGAACGCATTCACTCTGCACTATATCCTACAAACAGAGAATATGCACGTATCTTTGGTATTAATAACGATGTATTGAAATTAGCTAAAGACGATGTAATGGTCATGCATCCAGGTCCAATGAACCGTGGTCTAGAAATCGCACCAGATGTGGCGTATTCTGATCAATCAGTAATTCAAGAACAAGTGCGTAATGGCGTAGCTATACGTATGGCTGTATTGTACTTAACTATTATCGGAGGTGACGGTAGTGAGCTTGCTTATTAAAAATGGTACGGTAGTAAATCCGGCGAAAAAACAAAACGAAGTAGCAGACATTCTCGTAAAAGATGGTAAAATTGCAGCCATCGGTCAAAACTTAAATGCTGAAGGTGCTGAGATATATGATGCAACAGGTCTTATTGTAGCACCAGGCCTTATCGATATTCACACACATTTGCGTGAGCCAGGTCAAGAAGCGAAAGAAGATTTCCACTCCGGTACACAAGCCGCTGCTGCAGGTGGTTTCACACGTGTTGTAACTATGGCTAATACAAATCCTGTGGTAGATAATGCTGCGCTCGTAAGAGGGTTGCAAAAGCAAGCCGAACTTACTGGTGTTGTTAAGGTAGAATTTATTGGTGCTGTATCAAAAGGTCTTGAAGGTAAGGAACTTGCTGAAATGGGGGATATGGCAGAAGCTGGTGTAGTAGCTTTCTCCGATGATGGCCACTATGTAGAAAATGCTGCATTTATGCGTCGTGCTTTAGAATACTCGTCCATGTTTAATAAGATGGTTATCGACCATGCAGAAGATATTACATTGACTAAAAATGGTCATATGCATGAAGGTATTGTTTCTTATGAATTAGGTGTTATTGGTCGTCCTGCAGTAGCTGAAGATTTGGCTGTTGCTCGTGATATCTTGTTATCTGAAATGACAGGTGGTCATATCCATATTGCTCACGTAAGTAGTAAAAATACTGTAGATATGGTGCGCCGTGCGAAGGCTAAAGGTCTTAATGTAACCTGTGAAGTTACAAGCCAACATTTGTCTTTCACAGATGAATACTTACGCGAATATAATCCAGCATTTAAAATGGCTCCTCCAATTCGCTCAGAAGATCATCGCCAAGCATTATTAGAAGGCTTGAAAGATGGCACAATCGATGCGATTATTACAGACCATGCACCACATGCATACGAAGAAAAAGACCATGAATTCTGCTGTGCACCAAATGGTTTCAGCGGCCTCGAAACATCTTTGGCAGCGGTTATTACAAATGCATATGGTCCTGATAAACTTAGCATTGATCAAGTTGTGTACTATATGAGTACTCGACCAGCTGAGTTGATGCACCTTGATGCAGGTGTTCTTGAAGTTGGTAAGCCAGCGGATATTACTGTATTCTCTACAACTGAAAAGTGGACAGTAGATAGAAATAAATTTTATACAAAAGGTAAAGTTAGCCCATTTGATGGTATGACTGTTACAGGTAAAGCTAAACTCACAGTAGTTGATGGCAAAATTGTTATGAAGGAGGGCGTAGTCTTATAATGAAAGGCAAGTTAGTTCTTGAAGATGGTTCCGTGTTTGAAGGTTCCTTATTAGGTGGCGCCCCAACGGTAGGGGAAGTTGTATTTAACACAGGTATGACCGGGTATCAAGAAATCTTGACTGACCCATCCTATGCGGATCAAATTATTACATTAACCTATCCTTTAATTGGTAATTATGGTACTTTAAATTCTATCACTCAAGGTCCTAAACCATATTGTAAAGGTTTTATTGTAGGTGAACTGTGTGACTTCCCATCTAACTGGCAAAATGAGGGGTTATTTAGTGAGTATCTTCGTTTGCACGGCATCCCTTGCCTTTATGATGTAGATACACGTGCGATTACACGTGTTCTTCGTAACCATGGTGTAATGAAGGGCGTACTCGTACGCTCTGATTACCCTATGGAAGATATTCAAAAATTGTTTAAACAAGACTTGCCAACAGATCAAGTTATGCGTGTAACTACAAAATGGCAAGGTATGCGTGGCGATAAAAATGCTGAATTCCACGTAGCGGTAATGGATTATGGTGTAAAGGAAAATATCCTTCGCTCTCTAGAAGCTGCAGGCTGTCGTCTTACTGTATTTCCTGCAGATGCTAAGGCTGAAGATGTGTTGGCAGCAAATCCAGATGGTATTTTTTTATCTAATGGCCCTGGAGACCCTCAAGATCTTGGCTATGCAGTAGAAGAAGTAAAGAAAATGTTTGGTAAGAAACCAATCTTTGGCATCTGTATGGGGCATCAAGTATTGGCACAAGCTTATGGTGGCACCACATTCAAATTGAAATTTGGTCACCGTGGTTCTAACCATCCTGTACAAGATTTACGTACTGGTCGGGTATATATTACATCTCAAAACCATGGTTATGCGGTAGATGATACTTCTTTGCCAGATTTCGTAGAAATTACACATCGTAGCGTAAATGATGGTACCGTAGAAGGTATGCGTCATAAAGAATTGCCAATCTTCTCCGTACAATACCATCCAGAAGCATCCCCAGGACCTACTGATAACCTATATTTATTTGACGAATTTGAAGACTTAATGAGAAAGGGAAAATAATATGACCTCAGAAGCAAAAAAAGTACTTGTAATTGGTTCTGGTCCAATTATTATCGGTCAAGCTGCAGAGTTTGATTATGCTGGTACACAAGCATGCCGTTCCCTTCGAGAAGAGGGTTATAAAGTAGTATTAGTTAACTCCAACCCTGCTACTATTATGACTGATACAGATATTGCAGACCGCGTATATGTAGAACCAATTAGTCTTGAATTCGTAACAGAAGTTATAAAAAAAGAACGCCCTTGGGGTTTGTTGGCTACATTAGGTGGTCAAGTAGGTCTTAATATGGCGGTACAATTGTCTGAAGCTGGCGTATTAGAAGAATATGGTGTAAAACTTCTTGGTACAACTCTTGAAGCCATTAAACAAGCCGAAGACCGTGAACTCTTCAAAGAAGCGATGAAGGAAATCAACCAACCGGTCCCTGAATCCGATATCTTTAACGATCTTGAAGAAGCAGTAGCCTTTGCTAATCGTATTGGGTATCCTATTATCATCCGTCCTGCATACACATTAGGCGGTACTGGTGGAGGTATTGCCCATAATGAAGATGAAATGTATGAAATCACACGTCGTGGTTTGAAACTTTCACCAATTCACCAAATTCTAGCAGAACGTTCCGTTGCAGGCTGGAAAGAGATTGAATACGAAGTAATGCGCGATAGTGCAGATAACTGCATCATCGTATGTAATATGGAAAATATTGACCCTGTTGGTGTGCATACTGGGGATTCTATCGTTGTGGCACCAAGCCAAACCTTGAACGATATTCAATACCAAATGCTGCGTACCGCATCTGTAGAGATTATCCGTTATTTAAAAATCGAAGGCGGTTGTAACGTACAATACGCTTTGAATCCAAATAGCAACGAATATATTGTTATCGAAGTAAACCCTCGCGTATCTCGTTCCTCTGCATTGGCATCTAAAGCAACTGGGTACCCAATTGCGAAGGTAGCAGCAAAAATTGCAGTAGGCATGACATTGGATCAAATTACAAATGCTGTAACAGGCGAAACAAAAGCATGCTTCGAGCCTACACTCGACTATGTAGTAACGAAGTTCCCACGTTGGCCATTTGAAAAATTCAATTTGGCGGACCGCACATTGGGCACTCAAATGAAGGCTACTGGCGAAGTTATGGCTATCGACCGCTCTTTAGAAGGGTCTTTGTTAAAAGCAATTCGTTCCTTGGAGATCGGTTTAGACCATATTGAGCTTAAGAAAATCGCCCATGAATCCATGGAACAGCTTATCGAACGTTTACACTTAGTAGATGATGAACGTATCTATGTTGTGGCAGAAGCTCTTCGCAAGGGGATTAGTGTAGAAAAAATCCACTATATTACAAAAATTGATACATTCTTTATTGAAAAAATCAAAAACATTGTTAATGTAGAAAAAGCATTGGCTGAACAGGGCTTAACAGAAGATGTATTGCGCAAAGCAAAACGCTATTCCTTCACCGATTCTGTTATTGCTCGCTATGCTAATACAACTGTAGAAGAAGTTCGCGCAAAACGTAAAGAATGGAACATTCTACCAACATATAAATACGTAGATACATGTGCGGCAGAATTTGAATCTAAAACGCCGTACTATTATAGTGCTTATGCGCAAGAAGATGAAGTTAAACCACTAGGTGAAAAATCCGTAGTAGTACTTGGTTCTGGGCCAATTCGTATCGGTCAAGGCGTAGAGTTTGACTATTGTTCCGTACACTCCTCTTGGGCACTCCGTAAAGCGGGTTACCAATCTATTATGATTAATAACAATCCAGAAACAGTGTCTACAGACTTTGATATTTCTGATTCTTTATACTTTGAGCCATTGACTGTGGACGATGTTATGGAAATCATCGATAAAGAACAGCCAGCTGGCGTTATTGCTCAATTTGGTGGCCAAACAGCGATTAACTTGGCAGGTCCATTAGCTAAGCGCGGTGTAAAAATTCTTGGTACATCCGTAGATAGCATCGACATGGCAGAAGACCGTGAACGCTTTGATGAATTGTTGGCGAAACTTGGTATTCCTCGCCCAGTAGGCGCTTTGGTAACCTCTGATGAAGAAGCACAAGAAGCAGCTAAAAAGTTAAAATACCCATTAATCGTTCGTCCTTCTTATGTATTGGGCGGCCGTGCGATGGAAATCGTATACAATGATAAAGAGCTCGATGTATACATGAAGGAAGCCGTAGTAGCATCTAAGGCGCATCCTGTTCTTATTGACCGTTACATGGTTGGTATGGAGGTAGAGGTTGATGCTATTTCCGACGGTACCGATGTATGTATCCCTGGTATTATGGAACAAATCGAACGTGCCGGTGTTCACTCTGGTGATTCCATGGCCGTTTACCCAGCTCAACATTTGAGCCAAGAATTGATTGATCAAATTGTTGACTATACACGTCGTATTGCAGTAGGTCTTAATGTTAAAGGTGTGCTTAATATTCAATACATCGTGGCTGATGGTGAACTTAATGTAATCGAAGTTAACCCTCGTTCTAGCCGTACCGTGCCATTCATTTCTAAGGTAACAGGTATCAATATGGTAGAATGTGCAACACGCATTGCGCTTGGTGAAAGCTTAAAAGACTTAGGCTTGCCACTTGGTCTTGTACCTAATAAACCTTATGTAGCTGTAAAAGCACCTGTATTCTCCTTCTCCAAAATGGGGCTTGTGGAAATCGCTCTTGGACCTGAAATGAAATCTACTGGCGAAGTTATGGGGATTGGTCGTACATATTCTGAAGCTTTATTCAAAGCCATCAATGGTGCGAATATGCGTATTCCAGAGGATGGTACAATTCTCATGACAGTAGCAGACCGTGATAAAGCAGAAGCTTGTGAACTTGCAAAAGGGTTCATCGATCTTGGTTATCATATTGAAGCAACTGGTGGTACAGGTAAATACTTTATCGAACACGGTGTTGATTGTAAGGTGGTTAATAAAATCTCTGAAGGGGATGACAACTGTGCTGACCACATTCGTCAAGACAAGGTCGATCTTGTACTTAATACATTGACTGCAGGTAAACGTCCTGAACGCGAAGGCTTCCAATTACGTCGTCTCGCTGTAGAAATGGGTACACCTTGCTTAACAAGTCTTGATACAGCACGGGAAGTATTGCGTGTTGTGGCGAATCGTAAAGATGATGCTAACTACTCTGTAGAAGCGTTACAAGATTTTGAATTGGAGTAATAACCATGAGTGGCTATGTAGAACAGGGCGAAGTCGTTCGCAATGAGCAAATAGGCTCTGATGTGTGGATTATGGATATTCACGCACCAAAACAAGCAGTAGAAGCAAAGGTAGGACAGTTTTGTAATGTTCGCGTAGCGGACTCTACGGCGCCATTATTGCGCCGCCCTATTAGCTATGCTGGATTTGATGCCCGAAAGGGTACGATTACCCTTTTGTATCGCGTCGTAGGTAAGGGGACTGAGATTATGACACATCTCGTACCTGGCGATACATTAGATTGTTTAGGCCCTTTGGGCGAACCGTTTGTAACATCTAATAATATGCTTCTCATTGGCGGTGGCGTTGGTATTGCACCGATGCTATGTATCGCATCTCATTTGAAAGAAGGTGAAGAAGCACAAGTTATTTTGGGCTTTAGAAATGAAAGCGAAACCTTCTGGGCAGATTTATTTAAAGATACACCTGTTCAAGTCCACATCACTACTGATGATGGTAGTGTGGGCACAAAAGGTTTCCCTACGGCTATTATGCCTGACCTAATTAATGCTAATTCCTTTACTTCTGTCATGACTTGTGGTCCTACGCCGATGATGAAAGGCGTAGCTCAAGTGGCTAAAGAACTGAATGTGCCTTGCCAAGTTTCTCTTGAGGAGCGTATGGGCTGTGGTACTGGAGGTTGTTTAGGCTGTGCTTGTGATGGTGCAGAAGGTAAACGCTATAAAGTTTGTAAGGATGGTCCTGTATTCCCCGCTGAGGAGGTGTTCTTTTAATGCATGAACGCGATTTAAATAACACCGTTACGCCAAATCCAAAGCTTGCCATTGATTATTGCGGGATTAAGATGAAAAATCCTATTATCGCCGCATCTGGCACCTTTGGCAATGGCCCTGAGTATGCTGGGTATTTAGATCTTAGCAATGAGATAGGAGCTATCTCCGTAAAAGGTTTAACACCTAAGGGGCGTCACGGAAACCCTGGAACTCGTATTGCAGAAACACCATCTGGCGTATTGAACTGCATTGGCCTTGAAAATCCTGGAGCTGAACATTTTGTTAGAGAAATTCTACCAGAGCTTAAGAAATATGATGTACCATTGCTAGCGAATATGTCTGCGGGCACAATTGATGAGTTTGCTTGGATGGCAGAGACATTATCTGTATATGGCATTGCAGGGTTAGAAGTCAACGTATCTTGCCCAAATGTAGAATGTGAAGGCATGGCTTTTGGTGTAGATCCAAAGGTTGTTGAATCGGTAACTAAAGCGGTTCGTAAGGTAACGGATAAACCTGTTATCGTTAAGCTTTCACCAAATGTAACAGACATTGTAGAAATCGCAAAGGCTGTTGAAGCAGGCGGTGGTAATGGAGTAAGTCTAATTAATACCTTGTTGGGCATGGCTATAGATATTCACCGTCGCAAGCCTGTATTGGGGAACACTTATGGTGGATTATCCGGCCCAGCCGTAAAACCCGTGGCTCTTCGCATGGTGCACCAAGTTTATAAAGGGGTAACTATTCCTATTATTGGTCTTGGTGGTATCATGACTGGCACAGATGCTATCGAATTTATGATGGCAGGGGCGCAAGCCGTTCAAGTTGGTACAGCTACGATGGTAGATCCAACAGCAATTTCACGTATTGCCCGTGAAATGAGCGAATATGTAGAACAATATAATCTTAACAGCATCACTGATATTGTAGGTGCTGTTCATCAAGTATAACAGAATCATATATACGGCGAGCTTAAACAACCATAAGAATTGTCGTTATATAGGATATGATACAAAAAGACCTAGTACATTTAGTACTAGGTCTTTTCTTATGTATTGAATTGGGGTCTATAATTACATAGATGCCAATTATATAGACTGTTAATGTCATAGTATGGTAATAATATGTATAATTATGATTATACATATGCTTTGTAGAAGTCAATAAATTGCTGTGCTACTGGAGAAAGTGCATGGCCTTTAAGTGTGATAAAGGCTTTTTTGAAATCCCCCGAAAATTCTGGCAATTTGATGCGGGCCATTTTGCGATGATTGATGAGTTCCTTAGCGTCCATTGGGACTAAAGAAACTGTACGACCAGAAGAGGCCCATTCAATAGCTGAGCTTTTTGTGGTGGTGATAGCTACCGCATTAAGTTGCTCCATATCTGTTAAGCTAGATTGCATAATCATTCGAACAGAGCCACCAGAAAGGGATAGAGGACATTTTTTTATGTCTTCCCACGTGATGGTATCATGCTCACGATCTGTCCAGAATACATCACGACGGAAAATAGCGTATAAATGCTCTTCTTGGGTAAGCAGGATATCGAATTTATCGATATCTACCATTTGAATATTGGCGATACCTAATTCGGCGCTACCGTTGATGAGTTGGGTCACTACATTTGTCATAAGTCCTTCATAAATTTCAAAATGGACAGATGGATATTTCATGGAAAAAGCTGGTAAATATTGCTGTACGATTGGCGTTGAACGAGATGCAGACGTCGCAATACGTAAAGTACCTTCAATGCGTGAATTCAATTGTTGTACAGCATTATATGTAGATTCTTCAATAGAGCAGAGTTGTTGCGCTTTTTCGTAGAAGATTTTACCAGCATCTGTTAATTGCAAGTTTGATCCTCGTTGGCCGCGTTTAATGTTGATTAATTGAGCCCCAAATTCAGCCTCTAAATATTTCAACTGCTTACTTAACGCTGGTTGTGTAATATGAAGAATCTCTGCGGCCTGTGTCATATTGCCCGTTTGAACAAGGGTAATAAAATTGTGGTAGTAAGATGTATCCATAGAATCTCCCTATTATACACATAATATGATAAATAAAAATTATAACGAACTAAGTAACGGTCATTTCACATTTAATAAAATGCTATATATACTAAATTCAACAAAGTAATAGAAAGTAAATTGAGTTTTAAATTATCTTTCTATACTTATCACAAATTTTGATATACAACAAGAGTTAAGAAAGTAGGTACTACTATGGGCGTGGTAAAAAGAACCTTAGGTCAAGCAATTCGTAATTGGGAAGCACGTAGATTAATGACGGCTCGTAATAAAATTAGCCGGAAAAAACAATTAGAACGAGTATGGCCTTATCCTATGACTAAGGAAAAACGTCGTGAACTCGGTCAAGGCATAGCCGGTTTAGTTAATAACGGCAATTAAAAGTTTGGAATCTACTAACTAGATTAGTTATCTAGTGGTAGTACCACCTCAATAGAATCTAATACAGTACAAGTAGCAGCTCCATGACTTATGTCTTGGAGCGCTTTTTGTATGCGCTCTACATCAGTAGGTGGTATTAGAATTGTAATGTCTACATATTCACCAAAGCTTGCTTCATAATGTAAATTTTCGTCCTGTAAATATCTTTCTACTGCTCCATACAGCGAATAGTCAATCTTTGCTTGTAGTCGGGTTCGTGTTGTATGTAGTTCTTTAGGCGCAAGACGTAAGGTTTCCGCAACAGAGTGTGAATAGGCCCGAATCAAGCCACCAGCGCCCAATTTAATACCTCCAAAATAACGCGTTACGACGACGGCTACATTGGTAATGCCAGTCTTTTTGAGTACTTCTAGCATTGGTTTACCTGCTGTACCTGATGGTTCTCCATTATCGGAAGATCGTTGTTGTTCTTGCTGTGGTCCTAATGTATAGGCTGTGCAGTTATGACGTGCATCCCAGAATTCTTTATTGATGCGGCTTATAAAGGTTTGGGCTTCCTCTTCAGTCTTGCAAGGATATACAGTTGTTATAAACCGTGATTTTTCAACAACATATTCATGGCGAAATTCTTTCGCTACCGAAGTAAATTCTACCGTAGGGCTTATTGATTCAGACATATATTCACCTCCTTTGGAATCAAAGTTTATGTTTATTCATCATCACTTTATTATAATCTATTTATGAATGCTATGTATAGGTAAAAGAGGTTAATTCCCTTATAAAAAAGAAATAACCCTCTATATTTGGTAGGATATTGACGTAATGAGAATTTATGTTATCATTAAATATAGATATATGAGTAGTTAGTCATGTAATATGTTCATATATTGAAGTTTTAGAATATATTGAAACATTCTTAGTGAACGTGTTTATTGCTATTTTATTTACAATAGGATATATAGCTTTTTATAGATAGATGTTTAGACGTATATTTAAGTACATAAATACAAAATATAGTACGAATTTGTAATAATATAGTAAGTTGTAAGATAAGATATATCTACAGAGTAGAAAGGCCTGTGAATATGAGCGTAAAAAAACAAGAATTTGATATTACAGGTATGCACTGTGCAGCCTGTGTAAAACGTGTTGAAAACGTTGTTTCTAAAGTTGATGGCGTAGAATCTGTTAAGGTTAACCTCTTAACTCGAAAGGGGAGCGTTGAATATAAAGACGGGGCTACTGTAGACTCACAACAGATTATTGATGCCATTACGAATATCGGCTTTGGTGCTGCAGAAGCAGACGAAACAAAGCAAGAAATAGAAAAGGTTAACTTAAAACCTCATATTACACGCCTTATTATTGCCGCTTGTATGGCAGTACCGATGATGATTAATATGACCTTACATCGATTTGGTATTCAGGCATTGCCTGTATGGGTAGAGTTTGTTCTTGCTACTATTGCTCAGTTTGGTCCTGGTCTCATGTTCTATAAGAGCGCCTGGAGTGCAGTGAAAAATGGGGCGCTTACGATGGATGTACTCGTAGTAATGGGCACGACGGTAGCTTATCTATTCAGTATCTATAACTGGCAATTTCACCCTGAATTAGGCCCTCATGGAATATATTTTGAAACCTCTGCGTGGCTCATTACCTTTATCCTTCTTGGTAAACTCTTAGAAGAGATTGCAAAAGGCCGTACCTCCGAAGCACTTCAAAAATTGATTGCCTTACAACCTGCAACGGCTCATGTGTTGCGTGATGGAGAATTTATTGATATCCCTACATCTAAGGTGGTAGCCGGTGATATTTTACAAGTTCGTGTAGGTGAAAAGATCCCCGTTGATGGCACGATTACTGAGGGATATTCCACAGTAGATGAGGCTATGCTGACCGGTGAAAGCTTACCGGTAGAAAAACAAGTTGGTTCTGAAGTTATTGGTGCTACTATAAACCTAAGTGGTGCTTTTACCATGGAAGCCAAGCGTATCGGTTCCGATACGATGTTGTCTCAAATTATCAAGGTTGTAGAAGAGGCACAAACCTCCAAGGCTAGTATTCAACGTATTGCAGATATCGTGGCTCAATATTTTGTACCGACCGTTATTGGCCTTGCTGTTTTGACAGGTCTTGTGTGGTACTTCATTATGGGAGATTCTATTAACGTTGCTCTCATTAATGCAACAGCGGTACTGGTTATCGCATGTCCTTGTGCGCTTGGCCTTGCTACACCAACATCTATCATGGTTGGGTCTGGCCTTGGTGCGGAACACGGTGTGCTCATCAAGAGTGCAGAATATCTTGAAAAAGCGGGTAAACTCGATGCCATTGTTATGGATAAAACCGGTACCCTTACACAGGGTGTATTGGATGTGACGGCTTTCAAAAATTATAATGGTGATGAAAGTACTAATATGTCTATTATGATGGCTCTTGAAAGTGGTACATCTCATCCGATTGCAAAGGCCATGGTTTACTATGGTGAAGATCATGGCTATAAAGGTAAAGCTGTTGAACTTGAAAGTTTTGCTGATGTACCAGGTAAAGGGTTACAAGGTGCATACCAAGGCGTATCCGTACAACTTGGGCACAGTCGTTGGATGAATGAACTAGGTTATGATTTAACAGCGGTTCAAGAAGATATTTTACAATTTGAAGAACAAGGTGCTTCCGTATCTGTTCTAGCTGTAGATGGCGTTGTTAGTGCTTTGTGGGCTGTAGAAGACGAATTACGTCCAGAAACTATTGAGGTTGTAAAAGAGTTACATGCTCAAGGTATTGATGTATGGATGCTTACAGGTGATAATCGTCGAACTGCTCAATATATTGCTAAGCAAGCAGGTATTACTCATGTTATAGCTGAAGTATTGCCTCAAGACAAGGCTAGTAAGGTAAAAGAATTACAAGATAAAGGTCTTGTAGTGGGGATGGTTGGTGACGGTATCAATGATGCTCCTGCTCTCGTTACGGCAGATATTGGTTTTGCTATTGGCAGTGGTACAGATATTGCGGTAGAAGCAGCCGACATCGTCCTTGTACGAAATGATTTACATACCTTGGTACAAGCAGTACGACTCAGCCGTAAGACAATGACCAATATTAAACAAAACCTATTTTGGGCATTGATCTTTAACTGTATTGGCATTCCTTTGGCCGCTATTGGTGCGTTAAATCCTATGATTGCTGGTACAGCGATGGCATTTAGCTCTGTTACAGTTGTAAGTAATTCACTTCGTTTGAAACGAGCTAAAATTTAAGATTATATATATAATTGAATACTATAAAGCACCTATACAGAGGTATAGGTGCTTTATTATATCTACAGACATATAGTTAAGTATATATTTATATCTTATATTGAGACGTGAAATGAATATTTAATTCCTACGATAATGGTGTTTTTAGACGGCTTATGATTTGTTATACTGAATATAGTAATTGATTTAAAAGAGAGGTTCATGATTATGAAATTAAGTACTCGAGACATTGTCTATATTGGTTTTATTGCCGCGTTATGTGCAGTGGCTACTACAATTCGCATTGAAATACCAGGTGGCGCTATGGTTCATTTAGGATCGGCTGCACTCTTTACAACATCTATACTTTTTGGTGGATTATATGGAGGCTTGGGTGCGGCAATTGGATCTGCACTATTTGATCTCTTTGGTGGTCATACACAGTACATCGTATTCTCTTTCTTTATTAAAGGAATTGCAGGACTTATCGTAGGTGGTATGACTGCAGGCTATTTGCCACCCTCTATTACAAAACCAACTGCATCCTTTGGTCGTATTTTAGTAGCCCTTATTATTGGTGCTGTTTGGACCGCTTTTGGCTACTTCCTTGCGTGGTGGTTCGTTCTTGAAAGTGCGGTCGTGGCGGCTAGTAAAATTCAATACTCTTTGATTACAAGTGCCGCAGGAATTGTGGTTGCTATTGTATTAACCCCTAAATTACAAACGATAGTGCGCAGATTGTTTACTAAAAATTAATTGCTACAATGTCTTAGCATGTTTTAGTTAGGCACTGCTAAAAAAGCTATAATAATCTGATACATTGATAAATAAACTATCATATCGATAAATACAAAAGCCTTTAGTTGCTAAATTAGTTTAGCGTCTAAAGGCTTTTTGGTTAGGTTATTATTTTATAATTAGTGATTGTATTAGCTATTAAATTATTAGAAATTACAAAGGTCGTTTAAGTTTTCTGCCATTGTAGGGTGTGTGAAGATTTGATTTTTGAAATATGTATATGGAATGTTATTATCCATAGCCATTTTAATTAAGTTAATCAATTCTTCTGCGCCTTGGGAATAGAGTGTAGCGCCCAGGATTAAGTCGTTATCCGCATCCACAACAATTTTAAAGGCGCCTTTTAAATAGTCGTTTACATGTGCTCTAGGCATGGTAGCTACGAGCATTTCTTTCGTTTTAACCGTATATCCTTGGTTGATTGCATCTTCTTCTGTAAGACCTACACGAGAAAGTGGAGGTGTTAAGAAGGTAGTATAAGGAATATTTTTACGATCTTTTAAGGTATACTGGCTGTTACCAGTAAGTGCGCCAAATACGATACGGAAGTCATCAAGAGATATATATGTGAATTGAGGACCACCGTTTACATCACCGACTGCGTATACACCAGGGACGGAGCTTTCACAAGTATCATTAACTACAATAGCACCGCGTTCGTTAGTAGCGATGTCCGTATGTTCTAAACCAATATTAGCCGTATTGGCTTTGCGACCTGTAGCGTATAGAACAGCATCAAAAGTGTAGTTTTGATTATTAGCGGTGATAACTGGTTTGTCTCCATCATTGGATACAGATTCTAATGTTACATTATTAAGAATGGTAATGCCTTGTTCAGTTAAGTACTCGTTAGCTAGTTCTTGAACGATAGGTTCTTCGCGTTTTAAGATGCTAGATTCGATGTTGAATACAGTTACCTTAGCACCAAGTTTTGCATATAGGCTGGCAAATTCAAGACCGATAGGACCAGCGCCGATAACACCTAATGTACTAGGTTGAGTAGGTAATTGTTGAATTTCTGTACTATTATAGAAACCTATAGCCGTATCAATGCCAGAAATATTAGGTTTAATCGCTACAGCACCAGTGTTTATAACGATAGTGTCAGCAGATAATATAATCTTATCCTCGCCAGCGGTAACGGCGATTTCTTTATTGCTAATAAATGCACCATGCCCAGTATAGACATCGACATGTTCATTTGTATCTAACATACCGAAGTTTTTATTGCGTAAGCGAGATGTAACAACTTCACGTTGGTTTAATACTTGATCGTATGATAAGCCTTTTGATGCGGCAATGATCATCGTCTTAGTAGGGATACATGCGATATTAATACATGTACCACCGTACATTAGAGGATTTTCTTCAATCATGGCTACAGATTTGCCCATAGAGCCAAATTTTGCGGCTAAGGTTTTACCAGCTTTGCCGAAACCTAAGACGATAATGTCATATTGTTTGGTATTCATACAATACCTCCTATCTTTTATATTGAAAATATTAGATATTGATATTATAGCATATTATTATAAATATAAAAGTAGAAATTAGAATTAATTAGCATTGATTATGAATTAAATTTGTCTAGAATGATTATGTTAAGGTAGTCAATTAGTTTATTGGTTTTTTGTTAAAGGGGATGAGATAGCTTGTATATCTGTGATTATATCAATAAATTAAGTGTGTTAAGTATTTCTACTTGACACATTTCTTTATGTACGGTAGTATATGTAAAGTAATATGACTTGACAGTGATGGAGGTGGCGAAATGGAAGAACGAGTGCTCATAAGTTTGCTCTTAGATTTCTATGGGCCATTGTTGACGGACAAGCAACGCATGTCCTTACAACTTCACCACGAAGATGATATGTCCCTTGGCGAGATTGCTGAGGAATTAGGCGTATCACGACAGGCTGTACACGATAATTTACAGCGTGCTCGACACATTTTAAATGATTACGAATCAAAATTGCACTTGGTGGCACAATATGAACAACGGGAAGGCTTGCTTTCACAGTTGAAAGCAACATTGCCTAAAGAGGTGTTGTCCGAAACTAAGGTGCAACAAGTATTGGCGCAAATGGAGGGATATTATGGCATTTGATAGCTTGTCAGAAAAACTGCAAGAAGCCTTTCAATCCTTAAAGGGGAAGGGCAAAATTACAGAAGATGATGTCAATCTTGCGTTGCGTCAGGTACGTACGGCTCTATTAGAAGCGGACGTTAATTTTATGGTAGCGAAGGACTTTGTTAAGTCCATTAAGGAAAAGGCCCTTGGTGAAGAGGTGTTCGGTTCCTTGAATCCAGCTCAAACGGTTATTAAAATCGTAAATGATGAGTTAACGGCTCTCTTAGGTGGTACACAAAGTCGTATCATGATTTCTAGCAAGCCACCAACAATTATTATGCTCGTTGGTTTGCAAGGTGCTGGTAAAACCACAACAGCTGGTAAACTAGCTGTATACTTACGCAAACAAGGTAAACGTCCGATGCTTGTCGCTGCCGACGTATATCGTCCAGCTGCGATTACTCAGTTGCAAGTTGTAGGTAAGCAAATTGATATTCCAGTATTTTCGGATGAAACACCTGGTGCAAATCCAGTAGATATTGCGCGTCGTGCCGTAGAGCAAAGCACGCATATGTTGAAAGATGTTGTTATTATCGATACAGCAGGTCGTTTGGCAATTGATGAAGTCCTCATGGATGAGTTGTCCAATATCAAAGCTGCTGTTCGACCTCATGAAATTCTACTCGTTGTAGATTCTATGATCGGTCAAGATGCGGTAACAACAGCGCAAACATTTAATGAAAAATTAGGTGTTGATGGTGTTATCCTTACTAAACTTGATGGTGATGCGCGCGGTGGTGCTGCATTATCTATCAAAGCTGTAACAGGCTTGCCAATCAAGTTCACTGGTGTGAGCGAAAAAATGGATGGTTTCGATGTATTCTATCCAGATCGCATGGCTTCTCGTATCCTAGATTTGGGCGACTTTAAAACGTTGATTGAAAATGTTCAAGGTGCCATCGATGAAGAAGAAGCTCGTGAAATGGCAAAGAAAATGGCTAAAAACAATTTCACTTTGGATGACTTCTTAAAACAGATGAACCAGGTGAGAAAGTTAGGGCCATTACAAAATATTATTGGCATGTTGCCAGGTATGGGGCAAATTAAGGACCAATTAAAGGACCTTGATTTGAATAGTAAAGAGGTGCGTCGTATTGAGGCTATCATTACATCCATGACGGCGGCAGAGCGAGAAAATCCAAGTATTCTTAATGGTTCTCGCCGCAAGCGTATTGCATTAGGTTCTGGTACACAGGTTCAAGATGTAAATCGCTTGTTGAAACAATTTGAAGAAGCGCGGAAGATGATGAAGCGCATGCAAGGTTTACGTGGCGGTAAGGGCGGTTTCCCTGGAATGCCTAAATTGCCGTTTATGTAATACATGGGCAGGGGCGCTGAACTTGTCCATCCACATCAGTATAAGGAGGTGAATTTCACAATGTTAAAAATTCGTTTGACTCGTTTAGGTGCTAAAAAAGCTCCTTTCTACCGTATCGTAGTTGCTGACGCACGTGCTCCACGTGAAGGTCGTCCTGTTGACACAATTGGTCAATATGATGCTACTAAACAACCAGCTATCGTTAATGTAGACGAAGAAAAAGCTTTGGCTTGGTTAGCTAAAGGTGCTCAGCCTACTGACACTGTTCGCTCCTTGTTCAAAAAACAAGGCGTTATGCAAAAATTTGCAGACGCTAAAAAGTAATTAATAGAGAGGCATACTGTGATGATAGAATTAATTTCATTAATTGCGAAATCATTAGTGAAGCAGCCTGATGCCGTTTCTGTTACCATGGTCCAAAAGGGGAATGTGGAAGTTTACGAACTTCATGTAGCCCCAGAGGATATGGGTAAAGTCATCGGAAAGCAAGGTAGAATTGCTAAAGCGATTCGCTCTGTGGTGAAAGCGGCGGCTATTAAAGAGAACAAAAAGATATCTGTTGATATTGTCTAAAAGGGAGTATTCCAATGGAAGAAATGACATTACGTGTCCCTGTAGCAGTAAAAGCAAAAGTAACAGACGACTTGAAAGCGAAAATTGTATCCGATCTTGAAACTCGCCTTGATATGGTAAATAAAGATTTGGAAGCAATTGAGTTTCAAGCCCAACGTATTTTGGCTGATGCAGCTAAAGTTGATGCTACAAGTCTTACTGCTATTCGTCAACAAATCGACGAAGAAAAAAATAAACGCTTGGCTTTCAAAGAAGAAGTAACAGCTAAATTGAAGGATGCTAAGGAGTTGTCTTTAGGAACTGAAATTCCTCAAGGTACATTAGAGCAAACAGTTACCGTTAAAATCGGGGATAATTTGGATGCCTTGATGGGCGCTGAAATCCTATTAGAAGACGGTAAGATCGTTGCGTTTCGTCAATAATGAAGCATAACGATTTCATCACAATAGGTGTTATCATCGCCCCGCACGGTGTGCGGGGTGATCTTCGTATTATGCCTCAAACCGATTTTCCAGAACGGTTTATGCATATGGATGCCTGTTACATCGATGGTAAAGAATACCACGTTGCATCCGCACGATTTCACAAGCAATTTGTTTTAGCATCTTTTAAGGAAATTCCTGATCGCAATACGGCTGAACTATTCAGTAAGAAAGCAATTCAAGTTCGTCGTGAAGATTTAGTGGAATTGCCAGAAGGTCGTTACTATATTTTTGATATCATTGGTCTTGAGGTACAAGATATTATGGGTAACGTGCTTGGCACAGTTACTGATGTATTACAACCTGGTGCTAATGATGTATATGTGGTCTCCAAAGATGGGGAACCAGATCAATTATTTGCAGCCATTGAAGAGGTCGTTAAAGACATCGATGTGGAAAATAAATTGATGATCGTAGATCCGCCTGAATGGATATAATCCTTTGGGCGGTTTTGTTTTATCTACATATAGGTATATTAGCGTAAAAGTTATATAATATAGCTATATATAGATAATACTAATGGGTTAATGTGAGTTAATAAGTACAGGGGACGGTTTATGCGTATTGATATTGTATCTTTATTTCCAGATTTTTTTGATGCGTTTTTTAATCATTCCATCATAAAACGAGCTATTGAGACAGAACGTCTATCTGTGGGTGTAACGAATCCTCGAGATTTTAGCCATAATAAGCATGGCCAAGTAGATGATACACCATATGGTGGTGGGGCTGGTATGCTTATGATGGCACCTCCTATTTTTGAAGCCGTAGAATCCGTTATTGCTCAATATGATAGTGATATTAATGATATTTATACCACAGATGAGATGTGTGATGAAATGAGTCTTATTGGTAATCCTAATGAAAGTATACGACGTCGTATTATCTTTATGGGACCTACAGGACAGCCTTTCACACAGGAGAAGGCTCGTGAATTGGCTAGCTATGATCAAGTGGTTCTTATTTGTGGTCATTATGAAGGTGTAGATTATCGCGTAGAGAAACATCTTGTAGATGAAACGATTTCTATTGGTGATTATGTATTGACCGGTGGTGAGTTGCCAGCTATGGTAGTTACTGATGCAGTGGCTCGCATGATTCCCGGTGTATTAGGCTCAGCTAGTGGGGCACAAGAGGATTCTTTTTATGAGTCACTTTTAGAATGCCCACAATATACAAAACCACCAGAATTTAGAGGTTGGACTGTTCCAGATGTATTGCGTAGTGGTCATCATAAAAACATTGCCACTTGGCGTCAAAAAGAAGCACTTAAAAGAACTCGGTTGTTACGTCCAGATTTATTAGAGCGTCCATTAACAAAAGAAGAAATTAAGCTTTTAAAAGAGATAGTTGAGGAAGAGTCTGTAAGACATAAAGGTGAAGAATGAAACTATTCATGAACGGATAGGTTACTTTAAAGCTTAATTTCATTAAATTCCGTTTTTGAGAGGGAATAGAGCAAGACACGTATGATTTTGCCTATTCGAGCGAGGTTATTTATGGAGTTTAATTGTTATGATGTCCTTGAGGTTCAGGGCAGTCGTTATGTAATAACTGAAAAAATTAAATATAACGAGATTATTCCAAAAGCAGATCAAGAACAGGCCTATAAAGCTAAGCCGTCAATGCAAAAGTCGCCTGGTGATTATTGGCATGAATATGGCCTCGAGGATGTTGAGGGGTCTGATAATATATGGGTCACCATTGAATACAATGATAATGAATGGTGCACTGTATCTAGAACATCCTATCGCAAACGAGCACCGAAGGGCTTTACGTTACATCAAATTGGCTTAGAAAAGGTTGTGGCTGTAGATGGTGATAGTGGTGCTTCCGTAGGTGACAGGGCTGGCTATAAGGAATATCAATTGCCTTGTGAAGGCGGTGCTAGTGTATTCTTTGAAGAAAACTGGTTTAAAGGTGAGAAGATGTTCGCCGAAGGGGCACGTGTTCCTTTGAGGAATATTCGTCTCTGTAATGATACGGCAGCTAACGCTATTAGTAAAAAGAAACGGAATCAACGTTTGAAAAAACGCTTTGAAGGAGTTGCTAGTGCTATAGGGGTCGGTGCATTATTTTTTATGTGCCTTATTAGCTGGGAGGGCGATATGTCTTGGCATGACGTACGTGCTACATTCGGATTCCCATACACTGCAAAGGAGCATATGCACGATACATCCGTGTATTATACTAAGACGGATTCGGAGAATGAATATATATATACTTCCAGTTTAGATCCTGTAAGTACAGCCTTAGATTTAATCGAATCTTTAGACGGAGAGATTAGAAATGAAGGTGATGACCTACAAGAGGGTCGTGAAGTCATTGTATTCTATGATGCTAAGTCCGCCTATATTATTACAAATACGGACGGTCAAACCCGAGTTAAGGTGTGTGAGCCAGGAAAGTTGACACAAGAGGATCTAGATATTATTAATGGCACAATGCGAAAGTCCCATGTACTTGATTCCTATGCCTATATGGTTCGCCAAAAGGATAGTGGGGGACGCGATAAATTCTATAACGGATATAATCATAATGCGGCTAGTCCATATAACCGTTAACTATGAAAATAAAGGAACAATCTTAGGAGGTTTATCATGATTTATATTCCTGATGTATTATTGACGATTTTTTATGCTTGCTTTGGAATTTTCCTAATGTTAACAGCTAATACTGTTATTGATTTCTTTGTACCTGGCAAATTCAGTGAAGAAATTAAACGTGGTAACTGTGCTGTAGCATGGCTCTCAGCAGGTTCATTTATCGGAATTGGTGAGATTTTGCGAGCTGTTATTATGTCTCCTGTAGTGACTACAGCTGATACATCTTTATTGCACGGTGTTGTGGCCAGTATCGTATATGCTATTTTAGGTATTATATTGTTTGTAACCGGCTATATGTTTATTAATTTATGGCATCGAAAATATAATTTATCTGAAGAGATTATGCGTGGTAATACGGCAGCGGGTATCCTCGTATTTGGTATCTTTGTAGGTCTTGCTCTCGTTGTTAGTGGTGCTGTGCACTAAGGGAGTGTCCTATGTATAAGCCAAGTAAGAAAACTATATACATAACGAGTGCCTTTGCCGCTGTGGCGGGACTTGTTGGTGTGTCCTCATACTGGAATGACATTGCTTATGTTGTATGTGATAAAATCTATCCCAAAGCAAATGATGGGGAAGTCCGATTAAAGGATAATCAAGGTAATCGTTATTCTCTATTAAACCATGGAGATGGTAAAGAGACGGCTTTATATGACGACAATCGGTCTGTTACCTTTCACCGCGATACCAGTGGAAATTTAGTATGGGATGCTGGTTTAGCAGGGCTTTTACCTAGTATTGCAGCAGGCTACTATATGTTTTATGGATTTAATCCACCTACAGCGCGTATGGATGGACGAACCATGACATATCGTGTGGCAGCCCCATTAAAACCGTATGAAGAAACGACACCATATACGGCATCTGGTTCAAATGTGCATAGTTCTTTGGGCCGAAGGACTTATTTAGATTATGAAAAGCGTAGAAGTAGTAAAGCGTCCTCCATAGGTCAAAAGTCTGGATTTGGTAGTGTTGGAGTGCGTTCTAGTAGTTCCTAATGGAGGCCGATATTATGAAATCGTATATAGATGAACTTGATACGAATATATTGCTTTTTGTGGATTATGAGGGCTATGCTGATAGGTATCCTGCGCTTTCTGCACAATCTTTTTCAGCTGATTTTTATGATGAAATACGACATGCGTCGCGCATGTTGTTTCAGATATTTTGTAAAGCCGCCAAGGTATTTCAACAGGCACCTAATGAGTTTGCACTCAATATGGATATGCCAGAAAATTTGATTCCTTATTTACATCGTGGGAATCCATTGGGCTTACCTACATGGTTATCTCGATTTGACTTTGTCCTTGATGATAGAAGGCAATTGCGCATGGTAGAGATTAATGCGGATACACCCTGCTTTCTGATTGAAAGCTATTATGCTAATGGTGTAGCGGCACGATATTTCGATAAAGTAGATCCTAATATAGATGCTTATAATGAACTTGAGCGTTTTTTGAAACGCGTATATGAAGGAACGTCTCGTAAAAAATATAGTGTGACTAATAAACATCATAATATGATGACTGATAATGAAATAGAACCCTTTGTTTTCGGGTGCTTTCATGATTATTTAGAGGACTATGGAACTACACAGTTTCTCTTACATGCTATGAAATCAGCATGTCCAGAAGCAGATATTCGATTCTTATCCTTTTATGATATGGTCATTGATGATGATGGTATTCTGTTATCTGATGGTAGTCATGCAGCAAACCTGTATCGTTTACATCCTATGGAACTATTGATTGATGAAACTACAGCAGATGGTGAACCATTAGGTGAAATGTTTTTAGATTTATATAATGAATACCGCTTTAATCTATTTAATCCACCAGAGGCGATTATTCTGCAGAATAAATCGTTTATGTCCTTGGTATATGCCTTATACTTAACAAACCAGTTCTTTACAGGACCTGAGCGAGATATTATTAAACGCTATTTGACGCCTTCTTATTTTGAAAGTGATTTCCCAAACCTTGATGATGGGCTATATATTCAAAAAGAAATTTGGGGACGTGAAGGGCGAAATATTCAGGTTGTTCAAAAACGTGGAAATCAAGGTGAACTATACATGGAGAAATTTGTAGATAACTATGATGATATAGTTTGTCGGGACAGCCAAAAGGTTATGTATCAGGAGTTCATCAAGCAGAAACACTTTACTCATACCGTAGATAGCGGTACTAAAGAAGGCTGTTTGACATTATCTTGTTTTATGCTTGGAGATCAAGCTTCTGCAGTCGGTTGTCGTTTTTCTCCAGAAGAAATTGCCGGTACTGAAGCTTATTTTGTGCCACTCTTAGTGGAATAATTTTACGTTGTTATTTTAATTTTAGTTTTAGTATCTTAATCTGAAAGATTACTAGTCGTTTATACTGATTATCTTATCAGTTAAGTATCATTTATTTTTTTGGAGATTTTAGGCTTTGGCTAATTTATATATTGGACTTGTTCATTATCCTATTATGAATAAACATAAAGAGGTCATTACGACGGCTATTACAAATTATGATATACATGATATTGCACGAGCATCTATTACCTATGATGTGTCTAAATATTTTGTCATTCATAATATTCCAGCTCAACGTGAGTTGGTAAGTACGATTATGGAACATTGGAAATCTGGATTTGGCTCTACTTACAATCCAGATCGCAAGGATGCTTTCACCGGCGTGGAATTGGTAAACTCAATTGCGGTAGCGGTGCGAACAATTGAAGACATAGAAGGTATAAAACCTATAGTAGCTACAACAGATGCTCGCACCTATGATAATACGATTTCCTATGCACGGATGCGTGAACATCTTGAAAATGAGGGGCGCCCTGTGTTAGTATTATTTGGTACCGGTTATGGTATGACAAAAGAAACGATGGAAAGCTTTGACTATATTTTAGAACCTATATATGGCCATGGTGAATACAATCATTTATCCGTGCGTAGTGCCGTATCAATCATCTTAGATCGGCTGCGGGGCGAAGCATGGTGGAATAAATAGGAGGCGTCTATGTCAGGACATTCTAAATGGGCAAATATTAAACATAAAAAAGGTAAAACCGATGCATTAAAAGCTAAATTGGCTACAAAAATCGGTCGTGAAATTACCGTTGCAGCACGCATGGGTGGTGCAGATCCAACTGGTAATATGCGTTTGAAATTGGCTTTGCAAAAAGCTCGTGAAAATAATATCCCTAAGGATAACATTCAACGTGCTATCGACAAAGGTATCGGTGCTACGGACATGAATGCATATGAAGAAATCGTATACGAAGGTTATGGTCCTGCCGGTGTTGCCGTTACTGTTGAGGTGATGACCGATAATCGTAATCGTGCTGCTGCAGACGTGCGCCATGCATTCTCTAAACAAGGTGGTAACCTTGGTGAAAGCGGCTGTGTAGGCTGGATGTTCAAATCTAAAGGCGTATTTGTTATCGATAAAGAAGGTCATGATGAAGATGAGGTAACTATGCTAGCTCTTGAAGCTGGAGCAGAAGACCTTAAGTCTGAAGATGATGTATTTGAAATTTATACAACACCAGAGGATTTTGATGCGGTAGAAGCAGCGCTTGCTGATGCGGGTATCGAAACTGTAGTAGCTAAAATCACGATGATTCCAGATACAACGATTGAGTTGACTGGTGATGATGCTGTGAAAATGCAGAAAATGCTTGACGTATTGGATGATCTTGATGATGTACAAAACGTATATCATAATGGTATTTTGCCGGACGATGAAGAAGAATAATAATAAACGGGGCACTCTATGGGGTGCTCCTTTTCTATTGAAATTAAACTCGGATATTTATTAAAGTTAAGAA
Organism: Veillonella parvula; assembly: GCF_040094895.1. Taxonomy (GTDB): domain Bacteria; phylum Bacillota; class Negativicutes; order Veillonellales; family Veillonellaceae; genus Veillonella; species Veillonella parvula_L. The sequence goes on along the minus strand of NZ_JBBNGV010000004.1, from coordinate 11,256 downwards.
AATTAATATGTCTCATATATAATTCATAGGGGAATTCATGAACTTCGATGTGAAATTATGCTATAATAAAATAGATTATGTAATGGAGGTAGGCGGTAGCTTATCTCATTTTTAAACTAAGGGGGTTGGGGTGCGAATTATAGGAATTGACCCAGGCACGGCTATATGCGGATACGGCATTATTGACGTGAAGGGTAGCAAACTAACACCAGTAGCCTATGGGGCTATTACAACTCCTAAGGAATTAACTGATTCACAGCGACTGGAAATTCTATTTAATGATCTTAGTGATTTATTGGAGGAATATAGGCCTGATAAGTTCGGTGTGGAGGAATTATTTTTTAACCGCAATGTAACAACAGCCATTAAGGTAGGGCAAGCACGTGGTGTTATTTTATTGGCTGCTGAACAGCAACGGATTCCTATTTATGAATATACACCATTACAAATTAAACAAGCTGTCACAGGTTATGGTAAAGCTGATAAGAATCAGGTCATTTATATGACGATGAATATTTTGGGGATTCGTGAGAAAATTAAGCCTGATGATACGGCAGATGCATTAGCTGTTGCTATCTGTACGGCTCATAGTTCTCACAATGATAGATTAAAGAGGTTGGTATAATGATAGGGTATGTGCGAGGTATCGTAACACATCTTTTTAAAGAATCGTGCTATGTTGATGTACATGGCGTAGGGTATCGCGTATATGTGCCGACCACTACGCGTCAACAGCTGACAGAGGGCCATGAGGCGACGCTATTCACGTATCTTAATGTACGAGAAGATGCGATGCAACTTTATGGCTTTTGGACGGAAGAAGAATATGAGTTGTTTATACTCCTCATTTCTGTTTCTGGTATCGGGCCCAAGGTGGGGCTTGGCATCTTGTCAGGCATGACACCTGAGGCTTTCAAATTAGCGATTATCAATGGACAGGTACAGCAATTAACTAAGTTACCTGGCATTGGTAAGAAGTCTGCGGAGCGACTTGTTTTAGAGTTAAAGGATAAAATCGCTAAGATGACACATATTTCTTCGGAATCGTCTGCGACTATTCAGCCTATTGGCGTTGCTGCAAACGGTGTTGCAGGAGAAGCCATTGAAGCCCTCGTATCTTTAGGATACTTGGAACGGGATGTAGCAGATATTGTAGAGTCTTTAGATGATGGTAAGCGTGATGTATCTGAGTTGATAAAAGTCAGCTTAATTGAGCTTGGGAAAGGACGATAAGGATGAATGAGGAAGTACGCCTTGTCGGCAATGGCGAGCACGAAGAGGATATATGGCAATATAGCCTTCGACCTAAGCTTTTTAATGAGTATGTAGGTCAAGAAGAGGCTAAAGGTAATCTAAATGTGTATATTCAAGCTGCAAAACAGCGTGGGGAAGCATTGGATCACGTGCTGCTCTATGGACCTCCAGGTCTTGGCAAGACAACATTAGCAGGGATTATTGCAAATGAATTGGGTGTTAATTTTCGTATAACTTCTGGTCCAGCTATTGAAAAGTCTGGTGACTTAGCTGCAATATTAACAAATTTGGACGACCATGATGTATTATTTATCGATGAAATTCATCGCTTGTCTCGTAGTGTAGAGGAAGTGTTGTACTCTGCTATGGAAGACTATGCTATTGATATTATCATCGGTAAGGGTCCAAGTGCTCGAACTGTGCGCATTGACTTGCCAAAATTTACTTTGGTAGGCGCCACGACTCGAGCGGGTGCTTTGGCAGCTCCATTACGAGATCGATTTGGTATTATTAATCGGTTGGAATATTATAAACAACCAGAGTTAGAGTTTATTGTGTCTCGCGCCGCAGAGATACTTAATATTGGTATTGTGCCAACTGGGGCAAGCGAAATTGCGCGTCGTTCACGAGGAACACCGCGTATCGCAAATCGTCTGCTTAAACGGGTACGCGACTTTGCACAAGTCATTGGTGATGGGGTTATCACTCAAGAAATTGCAGATGAAGCATTACAACGTTTATATGTAGATAAAATGGGACTTGATCGAATTGATCGACGTGTGTTGGAATGTATTATTGAAAAATATGATGGTGGTCCTGTAGGGATTGATACCATTGCGGCGGCCATCAGCGAAGAGAGAGATACCATCGAAGATGTGTATGAACCATATTTGATGCAATTAGGATTTTTAGGACGCACACCGCGTGGGAGGGTAGCTACTAAATTAGCCTATGAGCATTTAGGTATTTCACAGACAGGGAAATAACAATGAAAACAAAACGATTACAATTGATGATAATGGCCACTTTGTTTTTAGGTGTAAACATTGGCGGTGTTTCTATAGCACATGGAGCGACGCTGCAAAATAAAGGTACAGTGGTAACGAAAAAGCCAACGCCAAAATCAACAGTATCTAATACAACTGTATCGAAAGTAAATACGACGAAGAAATCTAGTTTTCGTCCACTTGCTACTAAACCAGCTGCAAAGCCGGTTACAATAACTAAAACGGTTTCTAAGTCAACTGCTGCATCTACGGTGGCTAAACCTAGTGCAAAACCGGTTAGTGTAGCAAAGCCTGCTACATCTACAAAACCGGTAACGCCGGCTAAACCAGTTAGTGCAACAAAATCAACTAGTACTGCGAAATCTAGTACTAATGCAACAGCTGCGAAATCAGCCACTACAGGTAAAGCTACAATGGCTACAAAACCTGCGGCTTCTGGTACTTCGAAGCCAACTGCTAAACCTGCAGTTACTGATGAAAAGCCTGTAGTACAAAAGAGAGCTACTGAAAAAACTGCTACTAAAAAGGTAGTAAAAACAATGGATGCGAATAGCATTCAAGCCAATACAGCAGTTATTACTCGCAACAAAGTGGGCTCCGTAGTGACGCCTGCTACAGAACGCAAAGAAAACATGCCAAATGTACGTGTTCTACTAGGTAGTCGTAGCTCCGATGCTACTGTTACATCTACAGCTAATATGGTTGTGTTGAACAGCGGTAATGGTCAAGTTAGCACAATCAGTGCTAATCGTGGTACATCTATTGGCGTTCGCGGCGGCAAGATTGCTGTAAATGGAAAGACTATTGATAGTGTAGTTACATTGAAGCCTGCGAATAGTGATGCACCATTTTTGTTCGAAGGTAAAGGTTATCGTGGTGGGCTCACATTACGTGCCAATAATGGAACCATGATGGTCATTAACGCTGTGCCTCTTGAGGATTACCTGTATGGTGTTGTTCCACAAGAGGTAGTACCGTCTTGGCCGGCTGCTGCATTAGAAGCGCAAGCCGTAGCAGCTCGTACTTATGCTCTTCATACGATGGAACAAAATAAAGGTAAATTCTACGATGTGAGTAATTCCACGGATCATCAAGTTTATAGTGGTGTGAGTGGTGAATCTCAAGCTACCACAAATGCAGTAAATAAAACTAAAGGCGTAGTTATGCTTTATGATCAACGTCCTATTAATGCCTTATTCCATTCTGATGGCGGTGGCTATACAGAGGATAGTGTAAATGTTTGGGGAAGTGATGTGCCATACTTGAAAGGGGTAAAAGACTTTAGTACTGGTACATCTACATCGAATTGGACTGTTACTACCTCTCGTCAAGCTCTTGAAAGTAAACTTAATGCGGCAAGTAAAGGGGTAGGTAAATTGAAGAGCATTCAGTTGACTCCTCTTGGTAAGCCTGGGCAACAAACATCGGACCGCGGTGTATCAGGTCGTATAAAGAGTGCTACTTTCATAGGTACCTCTGGAAAAACTACTGTAGATGGCGATGCATTGCGTAGTATTTTAGGTTTAAAATCTACACTATTTGATTTCTATGTAAATCACAACCCTGCTAAAGGCACGGGAAAGGCATATCATAGCTTTACTGGCAAGAATGATACTGTTTATATTAAAGGCCACGGTTGGGGTCATGGCCTTGGTATGTCTCAATGGGGCGCTGCGGAAATGGCAAAGCGTGCTAATCCTGGAGATATAAATTATTACCAAACTATTTTGCGTCACTACTATAGTGGCATTACATTGAAGAAAATGTACTAATAAGGATTACGATGAAAGTTACAGATTTTGATTATGAATTGCCAGAGGAACTGATTGCTCAGCATCCTGTAGAACCTCGTGATACAGCACGGCTTTTAACCTTAGATAAGGTAAGTGGTGAAGTTAAACATAAAGGGCATTTTTATGATTTGCTAGAAGAACTCTATGAAGGAGATGTGCTTGTATTTAATAATACGAAGGTTATCCCTGCGAGATTATATGGACATCGTCAAGGTTCTGGTGGCAAGGTGGAGGTACTTCTACTCACACCATGTGGTGAAAATCGATGGGAATGCCTTGTTAAACCGGGGAAAAAATGTCCTATCGGGCAAGTTATAGAGTTTGATGACCGCCTAAGTGGAGTTATTATAGATAAAACAAATTTTGGAGGCCGTATCATTCAGTTCACATGCAACGGTGTGTTTGATGATGTGATTCAAGAAATTGGTGAAATGCCATTACCTCCATACATTCATGAAAAGTTAGAAGATAAAGACCGTTATCAAACGGTATATGCTAAGGAGAAAGGCTCTGCTGCGGCACCAACTGCAGGACTTCACTTTACACCTGACCTCTTAGAAAAGATTAAAGCTAAAGGTGTAGAGCTTGAGTTTGTAACCTTACATGTTGGACTTGGCACCTTTAGACCTGTATCGGCAGAGACTATTGAAGACCACGAAATGCATAGTGAGTTCTTTGTTGTACCTCAAGATACGGCGAATCGAATCAATGCAGCCAAACAAAAAGGGTCTCGTATCATTGCCGTAGGTACTACATCGGTGCGTACTCTTGAGTCTGCTACGAATGATGATGGTGTATTACAAGGTATGAGTGGTTGGACTCAAATTTTTATCTATCCTGGCTATAAATTTAAGATGATTGATGCGTTGGTAACGAATTTTCACTTGCCTCAATCTACATTGTTAATGTTGATTAGTGCACTAGCTAGTCGTGAACACTGTTTGGCGGCCTACGAAGAAGCTGTACGTGAACGTTATCGTTTCTTTAGCTTCGGCGATGCTATGTTTATACGTTAGGAGGGACTATGCCGAGTATTATTTATGAATTACAAAAGACATGTCCTCATACGGGGGCACGGGCAGGTTTATTGCATACGCCACATGGTACCTTCCAAACACCGATGTTTATGCCTGTAGGCACGCAAGCGACAGTTAAAACTATGACACCAGAAGAACTAAAGGCTATGGGTTCTCAAGTTATTTTGAGTAATACCTATCATTTATTTCTTCGCCCAGGGCCGGAGCTTGTAGAAGAGGCTGGGGGCTTACATAAATTTATGAATTGGGATCAAGCGATTCTTACTGATAGTGGTGGATTCCAAGTATTTAGTTTAGGCGATATGCGCAAAATTACTGAGGATGGTGTTACATTTAGATCCCACATTGATGGATCAAAACAGTTTCTATCTCCTGAAGTGGCTACAAAGGTACAAGAGCAATTAGGTTCTGATATTGCGATGGCTTTTGACGAATGTATTCCGTATCCCGCGGATCATGATTATGCGAAACGCTCTACGGCGCGTACAACACGTTGGGCGCATCGTTGCCAAGAGGCTCGTAAAGCTCATGACCGCCAAGGCATGTTTGGTATCGTTCAAGGTGGCATGTACAAAGACTTGCGCAAGCAAAGTGCGGAAGAACTTGTAGCTATGGATTTTGAAGGTTATAGCATCGGCGGTTTATCCGTTGGGGAACCTCATGATTTAATGAATGAAATCTTAGAATATACTACGCCATTATTGCCAACTAACAAGGCTCGTTATTTGATGGGCGTTGGCACCGCAGATTGTCTGGTAGAAGGTGTAGCACGTGGAGTTGATATGTTTGATTGTGTATATCCAACTCGTGTTGCTCGAAATGGGATGGCCATGACCTGGAATGGTCGTCTTAATATTCGAAATGCTCAATTTGCTCATGATTGGGGTCCTTTAGAAGAAGGTTGCCAATGTTATACATGTAAAAATTATTCCCGTGCATATATTCGTCACTTATATAAGGCAGAAGAGATTTTGGCATTACGCCTTGTAACGTATCATAATCTCTATTTCTTATTAGAGTTTATGCGTCAAATGAGACAAGCTATCTTAGAAGATCGGTTCCCACAATTTAGAATGCAATTTTGGGATAGCTTTAAAAAATAGTAATTAAGTCTAGTCAAATTTATATTAGGTGGCTATACTAGAAAAGAAATACATATTTATTAACCTAGGAGGATAACATGGGAGATATTCAACAAATCTTGCAAACTAGCTGGCCTATTTTGTTAATGGTAGTAATTTTTTACTTTCTATTGTGGCGTCCACAAAAGAAACAACAAAAAGAGCGTGCTAGCTTGTTAGGTAGTTTAAAAAAAGGCCAAAAAATCGTTACTATTGGTGGTATTTATGGCGAAATTGTTGAACTTGATGATGAAAAAGTCAAGGTACAGGTATCTGAAAAAGTTGAATTAACATTTGCTCGTACAGCAGTTGCTAATGTACTGTCTAAGAAAAACAAGGAAGAAAAATAATGAATACAAAGGAAGCAGTGCGCCAGGCGTGTAAGTCTCAGCGCGCTGCTTTATCCGTTGCTGATTGTAGGTCGTGGACGCCGATGTTGACGAATCAAATCGTTAATAGTCCTGAGTATATATCGGCAAAAAACATTATGGCCTATTTGGCGATGCCTAAAGAGGCCAATTTAGACGATGTGATTCGTCATGCTTTAGAACATGGTAAATCTGTATACGTTCCAGTATGTACTGATAAGACGACTATGATTGCAGTTCGCCTTAAGTCTCTAGAATCTATCACTCGGGGTGTGTTAAATATACGTATTCCCGCTGAGCCATACGATATTATTGATCCGTGTGACTTGGATTTGATTTTAGTGCCTGGTGCTGGCTTTGACCGTCAAGGTGGTCGCATGGGAATGGGGAATGGGTATTATGATCGATTTCTCAAGGAACTTTCACCGAGTACATTTATGGGCGTATGTTGGACTATACAATTATGGGAGACACCAATCCCAATGGAAGCATTAGACCAACGAATGAGTAAAATTGTGACAGAGCAAGGCATTATACATTGTGTATAGCAGAAGGGAGCAACTATTTTGAACGGTAAAGCTATTATCAAGTTTTTAGTAGTCATTGCTGCCATCATTGGATTATTTGCGTATTTTATTCAACCATTAGCAGGCTCTTTGAAACAAGGCCTAGACTTGCAAGGTGGTACGCATATCGTATTGGAAGCAGAGGACTCTGCGACTGGTACAGCTGACAATGATGCAGTGGAACGGGCGAAGCAAATCTTAGAACGTCGTATTAATGAAATGGGTTTATCTGAACCATTGGTACAACGTGAAGGTGCTCGTCGCATTATCATTGAATTGCCAGGTGTAAAAGATCCTGACGAAGCAATTAAACGTATCGGTAAAACAGCGGTCTTGGAATTTAAAAACGACCAAGGTCAAACCGTTATGACTGGTGATGACTTAAAAGATGCTAAAGAAGAGTTAGGTCAAAATAAACAACCACTCGTTGCTATTGAATTAAGTGATGAAGGGGCTAAGAAGTTTGCTGATTTAACATCTAAAAATATTGGTCGTCGTATTGCCATTACATTGGATGGTAAAGAATTGACTAATCCTGTAGTACAACAAGCAATTACAGGTGGTAAAGCCACTATTTCTGGTAGTCAAAGTTTAGAAGAAGCTAAAGACTTAGCTATTTTATTACGTTCCGGTGCATTGCCTGTTAAAATTAATGTATTGGAAGTGCGTACAGTAGGTCCTTCTTTGGGGCAAGACTCCAAGGATAAATCTGTTGTAGCCTTCAGTGCTGGTATTGCAATGATCATGATTTTCTTGGTTATCTTATATCGTTTTTCTGGCATCGTAGCTAATATAGCATTACTTGTATATGTTATGCTCTTATTACTCGTGTTGGGCAAGGGCTTTAATGCGACTATGACATTGCCAGGTATTGCTGGTATTATCTTATCCATGGGTGTTGCGGTAGATGCGAATATTCTTATCTTTGAACGTTTTAAGGAAGAGGTATTTTCCGGCAAATCTATGCGTGTTGCTATGGAAGCAGGCTTTAGCCGTGCGTTAGCCACAATTACTGATGCAAACGTATCCGTTATCATTACAGCTGGTATCTTAACTATTTTAGGCTCTGGTCCTGTAAAAGGCTTCGCTATCAGCTTAGGCGTAGGTGTTGTGGTAAGTATGTTCACTGCGATTACTGTGAGCCATTTCTTATTGCGCTTATTAATCGATTGTAACTTTACAAACCATCCATTCTGGTTTGGTGCGAATATTTCTCCGAGCACAAGTGCTGACGCATTTGCACCTAAATCTTTGAAAGGAGGTAAACGCAAATGACATTAGACGTAATTAAACATCATCGTTGGTGGTTTGCTATTTCCTCCACACTTGTTATAATCAGCTTAATTTCCATATTTACTAAAGGGTTTAACTTTGGTATTGATTATACTGGTGGTACGATTGTTGAAGTTGTATTTGATCAACCTGTAGAGGTTAGTCAAGTTCGTGACGTTCTAAAAGAATATAATCTTGAAAATGCACAAATTCAGCTTTCCGGTGATACTACTGGTGATACAGCGGGCGAAGACGTAATGATTCGTACACGTAATCTCGAGTCTAGTGAAAGTGCCGCTGTTGTTGATTCTTTGACTAAATCTATTGGTAACAATACAGTTAAACGTATTGAAACTGTAGGTGCTGTAATTGGTTCTGAAGTTACAGAACATGCGTTATTGAATCTTGTTATAGCATTCGCAGCATTAGCTCTATATATTTCTTATCGTTTTGAATATAAGGTTGCCATTTCTGCGTTAGTTGCCATTTTCCATGACTTGATTATGGTTCTTGGTGTTTTCTCTTATTTCCAACTAGAAATTGATGCATCCTTCTTGGCTGCCATTCTTACGGTTGTAGGTTACTCCATGAATGAATCTGTAGTTATTTTTGACCGTGTTCGTGAAAATACGCATACACATAAACGTTCTGATACATTTGCAGATTTGGCGAATGCGTCTATTACACAAAGTATTCACCGTAGTTTCTATACATTGGCTACCGTTATGTTTGCTTGTGTATCCCTTTATCTATTCGGTGGGGACACTACAAAGAACTTTGCCCTTTGCATGATCATCGGTTTTGCTAGTGGTGCGTACTCCTCTATCTGTGTAGCTACATCCTTGTGGGTTATGTGGAAGAGCCGTAATAAAAATGACGTACGTAATCAATAATAAGTTATAAATTATTATTATTGTGTTAATGATTAAAGTATAAGAACCTCTCTGGATTTATTTTTTAGAGAGGTTCTTTTATTTTGCTATCTTTTATTATGTAAAACGGTATAGGTATTTTACAGATAACAGTCATTTTTAACTATATAAAATTTAAAAAGGCTTGTTCTTGAATTCTATAAGATAGAGGCGTAAAATGGCTAGGTGACACGATACAAAAGGAGATACAAATATGGATTCAAATAGATTGTGGAGCCCTGCTTTTACTAATTATGGTATTAGTAGTGGTATTTTATATATGACTCAATATGTTCTCGTAGCGGCATTGCCAATTGTAATCACGTCTGAGCTGGCTGGCAGTGATCTTGATGCGGGCTTAGCGATGACATATTTCCAAATTGGTACAATTTTATGTAGGATTTTTGCAGGACGATTAATAGATGGTTTTAATAAGCGTATTGTTCTATTAATATCAACAGCCTTGTTTTTCATTATTATGGGATTATTTAATTTTACTACATCCTTAGAGGCTGTTTTCGTACTACGTGGGTTACATGGTGTTGTGTTTGCCCTTGGAACAACTGTAATGGCTACTCTAGCAGTATTAGTATTACCTCCTAGTCGAAAAGGTGAGGGAGTTAATATGTTTGCTATCTTTTCAAATATAGCAATGGTATTAGGGCCTGCTATCGGCCTATATGCTTTATCGTCATACGGTAGTATGGCATTGTACATATTTTTAACGGTTATGACTGGATTGGCTATGGTCTTAAGTAATATTATTCCCCTATCAAAGGAGTTAGCATTACCTAAACAATCAAAATATAAAGGTTGGCATATTTCCCAGTTTATAGAAAATAAAAGTTTACCTTGGGCTTTAATGGGCTTATTTATTGGTTTTACTTACTCTGGTGTTTTAGTTTTTATACCTATAGAACTTAATAGCATGGGGGCAGGAATATGGGGAAGTGCTTTCTTTGCTATTTTTGCGTTGATGATTATTATTAGTCGGCCTATAGTAGGAAAAATATATGCTCGATATGGTTCAAAAATTATTATCTATACATGATTAGGATTATTTATATTAGGCTTATTTGGATTGGGATTAGCTATAACACCATTAGCTATTCTATTCACCGCTCCATTGTTGGGGTTAGGTTATGGTGCAGCACAACCTGCATTCCAAGCGCTGGCTATACAATCAGCTCCTATTGAGCGTGCGGGTGTATCAACAGCAACTTATTTTCTAGCCTTAGATATAAGTGTCGGTGCTGGATCGGTTATACTTGCAGTATTAGCTAGTGCGTGGGGCTATCAATATTTATATATGTTCACTGCATTGGTTATGGTGATAGCGCTTGCTTTGTATCATATATGGGTAAAAAGATATACTCCTTTAGAACTATAGTTGTTTAAGGTAAAAATTGGGTAAATAAATATTAAACAAGTTAAAATGGCTTCTAATGAGATATTATGTATAGGATGCAATAAAAATAATGAAAGAAAGATGAATTTTTTAGGATAACAATTTTATATATTGACGTTTATTATATTTATGCTATACTTATACAAGTCATTAGGACACAGCTCAAATGATAAGTATGAAAAACTTCTTAGAAGTTAAAAAAAGCACTTGACGGAATGAGCTGGACTTGATACAATAATCAAGTCGCCAGTTGATGAAACACTTTGAAGAAAGAGTGTGTAGACTGGTACAGATCTTTGAAAACTGAACAATGATAGGTAATCAATCATAACGATTGAACATATGCCAGAGTGCGGGTTTTGACAAAGTCAAAACCAACCATAATTCAAAGTTACTTCAATGTAACGACAACAAATAATGAGCTATTCAAATAGCTTCAAGATATCTTGGAGAGTTTGATCCTGGCTCAGGACGAACGCTGGCGGCGTGCTTAACACATGCAAGTCGAACGAAGAGCGA
>NZ_JBBNGV010000003.1:0-387574 GCF_040094895.1 Veillonella parvula | reverse complement strand
AGCAAAAGCAAAAGCAAAAGCAAAAGCAAAAGCAAAAGCAAAAGCAAAAGCAAAAGCAAAAGCAAAAGCAAAAGCAATAGCAATAGCCGGAATAATAACAACAATAACATTTACAATCTGCGGTAAAAGTGTAGTCTACGGGCTGCGCTTTTACTATATTTAAGAAATCTTGTTAAATAATACGTTTAAAAATACGATAAAATAATAGGATTAAATAATAGAATAGATAATAAGAATAAATAATAAAATAAGTTATGCGAAACTTTATATTATACTTTGTAAGATATATAAAAGTTGAGTAACAAGGATAGAGTATGGAACAAACACCTAAGGCAAACCGGATACATATTGGCTTTTTTGGCCGTTGTAATGCGGGAAAGTCTACATTGATTAATATGCTAACTGATCAGCCTGTATCGTTAGTGTCTGATGTGGCAGGGACTACAACTGATCCTGTGAGTAAAGCTATGGAAATCTTGCCACTCGGCCCTGTGGTGATTACTGATACAGCTGGTATAGATGATACAACTGAATTAGGTACATTGCGCATGGAGAAAACAGAAGAGGTTCTGAAAAAAATTAATCTTGCTGTTTATGTGCTTCGCACTGATGAAGAACCAACTTCGGATGATATGCATTGGTTAGGTCTTTTAAAACAAAATAATGTACCTATCGCACTTTTTATAAATGAAATTAATTCGACTAAATTCGATAAGCATTTATATAAAAACGATATGGATGAGCTTAAAGAGAATATAGTAAAGTCTAAAGGAACTATAAAAGAATCCGTAGACAATATAAGTAAAGTTACAAACAATTTAGATGATTCTAAAGATATTGTCGGAAAAGTTATAGTGGGGGAGGGCTATATAGCTGCCCATACAGGCTTATCAGACTTAGCTACTGTTATTGGTTCTGCTGACTTCACATCTGATGCTAAGCGATTAGAGTTGCTTGATCTACTCGGTGGGTTAACACCTCTTGATGTAGAAGGGGAGCAAACTCTTTTACAAGGTTTAGTTGAAGAGGGGGATACAATTATTCTTGTATGTCCTATCGATAGTGCTGCACCAAAGGGGCGACTTATTTTGCCACAGGTGCAGACTATCCGAGAAATTCTCGATCACAAAGGCTTAGCATTAGTCTGTCAAACAGAAGAATTACCGGCTATGATTCACTCTCTTAAGAATCCACCTAAAATGGTAATCTGTGACTCTCAAGCATTTGATCGGGTTGATGAGTTGACCCCCGATTCGATTCCATTGACGTCCTTTTCTATTTTGATGGCACGGTTCAAGGGGAAATTACAGGATTTGGTAACTGGTGTTAAGGCTATTAAAAATTTGAAAGCTGGCTCCAAGGTGCTTATCAGTGAAGGTTGTACACATCGTCGTCAATGCGATGATATTGGGACTGTAAAAATACCTAATCTTTTAAAGAAGCAAGGTCATACAGATTTACAGTTAGAATTCACTAGTGGGGGAGCATTCCCAAAGGATGTATCTCAGTATGATTTGATTATCCACTGTGGAGCTTGTATGCTCACACGCCGTGAGGTGTTGCGACGTATTGAATGTGCTGTTGTACAAGGTACGCCCATCGTGAATTACGGTGTACTCATAGCATCCCTACATGGTATACTAGAACGAGCAATAAGCCCATTTGTTGACGAACTAGAGGGCTAAAACATAGGATTGTAATATGTATCTGATACATACATACTTGTTATATAAATTATTACATAGGTATCGTTTATTTATATTAGATATATTAAATTAAATTGCATGCAGTCATTTAACTTTCACAATAGGAGTGGTATAATTAACTGTTGGAGTTTTGATGATTGTATAGGAAGGAAAATACATGTTCGAATCGATTCAACCGTGGATAGGCATGGTTACCATCGTTCTTGTTATAGTGTTATTCGTATATTGTGTAATCTTACACATTCGTTTAGGTAGCTTGAAAAAGAAATACGATTTCTTTATGCAAGGGGAGCATGGTGCGAGCCTAGAGCGTAAATTATCTGTAGAGGTCAGTGAAATTCGCGATGCTGCGAAGGGCCTTGAGTCCTTGTTATCCGAGCAAGTGGCAATTCGCAATATTCAGAGTAATACGATACAAAAAATTGGCTTTATTAAGTATAATGCCTTTGAAAATATCGGAAATGATTTGTCCTTTGCCCTTACCTTGCTAGATGGCAACAATAATGGCATCTGTATCTCCAGTATTTACGGTCGTAGCGAATCTCGTATTTTTAGTAAACCTATTGTGAAAGGTAAAAGTTTAGTAAGTCTTTCACAAGAAGAATTAGAAAGTTTGAACGAAGCGTTGGGTGAGCGTACCAATGAGGAAGCGTTGACGCGCGCTATCGTTTCGAAATAAGGAAGTTTTATGTTGAAAATACCGGCATTCATTTCAAACAAAGTTGAAAGAAATGGTGACAACTGCATATTGACATTAACTACCAAGCAAGCGAAACTCGTTGCCATTATTGGTTCTGTAGTATTGGTCTTGGCATTGGTACTCGGTATTTGGGGCATCGTGCGCCAGGCTGAGGTTGTGCAATTACGTCAACAAACGCAATTGCAATCGGAACAGTTGAAATTGTTACAACAAAAAACAGAGGTTCTGGATAAGAAAATTCAAAATTTAAATCAAATTAGTGAAGAAAATAAGCAAATGTTGAAGGGCGCTGAATCTGGCACACCAGCTCAAGGTGGCGGGGATGGTAGCGACCCAAAGCAGGAAGCCGCTGATAATAGTGAAGCACAGACGTTAACAGCGGCACAATTATCGGCTCGATTATCCAAAATGGATAAGGAAGCACAAAAATTGCTTGTTAGTTTCTATACAATGCGCAATATCCTTCGCGATGGTGGCGCACAAGATTTGATGGCCTTACAATCCATCAACTTCTCCGCTGGTTCTGGTGGTGCTGTGAATAGTACGACACCTAGTATTTGGCCAAGTAAGGGCGTTATTACATCTCCATTTGGTAGCCGTGTTGACCCTGTTACGGGTGCTATTGGTGCATTCCATGAAGGTATCGATATTGCCGATGACTATGGTTCCCAAATCGTGGCTACTGCGGCCGGGGTGGTAACCTTTGCGGGGTATACAAGCGGCGGTTATGGTAACCTCGTTGAAATCGATCATGGCAATGGCTTTGTTACCCGTTATGGCCATAATAGTGCCGTATTAGTAACGGTAGGGATGAGCGTGAAACAAGGTCAAACCATTGCTTTGATGGGTAGTACTGGTAAAAGTACGGGTGCCCACGTTCACTACGAGGTACGCCTTAACAATACGCCTGTAGACCCTATGATCTTCTTACCAATTAGCAATTAGAAATATAAAAGCTTATATAAGACCTAAAAAGAACTTGTTATGCGTGCATATGCGCTCATAGCAAGTTCTTTTTCTTTCCTTTTGTATATATATATTGTAAAATAAAAGTATATGAACGGAGGTATATCTATGAAGGCCTATGTACAAGTTTATACCGGCGAAGGCAAGGGCAAAACAACTGCCGCAATCGGCCTAGCTATTCGTGCCATCGGCGCAGGCAAGAAAGTCCTCTTCTTACAATTTATGAAATCTAAAGTATATAGTGAGCATACTATTTTACCTACCTTAACAAATTTAACGTTAGAAACTGTGGGCAAGCCATTCTTTATCATCAAAGAAGGCATGAAGAGTAAGGATGAACTTGCTAAATGGGGCGATGAAGTCGTTGTCTTTGAGTCTGGTAATCCTCCGAAGGATTATGTAGCTCTCATCGAAAAAGGCTATGAACGTGCACTCGCTGCGATCAGCAGTGGTGAGTACGACCTCGTTGTACTTGATGAGTACAATATGGCTCTCTTCTTTGAACTCATTACATGGGATAAAACTAAAGCTTTACTCGATGCTCGTCATCCAGAAACAGAACTCGTATTTACGGGCCGTGGAGCTCCTCAAGAATTAATTGATGAGGCCGATCTCGTAACGGAGATGAAAGAGATTAAACATTACTACTTACAAGGCGTAATGGCTCGAAAGGGCATTGAAAACTAATCATAGGAACACCTAAGGAGGTGATGTGGTTGAGTACAGTGGCTATTGTGGCCCTCGTTATTGTGGCCATCATTGTAGCACTCATCTTGACTATCCTACTGGCACCAATCACATATAGCATCGAAATTGATGGGCGGACGCCATATCGTGGTGAGCTGCGCATCAAATGGCTGTGGCGCGTATTTTCACTCCACTTAGCGTACATTCAAAATAAACCATTTTTTAAGGAATTATACGTTTTAGGTGTACTTAAGATCGGTCCTGTGAAAGACTATGAACAATGGCTTGAAAATCGTGTAGATGAAGAATATCAAAAGGTAATGGATGATGATGGCGACATATCACAAGCAGAAGCTTTTGCAAAGGCTATGCAAGGAGGTGGACAAGGTCCAACTGCAAGCTCTAGCGGCACAAGCTTTGATGACTTGAAGAGCGCTCAAGGTTCCAATACAATCTTTGATGATGACGAATCACCAGGGGCGGGGAGCGCACCTAGGGCAAAGGAGCGCATTGAGCGACCTGATGCGGCTTCTAAGGATATGGATGCACAAGCTCGTGCTGAGCGGTATGATTCGATACAACAAGATCCAACGGCTCATATTCAAGATGATGATGAAGTAATAAGTCATGTTACTTTCAATAGTGACGGCTCTATCAAGGAAAAGGTATTTACAAAGGTAAATGATATTAAAACGACTGTGAAACAACGTTTTGGAAAGCCTGATCCCAATGATCCGGTAGCATCATTCAAGTCTGAAATTCCTACATTCTGGTTCATGAAACACTTGAGAAATACAGAGTTGTGGCGTCAGATATTCCTTGTGTCGAAACGATGCTATAACCACTCTAAACCACGTGATATGGCTATAGAGGGCCGATTTGGTATTGGTGATCCGTATCGGATGGGGCTTATTGCATCTATGTTGTATAGCATTTGGCCTGAGCAAGCAGAGTCTATTGAGATAGATTATGTGAACTGGGTAGCTGAAGGCAGCGGCCATATTAAAGGTCGTATGATTCTTGCCGTATTGGCGTGGTATGGTACTAGATTCTTGGTATCTAAACCTATGCGTTCCCTATTGGGTGAAAGTGCTCGTGTCTTCTGGGTTAAACGGAAGGAAGCCAAGCAACTAGAAAAGCTAAAAGCCGAACAGGGTCAAACAGCGTAAGGATATATAATGTCAATTGAGTATATGAGCTGTATTATTATAGCTATAATACTTTCACAAAAAGCGGAGGTACTGTGATGGAGAACAGTAATGTAAAAGAGAATTTGGAAGTCCTATTCGAGAAGTTTAAAAATATGATTAAAGTGGAAACGGTAGTTGGTGAAGCTGTGCAAATTGGCGATACTACACTTGTTCCATTCGTTGACGTAACCTTTGGCTTCGGTACTGGTACAAACCACTGCACAGCCAATAAAGGCCAAGAATCTGGTGGCGGTGGCGGCGGTGCCAAAATGGAACCAAGTGCAATCCTTGTTATTAAAGGTGACCGCATCGAATTGTTCAACATTAAGGGCAACCCTTACAGCAGCAGCTTTGATCGCCTTATCGGTTTGGTGCCTGATCTCGTATCTAAATTGAAATCCGATAAATACATCTATTTAAATGATGAACAATAATTCGGTGAATAATAAACCATTATTTGATGACAAATTATAAATAATTGGTGAAAGTCGAAATGCCCACATGTGTGTTCTGAATATGTCTGTATCGATTGCTTTAAGGGTCTCAGAGTATGCTTGTGGGTATTATTTTAAGTTCTAATAACTTTCATAAGTAGTTCATAGGGCTTTATTATGCTATTTATCATAGTCTTGTGAAAGTTAGCAAGATTTGTTATAGTAAAAATAGTACACTATTGGATTGTATAGTGACACTTTTAATCGAGGAGGATTTCAGATGAAATTATCTAAAAAATTGACTACCTTAGCTATCGTTGGTGCTATGTCTGCTACTGCTGCAGTAGCAAGTGCTGCTAACATTGGCTTAGTAAATATGAGCCAAGTAGTAAATAGCTACCCTGGCTACGGTGCATTAGATATGAAAATGCAACAAGTAGACGCTCAATACCGTCCACAAATTGAAAAAAAAGTACAAGAAATTGAAAAAATTAAAGACTCTGCACAAGCAGAAGCAGAATTCAACAAAACTGTAGCTCCATTGCTTCAAAAAGAAAACGAAGAAATCAATAAAATTGCTCAACCTATGATGCAAGCAATTCACAACACTGTTGAAGCTATTCGCGTTGAAAAACAAATGGACGTAGTATTGGATGATCCATACACAATTCGTGCTGCTGACGCTAACAGCAAAATCGAAAACATTACTAACGAAGTAATTAGCCGTCTTAAAAAATAATAAGTACAAAACCCCCTAACTGAGGTATCAGCTAGGGGGTTATTTATTGTACGCCGAATAGGCATGACTAAACCCCCAGTTAAACTGGGGGTCAGTAAAATTTCTTAGAGAAAAGGAAAGAACCTCCTAGTGCTAAAATGGAGTTGGTCTGGCAACCACAACATTTCAACATAGGAGGTTCAATGTCAATGAATGACGTAAAAAGCTTATCACATAGTAAATGGAGATGTAAATATCATATTGTTTTTGCTCCAAAGTATAGAAGGCAAATAATTTATGGTCGGATAAAAGCTGATGTAGGTAAAATTCTAAGAGATTTATGTAAGAGAAAAAATGTAGAAATTATCGAGGCAGAATGCTGTCCGGATCATATACATATGCTAGTAACAATTCCACCACATTTAAGCGTATCAAGTTTTATGGGATATTTAAAAAGCAAAAGTAGCCTCATGATATTCGATAAACACGCAAATTTAAAATATAAGTATGGAAATAGACATTTTTGGTGTAGAGGATATTATGTGGATACGGTGGGAAGATATGAAGGAGCGATAAAAGAGTATATTCGCAATCAGTTACAAGAAGATATAGCACAAGATACATTAAACTTTAAAGAATATACCGACCCGTTTACGGGTGAGCCGGTAAAATAGGCAAAATAAAAGCCCCCGAGTAGGGGGCAGCCAGTGGTAATAGAGTGGTTGTCAGATCATTCAATGCCCTCTTTAGAGGGCCACCACTAGAGAAAGACCCTTATAGGGTCAGGGCAAACCACCCGTTCTACGGGTGGTTATGATTTATGAATGAGGTTTACAACGAATTCGCTGTCTTCTACGAGTGTAGCTTGGATGTAGTTGTCGCCGTTGAATTCCAATACTTGGCCTGGTACGAGTACATGTTCTTCCGTTTCATTAAGGAACACTTGTACTTTACCTTTTACAACTGTAAAAATGACATTAGCTTCAGGGTGGTTATGTTTTTCCACCTTTTCACCAGCTTTGCCGCCTTTTTTTACGATTACATAGTTAGGGCCTTGGAATAATAAACCTAATTCTTGATTAACTGTGCCTGCCATAATGGACCTCCTAGTTCTAATTTTTATATTGAAAGTTTAATGTAATATATACTATGTTGTATATCTATCTTATAATTGTATTATAAATGATATTGTTTATCAATGCTGTGCTTATGGCTACAGTTTCGAAAATAGTTAAGCTATTGTATAATTTATATAAAAATAGGTATGAAAAAAGGAGCGTAAGTTACGCTCCTTTTTCAGTACATATATCTGAGAGTAGATAGTTTATATTATTTTTTACGAATGGAGTACAAACGTGTACCGTTTTCTTCTGTCGTTACAAGTTCAAAGGCTGGATCGATAGCTTTCACAAAAGCTTCGAACCATGTTTGGTAAGCTAATGCCATGAACTTAGGGTCAACGCCCGCTGTACGCCAGTAGCCTGCTTGTAATCTGTGGTCACCAACCCATGTAAACTCGTCTGGACTTTCAGAAACCACTTGGTCACCACCATCGCAAGGCATGCCATTTACGTAGAAGTTTTGTAATGCATTGTAAATCGCTGGTGCAGTGTGTTCTTCAAGGCTGTCTTGAGCCACAACGCCACATGCTTGGCCTTGTACTGCAAAGGCATCGAGGATAGCGGTTACTACGTGTACTGCTTCATCGCCAGAATTTGTGTCGAGCATGTCTTTGATGAAAGCCGCTTCGCGAACGGAAGCAATGTTGATTTGGTTAGCTAACCAGCCGTGAATATTGCCGTGGTCGATGATGTTTTCCAAAGGAATGCTTGGATTAATTGGTTCGCCGTATGTATCTACGGAGATGGAGTGTAGTTCCTCCGCCAAATCATCAACAACTTTAGAAGTTTTTTCTAAAATCAAATTTTCACGCTCAACGAGCAATTGAATTTTGCGATATAACCAGTAATGGATGTGACCTAAGAATGCGGACATATTAAGCTCCTTTTCGTGCTGTTTCTAATTTTTCTACTAAATCGTATACATTAAAACCGTGGATTTCTGCGGCTTGCCATAATGGCTCAGCTGTTGCAGAAGGGCAACCTAGGCAACCCATACCAATACCTTGTAATACAGGTACAACATTTGGATAGGTTTCAACGATGTCGCGAATAATTGTGTCTGGAGTGATAGGGGCACCTGCTTCGAGGCGTGGTGCTTCCACTTCAGGATCGTTACCTTGACCTGGTAAGAACACAGCTGGTTCTTCGGACTTGCTTTCAGCTGGAGCCCCTTCAAGGTCGCCCAATACAGCTGCTTTGAAAGCCTCTAAACCAATGCGGTCGATGAATTCGCCCATGCGTTCGATTTGTGCGTTTTCTTTATAGTATGCGATGATTCGATCAACTAATGCAAGAGCTTCTTTTTCTGTTTTAACTTCTGCGATGAGGTCACCGATGCGAGGATGCGCCCCGCCGCTACCGCCAGCGTATACATTCCAACCGTCTACAGTACCGATAACGCCCACATCTTTCATGCGGCTTTCAGTACAAGAATTTGGACAACCGGACACGCCGATTTTCATTTTGCTTGGCATTTCAAGGGACAAGTACTTGCGTTCGATTTGCATGCCAAGATGTACGCTGTCTTGTTTAGCGCGTTTACAGAAGGTAGTACCTGGGCAGATTTTTACGCTGCGCACGCGGTTAGATACAGTGTACGCTGGCTCCATGCCAAGCATCTCCCATGCTTTATCTACGTCTTCTGCTTTCAAATTTGTAATCATAATGCGTTGGCTGCCAGTTAATTTAAGAACAGCGCCGAACTCATTCGCTACGTCGATATATTTTTGTAATTGATCTGGTTGAATGAAACCTGCTGGAACGCGAGGTGTAATTGCATAACGGCGTTGGCCGTTTTTAATGCGTTGTAAATTTGCTGCAATTTGTGCCATGATAAATCCTTTCTCGAGCCCTCTCTGCGGAGAATAGTGGCTAAAACTACTTAGTTAATCTATAAAACTCTTTATATATTAATTATTTACGCCCTAGGGTTTTGTGAAAGCTTCGCACATATATACGGACAAGTGGGATGAGATCAACTAGGCGATGCCTCATCAAAACCCGGCGTAATGATCAGTATGGGTATTTAGAATACTGACCCGACGCTCTTAGTATAAACCATTTTAACAAACAATAATGTAACTCAAGCTACAAAAATAGAACTTTTTTAATATTAATTATTGATTGTTTACTAACTATCATTATATACGATACTGTTTACAGATGAAACCCAAGGTTACATATCGTATAATAGACATATAGAATGTTCTTGATGTAGGAGAAACGATGAAAGTCCTTTACGATACTATTTTAAAAGCAACATACATAGGTCGCCCGAACCGTTTTGTGGTGACTTTAGATTTGAATGGTGAAAATGTGCTCGCTCATTTGCCAAATCCTGGTCGCATGTGGGAGCTTTTGTTTACGGGGGTAACGATGTACATCGTGCCTCACGACAAGCCGGATGCAAAGACGAAATATCGCGTGGTAGGCATCGAGCGCGATGGCGTTGTTATCATGCTCGATACAAACTACAGCAACGATGTGGCGCAACATTTGATTGAAAATAAACGTATCCCTGGTTGGGAGGAGTGGCGCGTAGTGAGACGGGAGTATACGGTTAAACTACACGGCACATCATCTCGCTTTGATTTGCTCCTCACCAATGATAAGGGGGATGAGTTTTTATTGGAGGTTAAGTCTTGTACCTTGTTCTCCAAGACGGGAGCCATGTTCCCTGATGCTATTACAGAGCGAGGCCGCAAGCATTTATTGCATCTGAAAGAATTACAAAACGAAGGCTATCACACGGGTGTTCTATTCCTCGTACAATGGGACCAAGCGCAGTGGTTCTTGCCAGATTATCATACGGATTTGGAATTTGCCAAAACTTTTAAAGAGGTGGCACCTTCATTAGATTGGAAAGCCGTTGCTGTAGCGTGGGATGAGACTTTCACCATGCCTACGGTGACACATGAATGTTCCTATCCTAGTTATATCCTTGACACAGAGGCTCATGATAGTGGCGTGTATGTGATGGTCATGTACCTCGATCACGATTTAGATCTCGAAATCGGTTCTAAAGGGATGATGCATTTCAAACCTGGTTACTATATGTATGTTGGTTCCGCGAAGGTAAATTTAACGAAACGCATTGAACGTCATAAACGAAAACGGAAGAAAATGCACTGGCATTTAGATTACTTCCGCGGTCACTGTGAAATGATAGCGGGCTTGCCGATTCGTACTAGTGGGCGGCCGCAGGCTATGACAATTTCTGCTCAGGAACGGCGTAAAGGTAAATTCTCTGACGATGACTCGGCTGCTCGTGAAAGCGCAGATGTAGATTTAACTAAAATTGACGTAGAATGCGCTCTCGCTGATGCGGTGCGAGCTATTGCGGAATGGAATGTACCGAACTTTGGGTGCAGCGACTGTGAATGCAATAGCCATCTATTCGGAATGAGTGAAAATCCGATACACAATAAAAAATTTATGAACGTAATAGAAAATTACAGGATGAATATGCTAGATGAACTAGTTAATAGGTAATTATTATTGATGGGGCCCGAGAACTATATACGTAATTAATTAAAAAGTGCTATTACCTATCTCTTCGCTCCATAGTGACCTAAGTCGCTCATCAATAGGTAATAGCACTTTTTAAAACACTAGCTATAGAGGTGTCCCATCAATAATAATATAGTCCTATCCATAGTTATCCCAGCATATTCATTCTATAGTTTCTACATAGAGAGAGGGGAGGTTTTGTGTATGAGGTTGTTTGTTAAGTTTGTGTTGTTAGGTATCGTTGGTGTTTGTAGTGTTGTGTTGAGTGGTTGTTCTTTCATTTGGACGACGGAGAATGGTGATCCTGCTACACCAGAGGATATCAAGTCTAGTGTGGAGAAGGAGTTTTCGGTTGTGCATCCGAATCTTGTTCTCCAGTCGTCTGTGGTAGAGAAGGAGAAGCCATTCCAGCGAAATGTGTATGTGTTTTATGATGAAAGTAATGGTTTTTCCTTTACCACAAATTCTGTAGTAAAGCGACCAACCTTGCCGGCCCCTGGTGGCGAGCGAAAAAATGATGCGGACTTTGCGTATTCACAAGCGTATTTAGTTCATTTGAATGGTTCGTTAGTGGAGCGTGCTAAGCAGTATGGCATGCGGATGGCGACGCACGAGGAAGCCTTGGAGTTAGCTAAGTCTAAAGCGACACGTGTGGCAGGTACTAATAAGATATCTTTATTCACATATGATGAGATTATCTTTGTAGACGAATCTGTAAAAGGTAAAGATATTCTAACCTTTATGAAATCTATATATAGTCTGTATAAACCGCAAGACAACCCAGCGTTATTGCACCCTCCTTCTGATAGAAGCGTAGGCTTTTATTATCTACCAAAAGGAGAAGCGGACAAAACAAAAGCTAAGTATTTGATCGCCTTTCGATTTATGGCAAAAAATGACTGGAAAGAAACCATGCTAACAGGCATTGGCAGTACTGGTAACGACACTTCGGCTGTAGAACGAGATTTTGTTAGCATTTTAGATCATATGATACAACATGCGGCTCATTAAATAAGAGATAGAGGTTACTATATTTTATAGAATTAATTACAGTTGGGCAACAGTTGTACAATTGGGCCATGTAATGGGAAGGAACTTTTACAAAATATAGCGTTATATACGCAAAAATGCTATAATTATATGATGAATTAGTATCAGTGTTAGTAAAATGAGGTGAGATTGTGGCAGACCAACAATGGTCCCACGGGAATATTCATCCCGTTCAGATTGATAAAGAAATGAAGAATGCGTACATCGATTATGCAATGTCCGTAATCGTTATGCGTGCGCTTCCAGATGTGCGCGATGGCTTGAAACCAGTACATCGTCGTATTTTGTATGCGATGCACGAAACAGGCATGACGCCAAATAAACCGTACAAGAAATCCGCTCGTATCGTCGGTGACGTACTCGGTAAGTATCATCCACATGGTGATAGCTCCGTTTACGATGCGACGGTTCGTTTGGCGCAAGATTTCAATACGCGCTACCTCTTGGTAGACGGTCACGGTAACTTTGGCTCCATCGACGGCGATAGTGCCGCTGCGATGCGTTATACCGAAGTACGTATGGCGAAGATTACAACGGAAATGCTTGCCGATATCGACAAGGAAACTGTTGATTTCATGCCGAACTATGATGAAAGCTTGCAAGAACCAACTGTATTGCCAGCGAAGATTCCTAATCTTCTCATCAATGGTTCCAGCGGTATCGCCGTAGGGATGGCGACAAATATTCCACCACATAACCTCAACGAGGTATGTAATGGCCTAGCGATGCTCATCGACAATCCGGATGTGACTGTAGATGAATTGATGACTGCTATTAAGGGTCCAGACTTTCCGACTGGTGCACTCATTCTGGGCCGAGAAGGCATCAAAAAAGCGTATTCCACAGGTCGTGGTAGCGTTAAAATGCGTGCTCGTGCAACCATCGAAGAGATGTCTAAGGGCAAGCATAAAATCGTAGTGACTGAGATTCCGTATCAAGTGAATAAGGCTCGCGTCATTGAAACCATTGCGAACTTGAGCCGTGATAAGGTTATTGATGGCATCACAGCACTTCGTGATGAATCTGACCGCCAAGGTATGCGCATCGTTATCGAATTGCGGGCTGATGTGCAACCAGATATCATACTTAACAAATTATATAAACACACTCAACTTCAAGAAACATTCGGCGTGATTATGCTAGCTCTCGTAGATGGACATCCTCGCGTATTGAATTTGAAAGAAGTATTGGGTTATTACTTAGATCACCGTCTAGATGTAATCGTACGCCGCACTCAATTCGAGCTTAACAAAGCAGAAGCGCGTGCTCATATCTTGGAAGGCTTGTTGATTGCCCTCGACCACATCGATGAAGTAATCGCTACAATCCGCAGTTCCCAAACTGACGAAATTGCACGTAATGCATTAATGCAAAAATTCGGGCTTTCAGAAAAACAAGCGGTAGCCATCCTCGACATGCGTTTACGCCGTTTAACAGGTTTGGAACGCGAGAAAATCGAAGAGGAATACAAAGAATTGTTGGCATTGATCGAAGATTTGAAAGCTATCTTGGCTAGCGAAGCGCGTCAACGTCAAATCATCAAAGACGAACTCGATGATATGAAGAAAAAATACGGCGACCCTCGTCGTTCTGAAATCACCATCGATACGTCTGATCTTGATGTAGAAGACCTCATTGCTGACGAAGAAATGGTTATTACCTTGACTAAACAAGGTTACATCAAACGGATGAACGCGAACGTATATCGCAACCAACATAAAGGCGGCGCTGGCGTTATCGGCATGAAGACGAAGGAAGATGATTATGTAACGCAAATTATGCATGTGCGGACCCATAATACATTGCTATTCTTCACATCTGCAGGCCGTGCATATCGCCTCAAGGCGTACGAAGTGCCGGAAGCAGGCTCCCGCAACTCTCGCGGTACCGCTATGGTTAATGTATTGCCGCTTGCGGTAGGCGAATCCGTTACGACTATGATTGACCTTGAACGGGTCCATGAAGATGTAAATTTATTCATGGTCACTGAGTTCGGCGTTGTAAAACGTACGGCTATTGAAGAATACCGTAATATCCGTCGTTCTGGCCTCAATGCAATTAATCTCGACGAAGGCGATCGTTTGATTTCCGTTAACGTGACGACTGGCAACCAAGATATCTTGATTGGCACTAAGTTGGGCATTGCTATTCGCTTCAGCGAGCACGATGTGCGCCTCATGAAACGGGCGGCTCACGGCGTGCGCGGTATTAAACTCAATGCAGGCGACGTGGTTGTAGGCGCTGGTGTTCTTAATACTGATGAAAGTGAAGCACAAGTGTTTACTATCTCTGAAGAAGGTTTTGGTAAACGCAATGATGCGGAAGCTTACACATTGCAAAAACGCGGTGGTAAAGGCTCTAAGAATTTCAAGATTACGAACAAAACTGGCGATGTAGTAGCCGTAGAAGTTGTTCATAACGATGACGAAGTCATGCTTATTTCTGAGCAAGGTAAAATCATCCGCTTCAATATGAATGACATCGCTGTGAAGAAGGGCAAAGCTATCTCTGGTGTGAAAACACAAAATCTCGACGAAGGTGATAAGGTAGCTAGTATTGCTGTTATTCCAGGCGCTGAAATCGAAGAAGAAGTAGAATAATATAAAACACTATATTAACTATTGAGTAACCATGGGCGACCATCTAAGATGGTCGCCTCTAGTGTTGGGGGAGTTTAAAAATGAAAAAATGGCTAGCTGCTATGTTTGCAGCAGGGGTTTTCTTTGTAGGTGGCTTTGGTCAAGCTAGTGCTGCTGACTGGTACTATATCGATGCTGATGCTGACGATGCGGCATGGTTTATTGACAACTCTTCTGTATATAAAACAGATGATGCGGCCACAGTACTTGTTAAAATTAACAATGTTGAAGGCTTTACATATATCTACACAGTACGGATCGATCGCAAAGAAAAAACATGGACAGAACTTGATACAACAGTATATAGCAATGCTGGTATAGCATTGCTATCCAGTAAACAAGCACAAAAACCTACGAAAATTGAACCGGATACCATGGGGGCGGAAGTTATGCAGGCCCTATGGGGGAAATAATCCAACAATTTAATAGAAGCTGATATTCGCTCTGTCTATTTAGATACTCAGAACGTATAAGTAGCCCCGAACTATCCTGAAAGCCTCCATAGTGACCTAAGTCGTTTTCAGAATAGTTCGGGGCTTTCTATATTATTAGTGTTCTTACAGGGCGAATATCAGCTTTCAAATCCGTTGGATTATTTAATCCCATTAGGGGCCTTGCTAGACTTCCTAGGGAGAAAAAGTGATCTAAGTCGTTTTCAGAATAGTTCGGGGCTTTCTATATTATTAGTACTCTTACAGGGTGAATATCAGTTTTCAAATTCGTTGGATCATACATGGTAGAGAAGTAGAGAGTTATTTATTCCCTTATTTTATGGTATAATTTAAGGGAATAGTTTTATTTATAAGGGATTAGAGCGGAATGGAGGTGTGTGTATGCGTCGTTTTGAGTATGGTCGGATTCAATCTTTGTCGTGGGATATGGATATTTTGAGTCTTATTGCGGGGATTTATCGGGCAAATGGCAAGGAGGAGGTTTTGCTTTCACAGAGTCCTGCCATATTAGACTCGCTTGTGGAGTTGGCAAAGGTACAGAGTACAGAGGCTTCAAATGCGATTGAAGGGATTGTGACGACAAGTACACGTCTCCGGCAGTTAGTGGCTGACAAGACGATACCGCGAAATCGGGATGAGCAGGAAATCATGGGATATCGTGATGCATTAAATGTTATCCATGAGAGTTATGATTCCATATCGTTGTCGCGGAACCATATTTTGCAGTTGCACAAGATTTTGTACAATTACCAGTTTAATGCTCGTGGTGGGCAGTTAAAGAGCGTACAGAATTATATTAGTGCTACATATCCGGATGGGCATACTGAGGTCTTGTTTACTCCGTTGGCCCCTTATGAAACAGCTGAGGCTCTCGATCAGATTTGTGCGGAATACAATCGGGTTGTAGGTAATGGTGAGGTGGAACCACTTCTAGCGATTCCCATTTTTATTCGTGACTTTTTATGTATTCACCCTTTTAATGATGGGAACGGTCGCATGAGTCGATTGTTGACGACGTTATTGTTGTATCGCAGTGGCTTTATGGTTGGTAAATATGTGCCCTTAGAGGCTAAAATTGCAGCAAATAAGGACATGTATTATGCGGCTTTACGCGAGTCTAGTGGTGCGTGGTATGGTGAAAGCTCCTGTCCTACGGCTTTCATTCGGTATTGGTTACAAATGTTATTGGCCGCTTATCATGATTTTGAGGACCGCAGTGCTTTGCTAGTAAATAGCGGTTCTGCGATGAATCAGGTGCAAGCTGCCATCGATAGGCATTTAGGGGCTTTCACAAAGCAAGATATTAGAGAATGGTGTCCAAATATCAGCGATAGTGCTATTGAAGGTGCAGTGCGTACACTTGTAAAAAAAGGCAGTATCCAGCGTAAGGGTGGTGGCCGTTCGACCTATTATGTGAAGCTTTAAGATTCGAGTCCATAAGTTTGTCTTTCATAAAATATTTAGTTTTTCCTTATATACTAGTTTGTATATTTTTGTATTTTCTTTGAGAGGTATTAATATGAAAAAAACATTGGCAGCTGTTTTGGCAGCAGGTGCATTATTAATCGGCGGTATTGGTAGTGTTGATGCGGCTAATTGGTATACAGTAGGCACTGATAGCAATGGTGTTACTTGGTCTATCGACAATGATTCCGTTAAAAAAGATGATAAAAAAGCGGTAATGGATATTAAAGCTATGGACTATGAAGGTTACCATTACATTGTGACTGAAGAGTTTAATCATAAAAAACGGGAAGTTAAGGATCTTAAGGTGACTCTTTATAATCCACAAGGTTATGTTGTGAAAGAGGAACAAGTTAATAAAAATAGCCGTAAAGTTGAGCCAGGTACGCCTGCGTACGCTGTATTCCAACTTATTTGGGGCGGTAAATAATTGAATCCTACAGACGAGTACACTGTTGATTAGTTTAGGATTGTCTAGATTGAATGATTTTGTGAAAGCTTCACTGGCGCACGTTCTTTAGAAGAACGTGCGTTTTTTATGTATAATATAATTTTGTTTTAGCTCTTATAGTATTAACAATTAAGCCATTAGTTTTTATAGTGCTAATAAGTAAGTCACTTATTAAGGCACTTATTAAGGCACGTTAGTTAATGCCCTTAAGATAGGTGAATTATTCATTTTTTCATGATAAAATGTGATTTATAGTACACTTTTTCAGAGGTTTTGTGCAAAAGTGTAACAATTCTACATAGTATAAACTTTCACCATAGCGTATACTATAGGTAAGATGCAGAAGTATGGCTTGGGCGCAGTGCTCCGTAGTTTGGCATATTTCGCCCCAATAGGTTTGGTAGTTATAGTTTGTTAGAGGAGGTCCTCATGTCTCAATACGAATTTATCGATAAACGCGTGCCGATTGCACTCGACAATCCATCCATTTATCACGACATTTCCAAGTGTAAAAACTGTACGTTATGCCGTCGCGCTTGTGCGGATGTAATGAGCGTACTTGATTACTACGACCTTGATGCAAACGGCGATGTGCCTGTATGTATCCATTGCGGTCAATGTGCGGCAGCATGCCCATTCGACTCCATGCATGCTAAATCCGAGCTTGAAAAGGTAAAAGCAGCCCTTGCTGATCCTGAGAAAATCGTCGTAATCCAAACAGCTCCAGCAGTTCGTGTATCCATCGGTGAAGGTTTTGGCTATGAACCAGGTACATTCTTGGAAGGCAAAATGGTTAGTGCCTTGCGTAAACTTGGTGCAGACTATGTAGTAGATACTAACTTTGGTGCGGACTTAACCATTATGGAGGAAGCATCCGAGCTTGTGGAACGCCTTAAAAACGGTGGTCAAATTCCTCAGTTTACAAGCTGTTGCCCAGCGTGGGTACGCTTTGCGGAAATCTATTTCCCTGAATTGATTCCTAACTTGTCTTCCACACGTTCTTGTATCGCTGTGGAAGCGGCTATGATTAAAACGTACTTTGCAGAGAAAAAAGGCATCGATCCTCGTAAGATCGTATCCGTATCTGTAAACCCTTGTACGGCTAAAAAAGCAGAA
This sequence comes from Veillonella parvula, assembly GCF_040094895.1. Lineage (GTDB taxonomy): Bacteria > Bacillota > Negativicutes > Veillonellales > Veillonellaceae > Veillonella > Veillonella parvula_L. The sequence goes on along the minus strand of NZ_JBBNGV010000003.1, from coordinate 369,370 downwards.
ACGAAACGGGAAGAAGAAAATGCAGCGGCTCGTTACCACAATGACGAATCTCTTGGCATGGACACAGATGTTTCCATCACAACTCGTGAATTCATCCGTTGGATTCAAGAGGAACATATTGACTTCAACACAGTAGAAGAATCTCAATTTGACGACTTAATCGGCATGGAAACTGGCGCATCCATCATCTTCGGTAACACAGGTGGTGTTATGGAAGCTGCGATGCGTACGGCTTACAAACTCATCACTGATAAAGAGCCACCTCCATATGCGTTGACTCACCTCGAGGACGTTCGCGGTATGGAAGGCGTAAAAGAGGCAACTGTTCAATTGGGTGATGACGTAACATTGTCCGTTGCCGTTGTTCACGGTGGTAAAAATACACGTGACTTCTTGAATGCATTGAAAGACAGTGGCAAACACTACGACTTCATCGAAGTTATGGCGTGCCCAGGTGGCTGTATTGGTGGCGGTGGCCAACCGCGCACTAAATTGCCGCAAGCCGTGAAAACTAAAGAAGCTCGTATCGGCGGTCTTTACGAAGCTGATGAAAACTACAAATGGGTTGCGTCCTATGAAAATGAAGAAATCCAAACATTGTACAAAGATTTCTTAGGCGAACCATTGGGCCATAAGGCACACGAACTTTTACACACACACTACACAGACCGCAGCGCGGTTCTTGGTACTCGTAAAGACGTGACACCTGAAACATGTCCAACATCCCCTAAATTCAAAGGTTAATGATAGCCGATTGCTTAAATATTGTGCAAGTTGGTATTGACGATGTGCCAGTAAAGAAAGAAAAATTTAAAGGTTAATAATAGTCGATTACTCAAACAGTAGGCTGTTATAAAGTAATCAAATGTTTATAAAAAACATATAGTAGCGTTTGCTATTTAGGGTACAACAATATAAAATAGAAAATCCTACGGGTCATGAGTGACTTGATACTCACGTAGCCTTTTGTTACAGTGCGGTCACTTTTTAAACGATTCGTAGGATTTTTTTATATAATTATTCAAAATTCACATATTTTTACTGTATAACTTTATTATAATAATTCAGTATAAAAAAAATTATTTTATTATGAGGAAAAGATGAATCATTTAGTGTATAATATAAAAATATACTGTACGGATCAAGAGGGGACTTATGGGTGTTGCATTGGGAGAGCAACATAGAAAGCCCATAATATTCATAATATTGCGTAAGCATTAAGGAGCTTTTAGGAGAGATGAACCTGTTTTTTCGGCGGGTCCTGAGTGGCCTTGCCTTACTAGTTGCTGTCGTTGGTACAACTGGATGCCAACATGAGAGTCAGGCAGAACAAGAAACGGTACGAACTGTATCGTACCGTGCCGTCCTGGAGTCCGACAAACCCGTGTCTGAAAAGGTGGACACTTGGATTGCGGCCATGTCTCAAGAGGATAAGGTGGGGCAGCTGATGATGATCAGCCTTCATGGTAGTACGATAGGACAATCCCAAAAGGATGTGATCCGAAAATACCGTGTCAGTGGCGTGATGCTAACGAATGAAAATCTTATTAATAAGAACCAAGTGAAAACTTTCACCAGCGATATTATGCAAACGGCGATAACCTCTAGCATGGTGACACCTTATATTGCGGTGCATCGTGATCGCATATTGCATGGGAATGAAAGTTTCTTGCGGTTGCCGAAGCCCAATCGGTGGGGGCAATTGCCTATGGATCGTATCATTAACTTGGCCACGCGATCTGCCATTGAAATGCGGGATATGGGCTTTAACTTGGTTATTGGGCCTAATGCTAACCTTGGCGTACCAAATATGTCCTATACATCCGACCCCACGTGGGCGGGTCACATAAACCTTGCCATGGTGGAGCGTTACCAAATTAATCATATGTGGTCCGCTTATAACTACTTTCCGGCGGTGACCTTAGGGGATGCATCTTTTGGATCAGCTAATGAGGCGAAAGCGTATCTCAGCAATAATGATGTAGCCGTCTTTAAACGTCTCATTGCGCAGACGACGGCGAATAGCTATATGCTTGTGATGAGTCACATCCAGATTCCCGCTATCGATAACAAACACTTGGCGAGTTCCTCTAAGCCGATTATAGACGGTTGGCTTCGCAAGGAGCTCGGTTATAAGGGTATCGTTATGACGGACCGTATCGATGTGGGTGCGTTGCAATCCAACGAAAAGATAGGGGATTACGCTGTGGCCTCTATTTTGGCGGGCAGTGATCTCATTCTTGTTGATGCGGATACAATTCATATCGATGAAGTCCATCGTGCACTGACGCAAGCGGTGGCGGATGGAACGATTACGACCGAGCGCCTCAATGAATCGGTTAAGCGCATCTTATTGATGAAAATGCAAACGCAAATTGATCCATAAGATATTTAAGAATATTAGATTTTGTAATCAGAAATTTACGAATTAGATATTTACAAGTTAGAAATTTACCATTAATAGACTTAGTATAAGAAAATTCAGTAATAATTTAATATACTTAACATGCAAATGACGTGCTATACTTTTTGGTTAGCACGTCATTTTTAAAATATATGGATTAAACTATATAGATTAAAATCTATAGTTTAATATGTATAGCTTATCTTATAATGTATAACTTATATAACCATGCCTTATAGGATATGTGGATATCAAAGGTATATGAAAATAAAGTAATCATAAGACCTTTTATGATAGTAAGGCAACACGTATCGCATAAAAGCTCTGATTTGATGCGTAAAAAAATTAACATAATAAAAAGCTATGTTAACTATATGAAAAAAAGTTTAATAATGATTTAAAATTATGATATAATAATTTCCGTAAATAGTTGGAGGTGAGTATATGAATTTTGTGGGACGTGCTGAAATTATAGAGCGTATCCAGTCCCGAATTGCAATGGGCCAAATGAGTTTATGTGTTGTATATGGTCCTCATCGCAGTGGTAAATCCTATGTGGCTTCGCAACTTGTACGCCGTCATAAGGCGATATATTTGGCGGGGCGTATGGCTAATGAATCCGTCCATGTGGCTGATATAAATAGAGCTCTTGAGGCACGTTTTGTTCCTGCTAATGCTCAAGATACATTCGAGCCTGTAGAGAGTTTGCAGCAGGCCTTTGTGAGACTTTTTGAAAGCAGTGTGAAAACAACTCAGACTGTGGTGATTGACGATTATCCATCCTTGGTGGAAGCAGTTCCTCAGTTTCCCATTCACTTGCGCGATTTATTAGATACCTATAAAGATACGAGCCGTTTGAACATCATATTGATGGCTAATGGTCTGGAACAGCTCGATGGTCGCATCATTGGCGATCGCAGCCTTATTGGGCCTTTCGTGTCCGAATATCTTGAGGTGAAACCATTTTCCTTGGTTGATATGAAATCTTTGGGCCTTCACTATGCAAAGGATGATTTGCGCACCGTCTTTGCCGTAACAGGTGGTTTGCCTGCCTATGTGCAATACTTTGATAATGGTGAAAGCATCGATACGAATATTATTAATTTGTTCTTCTCAGTAACGGGAGCTCTCTTTGAAGAAACACAGTATATTTTGCATCGAGATATGAAAAATATAACCGGCGCCAATGCCATTTTAACGGGTCTTGCTAGCTTGGAAAGACCGTATTACGTGGAGCTTTTACAAGAAAGCCAAATTAAAAGTGGCACGTTCACATCTCGTTTGAACGATCTCATGTCTATGGGACTCGTGGGCCGCATTCAGGCAAGTAACCGTGGGAACGCGAAGTACGCGGATTACCATTTCACGAATAGTATGTTCCATTTCTGGTACCGCTATGTATATAAATATTGGGGCGATATCGTGCGCGGTTATGGCGCTGATGTATATTATAATCATGTAAAACCGCAGCTAAAGGACTTTGTCCAAGCCGCGTGTATTGCGATTTAATCAGACAATCTCAGATTGAATACTACTACCTAAAGATTGAATACTATTACCCAATGATAGTATATATTTCCTCTTATAATGACACCACATTGCGTATGTGGTGTCATTTTTAGTACTTATCTATTTTCAGCAATTACCCTTTGAATCGCATAGATATGGTGTACTATGGATGGAAACTAAGGCTCAAATATAACAGAATATAGGGAAATTCTAAGGAATTGCCGATTTGTCAAAACACTCTTTCCGCGGTATTGTGTACGTAAGCGCTATGCCATGGCAGGAAAGGGGATTTATGTTATACACAAACGAAGAACCTTTAGTACAAAAAACATGTATTAAAACTGCAAACTTACAACATGACAACTATCAGTCAGAAACGTTAGAAACACAGACATTACCATCTCATTCTTTACTATCGAAAACTAATGAGTTTAAGGAAAGTATTCCAGAGGAATTGAAATTACAGACCCTCGTCTGTGGTCATCAAGTTTTATCGTCCTTGTCGGACAAGAGTCTCGTGTCCATTTGTCAAAAGCCGAATATGAGGATTCAGACGGTAGGGTATCAACCGTGGTCCGTTGATGAGCTTCGTCATGATGCGGCACAAATCGAGCTCTGTCGCAGGTATCGACCGCTTATCTTGCACTATACGAATCGCATGGGAAACCGCGAATTCCGCGAGGACGTAGAGAGCTATCTTTGGGCCATCCTCATAGAATCGATTTATAGCTTTGATTTGGAAGGGCCCGTACCGTTCCCAGGCTTTGTGAAAGCTGGTATCATGTACGGTTACATGAGGTACTGGAAACGGGAGCGATTGCGTTATCGCCGTGAAATTCACATCCCAGATCGCACCACCGATGATGGAGAAGCCGCCTTTGGTATGGATATCTTCGCATCTGGCGAGAATGTGGCGGATATGGTGATGAGTGCCGACGAAGAGCATAGGATACGAGCTCGTCTAGTGTGGGCTTTAGGCAGACTATCTCCTAATCAACAGGACCTACTGCGCCGTGTCTATGGTGAGTGTCAAAGCTTGGTATCGGTTAGTGAAGAGTTGAACTGCAGCCGTCAAGCCATCCAACGGCGTCACGAACGAGCCATTCGAAAGCTGCGTAGATATTTGAGTACGGACTTTGAAGACTTGCGTGTACATTAGTTATTATAATTTAATTTCTTATTTATATTCTATATATTGCATATTTCTTTTAATCTCGATTAACAAATATACATAAAATATGCAATTCTCAATTTAAATGAGAAAATAATGACACATCAAGGTATAGTTAACTTTTACAAGATCATAAAGTCTTTAATTATACGTAAATTTCTATAGTTTTGTATATATATTTACAAATTATACAGGCTGATATACAATAAGGTCAGCAGCAGATTAAAGCATGCTAATCTGCTTTCACAGAACACGTGTTCATTGTATTGTTGAAAGGAATGTTCCTGATTAGATTGGAGAGGATTCCATGGCAATAGATGATAAACCAACAGATTTGATGGCCGCTCGGCTATCTAAGGGAGAAGATTTGGATTTGATTTACACGAATCCAAAGAATCATATTGTTTGTTTTATTCCTACCTATCAACCTAGTGGTGGGGACAGTACGAAGTGCTATTTTGTGGATGGACGCGAAGAAATGGTCCATCTGCCGATGCGAACGATTACGCGAGAGCTTGCGATGCAGGAAGGGCTGAGGCCCAATTACATCATGACTAGCGACGGTCGGCGTAGCAGCTATACCGCGCCTAAGACCTATGGTCCGCATCTAACCTTTGCTCATATTAAATGTCGCCGCCCTATCGGCAAGGACGTGGTGTACGGCCTCTTTAACGTGGCTATACCTTATGAATATATCGTTACGGAAGGTCCGGAACCCGATACGAGCTATATTCATGTGGCGGACTTTGCACCAATCTTGGTGTACCAATCCCCGCGTCATGTTAAACACAAACTGAACGAAGCGATGCTAGAACACTGCAACTACGTGCGAAAAATGCTAGCCCGCATCAAACTCAGCCAAAACCCTCAAGTCGTGGCCGAACTATTTATCGCCTGGAGAGACCTAACGAGATAACTCGTTGGACGGTGAAAGTAGAATAAAACGAGGGGAGAGAAAGGAGGGAGGAAATAGGGAGAAAAACATAATACGGAAGAAGTAAGGTAATTAGAGGTACATAATATGCCTCAAATAATTAAATATATTCTTAGAAGAACCACCCCTGATAGGGGTGGTTCTATTTTGTTATTATCAATCTAAAAATTAATAGTTATCATGTCATCTTATAGATATTCATTGATTATCCGTATATATTTAATAATTATTAAAGGTATTTATAATGAATTAATTGAATTTTGACATTAAAAATCAGATAATATAATTGATAATGAAAAAAGTGTGAAGTTGTTTGTAGTGAGGGTTTTAATGTGGGCTTTTTTAGATTTAGACAATCCATAAAGATTGCACCAGGAATTAAAGTTAACTTTAATAAGAAAAGTACTAGCTTCACCATTGGGCGTAGAGGAATTCATACGACAATAAATGGATCAGGTATTCGGAATACTATAGGACTCCCAGGAAGCGGCCTTTCTTATACCTCATACCAAAAGTTTGATAGTAATTCAGTTTCTACAGGCATTCCTTATACACGTGTTTGTCCTAATTGTGGGCATAATATGAGAAAGGCTTGGGTAAACTGTCCTAAGTGTAGTTTTAATTTATTATCTTTGTATGTTGAGCAGGAAACAAATCAGCCTGTTGAACTTAGTTGGGATGATGTGAAAAAGGATTATTCTAATCTGAAAAATGAAATTAATACTAATAAAATAGAGACAGGCTGTGGCTGTCTGATGATGATATTTATAGTTCTAATTATTTATTGGCTTCTAAGTTGATTTGATATTCATAGTTATAAAAAGTGAGGGTTATTATGAAAAAATCAAAAAAAGCATGGTTAACATTTGTTACAGTGAGTTCTTGGGTATTAGCACAATTGGGCTTACCTACTGCTGCACAAGCTTGGGCACCTTATTCTGATGATTTACAAACTCTGGATCATACTGGTGCAGTTAATCTAAATAAGTTTAAAGGCACTACGTTTAAGTCTAAAGACAGCTTACCTCAAAAACAAATATTTAATAGTATTGATGGTATTTTTTCTAATGATCTAGTGGAGATGGCACATTATAGTCATAGATCTCATTCTTCCCATAGATCTCATTATTCTCATTACTCTAGTTCTTATGGGCGTGGAGGCGGATATTCTGGCGGATATTCAAGTGGTTCCTCAAGCTCTTCAGATGAAGGCTATGTTGCACCTGCACAACCTACAGATGTTCTTCCGATTGCAGATATACAAAAACAACTTAATGATTTAGGCTATTCTGTTGGAACTGTAGACGGACAAAAGGGCCCTAATACTGTTCAAGCTATTAAGAATTTCCAAATAGAATATGGGTTACCTGTATCTGGTATTGTGGATTGGCAAACAGAGGCATATTTAAATAGTACTAATATTAATATTGTTCGGGCTGGACTACAACGACATGGGTATAAGTTCTCATCTAGTAGTGGTCGTACACAAGATGTTGTTGCAGCTATATATGATTTCCAAGCTAGACATGGATTACCACAAAATGGTCGGATATATTTAAAAATGAAACAAGCCTTGGGTGTTTAGTATGGCAAATTATTTTATTAGAAAAGAAAATGATTTCATTTATTTTGTTGAATTGAAGAAAGAGTTTTATGAGCCTAAAGCTGTTATGTATGCAGCGAATATGTTTATAGATCAGTGCCATATTAAAGTTGATGAAGTAGACTTTGATACTGTTGGTGTTTGGTTTAAGTTAAAATTAGAGGCTGATAAAGACAAGTTGGAAAAGTTATTGGGCGACTTTTGTAATAAAGCATTAAAAAAACAGGTTCAAATTGACTTAGATGATAGATTCGGTAAACTTAGGGAAATTATTTATCATAAAGCTTTTGATAAAGCAGGAGGGATAGACTAGTGTCAGCACTTCCTGAATTACATTATTTACCATTTGGGTTTACAGAGTTACCAAATGGGATAATGCTCTTAGTTAATCAAGGTGGAGAACATTTATTTATAAATCGTGATGACTTCAATCATATTTTAGATAACGATATTGATAGAAAATCAGACTTTTATTTTGCGTTAAAGGATAAACAGTTTTTAGCAGATGATCATGACCTTGAGATTCAACTTGATGTATTAGCTAATCAATTAAAGAGTAGAAAAGCATATTTAGATGATTTTACATCATTACATATGATTGTTGTAACAGCACGGTGCAATTTTAATTGTCGATACTGTCATGCCAGTAGTGCAAATGAAAAAGAGCACGATTTAGATTTAGACTGGTCTACTGCAAAGTATATTGTGAATAAGATTTTTGAATCTCCATCACCGATTATAAAAATAGAATTTCAAGGCGGCGAACCATTATTAAACTGGCCTATAATTAAAGATATTGTAGAGTATGCAGAAATAGTAAATCGGATTGCTAAGAGACGATTGGAATTTGTTATTTGTACTAATTTAACATTGGTTACTAAAGATATCTTAGAGTATTGTAAAAGTCATAATATTGCAATCTCTACATCTCTTGATGGAGATCAAGAGATTCAAAACTTTAATCGTAAGCCACGAGGCCTTATTGATGGATACAAGGTATTTGAAGAAAAATTAGCTTTAACCAGATCTATTTTAGGTCAAGATGGTGCGTCACCATTGCTTACTGTTAGTAAGACTAATTTAAATAGTTTACCTCTTGTTGTTGATGAATATATTAAACATGATTTTCATGGGATTTTTATTCGTGCTCTAAATCCTTATGGTAATGCTGTAGATAATGTAAATACGTTAGGCTATTCAACGGAAGAGTTTCTCAAAGCTTATAAGAATGCTTTAAACTATATTATTCAAAAAAATATAGAAGGGTACCATTTTATTGAGTATTATGCAGCATTGCTATTAGAACGTATTTTGACACCTTTTAGTACTGGATTTGTCGATTTGCAATCTCCATGTGGCAATATTATAAGTGGCGTTATTTATGATTATAACGGCTATGTTTATGCCTCAGACGAAGGGCGCATGTTAGCACGACGTGGAGATAAACGGTTCTGTTTAGGTCATGTAAAAGATAATACTTGGAATGAGCTCTTCAAAGGTGATATTGCTAAAGAGGTTGTTAAAGCTTCCTGTGTTGAGTGCTTACCTGAATGCGCAACCTGTGCATATCAATTGTATTGTGGCGCAGACCCTGTACGATATTATGCTGAAAATGGGACTCTTGAAGGGCATAGACCAAGTAGTAGTTTCTGCCAGAAAACTAAAGGTGCTTTAGACTATATTTTCTATTTACTAAGTTTAAATGATGATAGAATCAATAAAGTCTTTTTGTCATGGATTAATTATTGAGGTTGATAATGTTAAGTACAAAAATTGAAGGTATTAATATCGAACAACCCTATATAGGTAAAGTGTATATAGAAGATGACTTAATTATTTGTAATAATGGTCAGCTCAAATTAACACTTTCACCAAATGACTTCCTTAATTATGAATCAGGCGATATTGTCTCTATTATGCCAGATGGGATTGTTTCTATTTTATATCGTACTAGCTGGCAAGATTTAACACTCTTTATTACAAATCAATGTAATAGTGCTTGTATTATGTGCCCTCAAGTCTGTGATAATTCTGGTCACTTTTTAGATATGAATTTACAAATACTTGAGTTAAGACCTGAGAATGTAAAGCATATAGGCATTACTGGTGGAGAACCTACTGTTTTTCCTGATGTAGTTGTTGAGTTATTAAATCGGGTTCATGATATATATCCAGATATTCCTGTCTCTTTTTTAACTAATGGACGTGCATTTAAAAATATGAAATTAGTTGAAAAAATTACGAGTATTGGTCATTCTAAATTACTTTTTTGTATTCCTTTATACGCAGCAAATTATGAGCAGCATGATTATATAGTTGGTAGTAATGGTGCATTTGTTGATACTATTAAAGGGATTTTTAACTTATTTAGAATGAGGCAGTTAGTAGAGATTAGAACTGTTTTGTTCAGTAAAACTATAGGTAATATAAAGTTACTAGCTGATTATATATCTAGGAACCTACCATTCGTACGACATGTTGCTATTATGGGGATGGAATATAGTGGATATGCAGCTAAAAATAGTGAGGAATTTTGGATTGATCCATTTGACTATAAGGACATACTTGATTCTGCAACATTGTCATTGTATAGCCGAGGTATGATGACTTCTATTTATAATATACCTTTATGTTTGCTGACAGAACGTGTGCGTTTTTTAGCAAGAGACAGTATCTCCGCTTGGAAAAAAGCATATCCTGTTAGCTGCAATAGTTGTAACGTAAAAGAACAATGCTGTGGTATTTTTGAAACATCTATTAATATAAGTGGACATATTACTCCTTTATGAGGAGTGGTGGGGAGATATATTTAAATATAGAAAGATTTAAATCGCAATATTAATTTAAATAGAAGTTAGATCTACTTCTGTAGTGTATATTAGTGATATAAATATGAGTGTAGTATAGATTTTGACGAAGTGGTAGAGCGCAAAATCTATTTGTTTTAATTGCTATGTTTTTTATAAGTAAGTATATATGGTAATTTAAAAACTGTTTTCTTAGTAGATGGATTTTAATGTTCTTTGTGTAGTATGAATAAATAATGGGAATAAATTATTAAACTATAGATTAGATAAACTTATAGTTAAAACATACTAGGTTTCTATGATTTTGTTACAATAAAATGATTGGTAGCTATAATAATCTGTAGGAATTGTCAATCTGAGGTTGAGAGTAGGTGGGAGAATAATATGAAATGTAGAGTGAAGTTATTTGTGAGTATATGTTTTAGTATTATGTGCTTATTTTTTACGTTAAGTGTTGAAGCTTATCAAACATCATTGGATAGTGTTATTCATGTCTCTCAAAAGATTGCAGGTGATTGGTATGATGCCAATGGTAATAAGGTATTAAGTATTTCAAATGGTTATATTAATGGGTGTCGTATTGTGGATGGTACTGATTTCGCAGGGGGGTATCCAGGTTTAGGTGTTTTTATTATTCAAGAGGAACAAGGTAGAAAGGCTATTCATTTAGAATGGTTAGGGTTTGATGAGCATAAGACTTTGATCATGAATAAAAAAGATCAACTAACAAGTAAACTTCCAAAAGAGCATTATGAATCTGTTCATGGAGTGTATTTGGGTATGACTCGACAACAGGTTATTGACTTGCTAGGTATACCAAATTTTATTGATAAAATATATGGTCGTGAGATATTAAAATATACGGACTTAGGTTTTCAAATTAGGACCGAGTATAATATGGTTACAGAGATTACACTTACTGGTAAAGGTGCTCATTTGGATAAGTCTGGATTGGGGATTGATTCTTCTATGGTTGATTATTACAACTTCTATCAATTTAATAAAATGCCATCTGAGCTTTCAAAGGATAAATATCAATTACCATTTTCTATTGGTCATGGTGAATTTATATTCTTTGGTGGTAACGAGGTTTCGCTTACTATTTATAATACTTAATATTGTAAAAGTAACCAGATATTGTGACTATAATATAGTAAGAAGGTATGAGTAGGTGTTACTCCTATGAGATCCTAGTTATAAATAGGCACGTTCTCAAGAGTATAGTATATATACTGATGAGAACGTGCCTTTGCTGCATTACTGGATGTGGTTATTGTTTTTGGAGCTTTAGTGCCCTTATTTGCTTTACAAAAGACAAATAGCCCTCCGTTGCCTAGTGTAACTAGATAACTGAAAGGCCATTTCTTCATGTTTTTATGTAACTAGAGATGAGCCTGACGGTACGACTCGTCTGACTATCTTCTTATATTATAATAAGGTTATTATATATCGTCAAATTATGATGAACACGTGTATGGCATACAGTTTGATAATGTCGTTGTAAAATAAGAAAAACTCCTATTGGCTTTCACCGATAGGAGTTTTTGGTTTTATAATTGTAATTTTATAGTACTTTTAGGTCTATTATTAAGTCACAGATTATAACAAACTGATTATATTTCTTTTACATCATCAGGTATAGCCGGTGGAGCCGGTGGTTTACCCATGGATCGTTCAATGAACACGACAGCCACAAAGACGATGAGGCTGACGATGGAACCGAAGATGATGGACATGATGCCATATGGGTTGCCAACGAATTCCCAGTACACGCCTGCGATGGAGCCGAGCACGATGGACCAAATGCCAGCGCCAGCTGTTGCATTTTTCCAAGTGAGGCCAAGTAGGAATGCAGCGAATGGGCCAGCGGATCTCATTGTGAAAGCAAATACGAGCATCGGAATGATGGCTTTGCTTACGAGGGAGATGATGATGGCGATGATGCCAAGGAATAGTACGCACAGACGGCTGTAATTTGTGAGCTGAGCATCAGTGAGTCTTTTACCAAAATGATGTTCCACAATATCCTTGGTAAATACTGTTGCGGCACCTAAGAGGTCGCCTGCGCCTGATGAAAGCGTAGCCGAAACGACCGCAGCCATAACGAAGCCTGCCATTACAGGAGGCATGAGGTTAAGCGCTACCGTTGCCACCGCATTGTTCGCTTCGATGTTCGGAAACTCAGCCAATGCTACGAGGCCTAAAACCGCAGGAACAAAGGCGAATAGAGCCATGATAATCCCACAAATGATAGAACCGAGAACGGCCGTTTTTTCGTCCTTCGCCGCAAAGTACCGTTGAACGGATTCTTGGCCGGTGGAGAAGGTCATGAAGTACATAATGATGAGGCCGATGATGGTTTTCCAACCAACCTTTGTGAAGCCTAGCTGTTCAGGTGGCAATTTCGCCACTACCGATTCCCAACCGCCCACATTGTGCAATACGAATGGCACCGCGAGGGAGAAGCCCCCAACGAGAACGAAGAAATGGATAACGTCCGTCATCGTAACGCTCCACATACCGCCGGACATGGTGTAAATTACGAGTACCGCGCCACAGATGAGGATGGCGAGCTCTGTTGAAAGCCCTGTGAGAACGCTAATAATGGTTGCGGTTGCCGTAATCTGTACGCCTGCTAGTGTAATCGTTGCCAGCATGGACAGAATAGACGTAATGAGATGGCTAGACGCGCCGAAACGACGGCCGATGATCTCTGGTACTGTTGTTGCCATGGCACGCCGTAAGAGCGGTGCAATGAAAGCAACGAGGATAACACCAATCCCTGCAGATACTACATACCAACCTGCAGATAAACCCCAAGAACCATACGCTTTTGCTGCTACACCTACGGTGCTCCCACCACCGATTTCCGTAGCTGCTAATGTGCCTGCCGTCATAAGAACCCCAATACGACGACCTGCGAGTAGATAGTCAGTACTATCTTTTACACGAATATGACAATACACGCCGACTAATAAATTCAGTAATAAATAGGCGCAAACAATAACCCAAATAATAGTCAGAGAATCCATATGACACCTCCAAAAATTTACACTATCTAGAGATTCATACTAAATCACCCTTACTACTTGCGGTGCATATATCAAGTATAGTTTAATTATCCATAAAAACTGGGGAAAATACAAAGAGGAGTTTTATTGCTTGTTGGAGAATATATATACATTGGGAATAAAAAAATCCCGTTATTAACGGGATTTTTGGAGCTTTAATAGCTCTTATTTGCCTTACAAGAAGCAAATAGCCCTCCGTTGCCTAGTGTAACTAGATAACTGAAAGGCCATTTCCTAATGTTTTCCTGATTTAGAGATGAGCCTGACGGCACTACTCGTCTGACTATCTACCTATATTATATGAATAAAGATATATATCGTCAAATTGAGATAAATCTTATAAATATCAATATAGGTAAATCCTATATACTAAATTATAAAATTATTAATCATAGGCACAGCCTTATTTGCATAGTATACTTATGCTAATAAGGCTGTGCTTATTTTATTGAGAGACAAGATTCATTTTTTGAGAGAGGTTTTTATGATTCAACGTATTTTGATGCTAGCTCTTGTGTTGCTGGCTTTCACCATGCCTACAGAGGCAATTACATTTCAGGATCTGAAGACATTACCACAGTTTAAGTTGGTTCATCAGCATGAGTATGAGAAATCGAGTGCTATTGTTAATGATGGTGGTGGTATGTATGTGTATTTAAATACCTATTCTGTGGAGGTTCAAAAGTATGCGCCACCACAGTATACATTAAGTGCTATTTATTATGTGGTACACACGTCGCACTATCAGGCTGAGATTATGGAAAATAAGCTTACTGTTAATTATGATGCAAACTATTCATTGGCGACTTTGATTAAATCATCTAATATGATGAATCCTAGTCCATCTATGTTGGCTTTGATTGAGGCTAGTGAAAGTAAGTCTGGGTTATTTATGTCTAGTACAGACAGTGCGATTTATACATTAGATGGTGCGCTTAAAAGGACTCCGTCTTTAAAAAATACTAGAAATCTTCCAATTCATCGAAAGAATATTCTTATGTATGATTTAGCTGATGCAATGTTTATGGCTGCCTATCAGCAGCATTTTGATGATATTGTGGTACAGTGAGGTGGACGATGAAACGCATATATTTATTTTCACTATGGTTACTAGTCTGCCTCGTATTACCGATACAAGGTCAAGCCGTATCACAAGCTGAGTTACTAAATCCGCAGCATTATCAGCATATCAACTCAACTGTTGATTCTGGCCGAGGAGATGGCAAATACTTGGACCTCAGTTCCATTAAAGCTGTGGATGCACCCGATGGTCATCGACGTGTGGAGGCGTCTATTTACGTCTTAATGCCTGCATCAAATCTCATTCAAGGCATTCAACTGCAATATGATTACGACTTAGAGCGATCCTTACGTCATTTGATCACTATTCATGACAGCGGATTACAACAAGGCGCTAATACGCCGTATATCTCTATTTGGCGTGCAAAACAGGAAAATTCCGGTATTATAGGGACCGTTAACGGTGGCATTGCTTTTAATAATGAAGGTGAAACACGCCGTCAACGACTTCAAAAAGAACATTTAGAAGCGATGATATTACCACCTCAATTTGGAATGGAACGGTATACAATAGCAAACATAATCTATCAGAAGGCCTATGGAGTGGCCTATGATGATGAGCCGTGATAGGTTATGAACAATACGAGAATGGTTCAAGCAGTGGATAGACTTAGGTGGATAATTAAACTTGTTTTTGGACTCTTGTTAAAACTTATACTTTTGCTTATTTGGGGGCTCTCTCTTTGGAGCTTTAGTAATCTGCTGTACGATCGATATGTATTAGAAGCATATCCATTGAGGGATTATCTTCCAGTATTGATATTTACCTTTGGGAATATTTGTATTTTGCCGGGGATTATTTTATGGTATGAAAAGATTTATCCCGCATTTGATAAACCTAATATATATTATAGAGTGAAAGCCTGGTACATTTCTCTAAAAGAGCGATCTTTAGTGGGAGCATCTATCTTTTATAGTATAGATTTTGTTATAAAGCTAGGGCTATTAATGTATGGCACTCTTATTGTTTTAGCTGTTGTTATTTTTGTGTCTCTTACTTGGCTCCAGTTCTGATTATTACTGGACTGATTCTTTATTAGCTCTTAAAAGCTCCTAAACACTCATATTGGATTTCTGATATATACTAAAATATAAAATTATTAATAATAGGCACAGTTTTGTTTGCATAGTATACTTATGCTAATAAGGTTGTGCTTATTTATTTTATAAAAATTGAGAGAGGGTACTATGTTACGTAAAAGTTTGATTATGATGGCGCTAGCAACTGCTTTCACCATGAACGTAAACGCTGTGCAAATCAAAGTGCCAGAGGGGCAACCACCTATGCCTGGGGCGGATGCGAGTATTCCTGCTAATGCGTATGAAAATTATCGTCATATTAATGAAAAGGCGATACAAGAAGCAGAGGCATTTAGTGCCAAAGTACAGACGACCGTAGAGAAACCAAGTATTGCGGTAGAAAAGGTTTTCAAAGAGAAATCTGGATTGGCTAAAGCGGTTAAGCTGGGGGAGTACTCACAATCTACTGTCATCTTACTTCATGATGAAAAGAATAATATCCGTTTAGCTGTTCCAAATATTAGCTTGCGTGGAGACACGGTTGAATCTAAATCGAGTGACGGTCCTTTATTTGTGGTTCGTGGTTTTACAAGTATTTTGATGGTGGGGCCACCACATGGTAAAGAATTTAGTAAACGTATGCACAATGAAGGTGTCTATAGCTATCCGAGCTTAGAAAATGCATCTTGGAAAATCCTTAAAGCCAAGACACATGTAATGTATACAGAGTTTACGCCTAAGAACACGAACACTACCTATGGTATTACATATCTTGGAGGTGGTGATGTGAAGGAACCATACCAAGATAAAATAGCTGAAGTGGTAATGAGTAATTATATTATTCCATCTATTGAATCTCTATCTAGGCTGGATAATTATAGTCATGTTAAACATTGGGACAATTTCAGTTATCGTATTCCTAAAAAGGCTAAGTTAGTGAGCGAGGCTTTGGAAGATAACAAATATGAGGTTCGTACTTATGAAGATGCAGGCATTAAGATCCGTGTGTTACGCTTTCAAATAGACCCTAATGTTGTCGATAAAAGTTTGGCAAAAAAACAAATTTTTGCATTTTTGAATAAATATGGTGACCTCGAGGCGCCTACACAGTATGCAACAGTTTGGAATAATGGTCTTCCAGGCTTCCTAGTTGATCGCTATAAATCTAATGGGGAATCCTATTTACGCCATTTTACAAAGGATTCTGAATATTATTATAGTTATCGCATTGACTATGATGAAAGCAAATCTTCGTATAAGCATAAACAATTGCGCGATATGGTTGAGTATGTAGATTTTGATAATGTTGAAAGTTTACGAAAGGCACCTCAATGGCGTATAAGTGATAGCCATAAAAAGAAGCTTGATGCGGATCCAATCTTTAATCCGTGGTATATGGAATGGATTAAAATATTAACTCAATAAGATTATGTATAAAATAAGTGGTTTGAGTTGTTCATAAAATAGTTCAGGAGAGAGATTATGAAAAGAAAATATTTGATTACAGGGCTTGTTATAGGCCTGCAATTGGTAAGTGGTTATAGTTATGAATCGGATGCAAGTTGGCTGAGTAAAACTTGGGACCGCCTTGAAACAAATGCAGCGAAGCAGTCTTATGATTGGCCAAAAGCTGAGCAATATACTCATTATGCGGGCGGACAAATTGTAGGAGCCAACTTACCAGAAGAGGATATGATGGTCCTTGGTGTTTCATTAGGTAATACCTTTGATAGTGTAAAAGCTAGTTTAGGACAGCCTACTAAAGAAACTAGTAGAGGACTTACCTATGGTGGTGTTACATTTGGGAACTTTAAAATGGATGGTGTGGGCCCTATTGTTACTTATATGATGATTGAGAATCGTGATGCTACTACACATAGAGGTATTGCCGTAGGCGACTCCATGCGAAAGGTCCTTAATGTATATGGCAGACCTGATTTAGTGGATACTAACAATCGATGGTTTTATGGGAAATATCGCTATCGAAATGATATGATGCATGGCATACAATTTGAACAAAAAGGCGATAAAGTCAGTAAGATTTTGATTTATAAATGATTATATTCTTACCATATCTATGAAAAAAAGCCGAGCTTTTAATCATTAGAATTAGCTCGGCTTTTATTGGTTTATTCATATATTTATATAATATGGTCTTTATTGTATCGTATATTAGTTTGCTCTATAATAGACTTAGGATAGTTAGACGAGGTTGGGCCTCTCTTCGCTTTTGAAGGGAGGGGTGCTTATGAGTGGGTATAAAATCATTATGGTTATCCTTGGGATTTTATCAGTCATGATATCCTTTGGAGCACTTGTGGCGCTTATTTGTTTAGAAATAGCAAAATAGCCCTTCGTTTCTTCGGAAATTAGATAAAACGAAAAGGCCATTTCTACATGTTTATATGTTACTAGAGATGAGCCTGACGCAACTACTCGTCTGACTATCTACCTATATTATAGGGGTAAAGATTTATATCGTCAAATTGAGATAAACTGGAGGTCCTTATGAAACCATTTGAAACAAAAGATTATAAAGCTTTTACCATGTTTGAGAATCGTTGGGCTCTTGTTACGGCTGGAACGCTTGATGATTTTAATACGTGTACGGTTAGTTGGGGCAGTATGGGCAATATATGGGGCCCTAATGGTGGCGATATATCCACGGTGACAGTGTACATTCATCCAGCGCGTTATACTCAAGAGTTTATGGCGAAATATGATACCTTTACAGTTAGCTTTTTCCCTGAAAGTTATCGCAAGGCTCTTGGTTATTTAGGTTCTCATTCTGGCCGCGACGAAAATAAGGTGGCAAATTCTGGCCTAACACCAGTTGCGGCAGGCGATGGGGTGACTTTCAAAGAAGCAGAGTTAACATTTGTGTGTAAAAAGCTATATGAACACCAATTCGATGAAGCTCATTTGGCAGAAAAGATAAAAGATTATTACGCATCTAATCCTGCTGTATATACACAAGCTGGGCATGATCGTTGGGAACCACATTATATGTACATTGGTGAAGTAGTTGATGCCATAGAGGGCTAGTCTGTCCACATAACAAATGAAGACATACATACAATTCTTTGGGATACCGTGAATGCTGTATCTTAACTAAGTATATTTTAGTTTTCTAGTACTAAAAAAGTCGAGCTTCTATCGTTTAGTTGCTCGACTTTTGTTAGTTAATTCATATATTTGTATAATATAATGCTTATGAAAGCTATTTTATAATGGTGTTGATATAGGTCGTCTATGCTTCTGGAAATAGAACATGTTCTTGCATTTTAAAACTAGGATTATTGGTAGAATCAAAGAACTCAATCATATTTCGTAATTTTTGAACCTCTTCAGCATGTAAAAAACTTGGATAAAAGATGATATAGGTAAAGCTATAGGTCCCATCATAGGAGTTAAAGGTTAGGATGTGATCATCCTTATGAGGTGTATAGATGTGTGTGGATAATCCAGGAATATTATTATTCCATATAGCGGCATAATTAATATAATCTGATGTTGGCTGGGAATAGTAAATATCCCAGAACGTATCTAAATTAATTTTAAAATTGTAATGACCGTTTACAACAAGTTCACGCGCATATGGGTTTTTAGGAATATTATTAGTAGAAATAAAGAATGTTATGTCCCCCTTTTTGTAGTATCTAATATCTTGGTACTCGGTGCCCTTTTCCTCACCTATGTATATAGCGTCTTTTGGTACACGGTATTGTACACCGTTTAAGCTTTCTATGCGTGAATATTGATTTAATTCATTTAGGTTTTGTACAGAGGGAAGCACATAATTTGCTAATAATTTATCTGTAGGAACCTTGTTCAGAACGGGGTTGTTATCATAATAGACAAACCCTGCGTGATATAAAGGATAATGCATGTTATAGCCCTTAAATTTAAAATTAATCGTGTCGATGGTGAGCGTTGTTTTTTTACCGTTTTTAAGGTGTGGCATTTTCATGCTATCCCAAGTGCTGTAGGTAATAGTAGGATATGAAAATACAGTACCCTTTATATCAGAAATCTGTTTGGAGGACTTTCGTTTCGCATTGTCTTGCAAGAAATTACGGACGTCTTTGTCTGTTAGCTTTTCATAAGCTATTTTGGTGTTGCGCCAGTCGTAATCTTTAAAATCTGCGTAGTCAATTTCTAAATCGAGACTTCCATTATTGGTTAAAACTCGATAGTCCTCAATGGTTCGACTTGGATTTTGGTAACGTCCTGTATGATAATCACTTTTTATGCCCGCTACGGGGAATGAAAGGCGAATTTGGTTGTATTGATCATGAACGGAAATGACCGTATTATGGTAATTTTGGACCGCGATATATAGAGGCTGCTTTAGTATACTCAATTTCGTTTTTATTAATACCGTTAGCCTTGTCCGTTAACTTTAATGTTTTCACATAGTTTGCTACATCCTTTTCAATATCAGGGTTCGCGGTTTGGTAATTTATGTAGGCATCCTTGGAAATCTTAGAATCTGCACCAGGAATATTAACATCGATGGCTCCTATTGGTGATAATATAGTGCTCATGATGAAAGCACACGCTAATAGTGGTAGTTTAGTCATGGTGATATCTCCCGCTTACATTTTCGTATTTATTGGTATTGTAGTAATCCGTAGGCTATTTTATTAAGTATAATTATATAACTAAATGACTATATTTTTAAGTGACATGGAGCGTGTTTTACTTACATGCTACTACTTCCTATAAGACATGAGTGCTTTTTTATAGGTGTTGTAGCGTTAGGTTCTGATTTCAGTGTGAGTATGTTAATATTAGGTCTATAGGTTATTTATAGTTTGAGAGGCTAGGAGAGAAACATGAAAACAAAATTTATTGCAATTAGTTTAGGTGTGGCTTTATTATTAGCTAGCAATGTGAGTTCAGTTGCCGATGCTAGTTGGTTAAGTAAAGCTATGGATTGGTTGGAAACGAGTAATGCTAAGCTTTCACCAACTTGGCCCAAAGCGGAGCAATATCGTCATTATCGGCCAGGGCAAGCTATTGGAGCCCCTTTGCCTGATGAAGATATGAGAATTGCCGGCGTTTCACTAGGCACGTCCTTTGATGCGGTAAAAGCTAGTCTAGGTCAGCCGACGAGTGAGAAACGTGATGAGCTCACTTATGGGGGCATCAAATTTGGACATTCTTTGATGCAAGATAGTCGTCCTATCGTGTGGTATATGATTGTCAGCAATCGTGATGCCGTGACTGCTCGTGGCATTGCTGTTGGCGATTCCTTGAAAAAAGTGATGGATATCTATGGTCGTCCTGATTTTATAGACTTTAATAATCGATGGTTCTATGGATATCTACGCTATAACAGTGACAATATTGTAGGTATATTTTTTGAGCACAATGGCAGCAAGGTGACGAAAATTATTATTAGTGACAACTAAACCGCTTTTATTAGTGAAAGTCTTAATACATATATGCAGCCCTTTATCTATTAAAATTGATAAAGGGCATTTTAGAATGATAAAATAAAGAGGGATGGCTTATATAGTGACTTCTTTTGTTAATCAGTATTATAAATAGTGTAAATTGATAAAATTTTTATAAAATATAATCCCACAAGAACTACAAAATCTGATATAATATTAGTATGAAAATCGACGTATATAAGGACTGGAAAAATGGTGTGTATGAAGTGATTTTCTAGCCTAGAAAATCGCTATATCCTTGGTATTCAGTCGATATAATCGGAATGTTGTATATATGAAATGACTACGCAAATGCGTAGTTTTTATTATTTCTTGTTTGGTGTAGGTAGTCCCATGAGTGTAGTGAAGCCCTTATTATGGCTATTAGAACCGTATATCGTATACAAAGCCTATTTGTGGGGTACCCGTTTCATGGCACAACCCTTCACGTGGGAAGGCGAATTAGATTGGTTTGCTTTTATGTTAACCCTATTGCTCGTCATTGATGTGGTGGCGTTGCCCTTGGTGATCTTCTATTGCCCTGGTTTGAATCCTGGGGTACGTGTTCCAGACTGGATTCGCCGTTTAGGAACGCCTATTTACACCGTCCATAATTGGCTTGATAGTAAAGTAGGTGGCGACACATCTACGCCGATTGTATGGCTTCGTAAAGCCTTGCATTCCTTGCTTTTATTCATTTATTATCTAGTGCCATTTTATGTGGGTGGTCATCTCGTAATGGGCCTCGTAGTAGCGCTCATGTATGACGTCCTCGTATGGGCTCATGGAGGTGTGTGATGACGACTTGTGAATGGCCGACGACGCCTTTATATCAGGATTACCACGATTACGAGTGGGGCCGACCAATTCATGATGACCAACATCAATTTGAACATCTTTGTCTTGAAAGTCTCCAATGTGGTCTCAGTTGGCTTACGATTTTGAATAAACGAAACATCATTCGAGCATGCTTTGATCATTTTGATATTGATGCGGTGGCTGCTTATGGTGAAAGCGACATTGAACGCATCATGCAGACGGAGGGGATGCTTAAGCATCGTCCTAAAATTGAAGCCATTATCAATAATGCTGCTGCTTTTAAACGTATTCAATCTGAATTTGGTTCGTTTTGTAACTATATTTGGGGGTTTACCAATCATAAAACGATTATTTATGAAAACCATCCAGAAGGTCATTTTCCTACAAAGAATGGTTTATCTACGCGGATAAGCAAAGACTTAAAGCAGCGGGGCTTTAAGTTTGTAGGTCCTGTTACAATTTATTCGCATCTACAAGCTAGTGGCCTTATCAATGATCACGGTAAAGACTGTCCTTGCTTTGAGGAGATTAATAAAACAGCAGATATCGTACGGTTACCTGTAGACGATGAAGCGTAAGGGCGATAAGTATAAATTAGTTAACAATAGTTTTTATGCATACTTGTGTTTACATAATTGAATTTGTTGTTATGTGGAATTGGGTGTACACTAAAGTCGATGAGGCGATAGCGACTCATCTCATGTCGGCCCGCTTTATATATAAACACATATACTCTCTCTCTCCTAAGCGGGTCTATCATTAGTTCTCTCTCAACGCTATAAACTATACAGAGCCTCTATCTTTATTGGATAGAGGCTTTTTGCTGTATATAATGCTATAAGAGGAGCAATGCTGTATTAGGGAGACCTATAGCAGTATGAATCAGGCTCTATGTATGGTCCTAAAAAACTTTAATTAATCCAATTTCAACTATATATTTTATACCATATAAATTGATTTATTTCGATATAGTTGTTATACTGAAGTAAATTGATAGTGTTACTTTCACAATTAAAGAAGGGAAATATATGATTGGTTTGGGAACGGCCATTAATGTTGGCCTCATTATAGCTGGCAGCCTATGTGGCCTCGCGTTTGGTCGCTTTATGAAAGAAAATTTAAAGCAAACGCTCATGATTGTAAGCGGTATTATCGTGCTCCTCCTCGGTATGAGCGGGGCCATGCAGTATATGCTCGTCATTGTCAATGGATCTCTACAGACAACGGGTCCGCTGTTGATGATTATTAGCATGGTCGTAGGCGCCGTTATTGGCGAAATTATCGATCTTAATCATTGGATTACCGTGTTTGGTGACTGGGTGAAAGCTCGCACTGGCAATGCGGGTGATCCAAAGTTTACGCACGCCTTTATCACGGCATCTTTGACGTTTACCGTAGGTGCTATGGGTGTACTTGGTTCCATTCAAGATGGCCTTACTGGAAATTATCAGACATTACTTTTAAAAGGCATCCTCGACGGCATCATCGTTATGGTTATGGTATCCTCTATGGGAAAAGGGGCGCTATTCTCCTTTATTCCAGTAGGTATTACGCAATGGCTCATTACGGCAATGGCACATATTGCGGCGCCGTTGATGACACCTAGTGCCATCGATAACCTATCTTACGTTGGATCTATTCTGATTTTCTGCGTTGGTATCGATCTCATCTGGCCTGGTAAAGTACGTATTGCAAACCTCTTGCCAGCCATCTTCGTGGCAATGGGACTTACATTTTTGCTATAACTAGCATTATAAATAATACATAGATTTTTATAAGAGACCTATATTCTCTCAACCTTTAATATGTATTTTATACATGATACGGTCGAGGATGTAGGTCTTTTTACTTTTTAAAATTAATTTAGTTGAAGTGGGAATTAATGATAGTTTTAATTCAATTATGACGATAGGGTAAAGTGATTACATTCCGAAATAGGTGGCCAATAGAGTCATCTCAAGTGTAGGAATTAGATGATGTTTTATAGAATCTCTTTATTAAAATTATTTGTAGAATAATTTTAATTCTATGTATAGTTTTTCATCAAGTATATGTTATTGAATTATACCTGTTTAACAGGTATAATTGAAAGAGAGATTCTATGATTATCGGATTTAAGGATAAGGAAACAGAAAAAGTTTACTATCAAAGCTTTTCTAAACGCTTTTCTCCGTTTATACAAAGGTTAGCTCTTCGTAAATTACTATTGTTAGATAATGCTGAATCATTACAAGATTTACGTTGGCCACCAGGTAATCGCTTGGAGTTGTTGCAAGGAGATCGATTTGGTCAGTATAGTTTGCGGATTAATGGTCAATATAGACTGTGTTTTAAAGTGAAAGATAGTAGTAGTTTTTATGATGTAGAAATTGTAGATTATCATTAATAGAGAGGAAATTAATATGGAAAAGTTTATTCCTACACCTACCATTAGTGAAATATTAAAAGAAGAGTTTATGGATCCATTAGGACTATCTGCATATCGATTGGCTAAGGATATACATGTGCCTGTTTCACGGATTCAAGAAATATTGAATGGTACACGATCTATTTCAGCAGATACATCGTTGCGTTTAGCGAAATACTTTGATGTTTCGGAAGGGTATTTCTTGCGTTTACAGATGGATGTTGATTTGCGTACAGCAAAACTTAGTGAGGGGATGGATGAAGTATTATCCTCTATTGCACATTGTGCTTCATTAGAACCCGTAGACTGTCAATGAGAGATTGATAGTTTTCGATGTATTTGGTACAATTATCTTAAATTAGTAAGTTGTTACAACATTGAATATTGATATAAGGAGAACCTATGTTATTCGTTGAATATCCTAAATGCACAACATGCAAAAAAGCAAAGAAATTTTTAGATGATCACAACATTAAGTACACAGATCGTGATATCAAGTCCGAAAACCCTACAGCCGAGGAAATTGCTGCTTGGTATCCACAATCTGGTAAGGATTTGAAAGCATTCTTTAATACTTCTGGTATGATCTACCGTGAACAACAATTAAAGGATAAATTGCCGAACCTTAGTGAAGAAGAAAAACTAGCTTTATTAGCATCTAATGGCATGCTTGTAAAACGTCCTATCTTGGTTCTTGAAGACAAAGTACTCGTTGGATTTAAAGAAGCAGAATGGATTGAGGCGTTGAAGCTCTAATTTCATAACCTTGGTCAAAGCCCCTATCTCTAAAAGCCTCCATAGCGAGCTAAGTCATTTTTAGAGATAGGGGCTTTTCCTTTTATATGAAATTAGGATCTTCAACTAGTGCCTATTAAAATGAGCTCCATAGCGAGCTAAGTCGTTTTTAGGGACCTGTTCTTTCTACGTTTTAATAAAGAAATTAGAGCTCACAACTAGGACCTTTTAACGGCTAAGCCATTTTTAAAGATAGGGGTTTTCATTTATTAAAAAATTTGATTTGTATATTTCTTTTATGTTTTGTATAATAATTACATCATAGTAATACCCCTATGGGTATTTTAGGCGTTAGCAATATAAGTGTTAATAGTATTATTTATAGAAGTAAAAGGTATTTCCGGATTAAGTAAGGCCGGTATCTGAATTATAGAGAGGTCTATATGAAGTTTTTACAGTCTTTATCAGCGCAGGTGTCTCTGCGTACGCAGGGGGCTATTTTGGCGCTCGGCTTGTTATTTATTATATTAGATGCGCTTACGGAGCCTATGAATCCAGCTATTGATTTGGCGTGGGTAACGGTCATCATTTGTGGCTTGCCATTGCTCATCAACAGCGTGCAAAGTATTTTGAATCATTTAGAGATTCACGCTAATTTTCTAATCGTGATAGCCATGGTCGCGCTTATTGCGATTGGAGATTACCATACGGCGGCTTATGTAGGTCTCATCGTACATGGTGGCTTTTTCTTAGAGCAGCTTATTACGGGCGACGTACACTATACATTGGATGATGACATGTTGCCGACCATGCCTACACAGCTTGTAGCCTTGCGTCAGGGCATCAACAATTATTCATCCGTCATCGTTGTGGCCGTTATGTTACTTTCCATGGGTTCCTATGCATTGACACAGAACTTTATGCATACCATTACATTGCTAGTTATCCTTTGCCCATGCTCTTTGGAACTCGTTCTTGTGGCACTCATGATGGGATCCCTTGTAGATGAAAACTCTCCGACGGCGGGGCTTTCAAAAGAGGCGAAACAATGCCATTTGGGCCTACTCATCGTGTCCATTTTGTTCCACGTTGCTATCATCGGTGCTGGCGTGTTAGGATCTATTAATCCTGTAACAGCTGCTGCATTGCACGGCTTGGCGCGACTCGGTCTCGTGTATAATTTGAAAGTATTAAACGGCTCCTTGTGCGTCGCATAAAAAATTAAACTCCCCTAGTAATCCTAAGATTACTAGGGGAGTTTTGTATATACAACAGTGAGTTGCACAGTATGTATTTTACATTACGTATTATATAGTACGTAACGTATTATATAGTACGTATTATACAGTACGTATTCTATTGTTGTCCTTTGTCTCCAAGGGTGAGGAGTAGGAATACGATGGATAGGATACATGCACCAACGAGGGCAATGAAACCACCATCCCAACCGTAGAGGTCAACCATGAGACCCATGAAAGCACCAGCACCAGCAGAACCGATGAGGTAACCAAGAAGGCCTGTAAGACCAGTAGCACCACCTGTTGCTACGCGTGGTACCATGTCTGCAGCTTGAAGGCCAATCATCATAACAGGACCGTAGATGAGGAAGCCGATAGCAATGAGTGCTAAGTTATCGATGAGGACATTGCCGGCAGGGTTAAACCAGTATACAAGGATCGCTAAGATAACGAATAACATGAAGCAAATCGTAGCTGGAGCACGGCGGCCGCGGAATACGCGGTCACTTAAGTAACCACTTACAAGCATGCCTGGAATACCAGCCCATTCGTATAAGAAGTAAGCCCAACGGGAACCTTCTTTTGTGAAGCCTTTCACAGCGGTTAAATAGGTCGGTGCCCAGCTAACTACGCCGTAACGGATGAAGTATACAAAGATATTTGCAATCGCAAGATACCATAAGTATTTATTATGCAAAATATATTTGTAGAAGATTTCTTTGAAAGTACTTTTTTCTTCATTTTCTGTATGTGTATGAACTACTTCGTGTTTGTATTCTTCGATAGGAGGTAAGCCACAGGATTGAGGCGTATCTTTCAACAATACAAAGGTAATAATCGCTAACACGATAGAGATAAGGGCAGGGAAGAAGAAGATACTATGCCATGTACCGAATAGGTAGATGCCAAGCGTAGCAAGAGGAGCGATAATGCCGCCACCTAGGTTGTGGGAAACGTTCCACCAAGACCACCAAGCACCGCGTTCGGAACGGGAGAACCAAGTTACCATGTTTTTTGCATATGGAGGGTAGCCCATACCTTGGAACCAACCGTTTAATAAGGCAAGAACGCACATGATAGGAATACTGCTCATAACACCTGGTAAGGTGCCGAATAATAACATAACTAAAGCACTCAGCAATAGACCTACTGTGGAGAAGTATTTTGGGTTAGAGCGGTCAGACGCATTACCCATAACAAATTTACTTACGCCGTAAGCTACGGATAAGATGGTCATAACTATACCGAGATCCGCTTTGGTGTAGCCGTACTCAGCAATCATGTACGGAACAGCCAAACTAAAGTTTTGGCGGATCAAATAGAATGTAGCATAACCAATAAATGTACCTGCAAAGACTTCGCGACGAAGACGTTTGTAGGTGGAATCGATTTGCGCCTCTGGTAAACGTTCAATATGAGGAGCAGGAGAGAAAATCGACATCGTTACACATCCTTTCTACAACATGTCATTTGTAATAATACCATGTAGGGTATGTAGTCGACTATACTTAATTTTCTATTATAATAAATAGTTATTAGAAAATTGAATTATAGATAGTATTGATTAGGGTGAAATAGTATTGAATAGGTTGAAAATCATCAAAATATCTTCTATGTAAAAATTATTAGATTTGCAAATATATATATGAATAACTGTTCATTCATTTGCGTAATGAGGCTATGCAAGAATAATATAATCTCAATAGATCCAGTATTTACCTGTGCTTTTGATTATATATGAATATTTGTACATATTTTGTTGTTGACACAAATATACCCATAGGGGTATAACATAATCATAAGGTATACCCCTATGGGTATATAAACAATAAAAATGGTAAACAGAACGATAAATAACATGTTTGCCCTTAAGGTGTTATATACATGGACGCATGTATGTAGACCGTAATCAATGTGTACATATCATTATATAAGCTTTCACAGGAGGTAATTATGGAACGGTGGAGCAAAATAGCAGAATGGTTCGATTTGAATCGTGAAAAGATTACATTAGTAGCCGGCGGTATCGGCGTAGTATTTAGTTTATTAGGTGTTCGTTTAGGTTTGCCTTTCGACTGGGCTTGGTTCACAATAGTATTGTGTGGCCTTCCTATCGTGTGGGGCGCAGCGGTTGCCATGTACGAAGAGTTTGATGTAAAAGCAGACTTACTTGTGTCCTTGGCGCTTATTGCAGCTGTTGCTATCGGTGAAGTATTTGCGGCCGCAGAAATTGCTTTCATCATGCAACTGGGGGCCATGCTCGAAGAGTTCACCGTATCTAAAGCGCAAGCGGGTATCGAACGTCTCGTTAAATTGACGCCTACAACAGCGCGCATTGTTCGTAACGGCAAGGAAGAGGTATTGCCTGCAGATATCGTAATGGTAGGCGACGTAATCCGCGTGTTGCCAGGCGAGGTTATCCCTGTGGACGGTACGATTTTGTCTGGTGATACAGCGATTGATCAATCCGTTATGACTGGCGAGTCTATGCCGGTAGATAAAACAACGGGTGATGAAGTGTTCTCTGGTACGGTGAACCAATTCGGCGCCTTCGATATGACTGCTACCAAAGAGGGCGAAGATAGCTCTATTCAACGCATGATTAAGCTCGTTAAATCTACGGACCCAGGCAATGCGAAAATCGTTAGTCTTGCAGACCGCTGGGCTACGTGGATCGTAGTGATTGCGTTATTGGCAGCGGTTGGCACCTATGTGGTAACCGGTGAAATCATTCGTGCCGTAACTATCCTCGTTGTGTTCTGTCCTTGTGCGCTTGTATTGGCAACGCCGGCAGCGATTATGGCAGCTATTTCTAATGCGAGCCAACACGGTTTCCTCGTGCGTCGTGGCAATATTATGGAACGCTTGGCGAAGGTTGATACGATGACCTTTGATAAAACAGGTACCTTGACCTATGGTACGCCTGAGGTGACAGCCGTTGAAAGTGTGGGTTCCATGCCTACTGATGAGTTGTATCGCTTGGTGGCTTCTGTAGAAACTAAATCTGAGCATCCATTGGGCAAGGCTATCGTGAATGGCTTTACATCCCATCATGGTGAAAGCTTTGATTCGGTAGATTCCTTCCGTATGGTTCCAGGTAAAGGCTTAGAGGCGACTGTACAAGATAAAGCCGTCTTGGTTGGTAACGAAGCGATGATGACCTTGTCTAATATTTCTATTGCTGACTCTGTGAAAGAGGCTGTCCATGAGCATTTGAACCGAGGTGCATCCATTGTATATGTTGCCGTTGATGGCGTATTGGCTGGCTATGTGGCTTTGGCTGACCGTGTTCGCCGTGAAAGTCGCGCCGTAGTAGAGTCTTTAAACGATCTTGATGTAATGCCTGTTCTTTTAACAGGTGACCATGTGGCAACAGCAAAAACGATTGGTAAACGATTGAACGTATCCAATGTGATTGCAGACTGCTTGCCAGAAGACAAAATGGATACAGTGGCTCAATTACAACAAGACGGCAATATTGTAGCTATGGTTGGCGATGGTGTAAACGATGCACCAGCTCTAAAAAAATCTGATGTGGGCATCGCTATGGGCGGTGTTGGTAGCGATATCGCAGTAGAGGCAGCAGATATCGTTCTCGTAAACGACAATATTACAGAAATTCCTCATCTCGTAGCCTTATCTAAACGCATGATGACCACAATTAAGGTAAACCTTTCCTTCTCCTTGCTCTTGAACTTTGTGGCCATCATCTTGGCAATGGTTGGTACTTTATCTCCAGTGTGGGGGCCCCTTGTTCATAACGGAGGGAGCCTTCTCGTAGTTGCAAACTCTGCATTACTGTTGCGTTGGGCTTACAAATCTAATTACATAGTAGATGATGATCATTCCGTTCTCATGAACGCAGCTCGTAAACGCGTGTTTGAGGCTTAATAGTAGTTCATTATAAATATAAGTATGGAGTGTGTGTATCGATTTGATTACTAAATCGATGAGCGTTAAAAAATAATATAGTCAATAAAAAGCGCTATCTATCCCTAAGGAAACTCAAATAGAGTTGTGGGATAGATAGCGCTTTTGTATTGACCTAATTATCTTATAGGAATAGCTAAGAAACTAATAGTATCTTTAATCAATATATGTTACAGGATAGCCTTTTGCTTTGATTTCACGGCGGTTAAGACCATTTGGTAGATCTGGGTAGCCGATAGCGAGGCTAGCGTAGACTTTTTCGTCTTCGCTAAGACCTAGTTCACGCATTTTGGCTTGGATGCGTTCATTATCTTGAAGATGACGAATTTGGTTAACCCAGCAACTACCAAGGTCAAGTTCATTGCAAGCAAGCATCATGTTTTGCATAGCACATGACACGTCAGCAAAGTTGTTGGCATAACTTGGTTTACTAGCCAATACGATGAGTACAGGCGCATTATAGTGGAATACAAATTTGCCTTCGGCGGACATCTTAATGATATTCACCATGTAAGGTAAAGTATTCTCTGTAATCGGCATTTTGCCGTACTCTTCTTGAACAAGAGTTACTAATTCGTTGAGTACATCTTGGTTTGTGATAACCATGAAATGTGTTAATTGTGTGTTGCCACCAGATGGAGCACGACGACCTGCGTCGAGCACTTGATCGATGAGCTTTCTAGATAATTGATCAGCTTTAAATTTTCGCGTACTATGACGAGTTTTAATACATTCTAAGGTATTCATGTGGTCCTCCTATGACAAATGGGATTTGATATAGAGTTTCTTTTATTATACTACAAGGAAGAACCTAGAAAAGGACGTATTTTTACTAAGTTATTTATTAGGAGAGGGTCCTGTAACGAAAGGAGATTTCCTTGAAAACAGAAGTTATAACTTTCTAATCTAATATCAGATAAATTTATAAATAAAGTAACAACTTTATGGTATGATTTTTACCCATAAATTCTATAGAAGCACCTAATTCTTAACGAATAAGAAAATAAATATTAATTAATTGACAAATTTAAAAATATCTGTTCAAAGTAGGCTTTTTGCGTTGACTGTTTACCGTAAAATTGTGTACAATTAATTAGTAGATAATTGTGTGCATATGGAGGTAGAATATGGCAGAAATTGGTGTACTCGAAGGGTACAAACATAAAGAAGATGTTCCTGATTCAGAATATTTAAGATTGGAAAATCAATTGAGCTTTCCACTCTATGTAGTGGCAAAGGAAATTGTTAATGCATATCGTAGTCACTTAGATCCTTTAAATTTGACATATACTCAATACATCGTAATGATGGCATTGTGGCAATATGGTGATTTATCCGTTAAGGAATTGGGACAAGTATTGCGCCTTGATTCCGGTACATTAACACCGCTTTTAAAGAAATTAGAAGCCAAAGCATTCTTGAAACGCAAACGCAGTCGTCAAGATGAACGCGTAGTTATGGTAACCCTTACTGATACGGGCAAAGCATTACGTGATGTAGCGGTTCATATACCACGCCGCTTGGCTGAATCGTCAGGTCCTATATTTGACGTAGAAGAGACACGTCAATTGCGTATGTTGCTTAATAAATTGCTAGAAGCAATCGATAACGCAAATGCAAAAACAGCAGAGAACATGAAGGGCTAATTTGATACAACCTCATATGCATATATTCTGTAACCTTGGAAATCTAAAAATTTTATTAAAAATGTGATATACTATACATATAGCGTATTGTATTCAAGTCATGTGAGAGTATGACTGATTCGTGATTTGCCCTCGTGGCACAAAGGAGATCATTATGAATAAAAATTTATTAGGTGCATTTGTATTAGCCGGTACATTATTAGTAGGTGGTGTTGCAAACGCAGAAAACTGGAATGGGTTAGCTAACTACCCAGAGGTTCCAAATAGTGCAAATGGTACAGAAACGTATTTCTTTGATAAAGCATCTGAGTTTAAAGGTATTGATAGCAGCCGTAACCACGTATTTGGTGTTAATGTAATTAACATGCATAATAACCAATACGGGGAAGCTACATTGTTCAAATATCTTGTTAATCCAAGCTTACATACTGTATATCGTTACGCTCCAGATGGTCAAGTTTACCAAATTCAACCTGGAACAAATGAGTTCAATATGTTTATGGCTGCTTGGAAAGAAGTATACGGCACAACTTTCGAATTCCCAGCGTTATAATCTGATGGCCCGTGCCGTAATAATTACATAACTATTGCTGGTGAAAGCTCCTTTTGGGCTTTCACCAGTGTTGTTTATGGAGGTTTTTTATGTCTAAATCTGAATTTGCTCAAGCCTATACGGAGCGTATGTTCCCTGATATTGCAGCCCCAGCAGGTTATATTGATCCAGAGTTTGAAATATTGTTTGATAATTTTGCCTTTGATGAAGTCATCACCGAAGAAGGCCGTAATGTACCGGCAAAGGATCGCTTCTTAGCCATTCTCGCTACATTAGTAGGCGCCTCCGCTGTTGATGAATATGCATTAATGCTACCGGCAGGATTAAACTTTGGCCTTATTCCTGATGAAGTGGTAGAGCTCATTTATCAAGCGGTGCCCTATCTTGGCATCGGACGTGTGCGCCCATTCTTTAAGGTGACCAATAAGATTTTTGACTATCGAGGAGAGGCTATTGTTGATTCCTCTCGCAGCACTATTACTAGTGAGTCTCGTCTAGAAAAGGGCGTAGAAAAACAAGTGGAAATCTTTGGGGAGTCTATGCGCAATTCTTACCAAGAAGGGCCAGAAGATATTCGTCATATCAACAAATGGCTTGCCAATATGTTCGGCGATTACTATACGCGTAAAGGCCTTAGCGTGGCTCATCGTGAAATGATTACCTTCTGTTTCTTGGCGGCTCAAGGAGGCTGTGAGTCTCAACTCAAGGCTCATGTAGAAGGCAATTTGAACGTAGGAAACAGCAAACAATATTTGATTAATATCGCATCCCAATGCGTGCCGTATATCGGCTATCCCCGTACCTTAAATGCCCTTCGTTGCATTCAAGAGGGCTTTACCGCATGGGAAGCCAAACAATAAAGGAGTTCTATGTTTGATTTAAATCCGGTTCAGATATTAGCAAGTATTCCTGCTATTATGATCGTTTTCTCTATCTTTGGATATGCAGAGGCAAAGGTAGCAACTTGGTTTGGTGATCCAACGCCACGTCTGGCGGGACGCCTCACATTGTCACCAATGGCACACCTTGATCTAATTGGTACCATCTGTATTATTCTTGTTGGCTTTGGTTGGGCAAAACCTATGTCAATTAATCCATCTTACTTTAAAGATCCACGACGTGATATAAGCTTGCTTGCCTTTGCAGGTCCTGTGGCAGGTCTTATAGCAGGCTTTATATTCACCTTTATATATATGCTCCTTGGAAAATTAGGCCTCATGGAGTCCCAAGGTCTTGCTATGGTTATGCAATATATTATTTTATATAGTATTGGCTTATCAATTTTCTGTTTGATTCCGTTCCCACCATTGCCTGGTTTTAATATTATCTTGCCGTGGTTGCCTACAGAGTGGCAGATGAGATATTACCAATTAGGGATGCTTAATTTATTATTCTTTATCATCCTTATTAACACACCCATTATTTCCATGGTTATTCGTCCATTACAACAAACGATATTTAAAATCTACTTTGCCATTATTGGGCTCATACTATAATTATATTTTGTGAAAGTTTCTACCATAAAGATAATATCTTTATGGTAGTTTTTTATAGTTTATAGATAGATTTAACTTATCTTTACATATAATGTATTTGTAAATTTTTTTTCGTTTTTTATAGTAACAATTTTACTTTTGACTATTCTTTGGATTTTATATTAAAAACTATCGATGCAGTTCCTCAATTGTGTTATAATAAATACAGAAATCGTAAATTTTCGATATATTAATATTACAGTGTATTATTAGATACTATTGATAGAGTAAATTGATCCACTACATCGATATGTAAATTAATACACTAAATCGACACGTAAATCGATATATTAAATCGATATATTAAATTGATATATTAAATCGATACAGTATATAGATATTCAAGTGAATAAATGAGGAATTACATATGAATTTTGAAGAAAATCAAGTGCCAGAGGCGATTCTGGACAAGCTCATAAAGGTGTGCACTTGCCGTAGCATTACGCGCAAAACGATTAAAAAAGCCATTTTAGATGGTGCTCATACATTTCCACAAGTAAAAGAAGCAACTCGTGCTGGCACGGGCGCTTGCGGTGGCAAAGGCTGTGGGCCTCGTATCGTAAAGCTCTTAGCGGAAATGAAAGAGCAAGGCAAAATTTAATTTGCGAAATGTAACATACACATTTTATACATCCAAAATGTAAGATACATAGTTTACACTCCAAAATGTAAACTATAATGTTTACACAACAAAAATGAAACATATAAAGATTGTTATTTGATTCTCTCAATGGATATACCCGTTGGGTTTTCGAGTAACAATCTTTTTGTTTTGTAAGATGCATGTACTATACTGCTGCTTGTCGTGTATTGATTATGTTGGGCTCGTTTATATTTTTTGATATACTATACATATTACTTTTTAGAGATTTAAGGGAGGTATGCATGTTTCGACGTTTCGTAGCAGCCACTATGATTGGTGCATTAGCAGTCACAACGGGTTGTGGCTTACATAATCCATTTACTTCAAAAGCAGAGCCTGTGACCTATGAGTCTGTGGCACAAAGCGAGCTTTCACCAGAGCAAAAGGTGGACAAGTTAGTGGCTAATATGTCCGATGCAGACAAGGTGGGCCAATTGTTGATGATTGGCATTCACGGCAAGATGTTGAATGATGATGCTAAATTCATGCTCAACGAGTACCGCGTGGGGGGCATCATTTTGTTTGATCGAAATATGGAGTCCAAGGATCAAGTTAAAACGCTCATTGCAGATATTAATAAGGCTGGTAAAAGCGCCGGTTTAACGCCATTGTTCCTCGGCATCGACCAAGAGGGCGGTGCAGTAGCGCGCATGGATGATAAGCTCATCAAGGTTCCTCCCGCTGAGGAGGTAGGCAAAATGCCCGTTGAGCAAGCTGTATCCTTGGCAAAACAGTCTGGTGCAGAACTAAAAGACTTGGGCTTTAACATTAATTTTGCTCCTGTGGCGGACTTAGGATTAACCTATGGTCGCTCTTATAGTACGAGCCCTGATGAGGTCGTTCGCTATGCAGGGGCCGTTGGCAAGGCTTACGATGAAGCGGGCTTGTGGTATTCCTATAAGCACTTCCCAGGCATTGGTAAGACCGATGTAGACTTGCACGCAGACACAAGTATCGTTCCTGCCTCTAAAGAAACATTGCTTTCAGAGGACACAAAGGTATTTATAGACCTTATCAAACAGTCCAAACCGAATACCTATACAATCATGGTGTCTCATGCGATGTACCCACAAATTGATCCAGACCATCCAGCTAGTTTATCGAAAGCAATCATTACCGATTGGTTGCGCAAGGACATAGGCTATAATGGCGTTGTGGTAACGGACGATATGGACATGGGGGCCCTTGCAAATCACTATACTTTTGGCGATATGGCGGTACAATCCATCCTCGCCGGCAGTGATATCTTGCTCGTATGTCACGAATACGAACACATGCAAGAGGCTTATAACGGCCTTATGAAAGCCGTGAAAGACGGTCGTATCTCGAAAGAACGACTCGACGAATCGGTGAAACGGATTTTGCTTATGAAAATGAGCAAAATTTCTTAGGCTATTTAGTTTTATTAGCAGGAATTAATTAAGCGTATAACGAATATAGACAGTGGAAATACTATTCATTGAAATCGCATCTGAGTTGACACTTAATGGAGACAAACTTTAGAATCGTTACAATAGAAAAATATATAGTGTATACATAACGTGCTATCAAGGATTTTATTAAACCGATAGAGAATTAATAGGTAAAGTGATTCTCTATCGGTTTATTTTTTCGTTAGGAGTGAAGTATATGGCTCGGAGAATAATGTTGAACGGTACGTCCTATTTTGGACAAGGCGCGATTCAGGAGATTGTGAACGAAATTAAGAATCGCCATTTCAAAAAAGCCCTCGTTACATCTACGCCAGATTTATTTGAATTTAAAGTGGCTACAAAGGTTACGGATTTGCTTGATGCGGCAGGTATTGCTTATGAAGTCTACGACGGTATCAAACCAAATCCTACCATCGAAAACGTAACGGCTGGTGTTGAGGCTTGTAAAGCGGCTGGCGCCGATGTTATCGTTGCTGTTGGTGGCGGTAGCCCGATCGATACAAGCAAGGCGATTGCTACTATTATTACGAACCCTGAGTTCGCCGATGTACGCAGCCTTGAAGGTTTAGCGCCTACTAAGAATCCGTGCTTGCCAATCATCGCTGTTACTACTACATCTGGTACGGCTGCAGAGGTTACTATCAACTACGTTATTACAGATGTTGAAAAGAACCGCAAATTCGTTTGCGTTGATCCTCATGACATCCCAATCGTTGCCATCGTGGATCCTGATATGTCCGCGTCTATGCCAACAGGCCTTTGCGCTGCCACAGGTATGGATGCCCTCGTACACGCCGTAGAAGGTTATATCACAAAAGGTGCGTGGGAGCTAACTGATATGCTCCATTTGAAAGCTATCGAAATCATTGGTCGTTCCTTGCGTAGCGCTGTGGCTGGCGATTATGCAGGCCGTGAAGCTATGTCTTTAGGTCAATACATCGCGGGTATGGGCTTCTCCAACGTAGGTCTCGGCATTGTTCACTCCATGGCTCATCCATTAAGTGCTGTGTACGATATCCCTCATGGTAAGGCTTGTGCGATGTTGTTAACAGCAGTATTGAAATTCAATGCCCCTGCTACAGGTGAAAAATATCGTGAAATTGCTCGCGTTATGGGCGTTCCGAATGTAGACGCTATGGATGAAGCAACCTATCGTCAAGCGGCTATCGACGTAATTCAGAAATTAGCTGATGACGTAGGTATTCCTAAATCTCTTAGCGAAGCAGGCGTAAAACGGGAAGACATTCCATTCCTCGCTGAATCTGCTTTCAACGATGCATGTACACCTGGTAACCCACGGGATGCCTCTTTAGAAGAAATAATCGGCATCTATGAATCCATATTCTAATTAGCGTCTTTACATATTTCAAATGCCTCCGAATGTGTAAAGAAAATACATTTACACACTTGCTTAACAAAACTAGCCATCTCTTTTTAGAGGTGGCTAGCTTTGTGTTTAAAGCGCTATCTATTGTTTTGTGATTCGGACCTTTGATCTCGTGTTCCGTAAGAAAGCTATTTTTATACGTAATCCTTTCTTGAAAATGGTGGTTTACATAAGTATACTAAGGATATGAATGCATAGTTCGTGTAGACCTATGTCGGCAGAGGAACGGTTGGTTTTTGTCACTGCTAAGGAGGATGTTATGAAATTATGGAAATTTAATAAGCGTAGTTCTACCTTGGCAGATATGTCCATGAATCGAGTGCTCTTAACGGAGCTCATTGCAAAGGGTGCTCTTGTTGGAGTGATTGCAGGTTTTTTTGGGGCATCATACCGCTATTTGATACTTGAATCAGAGCATATCAGGTGGCATTTGATGGATGATATTACTATGGAATGGGCCATAGGTTGGCTTGTGGTGATGGTCATTTTTGCGTTTATTGTAGATCGATTGCTCGCATGGGCCCCATTGTCTGGTGGTTCTGGTATCCCGCAAATTGAAGGGGAGATGTTAGGTCTCTTTGATATGAAGCCCTATCGGACACTAGTATCTAAAATGATTGGTGGCGTACTGACCGGCTTTGCAGGATTTTCCGTAGGTCGTGAAGGGCCAGCCGTACAGATTGGCGGCTCTGCTGGGAAGATTGTGTCCTACTGGATGAATTCGGGACTACGAGAACAGCGTATTTTGACATCCG
The DNA here is from genome assembly GCF_040094895.1 of Veillonella parvula. Classification (GTDB taxonomy): domain Bacteria; phylum Bacillota; class Negativicutes; order Veillonellales; family Veillonellaceae; genus Veillonella; species Veillonella parvula_L. Next base: position 331,249 of record NZ_JBBNGV010000003.1, on the reverse strand, counting down.
CAGGTGCTGGGGCAGGCTTAACAGCTGCCTTTAGCGCGCCCGTATCGGGGGCGATGTTCGTCTTTGAAGAGGTGCACAAAAGTTTTTATCCGTATCTTGTTGTGCCAACCTTTGTGGCGACCTTGATTTCTAACTATATTACGGTTAGTATATTTGGACTTACACCAGCGTTAGGCTTTACGGTGACCTCAGGGGTTCCTATTGAATATTTTCCAATATTGCTCATGGTTGGTGTTATCATGGGTCTTTGTGGCGTTTTCTTTTGCCGTATGATTTTCGCCTTCAAGAAATTTTTTGATTGGCTCAAATGTTCTCGGTTCTTGAAATTATCCCTTACCTTTGTGGCAGTGGCAGCCATTGGCTTTGATTCGCAGCTCCTCTTGGGTGGGGGCAATGACCTTGTGGGTCAGCTTGCCTTTCAATCTCATGGCGTATTGCTCTTAGGTGGCATCGTATTAGGCAAGATTTTACTTACCACCTTCTGCTATGGCAGTGGTGCTCAAGGGGGCATATTTTTGCCCATGCTCGTGATTGGTGCTGCAACAGGTGCTTTTTGTGAAAGCTTACTTTCAACCTTAGGACTTATTTCTCCTGATTTTGTACCACAGTTCGTTATCTGTGCCATGGGAGGGATGTTGGCCGCAGCTATGCGTACTCCCATCTTGGCGATTTTGCTCGTCCTTGAAATGACGAATAGTTTCTCTAATATTTATGCTATCGGTACCGTTACGCTCGTGGCCTATCTTGTGGCGGAGCTTTTAAAAGAACCGCCGATTTACGATTCCTTGTTGCAAGCCATGAGTGGTCAAAACAATCTAGAATCGGTGCAAACCTTCTTTCAAACGAAGGTGCCTGTGGTGGCAAACTATACGGATGTACAGTTACAAGACTTGGCATTACCAGATGGTACATTGATCGTAAGTATTCGCCGTAATGGTACCTACATTGTGCCATTAGGCGATGTAAAACTCGAACCAGGGGATGAATTACAAGTCTCTTGTGAGCGTGGCCGATTAAAAGCCGCGAAGGCGTATTTTCAATCTAATTAGGAGTGTTAGTAGATGACACGGGATTATCCTTTGTATATATGGAAAAACAATAATTCAAACGGCATGGGAGGTCTTAATGTGCTTGATAATATAGTGATATTTTATATATTCTTTACCATAGTTGGCTTTTTAGCAGCTATGATTGGCACCATCATCGGTGCCGGTGGGGGCCTTGTGTTTGTGCCTCTCTTTATGTACTGGTTCCCAGAGTGGTCTCCATCTATGGTCGTAGGAACATCGCTTTTTTCTGTTATGTGTAACGCCATTTCTGGATCTATAGCTTATCTTAAGCAAAAAAAGGTATACATTAACGCTGCTATCATCTTTAGTCTTGCTACCTTTCCGGGGGCTATTTTAGGTGCCCAAATGTCTGGATGGTTCTCTGGTAAAGGCTTTATGTTTGCCTTTGGATGCTTTATGCTGTGTGCATCCGTATTGATTGGTTTTAAAAATTTTAGAAAAGGGGAAAGAAAGGAAGAAAGCCTTACTCTTGAGCAGTTGAGCTATAGTAAATCTATCGGTATTAGTATTAGCTTTTTTGTTGGCTTTATTTCGAGTATCTTTGGTATCGGTGGTGGCCTCATCCATGTGCCGGCTTTGATTTATCTCATGGGCTTTCCTACCCATATGGCAACGGCTACAAGTCAATCTATTCTCGCCGTATCAACAACGGTGGGGGTTATTACACATTTAATTGAAAGCCATATCATTTTTAGTATTGCTATCCCTACTAGTATTGGCGCTATCTTTGGTGCTCAAGTAGGTGCTCGTATTGCAAAACGTCTCAAAGCAAAAGCTATCCTCGCCCTCATGAGCATAGTTGTCTTTGCATTGGCGGTACGCCTCATTCTTAAATCTGGTATTTTGGGATAATATGGTTTTATAATTAATCTATCTTTAATAAGCATAATTTAGTAAAGCTCTCTAATGGTGATTCGTAAGCGTTTATCATTAGAGAGCTTTCTGTATTTTCAGCATTTTATAAAAGGGTATGACTAAAAGTCATAGAGAACTATAAATGAGAATGAAAAATTTAAAATATATAAATCATACTATTTTTATGCATAATGTTGGTAATGTATTTACTATAGAATTATAGGTAGTACGAATCGTTGTTTAGAGAGGTTTTAGCATATAATTACTGACTATATCTATACATGCTTAATAAATAAGGATTCTTGATTGTATATGAGGAAAAATGGGTACATGATAATGCTAATGAGATGTACTTTCAACTGAGGGAATAAAAGGGTAATGCATATCGATTTTTATTAGAAGAGATATAAATTATGCATAATTATAGTGAGGAGAATGAGAACGGCGTATACTAAAAGTAATAGATTCCTTAAGAAAGGATAGGAGGAAATAGAAGTGAGTACACTTATTAGAGATTATGAACGTTTTGCCAAAGAGGCAAATGAGATTTGTAAAGGTCGCGTATACACCGATCATTTACGTCGTTATGCATATGGCGTTGATGCGTCTTGCTATAGCTATTTACCAAAGGTAGTTGTTAAAGCTGAAGATGAACGAGAAGTAAGACGGCTTATTCGTTTGTGTCAACAATGTGGGACACCATTTACATTCCGTGCGGCCGGCTCCTCCTTGTCTGGTCAATGCTCCAGTGAAGATGTGCTCATCGTATGTAATGATGGCTTCAAGAAAATGGAAGTTATTGATGATGGAAAAGCCTTGAAATGTGAATGCGGTGTTATCGGTTCCGATGCGAATGATTTATTGAAACCGTACAATCGTAAAATTGGTCCAGATCCTGCAACGCTTGCCACAGCATTAGTAGGTGGTATCTTGAATAATAACTCCTCTGGTATGTGCTGTGGTACGGCGCAAAACTCGTATAAAACAATTCGATCCATTCGCGTTGTGTTATTAGATGGCTCCATCCTTGATACGTCTGACCAAAAGAGTATTGATCAATTCCTTAAAGAAAAACCTCAAATGGTAGAGGATATCTTACAATTGCGTAAGGATATTTTAGCCGATGAAGAATTGACACACTTGATTCACCATAAGTACAAAATCAAAAATACCACGGGTTACGGCTTGAACTCCCTTGTTGATTTTGAAGATATTATCGATATCATCAACCACTTGTTCATCGGTTCTGAAGGTACATTGGGCTTCGTGTCCGAAGTTGTATATAACACGGTTGAAGACGTGCCTCATAAAGGCTGTGGACTCATGTTCTTTAGTACATTGAATGATGCATCCCTAGCGGTTGTAGCTTTGGCTAATATGGGCCGTGAAAAGGTTATTGCTGCGGAAATGATGGACTATCAGTCCTTGCGCGCTGTTCAAGCCTTAGATAATGTGCCTGACTTCGTTCGTGAAGTGCCTGAAGGCACGAGTGCCATCTTGTTCCAAACTGAAAGCTACACGAAAGAAACGGTTGATCAAAACTTGGCTTTCATTAAAGACAAGTTGAAAGATATCCCAACAGCCCTCCCAAGTCTTTACTCTCAAGACCCTGTAGAATACGATTCTTGGTGGGCTATCCGTAAAGGCATCTTGCCAATCGTTGGTGGTCAACGTAGAAAAGGCACCACTGTTATTACAGAGGACGTGTGCTTCCAAATCGAAGATTTCACTAAGGGTATCGAAATGATTACCGAATTGTTCCACAAATACGATTTTGTAGACGGTGGTGTAATCTTTGGTCATGCTTTGTCTGGTAATGTTCACTTTAACATCACACCTGACTTCAGTGACCCTAAAGATACTAAGAATTTTGCTGATTTGGTAGAAGAAATGTCCGAACGCGTATCTGGTTTCGGTGGTTCTTTGAAAGCCGAACATGGTACAGGTCGCATGGTGGCACCATTTGTTGAAATGGAATGGGGCCGCAAAGCGTACGAAATCAATCGTCGCATCAAAGCCATCTTTGACCCTGAACGCATCTTGAATCCTGATGTTATCATCACAGATGATCCAGATGTGTATAAGAAAAATCTTAAAGCTCAATGCGTTATCGATGATGCTTTTACAATCTGTATGGAATGTGGTTTCTGTGAAAAACATTGTCCAAGCCGCAATTTAACATTGACTCCTCGTCAACGTATTGCATTGTTGCGTGAAACAAAACGCCTTGAAAACGAAGGCAATTTCACATTGGCTGCGGAACTTAAAAAAGGCTATGAATACTTTGGTGTAGATACTTGTGCTGCGTGCTCCATGTGTAAAGGTCTTTGCCCTCTCAGCATCGATACTGCTCAAATTGCATTATCCATGCGTCGCATCGATCCACCTGTACCGGAATTAGCTAAGAAGATTTACGATAATTTCCCTACTACACTTCAAATGGCTCGTGCCGGAGTAAGTCTCGAAGGTATTGCAGGTTCTATCGTTACACAAAAAGCGATTTCCAAGATTACAGAAGGCTTACATGGTGTAACAGGTATTACTCCGTACATTCCTAAGACTACACCTAAGGCCAATCGTTACAGATTGAGAAGCCGTATTAAACCGACTAATTTTGAAAAGGTTGTATACTTTAGTACTTGTGCGAACCGCGCCTTCAAACCTAATCAAGGTTACGACGATGAACGCAGCTTGCAACAAGTAGTGGAAAGCCTTTGCAACAAGGCCCATATCGATATTATCTACCCTCAACATATCGAAAACCTCTGCTGTGGCTTGAGTTTTGAAAACTATGATGACGTTCATGAGCGTGCTGTTAAGGACTTACACGATGCATTGATGCAAGCATCTCAAAACGGTAGATATCCAATCGTGATCGATCATAGTGCATGTTTCAACCATGCTTTCAAACACATGCCAGACTTAGAAATCAACGATATTTCTGAATTCTTGTGTAAATACGTTGTGCCTCATCTCGATATTGAAAAATGTGATGAACGGGTCATCGTACACAAACAATGTAAGATTAAATCCTTGAATAAATCTCAATATATTGAAGATTTGGCTCGTCTATGCACAGACCATGTATTTAACATTAAATCTTTTGCATGCGATGGCTTTGCTGGTCAAAAAGGCTTCTTCACACCAGAACTCAATAAATGTGCTACCAAAGACCTCGCTAGTGAAATCGCTGAATACGGCGCAACATTAGGCGTAAGCTCCAGCTCTACCTGTGAAATCGGTCTTGGCGAAAGCGGTGGCATCCCATTCGTTGGTGTTGCATTCCTACTAGACCGTTGCTCTAAGGCTAAGAAATAAGTCTTGTATATCTATTGCTATTTACTTAACGTTGCTAGTAGTTTATGTTAAAGTAACTGGTAGTTTATATTAATGTTGCTTTAATATTGCTCGCAAATTATGTTAAAACTAGTAATAGTTTTTTAGGGGTTTTATGAGATTTATTGCTAATTCTTTATTTTTCTAAGAAATGTGGTATACTAAACGTAGGTAGTAGAGTGTATGAAATTACCTGCAATATAACCAAAAAAAAGGACGAGTGGCAGCTCGTCCTTTTTCTTGCTTATTTTTTGTTTTTATTGTTAAGCCAGTAGCTGTAGGTAGTTACAACTAAGGCAACAATAATAGGGGCAAGCAAGGTGCCCCAGAGTGCATAAAACAGCTCCTGCAATATACCACCTCCTTTCGGGAGGTATTTTATATTATATCATCATGCTAAGGAGTCTTGTATATAATTAATGATCGGAGAATTCTTAATGAAGAAATTTGTGCTTTTCTTTCTTTTAATAATAGCTCTTACGGGATGTGGATTGAATCAAAATACGAATAGTAATAAAACAGAATCAAATGCAACTAGTTCTGCTACTGCAACTGGTTCCTCTACATCTGCTGCGGGAAACAGCCAAGCGACTACCAAGCAAGATGACCATCTAATTACAGCAAAGCAAGCCTTATCTGCTGGTGAGTATTCGAAAGCCATAGAGGAAGCCACTGCGTCTATTAAACAAGATGCTAACAACGGAGACGCCTATTCTGTACGCGGCTTTGCAACAGCATTAAATGGTGATGCGGCTAAAGGGTTGACAGATACTAAAAAGGCTTATGATTTAGATCCTAGCAATGTGGCTAATTACTATAACATGGCCATGGTCTATAAATTGCAAGGTCAGTTAAATGATTCTAAACAATGGTTTGAAAAGGTATTGGAAAAGGACCCTAGTAACACTTGGTCTGTGTATGGTATTGCTACCATTTATGCAGACCAAGGGGATGATACTAAGGCCCTTGATTGGCTAGAAAAGGCTATAAAAATTGATCCTTCTGTAAAAACTGTTGCAGCCGAACAAGATCATTTTGAACGCTTTCACAATAATAGGCGATTTAAAACATTGGTAGAATTATAGATATGGATGTGAAACAGATGATTCGCCTTATTATAAAGGTGATAGGATTTATATATTGGCTTATTTTTCTATACCTTGGTGGTCTAATGGTCGTAGACTGGTCAGGGTTTATGTCTCAACATAATATAGAAATATCCCTATTCCTTACATATTTGGTGTTTATAGGTTGTTTTGTAACGCCGTATATTATGCTGTACTGGAAGAAGCTAAATCCTAATGTGAAAGCTCCATTTTTGCTGAGCAATTGATGATTTAAATTACATTGTTTTCTCTACTAATGCTTCTTGTAAAAGTTGAGAAAAGTTAATTCCTTTAGCTAATGCTCTATCGTTTAGCCAGGCAGGAATCGTTAGAGTTTTCTTTACGGATTTACTGTTTTTAGCTAAATCAATATCTGTTTGAACTAATGTAGGATATGCTGTTTCGGTACATGGTAAGCTGCGAATAGATGTGGGGGTAGGTAGAGTTTGTCCATCTTCTAAAGCGCCTAATATATAGAGTTCCATAGCCTCTTGTGCATTGGTTATTAATTCTGTTAGTGTTGAGCCGGTGCTACTAGTGTATTCGAGATCTGGAAATTCGGCCCAGAAACCAACGGCATCATCATGGATTATAGCAGGGTATATAAATTTCATAGGTCCTCCTTATTTTAGTCCCGCACGTTTCAAAATGGCATTTAATAAAACGATAGGTACATCTTTTCCATGCACGGCAATAACTTCAACTTGATCATCCTTTTTTAAACGATGATGACTACCTCGTTGCCGTACATCCTTCCAGCCATTTTGCAGTAATAATTTAAGTAAATTCTTATCCTTCATATTCTCTCCTTTTATAGTAACACGTGTATACGTATAAAACAATTATTAGGAGTTATACATTCTTATTTATAGTCTAACAGTATATAAAGGAAAATAGGGGTGACCAATGGTCACCCCTGATTCTATTAGTCACTTGACAAAATTGATACATGACCTTTATATATTAATCCTATTCATAAAAATCATATTAGTATATAATTAATATGTATAAATTAGGTTGTGTATTGATGAAAGGAGAGGATTCATCATGAAACCATTCGGTAAAAGGGTAGCAATGGCTGTGTTGTGTGCGGCGACATTGACATCCCCATTTTTTTTGAGTGGTTGTAGTATGTCAGAACTATGGCAGGGTACTGAACAGAGCCGCAAGGAAATTGCGCAACGGTCTGAGCAAGATCAGGTGCAGTTATTTAATCAATATGTGAAAGCTGTAAGTCGATACAATCGCATGGCTGTAATGTTTGATTATGCGAATACGCCAACTCTTAATGAGTTAAAAGCTGGGCAGCATTTAACTGTATTTAATGCACCGAACTTTAAGCAACTACAAAAAGAATTAGAAGAGGCTAAGCAAGTCGGTATTCCGTATGATGAAATGAAGGAGCCTTTAGATAAGTTGCTTTCAAAATTGAATGAAATTACACCGGTGGCGGAAGAGCTCGATGCATACTATAAATCTAAAGGGTATACCACAGATAACTATGCTAAGGAGCAACAGTTAGGCCCTAAATATGTTCAATTGTATGAACAATTTGTTCCTATTTATGCTGATTTTGATAATGTTATGCATAAAATTAATACGGACCGCTTGCAACAACGGTTACAACAATTGCGTGATGCAGGCAAGAAAAATGCAGCTGCAGCACAAGAGGTTCATTTGCGACTTACTGCGGTCCTAGAAAAGATCGATAGTGAAAAACAATTAGATGTAAATGCTATCAATCAAGAGTTGCAAGCTATTGGTGATGTATCAAATGGTATTACTAGTCCTAAGTATGATTCTGTTAAAACCTCTGTAAACTCTACAATTGGGGCAATCCGTACCTATATGGGTTCAAAACAAGATAATGACTATAATCGTATGATTGAGGCCTATAACCATTACATTTCTAATCTGAATACGACTAATATGAATGAGTTAGATTAACATGAGTTAGATTAATACGTCTATATAAAAGAAAGCTGTATCAAATGAGAATGTCATTTGATACAGCTTTTTAGTTGATTAGTAGATGTATTACTTTTTAAGGCTAATGCGCGTTGTAATTTGGCTTGATAAGGAGAATAATACTAAGGCTATCCAGATACAACTGAAGGCAATCATCTGCGGTGTGCCAAAGCTTTCACCAAAGTAAAAGATGGCTAGCAACAAGGCAATGGTAGGGGATACATATTGCAAGAAGCCTAGTAGATTGAGCGGTAATAGCTGTGCACCATAGGAGAATAGCACTAATGGGACAGATGTAGTTAGACCGCAGGCTATGAGCAACATGGTTGTATACCAGTCTGTGCCGAAATAGGACCACACTGTATTATCGACCATGGTCGTATATAGTAAGGCTAGCGGTGTTAATAGCCAGGCCTCAAAGGCGATGCTCGTAAAGGGAGAGATGAGCAGTTTCTTTTTTACAGCCCCATAGAGACCGAAGGAAACGGCGAGGATCATCGATACTAATGGCAAGGATCCTACCTGATAGGTGAGTAAGGCGATGCCGATGGTAGCGATAAGGACACTCAGCTTTTTTGGTATCGATAGAACCTCTTTAAATAGGATGACACCTAATACTACATTGAAGAGTGGGTTGATGTAATAGCCAAGGCTCGTGTTCATAACTTGATTATTGGCGATGGCCCAAATGTAGGTGAACCAGTTTACACTGATGATGACTGCCGCAACTAAAAGTAGGAATAATTGTGAACGTTGTTCTTTTAGTAATTGAAAGTCCTTTTTGAATTGTTTAAAGTGTAGGCCAAATACAACGATAGCCATGCAAACACCTGACCAGATAATGCGCTGTGCCAGTATATTATACGGTGAAACATGGTTTAATAATGCCCAATATAGAGGGAGTAAGCCCCAAATTATATAACAACTAAGGGCTGTGATTAACCCTTTTTTACTTGTATGTTCCATAATGCCTCCTCGTGATAGTACTTATTATATCACTAATACTCAAGTCATGCGTTTTAGTTATTGCATATGATTTTCAGTTATAACTTTGATTTTGGCACTTATGATTAAATGTTATGTTCATTGACTTTGTGCATATTGTTACACTATATTGGACTTAGAACAACGAATATAGAGAATAGGTGTCGCAAGACTTAATAGAGAAATCGGTATAAGCCGATGCGGTCCCGCCACTGTAAGGATGAGCCTGCTTTCATACATGTCACTGGAGTAATCTGGGAAGGCGAAAGCGAGGTGATGATCCCGAGCCAGGAGAACTGCCTATTTGATAATCACCGTTATGTACCTACGAGCGATAGGAAGGGGATTGGGGTATGCTGGCTACAGTATTTTTTAGTGTACCTTTCAATAAGAAACCTTACGTGTCACTTTAGGTGGCACGTTTTTTATTGCCCTTAGAGTGGATGTTGAGTATAGGAATCAGGTTTTATAGATATTAAACAGATGGACACATTTTGAGGTTGATGTGGTCCAATAAGATAAAGCTCGAGTGATTCATATATCTAACAATTCGCAGGTACGGTGCGCTGTTTCTCGGTATGGTTTCGAGTTGAAAAGGAGGCACATATATGTCTGACAAAAAGACTTCAAAGGATGCTGAACGCGATTTATTAGCACCTGTATCTTTTGATGAGTTTAAGAAACCTACGTATGAACAATGGCAGGCCGAGGTTGAAAAAGCGTTAAAAGGTGGCGACTTCCATAAGAAGATGTTCACTAAAACCTATGAGGGAATTACGTTACAACCAATTTACACGCCTGCATTGCATGGAGAAAAAATTCCAAAGGGTGTATACCCTGGAGCAGGTGAGTTCCTACGTGGCACAAAGGCAAGTGGTTATATTAAAGACTCTTGGGGCGTATCCCAATATGTAGACGAATCCTTTCCTAAGGATGCTAACCATGCAAGTTTATACGAAATTGTAAAAGGTGGCACTATTCACAATATTCGCCTTGATGAAGCAACACGCCATGATCAAGATGTGCAAGTAGGCGCAGCTGTTGGTATCGGCGGTACATCTCTGTCTACTATGGATGATTGTAGCCAATTGATTGAGCGTTTTAATTTGAAGGAAAACCCTTTATACATTGAAACAGGTGCTTCTGCAGCTATCTTGCTCGGTATGTTAGCTGCTACGGTGAAAGGCTCTAAAAAACAAACCTCTGACTTAAAAGGTCTCGTTGGTGCAGACCCTATTGGTGTTTGGGCTAAAGATGGTACATTGCATATGTCTTTAGATACAGCCTTTGATGAAATGGCACATACTGTTGTATGGGCTAAAGAACAAGCTCCAGAGCTTAAAACTGTACTCGTATCTGGCGATGTATACGCTAATGGTGGCGCTAATGATGTGCAAGAGGTTGCGTATGCATTGGCAACAGCAGTTTGTTATGTTCGTCAATTAGCACAACGTAACATCGATATTCACACTATTGCTAACAGCATGATGTTTACATTCTCCTTGGGTGCAAACTTCTTCATGGAAATTGCTAAATTACGTGCATTACGTGTGCTTTGGGCGCGCATTATGGAGGCCTTCGGTGCAGAAGAAGCTGACCGTGCCGTTCATGTACACGGCAGAACATCGGCTTTCACAAAAACTGTATACGACCCATATGTAAACTTGTTGCGCAATACAACACAAGCATTCTCTGGCGTTGTAGGCGGTTTGAATAGCCTTGAAGTATCCCCATTCGACCAACCAATTCGCAAAGCTGACGATTTCTCTCGTCGTATTGCCCGTAATATTCAAGTTATGTTGCAAACTGAATTCGAGTTGCGTCAACCAGTGGACCCTGTAGGTGGTTCTTGGTATGTGGAAACATTAGCTGCTGAATTATGCGAAAAAATTTGGGCTGAATTCCAAACTATTGAGGCTAAAGGTGGTATCATAGCAGCTTTGAAAGAAGGCTATCCACAAGCTCAAGTTAAAGCAGTTCTTGATGAACGCTTCAAAAACCTTGCATTCCGCAAAGATGTGGCTGTAGGTAACAACATGTATGCGAACATGACTGAAGAATTGCTTGATCCAAAACCAGAAAATCAAGAAACATTGCGTCAAAAACGGGTTGCTCAAATCGAAGAGTACTTGGCGAGTGCGGAGCCAGATGCTGTTGTGAAAGCACAGGCTACCCTAGAAGCAGGTACGACAGAGCCAGGCGCTTTGATTGGCCTTATTGAACTCGGTGCATTACAAAAATTAACAATACGTCAAATCCGGAAGGCTTTAGATGCTGGCGATATTGCTTCCGAAACGATTGAATCTATTGCAGCTCATCGCTGGACTGAACAGTTTGAAGCACTTCGCATGCGCACTGAGAATTATAAACAACGTACGAAAGATAATGTGAAGGTATTCTTGGCTAACATGGGCCCAATCCCTCAACATAAACCTCGTGCGGACTTCTCCACAGGCTTCTTCGAAGTAGGGGCTTTTGAAGTTATCAAAAATGATGGCCATGAAACAACGGCTGATGCGGCGAAAGCTGCTCGTGAAAGTGGTGCTGATGTAGTTGTTATCTGTTCTACAGATGATACCTATCCAGAATTGGTACCACCACTCGCTAAGGAATTGAAAGAAACTATGCCGCATGTAACGGTTATTTTAGCAGGGGCACCTCCTAAGGACTTAGAACCTGTATACCGTGAAGCTGGCGTGGACGACTTCATTTCTGTTCGTGCAAATTGTTACGAAATCTTGAATACGTTACAAGATAAGAAAGGGATGTGAGCTCATGTTTAAAAATCCAGACTTCTCCTCTCTTGGCTTGGGATCTCAGACAGCAACATCTCGCGATGCATGGCTTGCTGAACTTCAAAAAGAAACAGGAAAAAGCTTTGAAGATTTATATAATACAACAATGGAGCAAATCCAACTAAAGCCTCTCTATACAGAGATGGATTATGAAGGAATGACACACCTTGACTATATGGCAGGTGTACCTCCATTCTTGCGTGGACCTTATTCCACAATGTATGTTACTCGTCCTTGGACAGTACGTCAGTACGCTGGTTTCTCCACAGCGGAAGAATCCAATGCGTTCTATCGTCGTAACTTGGCAGCGGGCCAAAAAGGCTTGTCTATCGCCTTTGACCTTGCTACTCACCGTGGTTATGACTCTGATCATCCTCGTGTAGTAGGTGACGTTGGTAAAGCGGGTGTTGCGGTAGATTCCATCCTCGACATGGAAATTCTATTCTCCGGTATCCCTCTTGATCAAATGTCCGTATCCATGACAATGAACGGCGCCGTATTGCCAGTAATGGCGTTCTACATCTTGGCTGGTGAAGAACAAGGCGTAGATAAAAAGGTTATGGCTGGTACAATCCAAAATGATATCTTGAAAGAGTTCATGGTACGTAATACCTATATTTACCCTCCAGCTACATCTATGCGTATTATCGGTGATATCTTTGCGTATACATCCCAGTATATGCCTAAGTTCAACAGTATCTCCATTTCTGGTTACCATATGCAAGAAGCGGGCGCTACTGCGGATATTGAATTAGGTTACACATTGGCCGATGGTCTCGAATATATCCGTACCGGTGTTAATGCAGGTCTTCATGTTGACCAGTTCGCACCACGGTTGTCCTTCTTCTGGGCAATCGGTAAAAACTACTTCATGGAAGTGGCAAAAATGCGTGCAGCTCGTATGTTGTGGGCTAAGATTATCAATAGCTTCGGCTCTGAAAATCCTAAATCCATGGCACTTCGTACACATAGCCAAACATCTGGTTGGTCTCTTACAGAACAAGATCCGTTCAACAACGTGGCTCGTACATGTATGGAAGCGATGGGTGCTGCGTTAGGTCATACGCAATCTCTACATACAAATGCGCTTGATGAAGCCATTGCGTTGCCTACGGACTTCTCTGCACGTATTGCGCGTAATACTCAGCTTTACATCCAGGATGAAACTAAGGTATGTAAGGTTATCGACCCATGGGGCGGTTCCTACTATGTAGAAGCGTTGACAGATGAATTGATTCGTCGCGCTTGGGGTCATATTCAAGAAATCGAATCCCTTGGCGGTATGGCGAAAGCTATCGATACAGGGCTTCCTAAGATGCGTATCGAAGAAGCTGCCGCACGTCGCCAAGCTCGTATCGACTCTGGTCGTGAAGCAATTATTGGTATCAATAAATATCGTCTAGATAAAGAAGATCCATTGGATATCCTCGACGTAGATAACACAGCTGTACGGGAAGCGCAAATTCGTCGTCTCGAACAATTGCGTGCTAACCGGGATGAAGAAAAGGTTCAATCCTGTCTTGAAGCGATCACAAAGGCTACAGAATCGGGTGAAGGCAACTTACTTGCTCTTGCACTTGAAGCGGCTCGTGCTCGTGCATCCTTGGGTGAAATTTCCTTTGCTGTTGAAAAGGTATGCGGTCGTCATAAAGCGGTTATTCGCTCTATTTCCGGTGTATACTCCAGCGAATTTGAAGATGACGATGTAATCAAAGAAGTACGCCAAATGGCGGATAACTTTGAAGAACTCGAAGGTCGTCGTCCTCGTATCATGATTGCGAAGATGGGCCAAGACGGTCATGACCGTGGTGCCAAAGTTATCGCGACATCCTTCGCGGACATGGGCTTTGACGTGGATATCGGACCTTTGTTCCAAACTCCAGAAGAAACAGCACAAGATGCGGTGGATAATGACGTTCATATTGTCGGATTTAGTTCTCTTGCGGCGGGGCATAAGACATTATTGCCTCAACTTGTAGAGGAACTCAACAAGCGGGGCCGCGGAGATATTTTAGTTGCCATCGGCGGCGTAATCCCTGCTCAGGACTATGAATTCCTACGCGAACATGGCGCAGTGGCTATCTTTGGCCCTGGTACAGTTTTGCCAGTAGCGGCGAAAAAATTACTAGAAACATTGACTAGTCACGTTCAAGACGAGTCTCATGACTGATAACAAACGGCCTACTCCGGATGAATTGCGCAATACACAGGATGCAACTTTCACCACTGGTGAAGGCAAAGCCCCTGAATTAGGTGTAAAAAACGCAAGCACCGAGGGTAGTACCTATCGTCCCGACTGGGTGCCAGAAGAAGCGAAGAAAGATGATACTTACGCGTGTCACGTAATGAAAGGCGTCAAGGAAATGCATGACGGCCTCTTATCTAGTTCAGCTCATCTGGCTCCAGCGGTACGTCCCGTACAGCGGCGAAAGAAATTGACTGTCGCTGATTATGTACGCGGTATCGAGCAGGGGGACCGCGTTATACTTTCACGGGCTATCACATTAGTAGAAAGTAATAATAAGGACCATTTCAAACTAGCTCAACAGGTGTTGCAAGCCGTATTGCCTCGCACGGGCAAGGCATTGCGCATCGGTATTACTGGTGTGCCTGGGGCTGGTAAAAGTACGTTTATTGAAGCCTTCGGTAACATGCTCATTGAAGCGGGTTACAAGGTTGCCGTACTGGCTGTAGACCCTACGAGCCAAGTCACAAAAGGCAGTATCTTGGGTGATAAAACGCGGATGGAAACGTTGACGAAACACCCAGAGGCTTATATTCGTCCATCGCCAGCTGGTGGTACACTAGGCGGTGTGGCTCGTAAAAGTAGAGAAACTATGCTACTTTGTGAGGCTGCTGGGTACGATATTATTCTCGTTGAAACCGTTGGGGTTGGGCAAAGCGAAGTTACCGTGCGTTCCATGGTAGACTTCTTTATGCTCATCGTTTTAACGGGGGCAGGCGATGAATTGCAAGGCATCAAAAAAGGCGTTATGGAACTTGCTGATGCTATTGTGGTCAACAAGGCTGATGGAGATAATCTCAAACGAGCACTCATTGCTCGTAGTGATTACGATCGGATGTTACATTATATCCGTCCAGCTACGGAAAAATGGAAGACTCAAGCCTATACATGTTCAGCTGTTACAAAGGATGGCCTCGATGAATTGTGGGATGTTATCCAAGAGTTTACTGAACAAGGCAAAGAAAATGGGGTCTTCTTAAAACGTCGTCAAGAACAATCCCTCCGTTGGGTACGCGATATGATTGACGAACACTTGCACAACCTATTCTTTAACAATGTAGTCATTCAAGGTCGCATGGGCGAAGTCGAAGCCGCTGTCTTAGACGGTGAAATGAGCGAATCTCAAGCCGTTGAAGAACTTATTGGCGTTTTCGATAAGTCTTTACAATAAGTAGATCGGTAAATACATATTGTATTATTAAATATAATCGTATTGCTAAATATATATTAGATAAGCCGGCATAACTTATCTTAATACGCACTCCACTAGCAATCGTATGCATTTCGATATAACTACAGATGTATTTGTAAAAGGCATAGTATCAATGTTCACTGTTGGATTTGGACCAATAGTAGTTGCATACTATGCCTTTTTCTATGTCATAATAACTAATTGCGACTAATTATTTGCTATTAATTGTCTAATAAAAGATGATTAATATATAAGTTCATCTTTTTAAAATGCAAAAATCAGTGTATAATTAAGTTATATTATTTATTAATCGTTTAATGTTACGAGAGGGGCATTCAAATGAACAAAAAATTATTATTACCTGTAGGTGTAGTCGTTCTAATTATTGGTATTGCGATTCTATTATTAAATCCAGATCCAGGGGCGGCTAATTTGGAAATTGCGAGAAATGCTACAAATGCTCAAGCGGCAGCAAAGGCGATTTCTGAGAATAACCAATCTTACACATTGTGGTATTCTATTGGTATGTTCTGTAGCGGTTTAGGCATTGCACTGTCAGTAGGTGGCTTCATTGTAGGCTTTATTAAAAAAGACTAATCTATTTAGGAACGTATCAAAGGCTGTACTAGAATGTATATCATTTCTAGTGCAGCCTTTTTGTATTTTAATTTTAGGGTTATAGGACAAAACGTGTTGGTTTTGCCCTATAACCCTAATTTTATCCTGTGGACTTTAGCTAGCTTATGTCTATCTAGCGAATTAGTCTATATTTATCTTGCAAGTCATCCTATATCTATTTATGTTGTGGTTTTACGCTCTATATCTGTTTTCGGTGGGATAAAACGTGGTATAATTAACTCGGATAGAGCCTAAAAGTATGTGGCTTTTGGAGGTTAGTATGAGTAGTATAGCGCATTTATTTGTAGCTGGTGGATTTGTTATGTATCCGCTGGTGATTTTTTTACTGTTTACCTTGATGATTGGCATTGAACGTATCTTTCTATATCGCAAGTTTACAAAGGATTTGCGCCGTTTTAATAAGGTCTTAGAGAAGAATCAATCTTGGATTATGTTACCAAGTGTTTTGGAACGGGATACAGAGGAACTTGGTTCTTTATTTGCCCGTGCTATCCGCAATGCAAAGAATTATAATGGCTTGGAAAACCGCCTTCAAGATGTAGTGTCGTACGCTGATGAACGTTTAAAACGCGGCCTTAGTTGGCTCAGCATGATTGTAACAATGGCTCCGTTATTGGGGTTGCTAGGGACGGTCCTCGGTATGATTCGTGCGTTTGCTGTGGTAGGTGGCGACATTGGGGCTCCGACCATTATTACAGGTGGTGTTTCTGAAGCCTTAGTGGCAACGGCTACAGGTTTGACCGTGGCCATTATTGCCCTTGGCTTTCACAGTTACTGTGCGGCAAAGGTCAATGATTCTGTGGCGACATTAGAACATGAGTGCGGCAACATTCTTGATGCGTACAACGAGGAACATGATATATGAGACGACGCACGTTAGGGGTTAAAAAAGAGCCTACCATCATGATTATTCCCATGATTGATATCGTATTCTTTTTATTAGTATTTTTCATGGTAGGCACGCTGTACATGAATACAGAGCAACAAATTCCGCTTAATTTACCATCTGCATCGACGTCTACAGCGAAATCTATCGAACCTATCACCATTACCTTGACCACAACGCACACGCTGTATATCGATAATCAGGAAATCTCTTCGGATCGCTTGGCGCAAGAGGTCAAATCTATCGTTACACAAGCACCTCAACAAGCCTTTGTGATTCGTGCTTCAAAAGATGTATATTATAACGATGTTATCGAGCTTTTGGACATGCTCAAGGTGAACGGTGCTAAATATATTAGCGTCGCTACGGAACGGAAGTGATTCCATGTTTGAATCACATTATCTGAAACCTTTTATTATATCTTTAGGCATTACCATCATGCTTATCTCTGGCATGGGGCTTTCCTTGCGTGGTATCGTTGGAACCGGTGTGGCTTATGATGCCGCAGAGGTTAGCTTTCATCTGCCTGAGGATAGTGAAAGTGATGCGAAAACTACCGCTATTGAGCCTATACCTAAGGATAAGCCACCGGTTGAACCTCCGACTCCAGAAGGGCCTGCGCCTAAGGCAGATCCTCTTGTAACGGAAAATACAGGTGATGAAAGTGCTCACAATTTAAATGCCAATAAGACTACATCTAATGCTCGTCGTGAATGGGCCGTTCCCAAGGCCATAGAATCGGAAACGACTAATAATGAACAAGCTGTAGTTACGGGTGGAAATGATTCCAAAGACGGGAAATCCTCTAAGCCTGACAATGCTCCTATAGGTAAGGATATAACATCTGATCCGAATGCGAATGGAAACGGCTTTGCCGAAGCTAGTGATTTATCCTTCCTATCTGATCTTGCGTGGGGGCTCCTAACACCAGGGCAACAAGCGCTTTTACAAAAGTCGGATATCAACCCCCAAGAATATTTACGAACTGTACAAGAACAGGGGAAGGGGTCAATTGTAACAGGTAAGGTTGTAGTGCGCGTTAACTTTGACGTTAATGGACATGTCATCGTAGGAGAACATACACCGCTCATCGCAGAGGATGTACCGCAACCAGTCAAAGAGGAAGCAATGCGCATCGTTAAAAGCAGTGGTTCTATTATCAATCGAAGAGGGGAACCTGTATATCTAGCAGTTCCTGTTGTATTAGGACAATAAAGAGGCATATCTTACATACATTAGTATGGGATATGCCTCTTTGTTATGGTTGTAAAAAATGATTGTATTGATTGATACTATGTATTACTATGAAATACTTGTTCTATCTGAGTCATGTTGAGTTATATTTCAAGGATTAATTATATGTATTGTATTAATTTTGATTGGTAAGTATTGTTTTCGTGGAGTTGAAGACGGCTAGATATACGATGGCGCCGCCGATGAATAATGTGACTTGCATAGGAGTGCTGAATTGATCAGCTCGCCACAATGCAAAAGCATAGAAGAACATGGTAATCAACATGATGAGAAATGCGATGATAACGCGTACATTTGTGTTTACTGCTAAGGATGTAGTAATACGCGATTTATTCGTCATTACGTAAATTAAAGATACTACGATGTCTGCCGTAAAGATGGAGAAGATAAAGTTATAATCAAACTCGCCAAAAAGGACTACCGCCAAGCCGATAAAGCTGAGCCCAAAGAATAGACGTAATAGAATACCTATAGTATTAGATTCGTTGCGCTGTGCGCGGCGTTCCTTACGATTTAAAGTTGCCATGAAAGCCTCCCCCATAGTAGAAATGTTTGTTACTATTAGTATAAAGCTCGTGTATAGATTGAGCAATTATTCGCAGTACATTTAGTCTGTATGTTTATTATATATCACAATGTATAGCTATGATATATTATAAATTAATTTATTACTATATAACTATATGAGAAATCAAAGTGAGAGATTATGATTCAAGTTATTCTTACCTATATTGTTAATGTTATTATTGTATTTGTATTTTTTCCTATTTTAGAATCTGTAGTTCAATATGTGTATCCGTTTTCATGGGACTGGCTTATAAAACCGCTACATTTAGTGGATAAGCTCGATGTATATATTATTATATCCTTTGCGTTGCCTATTATTGTGGCCATCGGATTATTTTTGCCACCTTTTAGTTGGATTGTCCATGTATTGCAAGGTGAAAGAAAACCAAATGCAGAAGAATCTGAATATATTGAACCGCTGTTTGAGGAATTATGTGCATTTAGCGGTGTAGCACGTAACTCACTGATATTGCGCATGCGTACAGATGAGGAAATTAATGCCTTTGCATCTGGATTAAATCACATTACGATTTATATAGGAGCCTTGTATTCGTTAGATAAACGGCATTTATTAGGTGTTCTTGCCCATGAATTAGGCCATTTACGGCATCGTGATACTATCTATTTAACCATTACCTATGCTATGGATCGACTAGGGCAATTAATTTTAAATCTTGTAATATATCTAAATTTTGCTTTAAATATACTGGCTATTATACCAATTGTTAATATCGTAGTACGTATTATTCAATTAATTCTTATCGTTATGATTGCAATCGTGAAATATGTACTTCTATTACCGAAGTGGATTACCTATTATTTTGATAGCCGTCGTCGAGAGTATGCTGCTGATGCCTATGCCGTTTCGATTGGTTTGGGGCGGGAGCTGCGTGATGGTCTAGTTTCATTAGGACTTGCTACTGAACAAATTGGTATTCTAGAGAATGGTGAATTATATGATTGTGAAAGTACAGGATTTTTCAGTCGCTTGTTTATTACTCATCCAAAAATGATTAAGCGAATACAACGTATCAATGAAGGGATAGAGGTATATAATCTCAAGCAAAGTCTTAAAGAAAATCGTTAAAGTGATAATTAATTTAATAAATACGAACAATAAGTAAAATTAATATAATTATCATTCGGAAAATTTAGTTCCGTTCGTTGAATGGAGCTTTCACATATGGTACAATAATCCTATAAATCTAGCTTTTATCATGCAAAGGAGACATCATGATACCACGTTATACACGAGAAGAAATGGGCCATATTTGGAGCGAACGCAACGAATTCGACACAATGTTATTGGTGGAGACCCTCGCCTCTGAGGCACAAGCTGAGTTGGGCGTCATTCCTAAAGAAGCGGCGAAAACAATTCGGGAAAAGGGCAATTTCGACGTTGAGCGCATTCATGAGATCGAAAAGGAAACGAATCATGATATCATTTCCTTCGTAACAGCAGTGGGCGAATACGTAGGTCCTGAAGCGGCTAAATACATCCATCTTGGTCTTACCTCTACAGATGTGAAAGATACGGCGCTTGGGTATATGATGAAACAAGCCTGTGATATCTTAATTGATGATTTAAAGCGTTTGCACGAAGTATTGCGTCGTCGTGCAGCTGAGTTCAAATACACACCTATGATTGGCCGTACCCACGGTATCCACGGCGAACCAACTACATTCGGCTTGAAATTGGCGTTGTGGATGGCAGAGGTAGAACGTGATATTGAACGCATGGAACATGCGCGTAAAAGCGTTGCCGTTGGTAAATTGTCTGGCGCTGTTGGTACATACTCCAATATCGATCCATTCGTAGAACAATATGTGTGTGAAAAATTAGGTCTTGAACCTGTTAAAATTGCTACACAAGTGGTGCAACGTGACCGTCACGCTGAATTGTTGTCCACTATTGCTGTTGTAGGCGGCACATTGGATAAAATCGCTTTAGAAATCCGTCACTTACAACGTACAGAGGTGCGCGAAGCAGAAGAATATTTTAGCCCTAAACAAAAGGGTTCCTCTGCGATGCCTCATAAACGCAACCCTATCACATGTGAAAGAATTTGCGGTATGGCTCGCTTACTTCGTGGCTATGCACAATCTGCTTACGAAGATCAAGCATTGTGGCATGAACGCGATATTTCTCATAGCTCTGTAGAACGAGTTATCTTGCCGGATGCGACAATCTCGTTAAATTATATGTTGCACCTAACAATCCGAACCATTGATAAATTGTTGGTATACCCTGAAACTATGCTTAAAAATCTTAACCTTACAGGGGGCCTCGTATTTAGCCAAACAATTTTGACACACCTTGTAGACAAAGGTGCGGTACGTGACGAAGCATATCGTTGGGTTCAAAAACATGCTATGGAACGCTGGCTTGAAGGCAAAGATTTCGCAACAGGTTTAAAAGCTGATGAAAACATTAAGAAGTACATGACTGATGAGGAAATCGATGCATGCTTTGATCCGTATAAATTGCTAAGACATGTAGATACAATCATGGCTCGCTTTGGCCTATAATTGTAGGGTACTTCCCACATAACATATGAAAGACTAGGGTAGGTATAGACCAGTAAGCCTATGGTACATGCATTAGGTGTTGGCTATATCTACCTTTTTGGTTTTGAAAGCAATATGCCATTTTAGATAGAAGTATATTATTTTAACAGATAATTATAAATTAGTTTTCTAGCAGGCTTTTATATACTCGTCTTACATTAGGAAACCATCTATTTGTTTTAGGAGGTTATATGAAACGTATTATACGGAAGTACGGACCGCCTATTTTTCACTGTATTAATGACTTTGGTCAAGGTTCGCTGGCGGCCCTCATACCGTTTTTTATCGCTAACTTTGGCCTTAATTATTATCAATCGGCTTCCATCATTTTCTGTAATACCGTGGTGGCTTCCGTGGCACAGCCCGTATTGGGCTATGTGGCAGATCGGTGGCGCGTACCCTGGTTTATTCCCGTTGGGTTTACGGTGACTCTTGTGTCGATTAGCGCTATGGCATTGGCTACGAGTTACGAAATGATTCTTGCTTTGTCGCTCTTGGCCGGGGTAGGTGCTGCGTTATTCCATCCTGAGGCAGCTCTACTGGTAAATCGTACGCAATCTCATGAAATCGGTAACGCCATGGGGCGCTTTGCAGTCGGTGGTAGCGCTGGCTTTGCACTTGGACCTCTCCTCGCTGGGGGTGTATATGTCTTTGGGGGACAATTCCTTTGGGTATTTACGATTATCGCGCTACTCGGCGTATTGCTATATCTCTATGCCTTTATGGGCGAGGGTGAAGCTGATACCGATGATACTGATATTGCTGATTCTGCTGATACTGGTAACCGTGAAAGCCGTGCTAAGGTTCTTAGTGCGGGTACAAATGATTGGGTGAGCTTCGGTAAGTTATTTTTTGTGATTGCTTCTCGATCTATACTCTTCTCTGTATTGGCTATCTTTATTCCTATTTTGTATATTACCGTTATTAAAGGTGAAGCCAGTGCATCTAGTTTGGCCCTTACTGCGTACTTTGCGATGGGTGCCGTTCTTACCTATATGGGCGGGGCCTTATCTGACCGTCTGGGATTTCTTAAAACTGTGCGCTTAGGTAATCTGATTTTCTTGCCTTCTGTTTTAGTATTTATCTTTGTGCCTAACATCTGTGGCTTTTTCGGTGCCATGATTCCAATGGCCTTTGGTGTATTCTCACAATACGGACCAATTACGGTACTAGGTCAAAAATACCTTGCAAAAAATGCAGGCTTTGCATCAGGTATTACGCTAGGTCTTGGTATTACCTTAGGTGGCCTTGTGGCACCTTATGTAGGACATCTAGCAGATATCTATGACGTACAAACGGCATTGATGACCTTGATACCGGTAGGTGTTATAGGCTTATTGATGAGTTTTTGGTTAAAAGAACCAAAATAGCCCATGCGTTTGGGAAGAAACTAAAGATTGAATTTGTATAAATACTTTCACAGAATCCGAACATTGTTGTATAATGATATTGAATTATTTAGACTTTCATATGGAGGATATAGATATGGCAACTAGTATGGTTATCGGCACTCAATGGGGTGACGAGGGGAAAGGTAAAATTGTTGACTGGATCGCAGAACGTGCGGATGTTGTGGTGCGCAGTCAAGGTGGTAATAACGCGGGTCATACTGTTGTAGTTGATGATAAAGCGTTTGCACTTCGCCTTTTACCAAGTGGTATCTTATACGATAACAAACAAAATATCGTGGGTACTGGTGTTGTTATCGACCCTAAAGTTCTGCTACAAGAAATTGAAGGCCTTGAAAAGCAAGGCAGATCTGCTAAATCCCTTCAAGTTTCCGACCGTGCACATGTTATTATGCCATACCATATCGCTCTAGATACTGCGGAAGAAGCATCTAAAGGGGATGCTAAAATCGGTACTACTAAAAATGGTATTGGTCCTTGCTACGCTGATAAAATCAATCGTATCGGCATCCGTATCTGCGATTTGTATGATATGGAAACATTCAAACAAAAATTAGCGTACAATGTAGAGTTCAAAAATAAAATGCTTACTAAGGTATACGATGCTGAACCTGTTAGCTACGATGAAATCTTAGCGGATTACATCAAATACGCTGAAGCCTTGAAACCTTATGTAACAGATACTAATGCGGCTGTCCTTAAAGCTGTAAAAGAGGATAAAAAGGTATTATTCGAAGGTGCTCAAGCTACTATGCTCGACCTTGATCATGGTACCTATCCATTCGTAACATCCTCTCATCCAATTGCAGGTGGTGCTTCCACAGGCGCTGGTGTGGGTCCTAACTACTTAAAAAATATTTTTGGTGTTGTAAAAGCATATGCTACACGTGTTGGTGCAGGTCCATTCCCTACAGAGCTTCTTAACGAAACTGGCGATAATCTCCGTGAACTTGGTCATGAGTTCGGCACTGTAACGGGTCGTCCTCGTCGTTGTGGTTGGTTAGACCTCATGGTTGTAAAATACGCAGCAGGTCTTAACAGCCTTGATTACTTAGCTATTACACGTTTGGATATTCTTGATACCTTTAAAGAATTGAAGATCTGCGTAGGTTATAAATTGAATGGTAAAGACGTAGAAGGGTTCCCAGCTAATTTAAAAGATCTTGAAGCTTGTGAAGCAGTTTACGAAACATTGCCAGGTTGGGAAACTGATATTTCTGGTATCCGTGAATATGATAAATTGCCTGAAAATGCTCGTAAATATGTAGAACGTATTGCAGAAGTAACAGGCGTGCCTTTAGGCATTGTATCTGTTGGTCCTAACCGCAGCCAAACTATCGATTTAGTAAATGTATTCTAAGCTATACTAATTTGATATAATAGAAAATTTGCATTTGGTAGCATTGATAGAGTGTTATATATTTTAACATTTTTCGCTATGCAATCGATTTATAGAATTATACAGATTAGACCCCTCACAGAGGGGTCTTTTGTATTGAATGGATGCAGAATACAAACGTGGATCCTCTATATCTAATCCTTTAGGTTGCTACAGTAGTGCGGTATATCGAAGTATGCTTTATAGTTATTAGAGTGTGAGTATATCGAGAAATATATAACAAATAATAGAGTATAATTATTATATATGCAGAAAAATGTATATTCAAATAAATCTATCAAATAAAAATTTGTTTAAAATATTCATTTTATACAAATAGCTACGTGCTTAAATTAGTTTACAATGAGGCAAAATTTACTTATCTATAATTTTTTTGTATTCATAATAAATTATTAAGATACAAATATAAAGAAAAAAATAGATTTACATTAAGAAATAGTATATAATAGTACCAAGAAGTAGATTGATATTTTTTGATAAGGATCTGAGGAGTTAAAGATATGGTTGAAGTTTCTTACGAACGTTTAGCGACGATTTTTAAGGCATTAAGCGATGAAACAAGATTACACATCATCGATATGTTGTCTTGCAATGAATTATGTGCAGCCGATATTTTAGCGAGCTTCAATTTGTCTCAATCTACGTTGAGTTACCACATGAAAATCTTAATTGATGCAGGTGTAGTTAACTCTCAACGTAATGGTTTATGGACGCGTTACTCCATTAATGAAGCTACATTTGCGGATATTTTAGATATTCTCCCTCAATTATACAAAACTAAAGATGAGTGCATTTGCGCGCAAATTAAATACTGCCGCATTTCTGAGCACGAAAAAGAAGCGTAACAATGAGACGTTGGATTATGCATGTTGATATGGATGCATTCTTCGCGTCCATAGAACAACTGGATCATCCAGAGTATAAAGGCCACCCCGTAATCGTGGGTGGTCTTTCTTCACGTGGTGTCGTAGCTACCTGTTCCTATGAGGCCCGAAAATTTGGTGTTCACTCTGCGATGCCAATCTCGAGGGCTAAGAAACTCTGTCCTGATGGGATCTATGTATATCCTCGAATGGATCGCTATAAAGAGGTGTCGAACCAAATTTTTTCCATTATGAACGAATTTACCCCTTACATTGAGCCTCTATCTATTGATGAAGCTTTTCTTGAAGTGAGTGGCATGTCTACCATGTATAGTGGCCCTAAAGCGCTAGGGCGAGCCATTAAAGATCGTGTATTCGAGAAAACAGGACTTATTATTTCTGCAGGCTTAGCACCCAATAAATTTCTTGCTAAATTGGCCTCTGATTTAGATAAACCTGATGGTCTTGTAGTCATCCCATACGGTCGTGAAAAAGAGGTGCTGGCGCCTTTGCCGATTAAACGTATTTGGGGTGTTGGTCCTCGGACAGAGAAAATTTTGAAAGCCGGTGGCTTTCACCTGATGCGTCATATTCAGTCTTTGCCTGATGAAAGTAGTTTAATTCCTCTCGTGGGGAATCAGGCAAAACGCATATGGGAACTGGCGAATGGTATCGACGATAGACCTGTTGAAACAGATCGCAAGATACAATCGATTGGAGCGGAGGAAACCTACGAAGAAGACCTCACAGAGGGTCGTGCTATTGAATTAGAATTTAGGTATTTTGCAAACCGTCTATCGAAACGGCTTCGGAGGCGTAACCTTCATGGACATACTGTATCTATCAAGGTTCGGTATGATGATTTTACCACCGTATCACGGCAGAAGCGGCTAGATATACCATCAGACCAGGAATATGTATTTTTTGAAACAGCATTGATTCTGTGGAATAAATTGATGCAGGATAAGACGAGTAAGCGGCCTAAAGAGTCTAAGAAAGATACGGAACCGTTAGGGGCCACTACAAAGGTAAATTCTACGAATTTTAAATGTAGTAGTTCTAAAGGGATTACCTGTATGGATCCGCCTGGCCCTATACGACTATTAGGTCTCACTGTGAGTGGTCTCGATGAGGAGGTTCCTATGCAGGATAGTCTCTTTGATTCCCCACAGGATGAAACAGAGGATAAGCTTGCTAGCGTGTTAGATTCGTTAGAGTCTAAATTTGGTGAGACTGCTGTTATGAGTGGTGCATTATGGCAGCGCTTTCACGGAGACAATGGAATACGTAGGAAACGGTCAGAGTTGAAAGCGGCCGTGGATGCAGAGGCATCTATTGAAGAATCTAAAAAGATCGTCAAAAAGGACTTATAAAGTTTATATTGAATACTTTCACTAATATAATTGTTCATGTTACAATATGGGTGTAGTGTTAATAAATTACCGCAAGAGAGGTATAGATATGAGTTTATTTCGTGTGGCCATCCATTATGGCATAAACAGCAATGGTTTCTTGTCCTATGACACAGAAACAAAAACAGTGTCCGTAGATTTACCTGAACAAGAGTGGGTTGATAAGGTAATCGCTTACTTGAATAATGAACATGCTATCGAACATGCTACAGGTCTTGATACGTATGAACGGTTGAACGTAAAACCATTGGAATCTTTGGATAACTTTAAATTAGCTTTGACACGTATGTGGGAAGCTATCGACGTACAAGTCGACTGGAGTCGTCCAGCATAAATTGAATGAAAACACCTTGTGATCTACGACTTAGTAGAAACAAGGTGTTTTTTTGCTTATTTTGGTAGAAAGATTTAGCTAGCATTTAAATATATAATGCCATAATTCTCATTTGGGCTTTTGTAAATGATATCGTGTATACAAGATTTATAAAGGTTTAGGGTTGTTATGTTAAAAAATTTGTGTTATTCTAATTATAGATTAATGGATAATAATTATCCGTTAATAATATTTATCTTAATTGAGATGTATAATCTAAAAAATTATGTAAAGTAAATTACTTTCATTTGGATCTCTAAGTAGGAGTTTGTAACATGAATAATGAAAAGAAACTAACAACAGCCTTTGGTGCTCCCGTACCAGATAATCGCAATTCTGCTACAGCAGGTAAACGTGGTCCTGTATTGATGCAAGATGTTTGGCTCATGGAGAAATTAGCTCATTTTGAGCGCGAAGTGATTCCTGAACGCCGTATGCATGCTAAAGGATCCGGTGCATTTGGTACTTTCACAGTAACCAATGACATTACAAAATATACGAAAGCAAAAATTTTCTCTGAAGTGGGCAAGCAAACGCCATTATTCGTGCGTTTCTCTACAGTTGCCGGTGAACGCGGTGCAGCCGATGCAGAGCGCGATATTCGTGGCTTTGCCGTAAAGTTCTATACGGAAGAAGGGAACTGGGACCTCGTAGGTAACAATACACCTGTATTCTTTATCCGCGATCCATTGCAATTCCCTGACTTGAACCGTGCTGTAAAACGTAATCCGAAAACAAATCTTCGCGATGCGACAGCAAACTGGGATTTCTGGACTAGTTTACCAGAAGCAATCCACCAAGTAACAATCGTTATGAGTGATCGTGGTATTCCTAAATCCTATCGCACAATGCATGGTTTCGGTAGTCATACATACAGCCTTATTAACGAAAACGATGAGCGCGTATGGGTTAAATTCCATTGGGTTTGCCAACAACCGATTGAAAATCTTTCCGATGCTGAGGCGGCTAATGTGGTAGCTAGTGACCGTGAAAGTCACCAACGTGACCTCTTTGAGGCTATTGAAAGAGGTGATTTCCCGAAATGGAAATTATGCATCCAAGTGATGACGGAAGAACAAGCTAACAATATGCCATACAATCCATTCGATTTAACAAAAGTATGGTATCATGACGAATTCCCATTGATTGAAGTCGGTGTGATGGAACTTAATCGGAATCCAGAAAACTATTTCCAAGATGTAGAACAGGCTGCATTTGCACCAACAACTATCATTCCAGGCGTATCTTTCTCTCCTGATAGAATGCTTCAAGGTCGTTTGTTCTCCTATGCCGATGCGCAACGCTATCGTCTAGGGGCAAATTATTATCAAATCCCTGTTAATGCCGCTAAATGCCCTGTAAATATCTATCATCGCGATGGTCAAGGTCGTATAGATGGAAACCATGGGTCAACAATTGGGTACGCACCAAATAGCTTTGGTGAATGGGCTGAACAACCAGAATTCAAAAATCCTCCTCTCGATGTATCTGGTCCAGCTTACCAATATGACTTCTATGAAGACGACTCTGACTTCTTTACACAACCAGGTAAACTGTTCCGCCTCATGAGCCCTGAACAGCAACAAGTCTTATTTGATAACACCGCAGCAGCTATGAATGGCGTACCTGATTTTATCAAAGAACGTCACGCAAAACATTGCTACCAATGCGATCCTGCTTATGGTGAAGGCGTTGCTAAAGCCTTGGGCATGAACATCGATTTCAGCGATGTAAAATAAAACTAACGATACTATTTAAACAATATTAAAATAGTTTATCTAAACAATACTAACGATTGAAAAGAACTTTCTTAACTAATAACACTTTCACATTTATACAAAATACTAATCTATAAAAATCTAAATTCACACAAAATTTTTATACACTGATACCAATTATCTTATAAACACAAACAAATAAACCCCTTGAAAGAGCCTTTGCTAATCATATCTAGACTAAATGTTATTAAAGATATGTAGCAAAGGCTCTTTTATTGTGTTAGTAATATACAAATTTTAAAAGGATTTTAGTATAACTATGTAGAAATATATGATGTGTTGAATTTGCACGAAATGTTACATGTGAATAGGAGGCAGTTATGAAATCTAGTAGTTTGGCATGGTATGTGGCGGTGGCTTGCATGGGAGGTAGCCTTTGTGTTGGATCTGTAGTACAGGCGAATTCTCCCGTGACGGTGAAATCAAATAACTTTGTTCCCGCAGCTATTGTAATGCAAGCTAAAGCAGCTCAGCCTGTTACAGCAGTTAAGAGTGATATGGTTAGTGCTACAGCAAATCATACAGTAACTAATAATGCAGTAGCTAATAATGTAGTAGCTAATGATGTAGTGGCACAGGAAGCCCTCAAGCAAAAGCAACAGTACCAAGCCGAAACTGAAACGATGGGCTTGCTATGGATGCGCACCTCTGCAGAGTACAGGGCTTTGGCGTATCAAGGGTACAATGTGGCAATGAATGCCGTTAAGATGGCCGTTACTGATCCATCTCATCAAAGAAAACCTTTAGCTATCGTTCTTGATGCGGACGAAACTGTAGTGGATAATACCAAGTTGATGGGTGAAAGCATTGTAAATGGTAATGGTCGTTTTGATGCTCCTTGGTGGCGTCAAGCCGTGCATCAAGGAAAATCGCAAGCCATGCCTGGAGCCGTTGAATTCCTAAATGAAGTACATAAACAAGGGGTAGAAATCTTCTATGTTTCAAACCGCTACGCACCTGTAAACCTTGACGTAACGATACAGAATTTTAAAGAACTAGGATTCCCATCTGTCGATAAAGATCATGTACTACTATTCGAAAAAGACTCAGACAAACAACCACGCTTTGATATGATTGCTAAAAAATATTATGTCGTTGTATACATGGGCGATAACGCCGGTGATTTCCCTATTGGCACAAAAGGTAAGACCTTAGCTGAAAGAAATGCCATCATCGACAATCATAAAGAGGACTTTGGTACTACCTTTGTCGTATTCCCAAACCCTGCCTATGGATCCTGGGTAAGTTCTTTAGCGAAAGGCTATCAAAACCTAAGCCCAGAAGAACAAAAACAAGTGAATAACCAATACCTACAACAATAAGGATGTCTTGCGTATACTTTATTAAAAACGATATAATAAAGTATACATGCGTCTATAGCTCAACCGGAGAGAGCGTCAGTTTCCTAAACTGTAGGTTGGGGGTTCGATTCCCTCTAGGCGCACCAGTATAAATATAGTAGGCATAAGGCTTTTGGGAGCCTTATGCCTTTTTGTATTTGTAAAAAATAGTAGTTGGCAAAAAGAGTTTGCTAGTATAAGTTGTTACAAGTAAAAAAAAGGTATGCTAATCTATCATTTGAATTATGCAAATAACCTTTTGGTTAAATTGATTCTTTGTTTTAGTTTGTGGTGGGGGCTAGATATTTTCAATAATATTGATTCTTATATGATCTATTCATTGAGAGGTTATAGCAAGAGATAAAAACAGTCAAAGGGGACATCGATAAGTACTCTACAATTAGTGTTACAAATTCAATTGTTGATATAGGGTCATGTGAATCAGTACAGATTAGCGGTATAGGTTCTGGAAAAGACCGTTGCGATAAGGCAATCATGAAGTTTGAAATAGTCGATATAAAAGATGCCTATATATTGGGCTTCTGTATTGCTACAGATAATAATTTTGAAGAGAATACTAGTATTGACCTTAATACTCAAATTTCATTACAGGATAATGTATCTAACAAAAAGAAAAAGAGATATTTCCTCTAAAATATTGTTACTAATGATTTACATGGTGTATATTGTGGCTATACTATATCGCATAAGGTATCTAATTTCTCAAAACAACGCTAGCATATATCTTTATGTATAATCTGTTAAAAAATTATCAGACTGTATCATCATCCTCTTTACTATATATTGAAAGGGTGTAAAATGGTGGATTCCGTTTTATATGAATTATTATTGAAACAACTGCTACGGCTTTACTTTACTCAGTTTCAGATGAATAATATACCTTGTATTTATAGTAAATTTTCTATATTATAGAAAGATTAGTCGTATTTTCGTATAATATAAAGGTAATAAATTAAAAAAGTGGTAGTATGATATGAATTCAATCTGTTAAATCTAACCTATAGGATTTGTGGATTTTTTATCTTCTACGTAAAATATAGAGTTTTCATTTGAGTATACGTTGTTAGTTTAGGTAGTTATTAAACGTATTACTATAGAATCTGGAGGAAGTTTTTGTGACTAAGTTTACTGTAATAGATTTATTTTCTGGCGCAGGTGGTTTATCTAAAGGTTTTTTGGATGCCGGATATAATGTAGTATTAGGAATAGATTCTAATGATAGTGCGTTGAGAAGTTTCGAATGTAATCACGGTGATACCAAAGCATTAAAGTTAGATTTGTTTGATATTAATAATGTAGAATATATCGTGAACGAGTTTTCTAAGCAATACCAAAGTTTAGATGTTTTGATTGGGGGCCCACCATGTCAAGGATTTTCACTAGCAGGAAAACGAGAAGCAGATGATGAGCGAAATAAGTTATATAAAGCAATGGTTAGATTAGCGGAAATTATGAAGCCTAGGGCTGTTGTATTAGAGAATGTTCCAGGTATGTTGTCTTTATATAATGGCGCTGGGAAAAAACGTATTTTTATGGATTTTGAAAATTTGGGTTATAAGATGTCTGTAAAGGTACTTTATGCTCCTGAGTATGGAGTTCCGCAAATTCGTAAAAGAGCTTTTTTTGTGGGTATTTTAAATGCAGAAGCTCCTTTTGAGTTTCCGGCTCCAATACTTTCACAAGAGGAATTTATTACCTGTGAAGATGCAATTGGTGATTTACCTGCCTTGGAAGGTATTTATGGTGAAGATGTTCAAGACTATGAAGTAAAACCTAAGACAAAGTATCAAGAAGAAATGCGGAAAAATTCCAAGAAGATATATAACCATATAGGAACTATTCATTCTGAGAAAACCGTGAAAATGATTTCTCTCGTACCTGAAGGTAAAAATTATAAGGCATTACCAGAGGAATATAGAAGTTTATATAAATATAATGAGGCTCTTACAAGGTATCATAGTAAAAAGCCATCATTGACTATTAATACTGGACATCGATCACATTTTCATTATAAATATAATCGTATTCCCACAGTACGAGAAAGCGCACGATTACAATCGTTCCCTGATGATTTTATTTTTTATGGGAATAAATCTGAACAATATAAGCAAGTTGGAAATGCAGTCCCACCAAAGCTTGGATACGCACTGGCTAAGAAATTAAAAAGTTACCTAGAAAGGTAGATAGATATGAAAAAGTATAAGTTTATTGACTTATTTGCTGGCTGTGGGGGCTTGGAAGATGGTTTTTTGCAAACCGGTTTTTTTGAATGTGTTGCATCTGTGGAATGGTTAAAACCTCAAGTTGAAACATTGAGGAAGCGCTTAATGGATAAGTATCAGATGAGAAATGCAGATGAGAAAGTACTGCACTTTGATATTCAAAGAGAAAAAGAGTTATTTGAAGGCTGGGATGATAGCTCATTTGGCAAGTCTAAAGGGTTAGATTACCATGTAAATCAATCAAATGGAATTGATCTGATTATAGGTGGACCTCCATGTCAAGCATACTCGGTTGCCGGAAGAGTTAGAGATGAAAATGGAATGCGTGATGATTATAGAAATTATCTTTTTGAACATTACTTATCAGTAGTTAATCGCTATCAACCAAAGATATTCATTTTTGAGAATGTGCCAGGAATTTTAAGTGCAAAACCAAGTGGTAAAAAAATTATTGATATTATTGAATCTGAATTTAGAAGAAATGGATATATTATTAGTCATAATTTAGCTAAAATAGGACTAATTGATTCTTCTTTGTATGGGGTACCACAAAAAAGAAAGAGGGTTATTATCTTAGGGGTACGAGAAGATCTATTTAAAAATGAAGATATACAACTTAGAATAGATAGATTTTATAATCATCTGCTACCGCAATATAAAAAGCCTATAATTACGGTGGAAGAGGCAATTGGTGATTTGCCTATAATTTGCCCTATATGGGAGGAATCAAAACGAACTAGAAAAAAATCATACCTTTATGAGTCTGGAATTGATTGGCACATTCCTAGATATCATAATCTAAGGGATATGAAGATATATAAAATGTTAGCTGAAGATATTGAGACTGGAGAATGCAAATATACAAATGCGGAGGCTATAACAAAGGTTTATGAGGAGGCCATTGGCTCTAAGTCACCAATACATAGATATCACGTATTGCGAAGGGATGAACCAAGTACGACAATTATTGCGCATTTGTATAAGGATGGTAATAGGTTTATTCACTATGACTCTAAGCAAGCTAGAAGCATAACTCCACGTGAGGCTGCTAGGCTACAATCGTTTGATGATGAGTTTAGTTTTATTGGTACACAAGGAAGTGTATATCAAATGATTGGAAACGCAGTGCCACCTAGACTAGCATATGCAATAGGTTTGGCTGTAAGAGATTTTTTGGAGGGAATATGATATGGGGGATGTAAGAGCACATTATCTGTTTACAAATGATATGAGAGACTCAGTGTTAGATTCGAAAGCTCAAGAGTTTGCATGTATGTTTCTAAATGATACTGTTCCATCTGCTAATGAGAATAAAAGCCTTAATAATAGTGCAAATACGATTGGTTTTTATCTTAATTTAATAAATAAAGGTAATGTTACTTTAGTTGCTGCGAATGGAGATATAAGAAGAGTTGTTTTGAATTTTATAAAAACTTTTCAATACCCTAACCCTAGGACAAAAGATAGCTTTATCGCGACGGTAAGAGATGGTATCCAGTTAGCACCAATGAGAGAAATCATTAAAATATTATTCTTATATAATCAAATATTTCCGGATAAGGCATATCTGACTATCGATGAAATTCGGCATTTTGTGTTTTTTAATGAAAAAATAGCATTCTGTAAGACTCCAAATAGGGTTGAAGTTATAAATGATATTGAGGCTTATAGAGCATCTAGTGAATTACCCTCTTGTATTGTGCCAGAAGATGAACGAGACTGGAATTATGAGTCGCGTCAATTAAACTGTTTTTTAGGCATTATGGCTTGGTCAGGATTTATTGATATAGATAAGGATGGGGTTATAAGATTAGTAATCCCGAGACAAGATGATTTACAATATAAGGCTGACTTATTAGAAATCATTATGTTTAATGAATATTGGAAATATGGTGAAATAGATGTAGATAATATTTCATCTGAAGACTTCAATACATTAAGGAAGGGCTATTTTACTTATTGTGATCAATTTATTGGGGAAAATAATAAATTGAGCATAATAACATCGAGTGATATTCCCAATGAGCCTCTCCAACGTATTTTCTTTGGTGCACCAGGAACTGGTAAATCGTATTCGCTTAATGAAGCGGCTAAATCTTTAGTGGGCAATGAAAATAATCAAATTGAACGTGTAACATTTTATCCCGATTATACATATGCTAATTTTGTAGGTTCCTATAAACCAATCATGAAACAAAGTGATATAGCATGTTTAGATGATGATTCTAAAGAAGTTCTTTCGATTTTACACGATAGTACTAAAACAACACAAGCAAAATACGATGCATTATATGAAAGTTTTAAAAGTAATGATGGCTTAACAAGATTACCAATAATATTAGGATTATATTTTGATGATAGTTTTGAGACTAAAAAAGAAGATGGAACTAAAACTTCTAATAATAATTCCGTTGAGCGTAACCATGGACGTGCCTTAAGAAAATATGTTCAGTTACTATCCGAAGAGCCTTATAAAGAAAAGATTGCTTATGAATACGTACCAGGACCATTTATACGGCTTTTAGTCAAAGCGTTACAAAATTCAGATAAACCTTATGTATTGATTATTGAAGAAATTAATCGAGCTAATGTTGCAGCGGTATTTGGTGATGTCTTTCAACTATTAGATAGAAATAACGATGGAGAAAGTGAATATAGTATAACTACAACAGCTGATATGAGAGTTTATTTACAGCGTGAATTAGGGAAGGATAAAGATGTTACTACTATCAAGATACCATCAAATATGTTTATATGGGCAACTATGAATAGCGCAGACCAAGGTGTATACCCTATGGATACAGCATTTAAACGGCGTTGGGAGTTTTCTTATTATGGACTTGATACTGGAGAAGATAAACTATCTACTCTTGCCATAGAGCCAAGATTCAAACTTGGACAATCGGATAAATTGATTTCTTGGAATGGATTACGTAAGGCAATTAATGATGAGTTATCTACAGAAAGTTATAATATTAACGAAGATAAATTAATGGGACCGTTTTTTTTGAAAGAAGCCGCATTACAAGATAATGATAGTTTTAAAGAAGTATTTAAAAATAAGGTGTTAATGTACTTATTTGATGATGTAGTTAAACAAAAACGGCGACTATTCTTTAAATGTGAAGATAATTGCCGGTACTCATCTATTTGCAGTGCTTTTGATGAAATTGGGATAGGAATTTTCCCAGAGGGTATTGTTAATTCTAAATGGTTAGAAAATAAAGAAGAAATTATATCGGAAAATAGTGAAACGAAGGTCGCAGAGGTATGAAATCGGTTTATATCCGTGAAAGGAAACCTTATACAAAGTCAGAGTTGATGGCATTATTTTCTGAGATAGATACTAATCAATTAAATGTATTTATCAGAAATCTCAAGGTTTATGGGATTTTAAAGTCGATTAAAGGTATGCCTAAGAATTTAGAGTTATCAAATCTTGTTACATTAGATGACAATTTAGTCGATGGAATTGATAGTCAAGATAACTCTTGTTATGTATTTAACTATGTAGGGGTTGTAATCATTGAGGGGTATTTGCTATGTTGTTATCCTAAATACTTATTTTCACATGATAATATAGATGACAAAATTGAATGTAGAAAGTTATTAAAACAAGTCCTTAAGGTTTTATATCGATATAATACAAATACTCAATTCATACAACTATATAGTGAGAATGACCAATTGTCATCGCTTAACAGAATAGCACTAATCATAGCTTTATTAGATGACTATTTTCAAAATGGGATTTATACGAATACACAGAATACACATGAACTCAATGGTAATGGAGAAATTAATTGGAATCGAACAATTAACTTTCTTCATCCCCTCTGGCAAGAGGGGGAGCCTTATTATATAAATTTCTGGACACGAAAGAATATCATTGATGATGATAATTTTATTCAGAGACTTCATGAGTGTTTACTTACTAAGTGTAGTCGTGAACTAGAAGAAATATCCTTGATGGAACTATTGGACATGCATGGAGTTTATTTAACAGACTTTTCGTTAGATGACTTTGGCGATAAAGAATACCTTCTTCATCGTATTTCTAATGAACTTAATACTGAATTTAACTCTCGAAAACAGTATGTACTAAAACTTATGTCCGCCTTGCTACTAGAAAATACATCAGTAAGTGACACGGATAGTATCTCTCTATTTGGAACAACTAGTTTTAACTTAGTGTGGGAAACTGTTTGTGCAGATGTTTTTGATAATAAGCTAGAGGCCTCTTTGTTATCATTACCATTATTAGAGCCATTAAAAATTCCTAGTGATATGATGAACAATAACCCTAAGACGTTAAAAGACATAATAGAACGTCCCAAATGGGTGTCTAAAGATGGCAAGACGTTTTTTTCAGATACTTTAATACCAGATTTGATCTCTATAGAAAGAAATGGGAATGCATGTGTTTTTGTTATTTTAGATGCTAAATATTATACAATGTGTTTAAAAAATAATAAGGTAGAGGGTCAACCAGGTATTGGTGATATTACAAAACAATATTTATACCAATTAGCCTATAAAACCTTTATTGAATTAAATGAAATACAACAGGTAAAAAATTGTTTCTTGATGCCTACCGAAAAAAATGACATTATTTCTGTAGGCTATGTTCAAGTAGAGATGTTAGGACAAATGGGTTTGGAAAGTATTCAAGTACGAGAACTTCCTGCACATAGAATGTTTGAATATTATTTGCAAAGAAAAAAGATGTCTATAAGTGAATTGAACTTGTAAATGATAAGGGGGCAAGATATCTTAGCGTTATATTATGGACCTTATATATATCTTTTAGATCTTTTTTAGAGCCAAGATTTAATTCTTGGCTCTTTTTAGGTTTTGAAATTTAAAACACCGTTTCTATAGAGCAGAATAGGTTTGAAAACCTGCTTTTATCGGAAATTATTCATATGCTAATTAAACATAAGTTTTATGATAAGTATTCCTTAATAATGATATAATTAAGATATATATTCAGTTACATATTTAGTTACATATTCAGTTAAACATTATATGGAAGCAACAGTGTATAGTGGAGAGTCTATATGAGTATTTACAATTGGATTCAAGAAAAACTATTTGATGATTACGAAGAATGGCGTTTGAGGTGCCCTGATTATAATCGAAATGGTTTTAATATAGTAGGAATAGATAATACCCTAAAGGCTATGCATGATGGATTTTTCATGTATATAGAATTGTATCCACCTCATGCCATCGATGGTTGCACTGCGATGAAAGCGCGTGTAGGAAAAACACCAGATGCAGTAGATATATTCTTAGACATAGATGGTAAGACGTATCGTATGGCTGATGTAAGTTATCCTGATGCAGTGAAGATGATGCGGGCCTTTGTGAAAAAACGCAGAGTACCTGATTGTAGTTTGTGTGTAGAAGCAGCGTATCTAGATATCGATCAGATGAAACTGACATTTACAGAGTTAGCAACGTTGTTGCTAGGCGATGCTAAACAAGCTAAATCGTTTATGACCAAGGCTAAGTTACGTTCCATGGAAGAATTAGAAGATAGCTGGTGGAACCTCTATGAGAAACTAGTCTCTAAAGGGTATGCCGTAGAGTTAAGCTGTAAATGTGAATTAGAGGATTTTATTTATAATGTACAGAAATTAATACGTAACAAGTCTTTAGATACCGGCGAAGATCTAACTATTGACCTATCAGCATTAGATGAAGATCAAGTTATTATGGACTGGTGTGCTGATCTTAATTCTAAATGGGAAAACTATACGTTAGCAGGCATGGATATTGGAACCGATAGCTTTGTGATCATGGTGCTTTCATATGAGGAATTCAAAACAGCCCAAGCACTAGCGAAAGAATTATTACATAGAATCGATGTAGCTGAACGCTCATGATATAACAGAAATTATGATGAGTAGCGTGATTATAATGTAGGAGAGAGTCATATGAGTATTGTACGTCTACCAGAATATGAAGCAGAGTTTGAGCCGGAAGAGTTTGAAATCTATGCATTGCCGCGCAGTGATGCGAATGGGGCTAGTCCTTATTTAGAGAAGTACCATAGACCACTAGTGTCTACCGATGCTATCTTAGATACTCGAACTGGCGTGCTTGACCGTAGCGAAGGCATTTTGACGTGGATTATTGAAGGTTTTGATAATGGTTGGGGGTATAGTTTTGAGCCCCATGGCGTTTACAAATTGTTGGTTAAGAAAGCAAAACCTATAGAGGACTTGGGTTATATGCGTCCTTCTTGGAATAATCGCTATTATGTGCTTGAGGTGTTAGAGGAGCATGCTAAACATAGTGAGTTAGAGGCGTTGTCGACGTATTTGAAAACCCCTAAATACCTTCATACCGACAGGGGTGACTTCCTTTTAAATCGAGAGTATCAATATTACACAGCCAGAATTGATGATTATGCATTCACCCTTGATGTGGATGAGGGCTCTGATGAAAGCTGCACCGTAGCATTGGCTGCTTTCAATACAATCGATAATTTCAAAGCATTTGAACAACGAATTAGTACCTATATTAGTGAAAAATTGCTAGACCTTGCTAATGATTGGCTCGACAATGATGACCAAGATCCGATTACATCAGACGTATTTGCCAAGCGTATTACGATAAGCGAATTGGCGTTTCGTAACGATGGCTCCATAGAGGTCTATTATGACGATGATGATATTTTCTGGGGGCACTGTATCATAGCTCATATTGATGCGGATGGGACCCCTGTTGATGCAGATATTGCAGGATAACCAATTAATGGAGAGTCCTAATGAGAAAATCGGAATTAATGACATTATGGAATGTTGAAAGCTGGTCTGAGGAACCGTATGGCGTTTACTTTGTATCTCGCCGATTGGGCATTAATCGTTTAAAGAATGAAGGACAAGCCTTTAAAAAACTTAATATTAGTTGTACCGGTTATACTGAAGATGATGTACTTTCACTATTAATATGGGAGCAATTATATGTTCAATTAGATGAATTAGACCAACTGGCGAAGGGGCTCATACAAAAGGGAATACCGCAAGAAGAGTCTGTTGTACTAACGCTAACGGATATAATGCTGGATAAATCAGGTTGTTACGATGCATTTGCACTAGGCTATGATGTGGGAGAATCCCCAGCAGGACATCTATATGTTTTGGTTCCTTTTGATGAAAACTTTACGGCTCAACAAGATGTGATATACGAAACCTTATAGAGTTGTTTTAAAGTGGTGATACTGGTGTTGTATTCTACCTAAAAATATAAGTGATATGCAGGAGAGAGACTATGGAAGATATGTATAAATTAGTCAAAGATTTCTTTAGTCATGATATGGATTTAGATGATTTATTTGATTCCGAAGCTATCATCTGGATTGACTGGCGCGAGGATGACGAAGGTGTGGTGAACTATTTTAATGACATGATGGATGAGCCTATCGACATTCAAACCGTTAGCAATGGAAAGCAGTATGGTGACGATATTGTACTACAAAAGGGCAATAAAAAATTGCTAATTCCCTATGGTGATGAGAAAGACCGGGATGTGACTATCAAATATTTCAACGACTTCGTTAAACCTGATTATGAGGTGCGCTGGTTTGCTGAAAGCCTTGGCGATGATACGCTCGGATTTACCGTGCTTTCAGGGACAGAATGGCTAAAGCTAGAAGATGAGTTTGGTGCAGATATAGTTTGTTATTATTTTGTACCTATTGATTTAGAAAGCAACATGTTTAATCTCAGTATGAGCGAGGTTTCTGCGTTGTTAGAATTACGAGAAAATAAGAGATGAAATAGAGAGAATAGACGAATCTATAAGAGGTAACAATATGGATTATTTAAAAATATTACATGAAGATTCTAACTTGGCAGCAGATTTTGATGCACTATTTGATTTCTTTCTGCTTGATGAACCTACAAAACGTGATGAGGTAGAGGGGCGATGTACCTTTTCCGTGGATGGAGTAGCCTTTGCTCGTGATGGTGCAGGCGGTGAATATCATCAACTAGAGGATGGATCAATTGGATATATGAGTAGCGAAGGTGAATGCGGTCGCATAGCTGAAAGTATAGACGATTTAATTTGTTTATTGGTGTATAGCATTTGCTGGCATGACTATTGTGACTCTAGCCAATATACGGATGTAGGAATTCTTGAATCGTATGCTAAGGAGCGATATGCTCAAATTACATCTTATACAGAAATGGACGAATGGGAAACAGTTGTTAAGGCGCTAGGCATGCCTTCTGAAGCAAACTTGGCTGCTGTACTGCAAAAGTTTTACGATGCGGCACATCGAGAACCTGTATACCAAGGCTTTTACCATGAAGAAGATGGTAGTATTACGCCTTATGAAGGTCTATTCTTTTAATATGTAAAATGGGAAAATAATCAGCAATAAAAGAGTGTTTCAAGAGGTTTTGTGTTGTAATAGGAGAATCGTATGGCAATTGATGGAGTAAAGATCATAGACAGCGATGACGGTCATGATATTTATAATGCTATTGTTGAGCGGTACAAGGATGGTATCAGTGTCGATACTATAATTTCTGAAATCTTAGGTGAGGAAGAAAATTTTTGTACTGATGAGTTTTACACAGAAATTTATTGGACTGCTGTGGCCTATTCGCTGTGGAAGATAGGGCATCTGCCAGATGACGTTAAAGAGAAGGCATTAAACGTAATTGCTAAGGGCCCTCATGAGTTTTGGCTAGACATCGATAGTAAGGCCCTTAAACAGCGTCAAAAGGTATTAGATAAGTTAGCCCTGCAGCTACAGAGCAAAAATCCAAAGCCGCTTAAGGTTCGTAAATCTAAAACAAAGAGAGAACCTTATTTTAAGGTGGGCGACGTATTAGCTGTTAAATTTGAAAACGAGTATGGTACTATTTTTGTTTCTGAGGTGGATCAATCACCGCGGAAAATTGAGTACCATTTAGCTTGTACGCGGCTTTTACAAAAAGAAAAACCTACAATGGAACAGTTTCTAAACAGCAAAATTGCCTGCCGGAAAGATAATACAAATTTCGGTATCGATACAGATTGCTGGTTTAACCATAAGGATTTAGGTTTGTTACTGAATAATTTGGAAATTATTGGGACCGTTGAACTATATCCGTGCAAACTATGGAAACTAGCACCAGCGGGAACGCTAGAGGATATCTATGAGGAGATTACAGATGAGCCAAGAATAGGTAGACTTCGCCTTATAGAAACGTATGAATTGGTGAAAGACATTGTTCATCAATAATTACTGTGTCAATAAGAGGGAGTAGATGTGATGGATGTAGCCACTCAAATATATATAGAAACTGTACAAGTCAGTGATATACCGTGGCACCGGTTAACCACAACCTATGGCCGTGCTACAGACTTTCCTACAGAGCTTGATGTATTGTGGAATATGGAAAGTATAGAAACTATTAATGCGGCTGGTGAAGAGCTAGCACAGAATATTGAGCATCAATCGACGTTGTGGCATGCTACACCATTTGCCATGATTTTCTTGTTTCGTATTTTTAAGAAAGCCCAGGAAGAGAGAACTCAGAATAAAGTAGCTCAGTATTTAGCAGAACAATTGGTAGACCTATTTTCTGTGATTGCTGAGTGTATCCGAGATGGTCTTCTACTGGAACATGCTGATCCTCTACCGTGTTTTGAGGATATGCTCAACGAAGAATATCTTTGGTCTGAAGAATACGATGAAGACGAAGATGTTCTTAGATATGAGGAAGAAGACGTATTCCCTGATGATTTATTCTTTAGCTTTTATTACTACTCACTGCAAGTGCTTTTACTAGGTAGGCTATTATTAGATAAAAATAACGAGCAAGAGGCTATTTTGCTAGAATTATTGACAGAGATAGAGTCATAAATATCTAAGGGAATTATAGATTGTTAAGTGTTTATGGAGATTTTAGATTATGGGACTAATTGCAAATTATAGCTGTTTAAGCGATGCGAATTTAAAAGAAATTAAAGCCATGGGCTCAGAAGAAGAGGAAATTCTTGAAAGCGTTGAAGAGTGGAATGACGATGATGAATTATTGCTTGATATCGATAAGATGTGGGATGTACTTCACTTTGTGCTAACTGGCGTAGGCACTGACCATAAGGACGATAAGAATCCTCTTAGCCAAGCTGTGCTTGGCATAACAGCTGTTGAAGAACTATCGGATTACTTAGCGTATACGGAACACGATAAGTTAGCAGATATCGTGGCGGCTCTAGAGCAGTTTGATATGGAAGAGGCTCTTGAATCTTTTGATATGGCAGCTTGCAAAGAGGCTGAGCTATATCCAGATATTTGGGATTACGATGAGGAAGAGGAGGAAATCAAAGACGAACTTCTTCATGATTTCGAGCAAATGAAACGTTTCTACAAACAAGTACTAGACGCTAATGGGAACGTGCTTGTATCGATTTGCTAAGTTCATAAAAGGAAATTATTATTATGGATAAAGCACGTAAAAAGGAATTGTTAAAATCATATGCAGATAAGCAGAGACAATCGTTTAAAGATAGTTTACCTATGGATGAAGAGTTGTTTTGGAATCTCTTTGATTATGTAGACGAGAAATTAGAGGAAAATGACGGTTGCGATCATAGTTTGACTTTCACTAGAGAATTCTTGGAAAAACAAAAGGTAGATGTAGAAATCGTATTAGACTGGATCGTCAACGAAGGTGGCGGTTGTGACTGCGAGGTTCTCTACAATGTAGAAGAGAGATTTGAAGAGTAATATCTATGTAATTGGGAGGTTTTCGTATACAGCTTGTTTTTGACTTAGAGCAAACTGTAAGCAGTCTAATGTAAATTTATTTGTGATTTTGGTAACCAAGTAATCTTTGGTAAAAAATCATAGTATACTAGAAATGTTAAATACTGCCGGCGATATTAGCGATTTTGTCTAAGAAGCGCCGGCGTTTTTCGTCCGAGCTGTTTT
Source organism: Veillonella parvula (assembly GCF_040094895.1). Lineage (GTDB taxonomy): Bacteria > Bacillota > Negativicutes > Veillonellales > Veillonellaceae > Veillonella > Veillonella parvula_L. Next base: position 288,025 of record NZ_JBBNGV010000003.1, on the reverse strand, counting down.
CTGTGCCCGCCAACTGGGTATGTGTAACCGGTTTAATGCCACAGGATTTCAGAACTTGATTTTTTAACACCTTGCCATAGTCCTGAATAAACGGCGTCAAAAAGGCGGGAGTATTGTGGGTGGTGATGATCCAGGCGGATTTTCCCTGTAAATGACCTATAAGCCCTCGTTTTCCGTATGAATAGGCAAAGCCCGCTGTAAACACGCGATCGATAAAGCCTTTGAGCATTGCCGGCATACCGCTCCACCAAATTGGGTAGATAAAGATGAAATGGTCTGCCCAAGTAATTAAGTTGCGATACTTTTCCATGTCCGGCACAGTGCTTAAATCTCGACGTTTGTGCGTGTCATCAAATCGCAATATAGGATCGAACTGCTCCTCATATAAATCCAAGGTGTTCACATTGTGGTCTTTTGAAAGATTCTGTTGCACTACTTTCAGAATAGCGTCATTAAAACTTTGATGATTAGGATAGGTGTAAATGATTAAAATATTCATGGCTAGTTCCTTTCTATTTAATCATCGTCAGGTTGAAAGAATCTGTATAGTAAAATGGTATCTATATTAAGTTAAAGTCTAGTGAAGAGCACCTATTCCAAACGTAAATAACGATAAATGTTGGAAAGAGTGTATTGTTAATTCCTTCTGTTTGCGGGTGTTGTTATAAAGGTATATAGTATAGATATGCGATGTATTTTATCGCATGTCTATTTTTCTTTATAAGGAGGACGCTATGCAACACGTTCAAACCCGCAGTACTACGTCTGCGTTAGTACTCACAGCCGTATTGATTGCCCTCGCAACATTGTTTACCATGTACACGAAAATTCCAGTACCTGGCATTCGCGGTTATTTCAATGTAGGAGATGTCGTTATTATGACGTCAGCTCTATTATTAGGTCGAAAATATGGCGCCTATATTGGTGCTATCGGCCCGGCGCTAGCTGATTTATTTCTCGGCTATGTAGTCTTTGTACCCATCACCTTCGTGGTGAAAGGACTTGAAGGCTATCTTGTCGGTACTGTCTATAAAAATAAGACAACTACCTCTGCCTTAGCGGCAACTATCCTAGGTGGTATTATCATCGTAGCAGGCTACTTTATCGCCGAATATTTTGTATTTGATCCGGGCGTAGCCATTGCTAGTATATTGACGAACGCCATTCAAGCCGTTATGAGTGTCATTATTAGCATGATACTCTATGCGATATTGCGTAAACGACTTGGATAGTAAATTGACAGTCTTTAGAATTCAGACTATACTATAAGTACAAAAGAGCCAGTTAACGTGTTCTAGGCGTTAGGCTCATCAAACAAATTGGAATTTGATAAACCTAACGTGTCTAAGTATTGCCGTACTTAGTCTTAAACGTTAGGTTTATCTTATTTTATAATCAATATATTGATTATTTCTTAAGAATTAACACTACGAGGGTAGCGAATAAAATCATTAATGATAATGCTTCGTATACAGTCATAATGTCACCTCCCTCAAAAGACGGAGATGAACCTAACTCACGTTAATGGCTCTTTCGTTATTAGTATATAGCAGAAATTATTGATTGAAAAACACGGATTAATTTCGTACAACTTGTACACGAATAAAAGGGAGACTCTATCAAGAGTCTCCCTTTGTTAGTTATAAATAGACTAATATTTATTAATAGATTTTTTATTGCATAGAACATAAGTTCGGTTTATAATGAACTTAAGATAGTCGAACGAGGTTGGGCCACCCTTTTTCTTTGAAGGGGGTGAAAGCCTATGAATGCTTATGAAGTCATTATGATTGTCCTCGGGATCTTAACTGTCGTTATTTCCTTTGGAGCATTGATAGTGCTGATTTGTCGTAATAACGACAAATAGCCCTTCGTTACCAACTGGTAGCTGAAAACGAAAGGCCATTTTTGCATGCTTTATAATGTTTTGGGATGAGCCTGGCGGAACCACTCGTCGACTATCTCTTTATTACATTATAATGAGATTGGCGTATATCGTCAATCTGGAGTCAATGATCATCATATCAATATGGAGCCCGGTTTCTAAGGTATGGTATAATACTTTCATTATGTAGTGAAAAAAGGAGATCTAAATGGCAAATTTACCTAACTGCCCTAAGTGTGGCGACGAGTACACATACGAAGACGGTCATATGTTTATCTGCCCTATGTGTGGCAACGAATGGACAGCGGCCGATGCGCAAGCTGCAGCTGAAGCAGGTATTATTCGCGATGCTAACGGCAATGAGCTCGCTGATGGCGACACAGTTGTTGTTGTAAAAGACCTCAAAGTAAAAGGCGCTGGAGTATTAAAACAAGGTACGCGCGTAAAAAATATTCGCCTCATCACCGATGCAAGCGATGGTCACGATATCGATTGTAAAATCGATGGCTTCGGTGCGATGGCATTGAAATCTGAAATGGTTAAGAAAATCTAATCTAAGAAATCCCTACCGATAAAAATTCGGTAGGGATTTTTTCGTGGTATAATCAACTTATAATGCATATAGTATGAGAGTATTTAGATGAGAGGAAACTATGTTTAACCGTGTTATATTGTTGGCTTTATTAGTGTCTGCAATGAGTCCTATTAGTTCTATAGCTGCAGATATAAAGCCTGCGGACAAGCGTAATTATGAATTGCAACAACAGATTTCTTATAACGTGATCATTCCACCAGAGGCTTTTGAAACGAGTGCAGATGGAACATTAATCGTTCCTATAGAGGTTAAGACGGATGATAAGGGTAATATTGTAGCTGTTGAAGCAGGTCCTAATAATTGGAAACTAGATCGTGAAGCGTATTCTATCTTTGAGGAGGCTGCTAAAGAAGCGGCTTGGAATACTAAACATGTTGATACTGATGAAGCGCTTGTTGTAACGATTCCCGTTAGTATTGTCATGCTACCTGATACTAATTCTAAGAAACGATAAAGGAGGGCTTATGGAAACTACGAAAGATTTAGAGAAATATACTTATGATCTTCTCGCTGAGCGTGGTGTCACATTAGATGACATTGCAGAGCTTGTTTTTTACGTACAAAAACCGTATATGCCGAATTTAAAACTAGAAGAGTGTCGCACAAGTGTGGCTTCTGTACTATCTAAACGAGAGGTGCATAATGCGATTATTACGGGTGTAGAGCTTGATAAGTTAACGGAGCAGAATAAATTATCTCAGCCATTGCAACGCATAGTGGCTAATGATGAAAGTTTATATGGTATTGATGAAATTTTAGCCTTTTCCATCGTTAATTTATATGGGTCCATTGGCTTTACAAACTATGGCTATTTAGACAAGGTGAAGCCAGGTATCATCAAAAAGCTGGATAGTGAAGAGGGCGGGCATTGTAATACATTCCTCGATGATTTGGTAGGTGCTGTAGCGGCAGCAGCGGCAGGAAAATTGGCACATAATGAACCAAATCGCGTGCAACATGCTATAGCAGAAGAATAGAAGTCCGTCATATATCTACTTGTCGATAAAGTATGAGGTGGGCTTCGATGACTCATTAATAACACTTTCACAATAACTTGATGATACTTTGATAACAACTTGATAACAATGTATAGAGTTGGTAGATACTATTGATGTTATAAAGAATAAAGAGTATAAATAATATTGATTGGAAATAAGTACTTTGTTTTGTAGCCTATATACAGGAGGAGCTATGCAAAAGGTTCTGGTAGTAATCGATATGCAAAATGATTTTGTAGATGGTGCCCTTGGTTCATCGCAAGCACAGTTAATCGTAGATAATGTGCGTAAGAAAATTGAAAGCTTTGATGGTCCTATCATCTTTACGCGTGACACGCATGATAGAGATTACTTGGAACACCAAGAAGGAAAGCTTTTACCAGTGCCACATTGCGTTAAAAATACCGAGGGCTGGCATATTGTGGATGGCTTGATTGAGGCTGCAGAAGGTCGATCAATTATGAGCCCTGTATCATTTGTAGATAAACCAAACTTTGCTTCTTTTGAGCTGCTCACTCGGTTAGAGGGCATGGATAGGGTAAATCCTATTGAGTCTATTACGCTCATCGGATTATGCACAGATATTTGCGTTGTTTCCAATGCGATTATGTTGAAAGCAGGCTTGCCAGAGATTCCTATTCACATTGATTCGAGCTGTTGTGCTGGCGTAACAGAGGAGTCCCATCAAGCGGCATTAACAACGATGAAAATGTGTCAGTGCATTGTTGAATAATTTGTATATATCTGTATATGTTTTTATGTAGAACTATGTGTTATTGCTCAGCAAAAGTCACATAACAATCAACTAATGAAAGGCTGTGGGAGTTCCCATGGCCTTTTTATGTTAGCCTTTTATATTGACGTTTTTCTATATAATGTGTACAATTAGATAAAGAATGATAATTCATATCAATTTATTGGCTGAAAAGTATATCTTAACTTCTGGTTGAAGTTAGGATAATACGTCTCTTCTTGAAGTATATATGCTATGCTAGTAGATTGATTCTATACTACCGATGCAGGTGCATCGAATCGCTTTCACAAGAACGATGATACGAAATAGTTAGCATTGTTCTATGCCCTAAATTTAAGGAGGACTACTATGAAACCTTTCGAACTCGCACCATTACCGTATGCTTATGATTACCTTGAGCCTGTTATCGACGCTGAAACAATGAAATTGCATCATGACAAGCATCACCAAGCGTATGTTAATAATTTGAACGCGGCCATCGCGAAATATCCGGATCTTGCGTATGGTTGTGTAGACTGCATTCTCGGCGATATTGCTAATGTGCCAGAAGATATCCGTCAAGCAGTTATCAATAATGGTGGTGGTCACAAGAACCACACTATGTTCTGGGAAATTATGACAAAACCAGATACTTCTAAATTGCAAGGTCCTTTGAAAGAGGCTATTGACGCTGAACTTGGTGGCTACGATGCGTTTGTTGAAAGCTTCTCTACTGCAGCAGCTACACGTTTTGGCTCTGGTTGGGCTTGGCTTGTAGTTAATAAAGATGGCAAGTTAGAAGTGACATCCTCTGCAAACCAAGATAATCCTATATTGGAAGGTAAAACAGCAATTCTATGCTTAGACGTTTGGGAACATGCATACTACTTGCACTACCAAAACCGTCGCCCAGACTATATCAAGGAATTCTTCCGCGTTATTAACTGGGACAAAGTTTCTGAAAACTACGAAAAAGCATTGAAACCACATCATGATTAAGGGGTATACTTGCTAGAAACAGAAACAGAAACAGAAACAGAAACAGAAACAGGCATAATAATATAATATAATGTAACGTAAATACCGGATAGTTGGTCTACATGATCGATTATCCGGTGTTTTATTACTGTTATTTCATCTTATAAATAACTTTCAAAAGTATAGCCACGGATACAGATTTTCTAATCGATATCGTTTATCATAGAACCATAGGTCATTATATATAGACCTTTCACAGTAAATCGATAGCCTTGTATACGAGATTTTTACGTATAGGGGCTCATTAATATCAGTAAGTATATTATAAAGATTTTGACACGAGGGGAACAAAATGGAAAAGAAATTAGATTTATCCAAATCTGTATATGATTTGGTAAAAGAATATCCTGAAGTAACAGATATTATGAAGGAATTAGGATTCAGCGAAATCACAAATAAGGTGATGTTGAATTCTGTTGGCAAAATCATGACTATCCCAAAAGGGGCTAAGATGAAAGGTGTATCCATGATTGATATCGTGGGTGCTTTTATGAAAGCTGGTTTTACCTTAGAAGGTGACATGCCAAACTTATCGGGTGATGATGCGGAATCTGCGGGTCATCCTGGCGTGGCACCTACTGAAGCGGCTACAAAGTCTAATGTTACGGATGCATCTGCTAAGGTAGCTTCTAGTACAGTTGCAGCAAATGCAGTAGAAACAAATGCAGCAGCATCTACTACAGCGAAAGCTAACACGGAAGAAAATTCCGAAGCTAAGGCTGAAGATGCTGTTCAAGATAGCGAACGTGTAGAGCAACTTAAAGGATTCCTGAAACGGTTAGGTACAGGCGAAGAGCTTGGTGCCGTTCGTGAAGATTTTGCTAGTCAATTTGCCCATGTTGAGGCTAGTGAAATCATGAAAGCTGAGCAAGGCCTTATGCGTGAAGGTACACCGTTAGCTGAGGTGCAACAATTATGTGACCTTCACTCCGCCTTGTTCCACGGTTCTACCATTCATGAACAAATGGAGTCAGAACATGCTAAGGTTGAGGCTGTGTTAGAGGCTCAAGAAAAGAGTAAAAGTGTGGTGTCCTTAATTGAAACTGTAGGACATCCACTCCATCAATTAACAGAAGAAAACAAGGCTCTTGATGCGTTAATTGAATCCATTCGACCTAAAGTGGCAGATAAAACGGCAACCGTTGATGATGTAAATGCAGTGCGTCAAGTATCTGTTCACTATGCTAAGAAGGGTGACCTTTTGTATCCGCATTTGAAAGTAGCCTATGATATTTCTGGTCCATCTATGGTTATGTGGACTGTTGATGGTGATATTCGGGACCAACTAGGTGATTTAGCTAAGTCTAGCCAAAGCGTAGATGATTGGTATAGACGTTTTGATGAGCTTCTTACACGTGCGCAAGAAATGATCTATAAAGAACAAAATATTTTGTTCCCGATCTGTGCAGAAAACTTCAGCACTGAAGAGTGGTACCAAATCTACAAAGATACAGCGCAATATGAAGAAATCTTTGGGGTAAAACGCACTGCTTGGACAGAGGCTGAAACCGCATTAGCAACACAAACAACAAAAGCAAGTGGCGATGATAATACCATTGCTCTAATCGGTGGTACCTTGACTGTGGATCAATTAAATGCCATGCTTAATACAATGCCAATGGAAGTAACCTTCGTTGATCACGAAGACATTAACCGTTACTTCAACGATGGTGAAAAGGTCTTCAAACGCCCTACGACAGCTATCGGTCGCGATGTGTATTCCTGCCATCCACCAAAGGTAGAACCAATAGTACGTGGTATCATTGATTCCTTCCGTAAAGGTGATCGCGATAATGTAGCAGTATGGCTTGAAAAGCAAGGCCGTCCTTTCTATGTTAATTACATGGCTGTTCGTGACCAAAACAATAACTATATTGGTACATTGGAACTCGTACAAGACATGCAATTTGCAAAAGATCATTTTGCTAGAACTAAATAAGACCCTATATATGTGGTAACCTGAATAGGTAACATATATGAGACATATATAGAAAAGTAAGACATATATAGAAAAAAGGCTGCTCTACACGATTTGATGGTAGAGCAGCCTTTTTGTATGCCTTATAGCTTACCGCACATATATTCCTGTATGTACTAAGGTTGTGTAGGGGATAGTATGATTAGATACAATTACTATGCTTAATATGGCTGATATGTTAAATATTTCTAATAATGCTGTGGGTAGCGATTTTTATATTTTCGAAGCTTGTAGCTAAGTTCAGACGTACAAAGGTTGCGTAGTCCTCGCCTCCGAACCATTCGCCAAAGCTTGGTGCAAGGCGGCATTTGTTTTCAAATAGGTCGTGCATATCTTCGGACTTTACATAGGCACTAAAGTCAATCCACGCTAAATAGGTGCCATCCATAGGACTGATGCGGATTTTTGGTAATGCCGTACAAAGCTCTCGGCACAGATATTCATAGTTTTCACGAACGATGACCAGTACATCTGTTAACCATGCTTCGGACTCTGGATGGGTATAGGCTGCTGTGATGGCAGTTTCGGCAATAACGTTTGAGTCCGTATGGTATACATGAGCTTTATAGGCGTTGAATTGGATTCGTAGCTTTTCAGTAGGAATGATAACCTCTGCGTGGTGCAAGCTAGCCATATTAAAAGACTTGGACAGAGAGGACATGGCAATCATGTTATCTGTATAGGCTCCGCTCTTTACGGTTAAGGATGATGTAAAGGCTGTTGGGCCTGTAATAAGGTCTTGATGGATTTCGTCGCTTATGATGAGCACATGGTGGCGCTTACAGATGCCAAATAATCGGACCATCTCCTCTTCCGTCCACACATGGCCCACAGGGTTGTGTGGGTTGCAGTGAATGAACAGCTTCACATCGTGCTCGGTGATAGCATTTTCAAATGCATCGTAATCCACGGTGTAGCGATTATCTTTATTACGCATCATAGGAACAGCGATGATTTGACGTTGTGCATCGCTAGCGCTCGTATTAAAGGCGCCGTATACAGGACTTAGAACGGCGATGGAATCGTTTGGTTTTGTGAAAGCCCCGATACACCACATAATACCGGTAATGACATTGGGGGCACTGGTGAGCCAGTCCTGTTCAATGCTGCAGTTGTGATGCCGTTTGTACCAATTTATGACGGCCTCTATATAATTCGGATTTGTCATGGTATAACCTAACGGATTGGCTTTGACATAGTTGCAAATGGCCTCTTGAATGCACTGAGGTGGCATAAAGTCCATATCGGCTACCCATAGTGGTAATAGGTCGGTACGACTGAATTTTAAATGCTCACCGTCCCATTTGCGGGAATGAGAACCGCGGCGGTCTATATAGTATTTGCTAGTGAATTCTGCTGTGTTCATAAGAAACCTCATATAAGGATATACCTTGGCTTTTATATCTTTAATTCTTATATGTATGTATATATTCAATTACGAAATAGATATTTCTATTTCGTAAGGTGTATCTATAATTCTTATTACTGTATCTATTATCAGTATACATGCATCCTATTATATGTAAATGGACTTGTATAAAATCTATGCAATCCTTGCATGAATAGGGGCTATATTCGTATACAAAAGGTGCTATATTTGCTTGACTGTTGGGACTTTCACAATTTAGAATATACTATAGAATAGTGTGAGTCTGACCAGTGACCACACGTCTATCGAATGGTTACAAAAGATAAATGTTAGCAGCATGTGGCGGCGTCCCTATGTGAGAGGGCTCATCGGAATGCTTGGGTGCATGCAACGCTGTAAGTATAGTACTGGATCCTTGTTAGGAGGCATGTGCCATGAGTAACGAATTAAAACCACTACATTTTGATGCGGATTATACGATGGAGGAAGCGCTCGCAGAGGCGAAACGTTGTTTAAATTGTCCAAAGCCATTGTGCCGTATGGGCTGTCCTATTGAAAACGAAATACCTCGTTTCATCCAAGCTATCGCACGTGGTAATTTTGGTGAAGCTAATGATATCTTGGCGGAACGAACAAATTTACCGTCTATCTGCGGTCGCGTGTGCCCACGAGAAAATCAATGCGAAGGCAACTGTATCATGAATAAGGCGAAAAAACCGCCTATTAACATTGGTAAATTGGAACGCTTCGCTGCTGACTTTGAAAGCATCAATGAACTTCGCAAACCTAAGAAGATTAAACAAGATCTTGGTAAGGTAGCGGTAGTAGGGTCTGGTCCTGCAGGTTTGTCCGTAGCAGGTGATGTGGCTAAACTCGGTTATGAAGTAACCGTATTTGAAGGTCAATCTGAACCAGGGGGCGTACTCTTATTTGGTATTCCGGAATTCCGCTTGTCTAAAGCCGTTGTACGTCGTGAGATCGCTCGTCTTGAAGGGTTAGGCGTTAAGTTCGTATGCAATACATTTATCGGCCAAGATAAAACTTTGGACGATCTCTTTGCTGAAGGATATGATTCTATCTTCATCGGTACTGGTACGCATATTCCTCAAGACGTGCGCATGGAAAACGATGAAGTACCTGGTGTATTCCAAGCAATGTACTTGTTGACGAATGTACAATTGGTAGAAAATGGGGAACTTGATGAAAATCAAATTCCTGTAAAAAAAGGTGACCGTGTTATCATCATCGGCGGTGGTAACGTAGCGATGGATGCGGCTCGTACATGCGTACGTTTAGGCTGCGAAGCGGTAACAGTAGCATATCGTCGTAGCCAAGAACAAATGCCAGCCTTGTTGTCTGAATACGAAGAGGCCCGTGCTGAAGGCGTTCAATTCCAATGGTTCGCTTCTCCAGTAGGCGTAGAAGGTACAGATAAGGTTGAAGGCTTTAAATACGAAGTGATGGCGCTTAACGAAGATGGTGCAGGTATCCATGGCACTGGTAATTTCCAAGTCATGCCTGTTGATAAAATCATTATCGCTGCAGGTCATAAACCAAATGCTCGTCTTGTAGGTGAAGGTAATAACCTAAAAGTAGATGAAAAAGGTTATATTATTACATCTGAAGATCCATATGGCATGACTAGTCGCGAAGGCGTATTTGCAGGTGGTGACGTTGTTCATAAACCTGCTACTGTAGTATTGGCTATGCGTGAAGCTAAAAAAGCTGTAGATGGCATGGTTAAATACATGGAAATCAAAAAAGCACAAGAAAGTGCAAATCAATAATTTTATATAAATACATAGAAAGGACTATACAGTTGAACTGTATAGTCCTTTTGTATTATGAATAGACTTATTATTCCTAAATGTATTTTAACAATATTGCGTATTTACTATATATCGCATTTACTATATATCGTATAGTCTTCTTGTAGTATTAATAGTGCTAAATAGCGCCAGGTAATTTTATAAATCAAGTGTATGCATAATGTATGAATACTGTATAAGAATTGCAATATATAGATAATACCTGTATTTTTGATTTACTATCTGTATTTTTAATGATAATAACTTTTATATATACTAAAATTCCACGAAATGATGAAATCCTACGCAATGAAATCTGCATAGTACAAAAGCCTTAACTAAAATGATTTACACATTAGTTTTTGTTAAGGCTTTTGTGTTATCGCTTTTCAACCACTACTAGGAAATGATTGAGCCCAGATTTATAGTAAAGGCATAAATATGTGTTGAGGGAGAAAGTAGATAGAGGTTGGCATGAATCCTATCGTATGTTGTCAAGATCTACAAGTTCGACAAGAAGTTCACAAGCTTGGTGTATTGATTTTACTTTGGCGCAGACAATTGGGAATGACTCAATATCAATTGGCAGATAAATCTGGTTTAGCCCAATCTTATATTAGTGACCTTGAAAGTGGTGCCGTAGATCCTCGGTGGTCCACAATTTACAGAGTCGTGTATGGACTTGGAGAAATGAATATACAAGATTTTTTGAATGGGCCGCAAACCATTAGAAGCCTAAAGATTCATTAATGATGATGACTTCCATGGATTGCATATTGCGCATCTTTTTATAGTAAATCGTTAATGCATTACATATGCGGTCGGGAGAACCACAGTCATAGCATTTTTCTTCTAATCTAGCACATGGATTGAGAGAGCTCTTTTTATTCTTTTTACTGTTGAGCGGAGCGGCTACATTGCGTGCACGATAGATGGCGGAAGCTAAATCCGGCGTAATTTTGTTGATGCCTAGCACAAAAAATACCTCCTGAGAGCCAAAGAGTGAGGCGGCAACACGATTACCCGTACCATCAATATTGATCATTTCCCCCGTTTGAGCAAGAGCATTGACTGAGGTGAGAAATACATCACGTCCCATGGTGCGCAATGCGGTGTCGCGGAAGCTTTCACCAGGAAGGGGACGTTGGATATCCGTTACATCTTTGTTGACTTCGGATAGGGCTTCATAAGCGTTGAGTTTTAGTAACGTGCGAGAGTCCCCAATGGCTACATGTTTGTTTTGAATACGACCTTTTAAATAGGAAATAGCTTCAGTACCTGTTTCGAAATAATGGACTACAAAATTATTGCGTTCCAAGGCTTTAATTGTTTTCTCTATGTCTATAGGTGTGTCATTGTATTTTGGATGTATAACAGCGTTGATCGTTGTCTCTGTATTTGCCATAAGACCTCCTAAATGGGTGTATAAGGAATATAAATTGGCATTTGGCTATCCGTATTTTGTTTTTATTATTGTAGCGTATTATGTGTAAAGAGTTCAATTATTGGTATGTAGTTCATAGATAAACATTAATTGAAGTGCTGTATGTTTAAATTTAAAGTAAAACTTTAGGAATCTAATCCAATTTTATGCTTAAAATAATAAAAATTTGGAGTGAAATCCAACTTTATGATAAAATTAATATGAAGTTGGAATGGAATCCAAATTTATTAGGTAAGTGATATGATATCTAATATTACTAATATATGGGTTCCATCTATGAGAAGGTACATAGATGAGGAGGCCCTTATGAAGTTAATTCAGCGCCAAGGATATCTAGATTTTTTACGGCGTAATCGAGAGCGGCCTATTATTAAGGTCGTTTCAGGCATACGCCGTTGTGGTAAATCTACATTGTTTAGGCTGTTTAAAGATGAGTTATTGGCAGATAACGTGAAGCCTGAACAGATTATTTCCATTAATTTTGAAGAATTGGAATACGAGCATTTGCGAGATTACCATGCGTTGTATCAATATATTTTAGAACGTATGCAGCCTAATGAAACGAATTATATTTTTCTTGATGAAATTCAGCATGTAGATCAATTTCATCGTGTCGTAGATAGCTTGTTTGTAAAAGAGAACACAGATTTATATATTACGGGCTCCAATGCATACTTTATGTCTTCTGATATCGCCACATTATTGACTGGACGATATGTGGAAATTCAGATGTTGCCATTGTCTTTCAGTGAGTTTTACCATAGCAAGTATGAGGGTAATCAGTATTCTTTGATTCCTGCCTATGAGGCCTATCTTCGTGAAAGTTCCTTCCCTTATACTCAGCAATTAGGGGGCGAAGACTTTGATATTCAAGAATATTTACGTGGATTATATAATACTTTGTTATTGCATGATGTTGTGGCTCGATTGAAAATTAATGATGTCACAATTTTACAAGATATAGTGCGGTATATTATGGCGAATGTTGGTAGTTTACTTTCACCAAATAAAATAGCCAACTCTCTCGTTAGTGCAGGTCGAAAAATCGATAATAAAACTGTAGAACGGTATTTACAAGGATTACAGGATAGCTTGTTGTTATATAAGGTAAATCGCTATGACGTACGAGGTAAAGAATTACTACGTATCAATGCAAAGTATTATAGTGTTGATGTAACATTACGAAATTTGCTAGTTGGGAATGCGAGTCGTGATACAGGTCATATACTAGAAAATATCGTTTTTCTAGAGCTCATTAGACGAGGATACACCGTATATGTAGGGCAACTGGCTAAGGGTGAAATAGATTTTGTAGCACAAAAAGGGGGGATTACCGAATATTATCAAGTTAGTGAGACCGTACTTGACTCTAATACTTTGAACCGAGAACTAGCACCGCTTGAGGCGGTACAAGACCAATACTCTAAGTTTTTGCTCACCTTAGATGAACTAAATAAAAATGCCAACTACGACGGAATTCAACAACGAAATGTTTTAGAATGGTTGTTAGAGAGTCGTTAACTTGCTATAATAATAGTATTGATATGGCGTAAAGCCAATGTTAAGGAGGCAAAAATCGTGGATTTAATTCAAAAATTAAAAGACCAAGTAAAACCATTAGGTAAAAAAATCGTGTTGCCAGAATACAAAGATGAACGCGTATTGAAAGCAACTGAAATTATTTTGAAAGAAGGTTTTGTAACACCTGTACTCGTTGGTAATCCTGCTGAAATCGCTGAAGCTGCTAAAGCTGTTGGTGTATCCATCGAAGGTGCTGAAATCATCGATCCTGCTAACTACGATCGTTACCAAGAAATGGTTGATACATTCGTAGAATTGCGCGCTAAAAAAGGTATGACTCCTGAAAAAGCTGACGCAACTATGAAAGGCGATTGCTTGTTCTTCGGCGCTATGCTTGTTCGCCTTGGCGCAGTAGATGGCATGGTTGCTGGTTCCGCTTGCCCAACAGCAAACGTATTGCGCGCTGCATTGCAAGTTGTAGGTACTAAACCAGGTCTTAAAACTGTATCTTCTTCCATGTTCATGTTCACAAGCAAAAAAGAATATGGCGACGACGGTATGCTAGTATTCTCTGACTGCGGCGTATTGCCTAATCCAACTAGCGAACAATTGGCTGATATTGCAGAATCCACTGTAGAAAAAGCTCGCAAAGTTGTTGGCATGGCTGATCCTCGCGTATCCATGTTGTCCTTCTCCACAAAAGGTTCTGCTTCCACTCCTGAAGTAGATAAAGTGGTTGAAGCTGTTAACATCTTGAAAGAACGCAATGTTGACTTTAAATTCGACGGCGAATTACAATTGGACGCTTCCATCGTTCCTTCCGTAGCAGAAAAGAAAGCTCCTGGCTCCAACGTAGCTGGTAAAGCTAATATCTTGATTTTCCCTGATCTTCAAGCTGCTAACATCGGTTACAAATTGGTACAACGCTTCTCCGGCGCTGATGCTCTTGGCCCATTGATTCAAGGTTTGGCTAATCCAGTTCATGACCTTTCCCGTGGTTGCTCCGCTCAAGACGTTGTAGACGTTGCCGCTATCGCTGCTATTGAAAGCATCTAATAGTTACTCACACAATTATATATAAACATATGTCATATATATTTTGATATGCTGAAAGCTGGCTCTATGGGGCCAGCTTTTTGTATGTTCAATATATATCTATGTATTTTTATATTCATTACTTTATGTTATTTTCTACAGCATTACCATTGTTGTCATGTTACTTTCAAATTCGTAGCCACTGCGACAGACAGAATCCATGGTTGATCGTATAGTATAACTATAAGAATATAGATCGGCGTAAACCATTGGAGGTGTATCTTATGAGTTTTGAAACTATTAATAAATCCATGACCGTAGCTGATGCGGTTAAAGTAAATCCAGAGTTAATGGATGTATTAGCAAAAGATGGAATTGATTTTTGCTGTGGTGGTGGACATCCTTTAGCAGAGGCTATTGCAGAAATAGGTAAAGATGTGGATGCATACATTGCTATGTTAAATGATGTACAAGTTGCTCAGAAATCTTCTCGTGCAGAGGTGCTTAGTTATTCTAAAGACCAATTGATTGACTACATCGTTCATACCTATCATCGAGAACAATTGAATATGATTGATGAAATTGACCAAGGACTGGCAAAACTACTAAATGTACATTATGACCATCATGGTGAGGAATTGACAAAGATTTATCAAACCTTTTTGCAACTCAAATCCGCTCTTGTACCTCATTTCCGGCATGAAGAACATGTAGACTTTCCTGAGTTTAAATCGGGTAAACCAATAGACTTTGATGAACTTCGGGCTGAACACGAAGCTGCAGGTGTACTTTTGGAATCCTTAAGTGCATTGACCAACCAGTACACAGCACCAGCAGATGGCTGTGCTACTTATGTCTATGTATTTAAGACCATGAAAGCCTTAGAAGAAGGCCTGCATGAACATATTTTCTTAGAAAATTCTGTTTTGTTTGACATGAAATAGATTATAATATCATCTGTATAATGACAAGGAGCTATTACAAAATGGCTCTTTGTATGTAGTAAAGACACCAATCGAATGGTTGGTGTCTTTTGTCTTCTTAAAAATTATGAGTTTGTAGCTATATTAGTTTGTAGCTATATTATGGTGAAATATGCGATTTGCGTAAATACATATAGAAGGTGTATGATTGAATTAATTATATTTGATTAATATATTTAATCAATGCTTGAGTAAATGCACTTGATATGTACAAGTGTAATTGTGTTTAGAGTCGTGAAAAGGAGAGGGCTATGATTTCTGTATTCGACACAAATCCTGTTGTTTTTGAAAGTACGGATCGTATATTGACGGTTAGTTACAATGGTGTACTCTGTAAAGATTCGAATGGACAAGTCATAACTGACATTGATTTTGATGATGTAAATGAGCTTCATCTTACAAGATATTTAAATTCAAATAGTAACTATTCGATTATATTTAGAGACCATAATTGGAAAAATATAGAAGGTCAAGATTTAGATACTGACCGTACAGAATCTAATGCTGGTCATAATATTCGTGAAACCAAAGCAATCATTGCTGCTTTTGCTCGCCATAAATTGACAGCGGACTTTCCTGCAAATTTAGACACTCTTCAATTACCACTAGATTACTCCTACATGGGTAAACGAGAAATCACCATTAAAAATGGTGTTATCTCGAATGGTAAGGTAGATATCCCTATTAATGAAATCCGTCGCGTAGTATGTGCCTCTAATGGTACAATTAGTAAACTACTAGTGTATAAAGAAGAAAAACCTAGTTCCTTCTTCAAAAAGATTTTCGACAAATGTGATATGAAAATCACGTTGAATGCCATTACGTTGCCTTTGTTGGAAGCTATTGTAACACGCAATACTGGTCATGGTATCGATTTCTCCCGCGGTAATGGTTTTGATCAAAAGGACTCTAACTATATTATTATTCGCTATCTTGACTCGGGATTCTTCCTTGATAAGGATGGTACGGCACCTACAGAATGGCAGAAAACTGCGGCTGATAGAACAGCTGCCTTTGATTATGATGTGCGTTATAAATATAATAGAGATTTTTAATTTAAATTAGGAGATTCCATGTCTGTATATCAATTTTCCCTGCCCACTAAGTCTGGGGAATTACAATCCTTACAAACTTATGAGGGTAAGGTTCTTATCATTGTTAATACGGCAAGTAAATGTGGATTTACTCACCAATATGAGGGATTAGAGGCTCTTTATAAGCAATATAAAGAGCAAGGATTAGAAATTATTGCGGTTCCTTCCAATCAATTTGGAGAGGAAGAACCTGGTTCTAATAACGAAATCCAATCCTTCTGCAAATTGAATTACGGTGTCACTTTTACAGTTATGGGGAAAGCAGATGTACGCGATGAAAGTGCCTTAGACCTTTTTAAATACATGATACGAGAACAACCGTTCCAAGGTTTCCCACCTAGTGATAAAACTGAAATGCTTACAGATTATCTCAATGGTATTGATCCTAATTATTTAAAGGACGATGAGGTAAAGTGGAATTTTACTAAGTTTGTTATAGATCGTAAAGGTAATGTGGTAGGGCGCTTCGAGCCTGTTGTAAAACCGATAGAAATGGAAGCTTTCATTAAAAAACTCATTTAGTAGAGTCATTAGTATGGTAAAGAAAAGAACCGCTAGTTTTTGTACCTAGCGGTTCTTTTGCGTATATAATAAATAAATATATATATTTGTTTATATATAGTAATGTAAGGTTATTATGTGAATAGGAAATAAAAATTTCCTAGGAGATTTTTTGGTATCTTTATGGGCTTAAAGTATGTTTTGAGGCTCATCCTCAAAGATAAATCCCGTCATCGATAGGGAGCCCAAACTATAGGTTTGATTAAATACAGTCGGTTTTGCACTTTTACTAGCACCCATAATATAAATTAGTGGTAAGTAGTGATCTGGTGTAGGTGCTGCGTAGCTAGCCTGAGGGTGTCGAGTGTAATTAACAATAGCATCTATATCGTTTTCTAAGACTGCCTTAGAAATGTATTGGTCAAACTCAATTGTGGCAGAGGTTCCGGATGGACTATCCCATTCTATGCGTCTTAGATTATGAACGATATTACCGCTGCCCATGATAAGATAGCCTTCATCGCGTAATGACTGAAGCTTTACGCCTAGTTGATAGGCTTCTTTTGGGCTTAGGTGTTTGTTGATAGATAGTTGGACAACGGGAATCGATGCATCAGGGAATATGTGAACTAACACGGTCCACATGCCGTGATCGATGCCCCAAGTGTCATTTATAGAAACGGAGTTACCCAGTAATTTTTGTACTTCTTTCGTTAAATTGCTATCACCCTTTGCAGGATATACTACTTCGTAGAGTTCTTGAGGGAATCCATACATATCGTAAATTTGCTTTGGATTCTCTGCGCTTTGGATATAGGTACCATCGGTATACCAGTGGGCGGAGATGGCAAGTATGGCCTTTGGTGTGCCATATTCTTTGATTATATTTTTACCAATAGTTTGAAATGTGTTGGTTGTTTCTGTATGTTCTAAAGCCATCATAGGGCTGCCGTGACCGACGAATAGTGTAGGCATGCGTTTCATAATATCACCTAATCCTTCAATTGATAATGTGTAATCTGTTTAATGCTGTAAAATTGATACAATTGTTTAGCTATAAATGTTGATGACTAAATCTAATAGTTATTGATTCACCAACCGATAATTGTATTTAGTTAGTAAGTTTATTATATATTGGTGCAAATATTTTGAATAGTAGAATTATTTGAGATAGGTACTATCAAATATAATAGAATTGTGATATTTACTGATTAAAAAATTTTCAAAAATTTTTGTACCCTAAAAAATGATACTATAAAATACTTGCAATTCTAAAAAATTGTGATATGATTTGAACTACATTAAGTGGAAATATTTCTAATACCGAAATAGAAATTGTAGTGTAGCTATAAAGAGTAGCTTAGTTATAGATGTTAATTTTGTTATAACAAGCTACTTAAGCTAGATATATAAGGAGAATGACAATGGCAGAGCAACTTGTAAATGTTCATGATTTAGTGGGGCGGTGTCCTTTTGCAACGAGCCAAAAGTTATTGGCTGGTAAATGGTCTTTGTTGATTATGCATGAATTATCTGAAGGTCCTGTGCGCTTCCGTGAACTAGAGCGGAGATTACATCCAATTACACAAGCTACACTTACAAGAGCGTTGCGCCAAATGGAAGATGACGGCCTTGTACATCGTGAAGTATATGGAACCATTCCACCAAAGGTTGAATATAGCCTTACCGAAGTGGGAGCTGGTTTTAAAACTGTATTAGCTTCCCTTGAAAACTGGGGTAACCAATATATCGACTATATGAAAGCCGCTGGCCGCATCTAAGAAATGCCAGCGGCATTTCTGCCCTTATTATGATACATATGGGGCACTATATATTTGATAAGTCTTAAAAAAAGTCCTTTATATGTGTCATGAATAGCCATTTGTTTATGCCATGCATTTAGAAAAATATGGTATAATAAAAAATACGAATGATATAAATTCTCAATAAATCAGAGGTATTGATAATAATGTTACATGTTACTTTTTTAGCGCATAGCGGATTCCTTGTAGAGGATGGTAAGCGTTGCTATGTATTTGATTATTATAAGGATCCTAATAATATTGTTTGGCAGTTGGCTAAACGAGGTCGTGAACTTTGGTTCTTCGTAAGTCACACTCATGGAGATCACTTTAACCCATCCATTACGGAATTTGATGGTCCTCAAACGCGCTATATTTGCCATCAAGATGTGCCGTTAGAGGGCAAAGTAAAAAAATGTATTACCATGCGCCCTGGTCAAGATGCACTATTAGATGATGTAGGCATCCATATGTATGGCAGCACCGATGAAGGTGGTTCTTTTTACATAAAGACAAATACGGTGAATATCGACTCTGACTCTATCTTCCATGCAGGCGACCTTAATTGGTGGCATTGGCTTGGTGATACGCCAGAAAATAATGCCGATGCAAAGCGTATGGCTTGGCGTGAGTTCAAGGAATTAGAGGGCTTGTCCGTAGATGTAGCGATGTTCCCTGTAGATAATCGTTTGGAAGACGCTATGGAGTGGGGCAGTATTGAATTTTTGCGCCGTGTACAGGTGAATAAAGCCTTTATTCCAATGCATTTGAATGGTCCATTATGGACACCGTCTGTGTACTTTAAAGCTCTCTTTGGGGAGGTGCCGATTTGGGAACCTCAAAAAGATGGCGATGAGGCTACATTTTAGATTGTAGATATAAGTGTGAAAGTCCGTAGACCTCGAGGTCACTACGTTATACAGGAACAGTCTATATGCGTAATTGAGTAAGTTAGGATCAAGTGATGATGAAAACTAAACCAGTGGCAACCACCCTGTTGGTTGTCATGGCTATTATATTTTTAATTTCATATCCACAGCGACATGATACATTTTGGGCCTTTATCATGCATATCTCTGGGGCAGCTATGATAGGCGGCCTCGCGGACTGGTATGCAGTAACGGCTCTCTTTACGAAGCCTTTAGGCATTCCTTTCAAAACGGCAATCTTGCCGCGCAGTAAGGAACGATTAATTCAAATCGGCCGCACTATGCTCAGCGAAGAGCTATTGCGCGTGCCACAGATGTATTATGCTATCAAAAAAGAACGCGTTATGGTCCGTATCGTTGAATACGGCATGAGCGATGTGGGACAAGTTCAAATTCGAAATCTCTTGTACGGTGTGGGCAATCAAGTTTTATCTCATATGGATATTGAACCGATGCGTCAAGAGATTAATAAGGCCATTTATAAGGGGGTTACAAACTGGAAAGCAACACCCCTTGTTATTCTCTTTGGCCGTTGTATGTTAGAACGTCACACAGCAAGCGTGTTTTGGCTTTATTTTAACCGCACATGTCAGCGTGTTATCGCATCAAATCAGGTATATCCGTATTTGTATCGCGTCATGCTAGACATTATGAAAACTTATACAAAGGATTCTTTCTTTCGTGAATTGGCCATCGCCTTTGGCGGAGATGGACTTTCACCAGAACGATTGGTAGAAACGGTACAGAAAAAAGCCGTTCAATTCTTGAAGAAAAATGAATCTATTGACTCTGCATTGGGGCGCTATGTATGGGGCCAAGCTATTCGCTTTTTCAATAATTTGGAAACTAATACAGAGTGGCAAGCTTTCATCGAAGAACATAAAAATCAGTGGATTAGAATGGTTCTTGAAGAATGGGAAGGCAAACTTATCGATGGGGATACATTGGATTGGAAACGCCTCATGGACATCGTTATGGAGCGCTTTAATGTGCTCGGTACCGAAATTTTGTTGAATCCAGACAAGCAGGCGCCGTTTGAGCGGTTCTTTTTGTTGCGTAGTATTCCGTGGTTGCAGAAATTGAACCCCCTCATCGACAGTGTGGTAGGTCAGGAGTTATCTCGTTACTCGCCAGATGAAATCACTCAAATTGTGCGCGGCAAAATGTACTATGACCTTCAAATGGTGCGTATTAATGGTTCCCTTATAGGGGCTGTCCTTGGCGGCATCTTATACGGTTTGACCATCATTGTAGAGGGGGTGCTCAAATGATTAGTTATTTGAAATCCCTTACCTTGAAACAGCGTGCTAATGGCATTTTAGGCTTGACTGCCGTATTGTATTGTTTTGCTTTTGTAGGACAATTTTTCTTTGGCTATGAAAGTTGGTATCAACCGTTGTACTGGGCTGTTCAATCTGCCCTCATCGGCAGTGTGGCTGACTGGTTTGCTGTAACAGCATTATTCCGTAAGCCACTAGGTTTCCCATATCATACAGCGCTAATTCCTCGAAATAAAGATCGCCTCATTAACGGTGTTATTAAACTTGTAGAGATGAAGATGCTTACCAAGGAGCGTTGTAAAGTATTATTAAAAAATGTGCAATTTGTGCCATTGTTTGAGAAGTTCTTGTTGTCTCCTGAGGGGCAGAGAGCAGCGCGCCTTGTGATTCATCAAGGGTTACACCTTTTATGGAAATCTCAAACTAATGAAGAATGGGCACAATGGGGGGCAAAACGCATTCGTGGATTACTTCAACAACATTCTCTCGTGCCCGTTTTGAAACATGTATTACTCGATTTATGTGAGCATAATCGCTATGAAAGCATGGTCGTACAAGTTTTAAACGTGATTCAAGAACGGATTAATCATCCGGCTATGGTTACCTGGCTTACCGCTGTCGTAGCAGAAGAGGCACATAAGAAAAAGCGAAAAGGCTTCTGGTCTGATTTCCTTATTTCTATGTCCGAAGCTACCGATGTAGTAAACTATCAAGAAATGGCAGAGGCTATCGTTCAAGAAGCCTATGCGATGCTGGAAAGCTGGAAGCGGCCCAATAGCCCCGAACGAACTGCTTGGTTGCGACAATGGGTAGAACCAATTCGTAATATTGAAGAGAATCATGAAGTCTGCGATGCTCTTAATGAAGCGTGGGAACGTTGGATTCGCGAACAAGACTGGGAATCTGTTATCGAAAATCATTTATGCCCTTATATAGAAGAACTATTGCTCGTAGGGGATGAAAATGGAGAAACGCCGGCTCAGGTTTTAGTTAATATTGCTCTTGAATTATGGAATGTATACGGTCAATCAGAAGATCTTAGAAATCGTATTGAAAAAACCTTACACGATATTGGAGACTATGTACTTGAACAAGGGTATGACCTCATTGAAACTATCATACGTCAAGTATTAGGTGGCCTCAGTACAGATAAATTTATTTATTTTATTGAATCCAAGGTGGAGGATGATCTCAGCTGGATTCGTATTAATGGCGCTATCGTTGGTGCTGTAGCGGGTCTGATTGTATGGACCTTCCTCGAATATGTATATATGCCGTTTTGGCAACAATTTGTAGGCTAAAGTTAATTATCTATAATAAGTTGCTTTAAAATTAAATACACAAAAACGAGCATATAGAAGGAGCTTCTATATGCTCGTTTTTTATGGTTTAATTAATTCTACATTATGGGCTTTTTGAATTAAAATGGATATAGAAAAGGGACTGACCATTGGTCAGTCCCTTTTATGTTATTCTTCCCTTGTATTGTACGGCAATCGCACGGTAAATGTAGTTTTTACTTGTGGTTCACTCGTGGCCGTTACTGTACCATGGTGTAAGTTAATAACTTTATTTACAAAGTATAGGCCTAGGCCGATGCCGTGATTAGACTTTTTATTTCGCGATTGTTCCGTCTGATACATCCGATCCCAAATATGATCCAGAGCTTCAGGTTCGATGCCAATACCATTATCTGTTACGGTAATGACTAAGTCTCTGCCTACTAGTTTAGCCGAAATATCAATAGTAGAGTTTGTAAACTTAATGGCATTGTCCACTAGGTTTGTGATAGCTCGACGTAATGATACTTCGTGAGCATTCATATGTAAATTAGGCTCAATATGAGATGTAATCGTAATCTGTTTATCTGTATTTTCTGTACAGAGTCTTGTATAGTCGTGGACCATATTGGATAACATCAATGATACATTGACAGGTGCAAAGCTTAGACCTTGTGCATTTTCAAGGCGGGCTACATCAAGCAGTTGGCTTACGAGGTTAGTCATGAACTTAGCTTGCTCTAAGATATGTGTTAAACCTTCCCGTAGATCTGCTTCTGTACGACCGTATTTTAAAGCAAATTCACTTTCTGCTTTAATAACGGCAATTGGTGTACGTAGCTCATGAGATACGTCAGAACTAAATTGTCTTTCACGATTGGAAGAATCCTCAAGACCTGAAATCATACGGTTAAATGTTGTAGTTAGTTCGTAGATTTCATCTCTCGCTGTGCGAGCTGGAATGTCGATACGACGGCTCAAGTCGTTGTTCTTACCGATGACTTTAGCTGTTTTTGTTAAAGTTCGGACCGGTTTAAGTCCTTTTTTGATGAAAAGATAACCGCCTAGGGAGGAAATTAGTAAGAAAATGATATTCCCTAATAGTAAGCTGTATAAAAGGTTTTCCGTCTTTTTAGAGGCTGTTTTTACTTTTGTAACAGCACGCAAAATACCACGATAGTTCGGTTCGTTGACCGGAGTATCGTAGTAGTAGAAGGTATCATCACCAGCAGCAATTTCACCAACTTGGCCTAAGGAAAGGATTGTTTGGTTTGGAAACCCATCTGGCAAGGCGCCTTTAATAATATAGCCGTCTTGAGTTGATACAAAGAAGAATGTATTATCTTGGTACGGTTTAAACTTGCGAATATCCGTAGCCATAATCATCGCTTGTTGTTGTAAGCGTTCGCGCACTTCTTTGTTATCGGATTCATGTGTATATGCGTAAATCCATGCGGATGCAACCATCAAAATGATAAGCAAAAAGATGGTATACCAAGACATAATTTTAAAGGTTAGGGGCAGCCGATTAAATAAATCGGTGGCTGCCCCAGACATGGTATCTAGATCTCGGTGAGGATCATTAGTTTTCTGTTTTGAGGACATACCCTACTCCACGAACCGTTTGAATGAGTTTTACATTCTCATCAGTATCAATTTTCTTGCGCAAATCTTTAATGTATACGTCGATAAGGTTAGAGTAGCTTTCATAATCGTATTCCCAAACATGGTCAAGGATTTGTTGACGAGATAATACGATATTTTCGTTACTTGCTAAATAGAATAATAGGTCGAATTCTTTTGCAGTCAATGTAATTGTTTCGCCGTCGCGTTTAACAGTACGTTGAGGAACATTGATGGTAAGTGGACCTACATGGATATCGTTTTGTGCATGACGCGCATTACGACGAGCTAATGCATAAATACGAGCGGTTAACTCTTCAAGATCGAAAGGCTTTACAAGATAATCATCTGCACCAGTGTTAAGGCCTGTAACTTTATCTTGTAAGGAATCCTTTGCTGTTAAAAGCAATACAGGTGTTGTATTACCGTCGTTACGCATTTGTGCAAGAGCACTGATACCATCGAGGATTGGCATCATAATATCCATTACGATAACGTCATAGCTAGATGTGTTAACGTAATCGATCGCTTGTTGCCCATTGAAGCATGTATCAACTGTCATATTTTCTGCACGTAAATATTTAGCCGTGATACCATTCAGCATTTCTTCGTCTTCTACAAGTAAAATTTTCATTCTCTGTTCTCCTTATGTATGATTTAAAAATATAGCTCTCCAACTACATTAATTATAGTCATTATATATATATAAACTTTCTTTTTTTGAAAGCCACAACACCATATAAGGTGACTATATATATAATATTATATAACTTATTTATCTATTATCATACCTTATACAATAGTAATGAGCAAAAGATGAATGTACGTGCGAGTTTACAAGACTTTTCTTCATTTTTGAAAGCCTTAAAAATGGTGAAAGACTGAAACTTAATGAATTCTGCTAATGAATAAAATCTAACTATATCGAAGATTGCCGTATGCGCATAGATGAGGGTGATTTTATCGATTTTAGATGATGTGCGATAAATCACTAAAAAAACTTATGATAATTATTATCACAGAAATAAATGCTTGTTATGAACGGAGAAATACGATAATTTTCGATGATTAAATTCGAGGTAAATTTAGTAGGAATTTAATGGATATTAATTATTAGGAATGGTTAGCAATAATTAAAAAGCTAGTGTTTATGCGAATTCTATAGATACCAAAGGAAATAAAAACATAGAAAAATTTCGGAACCGAACTACTTTCGTAAAATCCTTAACTTCTTGTAAAAATTATTCATATAGGTAATTTTTTGACTCCTCTTTTTACCTTAAAAATACTAAGTGAAATAAATTATCAATTAGATTAATCAAAATTAATTATGCATAATAGGGTTTAGACATGACCTGAAATGCTCTCTATAATTATAGGTAAAGAAATAAGAAAAATCGCATAAGTATGGGGTTTTTCTTGAAAGAAAAATGATTAGGTTATCAAAAATTTTTATAAGTTTTTGAAATGAGATAGTCTAACAGGTTTCTTATTAATAGGTAGTTATGAGGAGGTCATTATGGAACAGTTTGATGTTCTAGTAGTAGGTAGCGGTGGCGCCGGCATGCGTGCGGCTCTTGAAGTAGGTCGTCGCAAAGGCTTAAAAGTAGCTCTTATTACTAAAATTTTCCCAACTCGCTCTGCAACAGCAATGGCGCAAGGCGGTGTAAATGCATGTTTGAACAACGTTGCAGCTGAAGATACAGTTGAAACTCATACTTTCGATACTGTAAAAGGTTCTGACTATCTTGGCGACCAAGATGCAATCGAATTCTTCTGCTCTCGTTGTCCAGAAGGCGTACTTGAAATGGACCACATGGGTGCTCCATTCTCCCGTACTGAAGAGAATAAAATTGCGCAACGTAACTTCGGTGGTCAATCCTATCCACGTACTTGCTACTCTGCGGATAAAACTGGTCACGTTATTTTGCACACAACTTACGAACAATGCTTGAAAGAAGGCGTACACTTCTTACAAGAATGGTATCTTTTAGATCTTGTTAAATCTGCAGAAGGTCACGTTGGTGGCGCTGTTGTGTGGAACATGAAAGAAGGTCGCGTAGAACAAATTAAAGCGAAAGCTATTATCTTGTCTACTGGTGGTGCAGGCCGTATCTTCTGGACTCGTACTACAAACCCATTCCTTTCCACAGGCGATGGTATGGCAGCAGCATTCCGCGCTGGTAACGGCTTGAAAGATATGGAAATGATCCAATTCCATCCAACTGGTCTTGGTCGTACTGGTATCTTGATGTCCGAAGCGGTTCGTGGTGAAGGTGGTTACCTTCTTAACGCTGAAGGCGAACGTTTCATGAAAAAATATGCGCCTAACAAAATGGAATTGGCATCTCGTGACGTTGTAGCGAAAGCGATCGAAGATGAAATCGCTGCAGGTCGTGGTTTCGGTTCTGGCCTTAACGCATATGTAGTAGCTGACCTTCGTCACTTGGGCCCTGAAGTTATTATCGAAAAACTTCATGGTATCCGCGACTTAGCTATGTGCTTCGAACATTGCGATCCATTGACTCAACCGGTACCTATTCGTCCTACATGTCACTATACAATGGGCGGTATCGACGTAGTGGATTACAAAACTTGTGCATGTGAATTGCCTGGTTTGTTCGCTTCTGGCGAAGCATCTTGTATCTCCATCCACGGTGCGAACCGCTTGGGTGGTAACTCCTTGGCAGACGGTGTAGTATTCGGTAAGGTATCCGGTGCTGGCGCAGCTGATTATGCTGAAACACATGAACAACCTAACGTAGATGCGGAACTTGCTGCAGCTGCAAAAGCTTGGGAAGCTCGTTTCACAGAAGTAACATCCCGTGAAGGCGGTCGTCCGGTTGTAGAAATCCGCGATGCATTGGCTGATGCAATGTGGAATAAAGTAGGTATCTTCCGTAATGAAGAAGGTATTACTGAAGCCTTAAAAGAAATCGAACAATTGATTGAAGATTATAAAACTTGCTATGTAGGTGACCCTGAACGTACTTACAATATGGCATTCGTAAACTATTGTGAAATCGGCTCCATGTTAACAGTAGCAAAAGCTATTGCTATGGGCGCTTTACACCGCCGTGAATCTCGTGGTGCTCATATTCGTGAAGACCATCCTAAACGTAATGATGAAAAATACTTAAAACATTCTTTGATCAAATTAGGTGCTGACGGTCAATACGAATTAACAGAACGCGACGTAGTGTTCACTAAATACGAACCACAAGAAAGGAAGTACTAAGATGAGACAAATCACCTACCATATTCACCGTTACCAACAAGGTCGCGCGTTTGTACAGACTTTCAAATTCGATTACGAACCTGACCGTACAATCCTCTGGGGCCTTCAAAAAATTAAAGATACACAGGATCCAACATTGACATTCTTGGCAGCTTGCCGTTCCGCAGTTTGCGGCGCTTGCTCCATTCGTGTAAACGGCGAAGCGATGCTCGGCTGTGAATCTAAAATCGATGAATTAACAGAACGTTATGGCACAGACGAATTGACAATCGCTCCGATTGGCAACTTCCGTGTTATCCGTGACTTAGTTGTTGACTGGGAATCCAAAGTTGATCGCTTGAAAACAGTTGCTCCTTGGATTTTCCTTAAAGCTGAATTCAACGAAGGGGACAAAATCGTTCGCCAAACTCCAGCTGACTTCAAAAAATTCGTTGCTGGTACAGAATGTATTCTTTGCGGTTGCTGCGCATCTGAATGTAACAAATTGACTGCACGTCAAGATGACTTCTTAGAACCATATGTATTCACAAAAGCTAACCGTTTCGTATTGGATAGCCGTGATGATGCACCTATGGCTCACATTCAACCTGCATTCGACAATGGCCTTTGGAAATGCGTTCATTGCATGAACTGTATCTCCCGTTGCCCTAAACACTTAAAACCTGCTCAAGATATTTCCAACTTGCGTAAAGAAGCTACAAAAGCTGGTCTTACTAACAGCAAAGGCGTTCGCCATGCAGTTGCTTTCAAAGAGGACCTTTACAAAACTGGTCGCTTGAAAGAAGTTTCTATGAGCTTGAAATCTGATGGTGTTGTAGATTCCGCTAAACAAGCATTCTATGCATTGCGTTTGTGGAAACACAGCAAAATCAATCCATTCGAACTTGTAGTACCTCAAAAACCTGTAAATGGTATTGATGGTGTTCGCAGACTTATGAAAGCAGCTGAGGAGGTAAGCAAATAATGAAATACGCATTTTTCCCAGGTTGCGTTCTTGAAAGCGCTGCCAAAGAAGACTACTTAGCAACAGTTGCTGTAGCTAAAAAATTAGGCATCGAGTTGGAAGAACTTGACGGTTGGACTTGCTGCGGCGCGTCCCACGTTCAAGACATCGCTCCAGAAATTACACTTGCTACAAATGCTCGTAACATTGCATTGGCAGAAGAAAAAGGTTTGAACCTTTTAACTGTATGTAACACTTGTACTTTGATGCTTCGTGAAGCTAAAAATGAATTAGATAATAACGAAAAAGAAAAGAATGAAGTTAACAAAAAATTAGCTCAAATCGGTAAACAATACCGCGGTACAACTGATATTACTCATTTCTTATGGGTATTGATCCGCGATTACGGTTTGGATAAATTGAAAGCTAAAGTTGTTAAACCTTTAACTGGTTTACGTGTAGCTGAATATTATGGTTGCCATATTCTTCGCCCTCAAACTGAATTGGGCTTCGAAGATTATCAAATGCCTACATCCTTAGCAGATTTAATCTCCGCTATCGGTGCTACACCAATCGACTTCTCCCGTAAACTTGATTGCTGCGGTTTCCATGCAGTATACCCTGCACATGATTCCGTAATGCAAATGACTGGCTCCATCAATAAAGATGCAGCTACAGAAGGCGCAGATTGCGTAGTTACTCCTTGCCCACTTTGCCAAATGCAACTTGATATGTTCCAAAAAGAAGCTAAAGAAGTTGTAGGCGGCGGCAAAGATATGCCAATCTTGCACATGTCCCAATTAGTAGGTCTTGCTCTTGGCATTTCCCCTGCTGAAATGGGTATGCCTAAACGTCACTTAACTGATACTGCAGCAGTGACAAAATTTGTAGGTTAATTCGTTTGATTTAGACATGATCAGAGTTGGTCTATATAGTAGTCTGAATCTAAACCTATTATCATAATTACCAGAAGATCCCCCTAGCTTAGGCTAGGGGGTTTTTCTTTTCTAAAAATGGAATTTCAGTAATGTTAATAGTAATATGTTTGGATTTAATTGTACTGAATTATAAATCGTGAAATATATATAAATCGATAAATGTAAAATAAATACAGTAAAATACTAACTTTATAAATAAATTTGATTTTGATATCGATTGATAATTGTAGTATAATAAATACACAAATTGTATACACTTATATGAATAATAGCTAATATGTTGTAATTCATAAATTATTATAATGTTATATATACTAGATTATACAATATAAATTTGGGAGATATTATATTGGAAATGCTAGTTATTATGCTTTGAGAGGGCGATTAGCATTATAGAGTGTATATACGGGGGAAATAATGAATGATATGCTATTAGAATATATCGATCGAATGATTGATCAAGAGACAGAACATCGTGTTTTTTCTGTGGATTTTAACAACAAACAGTACTTTGTAAAACAGGATATAAGTAACCATCGCTCTAGTTGGATTAAGCCCGCACCTAGAGCTTCTTTTGATTATGAGTTTTACAAGATTTCTTTTGTGAATACGCAATTGCCAGTAGCTCCTGTTATTGCTGGTTTTAGAGAACATTATTTTGTTACAGAAGCTTGTGGTAAAACGTTAACATATTATAGCCAATTGCCCGCTCAACATCCAGAGGATGATAGTTTGCAGGATATGTTAAGTCATATTTTTTATATGTTTGGCAAGACATTAGGTCAGTTGCATGATTATGGCTTGAGTCATGGCCGTCCTGCTATGCGCGACATTACCTATGAGCCTGAACTAGATAAGATCACATTGCTCGATTGGGAGAATAGCCGTCGTTGGCCTGAGTTAACACCGCAAGGCTGGGATTTACTCGTCTTCGTTCACAGCTTCCTTCGGGAGGATAATTTATCCATTTCGTATCTATATGCTATGATGAATGGCTATAGCTCAGCTTGTACAGCCCGTGAGACAGTGCTACATATAAAAGAAATTTTACGTAAACATGAGTATCTTTTTAAATTCTGTCGTATGTTAAATCCTCTACATTTTGTGGACACTGAAGCGGCTGTTAAAGCATATGACTTTATATTGGCGTTGAAAACCGAATAATATGTATTTGAATAGTACTCGTAATAAGAGCACTTTATAGACCTTTACTGGTGGTATCTAGAATATTAATCTTCTAGATATCATTAGGTAGAGGTCTTTTTCTATTTCAATTTATAGTATTACAGTCAGAGTTCAGCTACTTTCACTATAAGTACCTTAAATAACGGCAAGGGGGTTGTCGAACAAGGCCCTCAGGAATATAAGAGGGTGAAAGGAGGTGATACGATGGCTAACATTAAACGCACTAAATTGGTGTTGCGTTTTAACATCGGTACCGAAGATGCGCCGAAGTACAAAGACGTAACTTATACTCGTGTTGCAGAAGAAGCGTCTGACGATAATGTGAAAACCGTTGGTAATGCGCTGGCAGCCTTGTATGACCACAGCTTGTCCGACGTGGTCCGCGTCAATGAAGTATCCTTAGGGCATTAAGGGTAGAGTTCCTATTCATTCTTGTTTTAGGTGATCCAAACACATTTTATTGCTAGATTCGTACATTCTCAGATAGTCGTAAAGAGGTGTAGAAATAGCAAGTCCACACATTCCCATCCTTATTGATATGAATCGAAGATACGTATATTTGTAATCTAACATGTTTACAGCCTATCTAGATTCGATGAACTTGTTTATGAAACGTGAAAGGAGGCGCCCACATGGCGGAAAAACGCGTTGTATATCTTACATTTTCTACGGTCGGTGGTAAAAGCACATCAGTCACAATTAGTGCTCCTCGTGCTGGAATTACTTTACAAGATGCTAAAACAGCGGCTAATGCGTTAGTGGCTAACAAAGTCATTCTTGGTGCTGGTGATGCAGAATTAGCAGCATTTACTACGGCTCGTGAAGTAAAGACACAAACTACTGAATTGCAATAGTACTGATTATGTACGATGTGATTTTGTTAGTGGAAATATAATTTAATAAAAAGAGACCTTGATCAAAGCAAGGTCTCTTTTTGCGTTGCAATTGAGACGTAAGTTCAAATTTATTTCAGGTTTATAATTTATAATATCCTTTATAATGACTGGTATTTATATGATGTTGGAAAATATAGTATGATATGCTAGACTTATTAAGTGATTTTGATTATCGTTTTGATGTAACTTGATTTATTTAAAACTAGTTTAGTAGGGGAGAAAATAAGTTTATAGAATTAAGCTGTTAATAAAGGAGGTTTACGATGAAAGAGGCTTGGGAATTATTCTTACATGGTGGATTTGTTATGTGGCCATTACTAGTGGCCCTTATCATTGCCGTAGCTATAGCGATTGAACGTATAGCTTATTATCGACAATTGAAGCGGGAAATGTTTGCTCTGAATGATGCATTAGAAGAGAGAGAAATGAACTGGCAATCCTTATTAACTACCTTAGAATCTAAATATACAGCTAATATTTCGTATAATCTACCTCGCGTGCTTGGACAGTGTCAGGATCGTAATGTATTGCAGTCTAAAATGGAGGATATGGTGGCTCATGTTTATACGCACGCTTCTCGTGGCCTTGATTGGCTCTCTACCATTGTTACGATAGCACCATTATTAGGCTTACTTGGTACTGTAACGGGTATGATTGGTGCCTTTCAGGTATTCGGTGCTGACGGTGCGGTACCTACTGCTATTACCGGTGGTGTGGGGGAAGCCCTTGTCGCAACTGCTTCCGGGCTTTGCGTGGCTATTGTAGCATTATGTTTCCATGCTGCATTTACCCATCATGTACGCATGACGATATCTCGTTTAGAAGATTCATTTTCTCGTGTTTTAGATTCTTATGATCGGGGGCATGCTGCATGAAACGAATGAGTCGTATGGAGGGAGAAAAGCCTACTTTAATGGTTATTCCTATGATTCATATCATCTTTTTCTTGCTCGTATTTTTTATGATTAGCACCATATATACAATTCCACAACAATCCTTATCTATTATGCTGCCAAAAACGAAAACGCAGCAGTCCGCTGAGTTGCGCCCGGTTTTAATTGATTTTGAAAAATCTGGGCAGCTGATGATAGATGATGGGTATGTGACGAAAGAACAGCTTATTAGCTCTGTGAAAGCCAAGATTGGAGAGAATAAAAATCAAAATTTCCTTATTCGTGCCGATAAGGATTTGAGCTATGGCAAGGTCGTGGAGTTAATGGATGATATGAAAGTAGCCGGCGCTGCAAGTATTAGTATTGCCACTGTTAATAAATAGGTGATGCTATGCCGAAAAAATATGTAGATGTGTGGAAATATCCACATATGACCTATAAAAAAGCCTTTGTTATTGCCACTATTATCAGTATTATTATGGTTGGTGTTGCTTTTATTTCCTTTTCTGATTACATCGAATCTCAAATGATCGGATCTTTGCAAATTAATTTTCTAACGGAACAGGAAGCGGAGAAACAAGTAGAAGAAATTAAAGAGCAGATTAAAGAAGAGAAGGTTCATGAACTTCAATACCAAAAAGAATTGGAAAATAATAAAGTTCAACCTGATAACGGTGGAGCCGGTCACGGAGGACAAAATGGGAACTCTGCTGTTCCTACAAAAAGTGATGTAAGTCCGTCTAGTCAACAAGCGCGTGCTGGTGAAACAGGTACTATTAAACAATCTTCTGTCGGTAGCAATACGGGGAGTGGACTTGTCGGGCCTGAAGGTCCTGGAATTGGGTATGCATCAACAGGAAGTGGAGAAGGGCTTAGCGATCGTGAAAGTACCGGAGGTACTGAAGCAGATGTCGGCGGTGGCGGCGTATTTAGCTATGATGGGTATTGGAGTAATTTACAAAGTGCAATTAATAGTAATTACCCTACAGATGCATACACTATGGGGATTCAAGGTGATGTGACACTAAGGATTTATTTTGCCCCAGGTGGTAGTGTTGCCAGTGTGGAAATTCTTAATTCTGATGACCCTATGTTATCAGAACATGCTAGGGAATATGCTTATAGTGTGGGCGGTGCTGAAAATTCTACAGGTACACAACAATATGCAGATATCACAATTCATTATAATTTATAAGTATAATGAAAAACTAGTATCTTTATGGATACTAGTTTTTTTATATGTATATATATTACTTTGATAACATAAAATAATATTGATAGTTATTCCTGATGAATATATAATTGAGATTAGATATCGTTTTATACTATTAGAGCCCTAATATATTTTCTGGAGGTGTGTGATGAAAAAGTCATGGGCAGCACTATTATGTGTTGTATGTCTAACGTCTGTTGCAGGTGTGGTAGGTGCAGAAAATAATAGTTCTACAAGTGTAGATAGTGTGAATGAATCTCAAAATAATGCAAGCGATGAGCAGTCAAGACGTATGAAAGACATTACGGTTACCGCTACTCGTACGGAGGCTTTAGTTCGAGATGTACCAATTGCGACAACGATTATTTCACAAGAAGAAATTAAAAGTCGCCAATATCGTAATTTAGAACAAGCCTTACAAAGTGTGCCAGGCGTTGCTTTCAGCACCGATGCCCACGGTGGACAAAATATTACGATGCGTGGCGCCGAATCTCGTCATACATTAATTCTTATTGATGGACGACGTGTTACGGGAGAGTTGACGAAAACAAGAGCTAATGCTATGGGCTGGCTTCGTCAAGGCATGGATAATGTGGAGCGCATCGAAATAACGCGTGGTCCGTCGAGTGCCCTTTATGGTTCCGAGGCGAACGGTGGGGTTATTAATATTATTACAAAACAATCCAGAAAGCCAAGTGTAGAGGTTAATACTGAAATTTCCCGACGTGATGCATCGAGTGCGACAGGATATAACTTCAATGTATTGGCTCGTAGTGGACAACAAGGAAAGTGGAACGGATCGATTGGTGCTGGAATTCGTAGGAATATAGCGGGAAATAATGACTCTGGATCGGATAATAACTATCATGGTGACCGAATACCGCTTCATTTTGACGTATCTTATCAAGCGGGAAAAAGAGATAAATTTTCCTTCTTTATAGATCGAGAAACTGAAGACTTGGATATGAATACGAAAAAGGGTAATGCATTAACCCAATCGGTTGATAAAAATACGACGACTACAAGTACTGGCCTTCGTTGGAATGGCCGTCGCGGTCGGTCATCGCTTATGGTGCAGTCTTACTACAATCATTACAAAGACACTTATGATCAATATAAGCGCATGGGTGGCATAAAAAAACTATCCATTTGGGATGAATATTATAATAAAGAATGGATTACGGATGCGCAGGTTAATACATCAATCGATAAGAAGAATCTCTTAACGTATGGTGTTCAATTCCGTCGTCAAGAAGCGATTAGTACGCGTATTAATAATGGCTCCATAGCATGGTCAAGAACTCGAGAAGGCATTACAGATACCGCGGGTAAGGCAACCATTAATTACGGTAGTTACTTTGTACAACATCAATGGAAACCTAGTCGTAAATGGGTAATTATTCCTGCAGTACGTTACGATACGTCAAATGCATTTGATAGCCATTGGTCGCCTAAGATTGGTGTTACCTATAAAGCAAATGATAGTCTCCGTTTTAAAATGAATTACGGTGCAGGCTACTCCACACCTGGTATGACGGAAATGTATCATCATTGGCTTATGGCATCTAATGTGCCGAGAGGGCGATTAGGAGCTTTCGATATATATTTGCAAGGTAATCCTAATTTGAAACCTGAAAGCTCATATAACTTTGATTTCTCTGTAGAAAAAGATTGGAAACGGACAAATGTTAAGGCGTCCTATTTCCACAATGTTATTAAAAATTATATTGAAAGTGGTGCCAATCGTATTGATATGGCAAATCGCCGAATTTATGTTTCGTATTCCAATTTACCTCGTGCTGTATTGCAAGGTCTGGAATTATCTGTAAATCATAGACTCAATAATAAATGGGATGTATTCGGCAACTATACATATTTGGATGCCAAAAATGACGTGACTCACGATCGTTTGTTAAACCGTGGTCGCCATGTATTCAGTGGTGGTGTTAATTATCATCAAGGTCGTTGGACTGGTGCGTTCTGGGGTAATTATTACATTAACTACCTTGATGGCATTGATGCTATCGTTGTTAACCCACGTCTCAGCATTCCGAAGAAGAAAAATATTCAAACTTGGAATATTATGGTGACTCGTCAGTTGAATGATAATGCATCCATGTATGTAGGGGTTGAAAATATATTTGGCGAAAAACAAGACTTACGAGATATTCATGGCGCCACTTATCGCATGGGCCTTAACTTGCGTATGTAATAGTGAGATATTAATGTATGTATGAAATGCTGAGGCTTTAATGCATGTATTTCATACATAATATAGTGGCATTAATTTGAAATTATAATCTATGAGGTTTAGCTTGCATAAGTTATCTGCGAGGTGATCATTATCAATAAGCCATTATTATGTTTATTGGGTATTGTTGCCGTTGTGGGAGCTTTCACTACGGGTATAAGTTTTGAAGGCAAGCGAGAGGTATTCAGCGAGGCAGGTGCTATTCAGATTGAAGATGATACGAAGCAAATTGTGTCGTTGCCAAACATAGCAAGTCGTGTAGTATCCATTTCTTCGGCGGATAGTGAATTGCTTATCACTTTAGGTGTTAGCCCCGTAGGCGTAGTAAATTCAAGGGAGTTACCGGCAGATGTGCAGGCTAAAATTGCACAGTATCCGAATATGAATAGTGCTGTATCTCCAAGTATTGAACGAATTATTATGTCCGACCCGAATCTCGTTATCGGCATTGCCATGCCGTTTCAAACGGCGTTGCGCAAAGCTTTTAATGCGAATCATATTCCTAGCTTTTACCACTTATCCTCCAATTATGATGACATCATGGACCATATTCGACATGTGGGCACTATGACTGGTCATGATAGGGAGGCGGCTGCGTTGGTCCAGAAATATAATGATATCCTAACGGAAATCATACAGCGTCATAAAGATGAGTCTGCACCGCGTGTCCTCATCGTTTTTGGGACACCTACGAGTTACCAACTAGCCTCCAGTAAAACATATGTGGGAGATATTTTCCAAAGATTAGGGGCAAAAAATGTGGCTGATGTATATTTGCCGCAGGATGTATCGGAGAATGCTTTGGATGGATATATTCCGCTTAATCTGGAGACGATGGCCGTTCTTGATTGTGACAAGGTTATCTTGATTAATCATGGCAGTAGCGGTGAGAAAGATATAGCAGCTTTTAAAAAGGCTTTTAAAACGCCGGCATGGCAGAATGTACCTGCTGTTGCTAATGGGAATATAGAGGTCTTGCCGGGTCCTTTGTTTGCGTCGGTGCCGACCGCTCGAATGGATCAAGTGTTATTATATGCGGAAAAGGTGTTATATGGACAATCTCATTAATGTGCAGGAACGTCGTGGCTTACGCGTTTTTGTGGCTGCACTGATTCTGTTAATAGCAGGAGTGTTGCTGAGTATGAAACTGGGCGCCGTTCCATTAACTTGGGGCGAATTATACCAAATCATAACGGGTGGCGACACATCGAAAATTGGTCAAATTATCATGACTATACGCTTACCACGTGTTGTAGTGGGCTTTTTAGCTGGCATGAATCTTGCCTTAGCCGGTGTGATTTTACAAGGTATCTTGCGAAATCCTTTGGCGGATCCCGGAATTATCGGCATTACCTCTGGCGGTGCTTTGGCGGCTATGATCATCATGATTCTCATGCCTACTTACGTTATGCTTGTTCCTATTGGTGCTTTTGTTGGTGCGTTAGTGGCATCGTTTTTGGTTTATGGGATTTCTTGGCAAGGTGGGCTCAATCCGTTGCGCCTTATCTTGGCCGGTGTGGCAGTAGCTGCTTTTTTCGGCGGATTTAATACGATTCTATCTGTGTTTTATCCGGATCGTGTTCAAGGAACGGTGAGCTGGATGGCAGGTGGTTTTGTAGGGCGCAGCTGGGATGATGTAATGATGATCTGGCCTTATACGGCTATAGGAATTATTGGATCTATGATATCTATCAGATGGCTTACATTGCTTAGTTTAGGCGATGATACGGCGCGCACTTTAGGTGTGCATGTTGAAAGATGTCGATTGTCCTTACTCGTATTAGCTTCTTTATTAGCCGCATCAGCGGTGAGCGTGTCGGGAATGTTGGGTTTTGTAGGTCTTATTGTGCCTCATGTGGCGCGTCTCATTGTAGGTGTGGATTATCGTTATTTGATTCCTA
Source organism: Veillonella parvula (assembly GCF_040094895.1). Classification (GTDB taxonomy): domain Bacteria; phylum Bacillota; class Negativicutes; order Veillonellales; family Veillonellaceae; genus Veillonella; species Veillonella parvula_L. The sequence goes on along the minus strand of NZ_JBBNGV010000003.1, from coordinate 250,671 downwards.
CGTCTATGGTTTTTGGTGGCATATTAATTGTTTATGCCGATACTTTGGCGCGCATGATGATTGCGCCAGGTGAAATCCCTGTAGGCGTACTGATGAGCTTTTTGGGTGCTCCATTCTTCTTGTATCTATTGAAAGGGGTGGGGCGAAGATGAGTGTGTTAACAGTCGATAATATAACGGTAGGTTATGGAAAACGATTGATACTGGAAAATCAATCCATCGTCTTTGATAAACCGGAAATAATATCTATTATCGGTCCGAATGGTTCGGGAAAATCAACGTTTTTGAAAGCTTTGGCCCGACTTATTAAGCTAAAACAAGGCACCATATCGCTGGATGAAAAACCTTTACATTCGTGGAATACGAAGGAATTAGCGCGTCATATAGCTTTGTTACCGCAAATTACGACAGCTCCTGAAGGAATGTTAGTTGAGCAGTTGGTTCGATCCGGACGAAATCCGTATGTATCGATTTTTAAGGAACTATCTGATGCGGATTTAGCTGCTGTGGAGCAGGCGATGAAATGCACAGATGTATGGAAATATCGGTATCATCACATAGGGGAACTATCCGGCGGTGAACGGCAACGCGTATGGCTTTCATTAAGTTTGGCTCAAGAACCAAATATTTTACTCCTCGATGAACCGACTACCTATCTCGACAGTCGTCATCAAATTGAATTGATGGAGCTGGTTAAACGTACACAGCGGGAACGAAATATTATGGTCGTTATGGTGCTACATGATTTGAATCTAGCTTTGCGCTATAGTGACCGCATTATTGCCATCAAAGAGGGGGCTATCGTCGGTGATGGAGCTCCGCATATGATGATGACTGCAGAGAATCTAGCAAATTGGTTCGGCATTAAAGCGGATATTTTACAAAGTCCTCGTAGTGAAGAAACATGTCCTATATGTGTACCATATGGTCTTGCTTAAACAGAGGAGGTTAGATGCCGTATAGCTAGTTAATTGTTAGTTGTTTTTAATGAGCTGTACACAATAGCAAAAAAACTATTGCGAAAATCACATACTGTTTATACCTTAAAGAGGCCCCACTTGTGGTGAGGGTCTCTTTATTATGGTAAAATATATGGTATACCAAATGGTTGGGTGAAACTTTCACGAAACGATGTACAAGAATAAGTACATTATAGAACCCGGATGGGGATTTTTAGTGAGGTAAAATAGTGGAATATATTATTTCGTTTATGGAAACATATGGCTATACGGCCATGTTTATTGCAATGGTTCTAGAAAATGCTAACGTGCCTATTCCGAGTGAAATCGTACTTGGTTTTGCGGGGTATTTGATAGCTCAAGGCATATTTGATATGCATACGACAATGGTAGTAGGTATCTTAGCAGGGATTGTTGGTTCTATAGTATCCTACTGGATGGGTGAGCATGGTGGGCGCCCTTTATTATTGAAATATGGTAAATATATATTTTTTAATGAACATAAATTTGAACTGGCAGAAAAGATGTTTAATAAATATGGCGGTGTAGCTGTATTTTTTGGTCGACTTTTACCTGGTGTTCGTACCTTTATCTCCTTTCCGGCAGGAATGGCACGCTATCCCATGTGGCATTTCATCATCTGGACGGTACTCGGTACGATTCCTTGGACGATTTTGCTCGTTTACTTAGGCAAGGTACTTGGTGAAAATTGGCAAGACCTTATCGAGTACAATCATGAGTTCTTGATTGGTATGATTGTTGTATTTGTCATTATAGCTGCAGTACTGGGCTTTAGATACTATCGTAATCGTCGATAAGGAGACCCCTTATGAAACTCTCTCGATTAACACCAGTCGTATTTATTGTGTGGCTAGTGTTTTATATGTTTGGCAATAATATGTTGCCTGTTACAGATCCCGTTGAATCTAATTATGCGTTAACGGCAAAGGAAATGGTTCTTTCTGGTGATTGGCTATCTCCGCAGATTTATGGTACTTATTGGTACGATAAACCAATCATGATTTATTGGCTCATTGCTCTTGGCTTTAAAGTCTTTGGAATTGCTGATTGGGTGGTGCGCCTACCGAGTGCTATTTTCGGTGCTTTGTCGGTGGCGACCATGTATCAATCTACGCGTACCATGAGCGGTAAGTGGGCGCTTGGTCTCATTGGGGCATCCGTTCTAGGCACATCTCTCATGTTCTGGACCGTAGCTCATGGCGTTGTTACAGATATGGTGCTCCTTTATATGACATTGATGGTCATGATTTACTCCTACAAGGGTCTGGTAGAACAGAAACCATATGCCATGATTGTAGCTTATGTATTCGCTGCTTTAGGTGTACTTACTAAAGGTCCTGTAGCTATTGTGTTGCCTGGTATGATTTTACTTGTTTTTGCAGGCATTAATCGTTCTTGGTCTATGGTGAAAGCTATCTTTGATTGGCGTGGCATTTTAGCTTTTTGTGTAGTTTGTTTGCCGTGGTATGTGTACATGTACAGTGTTCATGGTCAAGACTTTATCAATGGCTTCTTAGGGCTTCACAATGTGACTCGTGCTACTCAATCGGAACATCCGGAAGATAACGTATGGTGGTATTACCTCGCTATCTTCCTTGGCGCCTCTATGCCGTGGACAGGTGCTGTTATTTACGGTATAATCGATGGCTTTAAACAACGTCATACAGGGTTTATCTATAATATGACTTGGGGTGTTGGAATTGTGCTATTCTACACCTTGATGGCAACAAAATACCCTCTATATACCTTTGTTAGCTTAGTCCCATTTAGTGCTATCGGTGCTTTGGGCGTTATGAAGCTTATTCGCAAAGGCAAATCTAGAGCCCTAAAATGGATTATTATGGGGCCGACGTTGCTTTTGTGGATTGCTTATGTAGCAGGCTCTTTCTTCGCACCATGGGGTTTTTATTGTTTGCTCTATGTCGTGGTTGCTATGGCGATATTGGCTATGTTCTATACATGGTATACGAGAAGAGGATATCGTTTAGTTACAATTATTGTACTTGGTACGATGGTTATATCTTCTATAGTTGTTATGGAAGGCTTAGAGCCATTTGTTAAGCAGCGTAGTAATATTGATGTTGTTCCAGTAGTGGATTCCTATGAAGGGGATGTCTATTACTATAATGGCTATAGTACGGCTGTTGTGTATTATACGGGTCATAAGGTTATCAAGATTAATGGTGATGAAAGTCGCTGGGATGATCGAGATAAATTGAAAAAACGTAGCGCTGAATGGCAGAAGAAATATCTTATGGAACAAGTAAGTGAAGAGGAATTTAATAAGACTATCGAATCTGGTAAGCCACTTATGTTAATCGTTCCTAAAGGGGAGGTTAAGCATTTCCGTCAGTCCTCCATTTATCCACATGTATCTGAGTCTAGTGAAGCAGGTACATCTGAAGTTTACGTACTAAATAAAAAGACTCTATTCAAATAATTGTGAAAAGTTAATAAACATTACAAACAGGTAGTATCCAATGATATGTATCCCCTTTACTGGTTGTCTAGTAAAGGGGGTACATATCACAACGAATACTATCTGTTTTTTGTTAATTAGCACCTTACCACTTTTTGTTAATTAGTTGTTTGCTGTTTTTGGTTAATTAAAATCTTGCGGCTTTATGTTATCTGAAAGTTTACTGGTGTTGATCCTCTATATACTATCTATTTATTTGCCTTTTATATTAAAATGCTTATTTAAATGAATAGGATCTTGTCTATATTGATATTTTTCGTACATAAATAATAATACCTACAATATTAATATGATTTATTGACATAATTAATACATATTGATATAGTAGGTTATATTAAGTTTAGAAGACGAGGTGTTCTAAAGCCTGATTTCATCTAAGGTTTAGAAAAATGCGGAAATTGATATGAGTCATAAACGCCCCTTGTTGTGAGGTAGAAAGAGGGGACATTATGAAGAAATTTTGGTATCTATTCATTGCTATCGTGCTGTTGATAGTAAGTGGGCTAGCGTATGGTTATCATGAACACAGTAAACCAAAGACCGCCCAAGAATTAAAAACCGTGCGCGTTGCGTATTTACCGATTACGCATGCGCTACCCGTATTTGCTATGAAGGAACTGGAGACAGCAGATGGTCCAGTTCATGTAGAGCTTGTAAAATACGGTTCCTGGCCGGAACTTATGGATGCGCTCAACACCGGTAAAGTAGATGCTGCAGCTGTTCTCGTTGAGCTCGGCGTAAAGGCTCGTGAACAGGGCATTGATGTGCGCGCAGCGGCATTAGGCCATACGGAAGGTAACATTATTGTTGTAAATAACGATATTAACTCTGTACAGGACTTGAAAGGTAAATCCTTTGCTATCCCTCATAAGCAATCAACTCAAAAGATTCTCGTAGACCTCATGCTTGAACAGGCAGGTCTTAGCGAGAAGGATGTACAGATAGTGGAGATGAGTCCTCCTGAAATGCCGTCCGCATTGTCGGTCGGTCAAATCGCTGGCTATAGCGTGGCGGAGCCATTTGGTTCTCTTGCTATAGAAATGGGAGCTGGGAAGGTCTTTGAAGACCCTGATCACTTATGGCATGACAATATCTGTTGCGCCCTCGTGTTCAACGGTCAATTCGTCGATGAACACCACGATTTGGCGAGGGCTTTCACAAAAGCTTATCTCGATGCAGGTACATATTTAGACGAGCATCCGGAGGCGCAAAAGGAGATTTCCTTAAAATACATGAAGTTTAAGGATCCTGTTATTGAACATTCCCTCAAAGTGATTGGGTTTAAAGATTTAGCCCTTACAGAGGAGCGTTACAATGCGCTCGTGCATCACATGACACATATTGATTTAATCAAAAACGTGCCGAGCTATTCAGAGTTTGTAGATCAAACATTGTTACCATAGGAGGGGGACCATGAAGAAATATACATATGTGCCAGGCTCATTTATCGCAGCGTGGCTAATTTGGGAATTAATCGTTCGCCTTGGCGGATTTAACGAAGCCTTGCTGCCGACGCCATACAAAGTGTTGCTCGGCTTTGGGGAGCTCATCGGAGACGGCGTGTTATTCAAGGATGTTGCGGACAGTTTGGTGCGCTTTTTCATAGGCTATATCATTTCCGTCGTAGCCGGCGTATTCCTGGGACTCATTTTAGGCTGGTATAAGGGTATTTGGAACTATATTAACCCTATCGTTCAGGTGATTCGTCCCATTTCACCGGTGGCATGGTTGCCGTTTATCGTACTGTTCTTCGGTATCGGACAGGCGCCGGCTATCGTCATCATCTTTATTGCGGCGTTTTTCCCGGTTCTCTTATCCACGGTGTCCGCGATTCAGAATATCGATCCCGTATACATCAAGGTGGCCCGAAATTTTGGTATCAAGCAGCCGGAACTGTTATTTAAAATCGTATTGCCCGCCGTGTTTCCCGGCATCGCATCAGGACTTCACATCGCGCTCGGAACGGCGTGGATTTTCCTGGTGACGGGGGAAATGGTAGGCTCTCAGACGGGTCTTGGATTCCTCATCATCGATATGCGGAACAATTTGCGTAACGATCTTCTGATGGTGGCGATTTTGACGATTGGCTTTGTAGGACTTTTGCTCGATTGGGGCGTGTCCCTCATCGAAAAATGGATTTATAGACGTTGGGGCATTGAGAAATAGGAGGTGGACGCATGGGTTACATTTCGGTGCGCAATGCACACAAGGAATTTATGAAAGATGGAGAACCGCTCACCATCCTTAAAAATATTAATCTGGACATTGAACGAGGTGAATTTATTTGCCTTTTAGGTCCTTCCGGGTCCGGTAAAAGCACGCTTTTAAATGCTATGGCCGGCTTTGAGCTCGTTACTTCGGGCTCTATTACCATCGACGGCGCGGAGGTGAAAGCACCTCAACTGCGGTATGTAACGGTCTTTCAAAATTACGGACTGTTGCCGTGGCGAACGGTGGAAAGCAATATTGAACTGGGCCTTGAAAGCAAGAATGTACCTAAGGAAGAGCGACCTGCTATCATCGACAAATACGTGAAAATGGTGGGGCTCGACCATGCGCGCAATCGCTATTCGGCGGAGTTGTCCGGTGGGATGCAGCAACGTGTATCCATTGCGCGGGCGTTGGCGGTCGATCCGGACATTATCTTCATGGATGAACCGCTAGGGGCCCTCGATGCGTTGACACGCATCAATTTACAGGATGAAATCTCCCGTATCTGCCGTGAAGAGGGTAAAACGGTCGTATTCGTTACGCATGATATCGAAGAGGCGGTGGTTCTTGCGGATCGCGTCGTAGTGCTCGCTGCTAATCCGGGACGGGTGCAAACCATTATCCCCGTCAATCTCATCGATAGGACGGACCGGACCTCGGCGTCCTTCGTCAATATTCGAAACCACATATTTGAACAATTCCAACTCGCCAAAGAAGACAAAATCGAGTTTTATATATAATTGTGATGTTGCATGTAGATATATTTGAGTATTAATTTTGCATCAAACTTTCAGAAATAGGTGCTATTATGAATACAGTAACAGTATACATTTTATGTAGTGCGTGATTATCGGATATAGTATCACATATCATGATTGGGCATCGTAATATATGGATTGTATTACTATAGGTTTTAGTGTATAAATACAGTATATAAAAGCTTGATAATCATGATATACAGCATTATTAATTATATGGTTCGGTAGTATAAATTGGGGGAAATCCTATGTCCTTATTTGCACCAGAGGAAGAAAAAACGCTGTCTTTTGATGAATATATGGCCTCGTTTGATGCGGATCGGGTAGCAAAAGTACAGCAGTTTGTAGACTGGCTCGGTCAATATAGAGGCGAGCTTGTTCACAATCCGTGGGGTGAGGTGAATTCCGACCTCGAAATTGTTCGGTCTGACTTTGATGCGGCGCAGGTGCGTCGTAACAATTTGACGGCGTATTTGTTGCCGCGGTTGGGACGCTCCAAAATCTTTGTAGTGGCAGAGGCTGTCGGATATCAAGGCGGGCGTTTTTCGGGCATTGCCATTACCTGTGAGCGCATGTTGTTGGATAAGCATAAAACAATTCGGGCGCATCAGATAACGCCTGTTACATTACAAAGAACTAGCTCCCCTGTGAGTCCTATGCTGAAACGGACTCAACAGGAACAAGGGTTTAACGAACCTACGGATACGGTAGTATGGAGTGCCATCATTGAACAAGGTATTGATCCGTACGATGCACTGTTGTGGAATATATTCCCCTTTCATCCTCATAAGGCGGGCGAACCGCTCACTAACCGGACGCCGACTGAGTCGGAGCAACAGCTAGGTTGGGAATATACGAAAAAACTGTTGGCATTGCATACCGAATTAGGTGGACCGAAGCCTCTCGTGCTCGCTGTCGGTCAAAAATCGGCGGATACGATGGGGCGATTCGGTCTTTCAGCCATCGGTCTTAGACATCCGGCTAACGGTGGGGCTAATTTATACCGTGAAGGTTTTGCTAAAGCTATAGGCCAATCAATATGGTGAGGCGTTGAGGAACATCGCCATTGACAAACGGTTGGCATCTATTATGAAAGTATCGCCTACGAGCAGCGCTTTCACTACTCGAATTCTCGTTGCATTGCTGGTGAGTGCATATTGAAGGGTTTTATAAAAGTATGCCAGATGATAAATAATGAAATGCTTTGGGGTGGTTCGGTTTGAGCCGCCCTTTTAAGTAGTAGTAAAATTTTATGTTACTTTTGATGAATCAAGCGTAGAACTCTTTTGTTTATGTTGTTTTTATGTTATAATGAGCACAACGTATGAAAGTGAGGCTTTCATCAAAACAGATCGGACTATATTGCACTGCGTATCGGATTGAGATAAAAATAGAAGTCTCTTGCGGTTGAAGCATCTGATAGTGCACTATACTCATTTGCTACGGCAAATGGCACACAAACTAGGAACGGCAAAATTTGATAGCGCATTTTTGCGCCCATTTGACGAGACGCTAGTATAATAGCGCCTTTTTCTTTGTGTGACATTTCCTCGTGGCATAGATCAATTCAAGTGATAGGTGAGAAAAACTATGTTAAATAAATTAATGAACAAAATTTTAGGAGGAACTGTGAATACAACAGATAATCAGGTTACTGCACAAGTGAAAGCAGAACCAACAGTAGCAAAAACTGCTACTATTACAGCTGCGGCTGAAGGCGAGCAAAAACAAACGCGTCGCCGTACAAATACACGCCGCCCTGCTGGCGAAGGTCGTACGCGCCAACAAACAGCTAGTGAAGGTGAAGGTTCGACACGCCAACGCCGTTCTACAAATACTCGCACAAGTGCGAATGGTGGCCGTACTAATACGACTCGCCGTACAAATACACGTCGCAATGCCGAACAAGGTGAAGGTCAAGAACGCAAAACTCGCCAAACTCGTGCACCGCGTGGTGAAAATACACGTAATACGCGTACCAATAATGGTCGCAATGGCCAAAATGGTCAGAATCGCAATAATAACCGCCCAAATAACCGTTCTACAGGTTGGAATAATCAAGAGGAACAAGTGGAATTAGTTGGTCGTACGCCAAATGGCGCCAACAAGGGCAAATTCCAAATCATCCCACTAGGTGGTCTTGGTGAAATTGGTAAAAATATGACCATATTCCAATACGAGGACGAAATTATCGTTCTTGATTCAGGGCTTGCATTCCCTAGTGAAGATATGCTTGGCGTAGATATCGTTATTCCTGACATGAGCTATATTATCGAGAATAAAGACCGCGTGAAAGCTGTCGTAATTACTCATGGCCATGAGGACCATATCGGTTCTTTGGCGTACCTTATGAAAGAAATTAGTTGCCCAGTATACGCAACAAATCTCGTTTGTGGATTAATCGAAGGCAAGTTTAAAGAACATAAGGTATCTCCAAAATGTCTTCGTACGATTGCTGCCGGTGATGAAGTTCAAATTGGTCAAGTGACTGTTGGTTTCATTCAAACAAATCACTCCATTCCTGACTCCTGCGCTGTATACTTTAATACACCAATCGGAACAATTCTTCATACAGGGGACTTTAAAATTGACCAAACCCCAGTTGATGGCCGTTTGATGGATATGCACAAATTTGCTGAGCTCGGTAACAAAGGCGTATTAGCGCTATTATCGGACTCTACAAATGTAGAAAAACCAGGCACTACCGGATCTGAAAGTTCCGTAGGTCCTGCGATTAAACAAGCCGTTGGAGAAGCAAAAGGTCGCGTTGTTTTGGCAACATTCGCATCCAACGTATCTCGTATACAACAAGCTATTGATGCGGCAGTTATGTTCAACCGTAAGGTTGTAGTTATGGGTCGCAGCATGGTTAATGTTACAGAAATTGCCCAAGAGCGCGGATACTTGAATATTCCACCAAATACAATCATCGACGTAGATGTAATGCACAACTACACAGATGACCAAATCATGATCTTAACGACTGGTTCTCAAGGTGAACCGATGGCAGGCTTGTCCCGTATGGCTACAAGCAATCATCGTACTGTAGAATTGGCACCGAATGATACTGTTATCATTTCTGCTACACCAATTCCAGGCAACGAAGGTGCTGTAGGTAGAACTATCGATAACTTGCTTCGTTTAGGTTGTAATGTGGTATACGGTAAAGACCGTGGTATTCACGTATCTGGACATGCGAGCCAAGAAGAGCTTAAAACAATGCTTAACCTTGTTCGTCCAGAATACTTTATTCCAGTTCATGGTGAGTATCGCATGTTGCGCCGTCATGGTGAACTCGGTGTGGCCATGGGCGTAGATCCTAAGAAAGTTCTTATCGGCGATAATGGTCAAATCTTTGAATTTGATAAAGATGGTGGTCGCAAAGGTGGCCGCGTACAAGCTGGCGCTATCTTCGTTGATGGTCTTGGCGTTGGTGACGTAGGTAATATCGTTATCCGCGACCGTCAACAATTGGCACAAGAAGGTATGGTTATCGTTGTTATGGCGATGGACAAAGCTTCCGGTACTATCGTAGCTGGTCCAGACCTCGTATCTCGTGGCTTCGTATACGTTCGTGACGCAGAAGAACTTATGCTTGCTGCAGAGCGCCGCGTAGAACAAGTTCTTGAAGATTGCGAAATGCAACGCATCAAAGATTGGACAACCATTAAGCAAAACGTACGTGACGCATTGGGTAAATTCTTCTATGATAAAACCCGTCGTCGTCCTATGATCTTGCCGATTATTCAAGACGTATAGATATAATTAAGACAAGCAGTTGTTAAAGTAGTTATTTAACAACTGCTTGTTTTTCATTGGTATATGATTGTAAAATTAATGTAATCAAAGTAGGAGTTTTACAATTGGTAGCGAATACTATTTAGTAGAAGAGTAATAAGGGATAAAAGGAGGTGATGGTATGTCTGAACGGTTCCCAGTGAGTGGGGCTATTTTAAACTGGTTGCCTAAATATAGTGGTAAAGGTTATGAAGCTTTCTATAAGCGATTTCCAAAGTATGGAGAGTGGATTGCAGGTCGTGTGCATCCGACAATTTGTCAAATACAGGCATTAGCTACTTTTTCCAATGTACCGTTAGGATATATTTATTTAAAGAATCCTCCACCGTTATCGGATAAAGAGATTACTGATTTTAGAAAACTGAATGGTGAAATCGCTGACAGACCATATAGTCCTGAGTTAAGAGATACTATTTATGATATGCAGATTCGACAAGATTGGTTGAGCCAATATCGAAAGCTTAATTTAGGAATAGATGCGTTACCTTATGTAGGGAGCTTTTCTAAACGTATGGATAGCAGAGATCTTGTGCATCAAGCTTATTCGTTATTAGATATAGAGGCTGGCTGGCAAATAGGTGTAGCGGATCCGTTTACATATATACGCAAACGCATCGAGACTATAGGTGTTACTGTATTTGTTAACGGCATCGTGGGCTCTAATACTAGACGTAAATTATCCGTTGATGAATTTAGAGGGTTTACATTAATTGATTCTTATGCACCTATTATTTTTATCAATGGAACTGACTCGAATCATGGTAGGCTGTTTACGATTATTCATGAGCTTTGTCATATATTATTAGGTGAAGAAGGCGTTACTGATAGCTCTTCTGAGCCGTATTGTAACAGCTTTGCAGGTGAATTTCTTGTGCCGAAATCCCAATTTATTCCTTTGTGGAATGAACATCCGGAGGATTATGAAACCATAGCTAAGCGCTTTAAGGTGAGTGAGTATGTTATCTATCGGATAGCATTAGAGCATGGATATATTACTCGAATTCAATATCATAACCTAGTGGAATGTTTTAATCAGAGATTAGAAAGCTTACCTGAACGAGAGACAAGAGATGGTGGAAATTTTTATGTCACTGCTCATGCTCGGTTGGGGGAAAGTTTTAGTCGTACTGTTGTCAAAGCCGCTCGAGCAGGCGAACTGGCATATCGAGATGCGTATGAGTTGTTAGGCTTACGTGGTAGTACTTTTACAAAATATGTGAATGAATATAGTTTTTAGGAGAGAAAACTATGTATGTCCTTGATAGTAATACCTTTATAGATGCAAAGAACCGATATTATGGGTTTGATATTGTTCCATCATTCTGGAATGAGTTGATATCTCACAGCAGAGGTAATATTTTAACTATTGATCACATTAAAAATGAAATTATGAGTGGTAATGATGAGTTATCTATTTGGTTTGACACTCATTATTTGAGGTTTACCGAAGCGACAAATGATGTTGAGATACAAAATACATATGCAGATATAGCTGAATATGTGATGTTAAATCAACAATATAAGGATGCTGAAAAACATCGTTTTTTGGCTAAAGCGGATCCTTGGCTTATAGCTTATGCGAGTGTCCACAGAGGTGTAGTTGTAACCCACGAAGTTCTAGCGGGACCAAAGACTACAAAAGTCAAGATACCGGATATATGTGAGTATTTTGATGTTTCATATGTGAATGTATTTGAAATGATGCGCCAACTACATATGGTAATATGAGATGAGGAGCTACTTTAGGTAGCTCCCTATTTTACGTTGCCTGTGTGTGCTATCAGTACTATAAATAGCACTACTATCGCAATTATCTACCACATGGGGTATTTGAAGTTACCTTTTTAAACTGTTATAATTAAAAGATACCAATTAATATATCTTCTTATGTAAGAATGGTGATTTATGAATAAAACAAATACAAGAGCGATGGTGGAAACTGCCTTTGTTAGTGCTATAGGTGTTATCCTTAGTGCTATCAGTGTTTATATACCAGCTTTCGCCTTTTTATCATTTTTTGTTACACCTGCGGCCATTGGCATAATTGGAACAAAATGGGGCCGTAAATATAGTATATCGGCAGCTATTGTTACTACTTTCTTAGCAGTAATTTTATTTGGACCATGGAATGGTATACCTGTTGGCTTATTTGCTGCGGTAGGTGTAGGAGTAGGAGAGGGTAATCGTCTTTCATTGGGAACGATTAAACGGTTACTACTCCCTAGTATTGCTATGTTTGTTGCTGTATTAGTAACTTTCATTGCACAAGCGTATATATCTGGTATTGACTTATCAATGATAGATATACAGATGACAGAGCAAGCTCGTATGATTGCTGATCAAGCATTACAAACGAATTCTAATATTACACAAGAACAAGCGGATTTATTTGTGAAAAATGTAGATAAGTTAGCTACTGGTTTGAAGGATGCGTTTTTTGTAGCTATAGCTATAGCTGCAGTATCATATAGTTATATAACTATTCAGATATCTATATGGTTAGGCAAGCGATTACATATTTCCATACCTCGATTTTTACCGATTGAAGAGTGGAAGATGCCTGTCTGGAGTGCCGGTTTATATGCGTTAGGCATTATTGGTATATATGGTGCTCCACATATTAATATGGATTCTTCATGGGTCACAGCCATTAGTACTAATGTATTACTCCTCGGTAGCTCTATGTGTTCTGTTCATGGCTTTGCAGCTTTAGCAGACTTAATGAGTAGTTATCGCATGAGTAATAAATTGAAGTGGATATTGCTTGGTGTATATGCCTTCTTCTTTGGACAAGCACTAGCGATATTTGGTGTTATAGATATGTTTTTAGATTTACGGACACGTTACAAAGCGCGTCAATAGTAATAGAAAGGAGGCCGTTATGAAATCCTTTCAACGGAGATGGAAAGGTTTAGAAATTACCATTGTTGCCGTTCTCGTATTATTGCTATTATTGCTGGCCTATTTAAATTGGGCTATTGCGATTTTAGCATTAATCATTGTAGTAGCGGCGTATTTGGTTAATTATAATACCCTTCATAACCGGCGTCGTTTAGCAAGAGAACAGTTTAGTGCGATGATGAAAAATGTCACACAAGCTTCTAACTTTGCTTTACAAAATTTGCCAATGGGGATTGTTCTTGTTAATAAGCAAGGCACATTGGTGTGGAATAACAGTGTTTTCGCTGACTGGGTTAAGGTGGATTGGAATAAGCTCCAAAAAATGTCTGCCTTGTTGCCTGGTTTCCGTATCGATAAAATCTGGGGTAAGTCCGGATATATGACGGAAAAATATGAAAATCGATACTTCCAAATTATTTATAAATTTATCGATCCTCGGGATACCCGATCAGATATTGATAGTGAAGATGAACTGGCGGAACATGCAGTGATGGCGCTGTACTTCAAGGATATTACGGACCTAGAAAAAGCCCGTATTAAAGCCGAAGAGGGACAGCCTGTATGGGGTATGATTCAAATCGATAATCTCGAAGAATTGACAAAAGGTCTTAGTGATCGTGAGTATACTAGTATTTGGACAGATATAAATAATATCATTATGGATGAAATCGACCGCTACGAAGGTTTTATTCGTAACTTCCAAGATGATATGTATACCTTTGCCATTTCTCGTGGTGCGCTTCATGAAATGGAGGAAGATGGTTTTAAAGTGCTCGAACGAATTCGTAAAGTACCATCTCCGCGTCAAGTACCAGCTACGATTTCTATTGGTATTAGTGAAAATGTAGGTTCTGTGAAAGATGTATCTGGTCGTGCTCGTGCAGCCTTAGATATCGCCTTAGGTCGCGGTGGTGACCAAGTGTGCATTATGGATGGTGAAAGTACGCGTTTCTTTGGTGGCAATACGGCAGGCGTTGAGAAGAATACGCGCGTTCGTGCTCGTGTTGTATCTCAAGCAATACATGAGCTTATGATTGATTCTGATAAGATTCTTATCATGGGGCATCAACGTGAAGACTACGATGCATTAGGTGGTATTATCGGTGTAGCCGCCATTGCTCGAGCACTTGGTAAAGACGTGCGCATTGCGCTTTCAAAAGAAACTAGCGCCATCGATAAAATGGTGAATGTTCTTAACGAGTCAGAGTTCTGGAAAGAGAATATTATTACTGCAGAAGCTGCAAGAGTATGGGTAGATGCGAATACGCTCACTGTCGTGTGTGATACGCATCGTCAGGAAATGGTGGCGGCTCAAGAGGCGCTTGAAATTTCTGAACGACGCATCGTTATCGACCATCATCGCCGCGCAGCGGACTTTGTGGAAAATCCATTGCTTACCTATTTGGAACCAACTGCATCGTCCACATCTGAGCTCGTAACAGAGCTTGTACAATATGCAGGCGTTCCTGTAAAACTTTCAAAAGCGGAAGCTACAGGCATTTATGCAGGTATCGTATTAGATACGAAGAACTTTGTTCAACAAACTGGTGCGCGTACCTTTGAGGCTGCAGCATTTTTGCGCCGTGCAGGAGCGGATATCGACAGAGTTAAACAATTGTTTATTGAAACTTTCGATTCTATCCAATTGCGTGCTAAAATGGTATTTGAAGCAAGTCGTACTGAAGGGATTGCTATTTCCGTAGCGCCTGAAGGTTTGAAGGATATGATGGCGTTGGCTGCACAAAGTGCGGACATGCTCATCAGTAATGAAGATATTGAAGCAGCTTTTGTACTATATTCCCTAAATGATGGCGGTATCGGCGTCAGCGCTCGATCCAAAGGCAAGGTAAACGTACAAGTTGTAATGGAAGCCTTGGGTGGTGGCGGTCACAGAACTGTGGCTGGTGCTCAATTACAAGGTATGACCATAGAGGAAGCGAAGCAGGCCATTTTGGAGCATGCTCTTGAGGCGCTTCATTCCGTAGAACAAGAGGAGGAACAACAATGAAAGTAGTATTGTTAGAAGACGTTAAAAAAGTTGGTAAAAAAGGCGAAATCGTTGAAGTTAGCGACGCATATGGTCGTAATGTATTGATCAAAAAAGGCCTCGGCCTTGAAGGTACAGCAACTAACGTAAATAATGCGAAACAAAAACAAGAATCCATTGCTCATAATAAAGCCGTTGCAAATGACGAAGCTAAGATCTTGGCAGCTCAATTGACTAAGGTTGAAGTAACTGTAAAAGTTCGCATGGGCGAAGAAGGCCGTGTATTCGGATCCGTTACTGCTAAAGATATTTCCGATGCTGCTAAAGCTCAATATAAAGTGGATATCGATAAAAAGAAAATCGAAATCAAAGAACCATTGAAAACATTGGGCGTACATGACGTATTAGTTCGTGTTCATCCTGAAATTACAAGTACTATCAAGGTTAATGTAGTAGCCGAATAATAGTATTCACCATGCTCTTTGAGTATGGTGAATTCTTTTATCCATAGTGGTTGTGTGAAGGGGATTATCATGGATGTACGCATTCCACCGCATAATCTAGATGCGGAAAAGGCCGTTTTGGGGGCTTTATTAACTAATGGATCCAATATGGGAGCCGTTGTAGATACGGTGACGAGTATTCTTAAATCTGAAGATTTTTACCGAGATGCACATCGTATTATTTACGATGCTATTTTAGAAATCGTGCATGCCAATAAGACGGCTGATTTTATCACCGTTGGTGAAGAACTAGACCGTCGTAAGCGCCTCGATGCGGTAGGTGGTCTTGCTTATATTACATCTCTTGCGAATGAATCGGTTTCCTACAATGTAGAGGAACATGCGAGAATCATCAGCGAGAAAGCTCAGTTGCGCCGCCTCATCGATGCAGGGAATAAAATCGTAGGCATGACGTATGCTGGCGAAGATGAGCCGACGGCAATCCTCAATAAGGCAGAGCAAATGGTGCTAGACGTAAGCGGTCAAACTCAGTCTGAATCATCCTTTGCAGCCATTGGTGAAGTGGTTTTATCTAATCTAGATAAACTTAATGCACTGCAACAGCATGATGGTGCTATTACAGGCGTGCCAACAGGCTTTAAAGATGTGGACCATATTTTCAACGGCTTACAAAAATCTGACCTCATCCTCGTAGCAGCTCGTCCTGCGATGGGGAAAACAGCTTTCACCTTGAATATCGCTCAAAATGTAACGATGTTGTACGACAAGACGGTGGCGTTCTTTTCCCTGGAAATGGGCAAGGAACAGCTCGTTGGTCGTATTTTGTCCTCCGTGGCAGGTGTGAGTTCTGAAAAATTGCGCCGTGCGAACATGGATCCTGCTGACTGGGAAAAGGTTATTGCTGCAGCGGACCGCATGAGTAAATCCAAGCTCTTTATCGATGATACGCCGGGTCTTACCGTACAAGATATGCGCTCTAAATTGCGCCGTCTCAAGGTGGAACATGGCCTCGATCTCGTTATCGTCGATTATATTCAGTTGATGCAAGGTCGAAATGCTGGTAAGGGCAGTGAAAATCGTCAACAAGAGGTGTCCGAAATCTCTCGTAATCTTAAACTGATTGCTCGTGAATTTAACGTACCAGTTATCGCTTTGTCTCAGTTGTCTCGTAGTGTTGAAAGCAGACCAGATAAACGGCCTGTACTTTCGGACCTTCGTGAATCTGGTTCTCTTGAGCAGGATGCGGATATTGTTATCTTCTTGTACCGCGATAAATATTACGATGAAAACTCCGAAAAAGGGGACAATGCAGAAGTCCTTATTCGTAAACACCGTAATGGCTCCGTCGGTACCGTAGAACTCCAATTCGTTGGAGAATTAACACAATTTAGAGACGTAGAATTCCGAGACCTAGGGCCGGAACAATAATGAAAACTATCGTGGGGGGCCTATATTGATGGGGACCCGTGACATAGCTACATTTTAATTAAAAAGAAAGGACTATACTTCTTTGCTCCTCGTGACCTGATGTCGCTGCATAAGTATAGTCCTTTCTTTTTATCACTGTAGTTATGAAGGTGTCCCATCAATATAGTGGTACTAGATAGTTTTCGTTGTATTGTTGGGAGAGGAGCGTATGATGGTTAGAGGTACTGAGTTTTTTGTGTTTTACTTCTTTTGTGTGGCTCTTGGGTTAATAATTAGTGGGTTGTATTTAATTATCAAACGATTTTTATTACGTCGCAATGGAACTCCAGTAACGATTGTGTCTATACTTCCACGAGTTACAAAGGAAATACCGTTTAGAGTGATTGGTGCGGATAGATATATTTATGGTTATGATATTAAGTATATTTTGAATGGTGAAACTTATACTGCTGAGAGTGTAGAGTTTTATATTCCTTTTGCACCAACCAGTGGACCTATGGTTCAATTTAGTCGGACAGGTGTGCTTGCAAAAAATGGAGAAGTAAGTATAGATAATGTGACGATAACTATTGAGTATGGCGCTGTTTCAATTGTATTAGGGGGATTAGTGTTATTAAGTTTGTTTTGATAGAAATAAATTAGCTATCTTTAATAGTCTGTTAAATATATGGCATCTAACATTAGATTATATATCTAGTGTTAGGTGCTTTTTATTTTCTATAAATTTACTAGAATAAAAACAAACATATGTTTGAAAATACTCTATATTTTTGTTATACTAATCATAGAAGTTTTTGTGTTCTAATTTTTGTAAAAGCCAGTTGTTTAGCGATTTAGGGAGGTGTTTGTATGGGTTCAGCTGATACGGATCGGCTGTATATGTGCATTGATTTGAAGTGTTTTTACGCATCTGTAGAATGCGCCGATTTGGGACTGGATCCGTTTATGACGCCTCTGGTGGTGGCCGATGGTTCTCGTGGCAAGGGGGCTATTACGTTGGCTATTTCTCCTGCCTTAAAAAAGTTAGGTGTTAAAAATCGCAGCCGATTATTTCAGATTCCACCGTATATTGAGTATTTGACGGTGAAGCCACATATGAAGCGGTATATGCAGGTGTCTGCTGAGATTTATGGAACCTTGCTCAAGTATGTGGCGCCCGAAGATGTACATGTGTACTCTATCGACGAGTATTTCATCGATATCACGCCCTATTTACCACTATATAAAAAGACGCCTCGTCAGTTGGCGCAGATGTTACTCGATGCTGTGCTAGAGGCAACGAAGATTTATGCCACCGTTGGAATCGGAACAAATTTGTTTCTTGCTAAGATTGCCCTTGATATTTTGGCGAAACATGCGTCTGATTTTATAGGCTATCTTGATGAAAGCCTTTTTAAAGAGACAATCTGGTATCATCAGCCTTTGACCGATATATGGCAGATTGGTAAGGGCATAGCTAATCGTTTGCATAAGTATGGTGCTTATGACTTACATGGTATTACTATGATTCCAGAGACGAAGTTGTACAAGGAGTTTGGCATTAATGCAGAGCTCATCATTGACCATGCTTGGGGCCGTGAGCCTTGTACGATTGCGGATATCCATGCGTATCGACCTATTAAGCACTCTATCTCGCACAGTCAGATTTTGTTGCGTAATTATACCTATGAAGAGGCATACGTGCCTATGCGCGAAATGGTAGAGTCCTTGGTATTAGAGCTTTTACAAATCAAAGGGGTCACGAATCACATTCATGTCCATATCGGCTATGCTGATGAAATGATGCGCTCTACAGGAGGTTCTAAAAAGCTTAAGCAGTACACTGACTCTTTGCAGGTGTTAACGGCGGCAGTTATTAAATTATACGAGCAGCATTGCCGTAAAAATGAGCTCATCCGTCGCATAGGAATCAGCTTTGAGGATTTAGTCAATCGATCCGCCATACCTCAAGAGGTGGACCTATTTAGCACTCTTACTACAAATGAAGAGGAAAAAGAGCGACAGGTACAAGAGGCTATGCTATCCATTAAGGAACAGTTTGGTAAGAATTCTATTTTGCGTGCATCGAGCTTACAAGAGGAAGGCACCATGCGCTTTAGAAATACCTTGGTAGGCGGTCATAATGGGGAATAGATATTATAATGGATACATTGGAAATACATTAGTCGCGTAAGGGGAGGTATAAATTAATGAAACATCGCATGTCTCGGTTACAGCGAGCAAAACAATTTATGCCCTTTGCAGCATTGAGGGGATTTGAAGCGTTATTAGCCGCTGTAGCAAAGCCAAAAGAAAATCGGGCAGAGTTATCAGAGGATCAAATAGACGAGTTAAATACAGTTTTACAATCTGTACGTTGTGGGGAGTGGGTACGAATCGTTTACTACAACAAACGAAAATATACGGAACTTATAGGCGCTGTTGATATGATTAGTGAGCAATTACAAATTCTATCTGTACAAGGAACTGTTATTCCTTTCAGATATATTAAAGAGCTGAACTTGTATGATATATAAATATAAATGATGGCTTTTACTGTGTATGGTAAATAGACTAGAGTTAAGAAATAATTAGGTATACAATAGTATCATGGGTAAATATAGCTTTATAAAGATTTCTTTAGTTTTGTTGACTCTAATATACCTATATAATTTTTCGTGTTTTTTGACTTAGAAAGGCGGTGTATGTAATGCATGATGTCATATCATTACTTATAAATCGCTATGATTTTTTCCTCCAGCTATTATGGGAGCATATAGAAATTTCAGTATTAGCTTCTGTTATTGCTACCATCATCGGTGGCTTATTGGGTGTGTTTATATACGAATATAAACGGCTAGCTGCGCCAGTTATGGTAGTGGTTAATTTCCTATATACAATTCCATCTATATCGATGTTAGGCCTTTTGTTGTACGTATCAGGTGTTGGTAATACGACGGCTATCATTGCATTGGTTATATATGCTTTATTACCGATGGTACGAAATACATTTACTGGTCTTAACCAGATTGATCAAGCCATGTGTGAAGCGGGGATTGCATTAGGGCTCACGCGGATTCAACGTTTGTGGAATATAGAGATTCCTTTGGCTATGCCGACGATTATGGCTGGTATACGGACTATGCTCGTTATGACCATTGCCTTGACAGGTATTGCATCCTTTATTGGTGCTGGTGGTTTAGGTGTGGCGATTTATAGGGGCATTACAACGAATCAAAGTGCTTTGACGATTGCCGGTAGTCTACTGATTGCACTATTAGCCATTACTGTTGATGCGCTCTTTTCTCTAGGTGAAAGAGTAACGCGTATTAGCCCTCATATGAAGCGTTATACGATTATATTTGTTTCGATTATGACGCTAATTGCAATGGGTATAGGTGGCTGGGCTATGTATTGCCGTCATGTGAAGACCGATGTTATTCATATTGCAACGAAACCTATGACGGAACAGCTTATTTTGGGGAATGTTTTAAAAGAATTAATCGAGAAGAAGACTGATTTAACCGTAGAGGTTACAGAAGGTGTAGGCGGTGGTACATCAAATATTCAACCAGCTATGCTTTCCGGCCAATTTGATATATATCCTGAATATACTGGTACGGCTTGGTCTGCTGTGCTGAAACGTACGGATGCGTATGATGAAAGCCTATTTAATGAGCTTTCACAGGCCTACAAAGAGGAATATAATTTTGAGTGGGTCGGCATGTACGGCTTTAATAATACTTATGGCATAGGAGTGCGCAATGAGATTGCTCAGGCCTATGGTGTAAAAACGTATTCCGATCTTGCTCGTATAGCACCATCCCTAACATTAGGTGGGGAGTATGATTTCTTTGGTCGTGAGGATGGCTATGCTGGATTACAACATGTGTATGGCATGAGCTTTAAAGCTACTAAAGATATGGATATAGGGCTAAAATATACGGCTATTAGTCGTGGTGAGGTGGATGCAATGCCGATATTCACGACTGATGGTCAATTAAGTATTGCACCGATTACGGTGTTACAAGATGATAAACATTTATATCCATCCTATATGGCTGGTAATGTCGTACGTAGCGAAGTGTTGATTGCTCATCCTGAACTGCGGCCTGTATTAGAAAGTTTAAATCATACGATTACAGATCAAGAGATGGCGAAGATGAATTACGCCGTTGAAACGGAACATCAACTGCCAGCTGATGTAGCACATAAATTCCTGGTAGAACGAAATTTGATATAAGGTGAATATAGTTAGAACTAAAGTAAATAAAATTTGATATATATTGAATATGATTTTGTATTGACATTTAATTTCCTTTGATGTAATATAAACATATGAACAGATATTCATATAAATAAAAAATATCTGATGAATAATGTTTAGGAACATATATAACAAGATATGAAACAAGATATGTCTAATAAGTATTAGAAATAGACAATAAATTAACTTATAATACAAGATAGAAACTTTCACTATTATCAAAGGAGATATCATGGAAGAAACATTATTGTTGAAGGATTTGAACTGTCCGAACTGCGCAGCAAAAATTGAAGATCGTATCCGTAAAATGGATGTTGTAGAGACTGCCAATTTTACACTTGCTACACATCAATTAAAATTAACCGGCTCTTGGGAAGACCGTGAAGCGCTTAAACGTGACATTCAAGATATTTGTGATGCCATCGAAGAGGGCGTAACCGTAGCGGATTACGAGCGTAAATCTAAAGCGGCTATGGATGATCATGGTCCTGACCAGGATCGTGGTAGTGATGCTGTAACAATTGTAGTCATTGTAGCAGGTTTGTTATTCATGATTTATGAAGTTTTGTCATCCTTTGTCCCATCCATCGGCTTGCCAGAGAGTATTGAAACTCCAATTTATTATATTGCCTATATCTTACTTGCGTTCCCCGTATTGCGTATCGCAGGTCGCAATATCTTAAAAGGTCAAGTATTCGACGAGAACTTCTTGATGTCTATCGCTACATTGGGCGCTATTGCTATCGATGCATTGCCTGAAGCCGTAGGCGTTATCTTGTTCTACCGTATCGGTGAGTTCTTCGAAGAAAAAGCAACTGATCGTAGTCGTACAGAAATCATGAACGCTGTCGATATGCGTCCTCAAGAGGTGCGCGTTGTAGACACATGCGGCGGTGGTGAAATCGTAATTATGGCTCCTGAAAAGGTTGAGGTAGGCAGTACTATTGAAGTTCGCCCTGGCGATTTAATTCCTCTAGACGGTACCGTTTTAGAAGGTGAAACTCGCGTTAATACAGCTCCTGTAACAGGTGAACCTGTACCTGTTCGCGCTGTACCTGGCACACAACTTATGTCTGGCTGTATCAATGAATCTGGTCGTATTACGATGCGCGTTGATAAGGTTCTTGAAGAATCTATGGTTACAAAAATCCTTGATGCCGTTGAAAATGCAGCATCTTCCAAACCTAAAATCGACCGCTTCATTACGCGTTTTGCTCGTGTGTACACACCAATTGTTGTAGCTCTTTCCTTGGTGGTTGCTATCATCCCATCCCTTATTACAGGTGAATGGCATAAATGGATCTATACAGCCTTAACATTCCTCGTTATTTCCTGTCCATGTGCATTGGTACTTAGTGTGCCACTTGCATTCTTCTCCGGTATCGGTAATGCTTCTAAACACGGTATTTTGCTTAAAGGTGGTCGTGTTATCGAGGCGTTAGCTGGTGTGAAAGCAGTGGCTCTCGATAAAACTGGTACTATCACATCTGGTGAGTTCAAAGTTCACAGCGTAGAAACTGTAGGCTCTCATGTAAGTTCCAGTCAATTGTTATCCATGGCGGCAGCTATCGAAGCCGTTTCTACACATCCAATCGCAACAAGCATCGTGTCTGAAGCAAAAGATCAAGGCCTTACAGTGGAACCTTCTGATTTCGTTCAAGAATTAGCCGGTGAAGGTATGGTGGGCATGGTTGACGGCCAACAAGTACTCGTTGGTAACCGTCGTCTTATGGAACGCTATGCTGTTCAAGGTTATCCAACAGAAGCTACTGAATACGGCACAGAGGTTTTGGTCGCAGAAGGTAATGTATACCTTGGTCGCATCATCATCGCCGATGAAGCTCGTCCAGACTCCGCAGCGGCTATCGCTGATCTTAATGGTCAAGATATTAAAACGGTTATGCTTACAGGTGATGCTGAAGCAAGTGCTAAGTATATTGCCAAAGAAACTGGCGTAAGTGCTGTGCGTGCTCAATTGTTGCCTCAAGATAAATTATCCGTTGTACAAGATATTCGCTCCGAATATGGTCCTACCATGTTCGTAGGGGACGGTATCAACGATGCTCCAGTGCTTGCTGGTGCTGATGTAGGTGGTGCGATGGGTAGCGGTGCTGATGCGGCTATCGAAGCGGCAGATGTTGTATTCATGCGTCCATCCTTGACTGCTATTGCACATATCCTTGACTTGTCCAAAGCGACCTTGCGCGTTGCTTGGCAAAACGTAGTATTCGCTATTGCCGTTAAAATCCTTATTATGGCACTAGGTCTTATGGGCTATGCATCTATGTGGTGGGCCGTATTCGGTGATACGGGTGTATCCATTCTTTGTATCTTGAACTCTATTCGTATCTTACGCCGTTAATTTGGTGAAAGTAATCTTATAGAACCATACAGAAATATAACAAATAATACTATTCTGAACTGATAGAGTAGGATAAAACGAATAGCCTCTATATTAGCGACAAGCTAGTATAGAGGTTATTTTTATAAGATTTAACCTAATGATATATTGCTGATTATTTGTTTGCATACTTACTCACTGTAAGTTTTAGTGGTTTAATCTTTTGGTGGATTTTTTAGTTTAGCAGCCTTATTAATCTATCTGTTCGCTAGATTTTTTGGTAGATTTGATATAAGAATGTTTTGAGATACTTTTAACATATACAATTGTGCATTGTTAATAGACATAAAGTGATTTATGTATATACTACATAAACAAAACTTTCACAATTGAATTGAATAATAGCTATAAAATAGTATATAATTTATTAGATGATTACTATATGTTCGTTGGAAGGAGGGATAGCATGATCACGGTGTACAAACACATAGAAGAAGAGTTAGTTTCAGACTGCACTGTATCAGATGCCACAAAAGGTTCTTGGGTAAATTTGGTGAACCCAGACCCCGATGAGTTGTCCCTCATCAATATTTTGACGGAAATTCCAACGGACGTTTTAAAGACCGCCCTCGATATGGAAGAACGTTCTCACGTGGAGTTAGAGGACAACTATATTTTCGTGGTTATCAACATTCCTGCGATTCGTGGTAATGATATGTACGATACGGTGCCACTTGGTATCTTTTTGACTCCTGACTTTTTTATTACCGTATGTCTTGAAGAGTCCGAGGTGTTGTATCCGTTCATTTCAAACCAACTGTCTACGTTCTATACGTATAAAAAGACACGGTTCTTGTTCCAAATCTTGTACCGTACAGCGACGTTGTTCTTGCGTTATTTGCAACAAATCAATCGCCGTACAGACGACATTGAAATCCAATTGCGTCATACAACAAAGAACAAAGACTTCTTCCAATTGTTGGAATTACAGAAATCCATGACGTACTTTACCTCTGCGTTGCGTACGAATGGTACCGTTATGGAACGTCTATTGCGCTTGCGTGGACACAGTACTTATAGACATTTGCTCAAGATGTACGAAGAGGATGAGGACTTACTAGAGGACGTTATCATCGAGAATAAACAGGCCATCGAGATGGTTGAAATGTATTCTAATATCTTGATGAATATGATGAATGCCTTCACATCTATTATCTCTAATAACCTCAACATGGTTATGAAAATGTTGGCAACCCTTACCATTACAATGGCTGTGCCAACCATCATATTCAGTTTGTGGGGGACAAACGTGCACTTGCCGTTCCAAGATGATCCAGACGGTTTTGTGAAAGTTGTCATTATTTCTGTTATTTGCTCTGCCATCGCCATCTTTGGCATGTGGAAAAAAGACTTGTTCTAATATTTGAGAGTTGTTGAATGCTTAATTCCGTAGCAAATAGATGAAAGCATAATTTGATAGTAAATAGTTGAAAACTTTATTCAACATTAAATACACATGGAAAAAGCTGGCTTTGAGCCAGCTTTTTTCTTACTCTATATTACGTTATTGCTTATTATTGGGCCAATCTGATATAATAATACCGTTATGGAGAGGTGTCCGAGTGGTTTAAGGAGCTGGTCTTGAAAACCAGTGACTCCGCAAGGGGCCGTGGGTTCGAATCCCACCCTCTCCGCCACATTAGAAAGCCCTTTAGGTTATGATATCTACCCCCTTTACTGGATAACCAGTAAAGGGGGTATTTTAATGAGATATAGTTATGAATTTAAAAGAAAAGCAATTGAATTATTCTATCTAAATACAAAACTTTGGGATACAATGGTCTTATTAATAAATCTAAAGGGCAACCATTATTAGCAGACTTACTAATTGCTAACTGCTGTGCTTTAATCGCAGAATATTCTCCTTCAACGCGATTTAATTCTCTTGCTACAGTAGAATGGTGAACACCGATTAAGCTAGCAATTCTGCGAACAGAGTACTATGAGCCGGAATGTGGAAGATTTATCAACCAAGATCCGATTGGATTGGCTGGTGGTAGTAACCTCTATTGGGCTTTACAAAACAGTCAAATGTGGGCTGACCCATTAGGGTTAAGTTCTAAAAAATCGCCTGGAACATGTAATGATCCATGTGCAGGACAAGATCCTGCCGGTGAAGCGGCTGGCTGGCAAGGAAGTAAGTAAGTAAGGACTATCCAGGTGTAGATAATTGGAAAAATGTTGTCCTAGAAAAAGGGACAATATTGTTTACACTGTATCCACATGGGCCGGCAGGTATGGCTTCTGCCCCTGGGAATTATTTTGTTCGAGGATACGCTGTACGTTCTGCAAGAGGAAATGCCAGAGCATTTAACGATTCTGTATAGGTGAGACATAGTGGAAATGCTACTGCCGCACGTGACATGAGAAAACAATTACATATATTTGTAGTAGAAGAAGATATTTGCGTAGGAAAATCAAAAGCAAAAGCAAATAAAAAATATGGCGATGGGGGAGCAACCCAATATTATATTCGAGATATGGATAAACCGAAATTAACAAGTACTGGCAAACTTCGATCTTTCAGGAGGTAAAATTACATATGAATCAAATTAAATTATTTATACAACAAAAAAACATTGTCATCAATAATCTCTCCTTAAACTTTAATGATATTAAAGACATTAAAGAAAAAACTAAATTAATAAATTTTAAAAATATACAAGAAGGTATTTATTTATTTCAAGAAAATATTTATTACCTTGGAGAAGAAGGAAAAATATTTATTGACATATACAAAAAGGAAATTGATATCTTATTTAATGACTATTTTTATTTAACTAAAAACATCTTAGAATCAAAAATTATTCAAAATTTTCTTAATTTATATCCTCCTTTAAAATCATATTGTGTACTAAAAAGTGCTCCAGTACTCGAATTTAAAGGACCTGAATTGGCATGGAATTCCCTTTTGTTCATCTATGACTCCAAACAGGCGTCAATAAGGCTGAATATTTCATTCTAAAATACTACAGTAAAATAATAAGAAGTATTTATGAAACAACCATACGAAATACACTCAGATTTTTTTTAGAAAATGATTGCTTTAGGCTGGTATGAGAATAGAGAAATTATTTTAGATTCTCTACCCCGCCATTTAGAGGAGTTACCTGATAATGTAAAAAAATTTATAAGAGAAATATGGTATTTAACAATTAGCTATGACGCTTATTATCGTAGTAATGGACGCATCTTTCTATCTACGGTACTGCATAACTTTGGGGAAACTACAAATACCTTACTTGACTACTCTATAGATGATAAAGATTATATTTTTT
Organism: Veillonella parvula; assembly: GCF_040094895.1. Lineage (GTDB taxonomy): Bacteria > Bacillota > Negativicutes > Veillonellales > Veillonellaceae > Veillonella > Veillonella parvula_L. Next base: position 223,741 of record NZ_JBBNGV010000003.1, on the reverse strand, counting down.
ATCAAAAATCTATTGGCAAAAAATTAAGAAATTTCGGCTTTGCAGATAACCGAGAAATCCTTATTGATGAACTGGGAAGAATTAATGGTTAATTCTATAAAGAATATGACTAAGGTTTAACTTAAGAAAGTGCGAATTGTTAAGTCAAGATCCTACAGTAGGTAGCAAGGTTATATGAGGTAATTAAAATGAAAAAGCTTTTTTTAAATCTAGAAGTAATTGATGGTTATCCTCCAGTATCTATGGAAAGCATTTGGGCAGAAGAGACCGAAGAAGGCTATCTTAAAATAAATAATATTCCTTTTTATAGCAAAGAAATCTCTTTAGGTGATATTGTTAGCGTAATACAAACAGAAGAAAATTACTTATTATATGATAAAACTATAATTCATAGTAAAAATAGTACATTGCGGATTGTTTTCTTCAATGAAAATCAGAAATTTAAAGATAAAATATTAACTAAACTACTAGGTCTTGGATGTGAGTCTGAAGCATTTAATGCAAATTTCCATGCAATAAACATACCAATTCAAGTAGATATAGAAGAAATATATATTTTCTTAGATGAGTTTGTGGAAACTGACGATTTAGATTATGACACAGGGTATTTGGCACAATAATTTGTGCAAGCTATAACTTGCGTAATATCGTAATATGTAGAAAATTCTAGCATTGTTTATGTAATAGAAATTTTAAGACTATGTGAAGGCAGCCACCTGTTACAAGAAGTCCACCCGAACGGAAGATATACCTATATCTACACCCATAAGCTCGTTTAAAATAATTTTCAGTCGACTTCAAACCTTCATCAAGATCTTTGAGAGATTTGTTTTTTGACAATCTCATTAATAAATTAAATGGTAAATAAATTATGAAATCTATTTTAAATTCAATTTTATCTCTAATAGTTTCCTCCTCTTCTAAATTACCTTATGTTTCACATTACTCGTATGATTTTCAACATGGCTGGTTAAATATAATTGTATCAGAATATAATAGTCAAAAAACTTGTGGAGACATAGGTATAAGTAATAATGAGTTACAATATAAGCTTTTTTGTGGGAAAGAAAATGGAAAAGGAAGGATTCCGTTAAGTAAAATAAAATTCAAATATGAGAAAGGTATTTTTTCTGCTCAAAGTATTATAAGTGGAAAAATATTTTTTTCAGTTAAATGTACACAAGAGCAATACAGATATATAGAAAAATATATTAAGAAATAAACAGCAAGCAGTAGCCCGAATGAAACTTCTTGAGGTATTACGAGCCTGAGGCCGGGCGGTTTGTGAATCAGGATCCGATTGGGCTGTGGGGTGGAGAGAATCTGTATCGGTTTGCGCCGAATACACAAATCTGGGCTGATCCGCTGGGATTAACTTTAGATCCCTATGCTTTTTTTGATGAAGCAATCCAACGACAAGGAAGTATTCAGAATGGCTCAGCTTATCCAGCAAATTTGAAGTATTCTTGGATGGGTTCTGATGGGTTGAAATATACTGTACGAGCTCATCCGGCAGATCCAAATTATGGGAAAACAGGAAGTATTTTTAGAGTTTCTGCACAAGAAATTGGGAAAGGGACTAGTTATTTGGGAACTGATGGTAAGTGGTATCATGAATCAACTTTGAAGCCTGGGAAAAAAGGTAATATCAATCCTAACTATAATAGTACTGCTGCCAGAGATACACATATTCAGATTGATCCAAATAAAAAGGTGGGTCATACACTTGGATCATGCGGTTCAACAACTGAAGATAAAGATACAGAGGGGAATAAATATGAAAGAATCCATAACTTATGAATTGATGAAATTCAATAATCACGTCAAAGAAAACTTCGATTGGTTAGACTTTCAAGTTACATTACTTGATTTTACAAGGATGAATATTATTGTTAGTGATGATCCAAGTTATTATTTTAATTATGAAATCAATTTGTATGGAGTTAAATATTTATCTGGAAATTTAACGTGGACTATTGATATTGATGAAGATACTTGTGTTGTTAAAATTATTGATGAAATAGATTCAAATATTTTACCAAGTTTACGAGAAAATTGTTTTTATTTAAGGTTTAATAATACTGATTTAGATACGCCATCATTTATTATTATGGCTGAAAATATTGTTATTTCTTATGAAAAAAAATATTTTAACCAGCTGTAGCCTACATGAAACTTCCAGTTTCTACGCTAGGTGTGAGTAGAACATACATGGTATCTGCTTTTTAAACAATATTAATGTTTTAATTGAGGTCGTCTGAAATATTCGTACTTTAAATAAATAATTCTAGATATTGCTAGATGATGGTAATTGCGCCAAATTACTTGCAGAGTTAGGGAGATAATTATGAAGGCATTAAAAATTAATAAATCTCTATGGTCTCTTCCATTAGATTTTTCTTTTGATAGCAGTGAAATCAATGAATTAATAAAGGTAATGGATATTGAATTACAAGAAGTGGTTATAAGCCCTAATGCTGATATGTGGTATTTTTTATTTATGAAAGAAGAATTTATTTTAGTTAGTGATGTAGATGACGGCTTAGATATTCGATTTTTCAAAAAAGAGAATGAAGATTTAGCTAAAAAATTTATTAATAAAATTACTTCTATTGTATCCTTTAAATAAATAAAATAAAGCAAGCCGTAGCCCGCACAAAACCTTCAGTCCCGACGTAGGGTATGTGCGGAACGCACGCACGCGGTTTCTGTTTTTCAGACGACCTCGAAAACCAAACCTACTTCATTTAGGACGGTAGCCATCTGTTACAGGAGAAAAATTCAGACGGCAGATATACCTATCTCTACACCGATCCCGATATCTACGAACCTTTGGCACAGGTACACACCTGGACCAACATGGTAATAAATACTCTTTAAAGAATGCACATAAGAAGGAGAAATTATGTATTTAGATCAAGTAAATTATGAATTAAACAAACAAATCAATGATTTTGTATGTAACTCAAATGATGCTACTACGCCGGAGGAACGCATTGATATTCTGAATCAAGCATGGGAACTTTTACCTAAACCAGCCACTCAATTCGTTGAGCCTACTTCGGCAATCGCCTGTGGTATTTCAGGAAGCTATAAAAAATTAGGTGATTATCCCAAAGCTCTTGAGTGGATACTTATTGCGCTTGAGGCTAGAAAAACAGTGCCTGATGGCAGCCCATTTTTATGGGCAGGTATTATCTATTACGAACTAGGTGATATGGAAAATGCTTATAAATATTTTGACCTAACTTATAATGAGCTACGTTACACACCTTTCTCTATGGAAGACAAAAAATATTGGCAATTTTATAAGCAACGTAAAGAAAAATTAAATCCTAAGAAAAAACCAAAAAGTAAGATTCGATATTTTCAGACGACCTTTTTTGTCCCGTACTTAACCGCCGCTACGCCTACGACCTGGATGTAGTATAACTAGAGGGAAATATACTATGAAATATCATATTGAAGATTTAAGAGACCAATTACATAACCATAACTGGATTGTTTTAAAAGAATCAGAAGGAAATGATTTAGATATATCAGAATATTGGACTATTCGTCATAGATACCAACCAAACAAAACTTGTACTCTAGCTTTTGAAGGAATGGATGACTTGGAAGTTTTACCAATCGAAAAAAGTTATGCATGTTTTTTATCTGAAGAGCCAGCTATATCATTATACTTTTCTAAGAGCATTAAGTTATGGAAGAGAGATTTAAATACATTCATTTTAAATCTGAATTCTTTTATAATTTGCTAATTTTAAATCCTTCAAACTATATAAAGCTAATCAAAATCCAAATAACTGTAAATGTTTCTAGCAAGCGTAGGTTGGGTCAAGACCCAACAAAATATCAAGGTCGTCTGAAGGTTATTTCAGACGACTTTGCCCTATACGCTTACCCTTACCTGCTTCGTATACAACGAAAACGGCCAGCACCAATGGAAAGTGCCGTCTAAAGAAGAGAACGCCCGAAACGGTTTGCCTGAAACCGACTGGCGCGATGCGCAGTACGATATGCTGTACCTGCCCGTTCAGAAACCATCCGCTACCACTACGATTTCAACGGCAACCGTACCGCTACCGTCCTGTCCGACAGCAGACAGATCAACTACCTGTACTACGGTAGCGGGCACTTACACCAAATCAGCCTCGACGACGAAGTCATTACCGAAATCGAACGCACACAGGGTAAACTCGCCAGCCGTTACGAACTCGATCCCCAGTTCGCCTAAAAAACGAAGAAGTTTCAGACGGCCTCGAAGAGGAAACTGGATTCGTTTGGGTCGGCAGATATATCTATATCTACACCGATCCCGACAACTACGAGCTCTTGGCACAGGTTCGCGATTGGACAACCGAAGACGAAAAAGGCGTCCAACAAGCCACTACTTCCACTGCGATAAAATCGGCATTCCGCGTGAGATGACTGATAGCGAAGGCAAACTGGTTTGGTTCGGGGATTATTACGGCTGGGGCAAACTGAAGAACGAAACCAACACATCCGGAACTGCTCACCAACCCTTCCGATTGCAAAACATCCTTGTCCGCACTAGTATGTAGCTACTGCCAAAATGGAGAGAAATCTTAGTCAAAAAGAAATAATGGGAATGGTACATTTTCTTGGAGTACTACAAAGATAATGTAACCGTACAACATAGGAAATAGTATCATGACAACTTTAGAAAATAAGATCTTTACTTTAAAACAGAATCATTTAATGAAAAAAATGAAAGAAATTCATTTTTTGAATAATTTAATTTCAGATTCTGAAAAAATTATTCCATATCCACTCTCATGTGAAATAATAAATCGTACTTTTACCCCCAATAGAAATATAGAATTATCAAAAGAAAATTTTAGTTTATCGATAAAAAATGAAATATTAAATTTTTTTCACCAGAGGAAAATGATATTGCTTATGTATACTTTTATGGAGGAATAAATGATTCGGCCGAAATACCAATAGAATTATTCCCTTTGTTTATTATCAAAATAAAAAATATTAGCAATTGGCTAGAATTAATAAACAAACCTAATTTTTATTGTTTAAAATTATTTAGTAATAAAATAGATAAAGTTATCGATATATCTCTACTCGACAATGAGGAAGATGTGTTATCTATTTCGATTGGACTGAACGCTTAACTTTAAAAATAAAAAACTATTCCAGCAGAAGCAGGCTTTGTATAACTGAAAGGTATTTAGCATGAATGAATTATTAGAAAAACTTGAAAATAATAGTTTTATTGATAAGGTCAGAATGGATCTTGAATTTGATGTAAAGGAGTACCAAGAATTATTAAAAATTTTGAATGAAATAAAGCATTATACTCATAATCATAATCTAATTGAAAAAAGACTAGCGTCTTATTTATATGAAATACCAAAATTAACACATATTTGGTATCTCAATCTAAAAGACGATCCAAATAAAAATAAATCTTCTATTGTTAGTCAACTTGAAGATGCATGGATAGAGTTAGATTCAATAATTGGAGAAGAAATTCTTGGTCAAGGACAATAAATACCTTTTAACAAACAGTAGTCGTAGGTTAGGTCGAGTTCCGCTAAATATCAAGGTTATCTGAAATCAATTTTCAGACGATCTTTTCCTTATGCTCTCCTCACTTGCTTCAACTATACCGGCTGGGGAGTTGTACTTACTTTAGCAGTCGTATCTGATGCAGGAATATGGGTATATTCGAAAGTACAAGCAAATTCAAAATCACAAGCTAAAAAAAGAGCATAAAGAAAATTGCGTTACGTGTAATAAATAAGATCAAGATATTAAATTTATTAACTTACAACTATAGGTATTATTAATGGAAAAAGAATTATTATGTATTTTAAAAAAATATGAGGCACATCCTGATTTTTTGGGTGACACTATTAAAGATATAAATCAAGCAGGAGGTATGGATGATACAGTTTTACATATTGCAGCTAGAAATAATTCTTTAAATGATGCTCTTGTATTTCTTCAAAATGGGGCATTGATCGATCTTAAAGGGGACTTAGGATATACTCCCCTACATTATGCATGCATGTTTGGAAATATAGAAATGGTGAAATTACTCCTTGATAATGGATCTGATAAAAATATACAAAATGAATTTGGAGAAAATGCCGTTAGAATTGCAATTAACTCATCCAGCGAAAATAAAGAGAAGATAGTAAAACTATTAATTAAAAATCAAATGTTAGATAAACAAAAAAATGAAAATGCCTTACATTTAAATACATTTTTACTAAGCTCAATAGAAAACCCTAGTATAGATAATGATTGTTTCATAGAATTATTTAGCTATTATTCTAACATATCCCAAGGAGAAGTAAGTGAACTATTTAATTTACTGCAATCTTTAGCCAAAGATGAAATCAATATAATTTATGATTTTTTAGAATATATTTCAAAGTTTGTCAAAGACTTAGGAGTATATTGTGAATTTGAAAAATTTCTTACGGAGGTAAAATATATACAAGAACGAAATTATCTAGAGGAAAAAATTAGGCCTACTTTTCCAGTTTTCAAAGTTGATAAAAATAACATCATAAGTTTTGATGATAGTGATAACTCTTATATATTTTCTATAATGCAACTATCTACTAAAACTTGGATTGAGATCACATACGATGATTTTCTCTCAATACTTGAATCACTAGAGTGGCAAGCTTTTACTAATAAGGCTTTATTATATTTTACTCCTTGCTGTTTAAAATATATTTTTTCTAATTTATCTAAATTTCATTTATATGGTTACGTTGTTGAATTTTTATATATTGCCCTAAGAAACCAAAGTACGATATTTAACACTACTCAAATCAAATTAATTATTGATTTTTTAAAATTAATCCAAAATTTTAACCAGGAAATTAGTGTTGAAACACAAAAAAAAATAACAAGTACTATTCAACTTTATTTATAATTTCCTGGCCGTAAAGGGGGCGGCAGGCGTCGGTCGGACGGTGAATCCTATACATGGTTTGAAATTTATGGAGTATACTTTTATGTTCAAATTAAAATTAATGCCCGAGGATTTTTTTAATATATGTATTAAGCGTAAAGTAGAAGTTAAAAAGTTAGATAAACTTCCTAAGCTGGATAATAACTATTTGTTATTTATTGCTAAGTATCAGGAAGTAGAAATAATACCTGATATTTCTCTTTTTAATTATGAAGAGGCTTTAAATGAAAATAGATACCTAGAGTGTAATTATCCCGAAATATCAAGGTGTTTTTGGAGTATTGGACAAGCAGGACAGGGAGATGGATGGTTTTTAAATAAAATAGATAATACCATTTTTCATTATAATCATGATGCTGGAGAGTATACCAGATCTGGCTTTACAAATTTAGGGATAGATTTCTCACAATTTATCCAGTTAGCTTTGTTATACAGAGATTTAGAGCACCTATTAGATGAAGGAGAGACACTTACGGATAATATAAAAACTGAGTTTATATATTCAGTAAATAGTATAAGTAATAATTTGTTTAATGTTTATCCATTTAAGTATTTTTAATTGGAATATTCAATAAATTTATTAAGCAAGTCGTAGCCCGCACAAAGCCTTCAGTCCTGATGTAGAGTGTATGTGGTTCGCACACAGTTTCTGTTTTTCAGACGACCCCATCCGCACAGTTCAGAAAAAGATACAGATACAGATAACGTAGAAATGAATCAGCCAATCGGCTATGATAGAGATACAGGAGCAATTCTTACAAAAGTCAAAATTATTGTAATGAACGGCACCAATAAAATTATTACAGGAGACCCATCATGATAAGTACTGATTATTTTTGGTTTAGAGAGTGCCCCATATGCGATAGGCAGGGGAGATTAATTATAAAAAAAAATATTGACTCTAATAAATTATTTCTCTGTTGCGATGAATGTATGAGTTGCTGGGAAAATGAGGATGACTTAACTCAACAAAGAAAGAAATTTATGGAATATTCTATTAAGTCAAAGATAGCGAATGCTTCAGAAGACGATATTAGTAATTTTCATTGGGAAAAATATAAACTACACAAGTGTTCTGATACATTCATCTAATTTTATTAACTGTAGTTGGATCGAGGTCCAAAAAAAACGCAAGGTCGTCTGAAAGAGGAAACCAAGGTAACGGATAGCGCATACCAACCCTTCCGCTTACAGAACCAGTATTGCGACCGCGAAACGGGCTGCATTACAACTTCTTCAGGTACTATGAGCCTGATGCGGGTACAACAAGAGCACAGCAGAGATACCGTGCTCGAACAGGTGTATGCCCAGACAGCAAGAGAGGAAGACCTGAAGACTCATCAAGATTCCTTTCTCCTGAAGACCAAGCAGAAGCTATTCAGATTGTATTAAAAAAGCTCCTAATAAAGGGGATTCCGTTGTCTTTGATATGGGTAGAATTGTTGCAGAGGGCTATCTGAAAGCAGGGAGAGGATCATTAATCCAAACATCTCAAGTACAAGCTACATTCAATAAAGCTGGTCAATTAGTTTCAATTTTTGGAAAATTAAAATGAATAAATTATATAAAGTTAGTCCTGAATATATTAGACTTTTTCTTGGACTATTACACGAAGGTGTAGATAACAAACTTGAGGACTTATCAGGTCTAAATTTGGTTAATCGAGATAGCGTAAAGAGATTAGTCAAAGAATATCTGTACCCCGAGTATCAAAATTTTACAATATCAACCCAGTTCAGAATTAAAGAAAGTTTAAGATTTGGATTAAATTTCTGGACAGAAGAACGACTACGTGATCAATTTCCTAGTACCGATGCAGCATTTGAAATACCTCAACAAATGACCGCAAAAGAACTTTATAAACAAATTTGGGATGATATGTTTAATAATGAAGATATTACTATTTCTGATACAACAAAATACCAGGAATCAAACCAAAATTAGCAAGCTGTAGGCTTTAGTGAAACCGACTGGCGCGATGCACAGTACGACATGCTGTACCTGTCCGTTACCGAAAGCATCCGCTTCCACTACGACCGTACCGGCAACCTGATCCACCGCGAACTGGTCGACTGCGAAGTACAGAACTACTTCTACGATCGGCACGACCAACTAGTTAAAGCTGAAATCTTCAAAAAAGACGGTACGAAATTGTTAGAGATTCCGTAACAGGTGAGTCTCGTAAGCTTGATTTTGTTATAAAGGGATCTGGTAAAAATGGTGGTGGACTTGCTCAAGAAATTACTAGCAAGACTGCTTCAAAAAGGAGTCAACTTGCAAAAGAAGAAAGGATTAGAGATGCAGGTGGCGTATATGTCAGAGATGGTAAAAGCTTAGTTCATGTTGACGGAATATCCGAAATTATTCGATTACCTTAGGAGATTATCATGGATATAACACTATTTAATTTTCGGACATTTTGGGAAGCAAATGCTGATGAAGATTATCGTGAAGATACTATCAGAATGTCTATTGCACTTATGACGTTTCTCAAAAACAATAACTTACTTGTTGATATTGACCCATTTAATGAGGATGGTTCTATCAAAGAAGATATAATCATTAGAAAGTCGAATGTAACTGATGAAGGATTCCAATTATTTGTTAAACCAGTAAATAATTGGTGGAATGCTTTGGATAGGGGAACTCCTCCCGAGAAAGTTACTATTTTAGAGAACGGGTTGAAAAAAAATTCGTGCTGCGAAAAAGTAATGTTATATTTTCAGACGACCTCAATATTTTATTAAGGTTGTCTGAAATATTTATTCTTTAAATAAACATTTTACAAATATACTTATGCTGCACCAATTTCTAAAAGTAATAGTAAGAAAGGAAAAAATGATGACTCTTTATCAAATATACTCTGCTGTTGATAATGAAGAAGCGTATGTGGACTTAAAACAGGATGATAGAAAAATTGTGGAATTTATTAATTACAATAAAGGTAATTATACAGATGAAGCAGTTTTTATAGCTTAGAGTGGATATACCTCCAAAAATATTTCTAATACAGATTATATTCAAACAATTCCTAAGATGTTATTGTTCTCTGAAACTTTCATTAATAAATTGGCTGATAAATTAAAAAATGAATTAGATTTTTTTCCGGCTAAACTTAGAATCAAGAATGATGAATATAAATTTTTCCTTGGAAAAATCAAATTAACTGCTAAATTAGTAGATATAGAAAAATCAAATTTTTATGAAATAGATGGAGAGAAGTTTATTGATTATCCACCTGTATTTTTAGGAAATATATCTGGTTTTGAGTTTTGTGCAAAAGATATAAATGATGATTTAATTTGGGCTTTTTCTGATAAATTCAAAGAGTTAGTTGTTAGTAATAATTTGAAGATGGAATTTCTTCCTCTAACATGAAAGACTCTGTAAGTAAGTTATAGCAAACCGTAGCCCGTACGAAACCTCCGAGCCTGACTTAGGGCATGAGCGGTACGCACGTACGCGGTTTCGCCTGTCTAAACCATATCAACGAAGACGAGAAACCCGCCAACAAACCCACTACTTCCACTGCGAACAAATCGGTATCCCTAGGGAGATGACCGATAAGGACGGCAACCTCTTATGGTTCGGCAACTACACCGGCTGGGGTCGTCTGAAAGAGGAAACCAAGGTAACGGATAGTGCATACCAACCCTTCCGCCTGCAGAACCAGTATTGTGACCGCGAGACGGGGCTGCATTACAACTTCTTCAGGTATTACGAGCCTGATGCGGGTAGGTTTGTGAATCAGGATCCGATTGGGTTAGAAGGTGGAGATAATATTTATTTATTCTCCCCTAACATACAAAGCTGGATAGATCCATTAGGACTATTATCATGGAATACTGCTAGAAAACAATTTTGGAAAGCAGAAGCAAAAAAAGAAAGGGACCGTATAGCTAAAGAAAAAGCTAAAAATCCTGGTTCAAGTCCAAAATGTAAATATTCTGAACGTAATTTAAAAAGGATGGAGAAAGGTCAAGCACCACGAATAAAAGTTAGAATTCGAACAAGAAGAGGAATTGAAGAACGCAATGTGTCATTAGAACTACATCACACTTACTTACCACAAAGATTAGGTTCAAATAAAGCTCATGAAGCTTGGAACTTATCTATTGCAACACCATGGGCTCATGCCGCAATGGACCCATTCCGACACACAGGTAGTGTATTATTAAAAATTTTGAAAGGAACTAGCACATGGTAACAGGATTAGAAATCAAAAATTTAATTCAATCTCATGAATACAAAAGGTTATTAGATAAGGCTGAACATGAATATGGAATTAAAATTTATGACAATGACGAAAGTATTTCACAAGAATGTAATTCTATTGCTAATGAAATTAATAAATCAGGATTAACACCTGAGTTAATATTAGATTTTATTATTGAAAATGATAAATTAGTTTTTAATTTCTCAAAATTAAAAATATCAAAATTGTCAGAAGATTACTGTGACTTTGAGGAAGATGAAGAAGATAGTGATGATATTATATTAATTGGTCAGGCTAAGACTTTCCTCATTGTAAACTCTATAGAAATTTTACTATTGAGAAAATCAGAAAAAGATTTAATAAATTTTTTGAAAGCAATTAAGATTCCTTCTTATAAAAAATATGCAAAAGAGTTATTTGAATTTTACCAAGAGAGCCTAAAGATATATTAAAACTTTTACTACTCTATCTGTATTTTGATATCTTTTTATATCTCCTGACAAGCATAGACTGTGTTAAACCCCAACAGTGTAGTAAGGTCGTCTGAAAATTTTCAGACGCATCCCTTTTATATGTCCCTAAAAAAGCGAACAGATTTGGTTCAGCAAAAATCCGGACGGCCATTACGTCATTGCTTCGCTGGACGGTTCGATAGCGCTGCGTTTTGCACCTTTGGTGGTGGCGGAAGACAGTTCGGACGAACAGTCGCCCAAAATGCGTCTGCTGTCGGTATCGCTGCTGGAGGGTTTGCCCGCCTTCGGTGAAACGGGGTTGCATTACAACTTCTTCAGGTACTATGAGCCTGATGCAGGTAGGTTTGTGAATCAGGATCCGATTGGGTTGGAAGGTGGATTTAACTTTTATCGGTTTGCGCCGAATGCGCAGGAGTGGGTTGACCCGTTAGGATTAGCTACTCGACCTAATAATGGGAAAGACCATATTTTCTTTGACCATAAGTTAGATTCAGGAATTAGATATTCAAGTGATGCTGTGCAATTTAATGATGCAAATAAGGCATTTATTAAAAAAAATGGAATCTAATCCATCATTTAAACGGGATATGCTTAATCGTTATCCTGAAATAAAAGAATGGATGAAATCTGGAGATATGAGTTCAAGTCCCAATTGGGGAAAAGGTAAAAATAAACAGGGACTAACGTGGCATCATCATGAGGATACAAAAAGGTCGGTACTGGTTGATTATAATGACCATAGAAGAAATCATGGTCTATATCAGCCACAAAGAAAAGGCGGAAGAAGTATATGGGGAGGTGGTAGACCAGGTCTACGAGGAAAATTAAACGGTCGCACTAGTAAACCATTAGGTAAATGTTAATTTAATCATAGAAGGAACAAAAAATGAATTTAGATAAATTTTATAGAAGAAAAATTAGTATATCAGAAGCTATTGATTGTGCTAGATTATTCAATGATGATGATACTGATAAATTTGCCAAATTTCCATACATATATATTTCTTCTGATGAAGATGAGAGTATTCTTGATTTAGAGACGGTTTGTTATTTGGATAACGGCCCAAAAATAATGGATGGAAAAGAAGTTTTTCCTGATTTTGTAAACGAAAATGGATTAGATATTTTATGTAGTGGGGATGTATTTATGGATGTTTACGATGACTTAGATGAACGGTATCCAAATTTTACAAAAGATCAATTTATTGATGCTCTAAATTATTACATGGATAATGATGATTACATTGAATTTTAAAATCTATATTTAGGTATTATTTTAGATTTCCTCTCTACGACTACGGATATATTAGTGTAAGGAAACTAGGAGACTTATCTACATTACAACTTGATACGTTACTACGAACCTCAAACTTGGCAGTTTGTTTAATCAGGAATCGATTGGGTTGTTGAGTAGAGATAACCTTTTTTTCAGACGACCTCTACCAAATCGCCTCCCCCGACGGCGGCGCAAGGCTGCTGTTTGCCGAAGTCGATTTTGGCTACGGTGATTTGACCGCCGTTTACGGACGCGACGGCAAAAAACTGCGCGGTTTCGCCTACCGCAACCACATTATGGTCGAACACAACTAGCCCGACGGATTGGTATCCTACTACGAATACGACCGTTACGACACCGACGTCAAAGTGCTCAAAAGTAGCAACAACCTCGGCGAAGAATGGACGTTCGACTACCGCAAAGACCATACCGTCGTTGCCGACGCATTGGGACAGACGGAAGTGTACGGTTTCGATGAAAACCGCGAACTCGTCTACCGCATCGATGCCGAAGGACAGCGAACGCGACGACTTCGGCCGCATTACCGTAGAATGCGACCCCGTCGGACACAAAACCCGCCAATAAACGCACTACTTCCACTGCGACCAAATTGGTATCCCTAGGGAGATGACCGATAAGGACGGTAATTTGCTGTGGTTCGGCAACTACACTGATTGGGGCCATCTGAAAGAGGAAACCCGAGTAACGGATAGTGCTTACCAACCCTTCCGCCTTCATAAGCAGTATGCCGACCGTGAAACGGGGCTGCATTACAACTTCTTCAGACATTATGAGACTGATGCAGGGCCGTTAGTGAATCAGGACCCAATTGGGTTGGTAGGTGGGGACAATCTTTATTCGTTTGCTAACAACGCTACTAGTTGGACAGATTGTTTAGGGGTGTTGCCAGAGTTTAGTATTGCGGGTTATAAAGATTCTCGACATAAGAATGATAAATTATCAGCGCATGAGTTATTACAAAATGCGTGGCTCAGGCAAAATAATAAGGTTCCTAGTAGAAATAGTGGTATTGCCAAATGTAATCCAGCCATGGCTTTACATGAGCAGGATGTACATAAACATATCTCTCGGTTGCAACGAAATGCTAATTTATTTGATCCTAAAAATTGAAAGCACAATCGGCAATGGATAACATTGAGTTAAATACAAATTTAACTAGACATGGAATCTATATAGGCTTGTTAAGAAGAGGATGGAAAAAATCATCTACTCGTGCCTATGCAACCAAACTCGCTTCAAATTTAAGAGCTTCAGCGATAAATTTTGCTAGAAAAAACAATTTATAAGTTTAATACAAATAAGGAATTAAAAATGACTAAAGCTATTCAAGAAAAAGTTATTTTGAACGAGATTAAGGAAATTAGCCTTAATCGAATAGGAGGAAATATTCCTAAATATTTTGATGACAAACAAGATTGTATTTCAGAAATGATGTTTTATGGATGTTTTGAACATCCATTAAAAACTAATTTTGTCTTATCTATTTTCTTGCCTAAAAATCATGATATTATGCTTGATAATAATATTTATCCTAATTGTGCAATAAAAGTTTTTACTCATCCAAAATCTGAGGAAAGTAAAATTACTTCATTTACAAATATGGACTTAAATAGAATTTATTTTGAACCGTATAGGAAAGCAAATAGTGATGATTTATCAGGTTTAGTAACAGTAGGAGGAGAATTGCAACTGATTCAAGAAGAAGAATATTTTTATAAAAATTTAGAAGAAAACGGATATTTGTACTTGATGAGTATAGATGAAGATTATTACCCAGATAATCTGCTTAATGGTAATTACCCTTTTGGTTATGGGGCATTGTATATATATTATAAAGATAATAAAGATAATATTGATGTAGTAGCTGGATTTTGGCAATATTCTTAATTCATCAATAATACTTCTTTCATTAGCAACAAGCCGTAGCCTATATAGTTCCCAAAACCTACAGATAGGGAGCGAGCAAGCTGTAGCCCGCACAAAACTTTCAGTCCTGACGTAGGGTGTGTGCGGTACGCACGCAGTTTCTGTTTTTCAGACGATCTCTGCCAAATCGCCTCCTCCGATGGCGGTGTACAGCCTCGCCTCCGTCACCTCCAACGGCAAGAAACTGGTGCGCTACGACTACGGAAGTGCTCCTTTAGATGCAAATGGAAATCCCATGGAGTTGCATCATCATGTACCGCAACGCTTAGGTCATGCAGATAGGCATAGTCCTTTTAATTTGAGAGAAGTAACTAGAGAACAACATGCAGCGCTTGACCCTTATAGGAATCTAGGAGATTAGCTATGAAAGCAATAGAAATTTTAAAGAATTTTGTGGAAGAAAAATTATCAATTGAAGAATTGGAAGTGGCGTTGTATTCCAATCAGGAATTAATTTCCCTGTTGGAAAATACTAAAGCTAAACCTTATATGAATAGTAATTCCACTTATGAATATTTAATTAGTCAGGATTTGACATCTCTTGATGCAAAGTTAAATTTGTTGGATATTTTCAGGGAAATTTTAGATTACAAGCATATTCCGTACTCTTCAAATTCAACGACAGAAAAAGATTTTGATTTGATTTTGGAGGCTATTCCTAACTGGATACCAGCTGATATGGGTTATTTAAATTCCTTGTATGATAAGTACAAACCTAAGACGGTGACCACTTTTAAAAAGATTATTAAGGAACATTTCATTTGCATGGATAAACATCCCAAATGGTTACAGGAGCCTGATTGGCCTATCGTTGATAATACTCCCGCAATGTTTCTAGGGCAGTTAGATATATCGAAGTTGAAGCATGATACTACTTATTTGTACATTTTTTGGGATAAAAAATCAGATAGATATACAGAAGTAATACAGTCTCTATAAATGGGCAAGCTGTAGCCAATGAAACCTACAATTCCGATGTAGATTACGACCGAACCGACAACCTAATCCAAGAAACCGGCTAGGATGGCAAAATCACCGCCTACGGCTACGATGCCACCGGACAACTGATCGAAAAACAAAGCCGCAAAGTCTCCGGCCGCAACGGACAAAGCAAAGACGAAGGGCAATACCTCGCCTATTTCCACAACGACCAAGTCGGCAGCCCGCGCGAGATGACCGACATCCACGGTAATCTGTTATGGTACGGCGAATACACCGCTTGGGGTCGTCTGAAAGAGGAAACAAAGGTAACGGATAGCGCATACCAGCCATTCCGCCTGCAAAACCAGTACGCTGACCGTGAGACAGGACTGCACTATAACCTGATGCGTTATTACTAGCCTGAGGCGGGGCGGTTTATGAATCAAGATCCTATCTTACTATTAGGTGGGAGCAATTTGTATAGTTTTGTTTCTAATACAAATGCTTGGTTTGATCCATTGGGTTTGAAGAAAAAACGGAATAAGAAGCCTAGAGGAATTATTCCATATGATGACATTATGGATGATGTTGATAAGTGGTCACTGGTTCCTGTTAGCCAAAGACAAAAATGTTTGATTAAGGATAAACTACCTAGTGCAAAACAAAGAAGCGTCCGACAAAATCGCATGATGGTAAAGACTTTTCTCGAAGACAAAAAAGCTTAATACGAGAGTGGGAACGTGAAACAGGGCATACATGGCCTGCAGGAGCTACTCCTCATCATATAATTCCACTTAAAAATGGTGGTTCAAATACATGGTGGAATCTAACTCCTGTGAAACACCCTTGTACTGGAACTATACACGGTACTGGGTCTACCCTACGAACACATTTGCCATATACCACCCCAACAGGAATAATTAACCAGATTCTTCCTAGATAATAGATATAAAAATTGAATGAAGGATATTAAGTTATGGATAATTTCAAAAAAATTCTTGTGGATATACAAGATTTAATCAAATCTACTAATGGAAACTTAATTAATTATGGA
Organism: Veillonella parvula; assembly: GCF_040094895.1. Lineage (GTDB taxonomy): Bacteria > Bacillota > Negativicutes > Veillonellales > Veillonellaceae > Veillonella > Veillonella parvula_L. Next base: position 206,884 of record NZ_JBBNGV010000003.1, on the reverse strand, counting down.
AAATCAAATTTTATTTTTAAAAAAAGATATGATGTTTCTTTAAATGAGATAAACGATTTTGAGAAAAAATATAAAGTCAAATTCCCTAATATATAGAGAATTTCTTCTAACAGTAGGATCTTGTACTTTGTTTCAAGATGAGTTACTACCTGGATTCGATTTTTTAGCTCCTAACGAACTTTATGATTGGTCACAACAAGTTTTTGAAGGAACTGATTGTAATTTATTCCCTAATATCTTAATTACAATTTCCATTCCAAGAACTGGCGAGCAAGCTGGTTTCCTTCTTACAAAAGAAAATGAAAATTTTGGTGTTTTTTTCCCTGATATTCCTTCTGAAGAGTGGGAAGAGGATACTGAATTTGAAAAATTTGAAGACTGGCTAGAAAACTTGATGAAAGAAAAACTAGAGGAAATTTAAAAAAATTGAATAACCAATTTTAAAAATATTTATCATTTAGCAAATCTAACAAAAATAACACCATGCAGTCTGAAAATACTATCCTAAACTGCGTGAGATGACCGATAAGGACGGTAATCTGGTTTGGTTTGGCAACTACACTGGTTGGGGCCGTCTGAAAGAGGAAACCCGAGTAACGGACAGTGCTTACCAACCCTTCCGCCTGCAAAACCAGTACGCCGACCGCGAGACGGGGGTGCATTACAACTTCTTCAGCTATTATGATCCTGATGCGGGTCGGTTTGTGAATCAGGATCCGATTGGAGTGGAAGGTGGATTTAACTTTTATCGGTTTACGCCGAATGCGCAGGAGTGGGTTGATGTTTGGGAACCAGTTATAGAATCTTGTCAGATTTTAAGAGACTACAATATTGATATTAATGATCCTGCTAATGGGATCGCTGTTGGTCATTCTCGCCCTCATAATGAAATGCATAATAGAAAATTTCATGAAAAGGTACGAGATAGATTAAAAAATGTAGTAGAAACTATGAAGAATAGAGACGTGGAAAAAAGCAATTAGACGTGCTTTGAGACGTACTTTAAGACAGATTGGTAAAAAATGTAATACTTAAGGAGTTAGCAGGATGAATTATTCTGATGATATATTTGAAAAGTTAGTTGCTACAATCGAAGAGGCAACAAGTCAGGCGGCTATAGATTTGTTCAATTCGACAAATGAAACTTTTTACTTCTTTGTGTTAAGTACCACAGGTGAGGCACTGGCTCCTTTTGTGAGTGCTTGGTCATATGAAGCACTAAAAAAACAAAGCATTGCTCAAAATTGGGATGCTTATGATATTGCAGATTTTAAATGGTCTTCGATAGATAGTCCTTACTTAGAGTTTGGTTCACAATATTTCCATCAAGTAAACCAAGCTTTCTTAGGTCGTACTGATATTCACTCATTAAAAACAGAAGTGGAATATGAAAAAGAATTCAATTTTCGGATTAATGCGATGGAGGAAGCACTTCATCGGTGTGATATGAAGGGAATATTCTCCTTAAATCAAGCTCGTTCAGAAATAATGATTAATGTTGAAGTATTACCACCCGATTATACAAATACTATTCGTGCGAAAAAATTAAATCCTATCGAATCAATCCAATTTTGGTTAAAAGAAGCTGCTGAAACTGTGGAATAATTAACTTTTCTTGATAGTAAGCAAGCCGTAGCCTGCACAAAACTTCCAATCCCAACGTAGGGGGTGGGCGGTTTGCACGCACGCAGTTTCTGTCTTTCAGATGACCTAAATACTTTCTTTGAAGTCGTCTGAACTATTTGCTCTTTAACAATCTCATTAGCAGTTAACATAGAGGTCGTCTGAAAGAGGAAACCAAGGTAACGGATAGCGCATACCAACCCTTCCGCCTGCAAAACCAGTATGTCGACCGTGAGACGGGGCTGCATTACAACTTCTTCAGGTATTACGAGCCTGATGCGGGTCGGTTTGTTAATCAGGAAAAGATTATGCTATGGATAAAGCAACAGGACGGTGTAAAGGACATGATGATCCACAAGGAACAGGACATGGAAAGTACCCGCATATAAATCTTAGACGTCCGGATGGGAAACAGGTGCGTATTGATATTATAGGAAAATAGATATGTTAAATTTAACTAATTTACAAACAAAAGGATATGATGAACTTATTGAAATTGATGGAGAGATTGTTTATCAAGTATTTGCTATTAAGAGAAATAATGGAACTTATAGCACATATTACTATACAGTACCAAAAAATAAATTGGATCAGGCTGAAGATTATGAGATAGAAGAATTTAATGAATTTAATGAACTTGAATTAGCTATAAAACATATTCAATCAAAAGGAGCTAATCTATCAAGATTTAATATATTTAAAGGTAACAAACCTCTTTAAGACCTTTTTAAGACCATTTACCAATACGACTGTACCGGTAACCTGATCCACCGCGAACTGGCCGATGGCGAAGTACAGAACTACTTCTACGATCTGCACGACCAACTAGTTAAAGCTGAAATCTTCAAAAAAGACGGCCTCGAAGAAGAACCCGGAGCAGTAATTCACTTCCTTAACAAATCTAATGGGTTAAATGTTATAACCAAAAAATCTGACGATTTTATAAGTGGTTGGAAATTAAATTCTAGTCAGTTACAAAATGTAGTTTCTCGAGGAGCATTATAATATTATGGAAATTACAAAAAAGTCTAACGATTATATTATTAAATTAAACAACTATGAAGTCTTAGTTTTTTTTGACTGGCTTGTTAAGTTCGTTGAAAATAATGAAATTAATGATGAAGCTGAGCAAAAAATACTATATGACTTAGAATGCTTATTAGAATCCACATTAGAAGAACCTTTTATGGAAAATTATAAAAATCTAATACATATAGCTAAAAAATCTATTATCAATAATTAGCAAGCTGTAGATTGAAACGAGTCTCAACAAATTGTTTAAATCCGAAATTTTCAAAAAAGACGGCACGAAAGAAACTTGGGCCTACACCTACGATGCCTCGGGTATAAGGATAGGCAAAGGCCGTCTGAAAAACGAAGAAGTTTCAGACGGCCTCGAAGAGGAAACCAACATATCCAGAACTGCTCACAAACCCTTCCGATTGCAAAACACCCTTGCCCATACTGGCATGTAGCTACTGCCAAAATGGATAGAAATCTTATTCAAAAAAGAAATAATGGGAATCGTACATTTTCTTGGGAGTAATACAAAGATAATGTAACCGTACAACATAGGAAATAGTATCATGACAACTTTAGAAGATAAGATCTTTACTTTAAAACAGAATCATTTAATGAAAAAAATGAAAGAAATTCATTTTTTAAATAATTTAATCTCAGATTCTGAAAAAATCATTCCATATCCACTCTCATGTGAAATAGTAAATCGTACTTTTACCCCCTATAGAAATATAGAATTATCAAAAGAAAATTTTAGTTTATCGATAAAAAATGAAATATTAAAATTTCTTACACCAGAGGAAAATGATATTGCTTATGTATACTTTTATGGAGGAATAAATGATTCGGCTAAAATACCAATAGAATTATTCCCCTTGTTTATTATCAAAATAAAAAATATTAGCAATTGGCTAGAATTAATAAACAAACCTAATTTTCATTGTTTAAAATTCTTTAGTAATAAAATAGATAAAGTTATCGATATATCTCTACTCGACAATGAGGAAGATGTATTATCTATTTCTATTGGAGTGAACGCTTAACTTTAAAAATAAATAAACTATTCCAGCAGAAGCGGGCTTTGTATAACTGAAAGGTATTTACCATGAAAGAATTATTAGAAAAACTTGAAAATAATAGTTTTATTGATAAGGTCAGAATAGATCTTGAATTCGATGTAAAGGACTATCAAGAATTATTAAAAATTTTAAATGAAATAAAGCATTATACTCATAATCATAATCTAATTGAAAAAAGACTAGCGTCTATTTTATATGAAATACCGAAATTAACACATATTTGGTATCTCAATTTAAAAGACGATCCGAATAAAAATGAATCTTCTATTGTTAATCAACTTGAAGATGCATGGATAGAGTTAGATGCAATAATTGGAGAAGAAATTCTTGGTCAAGGACAATAAACTCCTCTTAACAAACATAGCTCATGGCTTAAACTTAACAAACAGTAGTCGTAGGTTAGGGCTTGAGTCAATTAATGTACATACACCTAGTGGAAGTAAAAGATATTTCCCACCTAAAAAAGGAAGTTATTATGGAAATTACTTTGGATAACTGGAATGGATCTCATTGTAAGGAAGAGGTTTATCATATTAATTCCTCGGAAAGACTTTTAGAAATTTTAGAAAAATTAGATGCTAAGCAACATACTCTTGTAAATTTAGTTTTATCAGAAGAAAACTATTTAATGATTGGGGGAGGGGGAGAGAAATATGTTGTAACAGGTGAAGAAAATGGCATTATTTTTAATTTAATAAACCCTAACGAAGGAAGTGCCTTAAAAATAGAATTAAATACGGGAGGACAAATTGGCTTATTTGAGTCTAAATATATTTTATCTAAAGAAATAGCATTCAAATGTGCTGTAAGATGTTTGACTATGGGATGTATTCCACAGAACGATTTAGATTTATCCTGGGAAAAATATTAAAGCAAACCTAGTAAGTTGGTGGAGTCAAGACAAAACTAAACCATAGGGTAGTTTGAAATATAACTTTCAGATGACCTTCGTTTGATTTCTTACGGATAAGCAAGCCGTAGCCACGCACAAAACCTTCAGTCCTGACGTAGCAAGGTAGCCGTGGTCATAATTTTACTGCCGCCTTTAAGAAGGCAGGTATTTCTAGAGCTGATGCTAAAGGCTACACATGGCATCATGTTGATGATTTTGATCCGAAAACTGGTAAGATAACAATGCAGTTGGTTAACAGGAAGAAAACCGGCTGAAAAGAGAAGGAAAAAGAAAAAAACTGTGCTTGTTAAATTATTAAAGGAGGTTGTTATGATTAATTTTTATGATTGCGATAAAAATTTATCTGAAACCGATTTTAATGAAGTTGAAAAAAACTAGAAGTATCTATTCCATCTTCATTCAAGTTACATTACTTCAAATGGAATTCTTTGTAAAATACGGTTTAAAATTGGAGCAAGTAAAATGAAAAAGTTACTGATTGGAATGATTGGAACTATTTTGCTTTTGACAGGAGCTTTAAAAATGTCACAACAACTTACAAAAAATTCTCAATATAATGATTTGACTGTTGGATACTATTTAGGAATGACCTTTCCTAAGTATAACCATCCTGCAAAATTGTATGATGAAATCAATTTAGATAAGGTGGACAATATCCGAAAAAGCAAAGAGACTATATCTTATTATATTGGGTTTTATAAAGATGGAAAATTAATTAAATTTGAGAAATATATTAATGCTAATAAAGTGATGGATTTTGCTTATGAATATGATGAGATGGGAAATCTAATCAAAATTTATAAAAATAACATTGAGGCATGAAAACCGATCCAAAAGAGAATGTAGAAGAAAAAAACTGTGCTTGTTAAATTATTAAAGGAGGTTGTTATGCTTAATTTTTATGATTGTGATAAAAATTTATCTGAAAACGATTTTAATGAAGTTGAAAAAAAACTAGAAGTATCTATTCCATCTTCATTCAAGTCACATTACTTCAAATGGAATGGAGGTACTCCCAATCTTTCTTGTTTTGTCAATGATAATATTGATTATGACTATATTGAAATTCGCGACTTTATTCCAATGAAATATTCTAAGCAGTTTGAGGATGATCCAGATTTCACATTAGAAGGAAGAGCAATAAATGAATGGGATCTTAATGAGTTACCTAGGAATTTAATTCCTTTTGCTTTTGATTGGGGAGGTAATTACCTCTGTTTAGAAAAAATAGTTGGCAAATTATTTATTATGTAAGGGACGTATGGAGTGAAAATATATCAAGGGAAGCTAATTTTAAAAGAAATTCAAATGTTATTGCGAGATCATTTGAGGAGTTTTTAAATTATTTAGAAGAAAATCCTGATGATTAATAAACTGGCGTAGCATCGTGTATATATAGTAAGCGTAACAAGCCATAGCTCGCATGAAGCATTCAATCTCGAAGGAGCAAGCCGTAGCCCTGACAAACCCTTCCGCCTTCAGAACTAGTTTGCTCCGAATACTCAAGAATGGATTGATCCTTTATTTTAGGAGGGTATTATGAAAAAGTTATTAGTATGGGGATATGCTCTGCAGAGTATGGATAAAGTAGAAAAAATGGGGTTGCCACGAGTAAGTAGTGGAGTCCTAGGTATATCAGAGGTATTCAACCCTAAAAAAACGCATCCTGATTTTGACTTTCCCTGGAGTTGGTTCGTAAAAGGGCAAGAAATTCCTCCAATGCCTGAAAAGGTTTATGTCTGCTTAAAGAAAGCAAGAGGTGTTACTTTTGATTTTCTTCCATATAATGATTTCTTTATCATGTCAGCGCGTTTTTTGGAATTTATAAAAAAATATGGGTTTGATTATGATTTTGGTATGAGCGAAGCGATTATTGTCAATACAAAAGGTGAGTTATTGACGAATGAAGTCTATTATTTAGTAAGAATAGTTGTTTGGGAAATTGAGGATGAAATTGTTTACCCAGATTTAGCATTAGATGAAGATGATTTTTCACTGGAGGCATATACTAATTCAGATAAGGATATTTTATTGTCTTCCAATCATAATTATTCAGGAGCATTCATGGTATCAGAAAATTTAAAGGGTAAAATATTGGAAAAATTTTCTTTGCCTTTTCTTTATTCTTTGGAAGAGTGGAAGGAATTAAATAATTTAGACTTTTATTGGGATTAATAAAATATATAACATTTTGAATTATGAGGTATTATATGATTGAAACAACTAAAGATATGATTTCTGTGTGGATGGGGACATCTTTTAAAACACCTGATGAGTTTAATGAATATACAGATGGTATGGAGGACTCAGATTCTCATTGTCCAGCTTTTGCAGATTTTGGAGTTTCATTTATTGATTCTGATTATTTTGTGGCATTCCAGACAGATAATGGAGAAATTGTGCCAGTTGAAGTGTTAGCAGAAGAAGTTGGGGCACACTCCAATAAAGTTATAAAAGATATTGTGAAAGTTGCAAAAGAGAAAGGAATAAATGAAGGTAATTCTTTATATTACTATTCTAATGCAACATTTTATGAGGAAAATCCAGGTAAACTTTACAATGATCTGAAGTTTATAGGAACCTTTAAGGACCCAAGAAAAAAATATCGCTAGTGATAGTGAAACATTAGTCAGAATAAAGGCCGTCTGAAAGTTGTTTTTTCAGATGGCCTTAAACAATTAGATTAACGGCAATCTGATGGTTGCACCATCGACTACGCCTACGACCCGTTCGGAGAGATTGGATTAGGTACACAGTATGAATTACCAAAATCTGTTAAATCATATAGAATCTGGGCAACTGGAAGAGGTAAAAATAGGAAAATGTTAAAAATTAATGAATTGAATTCATATCTTAAAAGTAAAGGAGTACCAGAAGATAGTTACTCAATCAATGAAGTAAATGATGAATCATTATGTATTGTTGAAGAAAATAAAAAATGGCATATATTCTATTCTGAAAGAGGATTGAGAACCGAAGAATATTGTTACCAAGATGAACATTTGGCAATTCTATATTTTATAGATCGGTTATCAAAGATGTTAAAATTTTCTTTCGAATGAAAAAAGCAATCTGTCCATAACAAAGTGTTGACGGTGCTGGTGGTGTATATGATTAATGAAAGGATGAGTTATGAATATAGAATTACATATTGAAAAAGTACAATCTCTTTTAGATCAAATGGATCTACAGAAGAAATGTAAATTTGCGGCTTGGTGCTGTAATGCACTGATCATTGAGAAAAAAATAAATGAAAATATGACTAAAATAACTCATTCAAATGTGAACTACCAACTCTGTGATGCTATCATTAAAGCTGGTTGGTATGATTTCTCCCAAATAAATATTGGAATCTCTCAAAAAGCTATAGAAGATATAAATTGGGATGATGATGATCCATTAAATGATATGGTAGAAACACAAGGAACTATAGAATTATTAGCTTCGATTAGAAATATGTTACTAGGTATACAACAAAAATCATCTGATAGTTATTACTTTGCTGCATGTGCTGAAAACGTAATTAACTGGAAAGATGCTTTAGCGAATTTCCCATACTCCGAAGATGGCAAAATAGAGGACGAAAATTTAAAACGTGAATATGAAATTCAATTGTTATTTTTAGATGATTTAAGAAATAGTATAATTACCTTACAGGATATTAAGAAATATAGATAAATGGATGCAAGCCTGAGTAGCCTATTTAGAAAGATAGGAGTTAAATCAATGGAGCCTAAAGAATTAACATCTGGAATTTTACTGGAAAGTGTTTTGGAATGTACAAGTTTTGTAGTAAATGAGGTGCCAAATTTATACAGTGCAGTAATAGAGAGATTAAATCAAGATGATGAAATATTCTTCATGAATTTTGTTGAAGATGAGAATGATCAGGATGATTATTATGGATATGTCTATAATAAAACAAATGGAAAAATCTACGAATATGCGTTCCATGATGACAAATTAGTGAAAAATAGGAAGTTGTCTTTTATCGAAAAGAAAATTGGAGAATTAACAACGAAAGATATTCTTGAATTACCTATAATAGATTTACTGTAATCTAGATATACCTATGATTGGTCTCGTACTTTTATGTAAGCAAGTAGTATAAAGCCCTTTAGGTTATGCCTAGAGCGCTTTATATATATCTTTAATCTCGCACCCATGCTATACTATTTGTATACTATAAATCTTTAGAGATTGGTTGGGCCATTTGTTGCCTGTTGCTCGTTTCTTTTGATTTATTGATATACTTGGTAAGGCAATTGGAGCCCGTTCCTTGTATAATACTAGAGAGAACCCTTTATCTAATCGGTAGAGGGTTCTTTTGTATTACTCGTCATGCTTTGTATTTGAAAAAATATTTCTATTTATAGTATGATTACTTTATATGTTTTTATTCTGTAGAAAGGAGCTCGTATGAATCGACTTAGTTTCTCGCGAACTCAGATTTTAATTCTCCTTAGCGTATGGCTCACGTTCTTGTTGAGTTTCGTAATGCGCTTATCTTGGGCATCTGTTATGCCTATCCTCAATGAGGCGTTGCATTTTACAGCTAAAATGGGGTCTCAACACATTTCGGCCTTTTACTTTGGTTATGCGTTAACGGTATTGCCAGGAGGTATCTTAGCCGATAAAATCGGCTACAGACGTACTATCTTGTTTAGTTTGATTGGTATGGCCGCTGTAACAGCTTTGATGAGTACCATTACAGACTATAACATGGCTTGGGGCTTGCGCTTCTTATTAGGGATTATGTCTGGTCCTGTACAAGCTTCTTGCTTGAGTGCTATCGGCGATCACTTCGGTCCGAACCAACGGGGTGCGGCCGTAGGTATCTTCATGAGTTGTACCTCCTTTGGTATTACTACGGTAAACCTTTACGCACCCTATGTGGCTACACATTACGGCTGGCAAACTGCATTCCTTGCTACAGCCATCTTGCCGTTGGTAGTACTTGTATTATGTTACTTTACAGTGCGTAAGCCGAGTGCAGAAATTCTCGCACAACGAGAAGCAGAGGCTTCTGAAGCGGCTGCTAAACTTGGCGTAGGCCAAACGTCTTTAGTAGAAAACTTGAAGCATATCGTTTCAAACCGTAACATTCGTTGCTTGGCAATTGCTGGCTTTTTCGCCACAGGTACGACTTGGGGCGTAACGCAATGGGCGAATTTGTACATGGTTAAACAATTAGGTGTAACGGCTATCTATGCAGGCCAAGTCATGAGCGTGTTCGGTACGGCTGCGCTCATTGCGAAACCAACGATCGGTATTTTATCTGATATCTTACCAATTAAGAAGAACCATTTAGCGGCTCTCGTTATGTTCTTGTTTGGGCCAGCTTTAATTTTGTTTGCAAGCACGTCAAATCCAAATATGCTCTTTGTAACAGGTCCGATTCTTGGTATTGGGGCCTTCATGCATAGTGCGTTGACCAATGCTCTCGTAGTTCAATCTGCAGCACCTCATTTGCGCGGTACTACAGCGGGCTTTGTAAACTTGTTTAACCAAATTGGTGCACTCTTGGCACCACTTCTCTTGGGCAATGTCCTTGTCATGACGGGTAGCTACCAAATGTCTTTGATGTCTATCGCTATAGCTCCTATTATTGGTGCATGTGCATTATTCTTTATTCGTCTTAAATAATATAAATGGATCCGTACATGAATTGCTCTTCTAAAAATTGCGTCTAATTGGAGGGCAGATCAAAACGGATCCTTTTTTGTAATTAATATGTATATTGTGTATGGTGTTCTTTTATTATATGATTAAGTCATAGTACAGGAGGGAGGGGTGAAGATGGAAATCATCTGTTTTGGCGATAGCATTACGCGTGGCTATGATGTGCCCTATGGACGCGGTTGGGTCGAAATCTGTGATGCATCCATAGAGGGTGTTAATTTTACAAACTACGGTGAAGATGGCTGCTCCGTACAGGGTATGATTTATAATATTGAAAATTGGGCGGTTACTGCTGTATCCGATCCAACACGTCATATTTTCTTGATGTGTGGCACTAACGATATTTTACAAGGTCGAGATAGTACCTATGTGTACAAGACTTTGGTGAAAGCTATTGAGCTTGCTAGTACAAAAGGGACGGTAATCATCGGTTTAGAAACTCAAATTGATAGCGATATGGACGGATTGGATCTGGTTGTACGAGAGGTTAATGAACAGCTAAAAGCTTACGCAGAGGCGCATAATATTAAAGTTATAGATTTCTATACTACCTTGTTTGAAGCAGATCAAATTGGACAAATTGTCTTTGCCGGAGAGGTTCATCCCAACGAGCGTGGTTATCGATTAATGGCGTATAAGGCATTAGAGGTCTTTACGTGATTATAACGGGGCTATAATAGAACTGGAACGGGATTATAATACAACGTAATATAAAGAACATAAAAACTCCCCTAATGAGTTGCCTCATTGGGGGAGTTAGTGATTTATAGTCTTTTGTGCTAGCGAAAGTTGGGGGCTTTCACCAGATAAAATTAAATTCGTAACGAATTATTTTTTAGATTTAGTAGATACTTTGTTATTGGACACCTTAGCAGATTGTGCAATTGCGTATGCAGTGCCTTTTACTAAATCAGAAGCTTCAGCAGTGTTGCCAGATACGGTTACAGCTGCTACAGTGTCTTCAGTTACTGCGAATAATGCAGTTGCGTAAGGGTGTTGCGCACCATTTGGTACAGTTACAGCACCGGATTTAACAACAATGTAACGACCGTTGTTGTTGAAGATATCGTAATGAGCTGCTTGTTTTACACCATCATAGCTTTCATTGTAAGCGAACAATGCAGCTACTTCACCACTTGCTACTTGACCAGATTGTTGCATGGAACGCAATTTAGCAGCTGCTACAGCTGTTGGTTGAGTCATGTTTACAGTGATGCGCAAAGAGTTGTTATTTACAACTGCTTCAGTGATTACGTTTGTAGAGAATACATTCGCAACACCGTTACCAGCACGGTTGTAAGAGCTAGCAGTTTTTACTTGGTAGCCATTAGTGTATGCAGGCAAGTCATAAGTGTAAGTTTTGCCATTTAACAATAAGTCAAACGCATTCAATTGGTTAGCTTTGTAGCGAGAAACGTAGGAACTGCCGTTGCCATTAGCTGTTACGGAGTTTACAGTTTCTTGGTATACAGGTTGGGCTTCAGTAGGGATAGGATCCATGATTTGAAGACCTACAGCTGTTGTTTGTGGTGCCACAAAGATTGGATCACCTAATTCTTTAGATACAGGCATTTGTTGAGCCATATCGCCTGCTGTATAAGGCACTGCTGGCAATGGTTTGTAACCAGGGCGCGGTGCACTTGTGGCATAACTAGTTTGGTAAGCTGGCGTAGCCGCTTGTGGTGCCGGATAAGAATATTGCTCTGCTGAAGCACGTTCATAAGCGCGTGCATTAGCATCGATAGTTGCAGCAAAAGCAGAGAAAGACATTGTTGTCGCTGCAAATACTGCAAAAGCAGTTGCTAAATGTTTTTTGTTCATAATAATTTACTCCTAAATACATGATTTTACAAATAACACAGATACTAACTTGTATTATATAGGAATTCATGCTAATTGTAAATAAAATATAAAATATTATCTTAATTATAAATAAATATAATCAGATGAGTCAAATATTGTACAATTAGCCATAGAATGTCATATTACTATATAATAATAATCAGTATAGTAATTTATTATATCGAAAAACTTCGTTTAATGCTATATCTAATTCGTATAGTGCTACAATTAGTTTGTGTAGTGCTATATCTAATGCGTTAAATGATATGAGCAACATACATTTGTGAATTACATCAATTGAGATGGTGAAAGTTTCACTAGGGAGGTCTCATGAGTATTAGCGTCTATTATGGACGGGCTGGATCAGGCAAGACACGTGCCGTATATGAGCGCATCCGTCAGGTCATGACAGATTGTCCAGGAGAACCAATAATTTTGCTTGTTCCTGAACCTGCCACCTATCGGGTAGAACGAGAGCTAGCTGAATTTATGCCTGAAAAAGGTTTTACTACAGTTCGTATCGTAGGCTTTGGGCGTTTGGGTTATCAGGTATATCAATCGATAGGCTCAAAAGGGGCTGGTCAATCAAGTTTATCAAGCTTTGGCCGGTCTATGTTGTTGCGCCTTGTAATGAAACGAAAGCAAAAGGAACTGGGGCTGTTAGAACAGGCTACAAAGCGGCCTGAGTTTTCCTCCGTATTGCAACAGCTCTTTTCTGAATTCCGCGCCTTTCGTGCAGGCCCTGCTGACCTAGAACGAGGGGCAGAATCTGTTAAAAATAATGTATTACAAAAGAAATTACGCGAGCTAGCTATCTGTATGTCTGCTTATGAAGAGGAACTCAGTCGTCATGGGGAGCGCGACATCGATCCTATCATGGAAATCGTAGAGGCTTTGCCACAATCTCCTCTCATGGAGAATAGCCACGTCTTTATCGATGGTTTTCATTGGTTTACGCCCACACACTACGAGCTGATTTATACCTTGTTTGACTTGGCAAAGGAAGCCGTTATTACTATCGATTTACCGATGGCCCCAAAGGCGTTAAATTTAGCTCGTCGAGGGGAGCATCTCTTCAGCCGCCCTTTAGAGATTTACGACACCTTAGTTGCTCGTTATGGCTCTAGTATCAACTGGGTTGGCTTTGATGGGAAACGAGGCCCTCAAATCGTTCAAGAGCTAGAGGCTAATTACTTTGCTAGCCCTAGTAAGAAAAATACTACAGATGCAACGATTCCGCTTATTCGAGGCTATAACAGGGAACGCGAAGCCGATGCGGTGGCTCGTCGTATTTTAGCCTATATAGAATCATCTGAAGAGGCTCGTTACCGAGATGTATGTATCATGCTCCGCGAGTCTGAAACCTATGGTGACACTTTAGAAAAGATTTTTGCTCGCTACGGCATCCCGCACTTTATCGACCGTCAGCGGCCTATGAAAAACCATCCATTAGGTGAGCTATTGACGGCTCTCTTTGATATCGTGCGTCATAACTATAGTCGGGACAGCATGTTTCTATTGCTCAAGACGGACTTGATGCCGCTTACTCGTGAGGCTGTAGATGAGTTAGAGAACTACGTTCTCGAGTTTGGTATCGACCATTATAAATGGGAACGTGAAAGCTGGCCGTACTTACGAGGCTTTCATGAGGGGCAAGATGAAGAGAGCCACGTAGATGCACCACGCAGAGCACGTGTTAACAAAGCAAGACAAACCATTATGGATATATTATCTCCATGGTTTGACTTTGCTGCTAATGCGGAGGGTCATACAGGGGCTGAGTGGGGTACACAACTTTATGGTTTATTAGAAATCTTACAAGTGCCAGAGCGGCTCTATGAATGGGCGAAGGACGCAGAAACTATAGGTGATCAAGAATCCAAAGCTAGTCATGAACAGATGTATAATGCGGTTCTTTCCTTTATAGACGAAATTTCTATGGTCATGAAGGATGAAATATTGACTCTGGATGAGATGATGCTCCTCCTCGAAGAAGGCCTTAGCGATGTAAACTACTCTATGATTCCGCCGTCTTTAGATCATGTGGTGATCACCACTATCGAACGTGGTTACAGCCAGTGGTGGCCTAAGCTGTTCGTAATGGGCCTCAACCAAGGCGTATTCCCTCAAAGTATGGGAGATGAAGGTCTCATCAAGGATAAGGAGCGTCAAGAATTGGCCGATGCAGGCATTACCTTAGCAGAAGGGGCCTTGCCGAAGGCTTTCAACGAGAATTTCCTATTATATCTCGCCATGACACGGGCGTCTGATTCGTTGACCTTGTCCTATGCGGGCTCTGGTGAGGATGGAACAGGTCTTGAGCCATCCCTCGTTGTGAAACGATTAGAATCTCTTGGGTACATAGATCAGGTAGTAGATATTCCGCTCTCCATTGCACCTGATACAGAGGCAGATTACGTGTGGCGCCCGCTCCAAAGTCTGTCATTGTTATCGGAGCGTTGGGGGGCGCTCTTTAGTGGTTATGAGGTCAATCCTCTTTGGTGGGGACTCTATAACTGGGCTCGTGAAAGTGAAACATATCGTCCTCGTTTAGCGGAGGTGTCACGTGGTATTCGAGATAACAACGATGTGCCTGTCATTACGCAGGATTTAGTGAATGGTCTATTCTTGTCTAAAGGCTACATGTCTGGTTCTGTGACGCGCCTTGAACGATACCAACAATGTCCGTTTAAGTTCTATGCTCAATATGGTTTGAAGCTAGAACCGCGTCCAGTGCGTTCCTTTGGAGCTCCTGAAATCGGTACGTTCTTACATGCTAATTTAGAGCGCTTAGGTAATTATCTATTAGAAAATAACAAACAATGGCGTGACCTTGACGAAGAGGAACAAGAAAATCTATGCCGTACTGTGGCAGATGAAATCTTGCAAGAAAATCAGCTAGGTGAAGAAACGAGTGATGCCTACCAAAAGGCCATCGAGCAGCGTGTACAGAGAACATTACATGTGACGGTAGATCGTCTCGTAGAGTGGTCTAAGCGCAGCGATTTTGATACGAAGTATTTAGAGCAAGACTTTGGTCGTCAAGGTGGCTGGGATCCTATTCGGGTCCCTCTTGGTGAAGACCGTTACTTGCGACTCATCGGTCAAATTGACCGCATCGACGAATATACACGGGATGATCAAACCTATGGCATGGTTATCGATTACAAGTCGGGTGGTGCTCATGTGACGGCCCAAGATGTGTATTATGGACTTAAACTGCAACTCATGACCTATCTGTTGGCTTTGGAGTCCGCTTATGGTAAAACACATGGCGGATCTATGTCCCCTGCGGCGGTGGTTTACTCCTACGTGAAGAACCCTAAAATCCCTGCTGATGCGCCTATATCTTATGAAGAGGCCGTTTCGTTGGCTAATGAAAGCGATGCTTGGCAAAACAGTGGGTACTTCTCCGATGATATAGAGTTGTTGACGCATATTGACAATAAGTTCTTGTCCTATGGATCTAAGCGTGGGCCTTATGTGCCGATTGCTACGAAAAAAGATCAAACCATTTCTAGCAGAGATTTGCGAAAGGTTAAGTCTACAGGTGAATTTGATGTAATGTGCCGCTATACAAATCACGTGATGGCTGAGACGGGTCGTCACATTGGGAAAGGGCAGTTCCCGATTAAGCCATATCAATTGAATGGCCTTAGACCTTGCACATTCTGCGATTACAGAACGGTATGTCGCTTTGACTCTAGCCGTAATCGATATAATTATTTGTCTAGATTGTCCGAGAATGACGCATTAGAACGGATGAAAGAGGTCTTAAACGACAGAAATAATAGCAACGAAGGTAATAACAGTAACGACAGAAATAATAGTAGCGAAGGAGGTGAAGACCATGGGTGTTAAATGGACGCCAGAGCAGGAGTCTGCTATTATAGCGCCTAAGGATTCCTCCTTAGATAATCAGACCTTACTTGTTGCGGCCGCTGCCGGTTCAGGTAAGACTGCGGTTCTTGTAGAACGCATTATTACGCGTCTTAAGGACATGGATAATCCCTTATCTGTTCAAGAACTCATGGTTGTAACTTTCACAAAGGCTGCAGCTCAAGAGATGAGCGCTCGTATTGGCCTTGCCTTGGCTAAAGCCATGGAATCTACAGATGATGCTGCACTACAAGCGCGCCTTGAACGACAGCTCAATCTGTTGCCCTCGGCTCATATTTCTACATTGCACTCCTTTTGCCAATGGGTAATCCGGTCCTATTTCTATAAGCTCGACATTAATCCGACAGCGCGCATCGGCAATGAAGCAGAAATGGCATTGCTACAACAAGAGGTATTAGCCGATTTATTAACTAAATCCTATGAAGAGGGCCTTTATAATATCTATGAGCTAGCGGATTTCTTCAGCGATGATAAATCCGATGCAGGCTTAACGGCGAAGATTATGTCACTGTATAACTACGCCATGTCCCTCGCTAATCCCGATGGATGGCTAAGAAAAGCCTTAGAGCCTTATAAAGAGGCGATGACTATAAACCCTAGTGATACATTGTGGGGTCAATATATGTGGTCTAATCACATGGCTGTCATCGATCGCATTCGAGAGCGCTTAGAGCGGATGGAACAAATCTTGCTCGATCCGACAGGGCCTCATAAATGGCAAAATATATACGATAATCAACGGGCTGCACTGGGGATGCTTTCAGCGGCTCAAACTTGGGACGACATGGGGGAAGTTTGTAAACATATGGATACCTTTATTAAGGATCAGTTCCGTATGGGCTCAAAAGAGGCGCAAGCCTATGACCCTATATTGGTGGCAGAGTTTAAATCTTTGGGTGGTCAAAATAAAGATGACCTTAAAGCTATGCAAGCCGCTATATTTACCGTTCCGGAAGCTACCTTGCAAGACCAGTTCAAGGCTCAATATCCAATCATAGAAGGGTTAGTAGAGCTCACAATTGCGTTCCATCAAGCGTATCGGGATATGAAACAAGAGCAAGGCATCATGGATTTCAGCGACCTTGAGCATTTATGCTTGGCCCTTCTCGTTGAGCCTGGCACAGAGGATGATCCTCAGCCATCTGAAGTGGCGAAGGAACTGCAAGATACGTTCAAAGAAATCATGGTCGATGAATACCAAGATACGAACGGCGTGCAAGAGACGATTATTAACTTGATTTCTCGCATTGATAATAGGTTCTACGTGGGGGATGTGAAGCAGGCTATTTATAGCTTCCGTATGGCCGACAGTTCTCTGTTCATGGAGAAATATAATACGTACGGCGGCAATGATGCGGTAGAACGTCGTATCGACCTAGCGAAGAATTTCCGAACTCACGAAAATATCTTGGCTGCAACGAATTTCTTGTTCTATCAAATCATGACGGAAGAAGCGGCAGAGCTCAATTACACAGAGGCTGAATCGCTCATTCCTGGCCGCATCGTAGAGGATGCGCCAGAGGATTGGGTCGGTGGTGACGTGGAATTACAGCTTTTAGATGTGAGTAAGGATACCCTTGGTGCTAGTGAAAGTGACGAAGATGAAGGGGATGACCCTGAAAATAACGAGCGTGAGCTAGATTTTATCATTCAAAAAATCAAAGAAATCCATGCGGCTAAGAAGCAGGTGCAAAATCCAGATGGCACATTCCGTCAAATCGAGTGGCGAGACTTTGCTATTTTGCGCAGATCCTTAGCGGGCTGGGGCACCCGTGCCGTAGAAGCCATGCGGCAAGCGGGGATTCCTGCGGTGGTAAACGAGCGAGACGGTTACTTTGAAGCCCAAGAGATTCAACTCTTATTGGCGTTGTTATCCATCATAGATAATCCTGAACAAGATTTGCCGATGGCTGCCGTATTGCATTCTGGCCTGGTAGGCCTTGATGCCAACGAACTAGGTGCATTGCGTCTGTCTGGTGAGGGCTCCTTATGGTCTCTTATGCCAGCCTATGCAGAAGAGGTTCAAGATGAGCGTTTATTGGCCTTTATTGGACATATGGAAAGGTGGCGCACCTTATCGCGTCGTCACGGTGTGACCGACTTGTTGTGGGATATTTACGAATCTCAAGACTATGTAAATTATGTGGGAGCTATGCCGAATGGCCTCGTTCGCCGTGCCAATGTGCTCGCCTTATACGATAGAGCCAAGGGCTATGAAGCCTCTGGCTTCCGTGGGCTCTTTAGGTTCTTGCGCTTTGTGGAAAGCTTGCGCGACAGCAACCAAGATATGCCTCTTGCCAATGTGGTGAGCGAGGCGGATAATGTGGTGCGCCTCATGACCATCCATAAGAGCAAGGGCCTTGAATTCCCTGTAGTATTCCTATCTGGTGTACAAAAGCGATTCAACATGATGGACTTGCGTTCAGAACTTCTTATCGATAAAAATGCAGGTCTTGGTTTGAAAGGGTATTTCCCAGATATTCGAGTATCCTTCCCGACCATGCCTTGGTTTTATGTGAAAGACGTAAAAGAAGCGGCCCTCAAGGCGGAGGAGCAGCGCATTCTCTATGTTGCTTTGACACGGGCACGAGATAAGCTGTTCATGACAGGCTTTATTAAAGGCTTTAAAAATTCTAAAGGTGTGTTAAGCACCATAGGTGAGCTCATTAAAAATGCGGCTTCCGTAGAAACTCAACAGTTACCGACAGATATTATTACACAAGCTAATACCTATCTAGACTGGATGATTATGGGCTTTGCTCGTCATTTAGATGGTGGCAATCCATTGCGCGTAGCCATTGAGTACGAAGGGCCAACTTATTTTGATTTACCGGATAAACAGTGCCGTTTAAAGGTTGAAATCCATGATGGCTCTCTTTATGGTGATCTCGATTACAAAGCGGATATCGACGAGACAACCATCAACAAGGTGCGTGAGTTAAAAGCTGTTAATTCCGTAGAATTACCGCAGGAAATCGTGGACCGCTTCAACTATAGCTATCCGTACAATGATGCTACTCGCCGAACCGCAAAAATTTCTGTCAGTGAATTAAAACGACGATTCCAAGAACGAGAACTTGAAGCAGGAACTATTGATACTTTGAATGAACCAATCGCAACGGTAGAAGTTTCAGCAGATGACCTAGCAAACTCCGTATTCGGTCGAAAGCCACAAGCATTACAGTCTGAAGATGATGTATTAACCGGTGCTCAATGGGGGACTTTGATGCATGAGGCTATGCAATGGCTACCTCTTGTGACGTATACGCAAGCTTCTTTGACGAAAGAACTCGATGCACTGGTGGCGAATGGGACTTTTACAGAGGAAGAACGGAATTTATTAAGCGATACGAGTTTGTATAAATTTTTTAGCTCTGATCTTGGTAAGCGCCTTATCAATGCAAAACGTATCGAGCGAGAGTTGCCGTTTAGCATGCTCTTTGAAGGAAAACGCGTATACGACACCTTAGAGGACGGGGAAAATCTGTTCCTTCAAGGTATTATTGATACGGCCTTTGAGGAGGATGGCGAATGGGTTCTCGTAGATTACAAAACGGATCGCGTTACATCCGGAGAAGAACTCATTAAACGATATAAAATCCAAATGGACCTCTATAAAGAGGCCTTGCAGCGATTGACGGGGATGCCCGTGAAAGCATGCTATATTTATAGCTTCCGCTTGCATGATGCAATCATCGTGGACTAATGTACATAGATTCTTATAAACTAATAAACACAAAAGCTCTCTATCTTTTGATAGAGAGCTTTTGTGTTACCAATTACTTGTTATATATGTGGTAGTTTAGGCAGATTTAAGGCTTTTTTCTTTTTGTGTTTTGCAGGTGCAAATACTTTGAGTACGCGTGGCAATACTTCAATATCCACAGGCATATCCGGACCCGCATCACCATCCATATTGGTCGATAAATCATCGACGTCAGAT
This sequence comes from Veillonella parvula, assembly GCF_040094895.1. Taxonomy (GTDB): domain Bacteria; phylum Bacillota; class Negativicutes; order Veillonellales; family Veillonellaceae; genus Veillonella; species Veillonella parvula_L. Next base: position 186,882 of record NZ_JBBNGV010000003.1, on the reverse strand, counting down.
AGAAGTTCGATATGAGCTTTTTTCACCGTTAATGTCGTTGTATAACGAGAATTATAGATGGCACCACTGATAATGAGTGGTAATACGCTGAGAATATCGAGGATAAAATATTCCTTGAAGATAATGATACGCATATAACCATCATCTACTGAGGCTTGTGGCATAAAACGCTCAAAGCTAGAGACTACATTGGTAAGTAGGGCTAAAACGAGAGGAGATTTGCAAATGAAATCGTCGTCCTCTGTTTTGATGCGGTACGTGTAGTCCTTTGTAGTGAACAATGCTTGGCCTGCTCTCAAGAAATACGCGAGAGGGCCGAGTATGCTTTTTTCCTTTGGTGTAACCTCATCTACAACTTTAGGAATAACGCCAGCTGCAATGTTATTGCAGAAATACCGATCATTACAACGGCCGATATCAATGGTTCGAGTTTCATTGATATCGATACGCCTGATAGCTTGTGTTGGATTTTGGGGAATACCGAGCGCACGAGACATATCATTTACTGTACCAACGGGGATAAACCCAAAGGTACAGGAGAATCCACCTTGGGCAATACCATTAACGGTTTCGTTAACAGTGCCGTCACCACCCATGCAGAATACGGCATCAAACCCGCGCTCACAAGCGTTCTTAGCGAAACGTGTAGCATCGCCTTCACCTCTGGTGAATTTGACCTCAATCGTTTCGAACAAGGTACTCAATTTCCATTGTAAATCGAGGGCGTAACGGCGCGCTGCACCGCCTCCTGAGACAGGGTTGATGATAATCAAACAACGGCTCATAGTATACTTCCTTACTTTCAAAAATGAGATATAGCTATTATCTATAGTTAAATTGACAGTCTTAATGATGAGTTCTATAATTGTAATGTATGCACTTAATTTCGCACAACATACTGTCTAAGATATGTTGTATACTATATTATACTCATTTTAACCGTTCTTTGAAAGTCTGAAAGCATGAATGGTTAGTAAGGTTTAGGGGCTAGTAATGGGAAGACAAAGTTCAAAAGATAAATACAAATTGTCCGCAGTGGATTCTATCGAAAGATTACCTCTCAGTGAACAAGTATATTTAACATTAAAAACAGCTATCTTAACAGGCGAATTGATGCCTCAAGAGAAGCTTAACGAAGTAAAGATTGCAGAACAATTACAAGTGAGTGCTACACCTGTGCGTGAGGCATTCCGCAAATTGGCTAAAGATAATCTCGTAGTTATCGTTCCTTGGAAAGGTGTTACTGTAAAAGCTGACACGCCAGAAGAAATCGTAGCACTTTACCAAGTTCGTGAAGTAATGGAAGGACTTGGTGCTAGATTATGTGCTCGTCATGCTACACCTGAGCAAGTACAAGAGCTAAGAACCCTTTGTAAAGAAATGCATGAAATTGAAGATGCCACAGAACGTGTTGATGTAAACAGCCGATTCCATACAATGATTGCTCATTACTCTGGCAATGAACGCATTGTAGATTATTTAGCAGGTTTCCGTGAACGCGTAAATCGCGACATGTACATCAGTTCTTTCAATGCTGTACGTACACATGACTGTGATGATGAACATGATCAAATCGTAGACGCTATTGAACGTCACGACGAAGTAGCTGCAGAAACAGCTATGCGTCAGCATATCAACAATGCATTTATCTTTAAAAAAGCAAATGCAGAAGTACAACATAAAAAACTTAATGAAGTATAATGTCTGCTGATGCTGATGCTGATGCTGATGCTGATGCTGATGCTGATGCTGATGCTGATGCTGATGTAATAGGCATAATGACATATGAAAAGCTCCGCCATTGACGGAGCTTTTTTGATTGTTATTTTGAATAGTAAATTCAATTTTCATTTAGAGTATTTAGAGCATCTTGATATAAATTAGTTATCATTTGTTGTATTTAATTAACTGTTCTTTTAGTCTATCGGATTAGTTTGTTCTTGTTTTGTTTCGAGACGTTCTTTTGGTGTGGTTCAGAAGCTCTAGTCGTTTATAGTGTGATGTTAGGTGCGCATTACAGTTTTTATAATCTACAACACGCAGTCTTACGAGTTGACCTACGTTGATTTGAAAGGCTTGGGCGATTTTAAAAAGAATTTCCAAAGACATGCCAGAGATGCCTGTACCACATTCTAATTTACTTAAATAACTACGACTGATACCAATATGACGAGCTAACTCTTGCTGAGACATATTTAGGGATACGCGAATAATGGCAATTTTATGACCTAAACAAACATATTGATGTTGTAAAAACGGGTCTTCGTATGTGTTGATCCGCAGTTTGGTGAGTGGTGTAGACGAGGGGTGCATAGGGACTCCTTCCTTTTCCCTACTCTCTAAATATAGTATACTGAGATTGTTAGTATCTGACTAATATAGAAAACTAGATAATTATCGGCTATTACAGATAATTACACGAATTGTGAAAGTAGTATTACATGTATGCTATAGTAATGTGATCATACCATTTAGTATGTTATCTTGAGTAGAGGAGGCAATATGGAAAAATACATAGCCGTTGCCCTCGGTGGCGCCACTGGGGCCTTATGCCGTATGGCTCTCGGTGAATGGGTGATGACAAAGGTCAGCTCGTTTCCGTATGGTACGGTAGTAGTAAACCTCGTTGGTTGCCTCATTATCGGTTTAGTCTTAGGCCTTTATATGCAAAAGCCAGATCTACCTCAATGGGCGAGATTCTTCCTCGTTGTAGGTGGGTTAGGTGCATTTACCACCTTCTCAACCTTTGCCTTTGAAATGCTACAGCTTATGATGGCTGAATCCTATGTACAAGCGTTATGGTACGGTGTGGTACAAGTAATAGGGGGCCTAATTCTCTGTTGGGTTGGTATGCTAATAGTGCGTCTACTCTGTACTATGTAAACATATTAATATTGAATAATAGTATTAAATACATTTTGATGTTATATAATAGCGTATTTTGTTATTAATGACTTGGGAGATATTATGAAATCTATTAGAACACAAGATGCCGTAGGGCAAACATTATTACACGATCTCGTAAGAATCGTCATAGGTGAGGTGAAAGACACGCCCTTCCGCCGTGGCCATGTAATTACAGAAGAGGATATTCCTAAACTCTTGGATCTTGGCAAGGAACATGTATTTGTAATGGAGCCGGAAGATGAGGGGTTCTTGCATGAAGAGGATGTAGCTCGTGCTTTATACCATATGGCAGGCGGTGAAAACATGCACGATGGCCCTATGGCACAAGGTAAAATTGAAGCCATTGCGGATGTAGATGGCCTTTTTAAGGTTGATGTAGACCGATTACATGCTATCAATAGCATTGGTGAGTTGACCATTGTAACAAAATTTAATAATACACCTGTGAAAGCAGGCGATAAACTAGCAGGCATGCGTTGTATTCCATTGTTGTTAGAAGAACAACAAGTAGAAGATGCAAAGAAAATTGCTGATGGTAAGCCTTTGTTACATGTAAAGCCGTTCGTGCGCAAAACAATGGGTATCGTTACGACTGGTTCTGAAGTATTTGAAGGTCGTATTAAAGATGCTTTCACACCAATCATTGAAGAACGTTGTGCTGAATTTGGTGTTATAAAGGTAGCTCACGAAATTGTAACGGATAATACAGACGATATCGTGGCGGCTATCGACAAGGTGAAAGCAGCAGGCGCAGATATCATTTTCTGCACTGGCGGTATGAGCGTTGACCCAGATGATCTCACTCCAGGAGCGATTAAACGCTATGCAAATCGAGTAGTTACCTATGGATTACCTGTGTTACCAGGGTCCATGGTTTGCATTGCTTACTGTGCAGATGGCACACCAATTCTTGGTGTACCAGGTGGTGTATTGTTCAGCAAACCGACTGCTTTTGATGAAATTGTGCCACGCCTCATCGCAGATGATGAAATCACCAAAGAAGATTGTATAGCTATGGGTCATGGAGGATTCTTGGGCTAATAGGCTAGTATAACAAGATTAGCTAGAATAACCAATATAGCTATTTTAAGTAATATAGCTAAAGCAAATAATATAACTAGAATAATTAGTATAGCTAGTATAATGAATATAGTTAATATAGCCAATATAAGGAGATAAGATAAATCTTATCTCCTTATATTGTTATTATGCTATTAAATTATAGTATGATGAATTTGATAGAATTTTTATTTATCGATAAAATTGATAATTTTATCTATTTTGTTAAAAAAACGTTTACTTCATTTAATATTTAAAGTACAATAATAGTTAAGGATAATGATAATACATTATTTAATAATGGACATATTTTATGCTGAGTTTTGTTGAATATATATTATAAATGATAATATATTATCCGTTGTATTTATAATTTTAGATGTAGGGAGGAATAGTAAACGATGAAAAGCAAACAAGTTGCATTATCATTGGCAATACTACTTGCGTTAGGTACGGGAACTGTATTACATGTAGAAGCACAAGGAAATCCGACAGAGTATTCACGTCACTTTGGTGATGAAAATACGGTTACCAGTGACCATAGTTTAGCAGTAGGTTTCAGAAATACGGTATCCGGTTCATATTCAACTGCTGTAGGACAGTCTTCTACCGCATCTGGTGAGACTTCACTAGCTATCGGACGAAGTGCACAGGCAACTGCTAATAATACTAATGCTATTGGTCGGAGTGCACGAGCAGAAGGTGAAAATGCTACTGCAATAGGTCATGGATCAGTTTCTTCAGGCCGTAATTCAAATGCCTTTGGTTCATCCGCTAAAGCATCTGCTGAAGCTTCTACAGCGGTTGGCAATAGTACAAAGGCTAGTGGTATTTCAAGTACCGCTACTGGATTTAATGCTGAGGCATCTGGTAATTTCTCTTCAGCATATGGTAATGATGCTAGAGCAAAGGGAAATCGTTCAGTAGCCGTTGGATATAATGCAAAAGCTGAAGAGAGTGCAACTGCTGTAGGTAATAATGCTAATGCTGGTGCTGCAAATGCTGTTGCACTAGGTTCAGGTAATACGATTACTGCACGTGGTGGAGTTGGAATTGGTAGCAGTAATTCTGTTTCTGGCATTGATTCTGGTGCTTTTGGGGTTAGTAATAACGTAGCACAAGCAAATACATATGTACTGGGTAGTAATGTGACGTCGACACAAGGAAATAGTGTTCTCTTAGGCAATGCATCTACCGATAGAGCTGCCACAACAGAAACACAAGCTAATATAAATGGTATTAACTATTCCGGCTTTGCCGGGGTAGGGTCAGCTCGTAACGGCGTTACGAGTGTTGGTGCATCTGGTAAAGAACGTCAGGTGATTAATGTAGCATCTGGGAAAGTATCTTCTGATAGCACGGATGCTATAAATGGTAGTCAATTATATGCAGTAGCAAATACAGTGGGCGGAATTCTTAATAATCACAATACATTAATTCAAAATAATATTAATGAAATCGATAAAAATAAAGAAAAAATTGCCGACAATGAACGAAAATTAAAAGATCATACAGATGTCTTACAAAAACATGAAGATATTTTAAATGGACATAGTCAAGAATTAGAAAAACATAATAAATTAATTGTAAATCATGATAATCAAATTACTCGTTTAACTAAAGAAAATCTTCGTCAAGATGCTGATTTACTTCGTCATGAAGATCAAATTCAAAATCATGACATTCAATTAAAAAATCAAACTGAACGTATGAATAATCAAGAAAAACGTATTGACAATCAAGATAAGCGTTTAGATTATTTAGATAATCGTGTTGATAATCATGATGCTCGAATTGAAAATCATAGTGAGCGTATCGAAAGTCATGAACGTCGTATTGAATATAATAAGACTTTAGCCACAGAAGCATTAAAAGAAGCTAAAAAACATACTAGTATTTCTGCAGGTAATAATGTAACTGTAACTACAAGCACAAATGCTGCTGGTGGTACTGATTACAAAGTATCTGTAGATAAAGTTAAATTTGGTAATGTTTCTTTGGACAATAAAGGTCTAAATAATGGTGGCAATAAAATCACTAATGTAGCCGATGGTGAAGTATCCGCTACATCTAAAGATGCCGTTAACGGTAGCCAATTGTATCAAGCTACTAGCGGTATTAGTAATGGTGTGAACCTATTAAATAGCAAAATAGGAAAAGTTGGTGCTGGTGCGGCTGCATTAGCGGCTATTCATCCATTGGATTTTGATCCTGATGATAAATGGAATTTTGCGGCTGGTTACGGTAACTATGCCGGTGAAAATGCGATGGCATTAGGTGCTTTCTACAGACCAAATGAAGACACTATGTTCAGCGTAGCTGGATCCATGGGTAACGGTGAAAACATGGTCAATGCCGGCGTTTCTTTGAAATTAGGTCAAAAAAATGGTGTATCTACTTCTAGAGTAGCTTTGGCTAAAGAGGTTCAGGACTTAAAGGCCATTGTAAAAGCCCAAAATGTAGAGATTCAACAAATGAAGGCATCCATGGGAATGGCACCTCAGTATGACAAGAAAGATGTGAACTTCCCTGATGTACCGGCTAATCATTGGGCTTATGAATATGTAAAAGACTTGGCTGATAAAGGTCTTGTTGAAGGTTATCCTGATGGCGAATTTAAAGGCGATCGTACGATGACTCGTTATGAGTATGCTGCGATCATTTACCGTGCTTTACAATTGGGTGCTCCAATTGATGGTAAAATGGGGCGTGCGATTAACGAATTTAATCCTGAATTGGCTCGTCTTCGTGACTTGGATCGCATTCGTGTGGATCGAATCTCTGGTAAAGACAATGATCGTCATAAGGTAGAACGACTTCGTGTAAACAATAAAGACAATAAGCAAACTAATGATTACAGAGATGTTTATGGTAGTCATATCGAGCGTAATGCGAAGTAATTACTTGTCATGAATTAACCTTTTAAACTAAAAGGAAGACAACAAAATAGTTCTTGTATAAACTAAAGAAAAAACAAAAGAGGCTGTGATAAACAGCCTCTTTTCATCTAGCGGATAGTTGAGTTAATAACAATCTGCACTTTCAGAAATTAGAAATTATGATCCTTTTCTGGAGTGCAGATTATAGTCAACTATCCGCTATTTTATTGTTTTGTTCAATTAATTACATTATTGATGGCGTTATTAAAATGATTTTTTACCTAGTGTAGGGTGGCTACAACGTTTTAGTGTTAGGGTATCAATCATATGGACTGCTTCGTCCAATGTAATATCTTCGCGCTTCGTTGGTGTTTCTAGGACTGCTAACGGATGCTCCGTGCCTACCTCACCAGAAGGCAAGTAAATATATTCTTGGTTAACATTGTCACCAAAGATATAGCCAGCTTGTAAATGTTCTTTATGAATCCGACTCATGGTCTCTCCTTAAATAATTTGCTTTAGCTTAAAATCTAGATAGTCTGCAGATACCAACTCTAGTTTTGTCGTACTAAATTCCTTTGGAATCCGGTTAAAAGAAATTTGATCGTGTAAGTGACCAAAAATGCAGATATCTACGTTATATTGCTCCATGAGATCCGTAAAGCCCGAAGGTGCGTTGGACTCGTTGAATGGAGGGTAGTGTAGCAACAATAACTTTGTTACAGGAATATTTTCTATATCTATACTTAAATCAGATGTTGATGATAAATAGGCCGTTGCCTTATCCATTTCCTGTAGTGCTGCTTCGGTACGCATCACTTCTCTATCGTAAATGGATTGGTCCGTTTCTGGGGAGAAGTGGGAGTCTCCAGGACAGAGGTAGGCACGTGTTCCACCAAATGCAATAAGGCGCGGACCTTCTTCGGTTTGGATGACTTCTGCGGTGCCGTGACCTTGTATAAAGGTAATAGCGTCACCCATGAGATTATGCATCTTGTTTGCTGATGCCCACCAATAATCATGGTTGCCACGAATCATATATTTTTTACCAGGTAAAGATGCAATTTCTTGTAAATCGCAGGCAGCTTCATCGAGACGGAGCGCCCAGCTCATGTCACCTACAAGAAAGACGATGTCTTCGTTGGTTACATTGGTATTCCAATGCTCTTTGATGCGGGCCCAGTGATCATTCCAGTGAGGGCCAAAAATATCCATCGGCTTTGTTGGAGGATTGCCAGATAGATGGAGGTCGCCGATGGCAAATACTTTCATAAAAATCCTTTCAATTATGTATGGTTAAAACCATATATATAATTATGTACGGTATATGGTCAGAACTATTTAGTAGCTTGAAAATAAGGCGTAATATCGTGCTTGATTTTAGCAGCTCGTTCCTCATCACAAGTTTGAGGAATTTTGTAGCCTACATAGAGGGGCGTCGTTACATAACGCGCCACTACCTTGATGTAATCATAGCCGTCCTCAAGATTATATACGAAGTAATTATAGGACTGGCTAAAGTTTGCTACACTATGCAATACATAGCGCAAAATTTGTTGTAGTCGAAGGGCTACAGCACGAACCGGTGAATCTGGTTTGAAGCGAATATTGTACTCAAAGAACCCGATAATTGGATGGGTAGACAAGGTGATACGTACATCTTGATCCTCGTGCAAGAGCCAGCCCTCCATGTTTTGAACCGTAATATCTTTGTGGTAATCATAATTTTCAAGACCTATGATTTGGCTGTGTGGATGGCGAATAGAGCCGCCGGACATATAGCCATAATTTTTGAAAAAGAGTACAGATTTGAACTCTTTACGCTGACGAGTTTCGCGCCACTTATCGAGACCAAATTGGAGAATGTGGGCAGCTTCATTTGCAGGTAAGGTGGAAAATTCGCCTTCGTCGGTTTCCGTTTCGATAATGACGGTAGGCCAAGTTTTTTCTAATACAGGATACTTGTTCATGAGCCATATAATATGACCTGATGTATCGAGAATATCCGTTAATTTGGAACGATCACAGAAGGGACAACGCACTTGTTCATTGCGAATATTGACGGGCTTTGTGCGCCCTAATTCGATATTAAATCTAAGTGGTTTGTTCATCATGTGCCTCCTTCCTTGTAAGAAACTCTATACTCTTAATCATACCACAACTAGCGCATTCGTACATGAAATAATGGTATAATAATAGTGTGTTATTTTTGTGACTAAGGAGGCCCTATGAAACCAACGACGCTCGTATTTCCCATTGATGAACAAAATCGTATATTGTTAGGGCGTAAGAAGCGTGGTTTTGGGGCTAATAAATATAATGGTTTCGGTGGTAAACTTGATGATGGTGAAAGCTTCCGAGAGTGTGCCATTCGTGAACTCTATGAGGAATCTGGCCTTCAAGGACGTGTCGAAGACTTAGAATGTGTAGCGGCTTTTGATTTTCAATTTCCTTTTGATGAGAGCTTAACGCACGTAAGCTATGTGTATTTCTTGCGTACTTTCACAGGTACTGTAGAGGAAACAGATGAAATGGAGCCTCATTGGTTAGAGCCGAATCAAATTCCTTATGAACATATGTGGGATGGTGACTGCAGATGGTTGCCGATGTTGTTAGAAGGTAAGAAATTAAAAGGACCTATTGTGTTTGGACGAGATAATAATATGGTGGATAAGATGGATTTGACCACTGTTGATACCGTTCTTGAAAGCGAACACTTGGCGCGCATTGATTTGTATATTAATGGCTGATACGTATAGATTATTTGCGTTATATTGTCGAATATAGGTATTCTTTATACTATGCCGACGAATTTTAGTGTATACCTATTTAATTATTAACATAAATTTACTAACATCAAGATGATGGTTTGGTGGATTTTAAAATGTAAAAAGGGGCTATATGACCATGAGAGTGGTAATATGCTCCATAATTTATACTATTTTGAGGTAATATGACTGATAAAAAGAACCCAAAGTGGGTGCCACAGCTATTGGCGTGGTATGATGTACATAAACGGGAGTTGCCGTGGCGCGGTTGTGGGGACCCTTATAAGATTTGGGTTTCCGAGGTGATGAGCCAGCAGACGCGCATTGAGGCGATGAAACCCTATTATGATAACTGGATGCGTCTATTTCCAACCTTGGAGGATTTGGCAAAGGCCTCCGAAGATGAGGTAGTTCACGCATGGCAAGGGCTTGGCTATTATAGCCGTGCTCGTAATTTACGGCTCGGTGTAAAGGATGTCGTTGAAAACTATGGTGGTATCGTGCCTTATGACCGTAAGACCATGGAATCCTTAAAGGGCGTAGGCTCTTATACGGCAGGGGCTGTGCTATCCATGGCGTACAACGAACCAGAGGTGGCTGTAGATGGCAATGTGTTGCGCATCTATGCTCGTTTATATCGCATCTTTGACGATATCTTGGGTACTAAAGGTAAAAAGGCTATTACGGCTATCGTAGAGGAGACTTTGCCTCACGATCGACCTGGTGATTTTAACCAAGCCTTGATGGACTTTGGCTCTGCTGTGTGCATTCCAAAAACTCCACGTTGTGGGGAATGTCCTATTGTAAATATGTGCGCTGCCTATCAACATGAGGATACAGATAAACTGCCTGTGCGCATCAAGAAAACAAAGGTAGTAGAGGTGCCTTTATTCGTGGGGATCTTGCAGTATAAAGGCTATTATTTATTGCATAAACGGCTGAATCGTGGACTTTTACGATCCATGTGGGAATTCCCATCTCTGGAAATGGTATCTGCCTTTGAGGACGGAGAACGAGGCCTTGAGAAATTAGTTCAGGCCCTTGGATTTGATCTATCTTTGCAACCAGTACTTGTGAAAGAAATAACACATGTTTTCTCTCACCGAAAATGGTTTATGAAAGCATTCCGCGGTGATTTAACATACACAGGGGACGCAAATAATATATCGATTGCAGATATCCAACAGCAATTGCCAAAGGATTGGATGCTCATCAAGCGCGATGAGTTTTCCGACTATGCTTGGGCGGGACCTCATGGTAAACTGACGGAAATCGCAAAGTAATTTGTAGGAGCAATGAATGAGAATTCTATTTAATATCATTTTTTCTGCCATCCTCGCAATAGGTCTGGTAGGATTTTGGGCTCTATTCCTCAACTTGTGGAAGCCTAAAAAGAAATGGCCAGCCTGGGTGGGCTATATCATCATTATCGGTGCGTGGTTCGTGGCTATCCGATACTATATACTCAATCAAGTGGATTTATATGGTACGATGTACTATCCTTTGATGAATATGTTCCGTACTGAAAGCTATGGATTCCTCTTTGGCGTATTCCTAGCGATTCCTGTATTTATCATACTTAGTCTATTATATTGGACAATTAATAAGATTTGGAGCAAAACACCAGAGGAAAATAGAACGGGTTGTCGTGCTTTCTTTAGAACTGCTGCAACTATAGTGCCGTTGGCTACTATCGGTGGTTCTAGCTATGCTGCCTTTGCAGGTCAACAAGAGGTAGTAGTAACGCATGAAAGCTTTGGCTACACGAATCTACCACCTGGTTTGAAAAACTATAAAATTGTTCAACTTAGTGATATTCATATAGGTCCGAGTATCGACTTAGATGACTTTGATGAAATCCTGAAACTAGCGCTTTTACAAAAGCCTAATCGCGTTGTTATCACTGGTGACCTCATTGATAAGCTTGCATGGTTGCCGCAAGTCTGTGAAAGACTGACAACCTTTGCAAAACAAATCCCAGATGGGGTTGACTTTATCTTGGGAAATCACGAGTATCATCACGATGTAAATAAGGTGCTGGATTCACTTAAACGAAATACACCTATGAATATTCTTGTGAATAGTAATATTCAAATCATGGGGGGCAAACAACCTGTATATATTGCGGGCGTTGCGTACGATAACGATCGGGAAAAAGAAAAGCGTGAAGCTATGATTGATAAGGCTTTATCTGGAATTCCAGACTATGCCTTTGTTATCCTATTGGCTCATCACCCTGAATTCTTCGAAGAATCTATTGAACGAAAGATTCCGTTGACTCTATCTGGACATACCCACGGAGGTCAAATCGTATTTATGGGTATGCCGTTAGTACCAACAGGCACACCATATACAAAAGGTCGCTATGTAGAAGAACAAAGCGTATGCTACGTTAATAACGGCACAGGACACTGGTTCCCAATTCGTATCAACTGTCCACGAGAAATTACGGTTATTACATTCTTTGATGGAGTAGCTTAGTTTGAAAGACAAACTCACTATAGGTATACATTAATGTATAGTAAATCCTTTATTTATAAAATCCTTATATGTATTATTGTGCTTATGCTATTTGATATCTCTCTAATCTACGATATGACAGCGGATATATATAAGAGATATCTCAAAATAGCAATACTAGTGGCAATTGGATGCCATTTAGATTTATACCTGGAACTTAGTAAACAAGAAATACTGCTAATACAGGCGTTTAAGAATGATACATTTAACGAGACCTATGAACTGTTAAATACAAAACAGGCTGTTCTCATCATATTCTTGATTGTATTAATGACTATAAACCTTGTGAAATATTAGAAAAATATAGGGTACAAACAAAAAGAGGTATTGTATTTGAAAATATAATACCTCTTTTTATTATATGAACTTATATAATAAGTGTGATATATTAGAATTAAAAATTTTGGTTGTGTTATGAATATATAGGTTTTATGTTGGGAGTAAGCATATGTTTTTAAAACTTTATAATTATTTTGTGCGAGGCTTAGTACTTTTTTTACTTATATGTATTCCATATAGTCTTGTCACAAATCCAGAGTTGATTGAAGATGAAGTAGATTTTTATTTCTTTGTTATCGCATATGTTATAATACTTTTGTTTTATGTGGTATGGAACTATATTTATAACTATTTAAGACGTAAAAGAGGGTAGCATTTGTGCACATTCATTTACCATTAGTTCTGAAATCTATCTTTTTTCGGTGATTGTTTTATATTGGCTTATATAAAATACTGTTAAAAAACTTTCACCATTATTGGTATCTATATGATAATTAAAAGTATGAAACAGTTTTTAGTTGATGAACTTTGTAAGTTTAAGATTGAAGTAATAGCGTTAATTCAATATGTAAGGAAGCTTAAAACACTTACGATGAATGTACAAACTTATCTTTCAATAAATATTTTAGTTTTCTTGGGCATAGAAGCAAATATTTTCATGCTTTCTCTTCCTTTTGATAGAATATATAATCAAGAATACTATAATATGTTATTTTATGTAGGGCATACTCTTTATATTCTTTTTGTTTTTATTACAAATTACATGCGGTTGAATTATTATAAAAAGGCTTCTCTTAATTGGCTTAATGTTATTATAATGATTTCTTTAGTAATGGTTTTACTTTTGGGTAAAAGTATTACTATTTCTAGTTCTAATTTTAGCTTTAGAGGCACTACTGATTATATATTGGGGAATGAGGTACTATGGAGCGTAGATACACCTGAGATGTTCTTTCCTTTTCTGATGGGGCTGATACTATTTGGGGCATTTGGAATCGATAAATTGTGGTCTGCTCATAATACTATTGAAACTAATGGGATTATTTTTGATAATAAAGTTATTGATGTGTGGTGGGGCAATAGAAATGATTTAACCGATGGGCAAATTAAGACCTTAAAGTTATATTATAGTCGACAGGAGTCCTACCCTTTTTGGATTGATATCTATAAAAGTATTTTAATAGATAGTTTATGGTTTTATGGACGCAGTACTGTTCGTCAGTGGCATATGTTTAATGTGTTTTTAGCTTTTATTATGTATAATTTTGTTGTAACTTATACTATTGAGCCCTCCATTCTAAGATATACTTTATACATTTATCTTACATATACTGTAATTACTATGATATGTAGACGCTTGATGGATACCAATAGTAGTATTTTTTGGCTTATTTGCTTATTTGTACCTTTAGTTAATATATATGTGCTGTATTTACTATATAATAAAACATCTGCATTATATGATCAGGAAAGTAACTCTATTTTTTATTATCCTTTATAACTAATTAACCTCTGCTATGATAGTATCCTAGCAGGGGTTATTGTATTTATTTATAAAATCCAGAGTTTAAATTAGAAATATCATTATTTCTAATGTTAAAATAAAAATGAAATATATGTTGCTCTTATCTTTGAGAAGAGTAAAGTACATTGTTTATTAAAGTATGATTATTATTGTATGTGCTGTAGATTTTTAGTAAAAATCAAAATTAGTGAGAGAAAATGAATAAACTAGAAGAGATAAGAGGTTATCTAGACATGAATGAAGAGATTGAATTTAGGTATAACGGTTTAGAGTGCTTTGTGACTCCAAATAATGTTGTTTGGGAATTTTGGATTAATGATGAATGTGTTATTAAAGAGCCAGATTTAGACACTTTTTTAATGATACCTTGCTTAGAAGGTCACACAATTAGCGATATTTTTGCCAATGAGTTATATGATGAGAAATCTCTGTACATTTTTTAAACCTTTAGAGAAAGTATTATATGTGTAATTGGTTTATATTCGATTAAGCAAATGACTTGAAAATGCCAAGCGTACTAATTAGTCTGTTGCGTTTAATATCAGTATTTATAAGGTGATCGGTAGATCCTTAAGGATAAGTATGTTTGACTAGAAAAATTAGGAAGGAGTAAACATCAATGAGTGGTTCAGATGTTTCTTTATATGACGAAGTTATTGAAGGCTTGAGATGTAACAGGGAGTTAGAACTATATTATAATGATTCTACATATGGGATTGTTACTTATGGTGCATTATGGCAACTATGGAAAAATAAGGATCTTTTAGATGAATGTAATGATTTTTTACCGTTATTAGAAAATCCAATAATAAATGGTAGGAGTTTAAAAGATATTATAAAGACGAAAGATTGTGGACTACTTTTAATGTAAAAATGATTGAATTATAATCTAATAAAACTATAGAAGGAATATAGATGATAGACTTAGAACCTATTAAACAGATAAAAAGTCCAAGTTTAGAAAATGTTATAATTTTTGCTTTGCGATGTGTAAATTATATGATTATAAATGATAAACTTAATGGTTTCATTGTTATGGACCTGGCGTGGAAAGAAGTTAATACCTATTCTTAATAATATTAAGGAATTCTATTTTTATCAATTATACGAATTTAGTGATGACATAATTTTAATGTGTACCAATAAAGGGATAGTATCTTTGTCATTGATTGATTATTCTGTTCGTATTATAGATGAAATAGCCAAATATGATAAAAAATTTGCATACTTTGTTTATGAAAGTGAAATAAAAGAATCCTTTCCTCGTAATGAAAAATTAGTTTGTTTGGATACAAATAATATTACGATATTAGATGATCTTAAAAAGATTCAGATTCAAAACCCTATTTCTGTTCCGTATTTTGACGTATCTATGACCGAAAGATATGGTTTAGCTGTTGCAGAGAATCAATTGCAGATTTTTAATCTCAATGGAGATACAAAAAGCAAGATATTATCCTATAAAAGACCATGGTATGGTGAATGAGCTGATCTATTTGAAAAAGATGATGGACTTCATCTATATGTTATAAGTCGTAATGATTTGGACGAATTAACAAGTCTTTCAGAATATGTAACTCCATTTGACAAGACGCCTAGTTATGTAATTTTATTATAAGCTTTATACGACTTATTAAAGGTGAGATTTGATTTAGATATTTTGTAACTCTACGTTTAGAATAATTGCCTAACTAAAAGAAGGACTGTAAACGAATGCTTTAAAGTAGTATTTCGTTTACAGTCCCTTTTATATTTCGTTCATTTGAGGTATGAGAGGATGTTACAGATATGTCATAGATATGAGAGAGATTTTATTTCATGCGAACTGCTTCGGCAAATTCGTCTTCGGTCATGAGTTTTTCTTCCAAGATGATTTCTTTAATAGAGCAACCGCGTTTGTACGCTTCTTTTACCACCTTGGCGCTCTTGTCGTAGCCAATATATGGTGTTAAGGATGTAGCAATCATGAGAGATTGTTCTACGAAGAAGTTGAGCTTTTCAGGTACAAATTCTACGCCGTCGATGCAGTGTGTTGTGAAAGAGTTCATAGCGTCTGCGAGGAGGCGACAGCTTTCAACAAAGTCATAGATCATGATAGGCATGTATACGTTCAATTGGAACGCACCGCTACCTGCACAGAGCGTCATAGTTGTATTGTGGCCGAATACTTGGGCGCATACCATGGTCAAAGCTTCACATTGAGTAGGATTTACCTTGCCTGGCATGATGGAGGAGCCCGGTTCGTTTTCAGGAAGATGCCATTCGCCGTAGCCACAGCGAGGGCCAGAGCCTAAGAAGCGCACATCGTTAGCGATTTTGAATAGGGTAGTCGCTAATGTGTTAAGTGCACCGTGAGCCATCATAAATGCATCTTTGAGAGCAAGTCCTTGGAATTTGTTATTCTTAACACGGAATGGAGCACCTGTTACCTCTGGCAATACAGTTTCCATAACGTCTAGATAGCCCTTAGGTGTGTTCACACCTGTACCGACCGCAGTACCACCGAGTGCTACGTCGAGGAGGTGGTCAGCATTTTGAAGGAGCATAGTTTTGGCAGTTTTTAGGCCGTCCACAAAGGCGCTAATTTCTTGGTCTACCATGATAAAAGTAGCATCTTGTAGGTGGGTACGACCAACTTTTTGCAATCCTTTTCCTTTTTTTTGCAATTTTTCAAAGGATCCGATAAGGCCGTCCAATGCAGGAATTACGCGTTTTGTAATTTCAAAGTATGCACAGATATGCATTGCCGTAGGGAATGTATCGTTTGTACTTTGGCCGCGGTTTACATCGTCGTTAGGATGAAGTGGATTGGATTCATCTAACTGTTTAGCTCGGTGAGCGATGACTTCGTTCACATTCATGTTAGTTTGTGTGCCAGAGCCTGTTTGGAATACGGTTAACGGGAATTCTTCATCCCATTTGCCATCCACGATTTCATCTACTACTTGAGCGATGAGTTTCGCTTTTTCCTCAGTTACTGCGCCACACTTTGCATTGGTTAAAGCACATGCTTTTTTTACAAGCGCAAGCGCCTTGATTTGTTCAATAGGGATGCGGTGGTCACCGATTTTAAAATTATTGAACGAGCGTTGCGTTTGAGGTCCGTAAATTCGTCTAGCGTCGACTTCGACTGGTCCCATTGAATCATATTCAATTCTTGTTTCCATAATGTTTACAACCTCCTTAAAAGACATGCCGACCCTACTGTCGGTACTTTAATTATATAAAATCCTGTATATTTGTACAGAATAAAAGAGAATGATTTCTATTTTCATATAATTGATAGGTGTATATGCATAATGCGCATATAAGAAAGGGGAAGTATATTGTGCTTTCCTTCTCTCCATACTTTATGATTTCAATCTATATGTAAGATTGATAATGCGTTATATGTAGAAAAATTATAAATTAAATATTTCATTTGGTGAATAATGAAAGGTCTATTCTTAGGGTAAACGATTAGGTATATATTAGAGTGGGGGTCCTCCAAAAACGACTTAGCGGCCCTGCGAAGCAGGGTGGGTGGCTTTGGAGGCTTTTGGAGGGCTACCACGCTTAATAAAGTATTTTGGATACAGAATAGACCTTTCAAGATATTTGTGGGAAAACTTAAATTTATAATTTTCATATGTATACATTATAAATGTCGCATATATATTGAAATCATCGCTTTAACACGATAAAATGGAAGTAGCTTAGTATATTGTTTTAAGTTTATGATTTCACAGAGGAGGTAAGTACTTATGAAACATGACTTTACGAGCCATGACCTTCATCTGCCGGAACTGACGTTACGTGGGATGCTACTTGGTGCATTGATTACTGTTATTTTTACAGCGTCTAACGTATATCTCGGTTTGAAGGTAGGTTTGACGTTCTCGTCATCCATTCCGGCAGCTATTATTTCAATGGCAATTTTACGGTTCTTCAAGGATTCTAATGTTCTTGAAAATAACATGGTACAAACGCAGGCTTCTGCGGCTGGTACATTGTCCGCCATTATCTTTATTTTGCCAGGTTTACTCATGCTTGGGTATTGGAATGGCTTTCCATTCTGGCAAACATTCTTGCTCTGTGCCTGTGGTGGCTCTCTAGGTGTATTATTCACCATTCCATTGCGTCGTGCCATGGTAGTGAATAGCGATCTACCATATCCTGAAGGTCGTGCAGCAGCAGAAATTTTGAAGGTTGGCTCTCACAATGGTGAACAAGGCCCTCAATCTAGCTCCGGTATGACAGACATCGTGTCCGGTGGCTTTGTAGCTGGTCTTATTAGCCTTTGTGCAAATGGTTTCAAAGTACTTGGCGATAGCATGAGCTTCTGGATTCCTGTAGGTAGCAAAGGTATTACTCAAATTCCTTTGGGCTTCTCTACAGCGTTGTTAGGTGCTGGTTACCTTATCGGTATCGCTTCTGGTATCGCTATCCTCGTCGGTGTACTCATCGCATGGGCTGGCTTCGTGCCTTACTTCACTAACATGTTTGCTCCAGATGGCGGTGCTACTGCTAAGTTTGCAATGGCTATTTGGAAATCTAAAGTTCGTTTCATCGGTGCTGGTGCTATTGGTATTGCTGCGATTTGGACTTTGATTACCTTAATCAAACCTATCATCGAAGGTATGAAAATTTCTGTTAAATCCATGAATAGCAGCTCCGCAGAACGTGAATTGCATCGTATGGATACAGATATGAGTACAAAATCCGTTTTAGGTGTATTCATACTTATTCTTATTGGCTTAGTATTTACATTCTGGGATTTCGTATCTGTCGTACCTATTAGTGCAGGTTTAATGTGGACACTCGTTGTAGTAGGTATCGTAGTAGCTTTATTGATTGGCTTCTTCGTGGCTGCAGCATGTGGCTATATGGCAGGCCTTATCGGTACATCTGCTTCTCCAATTTCTGGTATCGGTATTTTAGCGACTATTATTTCTTCCTTAGTTGTATACTTTATCGCAGCGGAAAATAATTTATTTGCTACACAAGAAGGTGTTCAGTTCGCTACTGCTATGGCTATCTTTATGACATCCGTAGTTATTGCGATTGCATCTATTTCTAATGATAATTTACAAGATTTAAAGACTGGCCAACTCGTTGGTGCTACACCTTGGCGTCAACAAATTGCCTTGTTACTTGGTTCTGTAGCCGGTGCCATTGCAATTGCTCCAGTTCTTAACTTGCTTTACCAAGCATACGGTTTCACAGGTGCGTTACCACGTGCTGAAATGGATCCAAACGCTGCATTATCTGCTCCTCAAGCGACTTTGATGACTACCATTGCACAAGGTATCTTCAACTCTAGCATGGATTGGGATTATATCTTAATCGGTGTTGGCGTTGGTGTTGTGGCTATTATCGTCAACTTGATTCTCAAGAGCACAACTGCTACCTTAACATTGCCTCCATTGGCTGTTGGTATGGGTATTTATTTACCGCCTACTTTAGAAGTACCGCTTATTATTGGTTCTTTCATCAGCTACTTCGTAGGTCGTTATCTTGTAGCTCGTGCTAAAATGCGTGCCGGTGAGCTTGCTGACTACGATGTAGAGCAATCCAATCGCCGCGGTGTTCTCTTTGCTTCTGGTCTGATCGTTGGTGAAAGCTTGATTGGTGTAATCATAGCTGTTATTATTGTATTGTCTGTTACAACTGGTGGTGGGGAAGCTCCACTTGAATTAGTAGGTCCTGAATTTGAAAGCACAGCACAATGGTTAGGATTGCTTGCATTCATATTTGCTGGTCTCTATCTTGTTCGCCGTGTTGTTACACACAAGTTCAATAAAGAAGAAGCTCTTGCTATGAAAGCTGAGCAAGAACAATAAGAGGTTAAACAATGAAATTAAAACAGTCTGTACTCATCATTATGGCTGCTGCATTGCCAGTAGCCTCCTTCGCAGCAAGCGAAGTAATACCTGTAACGCAAGATACTGTAAATGTACAAGCAAATCAAACAAATGCGAAACGTGTAAATCGTAATGATTTAACATATCGTATTTCTAGTACTGCTACACCTGAGCAGAATCGTGCGTTGCGCTCTAAAGCGTCTAAAGTAGATCGTAATGCAGTTGAAGTGGTAGCTCCAAATGCGGACCGTTATATGGATCGTAAAGAGGTTGCTGTATCACCTGTGGAATCTACTACAGATCATTTGGATTTAGTATTCCCAGAGGTTAAATCTGTTAGCCCTGCAGTAGAAAAAGCAATCAATACGACCATCAAAAAGTATGTTTCTAAAATACAAAATGATGTAGAAAAGTTAAATGCTAAAGAATCTGATAAAATAAATGTAGTTATGTACTATGATGTTAAAACAGATAAAAACGGTATTTTCAGCGTATTGATTCACACATATACTATGCGTGATCATGATGCCAATGGTGTAAACTATGTAAAAGGCTTCACATTTAACACCACAACAGGGCGACAATTGTCCTTGTACGATCTTGGTGGTCTTAATAAAAAAGAACTGGTGAATGCAATTAATAATAATCAAGATGTGAAAGATAAATTAGGTGGCGATGTAAATATCGATAAAATGCCTACTGAATTCTACACAACAGATGATTATTCCGTTGTAATGATCTTGCAACAAGATGTGGATTCAATCCATAGCGCAGGTACGGTATATGTACCAGTTGGTATCTTGCGTGACCGCGAAAATGATGTAACAAAAAAATAATCGAACTGTGTAAATTCGATTATGTGTGTATAGTAACAGCTGTTTAATTGTGAAAAGAACCGCTCCTAAGGGGGCGGTTCTTTTTTATCTATATTATTGTTTGTCGTTATAATAGTTTACGCGTGGTGGTAATGGGAATTGAATGTTTCCGTCTGACTTTGTAAGCGGTTCCGGTGGTAACTGTAAGAATACATTATCATGGAATTTCTTTTTAAATGCTTTCAACGTCGATTTTTGAATAGAATCAACGGTAATGAGAAGGGCACTCGTATCAGTATTTGGGGAGATGGAAAGGATCTTTCCTTGAGGTTCTTTTTGTTGGTAAAGGGCGATGGCATCGGATTGATACTCCTCTAGTTGGGCCTGATTTAATTTACCTTTTGATACGACTACAGTTCTATCTAGCTGTGGATCATGAGCCTCTGTAATCGCTTTGGAAACAAGGTCAGTTTTCTTTTGATCCGTTAAAGATGCATGTAATTGGCCTGCCTCCCAGAATAGAGCTCCGTCTTGGCGGAATTTGGTGAAATCATTGCCATAGCCTAATGCTTTGTCGATGATATTAGCTGTTTTGTTTTCTACTTGTTGCTTGAACAATGTATTGTGGAAGGCAAGTGCTTGTTCTGTTTGTGTCATGCGGTACGCAATTTCCGCCGCTTCTGCACGAGTTACATATTTTTCAGGGTTAAACAATGTACCTGGAGCGTAGTTTGTGAACCCAAGATAGGCAAGCTCGCGAACGGCATCTTGTGCCCAAGGAGCCACAAATTTTTGGTCTCCATAGGCTATATTATCAAGAACTGTTGGGTCTTCAGTGGTATATCCTAAGTAATGGATATAGTTATCTGCTACTACCGCAAACTCTTGGCGGGACATATATTTCTCAGGTTTATAAGTATCATCACCATAGCCGCTGATGATATTCTTGCGAGCTACAGATTCAATAGCAAGAGCAGACCAACGGTCAGATGTAATATCTTTAAATTTACTTGATAAGAAGGCGGCTGTACCATCATCCGTAATATTGTTGAAGAGCGCTGCTACTTCTTCACGTGTCATAGGTTGGTTAGGTCGGAATGTACCATCGGAATACCCCTTCATTAGGTTTGCTTTTGTTACAGTGCTAATCGAGTTAGCTGCCCAAAAATCACTAGGCACATCTGTAAAGATGTGGGCGCGGATTTTTTGAATATCTTGAGGTATACCGATAGAGGTGTTTACAATTGCAGGTGATGCGGTATTAGTAGATTTAACGTTAGCAGCTTCTGTTTTAGTAGTCTCCATCTTCGTAGCATCTGTTTTAGCCATTGGTGCTTTAGTTGTTTCCATTTTAGTGGCTTCAACAGTAGTTGCAGGAGTATGAGTTGTAGTGGTTGTGTTTGCAGAAGCAAAACCAAGGCCTGTTGTAGTCAATAATGTGCCGAGTACGAGGGCACGTAATGCGTGAGGGGTATTCTTGTACATAAAAATCCTTCCTAATCATGGTAAAGGCTAGCGCTTGATAGCCGTAGAATATAAACTTTCACCAGCATAAAAAGTTATATCCGTCGCATCATAGTCAATTAGTTGGCATGCATAGTGATATACAACAAAGCAGCGTAGTACTGTCGAGTATACGCTGCCTTGGCTGGTTAAGTGTAACGCCGATTAGCGTTTTACTGTCATTTTTACTTTGGAACCGAATAATTTAGAGATTCCTTGTTGTGTTTCTTTAGATGCTGTAGATACAACTGCGTAAAGTTGGTTATTTTCTACATCAGGGAATGTAGCTAGAATTGTACCTGCTTTTTCATTTTTGTTGTAGTAGTTGCGGAAGTTTGTATCGATTGCATCGTATTCAGCTTGGCTGTATTGGGAGGATTCAACTACAACATAGTTATTTACAGTAGAATCACCACGGTTTGCAAGGTTAGCTTTTACTGTGGAAATATCGCTGTCTGTTTTCAAAGCTACGTGTAATTGATTGTCACGCCAGTACATTACGCCATAATTTTGGAATGCATCTTCTGTTTTATAAGTTTTATTTAATTCAGAAAATACTTTGTCTTCTAATGCAGCTTGTTGTTTTTGATCAAGTGCTTTTAGTGTGCTGCGACGAACAGGGCGAACGGCACGAGTAGGTTCAGCTTTTTCAGCTACTGCAGCATCTTTATTGCCTTTTAGGTCTTTTTCAACTTTTTTTGCATCAGACTTTACAGCTTTATCAGCTTTAGCTACATTCTTTTTAGCGTCTTTACTTACTTTAGATGTATCTTTCTCTAATGCTGTATCAGCTTTTTTGGCATCTTCTTTTACAGCTGCTTCAGCTTTAGCTTCAGTTGTAGTGTGTTTTGGTGTTGCAAGGCCAGCACCATTAAGCATACGATTTAAGATTGTTGCCGCTTGTGCTCTTGTTACAGGTTGTTTAGGGTTAAAGTTTTCTGTTGCCCCAGATGCTACGATGCCTCGTTGTGCCATGTATTGGATATCTGCCAAGTAAGCAGAGGAGATGCTAGCTTCGTCCTTGAATGTTACTTTTTCTGCTTTTACAGGTGTAGAAAGATTCAATTTTTTAGCTAGACTAGCAGCAGATGCAACGAATTGTTCGCGGTCCATAGTTTTGCTAGGTGTGAAAGCTGTTTTAGATGTACCTTCCATTACGCCTGCAGCACTAACTAATTTGATAGCAGAGCTAGACCAACGATCTGCTTCCACGTCAGAGTAGGAGGTAGAGGATTCTTTTGTTGCAATCTCTGCTAATTCTTGTTCGTTTAAGTTGTGTTGTAGCACTTTGCCATAAATAGCAGCTGCTTGTTCACGAGTAATTTGTGCACTAGGTTTGAATGTATTATCAGCATAACCAGAAAGGTAACCAGCTTGTGTCATTGCTTGGATAGCATCGCGAGCCCAGTTATCTTTTGTGTCAGGGTATACACCAGTAGGTAAGTTTTCTTTAGTTTTTACAACTTTTTTACCTTCTACCTTTGCAGCATCTTCTTTTACATCATTTTTTACGGAAGTATCAATGCGTTTAACGTCATTTTTTACAGAAGTATCAACGTGTTTAGTATCGTTTTTTACGGATGTATCAGCGCGTTTAGCAGCGTTTTTAGCGGATGCATCAGCATGTTTTGCATCACGTTTTACAACTGTGCTACCATGTTTAGCATCATTTTTGACGGATGTATCAATACGTTTAGCATCGTTTTTAACAGATGTATCAACACGGTGTTCATCCGCTTTAGCAGATACCTCAGCTCTAGTAGCCACATTAGATACTTCAGATTTTATATGAGTCGCAGTTGTTTCAGCGTGAGCCATGCTGAATGTAGAACCAAGGGCCAATGTAATTGCTAAAGACAAAGATAATTTATTTAGTTTCATGAAAAGGGCTCCTTTCAAACTATACTTATATAAAATAAATTATAACACTTTTTAAATTTATACACTACTATAAGAAAATGTAATCTATAAGGATAAAACTTACATGAATTTGAAAATTTGAGTACCATTATATAAATATAGAATGAAATATAGATAAAAGTTGATTTTCTAGTAGTTAAAAATGCAAAATGATAAACATTCGCAAAATCTAGATTTTATGGGGCTTTTACAAGAAAAAATGATAAATGAAATAATAGATGTGATAAAATTCAATGTTTGTTATTACAAAAAGTCATAACAATATAAGAAATAAAAGGGTACATACGAATATAGCAATTCTTTGGACAATATCTACATGATTAATTTATAATTATAGCGATGAGCTTTTGAATATTTATTTGAAAGCATAAGTAATGTTCAGGGCAGAAATTTAGTCGAAAAATTCACTACTAAAAATTGCCATAACACATACATATCAAAATTTTTTATTAGGTTAAGTACTAGAAAAGACGAGGAAGATAATATGAAAATTCATCTTTTCCAACAGTGTTTGATTGACATGTTCTACCCTCATGTAGGTATGGCTGGTGTAGAAGTACTTGAAAGATTAGGTTGTGAGCTTGTAGTACCTAAGAAACAAGTATGCTGTGGACAAATGTTCACTAACTCCGGTTATAATGACGCGGCTATGGACGCAATTAAGAATACAATCGAATGCTTTGAGAACGCTGAATATGTAGTCAGCATGTCCGGTTCTTGCGCTTTTGCAATCCGCGATGAATATCATCATTTCTTAAAAGATCAACCAGAGTGGTTGGCGCGCGCAGAAAGATTGAGTGGTAAAATTTACGAATTCACTCAATTTATTACTGACGTATTAGGTGTTGAAGATGTAGGGGCTCGTTTTAACGAATCCGTTACATACCATACATCTTGCCACGTAACTCGTTTGATGGGCATTAAAGAGCCTCCTTTCAAACTCCTTAAAAATGTTAAAGATATCAACTTGATTGAATTACCACGTGCAGATCGTTGCTGTGGTTTCGGCGGTACTTTCTCAGTTAAAAACCCTGAAATCAGTGAAGTTATGACACGCGAAAAAGCATTGGAAATTGCTGGCACAGGTGCCAACGTTATCTCCGGTTCTGACCAAGCGTGCTTAATGAACATCGCTGGTATGCTTGATCGTCTTCATAAAGAAGGCGAAATTGATCGCCGTATCAAAGTTATGCATATTGCTGAAATCTTAAACTGCCGTTAAGGAGGAGACGACATGGCACTTATATATGACAATCGCCCCTATAAAACACGTATAAAAGAATGTTTGGCTGACGATTTCAAAGTTGCAGCTATTAAAAAAGCACAAGACGTGTTTTATGATAAACGTAATACAGTAGTTGCGGATGTTCCTGAATGGTTAGATTTCCGCGCTGAAGCGGCTAAAATTCGCGATCACGTACTTAACAACTTGGATTACTATGTAAGTCAATTTGCTGACAATGCTGAAAAAGCTGGTTCTAAAGTTCACTTTGCGTTCGATGACAAAGAAGCGACTCAAATTGCATTAGATATCCTTCGCCAACGCGAAGCAAAAATGATCGTTAAATCCAAAACTATCTTAACTGAAGAAATTGGTTTGAACGAAGTATTAGAAGAAGCTGGTATTGAAGTTAACGAAACTGACTTGGCTGAATTTATTTTGCAAACTGCAGTAAGTCCTCCATCTCACATCGTAGTACCAGGTCTTCACTTTGAACGTAACAAAATCCGCGAAATTTTTGCTGAAAAATTAGGTTATACAGGAACTGAAAACCCTACGGAAATGACTCACTTTGTACGTGGTTATGTACGTGAGCGCTTCTTAAAAGCTGATGTAGGTGTTAATGGTTGTAACTTTGCAGTTGCTGAATCTGGTACATGTACAATCGTTTCCAACGAAGGTAACGGTCGTATGGCTAGTTCTATTCCTAAGACTCAATTAATTTTCTTAGGTACAGAACGTATTGTTCCTGATTTCAAAGCTCTTGATGTTATGATGGAAATGTTGAACCGTTCTGCAGTAGGTTCTAAGATTTCTAACTACTTCTCCATGATGACTGGTCCTGCGCGTCCTGGTGAAGCTGATGGTCCTGAAGAAACTCATATCATCATTATTGATAACGGCCGTTCTGGCATCTTGGGTGGTACATTCCAAGAAATGCTACGTTGTATCCGTTGTGGTGCATGTATGAATATCTGTCCTGTATACCGTCACGTTTCCGGTCATGGATATGGTTCTGTATATCCAGGTCCAATGGGTGCTGTATTGACTCCATTATTCAAAGGTTACGATGTAGCCGGCGATCTTCCATATGCTTCTACATTATGCGGTGCATGTACAGAAAACTGTCCAGTAGCTATTCCATTGCATGAATTGTTGATGGAGCACCGTCATATCATGGCTGATATTGAAAAGACTCGTCCAAAAGCAGAAGAAGCTATCTTCACAGCAGCTGCTAAGATGTTTGGTAATGCAACATTATTTGATCTTGGCACAAAAGCTGGTGCTATCGGTATGAACTTAATTAGTAATAAAGAAGGTAACATGCCTGAATGGACTCAAGCTATTCCAGTTATGAACGGTTGGACTAAGTCTAAAGAGTTGGGTTCCTTGAAATTCAAGAAATTCCGTGATTTATATGCTGAACATGAAAAGAACAAGAAGAAGGAGAAAAAATAATGGATGTAGCTAAACGTAATCAATTTATTGCACGTTTATCTCGTGCATTAGGCCGTGATCAAGAAATGTGCCCTGCTTTTGTAGAAGGCTTTGATTATAGCCATGGTCCTCAAGAAACTATGTTCCAAGATTTGAGTCGGGATCAAATTTTGACAATGTTTAAGGAACAATGTCAACGTGTTGGTACAAAATTCGTTGAAACTACACCTGACAAACTAGGTGAAACAATTTTGGCAGCTATCGAAGACTGGGGAAACGGTAAAATTGTATTCCCAAGCTCTCCTGAAGTAGAAGAATATAAATTAAAAGAATTGTTCGAACAAGATGCAACTAATAATGGCGGCACTCGTACATACTTCCAATGGGATCCAGCTAAAGGTCGTGAAGAATGTATTTCTAATACTGCTAATGCTGATATTGGTATTACATTCCCATACTGCGGTATTGCGGAGACTGCTACTGTAGTACAAGCTTCTGGTGAGGACTCTGGCCGTGCGATTAGCTTGTTGCCTACAACACATATTGCTGTGTTGTATACTGATACAATCAATCCTCGCATGACACAAACAATGGAACATTTGGCTGAACGGTATCACAACGATCCAGCTAAGTTCCCTACAAATATCTGCTTGATTTCTGGTCCGTCCCGTACGGCGGATATCGAATTGGTAACTGTAGATGGTGCTCATGGTCCTATCCAAGTAACCTATATCTTAGTTAACAGATAATATAATAGCTAGATTTACTAAAGGCGATTTTCTTCTGGAAAATCGCCTTTTTGGTGTATATATTACAGAATACATTAAATGTTACCAAAAATTAAATATTATACTTGTATTTTTTTCGATATATGCTATACTAAGTTCATAACCTATTATTGTGATATGAATTAAAGAGGTGTATTATGAATATTCCATTCTTTACAGATTACCTCATGTTAAGCAATCCACTAAGTATTGGTATTATCGCGGTGTTCGTGCTCGTGTTAATTGGTATTTATGTATTGCAACGCAAGGGCACATCCTTCGGTAATCTTGTTATTATTGGTACTATTGCTGGTGCCGTACTTGGTATAGCGGTCCAAATTATTGCAGGCTTCCCTGATGATCCATCCAAAGTGGTTTACATCAAGGAAAGTACAAAGTGGTTCTCCCTCGTAGGGGGCGGTTTCATCGACTTAATCCGCATGCTTGTTATTCCTATCGTTTTTATCTCTATTGTTCACGTTATTTTACACATGGAGGTAGGTGCTAACCTCAAAAAGTTAGTAGTTGCTATGATTTCTACAAATCTCGGCATGGTAGCTGTTGCTGCTATAGTCGGCCTAATTTTGGGGAATGCCTTCGGTTTAGGTCAAGGTTTTGATATTGTTGAATCTGGTAAGAAGATTCGTGAAATCAAACCTATGGTTGATACATTCCGAGCACTAATCCCAAGCAATCCAATTCAAGCGGCTGCTGAAACAAATGTTATCGGCATTGTCGTATTTTCAATTATCTTGGGTAGCGTAGCTCGTCTATTAAAACAAACAGGGACAAACTCTATGGAGGTGTTCACAAAACTATTTGATGAACTTCACCAATTGATTTCCTGGGTAGCTGATTTCATCATTGGTCTTATGCCATATGGTGTAGTTGCTTTGTTAGCTTCTACATTGGCAACACGCGGTGTACAAGCTATTCTTGATATGGGCTTGTTCGTAGTATTGCTTTACGTTGGTCTTTTGATTATGTTTGTCGTACAAGCAATCTTGATTACTAGCTTTGGCTACAATCCGATTACATACTTCAAGAAAGCGAAAGCACCACTCTTATTGGCGTTCACTTCTCGTTCTTCGATGGGGGTATTGCCATTAACTGTAGAGACTTTGACAAAACGTCTTGGCGTAAATGCTACAACTGCTAATACAGTAGCTTCCTTCGGTACTACTGCGGGCATGCAAGGTTGTGCGGGCGTGTTCCCAGCACTTGTTGTGGTGTACATCTCTAATGTAGCCAATATTCCATTCGATATGACTATGTATATCATGAGTGTTATCGTTATTGCTATTGGTTCTGTTGGTATCGCAGGCGTGCCAGGTACGGCTACAATGGCGGCATCTGTATCCCTTAGTGGTACAGGCCTTGGAGCATACTTCACCTCCATTAGCCCAATTCTAGCTATCGATCCATTGATTGACATGGGACGTACATGTTTGAACGTATCTGGGTCATTAACAAATGCTTTGGTAGTAGACAAAATTATGGGAACCATCGATAAGGATGCATACAATAATCCTAACGAAGGTCGAGTATAATAACTAGCAATACTTAATCATATAATTATTATAAAAAGAGGCTGTAGCTGAATGTGGTAAAACCACATTTGGTTACAGCCTCTTTTGCTTTTTTAAAAGTGATAATTATTACAGATTGTAAACTATATTATTAAGAATCGATATTGAAATTGTGAGCTTAGCTACTAATATACTTATGCATATATGGTATACTAAGCGTTATAAAGTTACGAATTATGCTTAATAAATATAAGCCAAGAGGGTAATAGTATGATTACACAAGAATTGAAAGATCGATTAATTGCAGATTATCCAAAGTTTGAGGATATGACACATAAGTTCTATAAGAAAGAACTATCTATTGCAGATTATAAAGGGCAGTCTGGTGCCTATGGTAGTTACGCTGAGCGCGGTGCAAATACTGGTATGAGCCGTTGGCGTTTCAATGGTGGCCGCATGACGCGCGAGCACATGCAGTTTTTAGCGGACTCCATTCGTAAATATAACCTACAACATGTACATTTCACTACCGGCCAATGCTTACAAATGCACGGCCTCGATGGTGATACAATATTAAAGCTCTATAAGGAATGTTATGATCACGGTATTTACAACCGTGGTGCTGGTGGTGATAATCCCAATGTGGTAGCTAGTATTTTACGCGGCATTGATCCTCGTGAAACTCTAGATATTACGCCATATGCAACAGCTATTAGCGAATTTCTTATGGAGCAAATGTTCTATATCAAGATTCCTCGCAAATTTAAAATGGGCATAGATAATGGTTTCGATAGTACCCCACATTCTACGTTCAAGGACCTAGGTTTTAACTTAACAAAACACAATACCTTTGATGTGTATGCTTGTGGCGGTATTGGTCCTAATCCTCGCATTGGTATTCCGGTGGCACATGATGTAGCGCCTGAGGATGTTTTGTACCATGTGAAAGTTATGCTTATGGTCTTTGCTAACCATGGTAACTTCAAAAACCGCGGTAAGGCTCGTACTCGTTACATGCCTGCTGAAATGGGTGGGGCGGAAGCTTTCATCAAAATCTATGAAGAAACCCTAGATATGGTAAAAGAAGTAGAACACCTAACTATTAATCCGGCTGATTATGCTTATGAAATTACAAAAACTGGTAAGCGTGATGATTCTGTGGAAAACTATCGTATTCACCGTCAAAAACAAGACGGTTTATACTATGTAGAATACCATCCGGCAGGTGGCGATGCGAACGTTGAACACTTGCTGGCGGCCCTTGACTATGCGGTGACACTTGATCAAGTTGAAGCACGTATTGCGCCAGACCAAGCATTGTTCTTCATCAATCTCACCGCTGATGAAGCACGCAAAATTGCGGAATTAACTGATGACAGTGCTAAAAATGATTTCCGCCGTTCCGTATCTTGCGTTGGTTCTACTATATGTCAGATTGGAATGCAAGACTCTAACGGTCTTTTGAAAGATATCTTCGCACACCTTGAAGAAAAGGGCGTAGATACAAGAAAACTACCTCGTTTACATATATCTGGTTGCCCACACTCCTGTGGTACACACCAAATCGGCGAAATTGGTTTCCATGGTGCTGTAAAATTAGTAGATAAGAAACCTATGGTAGCATTTATCCTTGTAGACGGTGGCTCAGAACACATGGGCTCTGAAAACTTCGGTAAAATGGCCGGCAATATTGTAGCTACAAAAATTCCAGAATTTTTGGAATCTTTAGCAAATATTCTAAACCAATCCCCAGAACCAGACTTTGGGACCTGGAGAATGACACACAAAGCGCAATACATGGAACTTATAAAAGCATTTGAGTAAATTCACTTCTCCGCTTGTGATGGGGCTCTAGCATATAAGTAGTTTCTACGTCGATTGCTATGGGGCCCTATTTCATTGCGACAACTTAATTAAAAATAAAACTGGGTACCTCTTTGCTCCGTCCTTCGTAAAGTCGCTGCATAGGTACCCAGTTTCATTTTTATAACACCTGATGTAAATTAGTCCCATAGCAAGCGACTTACCTTGCTAATATACAGAGTAGCCCCATCACAAGCTACATCTGATATTTACTCAATCTGCTTTTATATAATAGGGGGAGGGGAGAGATGGCCAAGTAATTTTGACTAAATTACTATTAAGACTAGCCGTAGGCTAGTCCTTCCTTCACGGTGGGCATGGCGGCACTACTATAAAGTTTATTATAATGTGTAAAATGATAGTGTATTCTTACTTTTTTTACCAAGTTGTACTAACGAGACGGGGCCCCATCCTAAAAGCAAATGAACAAATGTTAGTTGCGTTCCAATACAATTAGAATAATTGTTTAAAACTAGATATGACTTGATTTTGTATGTTATAATAGGCTTTATAGTAGTATTTGGAGGATATTCAGATGTTATTTACCGTCAATACAGAAGTCTGTACACGATGCGGCCTTTGCGTTGCTGACTGTCCGACAGGATTGCTGGTGATGTCCGATGCTGGACCTGTAACTGGCAGGGGAGGTTGTATCTCCTGTGGGCATTGTATTTCCGTATGCCCAACGCTTGCTCTCGATAGCGATATGACACCGCGTAAGGAGCAAATCGATATTACAAAGGAACCTAAGTTAACGCCTGAGCAAGCTGAACTATTTATGCGTAGTCGCCGCTCTATTCGTAACTATCAAAATAAACCAGTCCCTGTAGAGCTCATTCGTAAAGTGTTAAATGTTGCAAGAATGGCGCCAACAGCGACTAACACACAAGGTATTTCGTATATAGTAATCCGAGATAAACAAACGTTGCGCCGTATTGCTGATCTTGTTCTAGAGTGGATGCATTTAGCGGCAAAAACAGTGCCAATTATGCGCCTTTATGCTCGTGCGGCTCAAGCAGAAGTAGATAAAGGCAAGGAGTATATTTTGCGTGATGCACCGGCTCTCGTAGTGGCAATTGGCTCTAAAAAAGATATTCATCGTACCCATGATAGCGGTCACTCTTGCTTGTCTTATGCTGAGCTATATGCGCCGACTTTAGGCCTTGGTACTTGTTGGGCTGGTTTCTTTGAACATGCTGGAGAAGCTGAATACCAACCATTATTAGATGAATTAGGTGTACCTGATGATAAAATTGTAGCTGGTGGCATTCTTATGGGATATCCTAAAGTACGATATCGCAATATTGTAGAGCGTCAACCATTAGATGTTACATTTGATACAGAAGAGTAAAAAAGAGATGCCCCAATGATTGTAATCATTGGGGCATCTCTTTTTAGTTATATAGTGACGATATAAACTTTATTAGTTGGCAGTTGTAATAGTGCCTTTGAATGTTTCGTCGATGTATTGTTTAATAGCATCAGATTTGTAAATATCTGCAATTTTTTTGTATGTTTCGTTGTCTTTGTCTTCACTACGAACTGCAAGTACGATAACTGTTAGTGGTTCATCTTTAGATTCGAAGAAGAAACCTTGTTTTTCTACACTAAGACCAGCACTTTGCACATAGTTCATTGGAATAACTGCAATTGTTACATCATCTAGACTACGAGGTAATTGAGCTGCTTCTAGTTCTTGAATCTTTATATTCTTCGGGTTAGATGTGATATCTGCAACTGTTGCTTTGAAGCCGACACCATCTTTTAACGTAATTAATCCAGCTTTAGCTAATAATGCTAATGCACGACCACCATTAGTAGGGTCATTTGGGATAGAAACAGTAGCGCCTTCAGGTACATCTTGTACGCTGTGTACGCTATTACTATATAAGCCCATACGCACCAAAATTGTTTTACCGATTGCTACTAAGTTGGAACCATTTTGTTTGTTAAAGTTTTCCATAAATGGTACATGTTGATAAGCATTCAGTTGAATATCGCCATCTGCAAGGGCTTTATCAGGTGTTACATAGTCTGAGAATTCAACTACTTTAAGATCGATTCCTTGTTTTTTAGCTTCTTTTGCTACAGCTTCAGCTACTTGTGCATGAGGACCAGATGTAGCACCTATTTTGATTTCTTTTTGTGTTTGTGTTGATTGATTTGATGTACTACCACAACCAGCGATAGCAAATGCAAGAGCACCGATAAGTAATGGTGCTAACAATGTTTTTAATTTCATATAATCATCCCTTTCAAGTCTTATAATGGTTATATCCTATCATGGATGAAGGGGATTTGTATATGATAAAAGCATATCAGTTAGCTATAGATTAAAACTATGGTGAAATTCTAGCTCATTTATAATACAATTCAATATAATATATTGATTAATGTGTTATATTGAATGTGTGATCGCTAGGTAGTAAATTTATATTTTAAATATTTTTGTATAATTCTAATATGGATTCATATATCTATATGTCGGATTAATGGAGGATGTATGTATAATTTTGATTTTTATAACCCTACACATATCGTATTTGGTAAAGACCGTTTAGATGAATTAGATACATTGGTACCAAAGGATGCAAAGGTGCTCATTACTTATGGTGGTGGCTCCGCTGTGCACAGTGGTCTTATTGATCGCATTGTGAAAGCTCTTGGTAACCGCAAGGTTGAGCAGTTTGGTGGTATTGAGCCAAACCCATCTCTTGAAACTTGTGAACGTGCGGTAGCTTTCATTAAAGAACATGGCGTAGATTTCGTTCTCGCTGTAGGCGGCGGTTCTGTAGTAGATGCTACAAAACTTATCGTTATGGGTGCTACCTATGATGGTCCCGTTATTGAGGTAATGAAAGTTGGTGTGCCAGAGGTTCCGGTAGACATGGTACCAAATCCATTACCATTTGGCACAGTTATGACACTACCTGCAACTGGTTCCGAAATGAACAATGGTGCAGTTATTACTTATGGTGACGGTAAATACCCTGTATTCAGTAGCTTAGTATTCCCTAAGTTCTCCATGCTTGATCCAACATTGACTTTCACCTTGCCTGAAAGACAAGTTAAGAATGGCGTTATCGATACCTTTGTGCATACCACAGAGCAGTATTTAACATACCCTGTAGAAGGTCGTATTCAAGATCGTTTCAGCGAAGGTATTTTAAAAACTATGATTGAAATCGGCAAAGAAACAGTAGAAAATCCAGAAAACTACGATATTCGTGCTAACCACGTGTGGGCCTCTACATTGGCATTAAATGGTTTAATTGGTGCCGGCGTGCCACAAGACTGGGCAACTCATCTGATTGGCCATGAGTTAACTGCGGCGTACCATCTTGACCATGGTATTACATTGGCTATCGTATTACCTGCATTGTTAGAAGTGAAAAAAGCAGACAAACTTGAAAAATTGGCACAATATGCTACACGGGTATGGCATATTACAGAAGGTACAAACGAAGAAAAAGCGGACAAGGCCATCGCTAAAACTCGTGAATTCTTCGAGTCCCTTGGCGTATCTACGCATTTGAAAGACTATGGTCTTGGTGAAGAAGCAGTTGATAAAATTGTGAAACAATTAGAGGACCATGGCATGACACAACTTGGTGAAAATGGTGATGTAACACCAGAAGTAGCTCGCGAGATTTTAATGCGTGCCTTATAATTAAGGGGATTAACAGTGTAAACTTGTATGATATGGAAAGGAGGCGCTCCCTATAAATAAAATAAAAAATAGAAGTGCATTTTCTTTTGCACTTCCTATTATGATTCCCATGGGGCTTAGTTTCCTCTTTCTTGGAGTAGGCTTTGGTTTGTATGCTACCAGTCAAGGGTTTCCTTGGTGGACCGCTCCTGTTTTAGCTAGTACCATATTTGCAGGCTCCATGGAGTTCGTAACTATTGGGCTGTTAATGGCAGGCTTTGATCCAGTGAATACTTTTATGTTGACCTTGTTTGTCAATGGGCGTCATTTCTTCTATGGTCTATCTGCACTACAGCGATATGTGCATATGGGATGGAAGTGGTTTCCTACAGTTGCGTGGATGTGTGATGAAAGTTTTGCAATTAATGTATCTACGAAGTTACCCGATGATGTAGATGAAAAATGGTTCTACTTCCATGTATCGTGGCTTAATTATATCTTCTGGGTTGTGAGTACTCTTGTAGGGGGATTGTTCGGCGATTTATTAGCATCTGTAGATTTGCGAGGTATTGGTTTTGTATTACCTGGCTTATTTATTGTTATATTCCTTGAAATGTTATTTAATGCTAAAAGTAATAATATTCGAGGCTTAGGTGCTGTTGGAGCCGTTGTAGCCCTAGCAATGCTTCTATTAACGGGAAAATCCTTATTTATGCTTGCTTCTATGGGGTGTATGCTCGTAGTATGTTATATAGCGTATAAGTGGGGAGGTGTACGCCTTGACTAGTTTAGAAATGGTCATTACTGTTGCTATTGTAGTAGCAGGTACATTGCTCACACGATTTGCGGCTTTTCTCATTTTCCCTCCCGGTAAAAAGGCGCCAGACTTTGTATTGTACTTAGGTAAGGCTCTACCTGCAGCGATTATGGGTCTGCTTGTTGTGTACACTTTTAAAGATATTGTAGTTCTAATATATCCTTACGGACTTCCTGAATTAATTGCATTCTTAGTTACAGTGGGGCTTCATATGTGGAAGCGAAATATGTTCATGTCTATTGGGGCAGGAACTGTAGCGTATATGATTCTTGTACAAGCCATATTTAATGTAACAAGATAAAATAAACCACGTATATCTATTCCTATGAAAGGTTAGATATACGTGGTTTTATGTTTTATTTTAGTTGTAAAAGTCTTTCAAGACCTGGCGCAGTATGATGGTCTTCCAAGAAGTCTTGTTGGTCTAGTAGTTCCATAACGTCCATATCGATGTTGGTGAGTTTGAAATCGAATACATCGAAGTTAGCTTCCATATGGCTCACGTTATTTGCCTTTGGCAATGGAATGATGCCTTGTTGGATGTGCCAACGCAAGATGATTTGATGTTTTGAAACACCGTATTTTTCCGCCAAGCTTTTGATGATTGGATGGTCAAAAATCGGTTGGCGGTCACGGGTAAATGGAGACCATGCCATGCCTACAACTTGATGCTTTCTCATCAATTGTAAGAGTGATTGACGTTGGTTGAACGGGTGGCATTCGATTTGGTTGACCACCGGCTTTACATTGCAGTGGTACAACAAGTCAATGAGGCGATCCTCGTAGAAGTTAGATAGGCCTAACCCACGAAGTACATTTTGATCGTATAATTCTTCCATGGCGCGCCAAGAACCGTAGTAATCACCCAGTGGTTGATGCACCAGCATGATGTCAATATAGTTGGTATTTAATTTCTTTAAGGAGCTTTCAACAGCACGCATCGTATTATCGTAGCCCGCATCAGTGTGCCAAATTTTAGTAGTGATGATTATATCTGTTCGTTTAATACCAGATGCTCTGATTCCTTTAGCCACGGCTTCTTCATTGCCATAATAGGCGGCCGTATCGAGTAAACGATAGCCTACGCTAAGTGCATTGGAAACAGCTTGTTCAGTCTCTCCTTCGGTACCTGTTTTATAGGTACCATAACCGATGGAGGGAATAAAGCTACCATTATTTAAAATCCTAAAGTCCATCCGTTCTTCCATGAGAACCTCCGTTATATTCATAAATTAAAGGAATTAGCTTTCATACAATTCTAACTGATTTTATGATATACTAAGGTATTGATAAAAATCAATATGATAGGAAGTGACAGAATGCAAATAAATCGTTTTTGCTCTGTAATTGCTATCCTTGGCGTTATGATTATGACACTCGCTATTGCGGGATGTGGTACGAAAACCGTATCCGTCGCAGAGGTAACGTACAAGGATATGCCGTTGCAGATTCATAATGATGCCAATGTAACGGCCCTTAATAAGGCGACGATAACGCCGACCTTGACGGGGCAGGTCGTGTATGCCGTGAAAGTAGGCGATCAAGTACAGCAAGGTCAAACTGTGGCAACTGTAGATACATCGGCTTTACAACAACAGCTAGCATCCTTGCAAGGACAATTAGCGCAAGCCCAATCACAATCATATGCCACAGCTGTGACGACTACGACTGCAGCATCTATAGACAGTACTCAACTGGAACAGGCTCAACGCATGCGTGAAGCGGGCATAATCACACAAAAAGAATATGATCGTATTTTGGAACGATCTCAACCACAAACTACAACAGTTACAACCGGTGGTGGCGGAGGCATCAATACGGCAGCCATTGAGGCACAAATCGCACAAGTATCGGCTCAGATGGCGGCATCTACAATCGTGGCTCCTATAGCAGGTACTGTAACATCTATCTATAACGAAGACCGTCAAATGGCGATTGCAGACCGTCCATTTATGAT
The DNA here is from genome assembly GCF_040094895.1 of Veillonella parvula. Lineage (GTDB taxonomy): Bacteria > Bacillota > Negativicutes > Veillonellales > Veillonellaceae > Veillonella > Veillonella parvula_L. The sequence goes on along the minus strand of NZ_JBBNGV010000003.1, from coordinate 149,623 downwards.
GATTCAGCAATCTACGCCGATGGTTGCATCCCTCAGCATTCCTCGTGATGCGGCTATGAAATTAGGTACACCTGAAGCGAAGAATGGCATGAAGGTACTTCTCAAGGTAGGTGACCAAGAATTACCAGGTGAATTGACTTACGTAGATATTACTCAACCTGAAAATGTGCCAAGTGTTCTTGTGAAAGCCACTTTCAATAATGAGAAAGGCCTAATCAAGGCTGGTGAATTCTATACACTCGTTATTGAATCTAATGTGAAAGCCAAGATGCTGACCGTTCCAACTAAGGCGGTTCGGGAAAATCAAGATGGGAAATATGTATATGTATTGACTGAGAATAATACAGTTGATGTACGTGTTGTTGAGGTAGGCATCACTGAAGGCGATGACGTAGCCATTATTTCTGGCTTAAACGAAGGTGATAAGGTTATTACGACGGATGGCACCTTTGTGTTAGGTGAATCTGTAAAATTGTAATTATGAGACCTAAGATTTTAGTACTAGATTGTTAGGATTATGTTTAAATGTGATGGAATCAAAACTTTCACAGATTGTGAAAGTAACCTCAAAAGAGGAATCTGATAGGAGGGATTATTATTTTAGAATTTAAACGTTTTGAATTGAGAGATAAACCATTAATCGACAAATATTTTGAACAACATCATTATGAAGCATCCGATAATTGCTTTACTACATTGTTTATGTGGCAAGATCCGTACGGTATTCGCTGGGCTGAAGAAAATGGCGTATTGTACATCCAAGGTGGTGGCAAGCGTGAGCCATTCCTTTTGCCTCCATTTGCTGGTAAAGATGCAAAGTTCCTTGATGGTTTGTTGCGTGCTAAAGAATGGTTCGTAGAAAATAAATTGCCGTTCCGATTTAAAGGCGTTAGCAAAGATGTAAAAGAACGCATGGAAGACCTATGTCCTGGTCGCTATGCATTTACACCTGACCGCGATAACTACGAATACATTTACAAGTCCGAAGATCTTATCAACTTGTCTGGTAAGAAATTCCGTCAAAAGAAAAACCATTTAAACCAATTCCGCATGCAATATTCTAACTATGAATATGTGCCGATTACAGATGATATTATTCCATTATGTCGTGAAACGGCAGCATCTTGGGTAGAAACGCATCATGAAGAAGGTATCGAAGATGAATTGATAGCCATCAATTTGTTATTTGATAACTGGGATGTGTTGGGACTTAAGGGCGGTGCTATTAAACTATTCGGCCGTGTCGAAGCCTTTAGTATCGGTGAGCTTCTCAATGACAGAATTGCTTTGATTCACATTGAAAAAGCAAATCCAGATATTCGTGGTTTGTATCAAGCTATCAATAATGAATTCATTCGTCATGAATTTAGCGAAGTAGAATTTATCAACCGCGAAGAAGATATGGGTTTGCCTGGCCTTCGTCAAGCAAAAGAATCTTATAACCCAGATCATTTTGCTGAAAAATATGACGCAGTATATGCTAACGAAGCTGATAATGCGACAGGCGGTAAATAAAAATTTGAGCTATGAAGCCGATGTGCTCCATAGCTCATTTTGTTATAATAGAATTGTTAGCCTATCTATTTGAATGTAACTATTGTATCATCATGACGATATGGCGATATGGCGATATGGCGATATGGCGATATGGCGATATGGCGATATGGCGATATGGCGATATGACGATGCGATGTGCTTAGATTAGATATTATACGCTGTGAAACGACAGATAGATAATGGCTCTTATGATATAACGAGGATATAAATATGGAATTTAGAATTGCGACGGCTCAAGATACGCCTCATGTGGAGAATCTATGGGCGTACTGCTTTGAACCAAAGGAAGATCCATTCTTCCAATATTATTTTACAAATTGCTATGAACCAGAAAATACAATGGTCGGCCTAGAACAGGGCCAATTGTTGAGCACTGTTCATTTGCGTCAATACAATCTTAACGTTCGCGGTGCTGTATTACCTACGAGTTATATGGTAGGCGTAGCAACACATCCTGCGGCTCGCCGTGGTGGTGTAGGCGGTGCATTATTGACCTCTGCACTAGAAGAGCTTCGTAAACGCGGCCAAGCTATGACGATTTTGATGCCATCCAAGGCGGCATTCTATCAACAATATGGTTGGGAACTTTATGCTCATCAATGGGTGAACACCATGTCGCTAGACGACTTGCGCCCTATGACAGATAAAACGTTGAGCTTTGGCTTGCTAAATAGCGTAGATCAATGGACTTTGTTAGATCCAGTATATAAAACCTATACGGCTCGTCTTTCCGGCTACGCAGAGCGCGGTGAAAAGGAATGGAAACGATTATTAGGCAGCTTCTTTGCAGAAGGCGTAAACATTACTGTAGTGCGCAACGATGATAACGTCATCGAAGGCTATGCAGTGTATCGTTTAGGTCAGCCTGAAATTCCTGTTTCTGAATTGGTTTACACGACACGCCGTGCACAACGTGCATTATTGAACTACTTCTATAATCACCGTTCTCAAGGCACTTCTATTCGTTGGAATGAAGGTCTTCATGATACATACTATCGCTTTTATCCTGATGGTAGAACTGGTCACGCTACGATGCCGTATATGATGAGTCGTATTGTAGATGTAAAAGCTGCTTTTGAAGCGATTCCTGTAAATCCAGAGGCATTGATGATGCCTATAACAATGACCTTTGCAGTAAAAGATGGGCTTTGCAGCTGGAACGAAGGCCGTTATGAAGTGGAATATGGCGGTGCATTAACTCCATCCGTTAAAAAGATTTCTGATACATTTGATGGTGAAGCGGATATTACCGTTGAGGTCGGTGCATTAAGCCAGTTATTAATGGGCACTCTTACGGCTCGAGACCTTGTTTTTGAAGGGAAACTTTCAGTAAGTGAAGAATGGTTAGACTATTTCGATATTCTCTATCCTGAACAAAAAACATATATTAACGAATGGTGGTAATATGAGCTGGAAAACGTATACGGTGAAAGAACCGACAGAGTTGACGGTTTCTAAATATGTAAAGGAACGATTTTCCCTATCCTCTCGGGATATCCAAATGGTATTTCGCAAGAAACGGGTAAAAGTTAATAGCCGTGTGGCTCATTCGCAGCGAGCACTTAAAAAGGGTGATGTATTAACCTTGGAGTTACCACAAGATAAGGATTATGGGGTTGATGTAGAAAAGGGACCGATTACAGTTCTCTATGAAGATGCGCATACGTTAGTTGTAAATAAGGATCCCTTTATGCTCGTTCATCCTGCAGGGCAAACGAAGTCTTGTACATTGAGTAACTATGTGGCAGGGTATTATGCGAAGAAAAACGTAGTTCATAAGGTTCGACCTGTGCACCGCCTCGACCGAGATACATCGGGGTGCATTCTCTTTGGTAAAACAAAAGAAGCACAACAATACTATACGGATGAGCTACAAGCAGGTCGTATCGACCGCATTTATACAGGCCTTGTAGAAGGGCGTATTGATGCGGATGGTATGGTAGATGCGCCTATCGGGGTCGATCCAGTATTTGATAATCGCCGCGTTATCGATGAATTTGGGCAGCCTGCTCAAACAGAATATATTGTTCTTAATCATGAGGGAGACAATACTCTGTTACGTTTTAAGTTATTGACTGGTAGAACTCATCAAATTCGCGTACACATGGAACACATTGGTCATCCTATCGTAGGTGATGCTATGTATGGTACGCGCAATAAGCCTTATACACGCCAATGTTTACATGCATCGGAGCTAACCTTCGTGCCGTATGGTAAGGACGAAGCTATCACGATTACTTGTGAAGTAGGGGATAATTTTGGTCGAGAATAATAACCGTTGATTTTTCTGTTCTAAATAATATGCCTATCGCATCTATCGGACGAGATGCTTATTATCCCTGTATCCTTGTATACAAAAAACAATAGTGATAAAAACTCATAGTCTATGCATGAAAAGCATAGACTATGTTTTTTTTATATTTTCAATTCACAGTGGACAGGAGTATACTGTGTATAGACATAAAATTCTATAGAATGTTAAATTGATAATTTTATAGAGAAATAGTTTGTTAGTTATACTTTTACCAAGACCGAACGGAACGATGCCGCAGTGCTTGGAATAATCAAGTGATATGAAGGAGTGCACGTTATGGATATGAAGCAAAGCACAATAGAGCAACAACGTCTAGATCAAGCTAGACTCGAAGCCAATGGCATGTACAGCAGCCAATTTGAAAAGGATGCGTGTGGCATGGGCTTCGTTGTTAATATTAAGGGGAAGAAATCTCATGATATTATCGACGATGGTTTGCGCATTTTGGAGCGCCTTGAACATCGTGGTGGTGCCGGTGCCGATAAGGACACAGGGGATGGTGCCGGTATTTTGGTACAAATTCCGCACGAGTTCTTCAAGCGTGAGTGCGAAGTGCTTGGTATTCAACTGCCTGCAGCTGGCGAATATGGCGTAGGTATGGTCTTTGCTCATAAATATGAAAGTCTCCGTAACGAGCAAAAACGAATTCTCGAAGAGGTCGTACGCGAAGAGGGGCAAGTTGTCCTCGGCTGGCGTGAAGTACCGGTTGATGGTACAAAGGTCGGTAAAGAGGCAGCTGCGATTCGACCTTGGATGATTCAAATCCTTATCGGCAAAGGTCCCGATGTAACTAACAATAAGGAATTTGAACGTAAATTATATATCATCCGTAAACTGGCGGAAAAACGCATCATTCCATTAAGCAAGGAATTATCTAGCGATTTTTATATCGCATCTTTGTCTTCTAAAACAATCGTATATAAAGGTATGTTAACACCTGGTCAATTGCGAGACTTCTACCTTGATTTGAGCGACCTTGACTTTACATCTGCGTTGGCAATGGTGCACTCTCGTTTCAGTACGAATACATTTCCAAGCTGGGCTAGGGCACATCCTAACCGTTTCTTAGTTCATAATGGTGAAATCAACACCATTCGCGGTAATGTAAACTGGATCAACGCTCGTGAAGGTAAAGCGGAATCTCCATTGTTCCCAGATATCAAAAAGGTATTCCCCGTAGTAGATGATAGCGGTTCTGACTCGGCTATGTTTGATAACACATTGGAATTCTTGCACATGACAGGCCGTTCCTTGCCTCATGCGATTATGATGATGATTCCTGAACCTTGGGAACGCAATAATCTCATGAGCCAAGAAAAACATGATTTCTATGAGTTCAATAGCTTTATGATGGAACCATGGGATGGTCCTGCGGCTATGGGATTTACGGATGGTACAGTTATCGGCGGTGTCCTTGACCGCAACGGTTTACGTCCTGCTCGTTACTATGTGACAACAGATGACCGCGTTATTATGGCTTCCGAGGTTGGCGTTGTAAACGAAAATGCTGAAAACATACGCGCTAAAGGCCGTTTAGAACCAGGTAAAATGCTGCTCATCGATACAGAGGAGCAACGTATCATCTCCGATGAAGAAATCAAACATCGCGTCGCTACTGAATTACCATACAATGAATGGGTAAAGGAACACGTTATTCATTTGTCTGAAATTACGCAAGCCGATGAAAGTACAATTCCAAAAGTAGATGATTTATTTAAAGAACAACAAGCTTTTGGTTATACCCAAGAAGACCTTGTGCGCATGATCGTGCCTATGGCAAAAGATGGTAAAGACCCTGTAGGTGCTATGGGTGCCGATGCACCTTTAGCTATCTTGTCCGATAAACCACAATTGCTATATAGCTACTTCAAGCAAATGTTTGCGCAAGTAACAAATCCTCCTATCGACTCTATCCGTGAGGAGATGGTTACATCTACACGGGTTATGCTTGGTAACTCTGGTAATCTAACAGAGCCTAACAAAGCAGGAACCTATGCGCTGTCTATGCGCACACCAATCCTTACGAACCAAGAGTTGGCGTCCATCAAAGCTCTTGATTGTCGTCGCATGAAATCCGTAACCTTGCCAATTCTCTTCGATCCTACTAAGGGTGCTGAAGGCTTGCGCGATGCGCTAAATGATTTATGCGAAAAGGCAGAAGAAGCAGCTCGTACAGATCAAAATGTGTTGATCTTATCCGACCGCGGTGTCGATGAAAATCATGCACCAATTCCAGCGTTGTTGGCTGTAGCTGCTGTTCACAATCACTTGATTAACAAAGTGTTGCGTACAGAAATTGGCCTCATCCTTGAATCTGGTGAACCACGCGAAGTTCATCACTTCTGTACATTAATCGGTTATGGTGTAACAGCTATCAACCCATACTTGGCGCTTGAAACTGTACGCGATTTACAAGCTCGTAAACGTCTTGGCGATATTACGCCAGAACAGGCAGAAAAGAACTACATCAAGGCCGCTGTAGGTGGTATTATGAAGGTCATGTCCAAAATGGGTATTTCTACAGTTCGTTCCTACCACGGTGCACAAATCTTTGAAGCGTTGGGCTTGAATACTAACTTTATTAACAAGTTCTTCGTAAATACACCAACACGTATTGGCGGCATTGGTCTTGGTGGTGTAGCACATGAAGCATTAGCTCGTTTTGAACGGGCTTTCAAATCCGATGAAACAGTACTCGAACCAGGCGGTTGGTATGGTCCAGTAAAAGATGGGGAAGAGCATCTATTCAATCCTAAGACTATCGACCTGTTACAAGCATCCCTTATCGAAAAGGATTATGCAAAATATAAAGAATACTCCAAAGCGATTCGCAACGATTACCATGTTACATTGCGTTCTTTGATGGAATTGAACTATCCTGTAGGCGGTGGTATTCCTATCGAAGAGGTTGAACCGGAAGAGTCTATCGTAAAACGCTTTAAAGCGGGAGCTATGAGTTACGGTGCCATCAGTAAAGAAGCACATGAAGCCATTGCTATCGCTATGAATCGTCTTGGCTCCACATCCAACTCTGGTGAAGGCGGCGAAGATGTAGAGCGTTTTAAACCATTGCCAAACGGCGATAGCATGAACTCCGAAGTAAAACAGATTGCATCTGGTCGTTTCGGGGTAACAGCGAATTATTTGATCAATGCAAAAGAGTTGCAAATTAAATGTGCTCAAGGCGCAAAACCAGGTGAAGGTGGTCAATTACCAGGCAAAAAGGTATATCCTGAAATCGCGAAAGCTCGTCACTCCACTCCTGGCGTTGAGCTCGTATCTCCACCACCACATCACGATATTTACTCCATCGAAGACTTGGCTGAGTTGATTTACGATTTGAAATGCGTCAACAAAGATGCGCGTATTTCCGTTAAATTGACATCTGAAGCAGGCGTTGGCACGATTGCTGCTGGTGTTGCGAAAGCGAAAGCGGATAATATCTTGATTTCCGGATACGATGGTGGTACTGGTGCGGCAGGTCGTACATCTGTTAAACACGCTGGTGTGCCTTGGGAATTAGGTTTGTCTGAAACTCATCAAACATTGATGCTCAATAGATTGCGTGACCGTGTTCAATTAGAAGTAGACTCTAAATTGATGACTGGTTTCGATGTGGCTGTAGCCGCTATGCTCGGTGCTGAGTTATTTGGCTTTGGCACATTGCCACTCGTTGCGGTAGGCTGTAAAATGGCTCGTGTATGTAATCTTAATACATGCCCTTATGGTGTAGCTACACAAGATGAAAAATTGCGTGCTCGTTTCACAGGTAAGCCTGAATATGTTGAAAACTTGATGATTTTCATCGCACGTGAATTGCGTGAAATCATGGCTCGTCTAGGTATTCGCTCCGTAGCTGAACTCGTTGGGCGTATCGATCTTATACGTCAAAAATCGCAAGACGATAACTTCAAGTTGTCTCGCGTTGACCTTAAACGTATATTGTTCCGTCCGTACATCGACGCCTCTGTAGGGCATATGCACATGGTTGACCAAGATCACGAGTTAGAACGCACCTTGGATATGTCCAAGCTCTTGCGTATGTGCCGTCCTGCTATTGAGGACCAAAAACCGATTCGCGCTAAATTGGCTATCACTAACATCAATCGTGTTGTAGGTACCTTGGTTGGTTCTGAGGTGACTCGTCGTTATGGTGAAAGCGGTTTGCCAGATAACACAATCAAGTTGAACTTTGAAGGCTCTGCGGGTCAATCCTTTGGTGCTTTCATCCCTAAAGGCATGACCTTAGAACTCGAAGGGGATGCAAATGATTACCTCGGTAAAGGCTTGTCCGGCGGTACTATAACGGTGTACCCACCTAAGAAATCTATCTTTGAAGCGGACGAAAACATCCTAATTGGTAATGTCGCCTTCTATGGTGCAACCTCTGGTACATCCTACATCAACGGTGTAGCTGGTGAACGTTTTGCCGTTCGTAACAGTGGTATCACGGCTGTTGTGGAAGGTGTCGGCGACCATGGTTGTGAATATATGACCGGTGGCGAAGTGCTCGTACTCGGTAACATCGGCCGTAACTTCGGAGCAGGTATGTCCGGTGGCTATGCGTACATCCTCGATTGCGATGAACGCTATGTAAATCCAGGTCTCGTAGAACTACGTCCTGCCAATAATGATGACCTTAAACGCATTAAAGAACTAGTAGAACAACATGTATTGCATACTAACTCCGCTAAAGGCCGTCACCTTTTAGAAAACTGGAATAACTTTGTAAACAGATTTACAAAGGTTGTACCTGTAGCATACGAGGAAATGCAAGCTGCTATTGAACGCTTTAAAGAACAAGGCTTGTCCTTAGAGGAAGCTCAATTAGCTGCATTTAAAGAAAAATATGCATAATATATTTCTTCTTAGTTAATTTTTGTTATATAAGAATACAGTGAAAAGCCTCTATAGCTTTGACTATAGAGGCTTTTTCATGTATAATATTTGTATTGCAATATTGGATCATGGCAGTTCTCGGGCCTGTGCAATGGGGGCCTGTGAATCGTGTCAGGACTGAGAGGTAGCAGCACTAAGCGGTAACCTTCATGTGCCACGGGGAACCCGGGGGCTGTCGTGATCGAATATTGCAAGGCGGCCTGTGAGGCCGCTTTTTTTATGTCTAATATAGGAATGTATGATACTTTATTTTGGACTATACGATGTTTTATTGTGAACCATATGATGGAATTTTGACTAGTAAATATCTACAAAGTTTATAAATAAACATATCACTTTGAAAATGTGGAGAGAACTATATTAAAGAAGTCAGATTTTCTTGAATATGGTATAATAAAGTATTGTAAGTTTCGGAAAAAGGGGGTGTTCCAATGGCATATATTGCGCTATATCGTAAGTATCGTCCGCAGATATTTACCGATGTAGTCGGCCAGCATCAGGTGTCTGATACTTTGATGCGTGCTATCCGCGAAGACAAGGTAGCTCATGCCTATTTATTTGCCGGTCCTCGGGGGACTGGTAAGACGAGCATGGCGAAGATTTTTGCGCGCGCTATCAATTGCGAGCAGGGGCCAACGGATCACCCTTGTAACGAGTGTAGTGCTTGTAAATCGATTTTGAGCGGCCAGTCCATGGACGTTCTTGAAATCGACGCCGCATCAAATCGCGGTATCGATGAGGTTCGTGCTCTTCGTGAAAGCGTCAAATTTATGCCTGTTGAGGGGCGTAAAAAGGTTTTCATCATCGACGAAGCCCATATGCTCACTACAGAGGCGTGGAACGCGCTTTTAAAAACTATCGAAGAGCCGCCAGCTCACGTCATGTTTATCTTTGCTACTACAGAAATTGAAAAATTGCCTGTTACTATCGTGTCTCGTTGTCAGCGCTATACTTTTAGACGTATTACTTCTGATGACATCGCACAGCGTCTATCTTATGTAGCAGAAAAAGAAGGCTTTGACCTTGATTCTGCGGCGGCTCAGCTCATCGCTGTTCATGCAGACGGTGGTTTGCGTGATGCTTTGAGTATTCTAGACCAATGTGCAGGTATGGCAACGGGCTCTATTACACCGCAAGTGGTGGAAGAGTTAATCGGTCTTGTAAGTAAGGAATGGATCATTCATTTCTTAGATGCTTTGCGCAACGGAGATGGCCCGAAAGTATTATCCTACGTTCACGATGCATTGGCAGAAGGTCGCGATGCGACGCAAATTATGGAAGCCCTCATTCAACATGTGCGTGCTTTGCTCGTTGGTAAGGTGGCTCCTGATGCGGATGAACTCAAGGTATACGATGCCTTTAAGGATGAGTTCCTAGCTCAGGCCAATACTGTTGATTTCAATGAACTTAACCAATATGTGCGCAGTGCTCAATCCATCATGAATGATGCGAAACAAGTGGATAATCCAAGAACCATCATTGAAATGGGTCTACTCGTGCTTTGTGCTAAATTAGGCTCTGTTGATGAAAGCTTAGAAGACCGTGTACATGCTCTAGAAAGTACTGAGCGATCTGAACGAAATGATTTATTGAACCGCATGGCTCAATTGGAACAACGAGGCCCAGCGGCTCCTACACCAGCTTATAGTGCTAATGCATTTGGTCCACCTAGCGGCTATGCGAACAGCTTTGTTCCTGTAGATAATGCTGCTGTACAGAATACTTCCATGAGTAGTATTCAAAATACTGCTGTTGGTACTGTGCCACCTCCAAGCAGCGTAGGTATGACACCACCGCCTGCGAATGTGGGTATGACTCCACCGCCTGCGAGTGTAGGCATGACTCCACCACCGGTGGGAGCACCAGGTAGTACACCTCCTCCGATGAATGGAGTGGGTATAGCTCCGCCACCAATGGGTGGCGTTGGCATGGCGCCACCGCCAAACAGTGGGGATACGGCTTCCCGAAAACCTACAAGAAACCAAGCTAAAGGTCGCGGTAAAAAAGGCATTAGTACACAGGCCATCATTAGTGAACAAATCTTATCTGCTCAAGAGTATCGTAATGTACAATCCAATGTCATTAAATACTTGAAGGATAGTAATCGCAATATGACCTCTACCGTTATCGGTCAAGGTCAGCTAGTGTATGTAGACCAAAGCAAGGCGGTCATGGCCTTTAAAAATACATTACATCTCAATGTAATGACCAATGAAGTGAACTTGGCGGAAGCGGTTGATGCTTTCACCTATACACTGGGCTATGCAGTACACGTAGAAATCGTGGATGCCCTCACGCAAGTTTATAAAGACTATAAAAAGGCTGCTGGTAGCACCACACAACGCCAAGTAAAAGCACCCCAACGACCACAAGAACCGATGGTTGACGTAAAGACGACCTCTGGTGGGCAACCGACACAAATGGATTTAACCAATGATCCTCAAGAGAGTAAGCCTGATTCTGCAGCCGTGGACGCGGCTAAGGCTGCGGCTATGGCATTCTTAGCCAAGAAAACCGGCGGTGCTGTTGCAAATACAGCAGTTAATGATAGTGCGAATACAAGTACAATAGATACATCAGAAACTGCAGTAGGAGCTGATGTAGAAACAGAGCCAGCATTCGGTGGTGATGTGCCGATTACAACTTTTGATGGCAGTCCATCTAATCAGGTCCCCGATGGTGAGATTCCTATTGAGTCTCTAGCGGGTTCTATTGAAGGGGATGATATTCCAGTTCATTCCTTTGATGATGTGCCTGTAGATGATATGGAGGGTTCTTATGTATCATCCTTAGATGATATGCCGCCACATCCATTAGATAGTGTGACTGTTATCAGCGAGGATGGCGAAGTGTTAGAGCGCCCTATGGATAGCGGCGCGCATATCGAGGTTGAAGCTGTCCCAAAGTCTGATGGGGGTAAACCTCGTGAGGTAACCCCGCATCAAAGTGATGACAAAGCTATGCTTTCATCAGCACCTATTAAAGTAGAGGCTATCGATAGTGTTACGGTGGCTCGAGAATACGCCTGGGATCCAGAGCATATGACAGAAGAGGAACGAAGCAATCCTCTCTTGGCGGAAACATTAGAAAAATTATCTGAAGACCATGACATCATAGTCGAGGTTATCGAAGAATAGATAAAAAAGTAATTGTTAGATAATAACCTTTGGCCTTGGGGCTATTAGGTGACACATATGTTATAAATCTATGTCATATAGTATTAATGATGTGGACTTAGAATGTTAGTATAGGACGATGTCTTAAAAGGAGGAAATATAATGTTTGGTAAAGGTATGGGCAACATGGCGGGCATGATGAAAAAAGTTCAAAAGATGCAAGAAGATATGAAGAAAATGCAAGAAGAGTTAAAAACTCGCACTGTAGAAGCTTCCGTAGGTGGCGGTGCTGTAACCGTTGTGATGAACGGTGAAAAAATCATCGAATCCTTGAAATTGAATCCTACAGCTGTTGATCCTGAAGATGTGGAAATGTTAGAGGATCTAGTAATGGCTGCGGTAAACGAAGCTAGCAAAAAAGTAGACGACCTCTTGGCTCAAGAAATGGGCAAAGTGACTGGTGGTCTAAACTTGCCAACAGGTTTATTCTAAATGACAAACGCTTTAGAACGGCTCGTAGAACAGCTGCGCCGCTTGCCTGGCATCGGCTCCAAGTCGGCTAGACGCTTGGCTTATCATTTGGTAGAAATGCCGAAGGAAGAGGTAGACCGCCTAGTGGAAACCATTGTAGAAGCGAAGGGGGCTACGCGTCACTGTTCTATTTGCTTTAACTTATCAGCTCAAGATCCTTGCGAATTCTGTAGCAATCCAAATCGGGACCAAACGACGATTATGGTTGTTGAAACATCTCGCGATGTGATTGCTATCGAGCGCAGTGGTGATTATAAGGGCTTGTATCATGTATTGGAAGGCGCTTTATCCCCTATGGAGGGCATCGGTGCCGATGATATTCGCGTAAAAGAATTGATTGCACGCCTTCGTGATGGTGTTGTACAAGAGGTGATCCTCGCGACAGACCCAGATGTCGAAGGGGAAGCAACAGCTCTGTATTTGGCGAGATTATTAAGTCCAAGTGGCATCAAGGTAACGCGCATTGCCCGCGGTGTTCCTGTGGGTGGCGATATTGAATATGCCGATGAATTAACGCTAGGCGGTGCCGTAGTGAACCGTCAAGAAATGAAAGGATAGTAGTATGGGAGCTTTATTAGCATCACCGATTATATCGGCGGTTATTTCCATTGCTGTAGCCTACATTGCTTTCAAAGTAGCATTTTTCACCATTAAACGGGTGGCTATGAATGTTGTGATTGGTGGGTTAACCTACTGGGTATGCGTTCATATACTTAATATTCCAATGGATATTGGGGTGGGTATTTGGGCATTAACAGCAATTTTAGGCCCTATTCCTATGGTCTTAGCTGCTATATATTACGGCATTAAATAACAGGAGGTTTTTATGCTTATCAATCGTGAACAACAACGCGTTATTGATGAAGTGGAACAGAATATCCTCTTGTTAGCGTCCGCTGGGACGGGAAAAACGAATACACTTGCTTATCGGGTGGCTCATCTCATCGAGGGTGGCTATGCGAAGGCGGAGAATATCTTGTGCATGACCTTTACGAACAAGGCCGCAAACGAGATGAAAGACCGCATTCAATCGCTCGTGGGCAGTCCTGCAAAGGCTGTGGAGGTTAGTACATTCCACAGCTTTTGCTTTTTCATTCTCCAACAAGAGGGCAAGCGCAACGAAACCTTGTACACGGATGTGACCATCTTTGACGAAGAAGACTGCAAGGAACTCTCTGAATCGTACCGTCCTGGTAAATTGCGAGAAATGTCCTTTGCTAATGTTATCGCTATGGTGAAAGAATATCGTTCCTTATATGGCTTTTATTCTGATGATCTCGTAGGTGACTACAAGCGGACAATCGAACGCTTACAGAAGGAACAGCGCGAAGCTATTGAGCAGCTCTTCTCTAGCTTTGGTAATGTCCTCTACAGTGAACTCCATGATTTCTTGAACCATGGTCACGAATGGATTGCTGCGTATGATGAAAGCTTAGCTTCCGTGCACGGCCTAGATTTTACAGATCTCATCTGCGGTGTTCATCGCCTATTTCAAGACCCTGTAGTTCGTGAGCGATGGCGCAGTCGTTACAGCTATATCTCTGTAGATGAAATGCAAGATACAGGCGTACTAGAGTACAAAGTTCTAGAAATGCTGTGGGAAGGTAATCACGTGCTACTATGTGGTGACTATTTCCAAACGATTTACGAATGGCGTGGCTCCGATCCGTTCCGCTTGCTCAAGCAATTTGATGCGGATTTCAAGCCTTTAAAAATCATCTTCTACGAAAACTATCGTTCTAATTGGACGCTCTTTACGATGGCTTTCAAAACCTTACAAAATATGTTCCCTGACCTGGTTGGGTCTATCTACACTGAATTGCCTCGTGCCAATAGTGAAAGCAAGGGTAAGCCTGTTCTCATTAAAGGTTGTAAAAATAGCTACCTTGAGGGCCGATATATCTACGAAGCTATCTGTGCATTACCGAAGGATGCTAATATCGGCGTTCTCGTGAGGGATAATAAAAAGGCACAGCAGTTAAGTGATTCTTTTGAACGTCTTAACGGCGAACAACCTGAAGAGGAACGCCGTCACTTCATGATTATCGACGAGTTTAAATTCTTTAGACGTCAAGAAATAAAGGACATTATGGCCTACTTCAAACTGCTCATGAATCCAAACGACTCTGTCAGTGCGAAGCGCATTATCAAGCGATATGTTGCTGGTATTGGTGATGCTCGTATCGCTGCGATTGAAAGCCTAGAGACGCGCCAAGTAGGTTTAAAATTGACGGACTTCATGGATATGCCTATCTTTGAGGCAGAGCCTTATGCAAAGCTTGTCAGTGGCTTAGAGCAGCACGAAGTAGTTGTTTATGACGTGGAGAGCACCGGCACAGATACGTCTCAAGACCGCATCATTCAAATTGCAGCTATTCGCATCGATGAAAATGGACAGGTCTTAGAGGCCTTTGAACGCTTTATCGATCCTGGTGTACCTGTTGGTCAATCCGAAGAGGTACATGGCTTCTCCGATGCGTATTTACAAGAACACGGCGAAGAGCCAGCTACAGTACTCAAAGCCTTCAAGGAGTTCTCCAAGAATGCTATCATCGTAGGTCATAATGTAAACTATGATGTAACTATCTTTACGAATGAATTGGCGCGCCATAACTTAGGCAATCCTGAGTTCAAGGCTATTTACGATACCCTCGATATCTACCGTCGTTTCTATCCTAATTTGCCAAATCATAAATTGGGTTTCCTAGCATCTAAGTTCCCTATACATCATGAGCCAACACATAATGCAATGGATGATATCTTGGCTACTGCACAGCTTTTAATTTATGCGGTGAAAGAAAAAATCGTACCGACCACAACGGGTCGCATGGTAGCTATAAATAAATATAAGGCAGCTTTCACGGATATCGCCTCTCAAATGGCGACCTTGCGTAGAAAAGCCTATACGGAGATGCCAACGAAATTATTGGTGTATATCATGAACCAAATGGGGGTTCTAGAATACTATAAATCTCATGGAGAAGCGGCTAAAGTAGAGCATATACGCGATTTGTATCGCATTATGGAAAAACTAGATGCGGCTTATGAAGGACCTGCAGGTTTGGCTCGATTAAATCAAATCTTACAGATGGCGGCTCTTACGGCGGGTGAACCAGCACAACAGGTGAGAAACGAAGATCGTATTCCTATCATTACCATTCACCAAGCGAAGGGCAGTGAGTTTGACCATGTATTCTTGGCTGGGCTAAACGAAGGAACTTTCCCGAGTCCCTTTGCCATTGCAGAAGGTCGTGAAGATGAGGAAAAGCGTTTATTCTATGTGGCCATCACTCGACCTAAACAAGAATTGACCATTACCTTTGAACAGACGAACATACGAGGGAGGGCAGTTCAACCAAGTTCGCTACTCAACTATATGCCACGAGATCTTGAACTCGTAGAAAGGAGATACTAATGGCGCGAAAAACACATCGCCCCGATGATATTCTGTGGACCGTGACAGCTGTAGATATAGAAGCTGTACTTAGCAAGAAAAATGCAAGACAAAAGCTAATAGGTAATGGTCAAGATATATCAAGTAAAAATCGAGATATATCGAGTAGCAATCAAGACATATCAAGTCGTGGTTCCGAGCATATTGGAGAAGTACGCGATATTTCACTTGGTGGAGTGTTAGATACTAGATATCCTCGAAAATCTTTAGTTAAACTTTTTGAAGAGAAATTAATTCATATTAATGGTCATAAGGCTACACCAAAGGATACAATCTCTGAAGGCGACGAGATTTGGATTGCTATGGCGAAGGAAAAAATAGATCATGACCCTATCGAAATGGACTTACGCATTCTGTATGAAGATACTGATCTCCTTATTGTGGATAAGCCAAGTGGTGTGACGGTAAACTCTAAAGATCAAGTATCTCTTGCCAATGGTGTGGCGCATTATTTTAAAGAACATGGTATCAAGCGAAAAGTACGTTTCTTGAATCGTCTCGATAGAGATACGACAGGTTGCATTGTCATTGCAAAAAGTGGTTTAGCACAAAGTATTTATCAACAGCAAATGGATGATAATACCTTTGAAAAGTGGTATATGGCGACTGTGGAAGGCATTGTAGAAGCCGATGAGGATTCTTTAGTATTCCCTATGGAACGCAGTGCTGATGGGATTCATTACGAAGTGAATCCTAAGGGAAAAGAGACTCGTACAGATTTTTCCGTCCTATGTAGACATTCTTCAGAGACTGTGGATAACTCTGTGAATAAGTCTAAAAATTCTGTGGATATAACAGCAAAAAATGTGGATATAAACTTAGGAGATGTTGATAAAAGTAGTCAAAATGTGGACAAAACTGTGTATAAGTCCAATAAATGTGGATATACAGAGGTTTTAGTTCGTTTGTACACAGGGAAAACACATCAAATTCGAGTAGCTTTCAGCCATATAGGGCACCCTCTTGTAGGAGATATCTTATACGGTGCACAACCTACGGGACAGCCATTCCAATTACGGGCTCAAAAGGTAGTATTTACACATATGCGCACAGGCGAGCGTATTACGGTTACGGCATAATCTGATTTCCTTAAATCATTACGCGAGCCTAAGTACTGGTTTGATAATAGGTCTGTATTATATATTGTGAAGTCACAATACCTAAAACAATCTAATTGAGAAATGAGAATTATTGATAACTCAGCAAAATCAATAAGTTTAAAAATATTTTTCAAGAATAATAATGACAAATGATAATCGATAAGCTATAATAGGATTATAAGTAAATCGATATAGTTCAATTTAAAAACTATAAATCAGAATGTAAGAGGTGTAGTATGATTTTACAAGATAATAGTGCAGCACGTAATCGGGGGATTACGCTTGCCAGTATAAAAGGCATTATAGGTAATGTCGTTCTCGTTATTTTTAAAATGATTGTGGGCCTTGCGTCTAATTCCATCGCCATCATCCTTGATGCGGTAAATAACTTAACAGATGTATTGTCCTCTGTATTAACTATTGTGGGTACGAAATTAGCCGCCAAAGGGGCTGATAAGGAGCATCCATTTGGACACGGTCGTATAGAATATATGACTACCATGGCTATAGCTTTCATCATTCTCGGTGCAGGTATTGGATCCCTTAAGGAATCTGTGGATAAAATTATCCACCCTGAGGTATCTACATTTGATATTCCAGGTCTTGTTATCATCGCTGTTGCCATCGTTGTGAAAGTAGTGATGGGTCGTTATATCAAGGCACAAGGTGAGAAATATAAATCCGATGCGCTCGTAGCATCTGGTATAGATGCCCTTTTTGATGCAGTGATTACCTTTGCTACATTGGTATCTGCAGGCTTAGTATTTTTCTTTAACTTTGATATTCAAGGTTATGTGGGCGCTGTTATTTCTGTTTTGATTTTAAAAGCAGCGTATGATATTTTACGTGAAATGTATAACCATTTGCTCGGTGTTCGAGCAGATGATAATTTAATCCGTAATATTAAAGAAACTATCGCACAGCATCCGAATGTGGGTGGTGTATATGACTTGGTATTAAATAGTTATGGGCCAGGAGAAACAATTGGTTCCGTTCATATTTCTGTACCAGATTCTATGACAATGGCAGAAGTTCATCCATTAACAAAGGGCATTGCGGTTCATCTTTATAAAAAGTTTGGCATCAATATGACTGTTGGTGTATATGCTGAAAACAAACCAAGTGTAGAAGTACTTGAAATTAGAAAAGCTCTTGATCAAGTTATTAGTTTATATACACATGTAGTACAAGTACATGCCTTCTACGTACAAGAAGAAAAGAAGGTTATCTACTACGATATTATCTTTGACTTTGACGAAGAAGATCCACATAGTACATTAGAAAAAATCAAGGCAGAAATGCAAAAACGTTACCCTGACTATACACAATTCGCTATTGTGGATACGGATTTTAGTAACTAATATTATAATTTGTTTTGATAAATTCTCTAAGGAGAGATGGAATGAAAAAAATTGCTCTTACCGCATTAGCTGTAATGGCGGTTGTTGGTGTGTTTGCGATTCAGCCTGTAGATGCAAAAAAGGTAGAACAAGATCCAGTAATGACACCTATTGAAATGCCTATGAATGATGAAATTCAACAGGTTAATGGTGTATCTAAATCTACTAATCAAGAAACACGACGTTTGTCTAATAATTTAGCACAAGCTACAAAAGTGATGATTAAGAAGAATTGGAAGATTATTTATATTAAAGCCGTTCCTGCGGGAGATAAGGATGCTGTGCGCTTCTATTACAAAGATAATAGAGGGCAAGTATATAATGGACAAGTCGTTAGAAATACAGGCCTATCCAAGGGTAAATATATGGCTGGTTCTTTACGTCAAACTGAGGCCTTGCAAGAATTAGTTAACCATTTGCAACAGAATGGTCAAGAAGTACCATCTTCTATTGATATCATCATCACTCAAGAAGGCTATCGCATTAAGACTATCTTTAATTACAATGAAAATATAAGTAATCTACCAGCGTATCAACAACAATATGAACAAGAAAACTTCCCAACTATGAAATAATAGAAACGCCCGTGCATGCACGGGCGTTTTGTTATTAGATTACGTAATCGTCGGAATCATCTTTTTTAGGTTTTTTGTAAATTTCTTTTACACCAGCCATTTCAATGAGTTCTTCTCCAAGCGCATCTTCATCGTCCGTGTTAAGCATGGAGTAGAAGGCCCAAAGAATGATGAACCAAATTGGTGTGAACAAGAGGGCAATTCGCGTATCTTCATTTAAGGCGAGAATTGTAAGAACGAAAACAAAGAAAGCTAGGATAATGTAATTCATTACAGGGTATAGAGGCATTTTGAATTTAGACTGTGCCGCTAGTTCAGGATTTTTCTTGCGATATTTGAGGTGACAAATAACCATCATGGCCCAAATAAAGATAAAGCAGAATGTGGAGATTGATGTAATCATAACGAATACTGCTTCAGGCATTACGTAGTTGAGTACAACTGTAATCAATAATACGGCTGCCGAGAAAATCGTTGCTTGGTACGGCACACTGCTGTGAGTCAAGCGACGCATCGAACTTGGGGCATGACCGCGTTTTGCCAAGGCATAAATCATACGACCGGTACTGAAGATACCGGAGTTTGTAGCAGAGGCTGCAGAGGTAAGAACAACGAAGTTTACGATACCTGCAGCGGCTGTAATACCAACGGCGGTAAATACAGCCACAAATGGACTTGCAGCAGGGTTAACGGCAGTCCAAGGGTAAATACTCATGATGATGGCTAAAGAGCCTACATAGAATAAAATAATACGCAATGGAATATTGTTTATGGCCATTGGAATAACCTTTTCAGGATCTTCTGTTTCGCCAGCCGTTAAACCTACGAGTTCTATGCCTGTGAAAGCAAATACAACCATTTGGAATGATAGGATAAAGCCCATCGTTCCATTCGGAAACCATCCTCCGTAATTCCACATATTACTAAAGGCGGCGACGCCAGCATCTGTAGTAAAACCTGTAACAATCATGATGATACCGATGATGATAAGAGAGATAATAGCGATTACCTTAATCAAGGCAAACCAGAATTCCATTTCGCCGAAATGTTTTACAGCTGTCAAGTTCATTAACAACAAGACGATTAAAACGAGTAAGGCGGGTATCCATTGGGGTAGCCACGGTATCCAGTACTGCATGTAGAGGCCTACGGCCGTTAAGTCTGCCATGGCTAGTGAAAGCCAGCAAAACCAGTATGTCCATCCCGTGATAAATGCTGCTCGATCCCCTAAGTAATCTTCTACAAAGTCGATAAAAGAGTGGTGGTTTAGGTTAGATAACAGTAATTCGCCTAGTGCTCTCATAATAAAGAAGCACATAACACCTGTTATTAGGTAGGCGAATATGATGGATGGACCAGCCAAGTGAATGGCGCGACCGGAGCCTAAGAATAGGCCTGTACCAATAGCACCGCCGATGGCGAGCAGCTGTACATGCCGGTTCTTAAGACCCCGTTTTAACTGATGCGTATCAGACATAATAAAGACCTCTTTTCTACAAACTATCTATAAATATAAAGGCTATGGATTACCACAGCTTTAACAATCTATAGAATCTATAAAACTATTTTTTTATAATACAGTATCTATTCTAAAAAGTCAAATGTATTTTTACAGTAGACAAAAGGCTTGATGATTTTCTGATGAGAGTATACCCTTATATTGATAAACTCATAGAATATCCTTTTTTTGAAGTTAATTGACGAATAATATAAAATAATTTATAATAAGTACACTTATAATAAAGCACTCATAAAAAAGGAGGATATAAAATGGAATTTAGTTTTAGTTTGAACATAAAAGCGCCAAAAGAAGCTGTGTGGGCGTACTATGCGAATATCGAAAAATGGTATGACTGGGAAGAGGATCTAAAAAATATTACATTAAACGGTAAATTTGAGACTGGTTCATGTGGTACAATGGAGCTTGAAGGCATGCCACCTATGGAATATCAGCTTACTCTTGTAAAAACTTTTGAAGAGTTTTGGGATAAGACTGAAACTCCATTTGGAGCTATACTTTTCGGACATCAAATAATTGATAATCATGATGGAAGTGTAAATGTAAAACATACTGTAAGTTTAGAAAGTGAAGATAAGCAACATTTGGAATTTTTAAGTCAAGTTTTTTCGGATGTTCCTCAATCTATATTTATTCTAAAAAATTGTTTAGAAAGATAAGGTGATTGCTGTTTGTTTACATCAAAATATAAAGACAATTCAGAAAAATCAACAGGATTATTGTTCATGAGGGTGTACAATAAATGGCATTTTACTATAAAACAAGCGTTAAAAGAGTTGAACTTAACACATCCTCAATTTGTTGTTTTAGCATCTCTTGCGTATTTATCACAACATGATAACGAAGTTACACAAGTTATGATTTCAAAACTTTCAGGGATAGATGTTATGACGGTATCTCAAATATTGAGCTTATTGGAAAAACGTGGTTTTGTAGAGCGAAAAGAGCACTCTAGAGATACACGTGCGAAAGCTGTTCTTTTAAATGAAGAGGGCGGTGCAATATTACAAAAGGCAGTCCCATTAGTTGAAGAGATTGATGAAATCTTTTTCGGAAAGCTGAATAGTGATGAGGCTCAATTTAAACATCTTCTTGGCAGATTACATGAAGAGTAAGGTGTATTAATTTTCCGATTCTTGTGGAGGCTATTATGAGACGTCAAGATCGTATGGTTACAAATATAGATGAAATTAAGGGCATTTTAAGTAGCACTCGCATCATTCACTTAGGTATGATGGATGGTGATTATCCTTACGTGGTACCTTTACATTTCGGTTATGAAATTGTAGATGATATACTCTACATCTATGTACATGGCTATCATGAGGGGAAGAAGTTTAATTTGATTAAAGTGAACCCCCATGTATTTATCGAAATTGACGGTAATGATGAGGCCCTCGTATCAGGTGGAGATATTCCTTGTAAATATAGCTCAGTTTATTCTAGTGTGATGGGCCGAGGAGAGGCTACCTACTTAGAGCGTGTTGATGAAAAGGATCATGGTTTACAAGTATTAATGAAGCATCAGACTGGTCGAGAATTTCCCTTTACTGATGCCATGGTAAACTCTGTGGGCGTCGTTCAAATTAAAGTTGTAGACTATACCGCAAAGAGACGAAGACAGCTTGAACAAGATATTATTATGCCTCCATTAACTAAATAATAACAAAACATCCTATTGAACTCTATTGTAATATAGCGTTTAGTAGGATGTTTTATTATGTATAACTAGTTAGAATTAAAGCAGCTAATGGCTCATAACTATACTTTCACAATAGGAAAGATAAAAGTTTTATGAAGTAGCTAGGGCAACAGAATCGGCAGCATGTTTTTGATATAAATAAGAAAATATATCATTATATGTGTAAAGTATATATCAATTTTTTATAAAAGGAGAGATCATGAAGAAGCTTCTATTTAAGTCCGTTTTGTCTGCTATGGCTGTAGGATTATTGTGTGCAGGATATGTTTCAGCTGATGTTGTTAATGATTCAATATCTACCGATAATGTTGGTGTTTCCGCTGCCGTTACATTTGATATGCCTAGAGTTCATCCTGATTCAGCAATCAAAGCATTACCAAGAAAGACTTTATTAGAGTGGCCTATGAAAACGCAAGAAGGGGCTCGTAATTGGAAAGGAATAGTAGAAACTGCACAGCAACTGCCGTATGAGGTCAAGGCGCCTAGCTATATACCTTATGGTTATCAGCTCTATACAGCGCGTCAAGATCGAAATGATGTATTAGAGGTTGTATATTACAAAAAAGGTGTGACTATCTATCGGGATGGGAAAAAATATATAGATAGTATTATGGCCTATAGAATGGGATATTCCTTGGATACTGTAAGAGATACACCATATGTTCCATCTGAATACGGCGATCTTGAATGGTCTAAATCAGGTGATTCTAGTGAGGTTTATTATACCGGTAATCCTGAAACGCATATGGTTCGCAGCATTACGTGGGCGAAGGATAATATGGCTTATTCCCTATTCTTCTTAGAACAGGTGAAAGAGGCTGATGCGGAATTCTATAAGGACCATGTGGTACCGTTGAAAAGTATTGATAGCTCTCGTTATGAACTAGTTGGTAACTATCCGATGAAACCGATTAAACCTAAAACTATTGAAGAAATAAAACAGGAACATGTAGTCCTATGAAAGCAAAGACTGGCGTGTTTTATTAAGATTACGTAGCACTATTAAAAGTCAGTGATCTGAGTTAAAAATGTAATAGATAAGTGATTACCTCGGTAATATATACTTATGAAATATCTAAATTTAGAGAGAAGAAATTATGAGATTGAAAATAACAAAATCATTATTAGCCATGGGAATACTAGCTGCTGTGGTAAGTAGCTTTGGAGTACAACCAGTTAGTGCGTTATCCCCTTTAGTGGATGAAAATGGAAATACTGTTACCATCGATACAGTGGAAAAGAATAAAGAGCTAATGAATCGTTATCGGTGGTATGATCAAGTTGATAATGGTGATATAGTACAGCTTAATGTTGACGCAAGTACAAATTATTTTGGATATGATTTACAAATTCCATCTTATATGCCTGAAGACTATGCAGTACGCGATGTAAAGTCAAGGGATCATGACGTATTAGAAATCGTATATACGGAAACGGGCCATGATGGAGAATATGGTCCGAAATTAACTTTCTCTAATACAGATATTGTGTATCGTATGGGGTGGGCTATCGATACCGTAGTAAAGCCTATTTTGGAAAAGACAAAATACAATGCTGATGATGCCGTTAGCTTTACTACCCCTAATGGAATCTCTGTACATACTTTAGGCTCTAGCAACGATTCTGTTCAAATTGCTTATTGGGAAAAAGATAACAAAGTTAATATGCTTTACTTTGCTTCCTCAAGAAACCAAAACTATGTAAGCAAAATTGTAGATTCAGTAGGGTCGTTAAGTAATGTGGCTTCTGATGATACTAGATTACGTGGTGACCGAAATGATAAGCAAAATGTTAAAGGCAATAATGCGCAAAGTGTTAAACAAAATGGAGAACAAGATAGACCTCATTTTGAAACTATTGGTTTGCCACTGCGTACACATACGAATTCTGAGTGGCCTGTACTTACGAGTAAATCCATCGGCTTACCTAGCGGTGTAATTGATGCATCTCGTAAGATGTCCTATGACGTATCTGTACCAAGTTACTTGCCTCTTGGCTATACATACTATGCTACACATTTTTATGATAATGATGTATTAGAAACTGTATATTGGAAGCAAGATAAAGAGTACAAAGAACATAGCGGCCGTTGGGTAAATCATGTTATGGCCTTCCGCATGAGTTACTCTAAGGATACTGTATGGCCTAAAGAATATGTTCCAACGGAATACCATGACGTACAGTGGATTGACTCTACGCCAACAGGTGATGTGCAGTATACAGGTAATTTAGATAAGAGCTTAGTTCGCAGTATTACGTGGAGCAAGGATAACATGGCATATTTCTTGTTCTTTCAAGTGCCTGTGAAAGCATCTGAAGCAGAGTTTTATAAAGAACATGTAGTACCATTAAAAAATATTGATTCAAGTCGTACAGACTTAATCGGTGTAAAAACGATTCGTTAATACTAAACCCTAATAAGACTCTATAGTACGATTCGGTAATGCCATACGACGTTAGCATTTAGTAAAAGAGTACATAATAAAAAGAACCTATTTCCTAGATATTAGAGTAATATCTTTGGAGATAGGTTCTTTTAGTGTATGTAATTTATATATATTTTGCTTTTAGGTATTAGTGATTTTATAGCTATCGAATATAAAGTAGCTTTCACTAATAGCATCATTATGGGTATATGTTAATTAGAAGAATACGTAACGGATGATAACGAGTACCGCCAATACGTACATAATCCAGTTAACTTCTTTTGCACGGCCCGCAATAATTTTGAGTAGAGGGTATGCAATAAGACCTGCAGAGATACCGTTAGCGATGCTATATGTGAACGGCATTAATACGATAACGAGGAATGCAGGGAAGCCTTCTGTCCAATCATCGAAGTCAATATTGCGAATGGCACCTAACATGAGGGCACCTACGATGATAAGAACAGGAGATGTGGCTGCATTTGGAACCAAGGATACCAATGGAGCCAAGAATAAGCAAATTAAGAAAAGTACGCCTGTTGTGACAGCTGTTAAACCTGTACGGCCACCAGCCCCTACACCTGCCGCACTTTCAACGAAAGCCGTAATTGTAGAAGTACCGAGCAATGCACCGGCACTAACACCGATAGCATCTACGGTCATGGCTTTACCAAGACCCGGGAATTTACCAGATTTAGGATCTGCAATTTTCGCCTCTGTAGCAGTACCAATCAAAGTACCCATCGAGTCGAACAATTCTACGAAGGTGAAGGAGAAGATAATCGTAATTAAGCCCATGTGAAGAGCACCAGGAATATCTAATTGCAAGAATGCTGCTTTGGAGAAATCAGGAACGGCTAATACGGTGAAGTTTTCAGGCATTGTGGAAAGGCCTGTCGCATAGGAGATGATTGTTGTTACTAAAACGCCGATCAAGAGCGAACCTTGAATTTTGCGAGCCATCAATAAAGCTGTAAAGATGAGGCTAAATAGTGCCAACAATGTTTCACCACTGTGCAAATTACCGAGCGTTAAAAGTGCCTCAGATGCTGGAGGAACTAGATTACCATGTGTCTGTACGACTTGACCCAAGGAGTTTGGAGACAAACTTATGGAGATAGCCATCAAGCCGGATAACTTTAAACCGATGATAGAAATGAAAAGACCAATACCAACGGTAATGGCAATTTTCATGGAGGCTGGGATACCTTCAACGATCATTTGTCGTATTGATGTCAATGTTAATACGAGGAAAACGAGACCAGAAATGAATACCGCACCTAATGCTGTCTGCCAAGATACGCCCATACCGAGAACTACGGTAAAGGAGTAAAATGCCAAGAGGCCAACCCCTGGAGCGAGAGCAATTGGGTAGTTTACGAATAAACCCATAGCAATCGTCACAAGACCTCCACCTAAGGCTGTGGCAATGAGGACCGCATCCTTATCCATGCCTGCAAGACTAAGAATGTTTGGCGCCAAGAAAAGGATGTACGCCATCGTGATAAACGTAGTGATACCTGCTAAAATTTCTGTTTTAACGGTTGTGCCACGCTCACTGAGTTGAAATAATTTATCTAACATTAGATAAAATCCTCCCTATATGAAATTAAAATCATACCTAAATAAAGATATTTCGATATATGTATAGTGTATCATATTTCCCACCATTTTTTGTATGAATTTGTGATATACTATTAATATATTATGAATGATATAGAGGTTAACTTATGAAAATATCTACAAAGGGGCGTTATGCCTTACGGATATTGGCGGATATTGCAGAACACGGGGTAGAAAAAAATGTACCGATTCGTGAGATTGCAGAACGCCAAGGATTTTCCGATAAATATTTAGAGGGGATTGTATCTCGTTTATCCTCTGCGGGCCTTGTTAAAAGTGGACGTGGTAAATATGGAGGATATCGTTTGGTGAAATCTCCGGCTGAATACAATGTATATGAAATTTTATATGCCGCAGAGGACTCCATTGCTCTCGTGTCTTGTTTAGAAGATGATGTAGAACCATGTCCTATGTTTAATGACTGCTTGACAGCTCCATTGTGGCAGTATTTACAAGATGAGTTCCGACATGTTATGGAACATGTTTCCTTGCAAGATGTAATGGATCACAAATTTCCAACGGAATAATTGATAGCTTTTAAAGTTTTTGTATGAGCAATTTTTGCGAATTACTACATTGTATAGCTATCTTTTAAGTTAGTTTTTATGGAAAGAGTCGCGTTTCGTATGCGGCTCTTCTTTATATATGAAATTAAAATGTAATAACATCTTATGAATAGTAACCTAGATTGAAATCTAAGTAGAACTGTAATTTAAATGGAACTGTAATTAAAAGTGATTTATGTGTATATTAGTTTATCTAAACGATTTTATGCGGAAGGGAGGGTACTATGAGTACAAGTGTATATGATGATCGAGGCGGCATGCGCAATGTATGGATTATTACAGCTAGTATGACGGTGCTAGCCATATGTTATACAATGATAATTCCTTTTCTGCCAATATATTTATTGGAACTCGGTGTTCCTAAGGATGATGTGGCACTTTGGTCTGGTCTCGTCTTTGGTATTACATTCCTAATCGCTGGTATTATGGCGCCAATTTGGGGGAAAATTGCAGATAATAAGGGCAAGAAACGGATGGCTCTACGAGCTGGTTTTGCAATTGCCTTTTGTTATGTTCTCATCGGTATGGTAACGGATCAGTACCAATTGTTGATGGGCCGTGCTTTAGTAGGTTTTGCTAACGGCTTTTATCCTGCGGCGATGACCATGGTCTCCCTCAGTGTGGATGAAAAACAGGTAGGCCGTGCCCTCGGCATATTCCAAACAGGTCTAATTTTAGGTAATGTCGTCGGTCCATTTTTGGGCGGTGCCGTTGAAAGTGTTGTAGGTATGCGTCCTGTGTTTTATATTTCAGGTATAGCCGTATTCATTGCTACTTTGGCAGTATTGTTCCTTGTAAAGGAGCCAAAGCTAAATGTAGAAAATATAGCTTCTAATGAACAGTCCTCAAAACCGGTGAAATCTACATCTTTACGAGAGGATTTTAAAGTAGTTCAAGAACAACCTGTATTAGTAAGACTTTTATGGATTTTCTTCTTTATGCAATGTGTGATCATGATGCTACAGCCTATTTTGGCGCTTTATGTAGGTGATATGCAGGGCACTATGGAAGGGGCTGCTATCATTTCGGGTACAATTCTTAGTATCGGTGGTTTAGCTGGTTCTTTAACGACTAACTTATGGGTGCGCCTTGGTGAGCACCGTGGCTACTTTAGAACCATTTCCTACTGTATGCTTGGTAGTGGTGTTGTTCTTTTACTTCAAAGCTTACCAGTAGGTATTTGGTGGTTTGGTGTACTACAAGTGCTAATTGGTTCTTGTATTGTGGGCATCAATCCATCTTTGAGTGCAGCCGTAACTCTCAATACGGATCCAAGCTTTAGAGGTCGCATGTTTGGTATGACGACGACAGCTCAACAATTCGGTTCTATGGTAGGGCCTGTGTTCGCAAGTATTGTATCTACCTACATTGGGATATCCTATGTATTTAGTATTACAGGTTTGTTATTACTCTATATGGGATTCCAATCACGGAAACTATCCGTACGACATGATATAACAAAAAATGACATTAATCGTTAATTTAAGAATACTGTTTTAGTGCATAATAACAGGCTTTCATACACTTTTAGTGAATAGCAATCCAATATGGGTGGATTGATTGCTTTTACAAAAATATTGGTATATAGTTAGTTTAAGGTAAGTCATTAGTCTCACCGTGTGGGACAGAAAGGAGTTATTATGGTCCGTATCGGTCATACTGTACTCGGCGAAAAGTCTACAAAAATATGTGTGCCTATTGTGGGCACAACAATGAAAGAAATTCTAGATGCCACCGCAGTAGCATGTAATACACCGTGTCACGTCGTGGAGCTACGCATTGACTATTATGAGCGGGCCCACTCCATTGACGCTATCATTGAATTATTAATGCTCATCAAGCCACAACTGAAAGGTCGTGGGTTGCTCTTTACATGGCGTACAAAAGGTGAAGGTGGGGAAAGAACGATTTCCACACAAGATTACTTTACAATGCTAGAACGTTTGATTCCTACCGGATTGGTGGATGCTATCGATATTGAGTTATTCTTTGATCAAGATAGAATGCTTAAAACGATAGAGTTTGCTAAGGTTCATGGAATTACTATTATCATGAGTAACCATGATTTCCATGGTACGCCGAGTCGTGAAGTCATTGTAAATCGACTCATTCAAATGAAAGAGTTCTTAGCGGATGTGCCAAAGATTGCCGTTATGCCTCACACAACTGGTGATGTATTGACGCTCCTTGAAGCAACAGCTGAAGTAAAGGCTTTGTATCCTTCGGATCCAATTATTACGATGGCCATGGGAGAACTAGGTGCTGTTACACGCACTGCAGGTGCTCTATTTGGAAATGCCATGACCTTTGCTTCTGCTGGTAAAACATCAGCACCAGGGCAAATCGATGTACATGCTTTAAAACGAATTCTAGATACCATCGACGTAGATGGCGTATTTGATGAACAACAACATAAACGCGTAAAAGTACATTAAAAAAGTCGGCGAAAGCCGACTTTTTTATATGTTTTGTATTTCTTGTAGTATATTCATTTTTGAAGGGTGAATATAAAAAATATATATGTTTTTATTAATGACTTTATATAGAAATACAGATGTAAATGCTCTTACTTATATAGAGGAAACAATC
The DNA here is from genome assembly GCF_040094895.1 of Veillonella parvula. GTDB lineage: Bacteria > Bacillota > Negativicutes > Veillonellales > Veillonellaceae > Veillonella > Veillonella parvula_L. The sequence continues at coordinate 120,252 of NZ_JBBNGV010000003.1, read as the reverse complement.
TTATAAATACCGTTATATAAACTCTTACAATAAGTTTGCTTCAAAGTCTTCGAGAATAGCCGCCACTGTTTCTGGTGCATTGCGATTATGTTCCACAATGCATTGTGCAAAGCTTTCATACATTGGAGTGCGAGTTTCTTCGAGTTCACGTAAACGTTCTATACCGCCACTAGATAGAACACGACCTGAAGTAGATAGTTTTTCTACAGGTTGTGTTAATTGGTAAATACGTCCATTTTGGCGCAGATGTGCATAGTTTTTAGGTACTGTTACACAGCCGCCACCAGTGGAGATGACAAGTCCTGTTTGGGTGCCTAGTTTTGCAATCATTTCTGCCTCTTTTTCACGGAACGCAGCCTCCCCTTGTTCTGTAATATAGGTAGAAACATTGCCAATTTCTTTTTCCAGCTCGTGATCCACATCAAACCAAGTACGGCCCATCTCTTTACCGATTGCTCTGCCTACTGTTGTTTTTCCAACACCAGGCATACCGATGAGGATAATATTTTCCTTTTCACGGCGCACATCTCGCAAGATTTGTTCTATCTCTTTCGTACCAAAGCTTTCACCTTGAAAATGATTAGCCGCCTCAACACCTTGTGCTACGAGGAAAGGTAGACCATCACAGTACGGAATATTCATCATTTCTGCTTGTAAAAGCAAAACTGTACGGCGCGGATTGTAGATGAGATCCACAACACCTTCTAATTTAGAAAATTGCATAATATCTATGAGGTTAGCTGGATTATGCGGATACATACCAATAGGTGTGCAGTTAATAATAATTTGTGCTGTTTCGTAGTAATTAGGTGCATCAGTATAGAGCGGAGCTGTTTTACGAGATAGATGCGTGATGCTCTTAGCACCTAGATCTTCAAGAGCCACGTGAACCGTAGCAGAGGAGGCACCATCGCCAAGGATGATACATTCTTTACCGGATACATCGATGCCAGCGTGTTTTAGAGTAAATACAAATCCATCGTAGTCTGTATTGTAACCGTGCCATTTGCCGTCTTTACGGACCATCGTGTTTACACAGCCAATGCGTTCTGCGCGAGGGTCTACTACATCGCAAGCTTCAAGGGCGTTAACCTTGTAAGGGAAGGTAATATTAATACCTTGTAATTCTTGGTCTGCAAAGAACTCTTGCAGTTGGCTCGGTTCTCGTTCAAATAATTCATAATTAGTATTTCCCAAAGCATTGTGGATGCGTGGGGAAAAGCTATGGCCCAACGTACGGCCAAGTAAACCAAATTTCATAGGACCTCCTAGGTCAATATACACAAAATGGCTAATAGGCTGTCACCTATTAGCCATTGGAGTTTTAAAACTATATCCATTGTACTATATATGCCATTAATAAGCACTACCATAAAAGAAAATATCAATTTTCAGGATAATTGCCGAGCAAGCGGAATTTATCTTGCGATGCGTGGAGCTCTGCTAATACGGAAAGTACTTTTGGATCTGCCAAGGATGCTTCTAAATCGAGGTAGAACAAGAATTCAAAGTTATGTCCTACGATCGGACGGGACTCGAGTTTTGTAAGGTTCACACCGATATTAGCAAACTTGGTGAGCAATGTACCAAGCCCGCCTGGAGCATGACTTGCAGTCGTTACTACTGAGATTTTATTGGCTCCTGGGTATACGTGGAAATCCTTACTAATGCAGATAAAGCGTGTATAGTTGTTATCGCTGTTTTGGATATTTCTCAACAATGGGGACAAATTATATAGGTCTGCACATTGAGGTGCTGCGATAGCTGCTACTCCAGGATCATCACTAGCCGCTACGAGCTGTGCAGCTCGAGCCGTGTTGTCATAGGAGCGTAATTCTACGCCTTCTAACTTATCTAGGAAGTGACTACATTGCCCCAACGCTTGAGGGTGGGAAATTATGGTATGAATATCTTCTAGTTTTGTGCCTTTTTTCACGAGCAAGTCATGAGATATCCAAAGGCGCGTGCCGCGAACGATATAGCATTTACGCTCTTCTAATAGGTCATATACTTCTTTTACAGAACCATTGGAGCTGTTTTCGATAGGCAATACACCGAATTGACATTCACCGGATTCTACGGCATCGAATACGGAACGGAAACCTGTTACATAATGGATTTGGCTGAGAGGTAATAATTTATCACACGCCATTTGAGCATTGCTACCAAATACGCCGGCGCAAGCTACACTGCCCCGTTGAGGTGGTAAAGTAGGGGATTGCTCAATGGCTTTTTTCATTTTCAAAGTGAATTCATTGTCTTGGAATAGTTGTTCGGATTGGTAGGTGCGACTTAAGCTAAATAATGCTTCAAAAAAGCGACGTGCATATAGATCGAGGTCTGGACCTGCATCTTTTGTTACCTTGTCGAGGATGTCGCGCTCGCGTTTGGCATCGTAAATGGCCTTATTCATTTCCTTTTTTGCTGCTGCTACGTCCTTAGAGAGTTCCATGCGCTCTTTGAAGAGGGCGAGCATTTGGTCGTTTATATCGTTAATTTTAACGCGTACTTCATCTAAGTTCATGGTCAATATCTCCTAAGAAATCAAGAATGACGAGGGCCGTAACGGCTTCGATAACAGGTACTGCACGGAGTGCTACACATGGGTCGTGACGACCTTTGATGGTGAGTAATGTGTCCTCTTTTTGTGAAAGCGACACAGAATGTTGTTCCTTATAAATGGATGGAGTAGGCTTAATGCCCACTTGCATAATGAGGGGTAAGCCGTTGGTGATACCGCCTTGAATGCCACCGCTATTATTGGTAGTTGTTGTGATTGTATCGCCGTCCATGGTGAAAGCATCGTTCACCTCGGAGCCAAGGCGAGAACACATGTCGAAGCCACCTCCAAAGGACACACCTTTGATGGCAGGTACGCCAAAGATAACACGAGCTAATCGGTTCTCGATGCCGTCAAAGTTTGGATTGCCAAGACCGATTGGTAATCCCGTAGCCACAACCTCAACGATACCGCCTGTGGAGTCACCGTCCTTTTTGAGTTTCATGACTAAGTTTTCTACTTCAGAACGTTTGTCTGCATCGACCATAGCGATAGGTTCTGTAGCGATTTCAGAAAGTGCTTTCATATCTGGATGAACCATATCGATAGGGGCATCTTGGATTGTACCAACTTGTTTTAAATGACCGTGAATTTCGATACCTTTTTTGCGTAGTAGTTGAAGGGCGATGCCACCAGCCACGCAAAGAGGTGCTGTTAGACGCGCTGAGAAGTGGCCGCCACCTCGCATATCTACCTTGTCACCGTAGCGCATGCGAGCCGTAAAGTCTGCGTGCGATGGACGAGGTATGTCGCGCAAATTATTGTAATCGCTAGAGTGCTGAGAGGTATTGCGAATCATAAATGCCAATGGAGATCCACTGAGCATGCCATCTACCATACCTGCTAAGAATTCAGGTATATCGGCTTCTTTACGTTGCGTCTGTAATTGGTTTTGACCTGGCGCACGGCGCTTTAAGAAGGTTTGTAGCTCATCGATGTCGATGGTATGTCCACAAGGGAGGCCTTCCACGATACCACCGATGGCATACCCATGAGACGCGCCAAAGGTAGATACTTGTATGGTTTTACCGAAATTAGATGCCATTAGCATTACCTCCTAGTAAGTTCCAGTCCTCAAAGAAGTCTGGATAGGATTTTGTGATAGCTTCGCTATCTTTTAATGTTACAGGATTTTCACTGATGAGTGCCATCAATGTACCTGCCATAACAAGGCGATGGTCGTTAACACAATCACCTTGTCCTCCTTTTAGTATACCACTACCGATGATATATAGGTCATCACCATCTTCACGAACCGTACCGCCTAAATCTCTGACCAGATTAGCAACGGCTTCGAGGCGATCGGATTCTTTCAAGCGTAGGCGTGCACCCTTAACAAAGGAGCTTTCACCATGGATAGAGCAAGCGAGGGCTGCCATAACTGGCAACATATCGGGCATTTGTTCGAGGTCGGCATGGATTGGTTTTACTGCACGACCCATAACGGTTACGTTCATGCCATCCCATACTACATCACAACCGGTATCAATCATAATCTGCATGATGCGACGATCCGCTTGCACAGAATTTTTGTTCATACCCGTAATGGTAATTGGTTTACCTGTCATGCCCGCTGCTACCATCCAAATAGCCGTATTGGACCAATCGCCTTCGATTTGGTAATTACTTTGACTTTTAAAAGTAGTATTAGCCGCTACTGCAAAGGACTCTTGGACTGTGTCAGAGGCGGGAGTATGGTCGACTGTTACGCCGAAGTTTGCCATTGTTGTAGTCGTCAATGTTACATAGTCGCTAGATTGAAGTGGTGTAGTAGATGTGATTGTAGCACCTCCACATTGTGGCGCTGCTAATAATAATCCAGAGAAGAACTGGCTACTTACATCTCCAACCATACCAAACTCACCGCCTTGTAGACGACCTGTCATAGTGAATGGTGGTTTATCTTGGGAGAATGTTACGCCGTGAGCTTTCATTTGACCGAGCATGGGCTCTAAAGGACGATCTGGTAAACGCCCTTTCGCATCCACGGCTACCTCATTACAAATGGACGCTGCCACTGGTAATAAGAGGCGCAATGTGGTACCGGATTCATGGGGAACTACATTGCCCTTTGTTGGCACAGGACCTGGTATAACAGTGACAACTTTGTTTTCATACACAACGTGTGCGCCTAAGCCTCGCAAGGAGTCCATAGTTGCATCGATGTCTTTAGAGGTGCGGCTCAGTAGTATGGTAGATGGCGAGTTTGCGAGAGCTGCGCAAATCAGTGCACGGTGCGCATGAGCTTTTGCAGGAATGGACGCGATAGTCCCTGTAGGGATGGCGTTCGTTACGGAATGCATATAAATCTCCTTTATATCTCAGTCTAAATAGGTTGCAAGTTCATCGTGTGTTACCACTTTGAGTTCGCTGTGACCATAGCTAGTAGGTACTACGATTTTAATGGTTGCTCCTTCGCTTTTTTTGTCGTGTTTAGCGGCAGCTAGAATCTCTTCTTTGCTTATCGTTGTTGTGGTTGGCAAATCATGTGCTTTGATGAGGGCCTTTAATTTCTCTAAAGCCTCCGCATCTAATTCTCCATGTTTGACAGCACCTTGTGCCATGAGAACCATGCCAATGACAACGGCATAACCGTGATGCACCTCGAAATGACTCGCTTTTTCGATGCCGTGACCAAAGGTATGACCGAGGTTTAGGAGGGCACGTACGCCAGACTCGCGTTCGTCTTGTTCCACGATATCCGCTTTTGCTTGTACACAACGGGCAATAACGCCACTTACACTACTGCGATGTTTAATTAATGGTCTGTTCTCGAGTTGAGTGAGCAAACCCGGTACGTCGAGGAAGCCGTATTTGATAATTTCACCGCACCCATTAATCCATTCCATTTCAGGCAATGTATTGAGTGTAGCTGGATCACAGAGAACAAGGATAGGTTGTTTGAAAGCGCCCCATAGGTTTTTCCCAGCTTCGAGATTGACCGCTGTTTTACCACCTACAGACGAGTCTACTGCGGCTAATAGAGATGTAGGAACCTGAACATAGTCGATACCACGTAAATAGGTCGCTGCTGCAAAGCCCGCTATATCGCCTACAACACCGCCGCCAAGGGCGATGAGCAAGTCTTTGCGAGTCAATGATTGGGCGGCCATGTATTCTACTAAATCGATGAGTTGATGAGCATTTTTGGAGCTTTCACCAGCAGGGAAAACATAATCACAAACAGCATAACCCGCATGTTCCATATTAGCTTTCACAGAGTCCAAATAGTGAGGCGCCACGTTGCTATCACTGACGATGATAACACGGCAATTTGGTTTTAATGGTTTAATATAATCGGTGATGCGTTGTAAAGCGCCTTCCTCGATGACAACATCATACGGTGTAGATGCGTTAATATGGATGCGAGTCATAACGGTTCCTTTCTTAAAAGAATAAGCTAGTATCTATTATAACGGATACTAGCTTATTTGTGTGATATTTGAGATTATTTAGTGCATTCTACCAATGCTTGGCGTAACGCGTTAATTTCTTTCATAAGGCTAGTGAATTGGTCTGGACGTAATGCTTGAGGGCCGTCACACAATGCTTTGGATGGATCGTTGTGAACTTCGATCATAAGGCCGTCTGCACCGCCGCCTACGGATGCAAGTGAAAGCGGGCGAACCATGCGGCTCATACCTGCTGCGTGGCTAGGATCCATGATAATTGGCAAGTGAGATAATTCATGCATCATAGGAATTGCTGTTACGTCTAAGGTATTGCGAGTCTTAGTTTCGAATGTGCGGATACCGCGTTCGCATAATACAACTTGTTCATTGCCTTCGGACATGATGTACTCAGCAGCCATCAACCATTCTTCGTATGTGGCAGATAAACCCCGTTTTAATAGAACTGGTTTATTCAATTTGCCCACCTCTTTTAAAAGCGTGAAGTTTTGCATGTTACGAGCGCCGATTTGAAGCATATCTACATTATCGAAGTATTGTAATTGGGAGATATCCATAACTTCGGAAACGATAGGAAGACCTGTTTCTTTTTTAGCAAGCTCTAACAATTCTAAGCCTTCTGGGCCCATGCCTTGGAAGGAATATGGGGATGTACGAGGTTTGAAAGCGCCACCCCGAAGGATTGTGGCACCAGCTTCTTTACAAGCTTTAGCAGTGGCTAATACTTGTTCAGGTGTCTCTACAGAGCAAGGACCGGCCATTACTGCGAAGTGACCACCACCGATAAGTGCACCACCTACATTGATTACAGAATCATCGGGATGGAACTTGCGGTTTGCTTTTTTGTATGGCTCTTGAATGCGAGTTACTTTATCTACGAAATCTAGGGACTCGATTTGACGCGCATCAAGAGATGCAGTATCACCAATCAGACCTAGAATATTGTATCGCGTTCCTTCTACTGGGTGGATAACAAATCCTTGAGCCTCTAATTCACTGCGTAAACGAGATACTTCTTCTGCTGCTGCATTTTGTTTCAATGTAATAATCATGATAATTCCTCCTTGTAACTACAGTGAATAGTTGGGCTGACCATACGGATAGCAAACAAAAAGGGCTACCCGTAATCTAATACGGGTAGCCCTTTTACTATTCTAAGCAACTAATGTTGAATAATCCTTTATTAGCGCATCACAAATAGTTCCTTACCCGTACGTTGGATAAAGAACCAATAAAAGTATTGTTTTGCTGTGAGGCTAATTTGGTTAGTCATCTTTGGTTGCTCCTTTCTAAAATGTTGGGTATAGTATAAACCCAAATGATAAAATTATGCAATACCTAAAAATGAATTTCATGGAAGTTTTAAAATATTTTTGATATGGGAATTAACAGGAACTGAGACGTTTTGTGGTATTAAGCGTATTTTTGATATAATAAAAATAAGAAGCTTTTATTGCTTATAGGATATTTCGTAATACGCCTAAATCGATTCTTATAAATATGCTTATAATCAGAAAGGGCACCTATGATTATTCAAATCTTAGATCATATAACAGAGGAAATAAAACAAATTCGTGTCGATGTATTTATAAAAGAACAAGGGTTTGAAGACGAGTTTGATGAAATCGATGAGACTGCAAAGTTTGTGCTCTTATCCATTGATGGTAAAGCGGCTGGTACGTGTCGATATTTTCCCAGTGACACAGCTGGAGATGCACATATTGGGCGTATGGCGGTACGCAAGTTGTATCGTGGACAACATTTAGGTACTAAGATCATGATGGCCGCCGAAAATGCTATTCGTCGTGACGGCTTTAAGACGTGCTCCTTGTCAGCGCAAGTACAGGCCAAACCATTCTATGAATCCCTTGGATATCGTGCTGAAGGGGACGAATACCTTGATGAAGGCTGTCCGCATGTGATGATGCGGAAAGTATTATAAGCCGTTCAATAGTGTTGTATAATAAGAATTGATGGATATATTATTATTGTACATAGTATTTTATAAGTAAATTGATATATCTTTTTGAGAGGTGAGAGTTTATGAAACTAGCAGAAGCATTACAAGAACGATCTGATTTAAATTATAAAATAAGCGATTTAGAGCTTCGCTTAACTCAAAATAGTTTAGTGCAAGAAGGGGAAGTACCGAATGAGAACCCTGAAGAACTTTTGAAAACATTAGAACAATGTGTAAATAGACTTCAAAAATTAATTGCAGATATTAATTTAACAAATTGCAAAACTATTATAGAAGGTCGATCTATTACTGAAATCATTGCCGAAAAAGATTGCGCTGCTTTGCGTCTAACTGCTTATCGAACATTGGCATCTAGCGCAGGTAGTATTAATTTCCGTGCGAGAGGGTCTGAGATTAAGCTAATGCCGACCGTGAATGTGGCAGACGTCCAAAAAGAAGCTGATCATATCGCAAAACAAGTCCGCTTATTAGACAATCTATTGCAGTCTGCTAACTGGACAACTGAATTGATTGAAAGCTAATAATAGTTGGTAGTTTGAAACAGGGTGGACACAAAAACTTTTGCTTTTACCAAGCTTATTATGAATACATTCATGGGGCGAATGAAAATCTACGGTGTAGGCCTATTTGCGCACAAATGTATTGATACAATTTACAATGTATAACCATGTGTCAACTGTAAAAATGAGGGTGGCGTTTGGGGACTATATTTCTAGCAACATATACACTGATATGATAGTATTTTGTTTTTTTAGAGATAAATAGGAGAGAGCTGTTTAAACTTGCAGCAATTCCTCATAACTAAGGTTTAAAAAATCATGAAAAAAGAGCTGATAGCGTTATAGCTATTAGCTCTTTTCTATTGGCCCGTACGTCCCTAGATATTGTATTTTATAACGTCTATTATTCTAAATCGTCAAAGTCAAATGCTGCCGCTTTTGTATAGTTTGTAACTTTTGCTTCGAAGAAGTCAGTTTTTGTACTATTCAAGTTGGAGAAGCTTTCAATCCATTCCATAGGGTTTTCCTTGATTTCAGGATATAGATGAGGCAAGCCGATTGCTTCTAAGCGGATGTTTGCAAGGTATTTGATGTAACGTTCGATAAGAACATTGTTAAGGCCGAGGATTTTATCATCAGTGATGTACTGACCCCAAGCGATTTCGTTCTCTGCACCTTGGCGAATCATGTCCGTAATTTTCGCTTCTAGTTCAGGTGTAAACAAGTCAGGACGTTCACGACGTAACTCGCGAATGATGTTTTGGAATAATACGAGGTGAGTTACTTCATCGCGGTTGATGTATTTGAAGATTGTGGATGTAGCTGTCATCTTACCTTGGCGTGCTAATGTGTAGAAGAAGCTGAAGCCAGAGTAGAAGTAGATGCCTTCTAAGATATAGTTAGCGATGATTGTATGAATAAGGTTTGCTTCGCTAGGATCATCGCTGAAACGTTGGTATGCATCGGCGATGAAGCGGTTACGTTCAAGCAATGTTTTGTCTGTACGCCATTCGTCATAGATTTTGTCACGTGTAATCGGATTTGTTACAGTGTCCAAAATGTAGGAATAACTTTGAGCGTGAATTTCTTCTTGGAATGCTTGGATATTCAATAAGGATGCCACTTCAGATGCTGTAATATAACGGCTCAAATTAGGCAAGTTTTCAGATTGAATGGAATCAAGGAAGTTCAAGAACGCAATGATTTTATCGAAGGCACGACGCTCGTAATCTGTTAAGTATGGGAATTGTTTAACATCTTCGTTCAAGGAAATCTCTTCTGGAATCCAGAAGTTGTTGAGCATTGTACGGTACATTTGATTTGCCCAGTCGTACTTGATACGGTTCCATTCGCGAAGGTTTGTTGTGTTGCCGCCAATCATAGATTGCGTGCCACGTTCACCATGTTCGTTGAAAATCAGTTTTTTCTCCATAGTAGGACTCCTTTATACAATGATGCGACCTATACGGCTATAGGTCGTCATCAGATTTATAGTGCTGGTGAAAGTATCCTTCTCGAAATCGGTACTCTCTATTTATAGTGAATAGGTTTTGCAAAATATAGCAATTATATTTTCAATATTAGGAGGAGCAGCTAGTGCACTCATCCATTTCAAGGGATTGGTTACGGATGTAGTAGATAGTTTTGATTCCTTGTTTGTAGGCTTCTACGTAAAGGTCAAGAATTTCTTTCGCTTTCATTTGAGGCGTGATATACAAGTTGAAAGATTGTGCTTGGTCAATATGACGTTGACGCACGCCACAAGCTTTGATGGACCATTGTTGGTCGATTGTATGCGCCTCTTTGTAGAGCCAGAATGTTTTGTCGTTTAAATCTGGTGCCGTTTTTGGTGTGAAAGAACCTTTCTTTTCTTCGATGAAGAATTTTTTGAAGATAGGGTCGATACCAGCTGTTGTATTTGCAATGTTAGATGTAGAACCTGTAGGAGCTACGGCCATTAAGTAACCATTGCGGATACCGTATTTTGCAACGTCTGCAGCGAGTTGTTTCCAACGATCAGATGTGTAGCCACGACGAGTGAAATATTCACCAGTTTCCCATTCGGAACCTTTGAACGCAGGGTACGCACCTTTTTCTTTAGCAAGCTCCATGGAAGCTTTAATCGCATAGAATGCGATGTTTTCAAATAATTTGTCCGCAACTTCGATATGTTCATCGGATTCCCATTGGATATCGTGGTTTACAAGGTAGTGGTGGTAACCAGAAGTACCAAGACCGATAGCACGGTATTTATCAGAAGTCATGCGAGATTCTGGTACTGGCGCTTGGTTGATGGAAATAACATTGTCTAACATGCGAATTTGAAGGGCAATATTCTCTTCCAATTCTTCGTCCGTAATGCGGCCAAGGCTGATGGAGTTTAAGTTACATGTAACCATGTCGCCTGTATTTGTTTTAGTAGTAATTGTACCATCTTCATTGATGATTTCTTCAGCTAAGTTAGTGAAGCCAACGTTTTGTGCGATTTCGTGGCACAAGTTAGACGCGTAAATCATACCTGCATGTTTGTTAGGATTTGCAGCGTTTACAGTGTCGCGGAAGAAGATGAATGGTGTACCAGTTTCAACAGCAGAACGCATGATTTTTTTCATCATATCTAATGCTGGTACTTCGATGCCGTGTAAGTTAGGATCTTGTTCACATTCGAGGTAACGTTTTGTGAATTCTTTATTGTCATCAGTATCGTAATAGTCCTCTAAGGAATAGCCCTTTACAGCCAAGATTTCATGAGGGTCGAAGAGGGTGAAGTTTTCACGAGCTAACATACGTTCCATGAAGATATTTGGAACGGAGATAGCAGGGAAGATATCGTGCGCTTTGCGACGATCATCACCATTATTTGTACGAAGCTCTACGAATTCGTAGAAGTCTTTATGCCAAATATCAAGCGTTACTGTAGCGCCGCCTTTACGTTTACCCAATTGGTCTACCGCAACTGCAGTATCATTGTACAAGCGGATCCAAGGAATAACGCCACCAGAGGAGTTTTTAAAGCCGCGGATATCGGAGTTCAATGCACGAACTTTACCAAGGTAGATACCAAGAGCACCACCGTGTTTAGATACGCGAGAGAACTTGCTATTTACGTCGTAAATGGACCATAAGTTATCATCTACACCAGAGATAAAGCAAGAGGACAATTGGTGGAATGGTGTACCAGCATTTGCCAAAGTAGGTGTAGCTGTCGTCATTTTTAATTGACTCATCAAATCGTAGAATTTCTTAGCGTATTCTACTTTATTTTCCCCTTCTACAAGAGCCAAATGCATTGCGATAGCCATGAAACGTTCTTGCGGTAATTCAAAGATTTCTTTGTTGAAGCCTTTTACTAAGTAACGGTCAGCCAATAATTTGAGACCTTCATAGTTGAAGAGATAGTCGCGCTTAGGTTTGATGTAATCGCCTAATTCTTGTAATTCGTCAGCGGTGTATTCTGTAACGAAGAAGTCTGCGTATTTTTTCTCTTCTACAAGCATGTTTACAAGATTTGGAAAGTTGCCGTAGCCAAATGCTTTGTAACGACGAGTAATAGCGGCTTCTTTATAGAGATCGAACAAGAATAGGCGGGCTGCTACGAACTGCCAATCTTGGTTCATTTTATTAACTTGGTTGCCGAAGCCGTCGTCTTTTTTAGATATAACTTTTTCGATAGCTGTTTGGACTAAAGTTTTTTGAATTTCTTTAGTGGTCATGCCATCAACGAATTGCAACTTCGCATCCATTTCCAATTCTAGTGGATCACAAGAATCTAACCCCAAACATGCGAAGGCTATCATTCGTTTCGTTTTTTCAACGGACAACGGCTCGAAATGGCCATCCCGTTTCTTGATCATAATCTCCATTACTGTTCCCCTTGAGAGCAAAAAGTCATAAAACTGTTAATATAGTCGTATAAGCATATATAAGATTAGAATGAATTATATAAATTATCTTTAAGTTGAGTCTAATCAGAAAAATAAGAAAACTACTATATATGGTAGTTTTCTTATCTAGCTTATACATTATGTTACGATTATAGCGAAAAATTTCTATATAATCAATATTGACATTTGTAAAATTTTTAATATAGTTTCGCAAAAAATGTTGATATGGTTAAAGATGCCTTAAATTACTAGCTTTCATAATTAATTATATAATACGCTAAAAATAATTCTTCGTGCACTGTCTTGATATGCGTAGTAGGAGTGGATTAAGAGTTTGTATCCCGTGCCTTCTATAATGACTGAATCTGAAGCCGTTTTTGGAACAGTGAGAAATTTTTCATATATATGATGAACTTCGGTCACGCCATTGGGGCGGGATACCTCTAAATCAAGACCTTCATTGATGAATCTAAAGTTGATAGATTCATAGGATGCTGTTGGTATGTCAGCTGTATTATCAGCAGGCTCACGTACTTCTAATTCGATGTTAGAAATGAATTTATTATATCCTACAAGCGAAATAACATGAGGTTCTTCAACGGCCGTAAAGCTGATAAACTGAATATTTCGTTCCTTATATATTTCCGTTGCTCCTAGTTTTGAAGAATCCCCCTGTATAATCGTCCTGCCATAGTCTGTAAAATCAGGGTTAAATGTTTCTGTAATAGGCAAGTATACGTGCCATTGACCGTCAATTTTTGTATAGTTTGTAAACTCTCGATGGGATGTGTAACCGATAAAAGGCATTAAAAGGACTGCACCTAGGGCGAGTGCCATAATCGTTGTATGGATCGATGGAGTCAAACGCTTTACAAAGGAATATACGTTATGTGCTAAGAAGATTAGATTGAATGCGGCTACGTAAATCGTATTGAGCCAGAGTACAGGCTCATTTATTACGCGTTTGCCAATCAGGATTAGGCACAATATTGTAATCGTAATAAATAAGAAACATAGGATCCTTTGTGTCTTGCTGCTTTCACTAGATCTGAAACTAACCAAGTAAAATAGATAGAAAATGGCTACATACGGATAATATGTATAAAGGAACCGCGCATCTTCGCGGAGGCCTAAGAGAATCAATACCAAGTAGATATTAGCTAGAATACCTGTAATGATGGAAGCCTTTGGTAGTATGATTCCAAAAACAACATTATAGAATGTATTTGGTTCTGGTGGTCCATCAGGCTCCTCTTTGTAAGTGCACAGCATGGACATACAGATAAATATATTAATAGCGGCTAATACTTTAAAGATTAGATCATCAAAGGTAAATGTTTTGTTCAGAATGATGAAGAAAAACCATAGAGTCATGATTATGACGACATTATACAGTGTTGATGTAACAATGGTAATACCAATCCGTTTCAGGCGATTGATGATTTCGCCAATGTAGTATTCTCCAGGCGATGTAAAATATAGAGCAATCATAGAGTACAGCCATAGATATGATATGTTTTCTGTGGCTAGCTCGATGCCTCGTATGTGATGGTACGTTTCATGAATCGTATATAGACCAACGCTGATGCCTATGCTTAATAATGTATATACTATGGAGTACTTTCGATCTCGTGTTATATATGATTGTAGTATGACGATGAAGAAATACAGCCCATAGAACCAAAGGTCTATATCGGCAAACCAATCTTGCTCTAGATAAAACGGTGTACATGAAAATACGGCAATTAATGCTAGTAATATAGGTGACTGTGTAGATAGGTCCCGCAGCGAAGACCATAAATGTGTAATTGCAAATTTCATAGATTCTCTCCCTCTATAAAAATAAATGACCCCTCTTATATGTAGTATACATGTTTTCTAGTGAAAGTCCTATGAGGTTTTACAGGCGTCTGAATATACATTACAATAACATTAAGAGCTAGTATTTATAGAAAAGAGGTCGTTCACATGGAGTTCTCTTATTTTTTACCAGTACATATCCAATTTGGTTGGGATAAAGTCGATAGTGTTGCTGATTTTGCTAAGCCTTATGGCAATAAAGCGCTAATCGTAACAGGGCGGACAAGTGCCAAAAAATCTGGACTATATGACCGTGTGACAGCAAAACTTGATGCGGCACATATTGAACATGTGTTGTTTGATCAAGTGGATGCCAATCCCTTAACGACGACTGCATTGGACGGCGCTACTTTAGCTAAATCTGAAAGCTGTGATATGGTTATTGCCATCGGTGGCGGCTCTATCATGGACTGTGCAAAAGGCATTGCATTTATGTCCGTTAACGAAGGTGACATTAACGATTATATCTTTAATTGTAAAACCAGTGATAAGGCGTTGCCTCTTATTGTAATTCCTACAACCTGTGGTACCGGCTCCCTGTGGTACCGGCTCCGAAGGTAATGGATTTGGTGTACTTACTAATCCCGAAACAGGAGACAAGAAATCCTTGCGATGTAATGCCATCGTACCAAAAGTATCCATCGTAGATCCCGCAGTGATGGGCACAATGCCGCCCCATGTATTGGCATCTGTGGGCTTTGATGCACTCTGTCATAATATCGAGGCGTATACTTCTAAAACGGCACAACCTTTTACCGATGCATTAGCTCATTATGCTGTAACTTTGTTAGCACAATATCTTGTGCCTCTATATAAACATGTGAAAGCAATGGCTGAAGGCAAATCAGCTGTTCTCAACGAAACTCAACTTACAAAAGCTTGGGAGTCCGTTACATTGGCTAGCACAATTGGAGGCATGGTTATTAATACCGCCGGTGTAACACTTGCTCATGGCATGGAACATCCTGCTAGTGGGCTTAAGGATATTACCCACGGTGTAGGCCTTGCCGTTATTGAACCTGTTGCAGTGGAATATACATGGAGTGCAAACCCTGATAAGTTTGGTGCCTTAGCTCGTATATTCAACCATGGAGATGGCTCCGAACTAAGTGAAGCACTGCGTTTAATCGTACATGAGTTAGACCTTACCACAAACCTTACAGAACTAGGTTTTACGAAAAAAGACATCCCTTGGCTCGTCGATAACGTATACGTCGTAGCTACAGGGAATATTGCTAATACAATGGCTGAAATTAGCCGTGAAGATATAGAAGTGTTGTATAAAAAGATGTTTTAAGTGTTGTCATAAAAGGAGAGAGTTTTGTTTCAAGGATTTTATGGCCTATTAACGGTTATGCTATGTGTGTTGTTTGCAGTTGTGGTAGCGCTATTTAACATAGCACCTATTACATACATGGTTTTTGGTATAGCCATAGTATTGAGTGTGTTACTGCAATATGGTCGCTTTAAGAAACGAACCATATCTGAAAAAGCCCATAGCCGACTAGCTTGCGGTTTATTTATTGTCATAACCCTTAGTATATCTTGGCTTGTAGCTGATTGGCTTAAGTATGATACTCAAACGACTCGTGATCAAACTGATGGTTTTGAGTTTAGTACGATGGATTGGAAACGTGGTTGGCCTGATAGTGATGAATTACCAGAAGGATTAAAGCGTCCTAGTGTACTTCCAGAAGGGATTATTAGAGCCTCAGCATCTGGTGATGACTTAGCTTGGGCGGGTGCATATCCTACGAAATATACCGTTTTAGAAGGGGACCCTGCAGTTATTGCACAGTATGAGAAAATTGCAAAGGCACAAGCTACTTATCAAGTACAAATCGATAAGCATGGTGTTTTACGTGATTTAAATACGGGAGAACGAAAAACGTCAATATCTCATCCGAGTGAATATAATATTATTGAAAGTATAAATGAAGAGCCAATAAATCTACCTAAGCGAGATTTTGTTGAATGGTTGCGCTTTGCACCTAGAAAAGAAACAAAAACGGTGGTTAATCAAAGTACTAGCTCCGTTCGTAATCATAGACTATATGTATTTGTAGATAATGGTGATATAAAAAGGCCTCATTTTGTAGAACTGTTAATCAATGATGATGGGACTCGAGCTGTGTTTTATCAGTCGAATTAAAATACTTAAGACTTTTACAAATTCGATTGTAGAGAGTGTATATGCGACAGTGTTTAATGTATTTAAAGAATTTGTTTACTGAGCCTCCATATAGAAAAAGTATATGGTTCTTTATAATTATTTGGGTACTAACATTTTTGTTTTCGGATGAGATATCATATTCTGGGTTATACTATCTGATTTTGTTAGTAGCTACGATTGTGTTATTGTTTGAAAAATGTGGAGTAATTGATAGTGAGAAAGCTATACGAAAAAGATTTTTAACATATTTTTATGTAATCTTTTTTCTGTGTATGCTTCCCACATTAGCTGTTAATTTAGCATTTTCTGCTATAGGGGTATCTCATTATGATACAAAACAGTGGCACTCTACATGGCCCTCATCTAAAGCGGGGTATATTCCGGCTCCATTACAAACACCTAAGTCTTTACCAGAGAGCTTGAAAGTGGTTTCTTCTGCTGAGGTAATTGGATTGGGTGGGAGTTATAGTTGCTTGGTATTAGATGGTGATGAAGCTACTATTTCACAGTATGAGGAAACTGTTAAATCTCATGCTTGGTATTCGTTTGTAAATGGCAGGAAAAATGATAGTACCTTTAAAGCACTTAATTCATTTACATATCCAAAGGATAGAAATTTATTAGTTAGTGACGTGAATGAATATTATGAGATTATTACCGTTCAACGACAAAACTGGAAATTATTTCCCTGGGTAATTGATGGTACACAGAGTATCGGTGATGATCCTAAGGAAGATTATTATTATAGTACTCGGATATCAGCTGAGAAATATATAGTATATGTTGTTTACCATAACTTTGATCATGATCAGCCTAGAGTCATTTACTTTATGTTTAATCCAGAGCGAACGCGAATGATTACTGTAGATATAGATATGTATCATTAGTTTTTATTAGAATGTCTATAAAAAATTGAAATAATACTTGAATATATTATAATGTGTTCAAATATTGGAATTGACAATTTTAAATCATATCTCTATAATGTGAATTAAAGAGAGACTCGGATATTCACTGTCCCAGCCCTAGGGCTGGGGTTTCTTTTTATAGTCTCATATAGTTTAGTTTGTAGAGAGGTGTTATCATGGCAGATCAAAACAACAAAAATGTCGATGCCCTAGCGCAAGAGATTACCTTGAAAAGTCGTGGACAAGGAAAATTGCGTCAGTTCATTTTATGGATGGGAGCTCTCATCATAGGCGCTATCTTAGGATGGCAACATATTCCGGCTTTAAATGAGCTCTTTAATTTTATTGCAGCGATCTTTACCCGTTTGTTTCAATTTATCGCAATTCCAACCGTATCCTTAGCAGTAATTACTACATTATCCATGCTAGGTGCTAAAAAGGATACAGGTCGTATCTTTGGTCATGCCGTAGTGTATACTTTGCTAACCACGATTTGTGCAGCAGCTGTAGGACTTGGCTTATTCCTGTGGATTGCACCAGGTAATTTGCCAATTGATGTAATCGGTGCCGGTGCGGCTCAAGTGCCTGAAAAACTTGGCAATGTTACGTATTACGATCATTTCTTATCTGTTATTCCAAACAATATCTTGCAACCATACTTACAAGCCAATGTATTGTCTGTAATGTTTATTTCTGCTTCCGTTGGTTTAGCCTTTGCGTTCATGCCACGCACTGAAAATCGTGAAGCGGTGTTGAAAGTCTTATTTGGTTTACAAGAATTACTATTTACATTGATTAAAGCATTACTTTATGTATTGCCAATCGGTATCCTCGCCTTTGCAGGTCAATTATCTGCGCAAATCGAAGCGGGCGTAATTGTTGGTGCTTTAGGTAAATATACGGCTGTTGTTATCGGTGGTAACTTGATCCAATTCTTTATCGTAATTCCATTGTTCTTGTTATTCCGCGGTTTGAACCCTGTGGATGTATTCCGCAAAATGTCCCCAGCCGTAGCCGTTGCGTTGTTTACTAAATCTTCTGCTGCAACATTGCCTGTTACATTAGCATCTGCTGAGGATAATTTGAAAGCTCATCCTGCAGTAGCTCGTTTCGTATTGCCAATTTGTACAACTATTAATATGAATGGTTGCGCAGCTTTCATTCTTGTCACATCTTTATTCGTAATGCAAAATGCGGGAATGGAATTGACTATGGGCACAATGGTGGCCTGGTTATTTATTGCTGTTCTCGCTGCGATTGGTAATGCGGGCGTTCCAATGGGTTGTTATTTCTTAACCTTATCCTTGATGAGTTCCATCGGTGCACCAATTGGTTTGCTTGGTATCATCTTGCCAATCTATACGATTATCGATATGATTGAAACCGCTGAAAACGTATGGTCTGATGCATCTGTATGTGCCATGGTTGACCATGACCTTCAAGGTAAATTGGACGACTCTAGTGGCGACGATATGCCTCAATTCCAAGGTGCTTAATTCTAGAGGGAAAAGAAGCGTAAGAAATACATCATTATATAGATAAAAAAGGTTATCCTGTAAGGGGATAACCTTTTTTATCTACTAGAGTAGTTGTAATTGTGTAATGATAATTTCGATTAGAAATAATGCCGTTAGAATACTATATTTCAAAACTAAATTATACTTCTAAAAACTAATAATAGTCACATTACTAGATATGCATTTTATGTTATACTTTCAGATAGAATAATATCGAATTAATAGAAGGCTAGTTGGCATATTAGGTGCGGATTAGAGAATAAAATGAAAGATAAGTCAGTATTACCGATAGAGAAACAATTAAATAAATTTCTCCAACCAAAATGCCTTATCCCAGGTGGTCTTGGTTTATGGGAAATATATTTCCGTAAGATTTGTACGGCATGGGGCGAGATTAATGGTGAAATTCGACCACAGCATATCATATTTTCTGCCGATAATGGTTGCAATATAGAAGGCTATGTGGGCTATAACTATGAGGTGACACAAAAGCAATCCCGTAATATGTTACTCGGTCGCTCGTCAGCCACACAATTTTGCAACTTTAATAATATTCCTTATGAGGTCGTGGATGTAGGCATTGCCTCAGATGATGGCATCGGTGTGAATCGCAAAGTAGCGAAGGGTACAAAGAATATTTTGAACCATCCTACCATGGCTGAGGATGAATTTAATAGCGCCTTTCAAGCTGGATATGAACGGATTCAACATTATGTAGAACAAGGAATCAATCTGTTCTCCTTTGGTGAAATGGGCTTGGGTAATACAACAACCTCTGCTTGTGTTTTGTCTGCATTAACTGGAGCTAAGCCAACGGAAACCGTGGGCCCTGGTTCCTGGCCAGACAAACCAGAGCTGATGAAGCGTAAAATTGATTTTGTTCGGTCTGTTTTAGAGCATCATAAGAACAATATGGCTTCTGAACATGAGCCTGACCGAGTTCGTAAAATCGTAGCTCATGTTGGGGGCTTTGATATTGCCGCTATTCTTGGGGCGATGCTAGCTTGTGTAGATTTTGAAAAGCCTTTTGTTATTGACGGCTTTATAACATCTGTGGCAGCTGCTTGTGCAACGCACATAAACGCTCGTATTAAGGACTATGCATTGCCATCGCATTATTCTAAAGAAAAAGGTACGGAAATCGCTTTGGCTGAGGTGGGGATCACTCAAGACATGGTTCCTATTCAAGCACAAATGTCGATGGGAGAAGGCACGGGGGCCATCTTGATGGTTCAAATGCTAAAAACAACGCAGCATATGTTTGTAAATGTGGGCACCTTTGCAGAGCTGATGAAATTATAAGGAAGAAGAATGGAAATAAATAAATACTTTGATATACATTTTGAGCGAGCCGATGATGCAACCATTGCTAAAAGGTTGATAGGTGGGGCTAAGATTAAGGGACCTGCTTTGGTTATCCTGATCCTCTCCATGTTTATTGCCTCTATTGGGTTGAATATGAATAGTACAGCCGTTATTATTGGTGCTATGCTTATATCGCCGTTGATGGGACCGATTCTAGCAACTG
The DNA here is from genome assembly GCF_040094895.1 of Veillonella parvula. GTDB lineage: Bacteria > Bacillota > Negativicutes > Veillonellales > Veillonellaceae > Veillonella > Veillonella parvula_L. The sequence continues at coordinate 99,931 of NZ_JBBNGV010000003.1, read as the reverse complement.
GCTTTGGCTTCGCTACGCTTAATTTTACAGTTGTGAAAAGTGCTATTTTAAGATTGTCCTTACAGATTATGATTGCTGTTTTGGCATCTGCTTTATATTTTTATATTTCCCCCGTTCAGACAGTTACATCTGAACTATTAGCGCGTACAGAACCGAATATTTTTGATGTATTCATTGCTATATTTGGTGGGTTAGCTGGGATTATTGGTCAAACGCGTAAGACCTTAGATAATGTCATACCAGGGGTAGCGATTGCGACTGCACTTATGCCACCACTGTGTACGGCAGGATATGGACTGGCTAATGGAAATTGGCATTATTTCTTTGGGGCTGGGTATCTATTCTTTATAAATGCATTTTTCATCTTCTTTGCATCTTTTATTGTTTTAAAAGGTGTATATAGTTTGCCATCCCATAAGCAAGCAGAAGAGATTAATCGTCGTAATCAGCTAATATTTCTTGTGATTGGTCTTATTATGGCTATACCAAGCATTTATGCAGGCTATGATATGACCATCAAGTATTCTGAGTCAAATCATATAGAGCAGTTTATTAAGACCAATATTAATCAAGATGGGCGTCGACTAGTGATTGATTATTCATTGGACCGAGTGAATAAGCTAGTAGATATAGTAGTTGTAGGAGCTCCTGTGACTTCAGAGGAACGATCCCAGTTGGATGATAAATTACAGAAAGACGAGTATTTGCAGTCTTATGCAGTGCGATTTGTTAATAGTGTAGATGAGAAAAAATCTGCTGTGGATAAGACGAGCTTGAATAAAGCCTCGGAGGATCATGAAAAATATACAAACTTGAGTAATCTGTACCAGCCGACTTATCAACTAGTAAGTGAAACTATAAACACTATGAAAACGACAGAAGCTGAAGCAAAGGCGTTATTCCCGTTTGTAAGCAGAGTGGAAGGCATGCCTTTGATAGATAATTTAGAACAGCCTAAAGCGAATCGCTATATGGTGATTATCCATACCGCGTCCACTGTATCTGATGCAGATTCGGAACGAATAAAAGCTTGGTTAGAGGCTAAATTATCAGCACCTGTAACTATTTCTGTGGAGCAAACAACGTCAACTTTATAATTGAATCTTTTGATTTTGATTAGATTGTTTATTATATAGAGCGATATTTATAACGGTACTAAGTTTGATTGTACCTATTAGGTATATTACCTAGTAGTACGGGGAATCATCTTAGTACCGTTTTTATGTACTTGGCATAGCTAAATGTAATTACTCTTATCTTGCTATAGTTTAAAGTTATATCCATGGATATATAAAAACTATTATACGAGTAGGATTTAAATTGCTATACTAACCACATCGAAATTATTAAATAATTAAATGTAGATACAGTGTAAGAATATATAGATTTATTAACATATCTACGTGTGTTGTATACGCATGAGTCCTCGTCAATAGATGTAGGTGTTCATCGTAGATAGGAGGATTACATGAAAAAATGGTTAGCATTAGCAGCGACGGCCGTACTAGGCGCGTCCTTATTGATTAGTGGTTGTGGTTCTTCCACAAATGACGCAAGTTCCAGCAGTGCTGGTAGTTCTAAAGCAGAGGTGTTAAAAGTGGCAGCAAACCCCGTACCTCATGCTGAGATCTTAAATCAAATTAAACCTTTATTGGCTAAGGAAGGTGTAGATCTTCAAATCATTGAATTTACAGACTACATTCAACCAAACATGGCATTATCTAGCCATGAAGTAGATGCAAACTTCTTTGCTAACGTGCCTTACCAAAATAACTTCAATAAAGATCATGGTACAAACTTCGTAAGCTTTGCACCAGTTCACATCGAACCATTAGCTATTTACTCTCAAAAAATTAAAGATTTGAAAGATTTGCCTAATGGCGCAAAAGTAGCGATTCCATCTGACCCGACAAACAGTGCTCGTGCACTTCTCTTGTTGCAAAGTGCAGGTCTTGTCACATTGAAAGACCCAACTGGTTTGACTAACACACCGTTTGATGTGACTAGCAACCCTAAAAACATTCAAATTACAGAGTTGGAAGCAGCTCAAATTCCTCGTTCCATTCAAGACTTAGATGCAGCTGTAATCAATGCTAACTATGCATTGCCAGCAGGTCTTAATCCTACAAAAGATGGCTTATTCGTAGAAAAAGCGGATTCTCCATATGCAAATCTTCTTTCCGTAAACCCTGGTGATGAAAATAAACCAGCTATTCAAAAATTAGCTAAAGCATTACAATCTCCAGAAGTTAAGAAGTTCATCGAAGATCATTACAAAGGGGCTATTATTCCAGCGTTTTAATCAATGATCGTTAATAACATATATGTATTTAATACAATACTCTCTCATGACATAACTTTATAGATACGAATAAGATATACTATCTTATGAACTAACCCCCAAATTGGAATCCATTTTGGGGGTTAGTTTTTATCTATTGCATATTGTCTAATGCAGTTAATATATTTGATTTGTCCTGTTATGTTGCAAAAGTTACGTTATTTTTCATTGTAAAATGGTATAATATTTTTTACATCCTATTATATATATGACTTTGTAATTTAAATCTTAACATATTTTCTATAACATTTTAGATATAGAAATAACTTAGATTTTAACTGCTGTTGTTGTATAATAAAGATAGGATATTTAAAAATTTAGATATTTTGGTGAAAGTATTATATCCTTATCTAATTTAATTTTTATTTTAGATGCTTAGTACAGTATATATGTTGTACATATTACATGTGAGACTTTCACAAAAATAAGTATGGTCACTTAGGTGGTCATACGGTCGTTAAAAAGAGAGGTATTTATGCAGCACATGCTACGCATGGGGATTGACGTGGGGTCTACAACGGTTAAAGTTGTATTATTGGACGAACACGATAATTATTTGTATAAAAAGTACATACGCCATTATGCAAACATATTGGACACAGTATATACCTTGCTACAAGAGGCTCAAGTTGGTCATGAAGACGCTCTTGTTCATGTATGTATTACTGGTTCTGGTGGGATGGCTATGGCCGAAAAGGTGCGCATCCCATTCGTACAAGAGGTGATTGCTGAAACGCGAGCTGTAAAAGCCCTCTATCCAGAAACAGACGTTATCATCGAACTTGGTGGTGAAGATGCGAAGGTTACGTATTTAGGTCAAACTGCGGAACACCGTATGAATGGTTCCTGTGCTGGTGGTACGGGTGCTTTTATCGACCAAATGGCGACCTTATTGCAGACAGATGCATCTGGTCTTAATCAATTAGCCATGAATGCTGATACGATTTATCCAATTGCGGCACGTTGTGGCGTATTTGCTAAAACAGATGTACAAGCTTTGTTAAATCAAGGCGCATCTCATGAAAATATTGCAAAATCCGTATTCCAAGCAATTGTAAACCAAACGATTGCTGGCCTTGCATGCGGACATAAAATCGAAGGTAATGTAGCATTCCTTGGCGGTCCATTGACATTCTTATCCGAGTTGCGCCAATGCTTCTGCGATACTTTAGAGTTGGATGAAGCGCATCGCATTATCCCTGAGAATGGTGAGTTGTTCATTGCTTTAGGGGCGGCATTGATGAAAGATGAGTGCCGTGAGATCACTGTCGGTCAATTGACAAAGGAAATCGGTGCACTTATCGGTATTCCTATGGAAGCTACAGACCGTGTCGATCCGCTATTTAAGAATGAACAAGAATTAGAAGAATTTCGTGCTCGTCACGCTAAGGCGGTAACGCCAAAAGCGAATATTGAGGATGCTCAAGGTTCTTGTTATCTTGGGATTGATGCTGGTTCTACTACGCTAAAGGTAGTACTCATTAATAGTAATAAGGAAATTATCTTCTCTCACTATGGTCCTAACCATGGTAAACCGTTAGAAAAATCTCGTGAAATCATCGAGAAAATATATGAATTATTGCCAAAAGGCGCCTATATTGCACACTCTGGCGTAACCGGCTACGGTGAGGCCTTTCTTAAACGCGCCCTCGGCATCGATATAGGCGAAGTAGAAACGATGGCTCATTATCGTGCGGCTCGATTCTTCTGTCCTGATGTATCCTTTATTTTGGATATTGGCGGTCAAGATATGAAATGCTGTAAGGTTCGTGATGGGTATATCGAAGATATCGTGTTGAACGAAGCTTGCTCATCTGGTTGCGGCTCTTTCATTGATACATTTGCATCTGGTCTACGAATTCCAATCGATCAATTCGCAAAAGAAGGGTTATTGGCACCTATGCCAATCGACTTAGGCTCTCGTTGCACCGTATTTATGAACTCTAAGGTTAAGCAGGCTCAAAAAGAAGGTGCTACGGTACAAGATATCGCGGCAGGTCTTGCTTATTCTGTAATTAAAAATGCCCTTTATAAGGTTCTCAAGGTGAAAGACCCTAAAGAATTAGGCGATCATATCGTTGTACAAGGTGGTACGTTCTATAACGAATCTGTTTTGCGTGCCTTTGAGAAATTGATGGGCGTAGAGGTGATTCGCCCTGATGTATCTGGTTTGATGGGTGCATACGGTATGGCTCTTCTTGCCGCGGAAACGGCGGAAGAGTTGCAAAAGGGTGAAAGTACATTGCTAGATAGTGAAGGCCTTAATTCTTTACAAGTATCTACGACAATGCGCAATTGTGGCCTTTGCCCAAATAACTGCATGCTTACTATTAATGCCTTCTCCGATGGTCGTACGTACGTAACGGGTAACCGTTGTGATCGCGGTGCTGGCGATATGATCCAAGAGAAACGTAAACCAGTTCCTAACTTGGTAGATGTAAAATTACGTCGTTACTTTGATTACTACTTGAAGAAAAACATTCCAGAGTTTGAAGGTAAAATGCGTGTAGGTATTCCTCGCGTTCTCAACATGTATGAGGACTTCCCATTCTGGTTTACATTCTTCAATAGCTTGGGTTATGAAGTAATCCTTTCAGATTATACGACTAAGGATCAATACAATAAGGCTATCGATACGATTCCATCCGATACGGCTTGCTATCCAGCAAAAGCTGTTCATGGTCACATTCGCGACTTAGCGAATGCACAGGTAGACTTTATTTGGTACCCTTGTATTCAACATGGCCCTAAGGAATTTAGCCGCGACAATAATTACCATTGTCCAATGGTTATTTCCTATCCAGAACTTATCAAAAATAATATGCAAGAGGTTTTGGGCGATACTCCGTTCCACGTACCATTCTTGCCGCTAGCTGATAAAAAAGCCCTTGTTCCGGCCCTTGTGAAAGCATTGGATTTCTTAGGCGTAAAGAAGAAGGATATTGCTAAGGCTGTAGACCTCGCTTGGGAAGAGCAGGAAAACTGCAAAGCGTCTTACCGTGAAACGACAAAGAAAACTGTGTCTCGCCTCGTGGCAGAACAAATTCCGACAATCGTATTGGCTGGCCGTCCATATCATTTAGACTCCGGTATTAACCACGGTATTCCTGAACTTATTACATCTCTTGGTATGGCTGTTCTTACAGAAGATGGCGTTGCCCCATTAGGCAATGAAATCAAGCATTTACGCGTTGTAGACCAATGGTCCTACCATAGTCGCCTATATCGTGCCGCTGAATTTGTAAGTAGAACTGAAGGATTCCAAATTGTAGAGCTTAACTCCTTTGGTTGTGGATTGGATTCTATCGTAGCAGATCAGGTAAAAGATATACTTTCAGCAAACCACAAAATCCATACCTTGCTCAAAATCGATGAAGGTACAAACCTTGGAGCCGTGACAATCCGTTTGCGATCCTTGCAATCTGTAATGGAACGTAGTTTGCGTCGTCATCATAATCCTGAGGCGCCGGAAGAGGTAGTGGTAGAGAAATTACCAACTTACGATTACAATCGCGTTGTCTTTACAGAAGAAATGCGTAAGACTTATAAAATCTTGGTACCACAAATGTCACCATTGCATTTTAGCCTCTTAGAGCCAGTTCTCAAAAATGAAGGATATGACTTTGAAATGTTGCCAGCGCCTACGCGTGACGATATCGAAGTGGGTTTAAAATACATTAATAATGATGCATGTTACCCAGCGATTATCGTTGTAGGGCAGCTCATGTCCGCACTATTATCCGGTAAATATGATGTAGATAAGACGGCTGTTATCATCTCTCAAACTGGTGGTGGTTGTCGTGCTACAAACTACATCGGTTACTTACGTAAAGCATTGATTGATGCTGGTATGAAACAAGTACCTATTCTATCTCTTAATGCGAGTGATATGGAACGCCAACCAGGCTTTAAGTTGACAAAAGGTTTCTTACATCGCATGATTCAAGCTGTTGTATACGGTGATGCGCTCATGCAATGTGTTCTTGCCACACGGCCATACGAGACAAATCCTGGTTCTACCGATGCATTATGTGATTATTGGATTAAAAAATTACGTGATAATATTACATCTGCCAGTCTTCGACAATATAATAAGTACATCAAAGAAATCATCCATGATTTTGATAACTTGCCAATTAATAAAGATGTACAAAAACCTCGTGTTGGTGTCGTAGGGGAAATTTACGTTAAATTCCATCCAAGTGCTAACAATCATATTAATGAGCTTATCGAAAAGGAAGGCGGCGAAGTCGTTACATCTGGCTTGCTAGATTTCTTCTTGTATTGTGCAATGGATAGCACATACCGTGCTAAGCACCTTGATGGTACATGGCTATCTGGCTTCTTTGGTACATTGGCTCGTGAAGCCCTTGAGCTCTACCGCTTGCCATATGCAAAAGCCGTAGCAGCGTCAAAACACTTTGACCCGCTACAACGTATGACAGAAGTAGCAAAAGAAGCAGCTCAATTCATCGGACTTGGTAACCAATGTGGTGAAGGCTGGTTCCTCACAGGCGATATGATCGACCTCATCGAAAAAGGAGCTAAACAAATTGTATGCTTACAACCATTTGGTTGTTTGCCGAACCACGTAACAGGTAAAGGTATGGTGAAAACACTATCCGCTGCCTACCCAGACGTGCGAATTGCGGCTATCGACTACGATCCAGGATCCAGTGCGGTTAATCAAGCAAACCGATTGAAACTACTACTATCGACAATGTTCGAGTAAGTAGTTAGTGTATTGCGAATTTTTGCTAAACTAATAGTTGTGTAACTCGATGGAGCTACTGTAAATAAGTGATAAGGTCTCTTACATTTTATAATGGGGCCCGAATACAACTGCATATTACTAGTATAGAAAAAATACAGCCCTCTCTTGGCTCAGTACGTCACTACGTTCCGTAAAATCGCTGCAGAGAGGGCTGTATTCTTTTCTATATACGCTAATTATGAAGATGTCCCATTATAAAATGTAAATGATTCAATCTACTGTATATCTAATAGCTCCATCGTTTTTTTATCTCATTATTCACAAAAAATTCGCAATACATCTAACGGAAAAAGAGGAGAGAGGGCTGTGTTCTTTTCTATAAACGCTCGCTATGAAGATGTCCCATTGAAAATATAACTGGATAGAGGAGGGGGGAGAAATGTGGAGATGTGCCTATGGCACATCTCCTTTCTCCTACAATCAGTTGTGTAGGTGGTTTTCGTTATTATGCCTAGGTGTTTGTAGAGTTAAAGAATTAATCTATTTTGAAATATGCTTGTAAAGTCCCACAATGGGACGCCTTCACAGGTAGTATTAATATAAATAAGATTCCCCTTTACGAAGCGATTTTACGAAGTACTGAGCAAGGAAAGGGGGATCTTATTTATATACTAATATTATTCTGTTGTAGTCGGGCCCCATTGTGGGGCTCATACAAATGTATAAAAGAGATTATTCTTTTTCTACCAAACCATATAGGCACAATAAGGAAAGCACTGCACATACTAGCATTGTAATCCCCATGGGAATCCCCGTATATTCCCCACCAATACCAACTAATGGAGATACGATTCCTGCAGAGAACATGCTAGCAAAGCCAAGTACTGCAGAGGCACTTCCAGCCATTTTACCGTATTTAGCCATTGCCATAGAGAAAGAGGCAGAGCCAAATAGGGATACTGTACATACGGTAAAGAATAGAATGGTCGTTACAGGAATAAGTGGCCATTCGAAAAGCATAGCTATTAAGAATAGCAAGGAGCCGATTGTTAGTTGCCAGAGGGCAAATGTTAGTAATTGTCGAACTGTGATTACATTACTTAATCTAGCGCTTATGGCACTAGCTAAGATAATACCACAGCTATTGATACCAAAGAGATAGCTAAATTCTTGTGCAGATAGTTGGAAGATGTTTTGGTATACAAAGGATGAACCTGAGATATACGCAAAGAATCCACCAAAAGCAAAGAATTGGATTAGTGTTTGCCCAAGGAATGGTTTATCTTTCATCAGCGTAAGATAATTTTTTACAGATGTAGTGATACCACCTGCAATACGTTTTTCTTTGGGTAAACTTTCACGGAAGAGAAGAGAACCTACTAATAGAATGGCTGAGAATACAGCGAGGATAATAAAAATAACGCGCCATGTAGTAAAGAGTAGTAATTGGCCACCTACTAATGGTGCAAGTACTGGCGCAAGGCCATTAACCATCATAAGTAATGCAAAGAGTTTGGTTAATTCCTGACCAGATGCAAAATCTCGAGCGATAGCCTTCGCGATAACAACGCCAATAGATCCTGTTAAGCCTTGTAAAAATCGACCTAGTAACAGTATTTCAATACTAGGTGCGTAGGCACAGATGATACCAGAGATGACACACAGCAAATTACCAACGATAAGGGGGAGTTTACGCCCCATTGTATCACTAATGGGGCCACCAAATAGTTGTCCTAAGGCGACACCAAAGGTCATAACACCTATGGTCATTTGAATATTAGAAGCTGTTGTATTCAGCTCCCCAGGCATAATTGGTAATGCCGGTAAATAAAGATCTGTTGCCAAGGGTGTAATCGCCGTCAACAGACCGAGGAATACTACTAAGATGAAAGAGACTTTAGCAGAGCTTTCTTGAGTCATAAAACCCTCCTATATTAAAGTGAGAAAAATAAAAGTCTGCGAATCGCACTTCGCAGACTGCATTAAATTTTATCTTATAATAAAATGTATTGTAACATAATTGTATGGATTATTCTATAGATTTATATGTAAAAGCTTTTTCTATTTTGGTCTGTATATACCTCTAGCCTTTATATACTATTTTACTTAGGTTAAATTTTTGTATTTATATATAAAATATTTTTGTGAGTATATAAATAATAACGTAGTGTATAGTGTTTGAGAGGTGGTTGTATATCAAAAGTTTGAGTTTGATGTATTTCGATTTATAGATTTAAATAAATATACAGAGTAAATCTAAAAAAATCAATATAATTTATCGTATATAGGAGGTTATTATGAAAAAGTTTATGAAAGCCTTGGTATTGGCTACTGTAGCTGCTGTTGGATTGACAACATTTGCGTCTGCTCAAGGCATTGGTGAGCAAGAGACGTTAAATCGTGCATTGGCACGCGTACCAGGAGCAACACAAGCTAATGTAACTGAATTTGGTCATGACTATGATCATGGTAGATTGGAATACGAAGGTGAAATTCGATACAATGGTTACGAATATGACTTTGAAATCGATGCAGCTAGTGGCAACTTCACAAAATGGGAAGTTGAACGCAAGTATTTCTAATTATATTTAGTAAGAATAAAATATAGTATCTTAATACAAATAAAAAGAACAGCTCATTACGAGCTGTTCTTTTTGTTTCACTCATTCTTAGAAGAAGAAATGATGAATTTCATGGATGAAATGTTGACCGAAGAAGGAAATACAACCGTGCATTACGATGAATACAATGAAGTATTTGAAGGCACTGTTCATGATAACACTTGCTTCGATTTCATGTTCTAGTTTATGAGCTTCTTCAGCACTGATTTCTTTGTGGTTTTCTAGGTATGCTTTTAAAGCAGGACCTACGGCACCAATAGAAATCGCGATGGATTGTGGGGACAACATTTTGCCGATACCAGCTGCACCGGAGTTAACTGCTGCCAACCAGAAGCCAAGGTCTTCGAAGTTTGTAGGATCTAAACCTTGAGCTGCAGCGATTTGAAGTGGACCAAACAATACGTTGGAGTTTGTACTAGAACCAGTTAAGAATGCACCCAACGCACCCACGATAGGAGCGAATAGAGGATACAATGTACCTGTACCAGCAACCATTGCTTTTGCAATGTCTGCAGTCATACCAGAGTAAGTCATCAATTTAGCTGTCATAACAACTGTGATGATTGTAAGGTATGTGAATTTCAAGTTTTTAACTGTGCTACCTAATGTACCGAAGATTTCGCCAGCTTTTGCTTTTTGGATGAAACCACCAACAATACCAGCAATGAAAATCATAATACCAGGTGTTGCAATCCATACGAATGTGTAAGGTTTTGCACCAGCACCTTGATAAATAGGTACAGATGTTTTAATAGACGCAAGAGGACCATTAATTGCAGGGAACAATTTAGAAGTTAATAACAATAATACGAAGATTAAGATGAATGGCATTGCAGCTACAAGGCCTTCGCCACCAGAAACTTTAGGGACTTCGCCAGTTTGTTTAACTGCGTATTTAGGATCATTAGGAGGCATGATTTTTGCACAACCAATGATAACTGCCATGATAACGATGGATGCAGAAATTACGGATAATTCTGGACCCATTACAGCGTTGATTACAGTTTCAGGAACTGCTAATGCTAAACCAGAAAGCAATGTTACAAGGAATACGCCTTTTAACGCTTTAATACCGCCACCAATAATCATAACAACAAAGAATGGAGCGATAAGGTTAAGCAAGAACAATTGTACGGAAATGAATGTACCTAAATGGCTTGGATCAAGGTTTGTTAAGGATGCCAATGTAGTTGTTGGAATCCCGATAGAACCAAATGTTGTTGGTACGGAGTTTGCAACGAGACATGCGATGATAGATTTAAGTGGGTCAAAACCTACGGCAACCATCATAGCTGCAGGAATTGCAACGGCAGTACCGAAGCCAGCCATACCTTCCATGAAGGCACCAAAGCCCCATGCAAGTAGTAATGCAAGTACACGAGTATCAGATGTTACAGAAGAAAGCATGGTTTTAATAGTTTCCATTGCTTTCGTATGTACTACCAAGTTATAAACGAAGATAGCAGCTGTAATAACTAATAGGATTGGCCAGATTGCCAATGCGGCACCTTCAAGGGCACCAGTGACCATAATAAATGGGTCAGCTTGGAATGCTGTAATAGCGATAATGAAAGAACCAATCGCAGCAACACTTGTTGCTTGCCATGCAGGTAATTTCAAGATGGATAACGCTACAATCAACCAAATGATTGGAGATAGCGCTAATAGAACGGTGATAGCACTCATTTCTAAGATCATCCTTTCAAGTAAAACAAAAATATATGCTCAACAGGACGACGTAGTTTAATCAATTTAATTGATGAATAAATCGCTATGATGTTAATTTGTAAAAGTTCAGTTAAAATAAAAGCTTACAATAAAATAACAGATATACTTATCATAAAAATTGATATAGTACATAAAATTTTTTAACCTCATAGCCTATGAGGTTAAAAACATAAGAGAGGGGACATAAACAGTGTTTATGTCCCCTTCTGTACTAACTACAAGTCCTTGTTAGGGCCATTACTAAGTTTAGGTATTAGTAGTTACCTTTGAACATTGTAGCAGGAGCTTCTGGTACATAATCGCCGAAGTAGGATTTGAAGTCTAGACCTAATTCATTGCAAAGGTCTTGAACTTCAAGCATTGTACCGTTAAGTACAGGGATGCCTTCAGCTTTAACTTTTTCAACGGATTCATGTTCTTTTTCGCCATGAGTATAGATACGATCTTGACCTTGAGCTTTAGGTGCTTCACGTAATTCTTGTAAGAATTGGGAGAAGTGTTTTTTGATTTCCGCAGGGTCACCGAAGAATTCAGGGTTGATAGCCATGAAGCCATGACAGATGTTGGATTTACCACCAACCATACATTTGTTGGAAGTACCACCTTGGGACAAGATAGAGGAGAACAACTCAGCAATCATGCCGTTACCATAACCTTTGTGACCGCCAAGAACTTCTGTAGCACCACCTAAAGGAAGGATACCGCCACCTTCATGACGGGAGATGTTGCCCAATACTTCAGCTGCATCAGTGGAAGGAACGCCGTCTTTATTAACAGCCCAGCCATCTGGAGTAGCTTTGCCCATTTTGTTGTACATTTCAAGTTTACCACGAGTTACTACTGTAGTGGAGCAATCGAAGAAGAAGTCAACTGGATCAGCTGGTACAGTCCAAGCGATAGGGTTAGAACCAAGCATAGCTTTACGAGCATATGTAGGAACCATGATTGCTTCGGAGTTTGTACAAGAGAAACCGATTAAGCCTTGGTCGGATGCCATTTTAGCATAGTAACCAGCGATACCGTAGTGGTTGGAGTTACGTACAGATACGATACCAACACCGGATTTTTTAGCTTTTTCGATAGCCATTTCCATAGCTTTATGACCCAATAATTGACCCATGCCGTCATGACCGTCGATAACTGCAGAAATTGGAGTTTCTTTTACGATTTCAGGTTTAGCGTCGATTTTAATCAAGCCATTAGTGATACCTTTATGGTAACGAACCATACGTTGCATACCATGGCTTTGAATACCGAACAAGTCAGAAGTCAAAAGTACGTCTTGGATGATGTCAGCTTCTTTTTCGGAGAAACCAAATTTTTGGAAAGCGTCCATGCTCAATTTTTTTAGTGTTTCATAAGGGAATAACACAGTGTTTTTTGCGTCTGCCATCGTTAAAACCTCTTTTCAGAAAATATGTACCTGATATAGCTACTTCACATTAGATAACCATGAATTCAAAATGATTTCTTGTGAGTTCTATATCCTCTCAAATGACACTGTCAGTATAGCACAGAAACAAGTGAGATTGAATAGTCTTACAGTCTGAACGACATTACTAAATACGCATACGTACCGGTGATTTTTGTCACATAATCTATACGACACTATTAAAATGTCTGATTATACCTAAAACTATATGGTTATGACTTTTAGTAATGATTACATGATTTTTTTGAAGAATTTTGGTATTTTTATAGAACTTATTAGTATATCTGTTTAGGCATTGGACAAGAATGATAATGGATAGATATCGATAAAACTTGAAATGTTTAACTATATATATCAAAATAAATGATGAGGTCATAAATGTAATGTGATAATTGAATGCATTGATATACATAAAATAATCAATTCTAAAACCTTTTTAATTCAGAATATGTGCAAAAGGTTATACTTATACGAGTCATACTATAATATAATATAAATATACATCCTATAGTTTATACAATTTATAAGCGAGGTGCTTATCATGAAAGAATATAAATCTGTATGCCCTTACGATTGTCCTGATGCATGCGGACTCATTGTATCAGTCGATAATAATAAAGTAATATCTGTTCGAGGGGATAGAGCACATGCTTTCACAAGAGGTACACTATGCCCTAAGATGGCACATTATGAAAAAGTAATCCATTCTCCGTTGCGCTTGAAGTACCCTATGAAGCGTGTCGGTAAAAAGGGAATTGGTGAAGCTCAGTACACTCGTATTAGTTGGGATGAAGCCCTTGATGCAATTGTCAATAATTTCAAAGAAACTATTGATACTTATGGCAGTGAAAGTATTTTGCGTTACTCTTATGCAGGAACAATGGGGGTTATTCAGAGTCCTACAGCAGATTATTTTTTTCGCCGTATTGGTGCTACAGACCAAGATCGAGGTATTTGCTCTCCTGCTAAACAAGCGGGGTTCCGGTCCGTTTATGGTGAAACATTAGGTATTAAACCACAAGAGGCGCAACATAGTGATTGTATTGTCTTGTGGGGGATAAATGCGACAGCTACAGATGTTCATATTTTACACGATGTGAACATAGCAAAAAAGAATGGTACCCGCGTTTGGATTATCGATACTCATAAAACCTATACTTTTAGCCAAGCTCATGAGCATATTTACGTTAAACCAGGTAGTGATGGAGCGCTAGCATTAGGTATGCTCCATATCATTCATCGTGACGGTTTGGCGGATACAGATTTTATTAAGGAACATGTCCAAGGCTACGATGAGCTGGTAAAAGAGGTGTTGCTTAATTTTACGCCGGAGAAAGCATCTGATATTTGTGGTGTTTCCGTGGATCGTATGACTGAGTTCGCTCATGCTTACGCTACATCAAAAGCGCCGTTTATCCGTCTCGGCAGTGGTTTGTCTCGATATGGTAATGGTGCTATGACATGCCGTGCTATTAATGCCTTGCCTGCTGTGGTTGGAGCATGGCAATATCCTGGGGGTGGATTGTTGTCGAGTGCTAGTGGTAGTAAATTTATTGGCAAAGATGTGATGCAACAGGCTCATGTTCATGCGCCAGCTAAACGATTGATGCCTATGATTAAACTTGGGGAGATGCTTACAAATTCCGAAGGAGTTGGCGTTCATAGCTTATATGTGTTTTCCTCAAATCCTGCTATTACAGCACCTAATCAAAATGTGGTTCGTAAAGGTTTGATGCGTAATGACTTATTCACAATTGTGCATGAGCGTTTTTTTACGGATACCTGTAAATATGCGGATATTATTTTGCCGGCCACAACATCTGTAGAGCATGATGATATTTATAATTCTTATGGTCATTACACAATTGGTACGGGTTACAAATTGATTGATCCAGTTGGGGAGTCTCGTTCCAATTGGCAAGTTATCGCCGAGTTAGCAAAACGTATGGGGTTGGAGGATGCATTCTTTAACCTTAGTGAAAGAGAGCTTATTGAACAAATTGTGCACACTTCGAGTCGTATATCCAAGAGTGACCAAGATTTGATTCTAACAGGTGAGCCTGTGGAGATGACGGTACCTGAAAGTTATAAGATGGATTTCAAAACACCGTCTGGAAAAATTGAATTATATAATCCGCAGGATGTAGAACCATTAATTCGGTATATGCCTCCTTATGGTGACAATGCACCGTTTTGGCTCATAATTGGCAATGATATTCGGATATTGGACTCCAGTTTCTGTGAATTAGAGTTTGATGATCCTGAGTTGATGAAACTTCGCATTCATCCTGAAGATGCAAAAATTTATAATATAAGTGATGGGTCTGAGGTAGAAATTTATAACGATCGTGGCAGTGTAAAAATTAAAGCATACCACGATGATGAAGTACAGAGAGGGACATTGGTAACACTAGGTGTATGGTGGCAATCTCAATCGAGTGATCCTCACGTGGCAATTAATGCGCTTACCGCAGCTCGTCCCACAGATCAAGGGTGGGGTAGTACCTTCTATGATGTGCAAGTTCATATAAGAAACTTTTCATAGATAATAGTTTATTACCATATGATGAACGAATATGTATAAGATGTGTGATGTCACATGCTTTTACAGCTATATTTAAAAATTAAATTCTTTTACTTATGGGAATAACATTATACGGATATAGAATAGTGAGGATATTTTTCTTGTATACTCTAGCCCCTTTAGATTATAATAGTAATATTATTTTTATATAACCTAAAGGGGGTTACATTTATGAATGGTAACGACAATCTGTCGACCCGTGCTTATCTGGCTATAGGCATGATGTTATTTGCCCTATTCTTTGGGGCAGGGAACTTGATCTTCCCAGCGGCCTTAGGTCAACAAGCTGGTGATAATGTAGGTTGGGCTTTGCTTGGCTTTGTGTTAACTGGTGTAGGACTTCCACTCTTAGGTGTTGCAGCAATGGGCTATTCTTCCTGTAAAGATGTTGAAGAACTAGCAAGCCGTGTTCATCCGATTTATGGCTTGTTGTATACTATTTCTCTTTACTTGAGTATTGGACCAATGTTTGCGACGCCGCGTACTGGTACTGTAGCTTATGAAATCGCAATTAAACCTTTTGCTGAAGGTTTAAGCATGAATATGGAACCAATTTTCTTGGCATTATTCTTTGGTATTTCTTTGTGGTTATCTATTAGTCCACAAAAACTTGTTAACCGTATCGGTAATATTTTGACACCAGCTTTACTTCTTGTAATTCTGTTGTTGATTGTTAAATCTTTTATTACTCCACTTGGTGGGTATGCGGCACCACAACCGGCATATGGTGATGCACCAACGGCTGTGTTACAAGGCTTCTTAGATGGCTACAATACAATGGATGCCTTAGCTTCCGTAGTATTTGCTATTCTTGTAATCGATTTTGTACGCCTCAGTGGTGCTACATCTCGTGCTGTGATTACAAAAACAGTAATGGAGGTAGGTGCAATTGCGGTAGGCCTTCTTGGTATCGTGTATGTATTTATCGCTAATATTGGTGCTACAAGTGTTGAACGCTTTGGTTTGTTCGAGACAGGGGCTCCTGTATTGTCCGTAAGTGCTAACTATTTGTTTGGTGAGTTCGGTCAAATCATCTTGGCTATCATCGTGCTGCTAGCTTGCTTGTCTACAAGTATTGGTCTTATCACTTCTTGCGGTACGTATTTCCACAAGCTGACTCCAAAGATTAGTTACAAATTATATGTAGTAATTTTCTCTCTAGCGGCCTTTGGCCTTAGTATGTTTGGCTTGAAAACAATCATCAGTGCAGCAATCCCTGTGTTGATGCTCTTGTATCCGTTGACTATCGTAATCATTTTGTTGGCACTTCTTCATAATGTGTTCGGTGGTCGTCGTTGCGTATATGCATGGACTGTAGCGTTCACAATGATCTCTGCTCTTATGACTGGTCTTGAGACTGCAGGTATTGCACCTATAGCTTTGGAACAGCTCTTTGCTCAATATATTCCATTCCAAAGTGCTGGTATGGGCTGGGTAAGCTTTGCGGTATTAGGCTTTGTTGTGGGTCTTATCCATAAAGGTCTTGCTTCCGATAATAAGTAATAAAGATAAAGGCTCTATGCTTTCATTTTGTGAGAGTATAGAGCCTTTTTATGTTTTGATTGTTGTCATATAAAATTGATTTTGTGTGTAGAAGTTTCTATAATAAGGATAAATAAGGATATAAATGATAAAAGAAGGAAGGAAATTTTATGCGTAGTACTCATTGTTTACCTAGTTATAGTTTTGGAGGTCATGATGTATTTGACGCTATTCCAAAGTTTACAAAATTATATGGCAAGTCTGTAGCTATCATCGGTGGCGAAACAGCTCTTTCTAAAGCTTTGCCACACATTCGTCCAGTGCTTGATAAAGCGGGGATTAAGGTGCTAGATATTATCCACTTTGGTGGAGAGTGTACTTTTGCTCGAGGCAAGGAAATTGCACAAATGGCATCTGTAAAAGATGCGGACTTTTTGTTTGCTGTTGGTGGTGGTAAGGCCATGGATACGGTAAAAGTAGTAGCTATAGAGTTAGATGATAAACCATTCTTTACAATTCCAACCATTGCGTCTACTTGTGCGGCAACGTCAGAAGTGGCAGCTGTATACACGGCAGATCATACTTTTGATGACGTAGCTTTTGTAAATCATCCTCCTGTGCACTGCTTTATTGATGCTGATATTCTCGTAGAAGCACCAAGCCGTTACTTGTGGGCAGGAATGGGAGATACTATTGCAAAACACTATGAAACTCATCTTTCTGCTCGCAGTCGCGAGCAAGACTATAATACTCAGTTAGGCCTTACTCTAGCTTCTATGTGTAGTGAACCAATTTTAGCACATGGTATACAAGCCTATAAAGATAGTCAAGCTAATAAACGTAGTGATGCCTTTGATACCATTGCTATGACTGTTATCTTTACTACCGGTGTTGTATCAGGTTGTGTTCCTATGGCATATAATAGCAACATGGCTCATGCTGTATGTTATGGCTGTGTTACTAATAAAGAAACAGAAGAAAATCATTTGCATGGTGAAATAGTAGCTTATGGCTTACTTATTTTGTTAACCGTTGACCAACAAATGGATGAGTTACAACGGTGGTTGCCAGTATATCGCGAATTAGGTTGGCCTACTAAACTTTCACAATTAGATCTTACTGCATCGCATATTCCTCGAATTGTTGAAAAGGCTACATCTGTTCATGATATTGATGTATCTCCATATAAAATTACAGCAGATATGTTGACTAAGGCTATTCAATATATGGAATCTCTTGATTAATATGGTTTGTAACTATTTGTGTATGTTATGTGATGAGGTTATAAATGCAAGAAATTGTAAAGGGTGGCTTATATCGTCATTTTAAAGGCATGTACTATTACGTGTTAGATGTTGCAACTCATTCGGAAACGAGTGAACAGTTCGTGGTATATCAAAAATTATATGATCAACGTGACTTATATGTACGACCACTAGATATGTTTTTGAGTGATGTGGACCATGAAAAATATCCAGATGTAAAACAAAAAGAACGGTTTAAGTTAATGAGTGGACGTGATTAGGAGGGGCCGTGGAGCAGAAGTTTTTCTTTTTCGATATTGATAATACTTTAGCTGTATGGCCTGAAGGTAAAATCCCTGAAAGTGCTCAATACAGTTTAGATGAGTTAAAGCGTCGTGGTCACCGTGTAGCCTTAGCAACTGGTCGTATTCAAGTGGATGCTAAGCGTTTTGCAGAGCAAGCGGGCCTTACTGATTTTGTAGCAGATGGTGGTCACAGTATCACTGTTAATAATGAATTGGTATCTATGATAGGTATGGATCGTGATGCATGTATTAAATATTTAGAGTATTTAGAATCACATAATATTCCTTGGGCCGTAACTGACCGCAATAAACTCGGTCGTATTACGCCGTATAAGGAAATTTTAGAGTGGCATCCCAATTGGGATGTGTTTAAAACAACTGTAGACCCTAATTTTGATTTTCATAGTGTTGAAGAATTTTATAAGATTTATGTGTTTTTCAAGGAAGGAGAGGAAGAGGAGAAGGATATCGAGCATATGACACATAAGCTCATTCGTTATGGTGATGGCTGTGTTCTATATGAGCCTATGGAAAAGGCGTTGGGTATTCGTAATATGCTTGAACACTTTGGAATGAAGCCAAATCAAGCTGTTGTATTTGGTGATGGGTATAATGATTTGTCTATGTTTAGACCTGAGTGGTTAAATATTGCTATGGGTAATGCGCGCCCTGAATTAAAAGCAAAGGCTGATTATATTACTACAGACTGTGATAAAGATGGCATTTATAATGCGTGTAAGCATTTTAAATGGATCGATTAATTATTGATAATTCCTCTAAGTTAGGTGAAGCTTATATGAAGATTTATTTTTGTAGCTGTGGCTACAGAATTGGTGTAGTATAGTTAGTATAATGCGCTTAGTTCAATATTCATGTGTTAAAAGGAGAAGAGAAGATATGAACAATAAACGCAGATTATTTTCAACTTTACTTTGTGTAGCAGCATTGACAGCAGGTTTATTTGTTTCTGGTTGCGGCAGTGATAAAGCGGGTGGCATTGGCTCCGTAGTCTCCTCCGTAGTTGATGGCGGTAGCGATGAGAAAGCAGCTGCTAAGCTTAATACCCTTATTGATGCAACAAATCGCTTCAATGGTGACAATGCTACTTGGGGTCAAAACTATGCAGACAGTTTGGCTAAATTAAAAGGTGGTTTCCAAGAAGGTGCTATTGGCCGTCAACCTCACTATGATACTTTAAAAGAAGCTTTGGAACAATCTAAAAAAGAAGGTTCTACGTTCAAAGAAGTTGATACAGAACGCGATAATGTATTAAATGTTCTTAATGAATTAGTACCAACATTCAAAGATTTGAAAGCTTATGATGATTCTAAAGCTTACATGAACGATGGTGGTGCTAAAGGTAAAGAACTAGCAGCTAAATACGTAGCACAAGTAGAAAAATTTGATGCAGCTTATGCGAAGTTCAATGATGCTCTTAACAAAGCTAACACTGAACAAACTAAGAAACAAATCGAAAAATTGAAAAAAGACGGTAAAAAAGGCTATGCAGCAGCAATGGAATCTACGCTTCGCTTGACTACTCTTGTAGAAAATGTAGAAAAAGCTCCTAAAAATGCAGACAAACAAGCTGTAGAAAAAGAACTTAATGAAATTCAAACATTGCTTAAGAGCATAAATAATGATCGTGGAGAAGTGCTTGTTAACTCTTATAACTCTGTAGTTGGTTCTGTACGTCAAGTACTTACTGATGCAAATGAAAACAATCTTAACGACATGATTGAGAATTTCAATAATTATATTGAGTCTTATAATAATACAACTCCAGACCAATTTGACTCTAAATAATCGAATTAACTAAGTGATTAGTTGAGGCCTACAAAAACAGAGCTCCTTTGAAGCTCTGTTTTTTGTTGTTATATTATTTTTTTATATTTTTAATCTCAATAGCGCCATAATATGATATACTAAAAAAGAGCCGCTCATGGGTTGAGCGGTTTTTCTATGTAAATTTTAAATCTACATTTAGTTAAATATAATATTAGTATTTTGGGGGACATATGAACTGGAAACGCTTGGCTTTATGCGCAATGTTGGGGATTACAGTACTTAGTACAACAGCATGTAGTACCAAAACTGGGGAGCAACCACAAGGTAATACTGTGAAAGCAGAAACTGTGGCGATGCCTAATTTTACGAATGCGCCAATTGCAGATGAATATGCTATTTTTGATACAAACTATGGTCAATTTAAGGTTCGTTTGTTAGGGTCTAAAGCGCCGATTACGGTCAAAAATTTTGATTATCTCGTGAAAAAAGGCTTCTATAATGGTGTGACATTTCACCGTGTTATCGAAGGCTTTATGATTCAAGGTGGAGATCCTGATGGCACAGGTGCTGGTGGCCCAGGCTATACAATTCCTGATGAATTCTCCAATGATTTACACTTCAATAAAATGGGCGTTCTAGCCATGGCTAACCGTGGTCCTAATACAGGAGGATCTCAATTTTTTATTACCTTGGGACCTACGGATTGGTTAGATAATAAACACACCATCTTTGGTACTGTAGTACAAGGCATGGATGTAGTTGAAAAAATCGGCAAGGTTAAAACCGGTCGCAATGATAAGCCAGTAGAACCAGTAATCATCAATACCATTACATTGGAGCCGATTACTGATGATGCGAAAAATGGCAAATAAGAAAAGTACTTCTCAAGAGTCTCTTTCTGGTGAATGCGCATCTACACAAGAGGTACAAGGTATAATTGTAGATTGTGATACAATCTTGAACGACGCTAGTGTTCAAGGCGATGAATCAAAAGAAATGCACTATATTTACTTAGTGCGTTGCTCTGATGATTCTTTGTATTGTGGATGGACTACAGATCTCAAACGTCGAATAGATGCTCACAATGGACATATCCCAGGCGGTGCAAAATATACGCGAGGACGTCGTCCTGTGACCTTGGTATATGCTGAAAGCTTTCACCAAAAACAAGAAGCACAACGCAGGGAATATGCTATTAAACGGATGACGAAGACTAAGAAATTGAGACTCATTAAGGGTGCAAAATAGTCCTTGATTATGGTATAATATGATGATTAATTACTACCACGGAGGTTGAAAATGAAGCGGGTTCTAGTGTCCGTAAAGAGTGTACAACGAGATATGGATGGCAAGGATACCGTAGTGGAACTGATTTCCCCAGGTACGTCACATGAAAAAGGTAATGCTCAATATGTGCGTTATGAAGAATCTACTGTGACTGGATTGGATGGGGTTAAGACGACCATTAAAATTCATGATGATTCTATCGTGTTGCTCCGAACAGGGGCTGTCAATATGCGTCATCAATACGTCCGTGGTGAAGAACGTGAAGCCGTATATGAAACACCATATGGTGATTTACATATGGCTGTAAATACTCATGAATTAACAGTAGACTTTCATGATGGCGTAGGTCATGTTCATTTAGGATATGATATTTCCGTTGAAGGTGAATGGCAATTTTATAATCAGTTAGATATAGACGTGCGGGAGGATATAGAGCATGGACATGAAGGAAATCCTGAAATCGGGGATTGAACAGGCATTACAAGATACGATTAACAGCGGTGATTTGCCGGCTGGGGAATATCCAGAAATCGTTCTCGAAGTGCCACCTCAAAAGGAATTCGGTGATTTTTCTACAAACATCGCTATGCAATCCGCTCGTGTAGCTCGTCAAAATCCTCGAGCCATTGCTGAAGCTTTGATTAGTCATATGAATTTTGATTGGCTTGAACGTGCTGAGGTTGCCGGCGCAGGTTTTATTAATTTCTTTTTGAAATCTGATATGGTGTACGATACGTTAAAAGCCATTTTGAATGCTGGTACTGAGTATGGTGTTCAACCATTGCGTGCGCGCGATACAATTCAAGTAGAGTACGTAAGTGCAAACCCAACAGGTCCATTGCATGTTGGTCATGGTCGCGGTGCTGCGTACGGTAGTGCTCTTGTAAACTTGTTACGTGCAGCGGGTTATAATGTACAATCCGAGTACTATATCAATGATGCAGGTAATCAAATCGACAACATGGCTATTTCCATTGAGTACCGTTTCCAAGAGTTACAAGGTGCTACATTAGTATTCCCACCTAAACGCAATGAAGACGGTTCTATGCCTGAGTTCGATATTCCAGAAGGGGCTTTAGTGTTCCCTGAAAATGGCTATCGTGGCCCAGATATTATTGAAACAGCGAAAGCGATTGCAGAACGCGAAGGCTTTGATAAATTAAATGCTATGAACGAAGCAGATCGTGTAGCCTTGTTTAAGGAAGAGGGCTTAAAAGAAAAATTAGCTCGCTTAGAGGAAACATTAAGAAACTTCCGCGTTACTTTTGATAATTGGTTCTCTGAACGTACAGTTCATGAAACGGATGAGATTCATCATTCCGTAGAGGCATTAAAGGCCCTTGGCAAAGTTTATGAAAAAAACGGTGCTTTATGGTTAAAATCTACTGATTATGGTGATGATAAAGACCGCGTAGTTATTCGTGATAATGGGGTTCCTACATATTTGGCGGCAGATATTGCGTATCATCGCAATAAATTTGATCGTGGCTTTAAAGAAATGATTGATATTTGGGGCGCTGACCATCATGGCTATGTATGTCGTGTAAAAGCGGCTATGGCGGCATTTGGTTATGACCCTGATAAATTAACAGTATTGTTATTACAAATGGTAGCATTGTTCCGTGACGGACAACTTGTTAAATTGTCTAAACGTAGTGGTGATAGCGTTACATTAGATGAATTGATTGAAGAGGTTGGCGTAGATGCGTCTCGCTATTTCTTCTTGATGCGTTCCTTAGACAGCCAACTTGATTTCGATATTAACTTGGCAAAATCTCGCAGTAATGACAACCCGGTGTATTATATCCAATATGCTCATGCTCGTATTCACAGCATTTACAACCAAGTGCGTGAAGCTGGCATCGCATTTGGCGATTATAGTGAAACTGATTTCACAACACTTACAAGTGAAATGGAATTAGAATTAATTAAGAAATTAGCTGAATATCCGGAAGAGGTCGTTCAAGCTGCTGAACATCGTGCACCTCATCGTATTGCTCGGTACTTATACGATTTGGCAAGCATGTTCCATTCATTCTACCGTCAAGGTCGTATCATTGGCGTAGATCCAGCGTTGCAACAAGCTCGTCTTGGATTAATCACAGCGATTGCCCTCGTTCTTCGTCAAGGCTTGGGTATTTTAGGTATTTCCGCTCCGGAAAAAATGTAATAGGTGGGAGGCATCATGGCAACTAAGTATATTTTCGTAACTGGCGGCGTTGTTTCTTCTCTTGGAAAGGGGATTACAGCAGCATCTTTGGGTCGCTTACTAAAAAACCGCGGTTTCAATGTAACGATTCAAAAATTTGATCCATACATTAATATCGATCCTGGTACGATGAGCCCTTACCAACATGGTGAAGTATTCGTAACAGATGACGGCGCCGAAACGGACCTTGATTTGGGGCATTATGAACGCTTTATCGATATTAACCTTAGCAAACGTTCTAATATTACAGCTGGTAAAGTATATTGGTCTGTAATCAATAAAGAACGCAAAGGTGATTACCTAGGTAGCACTGTACAAGTAATTCCACATATTACAAATGAAATTAAACAAAATGTTTACCGTGTAGGTAAAGAGGATAATGCTGATGTAGTTATCACTGAAATCGGCGGTACTGTAGGTGATATTGAAAGCTTGCCATTTATGGAAGCTATTCGCCAGGTGAAAAAAGAAGTAGGCCGTAACGATGTACTTTACATTCACGTTACGTTAGTGCCTTACATCAATGCCGCAGGCGAGTTGAAAACAAAACCTACACAACATAGTGTAAAAGAATTGCGTAGCATTGGTATTCAACCAGATATTTTGGTATGTCGTAGTGAGAAAC
This sequence comes from Veillonella parvula, assembly GCF_040094895.1. Taxonomy (GTDB): domain Bacteria; phylum Bacillota; class Negativicutes; order Veillonellales; family Veillonellaceae; genus Veillonella; species Veillonella parvula_L. The sequence continues at coordinate 75,571 of NZ_JBBNGV010000003.1, read as the reverse complement.
ATATCTCTGATGATATGAAAGAAAAACTTGCTTTGTTCTGCGACGTAGAACCTGAAGCAGTTATTGAAAATCAAACTTGTAGCTCTATCTATGAAGTGCCATTGATGATGCAAGATCAAGGTCTTGATGATATTGTTATCAAAAAGTTAGGTCTTGAAGATCGTCCATGTGATATGACTGCATGGAAAGAAATGGTTCATAAGATCTTGAATCCTAATAAAGATATTACAGTTGCTATCGTTGGTAAATATGTAGCGTTGCATGATGCGTATTTATCCGTAGTTGAAGCTCTAGATCATGCTGGTATTGCTACAGGTACTAAAGTGAATATTCGTTGGATTGACTCTGAAGAACTTGATGATACTTCTGTAGATCCTAAAGAGGTATTTGAAGGTGTTGAAGGTATCATCGTGCCTGGTGGCTTTGGTTCCCGTGGTGTAGAAGGTAAAATTCGCACAATCCAATACGCTCGTGAAAACAATATTCCATATCTTGGCCTATGCCTTGGCATGCAATCTGCAGTAATGGAATTTGCTCGTAACGTATGTGGCATGGAAGGAGCAACCTCTAGCGAATTCGATGAAAATGCTAAGTACAAAGTAATTGACTTGATGAGTGATCAAGTTGATGTAGATAAAAAAGGCGGTACAATGCGCCTAGGTATCTATCCATGCAAAGTGGAAGCCGGTACGAAAACTCACGAAGCTTATGGGGAAGATTTGATTTATGAACGTCATCGTCATCGCTATGAGTTCAACAATGAATACCGTCAACAATTGACTGATGCAGGCCTTGTAATTTCCGGTACATCTCCAGATGGCCGTCTCGTTGAAAGTATTGAAGTAAAAAATCATCCATTCTTTATTGGTACACAAGCACATCCAGAACTTAAATCTCGCCCAAATAATGCACACCCATTATTCCGTGGTTTCGTAGATGCAATCTTAGAACTAAAAAAATAGTACGTAAAAAGAAGAAAGATGCTCAGAAATGAGCATCTTTCTTCTCTTTTTTGCTTACATCGAAAAAAGTTGGAAAAATATATCGATAAATTTAAAAATAATGCTTGCAATATTGAATGATATTTGTTATTATATAGACAAAGATAGATATAGATGCGGTGGTAAGTACACCAATATAAATATATTCGTTACATATGGAACTCAAATAAGGAGGACATAACATGTCTATTATTGGTAAACAACTTCCTGAATTTACACTTGATGCTTTCAAAAAACCTGAATTGGTAAAAGTTAGCACTGCAGACGTGTTGGGTAAATGGTCTATATTCGTATTCTATCCAGCAGACTTTACATTCGTATGCCCTACTGAGTTGGAAGACGTACAAAACTCTTATGCAGAGTTGAAAGAATTGGGTTGCGAAGTTTACTCCGTATCTTGTGACTCCGAATTCGTTCACAAAGCATGGTCTGATGCTTCTCCAAGCATCAATAAAATCGAGTACTACATGTTAGCTGACAAAAAACATGAATTGGCTGACTTCTTCGATGTATTCCAAGAAGAATCTGCTATGGCTTACCGTGGTACATTCGTAGTAGATCCAGAAGGCTTCGTGCGTACAGCAGAAATTCATGATATGGGTATCGGCCGTTCCGCTGAAGAATTAGTTCGCAAAGTACAAGCTGCTCAATTCGTAGCTAAACATGGCGATCAAGTGTGCCCTGCACGTTGGAAGCCAGGTAAAGACACTTTGAAACCAGGTCTTGATCTTGTAGGTAAAATCTAATTAAGAAACTTATACTTAAATGCTAGAGTAATCTAGACAACTCCTCAAATGACATAAACACGGGCGCGCATCGTTTTCCTGACGATACGGTAAGTCCCAATACCAGATGAACCCTCTCCAATTCATCATGGTAAACCTCATATAACAAACTACAAACTATACGCAAAAGGACTGGCCTTCGGGCTGGTCCTTTTGTGTTATAAGATTATCCTTACTTCGTTGTGTTGCGAATTAACAAAAGTATTATAACTTGAGCTTTCTACGAGGCAAGTTATTAAGTTAAAATATAGGATAAACTCAATAAATATAGAATGAGTAAATATCCCTTTATAAAAGTAGGAAATAAGTTCTTGCATTTTTATAGTGAGTGGTCTATAATGAAATTAATTCCTATTAATATGAAAGGTTTTATAAATATAATATAAGTACTTTATAATATGGGGTGTGTTTAACACTAACGTTTACAAAGAAAGGCAAAATATATGAGGATTTCCACAAAAGGTCGGTATGCATTGATGGTCCTCATCGATTTGGCAGAGCAAGGTCAAGATAAACCTGTCTCCTTGCGATCTGTGGCAGAACGACAAGGCATATCTGAAAAATACCTAGAAGGTATCGTAGCTCGTTTAGGCGCTGCAAAACTAGTGGATAGTATCCGCGGTAAGTATGGCGGCTATCGCTTATCTAAAAGTCCTAAAGAATATACAATTATTGAAATTTTGCTTGCTACAGAGGAATCTATGGCTATCATCTCTACCCTTGATGAAGGGGTGAGTACTGATACAGTGATCAACGAACGGACTGTTGGTTTCTGGGCAGGATTACAAAACTATATTCATGATTATTTAGAAAACGTAACCCTTCAAGATGTAATCGATGGGACCTATGCTAAACTTGATACAAAATATGATAATTGGGATGGTTCTATTTAATAAGGAGTGACCACTATGTCTAAAATTGCAAAATCTTTTGTTGAATTAATCGGTAAAACACCATTATTAGCTGCTACACGTTTTGGTAAAAAATATGGTGCAAACGCTAATATTTTCGCAAAATTGGAATACTTCAACCCAGGCGGTTCCGTAAAAGACCGTATCGCAGCAGCAATCATTCAAGCTGCAGTTGAATCTGGTGAATTACAACCAGGCGGCACAATCGTAGAAGCTACATCTGGTAATACTGGTATTGGCTTGTCTGCTGTAGGTGCTGCGCTTGGTTATAAAGTTGTAATCGTAATGCCTGAAACGATGTCCATTGAACGCCGTAAATTAATGCTTGGTTATGGCGCGCAACTCGTATTGACTGACGGTTCTCTTGGCATGAAAGGCGCTATTGCAAAAGCTAAGGAAATCGTAACGGCTACAGCCGGTGCTATTGAAGCAGGTCAGTTCGTAAATCAAGCTAATCCAGCAATTCATTACAGAACAACTGGACCTGAAATCTGGCAAGATACTGATGGTACTGTAGATATCTACGTGTCTGGTGTTGGTACAGGCGGTACGTTGACAGGTGCAGGTCGCTACTTGAAAGAACAAAACCCTGATGTACATGTGGTTGCCGTAGAACCAGCAGATTCTCCTGTATTGTCTAATGGTAAACCAGGCCCTCATAAAATCCAAGGCTTAGGTGCTGGCTTCATTCCAGATACATTGGATACTAACATTTACGATGAAGTAATCCAAGTTTCTAACGAGGATGCTTTTGCTACATCTCAAGCTTTCGGTCACACAGAAGGCGTATTGGTAGGTATTTCCTCTGGTGCTGCGCTTTGGGCGGCTCAAGAATTGGCAAAACGCCCTGAAAATAAAGGCAAAAATATTGTAGTAATTCTCCCTGATACAGGCGAACGCTACTTATCTACAGCATTGTTCCCTGAAGTTTAATCGCCTATCATGGTGAAAGCATAATAATTGCTTTTACCTGGCTCAAACACATAGATGCCCCCTGTATTTTACAGGGGGCATCCTTTTTTGATTGAATTCTTTTATTATTATAATAGGGTGATGTACTGATTAAATAATGGTGCAGATTATTCATAGTCGGAGAGGGACTTTCACAATAACATTTATAATTGAATACACAAGAAAATTTATAATTGTATATGAAAAAGGAACTACTAGGTAGCTCCTTTAGTATTTTGGTATGTATTTAATTGTGATTATCTACCGTTTTTAACGATATTATCCATCCAGTTGAATAATTCTTCTAAATCGTAGTCACCAGAGTGATCTACATTAAATGGTGTTGCCATATCTACTCTGTACCCAAGGTTTTGAGCACGTGTACCTACGATTAAAGGAATTGCAACAGATGTATTACTGTCGGCTGTGCCATAACGAATACGATAGAATCGTGCATTTGTCGCAGCAGGAGAACCAAGATAGTTCATTGGGTTCATCATAGTAACGATCTTAGCATTTTCTACGTATACATCTTGGTTAGCTGTTGAATCGTGTAATGCAGCAGTAATGGTAAAGTGATTATTATCTGTAGTACTTGTACCAAATAGATTGTTTTCACCTGTATCATTAGCACGAGAGTCAAAGGCACCAGGCGCTTTTGAGCGACTTACAAAGTGGTTATATGCTTCCCAGTTTATGTCTTTGATAGTTCCTGTTTTATTATCTCGTACAAGGTATGTATGCTTGGATAAATCAGTACCTTTAGCTGCTGCTTTATTAGCGGCAGCAACAATAAATTCTTTTACATAATTTTTGAAAGTACCGTTACCGTTCTTGTCAAGTTTTAGTACACGACCTAGAGAGTCACGTAATTGTAAGTTATTTACGTAATCAGGGAAGTGTTCGCTGAGCATTTTAGAGTATGATAGATTGTCTGCATTCAAGTTTACACGTTGCATCGTGCGTTGTGGTGGAGCAGAGTTGCCACCTACATTAGCTTGTGGTAATTCGCCTTGGCCCATAGTTACTTTGTTAAAGGATGTGATACCATTATAGCTCCATTCGTAAGCCATATCAGCCGCATCAAGGTTAGTGATAGGGGCATACGCAGATACTGCGTATACATTAGTTGCCGCTGTAGCTGCACCTAATGCTTGTAAATATGGTTGGAAGTCGGAACTGTTACCAGTTGCACCTTGTAACAAGGATACACCACCGCCTGCACTTGTACCATTTGTGATAATGCGGTTTGCATTACCTGGCATAGCGGAATCGTTAGCGTGTAAGTAGGCTGTAGCCGCTTGTAAGTCAACGATTACTGCCGGGGCCTTACCGATGAAGTTGCCATCGGAAGCTTTATTGGTACGACCACGAGTAGATGGGGAAGCTACTACATAACCACAGGATAATGCGTAAAGAACACTGTTAGGTTTTCCATTTTCCACCTTAGGCGTCATAGCTTGGCTCGGCATGTAACCACCTACTGCATTTGGCATGAAGATAGGGGCTGTTTGGGTATTGTAACCATTGATTGTACCGTTGTTGAAATATTCCTCTGGTACATAAATGTTCATGTATTGCTGATCTATGTCGATTGGATTAGCCACGTAAGGGATATACTCGAAGGCGCGATATTTAATTTCCTTATTATCTACTGTGGTAGACATGGATTCATAATTTTTCGCGTCGAAAGCAAGACTAATCTTTGCAGACGCATCAGCTTGCAATGGGGGTTCAATTGGTTGGGAGAGAATATTTTTCTCTTCTGTAACAGTAGAGCCCTTTGTGGAAGCTTCATTACGAGCGTTTACATAAGATTGCGGTAATTTACTTTCTTGAACCTGTTTAGTCTCTGCGTCAGATTTAGCTTTTGCTTCGGCTTCAGATTGAGCTTTAGCCTTAGCCTCGGCTTCAGCCTGAGCTTTAGCAGCAGCATCTACTTCTGCTTTAGCTTTTGCCTCTGCTTCAGCTTGCGCTTTAGCAGCAGCGTCTGCTTCTGCTTTAGCTTTTGCCTCTGCTTCAGCCCGAGCTTTAGCTGCAGCGTCTGCTTCTGCTTTAGCTTTTGCCTCTGCTTCAGCCTGAGCTTTAGCTGCAGCTGCCGCTTCTTCTTTTGCTAGTTGTTCAGCAGCTAAACGTTCTTGTTCTTCTTGGATCACAGCTTGTCTTGCAAGTTCCGCTTGTTTAGCAGCAATACGTTCTTGCTCCGCTTTTATAGCGGCTTCGCGTTCAGCTTTAGCTTTCTCGGCCGCGATACGCTCTTGTTCAGCTTTTAAAGCTGCTTGCCGTTGAGATTCAGCCTGTTGTGCGGCGATACGTTCTTGTTCTGCTTTAATAGCTGCTTGGCGTTGAGCTTCAGCCTGTTGAGCTGCCATACGTTCTTGTTCTGCTCTAATAACTGCTTGTCGTTCGGCTTCAGCTTTAGCGGCGGCTTCAGCACGTTGGCGAGCTGCTTCTTCAGCCGCTAAGCGTTCTTCTTCAGCCTGTTGAGCGAGGATACGCTCACGTTCAGCTTTTAAAGCCGCTTGGCGTTGAGCTTCCGCTTGTTGAGCAACGATACGTTCTTGTTCTGCTTTAATAGCTGCTTGGCGTTGAGCCTCGGCTTGTTGAGCAACGATACGTTCTTGTTCTGCTTTAATAGCTGCTTGGCGTTGAGCCTCGGCTTGTTGAGCGGCGATACGTTCTTGTTCCGCTCTAATAGCAGCTTGTCGTTGAGCCTCGGCTTGTTGAGCGGCGATACGTTCCTGTTCAGCTCTAATAGCTGCTTGACGTTGCGCCTCGGCTTGTTGAGCGGCGATACGTTCCTGTTCAGCTCTAATAGCCGCTTGACGTTGAGCTTCAGCTTGTTGAGCTGCCGCCATACGCTCTTGTTCAGCGCGTAAAGCTTCTTGTCGTTGCGCCTCAGCTTGTTGAGCGGCGATACGTTCCTGTTCAGCTCTAATAGCCGCTTGACGTTGCTCCTCGGCTTGTTGAGCGACGATACGTTCTTGCTCTGCTCTAATAGTCGCTTGACGTTGCGCCTCGGCTTGTTGAGCGGCGATACGTTCTTGCTCAGCTCTAATAGCAGCTTGGCGTTGCGCCTCGGCTTGTTGAGCCGCTAAACGTTCTTGATTTGCTTGTTGCTCAGCAATACGGCGTTGTTCCTCTTGGATACGGATGCGTTCTAGCTCAGCCGCTTGACGGCGTTCTTCTGCAATACGAGCTTGCTCAGCTTGTTGAGCCGCAATACGTTCCTGTTCAGCACGTAAAGCCGCTTGTCGTTGTGCCTCGGTTTGCTGAGCTACCACACGTTCTTGTTCCGCCCGCAAAGCTTCTTGCCGTTGTGCTTCTGCTTGTTGTTGTGCTTGTAGTGCTGCTTGCCGTTGAGCTTCAGCTTGTTTTTGAGCGAGTTGTTGTTGATCAACTTGTGATACATTTTCTTGTTGAGCTGCTTCTTCCGCGGCTAGTTGAGCTAAACGTTCACGCTCAGCTCGTTGAATATCTCGAATCGTAAGCCTCTGTTTTGCTACTACGGCTTTTGTTACTGTAGTATTAGATACAGTTAATGGCGCTATGGATTCTTGTTGAATAACAACAGGCGTACGCTGTACTTGTGTAGTTTGTACTTGTTGCTTACCATCTACTGGTTTCTCTACAGTAACAGGTTCAGTTTTTCGCTGTACATTTATCAAGCTGTGCATTGCTAATGTAGGTTCCATGACAGCCTTTGTATCTTTATTGACAACATACTGAGGTTGAGCTTGAACCTGTTGTTGAGATTGCATTGGTACTACTTGTTGCGGTACTGCTTGTAATGGTGTAACTTGTTGAGTTTGTATAGGGCTAACCGTTGCTGGTTGCATCACGTAGGATGGTTGAGGTTGTGCCATCGATGGTGCTTGTTGTTGTACAATGGTGGCTGGTTGTGGTGTAGTTGGTAAGACTGGCTGAGTTGCCATTGGTTTCACGACTGGAGTTGCTACACTTGTAGTACTTTGTGTCGTTGATTCAGCACTGGTACTCGTACCTACTAAATCATTCATGTTAAGTGTAGGCTCTGCATGGGCAACACCACCCAGCGCAGCTGCGGCAAGAAATGCAGCAGTAACCTTACAATTTTTGGATGATTTCATGAATTAGTTCTCCGAACTAGATTTCTAATAATAATTTATAATTTTAAAGTTAATTAATATTTATATAGTTTAACATAAATCGATGTAATTGTACAGTTTTGAGGATTTGCTTCCACTTTTGAAAGTAGTTTTGATAATGAATTATAAAATAATATTAATTATTTTTGAATATAAGAAAAGGACTAGAGCACGTATATTTTTGAACTATACCTCCTAAATTATGTCCAATTTTAGGTCAGTTCAGAATACGTATATTCTAGTCCTTTTACTATATCTACTAGTGTGACACTAGCTTTTACCATCATAAGAGTCATTAATCAATTAGTCGCTAAATGTTAACTATTAGTTACTAACTGCTAATCGTCGAAACTCATCATAAACAATCAACAATTATCAGCCATCAATCAATCATATATAAGCTATAATTGATGGTTAATTTTAATGATTTATTTTGTGATACTATTTTTTAAGCTTGGCTTTACAAGTGCTAAGATAAAGCAAGCCACAACGGAACCGATTGCGATGGACGCAAGGTATAGTAGTGGATTACCAATTGTTGGTACTACAAAAATGCCGCCGTGTGGAGCGCGTAGTGTGCATTCGAAGAACATGGATAACGCACCGGCTGTACCAGCACCGATAATACAAGCTGGTAATACGCGAACTGGATCGGCTGCTGCAAATGGGATGGCACCTTCTGTGATGAAGGAAAGGCCCATGATGTAGTTTGTGATACCAGATTTACGTTCAGCCTCTGTGAAGCGGCTAGGGAAGAATGTAGTACAAAGAGCGATTGCCAATGGAGGAACCATACCGCCTGCCATGACAGCCGCCATAATACCGTATTCGCCAGTTGCAAGAGCACCAGTACCGATAACATAAGCCGCTTTGTTTACAGGGCCGCCCATGTCAACGGACATCATAGCACCAAAGATAAGACCTAACAATACGCGGCTCGTTGTGCCCATGGATTGCAAGGAGTCCATCAACCAGTGGTTAAGTGCGGATACAGGAGGATTGATGATAAAGGTAATGGCGATACCAATGAATAATACGCCAAGCACAGGGTAGAAGAGAACCGGTTTTGTACCTTCTAAGGCTTGAGGTAAACCAGATACTAATTTCTTAACTAATAATACCAAATAACCTGCTGCGAAACCGGCAATCAATGCACCTAGGAAACCAGAGCCACCTTGGTTAGCTAATAAGCCTCCAACAAAACCAGCTACAAGACCTGGACGGTCCGCAATACTCATAGCGATGTAACCCGCTAATACGGGTAACATGAAGCCAAAGGAAGCGCCACCGATTTGCATTAAGAAAGCTGCAAGAGGTGTACCGGAACCAAAGTTTTTAGGATTTGCTGGGTCGAATACATCGAATAAAAAGGCAAGGGCAATTAAGATACCGCCACCGATAACGAATGGCAACATGTGGGAGACACCATTCATCAAATGTTTGTAGATTTGACGACCAAAGTTATCTGCCGCATCGAATGCAGCCACTGCACCATTTTTGTCAGATGGGGAAGCATGGTATACAGGTGCTGTACCAGCCATAGCTTCACGCAATAACTCTTCCGCTTTATTGATGCCGTTCGCAACCTTAGTTTGAATCATAGGTTTGCCATCAAAGCGTGCCATCTCTACTTGACGGTCAGAAGCTACGATAATGCATTTAGCGTGCTCGATTTCTTCTGCTGTAAGAGCGTCTTTAACACCAGATGCACCATTCTTTTCTACTTTTAAAGAAACACCCATTTCTTTAGCTTTGCGTTCTAAAGATTCAGCCGCCATATAGGTATGTGCAATGCCTGTAGGGCAGCCAGTAACAGCAAGTACATCATAATGCGGGTTATCTACAGAAATCTTAGGTGCTACCTTTTCAATTGCTTCTGTAGCCTTTGCTTCGATAGCATCGGTAATGCTGGTTGCTTTTTGATCCTCTGCTGGTTTGATATATCCTTCTACGGATGGGTCAAAGTTTCCTTCTTCTTTAGCTGTAATGAGCTCTAAGAATCGATCAACAGTAGCCGCTTGAATTAGGGCTTCTTTGAAGTCTGGGTCAATCACCATAGTTGCTAGTTTGCTTAATACCTCTACATGAGTGTCAGCGGCGCCTTCTGGAGCTGCAATCATGAAGAATAGGCGGGAAGGTTGACCATCAAGCGCTTCAAAATCTACACCGTTAGGCACGACCATAGCGGCGAGGCCTGGTTCTTTTACTCCTGCAGATTTAGCATGTGGTGTGGCAATACCGTCGCCAAGGCCTGTAGAACCAGACTCTTCACGAGCGAAGACAGCTTTTAAATATTCTGCCTTGTCTGTCAAATAGCCTCCTTTGTCCATCAATTCACCTAAGGTGTAAATGGCGTCAGCTTTTGTGACAGGATCTGCATTCAGTAGGATAGATTGAGGTTTTAATAGATCAGTGATTTTCATATGTGTACTCCTTGATGCACATAAAATATAAAACTATTTAACTCGTACTTGTGAAAGCAGTGTTTCTACTTCTTCAAGGGTTGCGAGGTTTTCAGAGTAAGCGGAGGCAGAGCCACTGGAGATACCCCAATAGAGCGCCTCTTGTAAGTCACCCGTCTTTTCATAGCCCGTAATAAAGCCGGCTACCATGGAGTCGCCAGCACCTACGGAATTCACGAGAGTTCCTTTAGGGGCAGGACTGGTATATACAGTGCCGTCAGCGGACACCAAAATAGCACCATCACCAGCCATGGAGATGAGCACGTGTTGTGCGCCTTTCTCTTGCAATGTTTTTGCTGCTTCTACAAGCTGATCTTTTGTAGATAAAGTGCGCCCAAAGATTTCACTAAGCTCGTGATTATTTGGCTTAATTAAAAATGGTTTATAAGGCAAGACTTTTGTGAGTAGATCCTTTGTAGCATCGACTACGATGCGAATATTTTTATGTTGTAAGCGCTCCATAATGAGTTCGTACATATCGCTTGGTAGGCTAGAAGGAATGCTGCCAGCAAGGATTAAGGTGTCCTTTTCGGTCAACGCATCAAGCTGTTTGTATAGAGCTTCTAATTCGTCGGTACCGATGATTGGGCCGCGGCCATTAATCTCTGTTTCCTCATCAGAGGCTTTTACCTTAACATTGATGCGGGTTAATCCTTCGCGAAGCCGGATGAAATCTTCTTTCACGCCGAATTTCTTGAGTTGTGTTACGATTTCTTCGCCTGTAAACCCTGCGATGAAGCCGAGTGCTGTCGTATCCATGCCAAGATTGTTGAGCACGATAGATACGTTGATACCTTTGCCACCACCGAGAACGTATTCTTGGATGGTGCGATTAATAGTACCCGTCTTGAGGTGATCAAGGCGCACGATATAATCGAGAGCTGGATTAAAGGTAATGGTATAAATCATACAATTTCCCCTTTTGAGATAATACTAATTAGCGTATGATTGGTTGATCTTGCTTCCGTAATCGTAACCAATAGATGAGTGGTACTAGATATAGGAAGAAGGCAAATGGTACATAACCTGTTGAACTTGTACCCATCATGACAATGGGCACGTAGGCAGCGATATTCCATGGTTGTAATGGAGCGATGAGAATGCCACTATTTTCAAAGTCTAGCATTACATCTTCGTCTTGAATACCTTGCTGTGCGTAGGTAATACGCATAATAGAGTGCGTCATAACTACCGCAATAGCTTGGCTGCATCCAACCGCACCTGTTAAGAAAGCAAGACCTACATTGGCAGCAAATACATCGCTCCGTGTTTTAGCTCGCTCTAACAGTTGTCGTATATCGTTCCAGAAGCCAACCCCTTCGAGCATGCCTGAAATGGCAGTAGCCATAAAAATTGAAAGGGTAGGGATAAACATCGTTTGTAGACCGCCGCCATGAATGATATTAGCTAGTGGATTATAGTGCGGTAGTTCAAAGCCTGTTAAGGTATACCATCCCAACTCTGAGAGGCTCGCATCCTGATTGGTATAGGCTAGAATGGCCGCCGCTAATGCACTGAGTCCGATAGGCCAACGGATAGATACTTTCAAAGGCAATAGACCAATGACGATGATGACTGGAATCCATAATGTCCAATCGATATTGAAAATAAAGTGAATTGTATCGGATAGTAAACTATTTTCGTAATTGAGTGGGTACCACTGAGATAGTAATAGATACAACACTGTAGAGATGATGAGTGCTGGAATACCATCTTTAAACATAATGGGAATATTCGTCGATACCTTTGTATGGGTCAAGGCCGCTACAAGAGATGCACTAGAGGATAGTGGACCGTTTCGATCACCAAAGTAAGCACCTGCAATAATGGCACCAACTACGATATTTTCTGGAATACTTCCAGCTCTTGCCATGGTGATGAGTACGATGCCTATCGTTCCTACAGTGCCCAGTGCAGTACCTAACAGCATACTCACTATGGCTGTTATTAAAAAGGCACAGACGATAAAGATGGATGGATCAATTAAATCGATACCTGTGGCGATAATCATAGGAATAACGCCTGCTGCTTGCCACATGGCGATGAGCCAACCGATGAGAAGGAAGATTTGCATCACTATGATGGATGTTTTCGCACCTGTCCAAGATAGGTTTAATAATTCTTTTAGGGCATATCCTTTGCGGTAGAACACGTAGGCCATGATGCTCCATACGACAATCAAGGCATAACCAATAGCGATGCTATTGGCTACGGCTATGAGGATGACGAGAATGGATGCAAGTAGTCCCAAAAGGGGCTCTATATTCCGTGGTATGAGTGTGCGACCCTGTTGGTACCTTAGGAACGCATTTAATATAAGTTGTAACCACTTCATTTTAATCGATAGGAAGTTCTGTTTCGAAGACTTCCTCAGCCGGGCCTGTCATGAGCACCGTGCCATCCTCCAAGTATGAAATATGCAATGTTCCTAAATAGAGTTCCACATCTACTTCGCGGCCTGTTAAGCCCTTTTCAAAGGACATAGCGGCAGAGGCACAAGATCCTGTTCCACAAGCTAAAGTAGCGCCAGCGCCGCGTTCCCATGTGCGCACCTTGATGTGTTTGTCGTTTACCACTTCAATGTAGTTTACATTGGTGTTGGCAGGGAAGGCATCGTGCTTTTCAAGGATAGGGCCTTGTGTTGTAACAGGGGCTTTTGTAATGTCGTCGATGAATACCTCCGTATGAGGCACACCGAGCAATACAGAACTCACTGTTACGGTTTCACCGTTTACATTGAGGTCTACGTCGATAACCTTATCCATGTTTACATTCATAGGAATGTCTTGGGCCTTAAAAAATGGTTTGCCCATGTCTACAGTAACTTGTGTGACTATACCGTTTTCGATAGTCAATGTAGGCTTCATTACGCCAGCTAAGGTTTCAATGGTGAAAGTCTCCTTCGTTGTTTCACCGTGTTCATAAGCGTATTTGGCAAAGCAACGGATGGCATTACCGCACATTTCTGCTTCACTACCATCGGAGTTGATGATGCGCATGCGCACATCACAGGTTTCGGAAGGAACTAGGATAGCAAGACCATCAGCACCAATACCCGTGCGACGATCGCAAAGGCGGATGGCGAGGTCTGTGTAGTCTTTAGACGTCCCTTGTGGGTCGGCAAAGAGGATGAAGTCATTGCCGAGACCATGCATTTTCGTTAATTTCATAAAGTCTCCTATCAATAAGTAAGACTTTCACCATGAAGCCCGTGAAAGTCTCATATGTTTATTATTATATATTCTATATTATAATATTATATCATAAATAGGTTCTAAGCATGGCATGGAATCGTATAAATTTATAGCAAAATAAAGGGAAAATAAGGAAAGCTTACAACGTTTATTGAGAGTTATAGTAAAACAAAAAATGCCCCATATGGGACGGTTATTTAAGGGAGTATAGGTATTTGGATTACTTTATTGTTTAACAGAGAAATGATAAAATAAAGAGTAATGTAGTTAATCGTAATAGAAAGAGGAACACATATGCGAATTCAAGGGATTTCTGGATCTCGTGGCGTTGCAGTAGGCAATGTATATAGATATATTCAAGAGGAAATTGTCATTCCTGATTACAATGTAACGGAAGACAAGGTAGAAGAAGAAATTGGCAAGTTTGCAACTGCTATGGCATCTACCTTAAAACAATTGGATACTATTCGTAAAAAAGCGTTGGATGAAATGGGGCCAGAAGAGGCGGCTATTTTTGAAGCGCATATGCAAATTGCTCAAGACCCATCCTTATCTGACGGAATTAAATCCCTTGTTGAGTCTAGCCATATGAATGTGGTAGCGGCTACGGCTCAAACAATTGAAACCTTTGCCAATATCTTTCTCGGCATGGAAGACGCCTATATGCGTGAACGAGGCGCAGATATTAAGGATATCGGTGATCGTTTGATGCGTAATATGTTAGGCATGAACCCTCGCGGTTTATCACATATTTCTGGCGAGGTTATCTTGGTGGCTCATGATTTGGCACCATCTGATACGGCATCCCTTGATAAAGCGGTAGTAAAAGGTATCGTTACGGCAGCAGGTGGCCCTACATCTCATGCGGCTATTATGGCTCGCACCTTAGAGATTCCTGCAGTTATGGGCGTTGGTGATATTGAAAGCTTTGCAGATGGCGATAAGGCAGTCGTTCTTGGTACGGATGGTATCGTGGAAATCAATCCATCTGATGCGGATTGGACGGAGTATACAAATCAAGCGTTGGCGTTCCAAGAAGAGTTAAAACGGTTACGCGAATCCGCTAATCTTGAAGCTACTACCATTGATGGTCATCATGTAGAACTATTCGGCAACATTGGTAAGGCGAAGGATGCTAAACATGCGCTCACTATGGGCGCACAAGGTATTGGTTTGTATCGTACAGAATTCCTTTACATGGAAAATGACGAATTGCCTGCAGAAGAAATACAATTCGAAGAGTATAAAAAGGTAGCCCAAGATATGAAGGGGCAGCCTGTTATTATCCGTACCATGGACATCGGTGGAGACAAGGAATTGAAATGCCTTGATTTACCAAGTGAAATGAATCCATTCCTAGGATATCGCGCTATTCGTATATCCTTAAATCGTCCAGACATCTTTAAGGTACAATTGCGTGCCTTATTACGAGCTAGTGCGTTTGGTGATATTCACATCATGTATCCTATGATTGCTTCCGTTGAGGAAGTGAAGCAAGCGAATGCTATGCTTAGTGAATGTAAGGAGGAACTGGAGGCTGAGGGTAAGGATTTCAACAAGGATATCAAGGTTGGCATCATGATCGAAGTACCAGCGGCAGCTGTTATATCTCCAATTCTTGCTAAATATGTAGACTTCTTTAGTATCGGTACGAATGATCTTTGCCAATACACATTGGCAGTAGACCGTATGAACGAAGCAATTGGTAGCTTGTATCAACCATTGCATCCAGGTGTGTTACGTCTTATTAAGCACGTCATTGATGCTAGTCATGAACAAGGTAAATTTACAGGCATGTGTGGTGAGCTTGCTAGTGATCCTGTGGCGACCATGATTCTATTAGGTCTTGGCCTCGACGAATTCTCCATGACTGCTTCTTCGATTCCTCTTATTAAAAATATCTTGCGTTCTGTTTCCAAAGCAGAATGTGAAGAGGTGGCAAATAAAGCACTTACTATGGACACAGCAGAAGAAATTACAGAATACGCTAAATCTGTATTAGCTGAAAAAGGTTTACTATAATCCAGTTTTGCCTTAAATAGAATCATTATATAGCAAATAAGATGTAATATACTTGAATTGAAATACTTGATATTGATACAATATATCTATTAGAACGTATAAGATAGGCTCTGCCTATCGAGATAGAAAGAGGTTATCATGAAAGAATTAACAGTAGAAATTACTAACGAATCTGGTTTACATGCTCGTCCTGCTACAGCCTTCACACAATTGGCTGCTAAGTTTGCTTCTAAAGTGACTATTGCTGCCAATGGCAAAACAGCGGATGCTAAGTCTATCTTAACTGTATTGACTTTGGGTGCTACAAAAGGTACATCCGTTACATTGACTGCTGACGGTGCTGACGAAGATGATGTACTCGCTGCATTGAGCGAATTCTTAACAACTAACCACGATTAATATTGGGGTAATAAAAAGGACCCTACATTTTGAACTGCACCTCCCAAAATTATGTCTAATTTTTGGGTGCAATTCATTTGTAGAGTCCTTTTTTATTTACCCATATTTGCAAAGCGTTCTACAGCTTTTGTAAAGTCGCTAATGGTTTTTTCTACGTCACCATGTTCGATACCATCTCGTACGCAGTGGTTGATATGTCCTTCAAGAATTACTTGTCCTACTTTATGTAGTGCAGATTTAGCTGCATTAATTTGGCTCAACACATCTTCGCAGGGAATGTCTTCTTCAATCATTCGATCAATAGCTTGCACTTGACCTAAGATTTTACGCAATCGACGATGCAGATTTTCTGAATCCATACACTGTTTCATATTACTCCTCCATAGGCATGTTTTTATCATCTCATATATTATACTCTATTTAAAGTTTTTAATACAACTTAATAAGTATAACTAATATGCATTAATCGGTATTTATAGATATATAGTGTCGTGCCGTTATAAGATATATTAAATATATTTGTAGTATGAGTGGACGTAAAAACTAGTGTTTTACATATCTTCTTCTTGATTGATGTGATACAATACATTTAATATACTTTATATTTGTATATGTATATAAGGTATTGTATAGATGGCTAGATTATAAACTTATGTTTACATGTGTTTATATTACAGACCTTTAAGAAATAGGTGAAAGAAATGAAAGTATTTCGCTACCTTCGAAACCTAGTTGTATTCGTGGTGGTCATGATTTTGGCTATGTTTATATATGACGGATACCATAGCTTTCAAGGGACAAATCGTGAGAGTAAAGCTCATACACTTGTTGAAAAACAAATAGAACAAAGTGAAGACACGCTCAGTCGTACGGATCGAATTATACGACTGTTTACATTTAGAGATAAAGTACAGATAGCTCTTAATCAACGTGTTTCAAAAGAGCATTGGGTGAAAGGGGATGTTATTCCTGAGTATACAAAAAATGCATTAATCGCTATTGAAGATAAGCGGTATTATAAACATGGAGCTATTGATGTACTCGGTATTATTCGCGCCTTGTACACAAATACCATAGCAGGTGAAACCTTGGAAGGCGGTAGTACTATTACACAACAACTTGTAAAAAATCTGTTCCTTTCCTCAAAGCGCATCATGAGTCGTAAGGTAGAAGAGGCCATCCTCGCTAGCGAGATGGAACATTACTATTCTAAGGAAGAAATTTTAACTATGTATTTGAATACCGTATATTATGGTCATAATTATTATGGTATCTACGAAGCAGCTCACGGATACTTTGGGACGAGTCCCAGTCGATTAACATTGGGGCAAAGCGCTTTGCTCGCTGCATTACCCAATGCACCGTCCTATTTAGATCCTTACACGAACTATGAAGGGGCTAAAGCTCGACAAAAGCTGGTGCTCGAACAAATGGTAGACCAAGGTATGATTACACAAGCCGAGGCAGACTATGCGTATGAACAAGAGTTGGGGCTAATAGAAGAATAATTGAATATATATCTTATAATCTCTGTTGGCTAATTAATAATTGGCTAACAGAGATTTTTTTGATACATTTGTGTTATTAAGATGTTTTTTAGAGAGAATTTCGAGCATAAGGAGAGTAGATATTGGATAATGTTGAATTAAAACAGTATGAGCAAGGTAATTTTTCCTCTATTTATATAGGAGCAAAACCTATTATTAAGTTTGCCATGCTTAGACTTGAGAATTTTATATCTTATTATTTGAGGGGACCCGGAGGATTAGACTATAAATCTGAGGTTCATGATGTTGAGTCCTATGCTCGTGAAATTTTTTATATTGAACAGGCTGATGCTAATAAAATAGAAAACTGGATAGTTTATTACGATGATGAACATAATTGTATGGCCATTAGACATTGCTTTTGGAACAAAGCGTTAGATAGAGAACAAATAATGAATGAAGAGTCTTTGCGAGTTGCTGTTAGAGAGCAATGCATTGTGGATTCAATCCCACATATTCAAAATGAGACCGTTATAGGTGTAAATGAAATAGATAAAAATAATATTTTAAATACTATAAATGCCTTCGATACAGCGATATCTGAGATGAATATATTAAAGCTATTTAGCAATGTAGACTACAGTACAGGTGATTATAGAATTTCTAGGTCTTATGATTTAGATGTTCGTATTGAAGCGATTATTAATGAAGCTCAAAATGAGCTTTACTCGGCTATAGGTGAAATTCAGTCTTTAATAGTTAATACTTTAAAAGCATCAATAAATACAACTACAGATTATAAGGTAGCTTTAGATTACCAGTTTTCACCTATTGATATTGTTTGAACAGACATAACCTATCGTGGGAATCAAAAACTATGAAAATAATTATTAACGGGAAACGAAATATTGAATTTTACTTTTTAATGATTGCATTAGGAACAATTCAAGCCTATAGATATAATTGTATTAACTTAAATATATTAGAGTCCTTATTTTATAGGATGGATATGTTAGAACTAATCGATGAAATGAGTTTATCATCTGAACTTAAGGAAATTACATTTCAAGGTATGGCACTAGAGGATGTTGAGTCGTGGGTTGGAGGTGTAATTCCGACTACATTATTAGTGGATACTATAAATAGTATAGATTTTGAGTGCAAAGCTTTGTTGCTCAGTCCAGTATATCGCGCTTGCTTTGATTCTTTTAATTTATTTGAGGTGGTGAATAAAGAAGCAGAAAGTCTTACAATTGATTTTGACTCCTTATTAAGTTTTGAGTACGTTAATACTGTTTTCTTATTAGGTTATACTTTGTTTTTGGCAGAACTTGATGATTACTTTAATGATGTGTTTCTTGTTCTTAAAGAGAATATTCTTCAGAATATTAAGGTGTTAGACTTCGAATATTCTGATGAATTTAATGAAGTTATCCAGCAATTTGATAGAATTGACATTGATAATGATGTATTAAATATCAAACGGCAGAAAATACATCTAAATATAATAGAAATAAATATTAGAGATTATTTTTATTGCGTCCCAAAGAATAAAGTAGATGTTAACTTTACTTTTAGTAAAGTTAATGAATTAACATATCATGTGATTTCTAATGAGGATACCCGTATAAATTAATATAGTGTTAGTATTTATTTCGTAGTAAGAAATTAAGCTATATCTGATTTTAGATTACTCGATATAGCTTTTTATGTTTTTTAGTTCGGTTTCGAAATATATTATTAAAATGAATAAAAATAATGCTTGCATTTATAATTATACAGGTGTATACTATTTTTTGTCAGAAGGAGAAAATGCCTGTCGGAATAGAAAATACCACGGTGCTTTCACAATTATCTGATATTGTATTGATTATATGAGTCTAAATAGATAGTGGTTTGTGAGGTGTTATCATGGGTAAAGCAAATAAAGTAGTACTCGCGTATTCTGGTGGTTTAGATACTTCTGTTATCATTCCTTGGTTGAAAGAAAATTATGGCGCTGAAGTTATTGCTGTGTGTGTAGACTTGGGCCAACCTGAGGATTATGATGCAGTTGAGAAAAAAGCGATTAAATCTGGTGCTTCTAAAGCGTATATCGTTGATGCTAAGGAAGAGTTTGTAAAAGATTATATTTGGCCTACTGTAAAAGCTGGTGCAATCTACGAAGGTAAATATTTATTAGGTACATCCTTCGCGAGACCTTTAATTGGTAAAATTCTTGTAGATATTGCAAAAAAAGAAGGCGCTGATGCAATCGCTCATGGTGCGACTGGTAAAGGTAATGACCAAGTTCGTTTTGAGTTGACTATCAAAGCATTAGCTCCTAACATGAAAATCATCGCTCCTTGGAGAGAATGGGATTTGAAATCTAGAACAGACTGTATGGAATATGCTGCTAAACACGATATTCCAGTTGTAGCTACAAAATCTCATCCATATTCTATGGACCAAAACGTATGGCATTTGTCCCATGAAGGCGGCGATCTTGAAAATCCAGCAAATGCACCTAAAGATGATGTGTACTTGGTAACACATACACCTGAACAAGCTCCAGATGAAGCTGGTTATGTAACTGTATCCTTCAAAGAAGGTGTACCTGTAGCTGTAGATGGTCAAGAAGGTACTCCATTACAAATATTAGAAAAACTCAACGAAATCGGTGCACACTATGGTGTAGGCGTTGTAGATATCGTCGAAAATAGATTGGTAGGCATGAAATCCCGTGGCGTTTATGAAAACCCAGGTGGCTCTATCATCATGTATGCTCATAGAGAACTTGAATACCTATGCCTCGACAGAGCTACATACCACTACAAAGAACTCATTGCTAACAAATACGCTGAACTCGTATATGATGGCATGTGGTTCGCACCATTGATGAACGCGTTACAAGCGTTTGTTGACGAAACTCAAAAAACTGTAACAGGTGAAGTAAAACTTAAATTGTACAAAGGAAATATCATTTCTGCAGGTAGTACTTCTCCATATTCTTTGTACAGCGAAGATTTCGTAACATTCGAAGAAGATGATGTATACGATCAATCTGATGCAGAAGGTTTCATCAACTTGTTCGGTTTACCTCTCAAAATTAATGCATTGATGAAAGAGAAAGCAGGTAAATAATGGCTAAATTGTGGGGCGGGCGTTTCACAAAAGGCACTGATAAAGCGGTAGAGGATTTTACATCCTCTATCGCTTTTGATGCGCGGATGTACGCCGAAGATATTGCAGGCAGCAAGGCTCATGCGACTATGCTGGCAAAACAACATATTATCTCCGACGCAGATCGAGATGCTATTTTAGTAGGTTTAACGAAGATTAAAAATCAGATTGATAAAGGAGAGTTTCCGTTCTCCGTGGCTCTTGAAGATATTCATATGAATATTGAAAAACGCCTTACTGATGATATCGGTGAAGCTGGTGGTCGTTTGCATACAGGCCGCAGCCGTAATGACCAATGTGCAGTAGACTTGCACATGTACGTGCGTAAAGCTGTTGTGGAAATGGGTGAACTCATCGTAGATATGCAGAAGGCTCTCATCGAAACAGCTGAAAAGTATAGTGATGTTATCATGCCTGGCTATACGCATTTACAACGGGCTCAACCTGTATTGTTTGGGCATCATATGATGGCCTATTTCTCTATGTTGGAACGTGATTTTGATCGTTTGTTGATGGTATTCAAACATGCTGACATCATGCCACTTGGGGCCGGCGCATTAGCTGGTTCTACATACGGCATTGATCAAACATATACGCAAAAGCTTTTGGGCTTTTCTCGTATTTACGAAAATAGTATGGACGCCGTATCTGACCGTGACTACGTAGTTGAATTCTTGTCCTTTGCATCTCTAGTAATGATGCATTTGAGTCGTCTTAGCGAAGAGTTGATCTTGTGGTCTACCAATGAGTTCAATTTTATTGAACTTGATGATGCTCACTGCACGGGCTCTAGTATTATGCCGCAAAAGAAAAATCCTGACGTTTGCGAGCTGGTTCGTGGTAAAACAGGCCGTACCTATGGTCATTTGTTAGGCCTTTTAACAACTTTGAAAGGCTTGCCTCTTACATACAACAAGGATATGCAAGAGGATAAAGAAGGTATCTTCGATGCTATTGATACAGTACACTTCGCATTGTCCATTAATGCGGCTATGATTCGTGGTATGAAGGTCAATGGGGCTCATATGAAAGCAGTCTTGGATGACGACTTCTCCAATGCTACAGATATGGCGGATTATCTTGCGAAGAAAGGTGTTCCATTCCGTGAAGCCCATGAAATCGTAGGTAATGCGGTGCATCATTGCATCGAAAAAGGTTGTGTACTCCTTGATCTATCCGTAGAGGACTTCAAAGCTATTTCCAACCATTTTGATGCAGATATTCTTGACGCTATCTCCATCGAAGCTTGTGTTGCAGGTCGTAATAACTATTCTGGTACGGCTCCAGAATGTGTGGAACGACAACGTAATAATGGTAAAATCATTATCGCTGCTGAGGAAAAGCAAATTGCTGAATGGAAAGAAATCGTTGAATCTGTAGAAGAGTAGAGCTTAGTGCGGAATAAGTAGTAGATAAAAATAAAGAATAGTTATCAATAAAATCTGGAAAAATAAGATCGATATACATATAAGGATTTCATTAAGGGTCTAATATTGCCCATTATACTTATATGTATATCGATTTTTTATTTAAAAGCTAGACGATACCTATAAAGCCCAAAATTCTAATTGATAATCCACTATTAAAATGATGTATTTACATGTACATATGTAGTGGACTGTGAGAGAATAATAGTCTTGTACTAGGACACTATAACCGTGATAGATAGGAAAAATTACATCTATACACAGAATAAAATGGGGTAAAAATATACTTTGCTACGATTAAAATGAGTTCTGTTCGATTTTGATGATAAATTACCTATGATTTATTCAATTCGTGTAATATGCCTTGTCCGCCAATAAAGTACTTTTATTTTGGTTTCATAGGTGTTATTATTTAACTCGTAATAAGAATAAAAACGGTAAATTCACATTCAAGCCCATCACAGCACGAACTGAATTTACTTAGCGGTATATATATTTTAAGTGAATTATGGACGAGAAAAAATTCACCTTAGTGAAAGGGGATTGATACATGAAAACCACCGCTAAAAAAATGTCTGTATTCCAGCTAACCACAATGGTAGCAGCCAATATGCTAGGAGCTGGGATCATTATGTTACCAACTAATTTGGCTCAAGTTGGTACTATTTCAGTTTTATCTTGGCTCGTGACAGCTGTGGGTGCGCTTTTACTAGCGTATATTTTTGCTCAAGCGGGTATGTTCTCCCAAAAACAAGGGGGCATGGGCGGTTATGCAGAACATCGCTTCGGTAAAACTGGACATTTTATGGCGAGCTATGCTTACAGCATATCTCTCATCATTGCTAATATCGCCATCGCGGTATCTGCCGTAGGTTATGGCGCAGCTTTCTTTGGTGTTGACCTCAATGCGACACAAACAAGTCAAGTAACAATTGTGCTCTTGTGGTTTGCAGCGATTCTAAACTTCAGAGGGAATCGTTTCACAGGTCGACTCAGCAATATGACTATTTGGGGCTCTATTGTTCCGGTTTTATTAATCGGTACAATCGGCTGGTATTGGTTTGATCCATCTATCTATTGGGCGGCATGGAACCCAAATGATCTTCCGCTTTATGATGCGGTAAAACAATCTATTTCCCTAACTTTATGGGGCTTCCTAGGATTTGAGTCCGCAGCGGCTAATGCTGATGCTGTTGAGAATCCAAAGAAAAACGTACCTATCGCAACTGTGGCGGGTACATTAGCAGTGGCAGTGGTTTATATCTTGTCCACAAACGTTATGGCAGGTATTGTGCCTAACGTTGATTTATTAAATTCTAACGCACCATTCGGTTTGACATTCGTATACATGTTCAATGATACAATTGCAAACATCGTTATGGCTGCTATGGTTATTTCTTGCTTTGGCGCTTTGCTTTGCTGGCAATTCACATTGTCTCGCGTCTTCAAAAGTGCAGCAGAACATGGTTACTTCCCTAAAATATTCGCTCGTGTAAATAGCAAAGATGCTCCTGTTCGTGGTGTATTGATTTTACTCGCTGTTGAAACATTACTTACTTTATTCACTGCAAGCGAATCCTTGCGTGAGCAGTTTGAAATCCTAGTAAACTTAGCGGTTGTAACTAACGTAGTACCGTATGTATTGTGCATCTTGGCAGTACCTACAATGATGCGTATGGCTGGCGTAGCTGAAAGTCGTATTAAACGCTCTAATTACTTGTTCGGTATAGGCGTTCTTTACTGCCTATATGCAATCTACGCATGTGGCTTTGATGCTATGGTAGGTAGCGCAGTGGCAGTAAGCATAGGCTTGGTGATCTATGTTTTGCGTAAAGCGTGGGATACACGCAGAGCACACCGCTTACAACAAAGTATTGATTAACTGAATACATCTCGTCTTATTAGAGGCTATTACTTGGTAATAGCCTCTTTTTTATCATAATCATGCATTAGACTCATAATTAATGCGAGCTAGATATGAAAAAATATAAAGAGTATTATTATTAATCAAATTTTTGCTGTGTATAAAAAGATTTTATAATAAAGTTTTTACATTGCTTTATTATTATTAAAATTAATATATATACCGTCATATACAGTAAATATAATAAAAAATTATTTATATAAGTTAATTTATATAATTTTATGCAGGATTGTGAATTTAATCATTAATCAATATTTTTTATCAGTATAAAAATTATATTGAAAATATGCGAAATACATATACCCATAAGGGGTATATGTATTGTAAATAGAGTGTTAATATAGTATATTTATAATCGATAAAAATGAATGAACTAGTGAGTGTCGGTATTTACCGAGCGTAAAAGAGGAAAATGGGTGAAAAACCCATACTATGCAAATAGCTGTAATGAGGAGCAAGGTTTCATTATAGGGTCACTGGGAAACTGGGAAGGCCGAAATGTTGCGATGAATCAGAGTCAGAAAGCCTGCTCTAAAGGCATGGTATGCATATGCTGTGCTTAATTTGGGTTAGTCGGGCGACTAACCTTTTTTCGTTCCCTAGCCTTTAAGCTTCATCGCTATATAAAAAGCTAGTACCATTAGTTTGTCATTTGAATTGTTGTTAGTGTTTAGAGAGTTTAGGAGGCGCCTATGGGCAAACGCTTTGTCAAACAATTGGGGCAATTTATTGTTACCTTGTTTGGCATCACATTTTTGACATTTTGTCTCACCTATTTAGCACCAGGTGACCCAGTAACGATGTTACTTGAAACGGCAGATACTATCGTATCTCAGGAGCTTATCGATGAAACTCGAGCTCAGCTTGGGTTAGATAAACCATTTGTAGTACAGTATGCAAACTGGGTCGTCAATGCCGCACAAGGTGATTTAGGGATGAGTTATTCTGCTAAAAAACCAGTAGTAGATCGTATGTTGGAGGCTTTACCAGGTACATTAATGTTAGCGGGTACGGCTTTAGTATTTACGCTGCTCTATGCATTGCCTGCAGGTATTATAAGCGCCTTAAATCGTAACAAATGGGTTGATTATGTGTTGAGATTTCTATCCTTCGTAGGCGTATCTATGCCTACGTTCTGGTTAGGTCTTGTACTGATTTACATCTTCGGTCTTAAATTGGGCCTTGTACCGATTGCATCCTCTCGAGTGACTGCGTCTGGTGTTATTTTGCCCGCTATTACTTTGGCAGTTGTTGTTGGGTCTAAATACATGCGTCAAGTGCGGCTAGTTATCCTTGAGGAAATGCAAAAGGATTATGTTATTGGCGCTCGTGCTCGCGGTGTTAGTGAGATAAAAATTTTATTCGGTCATATTTTACCTAATGCGGTGTTACCACTCATCACTATTCTTGGTGTTGTTATTGGTTGGTTACTAGGTGGTGTGGCAGTCGTAGAAATGGTATTCTCTTGGCCGGGACTTGGGAATATGGCAATTTATGCTATTACTATGCGCGATTATCCATTGATTGAAGGTTTTGTGTTGTGGGTTGCTTTAGCATATATGTGTATTAACGCATTGGTTGATGCATCATATATCTTATTAGACCCTAGATTGAAAAGGGAGAGAGCATAATGGCAGAATTTATTCAAAAACATAAATTGTTCTCTTTCTATAGTGGGTTGATGATTATCATTGTTCTCATCGCTATCTTTGCACCCTGGCTTGCACCGGGCGATGCTTTCACCTCAAATATAAGTCAGGCATTGCAAGCACCAAGCAGCCAACATTGGTTTGGTACAGATAAATTAGGACGTGATGTATTATCTCGTATCATTTATGGTACTCAATTATCCTTGTTCATGGGCGTATCCATCGTCGTTATCATGGTGAGCATTGGTACTATCATCGGTGCTATAGCAGGCTATTTTGGCGGTAAAGTTGAAATGGTTCTTATGCGTTTAGCAGACATCATGTTATCATTCCCTGGTATCGTATTGGCTATTGCTATTGCTGGTATTCTAGGTGGTAGCATTGTAAATACGATTTTAGCCTTATCTGTTGTAGGTTGGGCAAAATATGCTCGTATTGTACGTTCTATGACGCTCAAGGTGCGCGGTGAGGAATATGTAACGGCTGCTGTTATGATGGGCGCATCTACGACGGCCATCATCAGACGTCATATCATTCCTAATATTATGCCTCTCGTTATTACAACAGGTGCATTAGATATCGGGGCTATCATGATTGAGGTAGCAGGTTTATCCTTCCTTGGCTTTGGTGCTCAGCCACCGACTCCAGAATGGGGTCTTATGCTTAACGAGGGTCGCCAGTACTTGCAAACGAGTCCATGGCTCATGGCATTCCCTGGTATGTCCATCCTTATCGTGGTTGCTATTTTTAATCTTTGGTCTGACTCCTTACGAGATGTAGTGGATCCAAAAAATCAAGGATAATATAGTATATCTATTCATGTTTTGAAAGCTTTTGGTGGTAATTTCTCTTGTAAAAGCTTCTATGTGAATAGGTATAAATAATGGTTTTTCCATCACTGACTATTTTGGATTATCATAGTCTTGATGTTTAAATGTTTTTATGTTTTGTATGTAATTGTACAAGGAGATTTTACATGAAAAAATCTTGGAAAAAGGCCCTTTTAGCAGGTCTTAGTATTGTAATGATGGGTTCCTTCATAGCTGGTTGTGGGTCTGATAATAATGGTGCTGCTAACAAAGATGTATTAAAAGTAGGCGTTACTAACTTCGCATCCACATTAGAACCTACAGAAAACTTCTTCGCATGGGTTGTAATGCGCTATGGTGTAGGTGAAACATTGGCTAAGTTTGACGAACAAATGAAACCTCAACCATGGATTGCATCTAAATGGGAAGTATCCCCAGACCATAAAACGTGGACTTTCACAATCAATGATAAGGTGAAATTCTCCAATGGTAAAAAAGTTGATGCAGCAGCTGTAAAGGCGTCTATTGAACGTGCTTTTGCAAAGTCTAATCGTGCGAAAACATTCTTCGAATATGACTCTATGGAAGCTAATGGTCAACAATTAGTTATTCATACAACAAAAGAATATCCTAATATGCCTGGCCTTTTAGCGGATCCGTTGTTCCTAATCGTTGACGTTCAAGCTGAAAAAGATGGCCGTAACTTTGCGAAGGAAGGTCCTATCGGTACAGGCCCATATGTAGTTAAATCCTTCACTAAAGAACGTGCTGAAATGGCTGCGAACGAAAACTACTGGGATGGTACAGTACCATTTAAAACTGTAGAAATTCCTTCCATCGATGACCCTAATACGCGTGCTTTGAGCTTACAATCTGGCGACGTAGATATGGCTGTTAACATCGGTCCTGGTGAAATTGGTTTATTCCAAGGCAATGATAAATTCAAAGTAGATGAAATCGCATCTCTTCGTGTCGTATTGGCCCGTATTAATCAAAAAGGTATTCTTGGGGATGACAAAGTTCGTGCTGCAGTTATCTCTGCAACAGACCGTAAAAACTATGCTGATGTATTGTTAAAAGGTACATTTATTCCTGGTTCTGCTCCAATTCCACCATCCATGGACTATGGCTTCAACGATTTGAAAGATCCTAATGCGTATAATCCTGAACGTTCTAAACAATTGTTGGCTGAAGATGGTTGGAAAGATACTGATGGCGATGGGATCCTTGATAAAGATGGCAAACCATTAACATTCAACTTCATAGTATATAACTCTCGTGCAGAATTACCACTTTATGCAGAAGCTGTTCAAGCAGACCTTAAAAAGGTTGGCATCGATATGAAAATCAAAACAGTTGACTATAACTTGATCGATAAAATGGGTCAAGACGGCGACTATGATATGCTTATCTCCAACATTGTAACAGCTAATACAGGTGATCCAATCTGGTTCTTGGCTAACTATTGGCACACTAACAACAATGGCTCCAACCCTCAAAATGGTTCTGGTTACTCCAATCCACAAGTTGACCAATTGTTAGATGCAGCTGAAACTGAATTCGACCCAGCAAAACGTCGTGATTACGCAATGCAAATTCAACAATTGTTGATGAATGATGGTGCTGCATTATTCTTAGGCTATCCTAAAACTAATATCGTTACATGTTCTTACTTGAAAGGTGCTGTAATGTACCCAAGTGATTACTACTGGATTACTAACAAAATTACAAAATAGTGAGGAGCTATAATGGCAGAAAACATACTAACTGTAGAAAACCTTAACATTGCGTACCAAGGTGTGCCTGCTGTTATGGATGTGAACTTTACCTTGGAACGCGGTAAGGTATTAACCATTGTAGGTGAGTCCGGATCCGGTAAAACTACTGTAATCCGGGCCCTCATGGGTTTATTACCTGTAGGTGGTGAGGTTACAGACGGTACAATGATCTTTAACGGTCACAACCTTCGTACCCTATCTAAGTCAGAATGGAGAGCCATACGTGGTAAAGATATGGCTATGATTTTCCAAGATAGTGGTAGTGCATTAGATCCAATTGTTCGCATTGGTAAACAATTTAGAGAATTGTTTACATCTCATATTGAAATCACTAATGATGAATGTGATCGACGAGCAATTGAGTTATTAGAATCTGTATCTCTTCCTAATGGAGCGGATATATTGCGCCGTTATCCACACGAATTATCTGGTGGTCAACGTCAACGTGTTGGTATTGCTATGGCGTTAGCATTGGACCCAGCATTACTCATCGGTGACGAACCGACATCTGCACTCGATGTAACAACACAATCTCAAGTGGTTATGCAAATGCTTGAACTAGCTAAAGAGCATAATTCTGCAATAGTCATGGTAACTCATAACCTTGGTGTAGCAGCGTATATGTCTGACTATATTATTGTTATGAAAAAGGGCCGTGTTGTAGATGCTGGAACCCCACAAGACATTTTGGAAAATCCATCTAATGAATATACGAAACAACTAAAAGACGCTGTGCCAACATTGGGAGGAGGTCGTTACATTGACTAATTACGCAGTAGAAATTAAGAATGTATGTAAACGATTCCCACTTCCTACTGGTGGTGAGCTTGAAGCATGTAAGGATATTAATATAACTCTCGAAAAAGGTCAGTCCCTTGGGATTGTAGGGGAATCTGGCTCTGGGAAAACAACATTGGTTCGTATGATCATGAAAATGCTTCCTATTACGGAAGGCGAGATTTATGTAGAGGGTGTAGAGATTCAACATATGAATTCTGAACAAACGAAAGAATATCGTAAAAAGATTCAAATGGTATTCCAAGATCCATCTGCAGCTTTTAACCCACGTATGAAGGTTAAAGATATCATTCTTGAGCCACTTTATAATTTTGGTCTTCTTGAAAAGGGAAAAGAAGAGCAAATCGCAGGTGACTACCTGGAAATGGTAGATTTACCTCGCGAGTTTATGCATCGCTATCCTCATGAAATGTCTGGTGGTCAACGCCAACGTGTTGCCATTGCTCGTGCTATCGTTTTAGAGCCCGAAATCCTCGTGTTAGACGAGGCTACTAGTGCCCTAGATGTATCTGTACAAGACTCCATTGCGTACCTTTTGGCGCGTTTACAAAAAAAGAAAAATTTAACATACCTATTTATTGCTCATGATATTGCCTTTATTCGTACTATGTGCCACAAGGTGGTCGTAATGTACAAAGGTGCTATCGTTGAAGAACTAGATGCTTTCCACTTGGCGGATGCAAAACATCCATATACAAAGGTTTTATTGAGCTCTATCTTTGAAATTGGTCAAGATCATAAGCCGCTTACCTTGGATGAGGCTGCATTAGAAGCTTAATAGGAAAATTTACTTTCAAAATTTCAAAAGTATAAATTTGAAATGTAGAGAGTTACATCGGATAGGTAAACTTAAAATAGCAGTTAGTTTCAAGACTAACTGCTATTTTTATGCATAGTTAAGATATGAAATTTTTTAATAGATATATTGAAATGTTTCTCAAATTATACATTGTGTTAACACCTAATATATAGTATAGTTGACTGTATAAAATATACCCCTATGGGTATAATAAGATATGCTCATATGAAGTGATGTACATAGATTCTCTTTATATTAACTATTGTAAAAGCAGGTTATATTTACTAGATTATGTTAATGCAAAAAATAGTGAGTATCTGAGTATAAATAGATAGTTAATGTGTGTAGAAAGGTTAGGTGTATAAATGAAAGGATTACGCAAGGCTTTACTAATTGGTATGACCCTTGGTGTGACTATGCTCGGGACTATTGGTTGTATGAATCAAGATTCTGCTTCATCTAATGATGTATTAAAGGTAGGGGCTATTAGTTTTGCTGGCACATTAGAACCAACGGAAAATTATTTTAGTTGGGCCGTTGTACGATTTGGTATAGGTGAAACGCTTATCAAGTTTGATGATCAAATGAAAGCAACGCCTTGGCTTGCCACCTCTTGGAAGCAAGGTGATGACAAGTTAACATGGACTTTCACCATCAATGATAAAGTTAAATTCTCAAATGGTAATAGTTTGACAGCTGAGGCGGTAAAAGCATCTTTAGAACGAACTTTTGCTAAAAGTAAACGAGCAAAAACGTTCTTTAACTATACAGAAATTACTGCTAACGGTCAGGAGTTGACCATCAAGACTGACAAGGAATATTATAATTTGCCCAACTTGTTAGGAGATCCATTGTTTTTGATTATGGATGTGACAGCAGAGGCGAATGGTCGTGATATTGCAAAGGAAGGTCCTATTGGTACTGGTCCATATGTAGTATCCTCTTTCACAAAAGAGCGTGCTGAACTAAAGCGCAATGATAATTACTGGGATGGCAAGGCAGGCTTTGCTAAGGTTGAAATCCCATCTATTAATGATGCGAATACTCGTGCTATGGCGTTACAAGCGGGCGATGTAGATATGGCCGTTAACATTGGACCTGGTGAATATAGTATCTTCCAAAATGATAAGAAATTCACTATCTATGAAGTGGCTTCCTTGCGTGACGTATTTGTTCGTATGGGGCAAAAAGGGAAACTACAGAATCCTAATCTTCGTGCAGCCCTCATTGCAGCAGCAGACCGTGAGTCTTATGCGAAGAACCTCATGAAGGATACCTT
Organism: Veillonella parvula; assembly: GCF_040094895.1. GTDB lineage: Bacteria > Bacillota > Negativicutes > Veillonellales > Veillonellaceae > Veillonella > Veillonella parvula_L. The sequence goes on along the minus strand of NZ_JBBNGV010000003.1, from coordinate 44,607 downwards.
CGTAGCCGGTAAGGCTCCATTGCCACCATCCATAGACTATGGCTTTAACCAATTGCGTGATCCTAATAAATATAATGTAGAACGTGCTAAAGAATTATTGAAACGTGAAGGTTATGAAGATACAAATGGCGACGGTATTGTAGATAAAGACGGTGAAAACCTCGTACTTGATTTTTATGCCTACACAACTCGTCCTGAATTGCCATTATATGCGGAAGCATTGCAAGCGGACTACAAAAAAATCGGTGTAGATTTACGAATTAAAATCGTAGATTATGCGGTTATCGACACATTATCTCAATCTGGTGATTATGATATGATTATCTCCAGTGTTGTAACCGCTAATACGGGTCAACCAGTATGGTTCTTGAAACAATATTGGGGTATAGGCGTTGAAACTAATGGCTCTGGCTTCTCTAATCCTCGTTTCGATGAATTGTTGGCTCTTGGTGAAAGTAGTAGCGATCCAGTGGTGCGTCGTAATGCGGTTATCAATGCCCAACAACTGATGTTAGATAACGCTGTAGCATTATTCCTTGGGTATCCTAAAATTAATATTGTAGGTAATAAACATATTGATGGTATCAAGATAACACCGTCTGAATATTACATCATTACAAAAGATTTGAAAAAGAAATAAAGTTTGCTGCTTACATAAAAATAAAAGGACTAGCTCGCATGGGCTAGTCCTTTGTGTTATCTAAATATTATTTTTTTTCTGTTACATCTAAGTCTGCCATGTTAACTGCATTGGCCTTGCCAATCATTTTATTATACTTGGTAAATAATTGCGTATAAGCTTCGCCATAAGATGAGTTGATAATAATGTAGTTGCGTGCCTCTGCAACAAATTCTTTTACTGAGTCTTGATACTCTCTTACCGCATTTTGTACTTCTGGTGTAGTACCAGGTTGTAATTTATTGAGGCGTTGTGTAATTTGTTGTAAGTTTGATTCTACCTTTTGGGTGTCTGTATTCCCATCTGGATCAATAAGGTCAATAGTTTGTGCTGTTATGAGATTTATCTCTATAAAGTTAACCGCATTTTCCCGCTTTTCTCCCTGATACTCAGTCATGCGTTCGTTATAAAGCTCATTATTACGATTATCTAAAGCTAAGTCTAATGCATTATATGTAGCGTAGAACTGTTCTGCTAAAGGTACATATTGAGCTGCTAGCTCATCGCTACCTTTATAATTATCCTTTTCATAACGACGTTCCACATAGTAAGATTGCAACTGATCAGCAATAGGAATAATTTGATCAAGTACTACGAGGACGTCATTTGTCGCTTGGTTTACGTCTTCGTAGGGTGTAGAACTATCTTGTTTTGCTACCTCTAATGCAGCTTTAAGTTCCTTATATTTAGGTAAGGTAATCGTCGTATTATGAGACCCATTGCGCAACTCTTCAAGAGTTGGCTGTAATTGGTTAGCATAGGCTACACTGTATGAGTTATATGCATCTAATGCAACAATATAAGGTCGTATGGCGTTGATTTTATCGTCAACGGTTGATCGATATAAAATTGTCGTTGTATTGGATGATAAGAGTGTATACACCCCATAGATCCCACCACCGATAATAGCAGCACCGAGCACAATGGCTGCTATTAACTTGATGTACCCCTTTTTCAACTGCGCACGCTCCTTGAAAACACACTAACTCTTTTGGATCCATTTGGACAGACTAATGTCCTAAGAGTAATTATTTACATTATATCACAACTTTACGTGGCAAAAAAGACGTATAGATACGATCATTATAAGGAATAGATGAAAATGTTAGATTTGGACATGTATTTATATTTATAATTAGCGATTAAACGATGAATGAGGCTGTAAGCTGTTATAAAAATATACTTTTAAAAGTAAAACTATATACTCTCTAGACGTTGTAGCTGCGGCTGGTATAATAGCAAGTATAGTATTCATTATATAGGGAGTTCGTTATGTCAGAATCGAATCAATTAATCAATTTTGCTACATCTTCGGAACTTATTGCTAATGGGGAAGGGCGTAATGAATTATCTGCCATTGAAGATGGGTTACGCAATTGTGATGAGTTTTTAATATCAGTAGCTTTCAATTGTATATCCCGCTATAGTCGTATATAATAATATTAAAAGATTTGTATTTTTCGATATAATCAAAGAAAGGAGTACAACATGTCAAATTTTATCACTCCTAAAGAATTATTAGCTTGTTTCGATGAGGTCATCATTTTAGATGCTAGAGGGTATCAAGATTATAAAAAAGGCCATATTAAGGGGGCTTATGCGGTAGATTTAGACAAGGATTTGACTGGTCCTTTAGGCGAGCATGGTGGTCGTCATCCATTGCCAGATATGGAACAGTTAGCTCATACCTTTGAGTCTTATGGCATCACTCGTAACTCAAAGGTTGTAGTATATGATTCGTGGCTATTCTTAGCGGGCCGTCTTTGGTGGACGTTACGTTACATGGGCTTAACAGATGTACGCGTTTTATCCGGTGGTATTGAACGATGGGTTCGAGAGGGCCATCTCTTAACTAAAGAGCCGACCCCGTTACCTGCTGAACCATCTATTTTTAACTACGAGTTGCAAACGGATATGGTTATGAGTCGCGATGAGGTGCTCAAGGCTAGTGAAAGCGGAGATCATGTTATTATTGATGCTCGTGCGCCATTCCGTTATGATGGATCTCAAGTGGATACGATGGATGGTATGACAGGGCATATTCCTGGGGCTGTTAATCATTTTTATGAAAGTGGCTATACCGTAGATGGTCCTAAATCCTTGAAAGATTTAGAGGCTGAGTATTACAACGAAATCTACCAAAATAGGCCAGTTGTAACGTACTGTGGGTCTGGTGTGACTGCCTGCAATGCGTTGTTAACCATGAGTGAAGTAGGACTTGAATCTGCTTTATATGTTGGTAGTTCTAGTGACTGGGTAACGTATGAAGGCTTCCCGCTTAGTACAGGTGTAGAAACATTAAACTAACTTAGGAGGGCGAATGAATCTATTAAAACAATTACTAACAGTCGTTGCCTTTGGTTATTTGTGTTATCACATCTATACCTTTGGACCTGGTATGTTTAATGTAACTGTATTAGTGATTCTTGTCTTGTCGGCGGTGGCTAACTATTTCCGTGAGAAACGTGAAAGTGATCTTAAAGCCAACGAAAACGCCCGTAAGGCTCGTGCAGAAGCAAGACATGCTAAGAAACATAAAAAGCAGTAGTATTGCTAACATATAATCTTTAGATTAGCTTACATTAAGCAAAAACTTGACGTATATTCTATGTGAAAGAGACTTTCACCAAGTTAAATACGGTGAATAGTATTAGATTGATGCGAAGTATTATAAAGAAGTATTATAAAGGAGTAAGAATTGAAATTAATTTCTTGGAATGTAAACGGCCTCCGCGCCGCTGTAACAAAGGGTTTCATGGAATCCTTTAATGAATTAGATGCAGATATTTTCTGCCTGCAAGAAACAAAATTGCAACCCGATCAAATTTCTTTGGAGTTGCCAGGGTATGAGCAATATTGGAATAGTGCAGTTAAGAAAGGCTATAGTGGCACGGCTGTATTCACGCGTATTAAGCCATTGTCCGTAACTAATGGCATCGGTATTGAAGAACACGATCAAGAGGGCCGTGTTATCACTGCTGAATACGATAATTTCTATTTGGTATGCTGTTATACACCGAATAGCCAACGTGAATTAGCTCGCCTTGATTATCGTATGACTTGGGAAGACGCATTCCGTAATTATCTACTTGAATTAGATAAGAAAAAGCCTGTCATTCTATGTGGTGATCTCAATGTAGCCCATCAAGAAATCGACCTAAAAAATCCTAAGACAAACCGTAAAAATGCAGGCTTCTCCGATGAAGAACGTGCAAAGATGACAGAACTCTTAGGGGCAGGCTTTACAGATACATTCCGTCACCTCTATCCAGATGCTATTGAGCAATACAGCTGGTGGTCCTATATGGGGAAAGCTCGTGAACGGAATACAGGATGGAGAATTGACTATTTCATCACATCCAAACGCCTTGATGATAAAATCCAAGAAGCGAAGATTCATCAACAAATCTTTGGCTCTGATCACTGTCCAGTAGAATTGGTTATTGATCTATAAAATTTTAGTGAATATAAAAGTACAGCCTCATCTACGGATGAGGCTGTTGTGATAGAAAAGGAGATACTATGGCTCAAAAACAAAAAGCTGTCGTTCTATTTAGCGGAGGTGTAGATAGTACTACTTGTTTAGCCCTTGCTATTGAACGATTTGGCAAAGATAATGTGGTACCCTTATCGATTCAATATGGTCAAAAACATAGTAAGGAATTAGAGGCTGCTATAGCTATTTTAGAGTACTACGGTATGGAAGGTAAAACGATGGATGTTGCTAAGCTATTTGCCTTTAGTAACTGCTCTTTATTAGTACAATCTAGTGAAGATATTCCACAAGGTTCCTACAAAGAACAACAAGATGCAAAAGGTGAAGGTACAGTAAGCACTTATGTACCGTTTAGAAATGGTCTATTCCTATCCGCCGCAGCATCCTTGGCACTATCTTTAGACTGCGGCTATATCTACTACGGTGCTCACAGTGATGATGCGGCAGGCAATGCATACCCTGACTGTACAGAACAATTCTACAAATCCATGGGGGACGCCATCTTTGAAGGATCCGGTAAAGAATGCTCCTTAGAAGCACCCTTTATTAACTCTAATAAAGCAGACATCGTAAAAGAAGGCCTACGCCTCGGCGTACCATACCACCTTACCTGGTCCTGCTACGAAGGCGGAGACAAACCATGCGGACACTGCGGCACCTGTATCGACAGAGCCAAAGCCTTCCACGCAAACGGAGTCGAAGACCCAGCACTATAATTCCCATAAACTGGCTTAGACAAGTAGTCGCCTTTTAGGCGGCTACTTTACATATATTCTAATAGAGTAGCATGTATATGTGATTTAAGGCGGACTTGTACGTCACTAGTATTAGGGTATAAGTAGAGTTGCTAAATTTGAAGTGGTGGCAGATACCTTTTCAAAGAGCGACTTTGGCAGGTCGAGGCCTTCGGCCGATGACCGGTTCGCCAGTGGAGCGATGAGGAAAGGTATCTGCCACCACCCCGACCTTACAAACTTAATACTAATAGTAGTTAGCCCTAAAAAGTCCGCTTAAATCTAAATTGATTGCGAAAATATTAGATATATGCTAATATTAGTACTGCCTAAAGGCGACAACTAAATAAGACAGTTTGAAACCATCCTGTCTCTAAACAAAACTACGGAAATTCATAAGCATTGTAAGCATGGTAGTTTTGCCATGCTTTTTTATTTTGAGGAGGTGAGTGTTATGATTTCTACACGCAAATTGACTATTTCTGCCATGGTTGTGGCATTGTACATCGTTGTATTGTATGTAACGCAAAGCGTTTCCTTCGGGGCGTATCAAATTCGTATAGCAACATCATTATATGCACTTGCTTATGCCTTTCCGTTCTTGGTGATTCCCATGGGGATTGGCAACCTCATTTCTAACTTCTTATTCGGTGGTCTTGGTATCTTCGATATGGTAGGGGGCTTTGGTGTGGGCGTATTGACGACTGGCATTATCGTAGGAATGCGCAACCTTGGCCTTAGTGCTTGGTGGGCAACGCTTCCCATTGTCTTTGTGCCTGCACTATGTGTACCAATGTGGCTCAGCCCATTACTTGGTCTACCGTACTGGCCATTAGTGTTGAATCTTATCGTGGGTCAAACTATTCCAGCGATTCTTGGTTCTGTATTGGTGAAAGCCTTAATTAGTCGTCCTAGCATGGCTGCCTTATTAGGTGCTTTCAAATAAAACTAAAGAGAGGGCGTTAATTTCCATTCATATGGAGCATTAACGAATACAAATAAAAAGGCGTAAGCTCAAATCAAGCTTACGCCTTTTTTATGGCTAAAATGTATGGAGGTATGGGAATTTAACAGTTATAGCCGCGCCATCTAGTTTCGACTACGAGGCGTTCAAGAGCAACCATGTACGCTGCTTGACGAGGAGGTACATTGTATTTATGTTGCATCTCCCAAACAGCTTCGAAGCTATTTTGCATATTCTTAGTTAATCTTTCATTAACTTCTTCTTCAGTCCAGTAGAAGCTTGCTTTATTTTGTACCCATTCATAGTAGGATACAACTACGCCGCCGCCGTTAGCAAGAACGTCAGGGATGATGTCGATGCCTTTTTCATAGAAGTATTTATCCGCATCATTAGTAGTAGGACCATTAGCGCCTTCCAAGATGATTTTAGCTTGGATATTTTCCATGTTGTCTTTGTTTAATTGGTTCTCAAGGGCTGCCATGTATAATACATCAACTGGTTGAGCCAATAACTCTTGAGGTCCAATTGTAGTCATGCCTGGTTCGCTGTAACCTTCTAGGGAACGACCATGGGAGTTAGCATATTCGTATGCTTTTTCAACATCGAGACCGTTAGGATTGTAGATGTTAACGCTTACGTCGCCGATAGCCACAACTTTTGCACCTGCTTGTGCAATGAGACGAGCGCCTACGGAACCTACGTTACCAAAGCCTTGAACTGCAACAGTAAGGTTTTTGATATCCAAGTTTTTCTTAGCAAGATAGCTTTGCAATGCGATGAGGCAACCGCGACCAGTCGCTTCATTACGGCCTAAGGAACCGCCTACTTCGATTGGTTTACCTGTAACGATACCTGGGCTCCATTCACCTTTTAATGTGCTGTATTCGTCAGCAATCCAGCTCATGATTTGAGCATTCGTATTTACGTCTGGTGCAGGGACGTCTGTATTAACACCGATGATAGGTGCAATACGGCGTACGAAGTTACGAGTTAAGCGTTCTAATTCACGAGGGTTTAACGTTTTTGGATCAACTTTGATGCCCCCTTTACCACCGCCATAAGGGATGTTAGCAATCGCGTTTTTAATAGTCATCCAAGCTGCCAATGCACGAACTTCGTTTTCATCAGAATCTGGATGGAAGCGAAGACCCCCTTTAGCACTGCCACGCAATGTGGAATGTTGGCAACGATAACCTTCGTATACGCGAACTTCGCCATTGTCGAGTTGAAGAGGAACTGCTACTTTTAGTTCTCGTTCTGGGTGACGTAACACTTCGTATTCACTACGAGTATAGCCGAGCTTTTCAGCTGCTACGTCTAATGTGTTTAACATGTTTTCATATGGGTTATAACCGCTCATAATTACCTCCTGGATAATAGAGTAAATTAATAGTTTAATTAATGCTAATTTTATCGCATACTTAAGTATTCGACATTGTAAACAGAATACCCTTTATATTTTCATAAATATATTCTATAGTTTTTGACCTGTAAAAGTTGTAAAAATATAGATAATTACTATGATCTTTATCACAGTACAATTTGCTAATGAACGATGTTTTTATCTATGAAAATGGATACTTTTACAAAAAGAATAAAGATTTATATTCTGAAAAAAATAGACCTTTTTGTATGTACTAATAAACTATTTTAAAGATTATACGAAAAAGACTGGTGAAAGATACTTTCACCAGCCTCATACGTCAATATATTTTATTTTTCCACAGTATCTTCAATTGGAGTAGGAGGTACGGAGGAGTCTGTAGTTTGACCATCACCCCACCATACGATGCCGTACGTGTGGTTTAGAATAGAACGGTTAAATACTGGCGTTTCAATACCTGCCTTGCGTTGTTTGATATAGTCATCGAGGGCAAGACCTGCTGTGCGCCCCATGCGTACGATGGAACTTACGTTAGTTAATACTAAGAAAGCCATGAATAAATCGGCTAGGTTCCATACGAGATCTAGAGAGGCAACAGAGCCAACAAATGTCATAAGAATTACGCCAATACGGAACAAATGTAGGTAGAATCGTTTATTTGTTAAGTGGCTGATATTGATTTCACCGTAGTAATAGTTGCCAATTAAGGAACTAAAGGAGAACATAACGATGAAAATGGCTACGGCTGTAGGCGCCCAAGAACCAAGTTGTTGAGCTAGGTTATGTTGTACAAGAGCAATACCTGTTAGACCTGTAGTGCTGTAATCACCCACGATGAGTACGATGAAAGCAGAAGCTGTACAAATGATGAATGTATCAAGGAATACGCCGAATGCTTGTACAAGACCTTGTTCCACAGGGTGGTTAACAGCTGCCGTAGCGGCTGCGTTTGGAACAGAACCTTCACCGGCTTCGTTAGAGAAGAGCCCCCGTTTGATACCATTCATAACAGTAGCACCTAATAAGCCCCCACCTGCTGCAACAGGCTCGAATGCGGAGGAGAAAATAGTATAGATTACATGTGGAAATTGGGTGATATTCATAATTACCACAAATAACGCAGTAGCAATGTATAGAATCGCCATGATAGGAACAATGATTTCAGATGCTTTTGCAACGCGGTTGATACCACCGAATATGATAATACCAAGAAGGACTGCTACTACAGCGCCTGTATAGGACACATCAAGGTTAAATACCTGGAGAGATGCAGCCAAAGTATTGGCTTGTACAGAATTGTAAATCCAACCATAGGTAATACTGATTAAAATAGCAAATAGAACAGATAATGCCTTGTTGTTTAGACCATACCGAATATAGTAAGCTGGTCCGCCATAGAAACCGCCCTTAGCAACAGGTTCTTTGTAGATTTGTGCTAATGTAGACTCGATGAAGCCCGTGGCAGCACCGATGAGTGCGATAACCCACATCCAGAAAATAGCACCAGGGCCACCAAGTACAACGGCAATAGCTATACCTGCGATGTTACCAACACCTACACGAGATGCGGTACTAACACAGAATGCTTGAAATGAGGATACATGGTTCTTTTCTGTAGAGCTACCTGCGCCGTTAATTACGAGGCGAATCATTTCTTTAATCATGCGAATTTGTACAAAATTCGTTGTCATCGTAAAGAAGAGACCTGCGCCGATAAGAATAAAAATGATGAAATAACTCCATAAATAACCGTTTATGGTGGATATAGCATCATTGAGCATTGCTTCCATAAAAACTCCCTTTCTTATAAAAAATCCATATTTCATACTAATCAATGATATTGTATCAATTTCTATAGACTATGTAAAACAAAAATCCTTCACAAATAGGAAGGATTTTTGCTTTATATAGTATTTTTGTAGGATGTTGTTTATGCCTTAGTAAATTCTTGTGACTCTTCCATTCCTTGCAACAAGGTTTGTTCAGAATGTTCCATGTGAATTCGAGCTAGTTTGCGAGCTTGCGCAGCATTGTGAGAGGCAATGGCTTCCACTAATTGACGATGCTCCTCCCAAGTTTTTCTAAGACGACCTGGTTGGTTCATGGAGAAACTGCGGAAACGGTAGGTTTGTTCTCGTAAATTGTGAACAATATCAGCCAATCTTTCGTTACGAGAAGCGCGGTAGAGGACTTCGTGGAACTCTACATCCGCAGCGACGACGGATTCCATATTTTTGTTTTCCATATGATCGCCAATTTCTACGAGCATTCTTTCCAGCGTTTCGATTTCCTCTTCTGTAATGCGTTCTGCTGCAAGGCCTGCTGCAAGTTCTTCAAGGGCAGAGCGAATTTCAAATACTTGAGTGATATCCTTTAAAGATATGTTGGCAACGTAGGTACCGCGACGAGGAACCATAACGACAAAGCCTTCTAGTTCTAGTTTACGTATGGCTTCACGAATGGGGGTACGACTTACACCTAACTCTTCGGCAAGGGGAATTTCCATGAGGCGCTCCCCAGGTTTTAACACCCCATCTTGGATGGCTTGACGCAATGTTTCACTTACCACTTCTCTTAGTGGTTTATACGCATCGAGTCGTATAGGTTGTAACCGTTTTGTCATACTAAGTCCTCCTGTGTACATGTTTTAGTAATGAGTGACAGCCAATCATGACCAGCTGCTTTAATCTCTTCTTGTAATTGTAAGGCTTCCATAGGTTTGTTAAGTAATACTACCATCGTAGGACCGCTTCCTGTCATGATGGTTGGGTAACCACGGTTGGTGAAAAACTCCTTACATATTCCTAGTTCTTCGTGATCTGGGAATAATAATTCTTCGAAAGTATTAGCGCTACTAGTGAAAGCAGATTGTAAATCATTATTCTGAAGATGATTCAGAACGGTATCGATTGTTTTTGCGGTGGCATTAGATTTACCGTTGAAGCGACCATAAGCAACCGCTGTAGAAATAGATACCTTTGGCTTTACTAGTAATAGCCAATGTGCTTCTGGCGATTGGCTATAGGTTAACACTTCGCCACGACCAGTTCCGCGAGCTGTACCACCTTGTAGTAGGAACGGCACATCAGATCCTAGTGAGGCACCAATATTTAAAAGTTCCTCTTGTGTGAGCCGTAAGTCCCAAAAGCGGTTGAGACCTAATAACATGGCTGCTGCGTCTGCACTACCGCCACCAAGACCCGCTTGAATAGGAACGCGTTTTAATAGGTGGATGGCGGCACCGGCTTTACAACCCGTATAGGCCTGTATGGCGCGTAACGCTTTGAGCGCGAGATTATCTTCTCCATAGCTTACGAGTTTTTGCATGTAGTCAGGCAATTCGGGAGCGCCACCAGAAAATACTACGGAATGATGCTTAGCGAAATAAATAGAATCACTAAGGCGAATCGATTGAAATATAGAATCGATGTCGTGGTATCCATCGTCACGCTTGCCTGTAATAGCAAGCCCAATATTAATTTTGCTGCAACCGAGTTGCTCAAAACTTTTACTCATAATAGCCTCGTTTGTAATGTACAAAATATATGCAGTTTATATGTTTATTTTATACTGTTATAAAGTGATTGAAAATAACCATTAAGTGGTTTATGATGATTTTGTATATACCTGTTGTTTGATTATTAAAAGCATTGTAAACAGCGTATGTTTTAATTAGTTCATTATAGAATATTTATAGTGAAATGGCAATTTGGAGGGAGCTATGTTCGCCAAGTATAAAGATGTTGTCTATCAATGTGTCATAGTTGCTATTGGTTGTGCAATTTTTGGTGCTGGTTTAGATGCCTTTGTACTACCTCACAAACTGGTTAGTACTGGTATTAGTGGGGTAGGGTTGATTTTGTATTATCTAACGGGATTATCCGTTGGTTCTTGGAACGTTATTTTGAACGTCCCTATATTTTGGGCTGCTTGGAAGTGGCTTGGTAAACGTGTAGTGCTTAATACCTTGTATGGTACGCTCATGTTATCGTGGATGATTGATCTGTTTAGTTTCTTGCAATATGACATGATTATTAAGGATCCACTACTCAGTTCTATGATGGCAGGTATCACAACTGGACTAGGGCTTGGTATCGTCTACCGTGTAGGTGGTAATACAGGAGGCCTTGATCCAATTGCACTTATCGTTCGTAAATATTATGGCCTTCAAATGGGGTCCATTAATAGCGCTATCAACTGTGCCATCCTCTTAGTTGCTGTCGGCGTTGTTGGACTTGAAGCGGTAGCTGTAACTCTTATCAGTGTGTATGTGTATACTATTATTACAAATAAGGTGGTAATCGGCTTTAATCAACGTAAAGTTGCTTTTATCATTACCTATCGCACCGATGAAGTATGTGAGTGTATTATCAATAAGGTTGGTCGTGGTGCCACTATTATTAATGGTATTGGTGCCTATACACGGACGCCTAAGCAAATTGTGATGGTTGCAGTCAACTTGCTGCAGGTAAATAAATTGAAAGAGGTTATTCAAGAAGCGGACCCAAATGTGTTTATCTTGATTACTGATGCCCAAGAGGTTATCGGGCAAGGTTTTACTCAACCTATTGTTCCTGCGGAAATATCTAAACAGCTGAAATCAAAAGATAGAACTACCGAAGCGAACAATAATGTTGTAATAGATATAGATGAAAATAGTTGTAATAAATCAAAATAAAGAATTATGATAAAATCTCTGGCTGTTGTCATCTTATATTAATTATGTGTAAATATAATATTTTATGAATGATACATACATTTTGGAAATAATTTAATGTAATTGATCGAATATCAAGGTTGTAAAATGAGAGGGCTTGCCCTCAAGATAAGATTAGAGGTTTCTATGACTCACAAATTAGCAGGTACGCCTGTACAAGAACAAGATATTATCGATGTGCAAACCCTTGTGGATGCATATTTTGATAATGCTCCGGATATTACAGATCCGACACAACTCGTATCCTTTGGCACATCTGGCCATCGCGGTACATCTTTAAATAGTACGTTTACAGATTTACATGTGGCCGCTATTACACAGGCTATTTGTGATGGCCGTGGTCAATTCGGCGCTACAGGTCCGATTTTCGTCGGTCAAGATACACATGCTTTATCTCAGCCAGCCCTTGTGACGGTTCTAGAGGTCCTTGCTGGCAATGGTGTAACTGCAATGGTTGATTCCGATATGGATTTCGTGCCGACACCATCTATATCTCGTGCTATTATTCGTTATAATGAAAGCCACGATGATAAGGCTGATGGTATCGTGATTACGCCGTCTCATAATCCTCCAGATAATGGTGGCATTAAGTATAACGCTACCAATGGTGGTCCAGCGGATACGTTGATTACTAAATGGATTGAAACACGTGCCAATGAATATGTTCACGCATATTGTGAATTAGAAGGATTTAAACGTATTAGTATCGACAATATTGAACCCGACCAACAGGTTCCATATGACTATAAAGGTCTATATGTAGAAGAACTATCTTCTATCATTAATATGGAGGCAATCCAAAGTGCAAAACCTAAGGTCCTCGTTAATGCTCTCGGTGGTAGTGGGCTAGGTTATTGGCGTGCTATTAAAGAGCGGTATAATCTAAACCTAGATATTATTAATGATGAGTATGATCCGACCTTTAGCTTTATGACCTATGACCATGATGGTAAGGTACGTATGGATTGTTCATCTGAATATGCCATGGCTGACGTAATTAAACAAATTGGTAATTATGATCTCGCTGTTGGGAATGACCCTGATTATGACCGCTATGGTATCGTTAGTCCGTATGGGCTAGCTTCTCCAAACGCATTCCTTGTGACTGCGGCGGATTATTTGTTTACGACTCGTGGTTGGACAAATAAAGGGGTCGGTAAAACCGTTGTTTGTACCACTATGATTGATAAATGGGCTGCTAGTAAAGAGGTTCCTGTTTATGAGGTTCCAGTAGGTTTTAAATATTTTAGTTCCCTATTATTCGATGGTGAGATTGGCATTGGCGGTGAAGAATCTGCTGGTGCATCGTTCCTTAAAAAAGACGGTACCGTATGGACTACTGATAAAGATGGCATGGTAATGGCTCTCCTTGCGATGGAAATGTATGCCGTTATGGGGGCTACTGTTGACCGTCTCTATAATAATCTTGTTGTAGGGTGTGGCGATCCTCGATTTGGTCGTATTGATGCACCTTGTACAAAGGCGGCCAAGGCTAAGTTGAAACAATTAAATGCAAGCTCCATTACGGCTACCGAAGTAGATGGTGATGCGATTACTAATGTTCGCACTACTTCTCTGTATAAAGATATGCCTATCGATGGCGTTCGTGTGGAAACGGAAACGGGCTGGTTTGTAGCACGTCCATCTGGTACTGAAGATTTATATAAAATTTATGGTGAAAGCTATAAAGGGGATAAAGGTCTTATCGCATTGTTAACTGCTGGTGAAGAGATTGTAACAAGTGCTTTGTCTGACGAAGTGTAACATGTTGTTTTCACTAGAAAACTCATAAAGATTTCACTCATGAAAAATAATAAATGTGTTATAATATATTAATATAGTTTATTGAATGCCCTATACTGGCTATATAGTTTGTAGTGCTTAGAGAAGGTGATGTTATGAAATTAGTTGTTACCGTTGTCGGCGTAGACCGCGTTGGTATCATTGCTGGAGTTAGTACTGTACTCGCTAACTACGGTGTAAATATTATGTCCATTAATCAGACCATCCTCGATGGCGTTTTCAATATGATTATGATGTGTGAAACCAAGTCTGAAGATATGAAAAATCTTACAGCTATCCAAGAGGCTTTGACGACTCAAGGTAAAGAACTAGGTGTTGAAATCCGTGCACAACATGCTGATATTTTCTTGAGCATGCACCGTGTAGGATAGGAGGCACTATGTTATCTATCGACAATATTTTAGAAACGAATCAGATGATTCACGATAACAAGCTTGATGTTCGTACTATTACGATGGGAATTAGCTTGCTTGAATGTGCATCTAGTTCTGGTAAAGAGCTATGTGACCGTATTTATGACCGTATTACAAAAGAGGCAGAACATCTTGTATCTACAGGGGAAGATATTGAGCGAGAATTCGGCATCCCTATTATCAATAAGCGTATTTCTGTAACACCCATTTCTTTAGTTGCAGGAGGTAGTGATTTAACATCTTATGTTCCTGTGGCGGAAGCTATGGATCGTGCTGCAAAAACTGTAGGTGTTAATTTTATTGGCGGCTTTTCTGCGCTTGTAACAAAGGGCGCCACTCGAGCTGACCGCATTTTGATTGACTCTATTCCTGAAGCGCTGGCAACTACGGATATCGTTTGTAGCTCTGTTGCTGTGGGCTCTACTAAAACTGGTATTAACATGGACGCAGTGCGAGACATGGGAATCATCGTTAAGAAAACTGCAGAGCTTACAAAGGATAATGATGCTCTTGGTTGTGCTAAGCTCGTAATATTCTGTAATCCTGTAGAGGATAATCCATTTATGGCGGGTGCTTTCTTCGGGGTAACAGAAGGGGATAGTGCTATTTCTGTAGGTGTATCTGGCCCGGGCGTTGTAAAACATGCGCTTGAATCCGTTCGAGGTCAATCCTTTGACGTTGTAGCAGAAACGGTTAAACGTACTGCTTTTAAAATCACGCGCGTAGGTCAATTGGTAGCCCAAGAGGCATCTCGCCGCCTAGGTAAACCATTTGGTATTATTGATTTATCTTTGGCGCCAACGCCAGCTGTAGGTGACTCTGTAGCTCATGTTCTTGAAGAAATGGGCTTGTCCTCTTGTGGTTGTCATGGCACTACAGCGGCACTAGCATTACTTAATGATGCGGTGAAAAAAGGTGGTCTTATGGCTTCCTCTCACGTAGGTGGTCTTAGTGGTGCATTCATTCCTGTCTCGGAAGATGCAGGCATGATTGATGCTGTATCCTGTGGTAGTTTGACACTTGATAAATTAGAGGCCATGACATGTGTTTGTTCTGTAGGGCTTGATATGATTGCTATTCCTGGAGACACTACTGCTGACACCATTTCTGCTATCATTGCAGATGAATCAGCAATTGGTATGATTAATAATAAGACAACTGCGGTTCGTGTAATTCCTGTACCTGGTAAGACTGTTGGAGAGGTTGTTGAATTTGGTGGATTATTAGGTTATGCTCCTATTATCGAAGTGAGTCCATATAGTGCAGCCGAGTTCATCGCCCGTGGTGGCAGAATTCCTGCTCCTATTCGTAGCTTAACGAACTAATCCGTTTTTACAACCTACTTGTTGGAGGTGTCTTATGAGTGAATATGTGCTCGATTATGTGTGGGCCTTTGCACTAGCGCTCATCATAACCTTTGCACTTACCCCATTGGTAAAACGCTTTGCCGTTGCTGTTGGGGCAATAGATAAGCCTGATGCTCGAAAGGTGCATCATGGTGCGATTCCACGACTTGGTGGATTAGCAATCTTTCTCGGTTATGTGGGATCGGTTCTTTTTAACGATTCCATTCCGCATGATCATAAATTGTTTGGGTTTGTCCTTGGTACAGTCATTTTGGTGCTAGTTGGTATTTGGGACGACATTAAACAAATTGAGCCAAAAACTAAGTTAATGGGCCAAATTATAGCAGCCGCTATTTTGGTGGCTTATGATATTCGAGTAGATTTCATTAACCTTCCTTGGGGTGGTGTAGTATATCTCAAGTATTGGGCTATTCCATTGACTATTTTCTGGATAGTTGGTTTTACAAATATTGTAAACCTCATCGATGGCCTTGATGGCTTGGCTGCAGGTATTTCCTTTATCGCATGTATCGCTGTTTGTGCAATGACATTGCAACTTGGTCAAACTGATCTTGCTTGTATCTCTCTTGCTTTAGCAGGTGCGACTGTAGGTTTCTTGCGGTATAACTTCAATCCTGCAAAAATATTCATGGGTGATACGGGATCCATGTTATTAGGCTATACATTAGCAGCTATTTCCGTTATGGGCGCTGTGAAGACGGCGGCTATGATTGCTCTAGTGGTACCTGCCATTGTGTTAGGCTTGCCTATTTTAGACACCTTATTTGCCATTGTGCGCCGTAAAATCAGTGGACGTCCCATCTTTAAACCCGATAAAGGTCATGTTCACCATCGCTTATTGGCACAAGGATTAACACAAAAGCAAGCTGTATTGTTGATGTATGCAGTAACAGCTCTTTTCGGCGGTGTATCTGTTATCGTTGCAGAGGTCAATGCTTGGGTCGGCGCGACTTTGGTATTAGTAATTTTCTTGTGTAGTATTTATATTGCACGACGTCTTGGCGTTATCATGCATAGTGATGCGGCAGGGCATCCGTTACCACGTCCTACAATTGAACGCAGCGACTCGGATGATACCATATCCTTTGATCGCGATGAATTGGCTAAAGCCTTGGAGAATACTGATGATTCTCATAAGGAATAACCATCTGTGGGGCGCTTGGCGCCCCATTTTTTCTATCCTACTACGTTGGAGGCAACTATGTTAAAAGTTATGACAATCTTTGGTACAAGACCTGAGGCTATCAAGATGGCTCCTCTTGTAAAAGCATTACAAGCAGCACCAGATATGGAACCTATCGTCACCGTTACGGCACAGCATCGAGATATGCTTGATCAAGTACTAAACTTGTTTAATATTACCCCAGACTATGATTTAAATATTATGAGCCAAGGTCAAACACTATATGATGTAACTAATCGTGCTTTGATGGGCCTTAAAGATGTATTAGAAGAAGCAAAACCTGATGTGGTACTCGTTCATGGTGACACTACAACTACCTTTGCTGGGGCATTGGCTTCTTTCTACCAAGAAATTCCTGTAGGTCACGTGGAAGCAGGGCTACGGACAGGTGATATTTACTCTCCATTCCCTGAAGAGATGAATCGAAAATTGACGGGTTCGATCGCGACGTATCACTTTGCGCCTACTTCTAGTTCTGAAAGCAATTTAAAAAAAGAAAATATTAATACAGAACATCTTTATGTAACAGGGAATACTGTTATCGATGCTCTTGATACGACGGTACAAGACAGCTATGTATTCGATGATGCAGCTATTAATGCTCTTGATCCTAAAAAACGTACGGTTCTTGTTACCACACATCGCCGAGAAAACTTAGGTGAACCTATGCGCCATGTATATCAAGCCATTCGAGATTTAATCAATGAATTTGAAGATATTCAAGTTGTTTTCCCTGTACATAAAAATCCTAAAGTTCGCCAAGTTGTACAAGAGGAACTTGGTTCTGTGGAGCGTGTTACATTAATTGACCCTCTTGACTATGAACCGTTTGCAAACTTGATGGCTAAATCTTACTTGATTTTGACTGATTCAGGTGGGATTCAAGAAGAAGCCCCAGCTCTTGGTAAGCCAGTTCTCGTATTACGTGATACGACAGAACGTCCTGAAGCGGTAGAAGCAGGCACTGTTCGCCTTGTAGGTACTGATAAGGATGCGGTACATAAAGCCGCTTATGAATTATTGAGCAATACGGAAGCGTATAAGTTGATGTCTAATTCTGTTAACCCCTATGGTGACGGAAAAGCCTCTGAACGCATCATTCAAGCGTTGCGACATGAATTCTTAGGTGATGCGCGTCGTCCTGAACGTTTTGGTAAATAATATGGATAAGGATCTTGTGAAAGCCCTCGCCATGGCAACATCAGCGGGGGTCACACTGGTCTCCTGTATAGGAGGTTTTATTTGGCTAGGTTATAAATTGGATACTTGGCTTCAAACGGAACCACTCTGCATGGTCATATTTGGCCTAATAGGAGCTATAACAGGGTTTTATATGTTATATAAACAAGTTAAGTAGTGAGGTATGTATGAATCAATATATAAAATTCATAGTGCGCGTGCTACTGTCTTGTTTTTTTATTGCCTTTTTAGGTGTAATAATACAGGTTGCATGCGGATTACAACACTATGTATGGGGATGGCTGTGGGGCATTTTTATAATGGTGCTCTACTTGCTTAGCCTTGCACTACATGGTCAAGCAATTATATTAGGTGATCCTTATAAGGCTGTTCGTAAGGCGCGTAGACAGATGGTGTGGCGTCTTATGCTTGTTGGATCTTTAGTCGTATTAGGTTTGAAGATTCCCCATGTAGAAGCAATTAGTATGTTTGTAGCGATTGCACTTATCCAGCCTGCACTTTATATAGTGTATTGGCGGTTTAGTGGACGGTTCTAATTTTTATTATTTTAATTAAGAATTTTATTGCATTTAAATTAATGTATTGTATTCCAATTAATGTATTGATGTGGATTTTAATAAGACATGGAGTCGTATTCTAATAATGCATTGAATACATTCTATTTATGATTATTTGGAATTGTTTACCCTTCAAGTGTTGATTATATATCTATAACGATGTATGATGATACATATATATTATATTTATATTAATGTAAATATATTAGGTTTTTATTAGGTTTATGGAAGGGGTTGAGAACGTGGAATTACATGCGGGACACCATGAGGTCGTGCAGTGGTTGGGGTTGACATTTAATATGGATACTTTAATTGCTACATGGGTTACTATGGCTATTGTAATACTGATAACAGTATTAGCCACCCGGGGACGTAAATTGGTGCCTGTAGGCTTGCAGAATATAGTGGAATCTATATTAGAAGGCTTAGAGGGGCAATTAGCTCCGAATTTGGGTCGCCATTGGCCGATGGTGAGTTCCTTGTTATTTACGTTTTTCTTATTTATTTTTGTAGGAAATGAGTTAGGCTTAATGCCAACATTCAAGGCTTTAACATCACCAACATCCGATATTAACACTACAATTGCATTAGCTTTATGTAGTACATTAGTGGTATGGGTTATGGGGGTTAAAGTTAAAGGCTTATCTTATTTTAAGCATTTTGTACGACCTTATAAGGCTTTGTTAATACTCAATATTTTCGAGGAAATTGCTAGACCTGTTACACTTGCTTTCCGTCTATTCGGTAACATTGTGGCAGGTGAAATTTTGTTAGAAGTATTATATAACTTGCCTTGGTTTGTGCCGGTACCATGGGTTTGGATTGCTTTTAGTCTATTTATTGGTATTATTCAAGCCTTTATTTTTACCGTTCTTACTGCATCCTATTTGGGGATGGGGCTTAGTGAGGAACATTAATTAATTTATATGGAGGATATATTATGGAAGCTCAAGGTTTATTCGCGTTAGCAGCGGCAATTGCAGTAGGTTGTGGTGCTATTGGTGCAGGTATCGGTGATGGTCTTGTATCTAGCAAAGTTATTGAAGGTATTACACGCCAACCTGAATTGCGCGGTCAATTGATGTCTACTATGTTCGTAGCGATTGGTTTGATCGAAGCGATGCCTATCATCGGTGTAGTAGTAGCATTTATTTTGTTATTCAGATAATAACGAGGAGGAATAACCTTGGTTGACTTAAGCCTTGGAACGATTCTTGCTCAAATGTTGAACTTTTTTATATTAGTTTGGCTATTGGCTCGTTTTGCATATAAACCATTATTGGCTATAATGACAGAACGTAAAGAACGAATTGCTAAAGACTTAGAAGCTGCAGAACAAGCTCGCGCAGAAGCAGAGGGGTTTAAAGCTGATTATGCAGCTCAAATTGCTAATGCTCGTATAGAGGCACAACAAATTGTTGAAAAAGCAGTTCAAGAAGCAGAAAATACAACACGTGAACAATTGTCAACAGCACGCGAGCAAATTGAACAAGAAAAAAATCGTGCTCGCCAAGATATCGCTATTGAACGCGATCGTGCTATGAACAGCTTGCGTAACGAAGTGGTATCTTTATCTGTAGCTATGGCTGGTAAAGTTGTTGCTAAAGATATGAACAGCGAAACTAATACAAAATTGATCGAAGACGCTATTCGTCAACTTGATAGTAAAACGATAGGGTTGTGATACGATGAGCATAGAAATTGTAGCAGATAAATACAGTTCAGCTATGTTTGAATTAGCTCAAGAACAAAATATTTTGGAACTCATGGAGGAGCAATTAGGTTATGTAGCGTCCGTTATGGCGGAACAGCCTGAACTTCGTTCATTCCTTGAAAATCCAATCGTTACAGAAGATGCAAAGATTAAGTTAGTTGGTTCTATCTTTGAATCTAGTATCGACAAAGTTGCTTTACATTTTATCTATGTGATGATTAAACGTGGGCGCCATCGTTATATTGCGCAGGCTATTGCAGCGTTTATTCAAAAATCACGAGAAGCTCGTGGTATTTTGGAAGCTACTGTAACTGTAGCAGAACCAATCACAGCTGAGGTAGAAGCATCTGTACAAGCTAAATTACGAGAAGTAACAGGGAAAGATGTTATTTTATCTGTGCGCCAAGATCCATCAATTATGGGTGGTATCGTTATCCAAGTAGGAGATAAACGCATTGATGGTTCTGTATCTCGTCGTTTAGAGGAATTAGAAAAATCTTTATTAAGAACGAACTCTATTAGATAGGGGTGAATGGGTATATATGAAAATGAAGCCTGAAGAAATCACTGCTATAATCAAACAGCAGATTCAGGACTATGATGTTGACCTCAATGTCGATGACGTGGGTACTGTTCTCGACGTAGGGGATGGCATCGCCCATATTTATGGTCTTGAAAGAGCCATGGCCGGTGAGTTGCTAGAATTACCACACGGCGTATATGGCTTGGTTTTGAACTTAGAATTAGATAATGTTGGTGCCGTACTATTAGGTGATGACTTCTTGATTAAAGAAGGAGACCAAGTGCGTCGTACTGGCAAAATTATGGACGTTCCTGCTGGAGATGCCTTGATTGGTCGTGTAGTAAATCCTCTTGGTCAACCTCTTGATGGCAAGGGTGCTATTCAAGCTACAGAACGTCGTCCTATCGAACATCCAGCACCTGGTATTGCGGATCGTCAATCCGTAAACGAACCATTGCAAACAGGTCTTAAAGCGATTGATGCGATGGTACCAATCGGCCGTGGTCAACGTGAGCTTATCATCGGTGACCGTGGTACAGGTAAAACTGCGATTGCCTTAGATACTATTTTGAACCAAAAAGGCAAAGATGTTATTTGTATTTATGTAGCTATTGGTCAAAAAGAATCTACGGTTGCTCGCGTAGTGCAAAAGCTTGAAGAAGCAGGCGCTATGGAATATACAATCGTAGTTTCTGCGAGTGCTTCCACAGGTGCACCTCTTCAATACATTGCACCATATGCTGGTGTTGCCATGGGTGAATACTTTATGTACCAAGGTAAACACGTATTATGCGTATATGATGACTTAACAAAACAAGCGGCTGCATATCGTGCTATGTCCCTATTATTGCGCCGTCCACCAGGGCGTGAAGCATATCCAGGTGACGTATTCTACTTACACAGTCGTCTATTAGAGCGGGCTGCGAAACTTTCATCTGAACTTGGTGGAGGTTCTATTACAGCGTTGCCAATCATTGAAACACAAGCAGGTGACGTATCTGCATACATTCCAACAAACGTAATTTCCATTACTGATGGTCAAATTTTCTTGGGAACAGATATGTTCTATTCTGGTATTCGTCCAGCTGTTGACGTAGGTTTGTCCGTATCCCGTGTAGGTGGTAGCGCACAAACTAAAGCGATGAAGCAAGTGGCGGGCCAATTGCGTTTGGACCTTGCTCAATATCGTGAGTTGGCTGCTTTCGCTCAGTTTGGTTCCGACCTTGATGCGGCTACACGCGCTCAACTTGATCGTGGTGAACGCTTAACTGAAATGTTAAAACAAGGTCAATATGAGCCTATGAGTGTAGCGGAAATGGTTATCAACCTTTACGCTGGTACTAAAGGGTACTTAGCAGATATTCAAGTGGCAGATGTATTGTCCTTTGAAGCTGAACTTTTACGTTATGTAAAAGCAAATTACCCTGAAATCATCACTAACATTGAAACGTCTAAGAAAATTGACGAAGAAACTGAAAATCTATTGAAGCAAGCAATCCCAGAATGTGTTGAAGCATTTGGCTCTACACATACATTAGTGTCTCGTAAGGAGGCGTAATGTATGGCTAGTGCACAAGATTTGCGAAAACGCATAAAAAGTGTTACCAATACGCAACAAATTACAAAAGCGATGAAGATGGTAGCTTCTGCTCGTCTTCGTAGGGCACAAACAAAAGCGGAAGCTACTCGTCCTTACGCAGAAAAGATAGGGCAAATCTTGCGTCATATGTCTAATAGTGATTTAGAAGGCTTTGAAAGTCCTCTCTTAGATGTGCGACCTGTAGAGCGCACTTGCTATATTGTAGTAGGTGCAGATAAAGGTCTTGCAGGGGCATTTTCGTCTAATGTGTTGAAATTTGCTATGGAACAATTACATGGTAAATCTCCTGATACATACCGTGTTATCACGGCAGGCAGAAAGCCTAGAGATAGCATGAAATCTAGAGGTATTCGCATCGATAAGTCTTATGCGGGCTTTTCTGATAAACCGTCCTATGAACATGCGCGTGCCATCATGCATGAAGCACTTTCACTATATGAACGTCATGAAGTAGACGAAGTCATCATGATCTATACACGTTTTGTAAATTCTATGACGCAAATTGCACAGGCTGAGCGCTTGTTGCCAATAGAGCAACCACAAGATGAGGTAAAAGGCGAAGAGTATGATTTTATGCCGTCCGCTGTATCCGTCTTGGAGGCGTTGCTGCCAAAATACTTAGAAATTACAGTTTATAATGGATTGTTACAATCTGCAGCTAGTGAATTGGGTGCTCGTATGACGGCCATGACATCGGCTACAGATAATGCAGGGGAACTCATTGAGTCCTTAGGCCTTGAATACAACAAGTTGCGTCAATCTAGCATTACAAACGAAATTTCTGAAATCGTTGGTGGCGCTAATGCCTTGCAATAGATAAGGAGACATCTGTCGATGAGTAATAATATTGGTAAAGTTGTGCAGGTCATCGGCCCAGTTGTAGACGTGCGCTTTGATGCTGGTCATTTACCAGCTATCTACAACGCCATCCACATCTACCATGACCACAAGGCACACGATAGACAAAAAATCGTAGTAGAGGTTATGCAACACTTAGGCGACGATACAGTTCGTTGCGTTGCCATGAGTTCTACTGACGGTATGACACGTAATATGGAAGCAGAAGATACTGGTGCTCCAATTTCCGTTCCTGTAGGGGAAGGCGTATTGGGTCGTATCTTTAACGTACTTGGTGAAACTGTAGACCATGATCCAGCTCCAGTTGTGGCTGATGAAAAATGGCCTATTCACCGTCCAGCACCTAAATTTGATGACCTTTCTCCAGATACACAAATCTTGGAAACAGGTATTAAGGTCGTTGACCTTATCGCTCCATACGTAAAAGGTGGTAAAATCGGTCTTTTCGGTGGTGCCGGTGTAGGTAAAACCGTATTGATTATGGAATTGATTCACAATGTTGCTACAGAGCACGGCGGCTATTCCGTATTCTCCGGTGTAGGGGAACGTACTCGTGAAGGTAATGACTTGTGGAACGAAATGAAAGAGTCTGGCGTTATCAATAAAACAGCCCTCGTATATGGACAAATGAATGAGCCACCAGGGGCTCGTATGCGCGTAGGTCTTACTGGTCTTACAATGGCTGAATACTTCCGTGATGTGAAAAAACAAGACGTGCTCTTGTTCATCGATAACATCTTCCGCTTTATTCAAGCGGGGTCCGAAGTATCCGCCCTCTTAGGTCGTATGCCATCTGCCGTAGGTTACCAACCTACATTGGCTAATGACGTAGGGGCATTGCAAGAGCGTATTACATCTACAAAAGAAGGCTCTATTACCTCCGTACAAGCTGTATATGTACCTGCCGATGACTTGACTGACCCGGCTCCAGCAGCGACATTCGCTCACTTGGATGCGACAACAGTATTGTCTCGTTCCATTGCGGAACTTGGTATCTATCCAGCGGTGGATCCTCTGGACTCTACAAGCCGTATTTTGGACCCACATGTACTTGGTGAAGAGCACTACGCAGTAGCTCGTGGAGTACAAGAAGTATTGCAAAAATATCGCGATCTTCAAGATATTATCGCAATCCTCGGTATGGAAGAATTGTCTGACGAAGATAAACTCACTGTATCTCGCGCTCGTAAGATTCAACGTTTCTTGAGTCAACCATTCTTCGTAGCAGAAGTATTTACCGGTTCTCCTGGTAAATATGTGCCATTGTCCGAAACATTGAGAGGCTTCAGAGAGATCTTGGATGGTAAACATGATGAATTGCCAGAAGGTGCATTCTACATGGTTGGTACCATTGATGAAGCCATTCAAAAAGCAAAGGAAATGCAAGAGAAGGGGGAATAATCCATGGCGGAACCTATGACCCTACAGATAATTACACCTGATGCAATCGTATTCGAGGGCCAATCTACATTCTTTGTAGGTAAAGCTATCGATGGTGGTTTTGGTATTTTGCCAAATCATGCGCCTATGATTATTGCATTAGACTTGGCACCTTTACGCATTGAACAACCAGATGGAACATCTCGTGAATATGCTGTATTTGGTGGCTTCTGTGAAATTGAACATAATAAGGTGAGTATTGTAACCCCTGACTGTCAAGATCCAACATCCATTGATGTGGAACGTGCTCGTCGAGCTAAAGAGCGTGCAGAAGGTCGGTTATCAAATCCTACACCTGATATTGATGTAGAAAGAGCGGAAGCAGCATTGCAACGTGCTTTACTGCGCTTGCATGTTACAAAAATGTTATAAGAAAAAGGCTAGCCATCTGGCTAGCCTTTTTATCTTTCTAATTTTGATTATAAAACGCTCACACCTTTTAAGGAGTATGCAGTATTCTTAGGTTGTTCT
The DNA here is from genome assembly GCF_040094895.1 of Veillonella parvula. Lineage (GTDB taxonomy): Bacteria > Bacillota > Negativicutes > Veillonellales > Veillonellaceae > Veillonella > Veillonella parvula_L. The sequence continues at coordinate 19,504 of NZ_JBBNGV010000003.1, read as the reverse complement.
ACTTGAAAATCTAATACAACAGGTGCCTCAGAATTGATACCAGGTGCTTGGTAGCGGTCACGATCTGTTGGAATTCGTTTGTATGGTAATTTATCAAGTAATATAGTCATAACTTTGTTCCAAACTGATTTATGTGTTGGCATAGTTAAAGAGTCATCAGTTTGGTTGAAGCCCGTACGAACAGTATGGATTACCTTATCGTTTACATCATAATAGTATAAAAGGGCATTAACCTTTGCAGCGATATAAATTTCATGATTATCCTTATTGTATGGATCTGGGCTGTTAATAGTATTAACTTGTACATATACGTCTTGTAATGGTACAGGCATAATAACGATTTCAGAATTTTGGGCCTCTGCAATTTGAGCAAGATCAGCGGCTTTAATTTCTGCAGTTGGTGTGTTAGTACTTACAATGGTTGTATCATAGTAAGGATATTTAAGTGTATTTGATAAGCGATCTGTCATGTAGTGACCAAATTGAGCTGTGTTTTCATTGCGCAAATTTGCTGGTACAACAATAGTTACTTTGCGGCTTGGAAAGTTTTCCAAGAGACCATCATGACTTGTACTAGTAGCATTAATAGTTGCTTTTTCTGAAACTCCAGAAATTGGTGTAGATGTTGGTGTGGCAGCTACTTTTATGACAGGCTCCATATTTGTTTTAGGGGTCAATGTAGAAGCCTCATTACTTGTGTTACTTTGTATAGTGCTAAGAACCACAGGTTGCGTTGTATTTGGTGTTAGCTGACTCAAATCGATCATAGCGGCACTGGCTGTTGTAAATGCAGTTGTGAGTAGTACAGCAAGTACTGTAAGTAGTGGACGTTTATAGAGTCCGAAGTTATGTAACATAATTCCTCCTCTTAATAAAACTCTTTTAAAATTACAAATTATACAATTTATATTATTATATCATATATATAAAAAAAAGGAGCAAGCTTAACAGCTTGCTCCTTTAGTTTGGTGGACGATGACAGGATCGAACTGCCGACATCCTGCTTGTAAGGCAGGCGCTCTCCCAGCTGAGCTAATCGTCCATATGTGGTGACCCGTCCGGGAATCGAACCCGGGATACCGCCGTGAAAGGGCGGTGTCTTAACCGCTTGACCAACGGGCCAGAATGGCTCCTCGAGTAGGACTCGAACCTACGACCGATCGGTTAACAGCCGATTGCTCTACCGACTGAGCTATCGAGGAATGGTACGATTGTTATTATATGTTAGTTTAATTATAAAAGCAAGCATTTTTTTTAGAACACTATAAAATAGATATTGTCAATTATGACTAAAAGACATAACTTTATAAATAAAATTAGTTATCAATAATTTTGATGAGAGAGTCATTAAAATTAATAAAATCTATAGAGCTTATTAACTATAGATATTTACTGCGTTCTAAGGTGATTGTATGGCTCTAAATGAATAGGAGTTAGCAATATTAGTATATTGAAGATAATCGGTATACATATGCATTATAGAAAAGTTTAAAAGATTTAGTTGAAAAGTAGTATCAGTTAAGATGAAAGTGTATTTATCTTATTAGATATAGTCTATGTTTGTGGTTCATTTTAAACCAAATTTATATATAAGAAAGTAGGTAAAAATATAAGATATTAAAATCTTATTGATATGTGATAGACTATGACTTTTATCACAGAATGGGGCTTTTTTAGTGACTGGAGAATAAAGTCTATGTAGGCTATTGAAAAACCGAAATATATACAAAAATATTCATGAAAACAATTCTCAAAAACTGGAAAAGCATTGAGAAAACTGTATAGGTGAGACGTTGAATCCCCTTATATTGTGTGCTACGATTTATGTATAGAGTTAATCTCATCGGTTTGAGATAGATATTCTTTCATATGTTTGAGAATTTTATTTTATCTCATCGGTATTAGAATTAATATTCAACTATTTTCCTGAGGAGGGATTATCTTGCGCGAGATTCAAGTATCTGAAATCACAAAAACAGTCCGTCAAATGTGTATGGACGCAGCTTACCACTTGCCAAAAGACATCTATGAAGGTTTGAAAAAAGGCCGTGAAACAGAAGAGTCTTCGGTAGGTCGTATCGTTCTTGATCAAATTATTAAAAATGCAGAAATTGCCGATGCTGAAGATCGTCCATACTGCCAAGATACTGGTATGACTATGGTATTCTTAAAAGTTGGTCAAGATGTTCATTTCGTTGGTGGTGATCTTACAGAAGCTATCAATGCTGGTGTTGCAGCTGGTTATGTTGAAGGTTATCTTCGTAAATCCGTTGTAGCTGAACCATTGTTCAACCGTAAAAATACACAAAATAACACACCTGCAATCATCTACACTGAAATCGTTCCTGGCGATAAAGTAGATATTCAAGTAGAATTAAAAGGTTTCGGTTCTGAAAATAAATCCGATGTAGCTATGCTCGTACCTGCTGATGGTGTGGAAGGCGTTAAAAATGCAGTCCTTGAAATCGTAAAACATGCAGGCCCTAACCCATGCCCTCCAATCGTACTCGGCATTGGTATTGGCGGTACTATGGACCAAGCAGCTGTTATGTCCAAAAAAGCGTTGCTTCGTGACATTAGTGTACCTCATAAAGATGCAGACTATGCAAAATTAGAAGAAGAAATCATGGAAATGGTTAACAAAACTGGTATTGGACCACAATTGGGTGGCACTACAACTTGTATCGGTGTAAACATCGAATGGGGTGCAACTCACATCGCAGGTCTTCCTGTTGCAGTTACTATCATGTGCCATGCTGCTCGTCATGCTCACGTAGTACTTTAATCGATAGGAGGTAAAAACAATGGCTGAATCAATTCGCATTAATACTGAAGAATATAATGAAGAGTTTTCCCGCAAATTAAAAGTTGGTGATAGCGTTCTTATTACTGGTAAAATTTACTCCGCTCGTGACGCTGCTCATAAAGTTATGACTGAAGCTTTAGCGCGTGGTGAAAAATTGCCAATCGATTGGACAAATAAGTTTGTTTATTATCTTGGACCAACACCTGCAAAACCTGGTGATCCAATTGGTTCCGCTGGTCCTACAACTTCCGGTCGTATGGATGCTTACACACCAACAATGCTTGATCAAGGTATCAAAGGCATGATTGGTAAAGGTTCCCGTAAACCAGAAGTAGTTGAATCCATGAAGAAAAATGGTTGCACATACTTCGCAGCAGTTGGTGGCGCGGCAGCATTGATTGCAAAATCCATCAAAAAATATGAAGTACTTGCTTATGGTGAACTTGGACCAGAAGCTTTGGCTGAATTGACTGTTGAAGATTTCCCTTGCATCGTAGTTGGCGATACTGAAGGTAATAACTTCTACGAATTAGGCCAAAAACCTTACAGAAAAATCTAATATCACCATTGAGTGATTGAAAGAGGCTTGCTAAAGCAAGCCTCTTTTTGTTGTTAAGCCATAATCATAAGATGTTCATCCGTTACGTGTAGAGTTTAGTCTACCGATTCTGTCGGTTTTATGATAATATACATATAGATTTTATACATTCAATTTGAGTGAGGCGATAACATGACTTCTGTAGAAACTATTCGTCAGTCAACTCGCAACGCGATGGCTGAATTACTTGATTTAGCAAAGGTTCGCGAAGGTCAATTATTCGTTGTTGGCTGTTCCACTAGCGAAATTGTAGGTAAAAAAATCGGCACTGACTCTCACCTTGATGTGGCTCAGGTCGTATTTGACGAAATATACAATGCTGTTAAGGCTAAAGGACTTAACTTGGCGATTCAATGTTGTGAACATATTAATCGTGCACTTGTTATGGACCGTAGCGCTATGACATGGGAGGAGGAAGTTAATGTTGTTCCTCAACGTCATGCGGGTGGTGCCCTGGCTGTGGTGGCGTACGAACATTTTGATGATCCTGTGATGGTTGAATTTATTCAAGCTGATGTAGGCATCGATATTGGAGATACTTTCATTGGTATGCACATGAAACACGTTGCAGTGCCTGTACGTCTTTGTGTGAAAGAAATTGGGAAAGCACATGTGACCGCTTGTCGTGTTCGTCCGAAGAGCATTGGCGGTGAGCGTGCTGCATATAATGAAGCATTGATGTAGGGGGATAGTATGTCAAACCTAATACCGTATTTTGTATTAGCCGTCGTGGCATTGGGATTCTTTGCTGTTTGCTATGCTGTATTTAGCGGTGGTGATGGTGAAAGTAAGGCAAAAGAAAAATCCTATAAAAACATAAGTAATAAAAATAATCTTAAAGCGCATCATGATGTTATATTTGCAACGGAGTCGCAAGAGGGCAATGTAACAATCACACATACGAGTGGAACTAATGTATATACTGCATCAATTCCGGATACAGTTGAAACGGTGGTCGGTGAAGAGCGAGAACCGGCTGAACCTCTGGTTGATCCTATAGATACCTCTTATAATAGAAGAAGTACTCTAAAGTCTAATTCAAGTCATGTTTCAGAGGGAGAATATGCGTTAGCATTAGGTTCGGATAATGGAACACCAATAGGATCGGATAATGGCACACCAATAGGGGATGAAACCATTGTGATGACAGCCGTATCAGATCTTAAGCAAGCTAATCAAGCTAATCAAGGTGTTACTCCGTTGGTGGATAAAACTATTGTCCTCGATGTTGTTACAGATGAACTTCTCAATAACGCAAACTCTGTTGAAGATACAATTGCTATGGGTGAATCTGTGGAAGCCTTTGAAGCTGATGAAGCGGATAGCATAGATGCTACGCAGATGATAGGTGGTGCGAACGAAATACAAACCGCGGAAGGCCCATCGGTATTAGATGAAACGCGTTTGTTTGATGCTTCTGAAATTGAAGCACAATTGGCGGCAACAAGTTTAACTGAAGAGGAGGAACCGCATGGTCAATGGGCAAAAGCGGCGCATGAGGATAAATGCGTTGAGTTGGCTATAGTACCATTTGTTCATTCCTTTGGGGTGTTACATGGTGATACGCAACACTATGTAGAATCTATTACAAGAGATGCTTTAGCAGCTCTCAATATTACAAAAATTGTTGAAGTGAATGCATTACTAGAGAATATTGTTATTCAAGAAGCGTTGATGAGTATGCAAAAGGCATATGCCGCTACAAATACAGAGTGGATGAAGTCCGCTGCGTTAGGTGCTTTTCTAGATGTGGTTCAATCTCCTAAATCTAGTACGCCATACCTCGTAGCTTTTGATGCATTACGTGTATTACCTCATTTAACTTTAGGTCACTTCCAAGTTATGGCCTTAACATTATTGTTACAATATTCTAGAAACTCTAATAACTATGGATTGATTCATTTCCAACATTATGTGGAAAAATATATTGAGCCATTCATCTCTGATTTGCCTCGAAATGATTCCTTCTATCGCCAGCTAGACTATTTACGCTGTACACAAGAAGAACAAGAGCCTATCACTTTATGCCAAGTGTTGTCTAATTCATATCCGTTTGTATTTAACTATCGTGGTTTTTCTAAGGAAGAACTCTTCCGTGCTACAGATGGTCATGGTGTAGATCCACGTTATGTGGTGCGTAGCTTGAACTCCAATCTTTATAAATTAGCCTTGGTAGATGAGTCTTTGGCACCACAATTCTTTAGACAAACACGAATTTCTAATGCGATGGTTCAACGTGATCTTTTAGCTCTGATGAAGAGCAAACCTACTGCTTTCAGGGGCCAAGAGGCGCGTGATATTATGGATGATATTTCACCGGTTCTATTGGACTTAGCTGATGTCTTTGATAGCACGCCAATGTCTAAAATTAGCTTAACATTGTTAGGCCTTTACTTAGGCCGTGCTCATGTGAAAGCAACCATTGGTGAAGAATTTGATTTGTCTCATTGGTTCTAATGTATAATTTTAAGCACTATATAGTTTGAAAAATTATATAATATAGTTATTAATATGGGTATATACTTAAAACCGTTATATACTTTATGAGTCGTGTAATAAAAAAAAGTCTCTCAAGATAATCTTGAGAGACTTTTTAGTTTGTTAAATTTAATAGCCATTAAGTATTAAAAGGTGTTAAAGCCGAATTCTTCAATGTCTTCAATGTTTTTAATTGTTACGGTGCGCCCTGTAATATCGATGAGACCTTCATCGCGAAGGCGCCCTAGTTCACGGCTAAGGGCTGTGCGAGATACATTGAGTACCTCAGCCATTTGCTCGCGGTTGTGGGGTAATTGAATTGTGTTAGAATGCTGACGTTTATAAATATCTGTTAAGTACGCAAAAATCTTTTCGCGCATCCCTTTTAATGTGAGGTAGTGGACTTTTCTGGTTAATAGAATTGCTTTTTCAGATAAATCCTCTAATAGATTAGATAGGATTTTAGTTTGGCATTGATGACAATCCGGCAATGTTTTAATAAAGGTTTCAAGCGGAATAAACATAATTTTAGTTGCTTTTGTTGCCTTAATGGTAGCAGGCCATAAAGGCTGTTTACTAAATAATAGTGCTTCTCCGAAAATATCTGATTGCTCTAAGTTTGCCATAATAACCCGTTGGCCCATTACATTTTCACGAGTTAGTAAAGCGCTGCCCTCAAGGATGACGCCGATACCCTCCATAGGATCTCCAGCGAGGGCTATAAAATCGTTTTTTTTGTAACTGTGGATGATAACTTTGGCATTATTTAAATAGCCACGCAGCTCTGGCTCTCCTAATGTATTGAATAAAGGACATTTCACGAGGGTGGGCATATATTGATTAATGATATCGTTTGAAAGTATTTGTTTCATAGGCACCTCCGGTGTGATAAAGTCTATAGCAATTAAAAATGATTATTGTATAATAAAAGTATAAGACCAAATGGTCTACCTGTTCCATAAGGGGAGTCAGGAAAATTTTTGAAAAAGTTTTTATTTGTTGCTCAAGCTACAGAAATTGTATCATCTTTACGTTATACTTTCAAATGTAATCAATCAGACAACTGATAAAACATCAGTGTAATGTATAGGTTTTATATTATCTAGCTTGACTGCGAGGAAGTCTCGCAAAGGAGGATTTTCAAATGAGCATGTTCTGTTATCAATGCGAACAATCTGCAGCACCAGGTGGCTGTACTGTACAAGGTGTATGTGGTAAAACTGCACCAGTTGCTAACTTACAAGACGAATTAACTGCTGCTTTAGTTGGCTTGGCTCGCGCTTTAGACGTAAAGGGTCATACTAAAGAAGGTATCGATTATATTATGCGCGGTTTGTTCATGTGTGTAACAAACGTAAACTTCTCTGAAGACCGCGTTCAAGAATTCATTGACGAAGTAAATGCTTACCATGCAAAAGTGGATAGCGCTCAACAAAACTTTGATTGGGAACAATTGTGGAAAGGTGAAGAAGACATCGTATCCCTTCGCTCCACATTATTGTTAGGTATGCGTGGTATGGCTGCGTACGCATGGCATGCTGCTCGCCTTGGCTTCCACGATGCTGATGTTGACGCTTGGTTCGTTAAAGGCATGGTAGAATTCGCTAAAGATCACAGCGCTGAAGAATGGCTTGATCTTTTGATGGAATTTGGTCAAATTAACTTGAAATGTATGGCTGTTCTTGATAAAGCTAATACTGAAACATATGGTACACCTGTACCAACTACAGTTCCTTTGACTGTAGAACCAGGTCCTTTCATCGTTGTAACTGGTCATGACCTTCATGATTTGAAACAATTATTGGAACAAACTGATGGTAAAGGTGTAAATATCTATACTCATGGTGAAATGTTGCCTTGCCACGCTTATCCTGAATTGAAGAAACATCCTCAATTGAAAGGTAACTTCGGTACAGCATGGCAAAACCAACAAAAAGAATTTGTTGATGTTCCTGGCGCATTCTTGTTCACTACAAACTGCATTATGCCACCAAAAGAAAACTACAAAGCAAATATCTTCACTACAGATATGGTAGGTTTCGATGGTTGTGCACATATCGAAGAAAAAGAAGATGGTACTAAAGACTTCTCCGCAGTTATCAACCGTGCTATCGAATTGGGCGGCTACAAAGAAGCTCAAGAATTCACTGGTATCAACGGTGGTCATGAAGTAACTACAGGTTTCGGTCATGGCACAGTATTGGGTATTGCTGATAAAGTAATTGATGCTGTAAAAGCTGGCGCAATCAAACACTTCTTCTTGGTAGGTGGTTGTGACGGTGCTAAAGTAGGCCGTAACTACTACACTGAATTCGTTAAACAAACTCCAAATGATACTGTAGTATTGACATTGGCTTGTGGTAAATTCCGTTTCAACGACATGAACATCGGCGAAATCGGTGGTATCCCTCGTATCCTTGATATGGGTCAATGTAACGATGCTTACTCCGCTATTCAAGTAGCAGTAGCTTTAGCTGGTGCATTTGAATGTGATGTAAACGACTTGCCATTGACATTGGTATTGTCCTGGTACGAACAAAAAGCGGTATGTATCTTGTTAACATTGTTAGCATTGGGTATCCGTAACATTTACATCGGACCTTCCTTGCCTAAATTCTTCTCCAGCAATGTATTGAACATTTTGGTAGAAAAATTCCAATTACATCCAATTACAACTCCAGAAGCTGACATGAAAGCTATCTTGGGCTAATAGGATCTATTAATCTGTTAACTACAGTCCTACGTCCCCTCTCTTTTATGATTTAGGACTGTTGTTATAAATAACGCACCTAGGGTTATCCTTAGGTGCGTTTTTTTACTATTATTGTGAAAGCTATCTATCGAGTGTTTGTTTATTGATGGGGCCTGACAGTATTGCGACAACTAGATTACTAATGGGCATAACCTATCTCATGCCTCCATACTCAGCGTAAGTCGGCCCTCAATAGGTTATGCCCATAAGTAAAACGTTTCTGAAATATAAGTCCCATCAATATACAAACTCATAAAATAGCTTTCATCAGAATAGTGAGGTGAGGGGGAGATGTCGCTGCATAAGTATAGTCTTTCCCTTTTATAACTGTAGATATGGATGCGTCCCATCAATATACAAAGTTTTAGAACAGCTTTCATAAGAATAGTAGTCCTCTGTAGACAAACAAATATGCCCCTAATGTGCATATAGACAAGGCTCGATATTGGTTGCTATACTATAGGTGAAATAGGATTTTTTCACATGGTTTATGTGTATATAGAGGTATGTATGAACAGTATTTTTGATATTATAGGGCCTATTATGATTGGTCCGTCTAGTTCGCATACAGCGGGTGCTGCGCGACTAGGCAAGATGGCGCGGTGTATTTTTCGTGCTACTCCCAAAAAGGTAGATTTAACATTATATGGATCTTTTGCAAAAACTTATAAAGGGCATGGTACGGATCGTGCTTTGATTGGCGGCTTATTAGGTTATAAAGAGGATGATGCGAACATCCGAGTTGCTCATGAATTAGCGAAAAAAAAGGGGATGGAGTTTTCTTTTATTGAGTCTCCTCTTGATGTAGGGCATCCGAATGTGGTGCGTTTTGATATGTATGATGAACATAATCGTCATATGACTGTTATTGGTCGCTCTCTCGGCGGTGGTCAGATTATGATTACCGAAGTAGATGGAAATGATATGTCCATTACAGGAGATGAGTTTACGCTCGTTGTGTTCCATGAGGATAGACCTGGTGCGATTTCTCTTGTGAGCCAAGCATTGAGTGAGTCTGATATTAACATCGCTACGATGCGCGTATTCCGTAAGGGCAAGCATAAGGATGCAGTCATGGTTATTACTACAGATACAGTGGTAAATCCTATTACAGTTCAGTTTATGCGCGAGTTTCCAGGCATCCAGGATGTGATGACCTTTGAAGCATTATAGGAGGGCGAATGATGAGTTATGCATATGATACAATTGCAGATATTATTCGCCTAGGTGAGGAAAACAATATTTCTTTTGGCGATGTAGTATTGCGTTATGAATTAGAGAATTACGACCGCAGTGAAGACGCGGTTGTTCGTGAAATAGAGAATCGCTTAGATATTTTTGAAAGCTCCATTCAAGATGGCATAGCTTATGCGGAGAAAACGGCTTCTGGTATGTCCGGTGATCAAGCGGCACAGCTTAATGGGCAAACACCTCGTTTTATGAGTGATATTGCGTATAAGGCAATGACGTATGCTATTGCTGTAAATGAGGCAAATGCAAAGATGTTCCGCATTGTTGCTTGTCCTACGGCGGGTTCTTGTGGTGTTATGCCTGGTGCTGTGAAAGCCGTAGCGGACCACTACCAATTAGATAGAGCTACAGTGGTAAAAGGCTTCTTAGCTGCGTCTGGTATTGGTAATGTAGTAGCAAATCGCGCTTGTGTTGCTGGTGCTGTTGGCGGTTGCCAAGCGGAAATCGGTACAGCGGCGTGTATGGCGGCAGGAGCCATTGTTGAAATGATGGGTGGATCACCACGTCAAGTAGGTCATGCTATTGCATTGTGCATGAAAAATCTATTGGGACTTGCTTGTGATCCGGTAGCAGGGCTCGTAGAGGTGCCATGTGTTAAGCGTAATGGCTTTTATGCAGTCCATGCTATTACTGCATCTGAAATGGCGTTAATGAATATTGAAAGCCAAATTCCACCAGATGAAGTCATTGAAGCGATGAATAATATAGGTCGCGCTATGCCGGCAGCATTGCGTGAAACAAGTGATGGCGGCCTTGCGGTGACACCGACAGGTACAGCTATTGCAGAACGAGTGCAATCCTTATAAGGATTGCACTTTTTTCATGCTTTCATTTGTAGTAAAATAAAGATTAGACTAGTTCAGAAAGGAGCGTGTATGATGGAACAAGCAAATCGAATATTGACCATATTAGAAGAAGCCGGCCATGAAGCTTATATCATAGGCGGCGCTGTGCGCGATATGTTGATGCATCAAAAGCCACATGACTTCGATATTGTGACGTCTGCACGTCCCGATACAGTGATTGAGGTTCTTCGCGGTCATGATATTCAAACGACAGACCTCGTAGGAAAATCTTTTGGTGTAGTGGTAGCTACATTAGAGGGCAAGCAATACGAAATCGCTACATATAGAACAGAACGATATGGTGCAGATAGCCATCGTCCCGAAGAAATTACTTATGCCGATACCTTAGAAGAAGATGTGTTGCGTCGTGATTTTACTGTCAACGGCATAGCTATGAACCGTTATGGTGAAGTTATAGACCTTGTAGGTGGACGACGTGATATCAAACATAAAACGTTACGAACCATTGGTAATGCGCAGAAACGTTTTGAAGAAGATGCATTACGATTATTTAGAGCATGCCGTTTTGTGGCGAAGTTGGATTTTTTGCCGAGTAAAGACCTATTAGAGGCTATGCCCAAGGCTTTTCACCGCGTACCTGGATTGTCATTAGAACGTGTACGAAATGAGATTAATCGTCTCATGTTAGAGCCTGCAGTGGCTAAGGGCCTTGATGTTCTTGTTCAATCCCGCTTGGCAGAATGCTCTTGTCGTGTTGTAGAAAATGGTGCGGCTCGGGAGATTCCCATCTTGCCTGAACTATATCATCTCGTGAATTTGCCCCAAGAAAAGGACTTTCACGAATTCGATGGTTGGTACCATACACTAGCCGTTGTGTCCCATACGGAGCCGGATTTGGTGCTGCGTTGGGGTGCCTTATTACATGATGTGGCAAAGGGAATGCCAGCGGTACGTGCTGTTATCAATGGACGCCTTACGGATCGTGGCCATGATACACTAGGCGCGGAAATGGCAGAAACGTTATTAACCCGACTAGGATATCCGAAGGCCTTTGTAAAACGCGTGGCGTGGATTGTGAAAAATCACATGCGCTTTCACTATTTTGTACAAAATGGCGATGCAAACGAGAAAAAATGGCTTCGCAAGGAAGCCCGTAGTGGTGAATTCCGAGATAGCCAAATTATGCGCACTGCATGGGAGCAATTAGCTAAGGTTTGCGCTGCCGATGTATTAGGTTGTGGGAAACCTTACTCGTCTACAGACGGAACATTAGCCTTTGGAGAATGTATGGCAGATCTTAGTTTAGAGATGCCTGTGCATACCAAGGACTTAAATTATGACGAACGAGTGATTAAGCTCGCTGGAAAACAAGTAGGGGAAGGATTGCAGTATTTATTAGGTCAGGTACAAAATGGGGTTATTCCTAATAAACCAGATGCGCTATATGACGCATTAGACCATAAGTTACGCCGTCCAGTGGAGAAATGATGAATTTACTAAATAAAGCGTTGCGACGCATGAGTGGTTGGAGTCGTACTACTTGGTGTCTTGCCATTCTCATGACTGTTGCCTTTGTCCTCATAGGGCGTTTGGCACAGTTGCAGGTCTTTGATACATTTGATCTGGAGAAGAAAAATTTATTACAGGTTCAAGTAGATAGAAAATTACAATCACCGCGCGGTACGATCTATGACCGTAATGGTAAGCCTTTGGCGATGAGTGTGGTTACAAAATCTTTGTATGCGGACCCTAAGATGATTAAACAGTCTCCCCAAGAGATTGCGGAACTCATTTCGCCATATGTAACCATGTCAAAAGAAAATATTGTGAAAGCTCTGCAAGAGGATTCTGCCTTCGTATGGATTAATCGCATGATGGATGCGGACAAGTCTAAGGCGGTGGCACAAGTTATTAAGGATAATAATATTGCAGGCCTTAACTTTGTGGAAGAGTCCAAACGTTATTACCCAAATGGTGTACTAGCGGCTCAAATACTGGGGTTTGTAGGCACCGATGATAAAGGCCTTGATGGTCTCGAAATGGTCCTTGATGAAGAGTTAAAGGGTGGTGTACAGCAAGAAATCGTTGCTACCGATAACAAAGGTAATGCTATCTTTGGTTCCGTTTTGTCCAAGTTCTTACCTGATAAGGGTAAAAGCGTAACATTAACAATCGATGCGACCATTCAATTTATTGCAGAACGTGCGCTTGATAAAGCGATGGCGGATACAGGGGCTAAACATGCTAGTGTTATCGTTATGGATCCTAAGACCGGTGAAATTCTTGCGATGGCAAATCGTCCAAGCTATGATCCTAACAATTATAACCAAAGTGGAGAAGAGGCTTTCAAAAATATTGCTGTTACTAACTTATACGAACCAGGTTCTACATTCAAACCAATCGTTGCATCTGCAGCTCTTGCATCAGGAAAGTGGAAATTAGAAACAGTGTACAATGATAAAGGGGCCTTTGTAGCGAATGGTCATGTGATGAGAAACTGGAATGGTGAAGGGTATGGACCAGTTCGATTGCTAGATATCTTGAAGTATTCTATCAATACAGGTATGGCAGAAATTGGTACAACAACTGGAGCAGATATCCTTTCTAAATATGTACGCGATTATGGTTTTGGCTTTGAAACAGGCATTGAATTGCCTGGTGAAGGCGCAGGTATCCTGTATAATCCAGAAGATATGAGTAAGCTAGATGTAGCGACTATGTCTATCGGTCAAGGTATTGCGGTTACGCCGTTACAAATGGTACGTGCCTTTGGTGCTCTTTCTAATGGGGGTGCTATGATGCGTCCTCATATTATCAAGTCTTATAGCAATGCTCAAGGGGAAGTAACAAGCACTACCGAAAATACTGTAGTAGGTCAACCAGTGCCAGAGGAAACGGCAAAAACTATTGTAGATATCTTGGAAAAAGAAGTGTCTGAAGGCGGTGGTAACAAAGCGATGGTGGAAGGCTACCACTTCGGTGGTAAAACTGGTACCGCAGAAAAACTAGACACTAAACGTGGGGGCTATTTAGATGGTCAATACATTGCATCCTTTATCGGCTTTGGCCCTGTAGAGGATCCAAAATTTGTGGTTCTTGTAGCCATTGATGATCCTCAAAAAGGGTCTATTTATGGGGGCCAAATTGCAGCGCCAGTATTTAAAGACATCGTGTCTCAACTTGTACGGTACTACCAATTGAGCCCATATGTTAAAGATAGTACTCCTGTAGCTGTTAAACCTAGCAATACATTGCCAGAGCCAAATCTTTCTAGTGATGGTTCCGTAACATTACCTAATTTTACGGGCTTCACCTATGGTGAGGTACGTGATTGGTTACATAAGGCGGGGCTTGCATTTAAACCTGATGGAACGGGTATTGCCGTTTCTCAAGATGAAAGTGGAGGCACTACTGTTCAAGCCGGGACGGCAATTACCGTTCACTTTAGTAGATAATTAGAAATTATAGACAGTTCGTTATATAATAGAATAAGAGACTTTGGTGCCTCTCAGGAGGCACCTTTTTTATAAATAGTTTGAATGAATGGAGATATATATGATCGAATTACGAGGTAAAGCGGTAGCAGATGCTCACAAGGCGATTTTACAAGAAAAAGTTGCAGCAGTAGGCAACTCTGTGATTACTATGGCAGTGTTACTTGTCGGTGAAGATCACGGCGCTCATATGTATGCTACATTTATGGAAAAAACAGCTAAAAATTTTGGCTATGGTTTTGTGCTAAAGCAATTGCCTGAAACGGCAACACAAGATGAAGTGGTAGCGGCGTTGCATGAATTAAATACTGATGCATCTATTCATGGAATTTTACCGCTAATGCCAATGCCTAAACACATTGATACAGAAACTCTTATCGATATGTTAGATCCTAAAAAAGATATTGATGGTCTTACAACATATAACATCGGTTTAGTAACAGCTGGTAAGGGTGGCTTTGCTCCTTGTACGGCTAAGGCTTGTATAGCTATTTTAAATCACTATAATATTCCTTTAGAAGGAAAACATGTGGTTGTAGTCGGTCGTAGCCAAGTTATCGGTAAACCTGTAGCGCTTATGGCACTCGCTGCACATGGTACTGTTACAATGTGCCATTCTAGAACTTCTGATCTAGTAGAGCAAGTAAAGCGTGGTGATATTATTATTGCTGCGGCTGGTCGTGCTCATATGATTACTGCTAATATGATTAAGCCTGGTGCTGTTGTTATTGATGTAGGTATTAATGAACTGGACGGCAAAACTGTAGGTGATGTTGATTATGATGCGGTAAAAGATATTGCATCTGCCATTACTCCTGTGCCAGGAGGTGTTGGATCCGTAACAACGACAATGATGTTAGAAGCGGTATACGAGGCATACCATGCATGAGATGTCTATAGCAGAAGGTATTCTTGATGTAGCGCTCGATACCTTACGTCAACACGATGCGACAGTCATTCATTCTATTCAACTAGACTTAGGGTTAATGAGTGGGGTAGAACCTGATTCATTGTTATTTTGTTGGGAAGCCATTACAAAGGGAACCCCTGCGGAAGGCTCACGCATAGAAATCAATACTATTCCTATTGAAGGAAAGTGTTTAGATTGTGATAAAATATTTTCTGTAAAAAATTATACGTTTATTTGTCCTTATTGTGACAGCCATTTCGTACAAACTATAGGCGGTCGTGAGTTACAAGTGACCTCTATGGATATCGATTGATAGAAAGGTTAGGGCATGCAAGTTCAAGTTAAAACTAATGTACTGGCAAAAAACGATGCTATTGCAGAGGCTTTACAACAGTTGTTTAAGGAAAAGAATATATTTGTATTTAATCTGTTAGGTTCACCTGGGGCAGGTAAGACTTCCCTTTTGGAGGCAACCCTACAAGATTTAAAAAAGGAGTATCGCTTAGCCGTTATTGAAGGCGATTTATTTACGGCAAAGGATGCCAAGCGCATTCATGAGTTGGGTGTGCCTGTTATCCAGATTAATACGGTTGGTGGGTGTCATCTCGATGCACAGATGATTCAAGATGCCTTAGGTGATCTGAATCTTGATGACCTCGATATGATTATTATCGAAAATGTAGGCAATTTAGTGTGCCCTGCGGAATTTGAGATTGGTGAAAGCATGAAAGTAACGGTTTTATCTGTTACCGAAGGTGAAGATAAGCCCCTTAAGTATCCGTTAATCTTTAAAGAGTCTAAGGCCATCCTTATTAACAAGATTGATTTATTGCCCTATGTGCCTTTCAAAAAGGAGCAGGCAATACAAGATATCCGTAATTTAAATCCAAATGGAGAAATTTTTGAAGTAAGTTGCACCGCCCACAACGGTCTTGAACCATGGTTGAATTGGTTGCGTGCACAGTTGGAGAATAATCGATGAACTATTCTATGAAGAGCCGTATTGTAGCGGCCCTCCTTGTGGGTTTGTGTGCTACTACAATCAGTTATGCAGCAGAGCCTGCCATTTCCACTTTTAATCCAGTTGCAGTAGAAACTACTGATGACACTAACGTTGTAGCTCAAGATTCCGCTAATGCGAGCAATGATGGTAGTGTAGATGGAACTGGTGAGGTTGATAGCTTGTCTTACCTTGATAATGCACCAGTTAGAGTTGTTAAGCTAGATCCAAAAACGAAACAGGAAGGTTCTAAAACCGGATGGCTCGCAGAGCAAATGGCTGTAACTGAATTTGGTGATTCTATACAATTCTGGCAAGCGGCTAGTGAGAACGAAGGTTCTTTGCCGAGTATCACTCAAAATAATTTAGCTGATATTGGTAAGTCTTATACGGCAAACAGTTTACCGCCTTTAGGTTCTCAGGATGACTATGCTATCGGCACATACCGATTGGGAGATCAGTTTGAAGTTCCAAAAGATGTAGAAAAAACTGAGGTACGTGATAACTTTACTACGTATTACATGAAAGATGTAGCAGTAACTGTATATACTGGACCTGCTCAAGAATTGTTGGTTAACAATCAATTACGTGGGCAAGGGGCGACTTACTTCTTTGAACCAAATACTATTACAAATATTCATAGTACGAAAAAAGGCTCTAATACAGTACGCGACATTGGTCCTGGTAGCACACGGATGGAATTGATATTTGCCTATGGCAGTCCTAATGCGATGTGGCGTGATAAGAAAAATGAGACATATATTTTCCTTTATGAGGGGCATTCCGAAAATTCATTGCCTCAAAAAAAGGAGTTTAAGAGTCCCGTAGAGAATACAAATAGTGATAGCCAACAACAATCTATGCTTGGTCAGCAAAAAGAATATATTGCTTTCACCATTAAACAAAGTAATATAGAGGCTGTAGATATTATTAGTGGACAAGTATGGCCTAGATTTGGATTGCCGAAAGCTGAAGTGTATGATTTTGAAGCTGGTACACTTACGGCTGATGATTTTGTATTGCGTGGGTTCAAGTTGAATGACCATTTTGTTAATGATCCTAATAATGATTGGAAACATCAAGGCATATTGTTTGGTTCCACTTTTATTGGCTATAATGAATACGGTGTGAGTGTAGATAAAAAAGATCTTATCAATCGCGTATTATTAAATGTGTATACGCCTACACGTCGTGGAATCGCAATGGGTGATACCAAATATTTATTGCTCTTTGTGTATGGTATGCCAACTCGTATTGTTGAATCTACAACAAAGGCGGGGACGTCTACCGTATATGAATATAAAAATCCAGCGGCAAGCAACTCTTATTTACAGTTTGCCCTAGATGATAAAAACCAATATATCAAATCCGTTATGTTATCTGACCGTCCTGTAAAATAGGATAGGTCACAGCGAGGAGGCAAAGGGTATGGTTACTGTACAAGATGTAAAAGAACGTTGGGAAAAGATTCAAGGTGATGATGAACGTATATTGTTTATCGTTGGTGGTCCAGGTTCTGGTAAAAGTTTGCTAATTCGTGAATTGTCTGAGCAGAAGGGCTGGAAATACTTGGAAGCTAAGCAACTCATCGAGGAAGAGTTTTTGCTCGTGCCTCGTGATGAACGGCCTCAATTAGCGGAAGAAGTTATTTGCCGTGCTCTTAGCCGTAGCGATACGGAAGTAGTCTTGCTAGATGGCATTAATGTATTCTTTGCACCTATCTTAAATCTAAAACCATTTGAGTTGTTAAAAACTATTAGTAAGAAGTATCCTATTGTCGTTGGCTGGCGTGGACATATTGAAGGGGATCAGTTGTACTTAGAACATAACAATAATCCTAAACATGCTGTAGTTAGTATTGCACATCCAGATCATGTTATTGCAATCGACTAAATGTATGTTTGAACATATTGGTTGAATATAGGGAAAACTATAGATGTATAGAAGGAGATAGCGGGCTATCTCCTTTTTTAGTTATATAATTACAGTTATTAGGTAAAAAATATAGTTTTGTAATTTCCTATTATTTGATTTTAGTAAACCTGAAATATGGATGTTAGCAGACATGGACTGGTAAGGAATGAAACTATGTAAAGGTATATAAAGAATATACTAGTAAATAAAAGTTGATTACTGGATATATACTGAAAACGAGGCATTTTATAGAGGATTGATAAAATATAAATTTTTTTTGACAAAATACTTGCATAGGGTATCGTTTCATGTTATTATGATTAAGCACTAAGAGTGACCACAGTGAACGAAAAACTTCAAAAAAGTTTTTAAATGTTCTTGACACTTAGTGTGCTAGGTGATACAATTCATCTTGTCGTAATGATGCTGGCGTAGCTCAATAGGTAGAGCAGCTGACTTGTAATCAGCAGGTTGTGGGTTCAATTCCTATCGCCAGCTCCATTTTATTTATGGAGGGATTCCCGAGCGGCCAAAGGGAGCAGACTGTAAATCTGCCGTCTTCGACTTCGAAGGTTCGAATCCTTCTCCCTCCACCATTCATAGCGGGGTGGAGCAGTTGGTAGCTCGTCGGGCTCATAACCCGAAGGTCGCAGGTTCAAGTCCTGTCCCCGCAACCATAAAAACCACAGTGAAATGATCGTTCATTGTGCTGGTGTAGCTCAGTCGGCAGAGCGTATCCTTGGTAAGGATAAGGTCACCGGTTCAATCCCGGTCACTAGCTCCATACATGGCGGCATAGCTCAGTTGGCTAGAGCAATCGGTTCATACCCGGTGTGTCCGCGGTTCAAATCCGTGTGCCGCCACCATTAAACCTCACCTTGGTGGGGATTTTTTTATTTCTTTACATATGACATGCTATTCTAAGACTTTGTATATATGGTATAATAATAGGTAAGGAAATCTTATATTCCATTGATAAATTAGGGTTAATATATTATATTAATACTAGAATGTAATTTGTTTTTGTGAAGGAGGATATAATCCTAATGGCAAAAGAAAAATTTGAACGTACGAAACCGCATGTTAACATCGGTACAATCGGTCACGTTGACCATGGTAAAACTACTTTGACTGCTGCAATCACTAAAGTATTGGCTGAAAAAGGTCAAGCTGACTTCCAAGATTACAGCATGATCGATAAAGCTCCAGAAGAACGTGAACGCGGTATCACAATCAACACTGCACACGTTGAGTATGAAACTTCTAACCGTCACTATGCACACGTTGACTGCCCAGGCCATGCTGACTATGTTAAAAACATGATTACTGGTGCGGCTCAAATGGACGGCGCTATCTTGGTTGTATCCGCAGCTGACGGCCCTATGCCTCAAACTCGCGAACACATCTTGTTGGCTCGCCAAGTTGGTGTTCCTGCAATCGTAGTATTCTTGAACAAAGCTGACATGGTTGACGATGAAGAATTGATCGAATTGGT
>NZ_JBBNGV010000002.1:0-431353 GCF_040094895.1 Veillonella parvula | reverse complement strand
CGAACACAGTAGTTAAGCTCATAAACGCCGAAAGTACTTGGCTGGAGACGGCCTGGGAGGATAGGAAGCTGCTGATTAAGCATAAAATAGAGGGTCAACCCTAAAGGGTTGGCCCTCTATTTTTGTGCTCTAATGAGTACAGCTTTCATACCTACTAGAGCCATCTCCAGCCAAGGTTGTACAAGTATTATCTATGGATAGTAATCTATGGGACGGCGTGGGAAACCTAGGGCAATAGGGCGTAAAGGAGCGGAGCGACGCATACGTCCATTGCATCAGGTTCGACGAAGCCCTAAAGGATATGCTGTACATTAAAACATTGTATTATATGTCGCCATGGGCGAGTGTGATAGGAAGCCGCGGCTAATGGTAGAAGGCCAACTACATCTAAACGATACCGTGGTGCACAGTACCTATGGTATCGAAACGTAAACTAGTTGAGTAACTTTAAATTTATGTGAATTACTATTCTAATATCCCACCCTTGACATATCGAAAAAAATAGATATAATAGTATTGAGATATATGAGCGTCTATTCATATATAATACAACTATTATGAATCCTGTTCGATTAAGAGGTGATAGAATGAATCCTGTAAGAACAATTGAAAGAATTATTAAAGCTCCTGATATTCATTGGGTAGGCAATGGATTTAGAGTACGTCAGTACTTCCCTGATGGCGATGAGTCACCTATGCTTGATCGTATGTCTCCATTTTTGTTACTCGACTATAACGAGCCATATTATTTTGAGGCCAGTCCTTTTGATACAGGTGTCACTCCACATCCCCATAAAGGCTTTGAAACGGTAACATTTTCTTTTTCCGGCTCCATTGAACATAAAGATGCAGCTGGTAATAGTGGTATTATTCACTCTGGTGATGTGCAATGGATGACTGCAGCTAGTGGTGTTTTGCACAAAGAATTTCATGAAAAAGAATATGCAAAGCGGGGACGTTTGTTCCATGCTTTACAATTATGGGTAAATCTACCTGAACGTCATAAAAACGATGCACCTGCATATCAATATATACCTGCTACCACAATGGGGCGGTATCAATCTCTTGATGAAACAATCGATGCCATTGTTTACACCGGTGCTTTCAGACATATAACAGGTCCTGCTAAATCCCATACACCGATGAATATTTACAAATTAAAACTTCAACCTAATTCATGGATCTCTATTTCTGAGAATATGACTTGGAATACAGGCTTCCTTGTGATTAATGGTACAGGTAGTGCCAATGGTGAAAGCATAGAATTTGCAGACTTTGTACTTTTCAACAATGATGGAGAGCGCTTTGAGGTAGAGTCTGGTGATGAAGGTCTTGAAATCTTCGTTCTCGCTGGAGAACCACTCAATGAACCAGTGGTAAAACAAGGGTCATTTGTTATGACAAATAAAACAGAGCTTCTCCTCGCTTATGGGGAATACAAAAACGGTAAATTTGGCCGCGAAGAAGCTATTATGTAATATAACACCCTGATTTATAATGGCGTACATCAGGGTATTTCTTGTAAGTAATGTATCCTGAGATACATTGTTTTATATTGATTATGGTATAATGATTGCGTACAATGTTTTGACAGGAGGTTTTATGTCTAAAAAAATTGCAGTCCTTGTAAATGAGGATACAATGCAGCGCTGTTCTTGTGGCGGTTGTTTGAAAGCATTTATGAATAAAGCGGATTCCTTTGAGCGTTATGCTGATGAGGATATTGAGTTGGTGGGGTTCACACATAGTGGTGGGGATCTAGCTAAGAAGATTGAGTCTTTTAAGAAAAAAGGTGTTACTACGGTACATCTTTCTACATGTACGCGTGGTAAGAATGAAAATTATGAAAGCATCGCAGAGCAGTGTGCTGAGGCAGGCTTTGATGTAGTAGGCTATACACATGGTGGCGCTGTTTCTAAAGATGGTAAAGAAGCGGTAGTACTTTCAGCTAAACCAGTAACGACAGATCAATAGTTTGCAATGTTTGAATTAACCATAATAGATTGCACCATCTTATGATAGATGAATGATTGTTCCATTATTCATTCTATATTTATCATGAAGTAATATTATATAGGTAGTGTGGAAATTCTGACGTTTTCTTACATTCTATATTGTTTTATTATATAGCTATATCATTGTTTAAGAGGTTGAGAGAATGAATAAGAAACTTACAGCGGCTACTTTATCTATTGCTATGGCAGTGACAATGGCACCTACTATGATGCAAACGGCTTCTGTTAATGCTGCTTCTGCTGCGGTACAATCTTTAGCTGGTGGTGCTATTGCTATGGCTTACGTATCTACTGCATTAAATAAAATGGATAATTCTGTAGAGGGGCAACAGGAGAGTTTGGCACGCACAAAAGAGAAAACTGGTTACTTAAACGATAGTGCAGCCCAAGAGCGTGTAAATCGTATCATGAAGACATTAGAGGCTACACCTAGTGTAAAGCGTTCTTATGTTGTATATGCAAATCCTGATGAGGAGTTCAATGCGTTTGCCACACTTGGTCGCGTTATGTCCATTAACAAGGGTGCTCTAGATACGCTAGATGATGATCAATTGGCCTATGTAATGGCTCATGAAATCTCTCATGGCGAGCATAAAGATATTATTAATGGCGCTAAGAAGCAAATCGGTCTTTCTACAGCGGTCGGCATTGCCGCTGGCGGCAGTGAAGGTGCGGCTATTTTATCTAATGTGGCAGGTAACTACTTATCCAATCAAGTGTTTACGATGAGTCAAGAAAAAGCCGCTGATGAGTTAGGCTTTAAGATTTTAAGTGAGTCTCCATACAATGTGGGTGGTGCAGCTGGTTCTATGGCAGTACTGCGCAACAAAGTGGGGGAACACTACCGTGAAGGGCTTTCACAAGTGGTAGCACCTAATAACCATCCAAAGTTGTCCGATCGGGTGAACAATAATATTTCTCGTATGTACACATATTCTGGGAATCATGTAAATGTATCGAATGGTACTGTGTACGTAAACGGTGATAATATCTATACTCCAGCAGGTAGTGGCCGCTACACAGGCGAAGAGCGTGCTTATTACATGGCTGGTAAATTGGCACGATTGTATCATAATAATCAAGTGACACCAGGTTCTGCATCCTATAGTGGTGACACTGTAACGGTAGCTGGTCAATCCATTGTTTCTACGCCAAATGTGGATGTAGCGTTGCAAGTGGCAACAAATCTTAACAATGCATTTGTAAAGCCTGCAGGTTCTGCTGTTAATGCGAAAAAACCAATAAAGGTTAAACAAGAAAAACCTAAAAAGGTAAAAGAAAATAAAAAGGCAAAAGCTGATAAAGCTAAAAAATAAATAAGAGCTATACATGGCATATAATTTGCTTTAAGGATTTATGCTATTATAATGAGAATAATCAGAGGACTGAGCCCATGAAGGCTTAGTCCTCTTTTTATATAGATTGTAATATTTATAGTTTGAGTATAAGTTAATAAGTTTATAAGATATATTGAGCGCTATAGGAGTAATAAATAGACCGTAAAGATATGGATAGTCTGGAGTATAAGTATTATTCATGTGTGAATAAATTATATTCATGGAGTAATAATAAGCTCATAAAAATACAAAAAGATTTTTGATGGTGGAACGTGAATTATAATGATTTTCAACTATAAAATATGAGAGATTATCTTATTGAGCATAGTTTTAATAGATATAATTATTATATTTTTTATAATAATTATGAAGCTTTTATGCGAGAACTTAATATTGTCTATATATAGTGGATAGATGTATATTTAAGGTGGATGGAATATGTAGTTAGAATGGAATCCTATAGAAATATCATAACGGTAGGGGGTATAGGGTTATTGTACTTATAAATACTTTATAGGATAATGTCAATGTTGGTGGTTAATCTAATAATATAGATGACCATTTTTTTGTTAAATAACACGTAATTTTATATATTATATGGAGGCTATGATGGAGTATACAATTCACCTATTTAATGCAGGTGGTTTCGTTATGTATCCACTTGTACTATTCATGTTAGCAGCATGTACTATTTTATTTGAACGTATTCGTACGTACAGAAACATCAATCATGAGTTACAGCAGTTGTCCGATAGCATTGATGCCGGTCGTAATAGTAATAATTGGTCTACTCTAGAGAATTCTATAAAAAATAGTGATGATGCATTGAGTCGATTCGTGTCTCCTATCGTGGAGTCTGTATATAGTGCGGAAGGTTTAGAGAATCGTTTACATGATGTGGTAGGGTACATGGATGAACGTTTAAAACGTGGTCTTAACTGGCTTAGCATGATGGTAACAATGGCTCCATTACTTGGCCTTTTGGGTACTGTTGTTGGTATGATCCGCTCCTTCGCGGCCGTTGGTGGCGATATTGGTGCGCCTACTGTTATTACAGGCGGCGTATCCGAAGCGCTGGTTGCCACTGCAACAGGGCTTTCAGTAGCCATCGTAGCATTAGCCATCCATAGTTGGTGCACAGATAAAGTAAATTCAGATATCGCAAAGTTAGAGCAAAAATTAGGTTCTATTATGGATTTATATATTAGGAGTCAACGATGAAACGTAGTTCAGTAGGCATACAAAAAGAACCTACCATCATGATTATACCTATGATTGATATCGTTTTCTTCTTGCTCGTATTTTTCATGATGAGTACGTTGTATATGAATACAGAGGAACAAATTCCTCTTAACTTACCAAAGGCTTCCTCTTCTTCTGCAAAGACGATTGAGCCTATCACAATTTCATTAACAGCTACACATAAGATGTATTTGAATGAACGTGAGATTGTCCCTGATCAACTGGGCAATGAAATTCAAGGTATTGTTGCAAAAGAACCTCAACAGGCATTTATTGTGCGTGCCTCTGAGGATATTGCGTATAAGGACGTTATCAATATTTTAGATAATCTTAAAATTAGTGGTGCTCGGTTTGTTAGCGTAGCTACAGAACGGAAGTGATTCTATGGTAGATAAACGATATGGAATTCCTTTCGTAGCTGCATTGGCATTAAATCTTGTATATTGGGGTGTTGTAGGTGATTGGTTTGGTCATATAAAACCTCCAGAAACACCCAAAAAAGACTTGGTTATCAACCTTGATATGGGGCAGCAAGAACCTCCTCAAGAGAAGAAAGATCCTGAGAAATTAAAGATTCAACCTGACGACAAACCAGTCGCAGGAGGCGGTAAAGCAGGTAGTGTGTTGCCTGATTTATCGGGAAAGCCCACAGAAGGCTTAAAAAATCTGAATCCTTACTTAGGTGGTAATGAGATGGCATCAGTCAACTTGAATGGTAATACTGATAATCCTGTTGGCATTCCAGGGAGTGGAAATGTACCTGGCCCTGGTGGTGGTAACATTGGCAATGGTGGTAAAGCTAATGATGGGCTAGGCTCAGAAGTGGGAAATCCTGGTACTAGTAATACGGAAGGTACGGGTTACTTTGATGTTTCTGAATACCGAGCTAGCTTAGATGCTAATAAAGTAATGCCGCCACAAGCTGTTCGACGAGGTATTACCGGAGTAGTTACTATTAGAGTTTATTTTGATGGTGAAGGTAATTATGTAAGTGCTAAAATTGAAGAAAGCAGTGGCTCTAGTCTTCTAGATAATGATGCACTTGCACTTGCAGCTAGGTCAGGCGGTGCTATAAATACAACTGGCGAACCCAAATCAGATGTTTTTTATATAAGATATAGCTTTGAGTAGTGATTTGAATAGCTAGATTTAGTTGGAATAAAATGAATAAAAAGCAAATTTAATATGGAATATATATTATGTAGGGGATATGAGGATACTCGTATCCTCTACACTAAATTGCCCGTTGTTGTAGTATTTAAGCTATAAATTAATAGATTTTAAATAGTTTTTAATAGAAGATATAGGATGATAAATGAAATGAATAAATATGTATATGCGGCCACAATGATAGGTTTATTTAGTGTGACTACTAATGGTTATACTGTAGATGTAACAACTAATCAAAGTCAAGAGGCGGCAAATATTATTAATATAACAGCTAATCGTACAGCGTTATTAGATTTAGATACACCAGTATCGACTTCTGTTATTACCCAAGAGGATATACAAAATAGCGGCGCTAAGACTGCCTTTGATGCGGTCGCCAATGTACCGGGTGTAACCATTAATTCCTTTAGTGCGTCTGGCGCAGATTTTGGTGGCATGGATAGCCGTACGAATATTCGTGGCCTCGACCGCGGTGCACTTGTTCTTGTAAACGGTGTACCTATGAACTTAAATGGTAAGAGCGGAATTGGCTCTATACCTACTAGTGCGATTGAGCGCATCGAAGTCGTGAAGGGGGCAGCCTCCACCTTATATGGTGCAGAAGCTTTGGGTGGCGTTATAAATATCATTACAAAGACGCCGTCAAAAGAGGGCGGTTCTGCTACAGTAGCCGTGGGCAATCGAGGGGCTAAGCGATTTGATCTTTCTTATGGTACTGATCGTTTTCTTATTGGAATTGATAGAAAATACTGGGGAACTCAAGATCCATCTACACCTGTGCGGTATGACTATACGGGTCGCAAGGGTTATGATTATTACACTACGCGCAACAAGGGTAATTCCTTAGGCGTGTTCATGAGTGGTAAGCTTTCAGATAAGATAACCTTAAATTATAATCGCGCTGAAAGCCGTTCCTCCTTTGGTCTGATTAGTACAGAAACAAATCCTATGAGACAGGCTCATCATTCTACGACATATCATTACAAGGATGACCGCAACAATGCATCTTTGACTTATAAGGATGACAATACGACGGGAACATTGTTTTATAATGACCGTACTATGCGTGGTGAAAGCCGTGTTCATAGTGCTAAACAGTTCAAGCCGACCGAAACCAGTTATGTAGCTCGTCAATATGGTATAGATGTACAACATGAATGGGACTTTAGAGGCGGTAAGGACTACCTGATTGCCGGGGTTACAGGTAAGCAAGAAACCTATTGTGCCACACAGGCCCCTGTGTACACACGGCCTCATCGTAATACCTATGCGGTGTACAGTAGCTATTCTCGTGAAATCAATCCAAAATGGACTGCCATTTTGGGCTTGCGCTATACAGCTATTAGTGATCCTATTAAGGACCAACATGTGTTAACGCCTCAGTTCCAATTGTTGCATACCATCAATAAAGATTCCTCCATGTACTTAAATATAGGGAAAGCGTATACGATGCCTAGCTTGAGTGATACATTCCGCAGTGTAAACCGCCAATACACAGCAGTAAGTGGTAAAAATCTTAAGCCTGAAGAGGGTTGGAACTATGAATTAGGTTATAAACGCCTTAATAAGAAGGATAGCTGGAAGGTGGACGTGTTCTATATGGACTTCAAGAACTTCTTCCAATGGCAACCTGATGTAAATGGTCGCCCAACCGTTCGCGTAAACGGTGGTAAATTCCACAATGTTGGGATTGAAGCTGAGTATAGTAGACATTTGTCAGATCGACTCAAAATGAGTGTAAGTGGTTCTTATTCTAATCCAAAACAAAAGGAAATGAATGAAACCTATTGGAAACAAGCGGCTCCTAAGTTACAGTTTACAACCGGTGTTCATTATAAAAGCTCTACGTGGGATGCAGGCACATCTTTGAACTTTGTAACCAAACGTTTGCGCAATCGCGATGGTGGCTTGAATCCTAACATTGCTCTTTGGAATGCTTACGTTGGGTATCACTTTAATAAAGATGCTACATTACGCCTCGATGCACGCAATCTTTTGAATCGTCATAATGTGGTATCCAATGGAGATTATGAATATTGGGATGCACCATTCAATTATGAATTAAGTTATACACAAAAATTTTAATATGTATTAACGATACAATTCCCCGAGAATGCAGTAGTGGTAGGGGTATGGGTTTTGTGCGGTCCAAATAAATGTGTAATAATACAAATATGTAGTTTATATAATTGTGTGAATATATATATGTGTTAAGTGAGGCATTTGGTATGAGACAACAAATTAAGCATCGTATATCTATACTTGTAGGTTTAGCATTGATAGGATTGTCTGTGAATGGATATGCAGCAGAGGTAAGTGCTGATAAGACTCCCACTACAGCTGCATCAAGTGAAACTAATGGAGTATCTGAAATCCATACTATTAATGTAACAGCAAATCGCATGGCTCTTTTAGATTTAGATACGCCGGCTGCGATGGATGTTATTACTCAAAAGGACTTAGCTAATAGTGGTGCCAAAAATGCATTTGATGCGGTTAATATGGTACCCGGCATTACGTCTTTTTCCTATGGTGCATCTGGTCTTGAATATGGGGCTATGGATAGCCGTGTGAATATCCGTGGTCTTGAACGGGGCTCTTTGATTCTCATGAATGGGGTACCGATGAACCTCAATGGCAAGGGCGGACTTAGCTCTATTCCGACTAGCTCTATTGAACGCATTGAAGTATTAAAAGGTGCAGCGTCTGCTTTATATGGCGCTGATGCTATGAGTGGTGTTATCAATGTAATTACTAAGACTCCAAGTAAAGAAGGGGGCTCTGCTACGGTAGGTTTTGGTAATATGGGTCGCCAAACTTATAAAATTAACTATGGCACGCCTCGCTTCTTAATTGGTGTGGAACGTAACTTCTTTGGTGCTCAAGATCCAGAAACCCCTATCCGCTCCGATATCGGTGCTTATGCTAGAGGCTATGAATATTATACAGCTCGTAACAAAGGGAATTCCTTAGGTGTATTTATGAGCGGTAAATTAAATGATAAGTTGACTTTGAACTTTAGCCGTTTTGAAGGTAATTCTTCCTTTGGACAGTTGAGTACAGAAACGAATCCTATTAAGCAAAAGCTTCACTCTACAACATATGCTTATAAAGATACTAAAAATAATGCGTCTTTAGTTTATAAAGATGGCAATACTACAGGTACAATCTTCTACAATGATAGAGATTTGTATGGTAAAAGTCGCATACATAGTAAAAAGACATATACGTTGAGTGATAACAACTATATTGCTCGACAATATGGTTTCGATGTGCAACATGAATGGGACTTCCGCGGTGGTAAGGATTATTTCATTGCAGGTGTACTTGGTAAACGAGAAACATATCGCACTAAATCTGGTCCATACTATGGAAATCCACATCGCAATAGTTATGCCATTTATGGTACATACTCCTATCAAATCAATCCTAAATGGACTAGTATTTTAGGCTTGCGTTATTCGGATATTAAAGATCCTGTAAAAAATCAGCGCGTATTAATTCCACAGTTCCAATTACAACATCGTATCAACAAGGAATCATCCATGTACATAAATGTTGGTAAAGCCTTTAGAATGCCGAACTTAAGCGATACTTTCAAGAAAATTAATAAAGGCTATGCCTCTGTTAGTGGACGTAATTTGAAACCTGAAGAAGGTTGGAATTACGAATTAGGCTATAAACACATTACTAACAAAGATAGCTGGAAAGTAGCGCTCTTCTATATGGACTTTAAAAACTTCTTCTCTTGGAAACCGGATAGCAATGGTAAAAACACGATTCGCGTAAATGGTGGTCGCTATAGAAATGTCGGTATCGAAGCCCAATATGGTCGTAAATTAACAGATCACTTAAAAATGACTGTGGGTGCATCGTATTCTAATCCAAAACAACGAGAAATCGATAAGACCTATTGGAAACAAGCTAACCCTAAATTGCAATTTACAGGGGGTATCCATTACAATAGCTCAACCTGGACTGCAGGTACTAGCATCAACTTTGTCACAAAACGGATGAAGAACCGCGATGGCGGTACAAACCCAAATCTTATAGCTTGGAATGCATACGTAGGCTATCAGTTCAATGAAAACTCATCCTTGCGGCTAGATGCACGTAACTTGTTAAACCGTCATAATGTTATTTCCAACGGCGACTGGGAATACTGGGATGAACCATTTAATTACCAACTTAGCTATACTCAAAAATTCTAGTCTTTATGTAATCACTAATTAGAACTATACAAGGAGTATCATCATGAACAAGAAAATTGGATTTTTCATATGTTTGATGATACTCCTTTGTGTATGTATAGCGGGTTGTGGACCTCAATCGGAGGCAAATGTAACGCCATATACTCGTTATGTTGACAGTCATGATGGCGTTCAAGTTGCTGTTCCAGAGCATCCAAAACGGATTTTATCACTGTCTTCTGCGGTCGACACAATTTTATTAGGACTTATAGAACCAGAACGTTTAGCAGGCATTAATAAATTGTCTACCTATGAGGAATATTCGCTAGAGGCGAAGCGCGCAAAGCTGGTAAAACCAGTGTTGAGTTCGTATCCTTTGGAGAAAATCATAGCCTTGAAACCGGATCTCGTTATAGCGCCAGATTATATATCGGCTGATGTTATCTATGGTTTACGGCACATGGGTATAGCCACTGTTGTGGTACCTACCCCTTCTACGGTGGACGGAGTGATTCAGAATGTGATGGATATTGCTCATATTATCGGCGAAGATGAAAAGGGTAGCTTTTACATTCGGAAGATTCATCGTGAAATAGATGAAATAAAGCACCTAGCAGAATCTATTCCAATTGAGCAGCGCAAGACGGTTCTCTTTGTATCATCTATGGACGGATATACGGGAACAGGAAGCCTTTTTGATGATATGTGTACATACATGAACGTCTATAATGCACCGAATCGGATTGGCTTACCGCCGCACATACCCTTTGGGGAGGAGCGGGTATTAGCCATGAATCCAGACTACATTTTTATTCCATCCTATAAGGGAATGGACAAGAATTTGGCGGATCGATATTTAAAAAATCCGGCCTTTCAAAATCTGCCGGCTATCAAGGAAAATCGTGTTAAGCCTTTACCGGCAGCGTACTTATATACTATGAATCAGCATATTGGGGAAGCGATGCTAGCCATTATGTATACTGTGTATCCTCAATTAGAAAGGAATTCTCATGACTAAACAGACACAACGCATCATGGCCATAACTCTGATTGGGGTATTGCTATGTATCGTGAGCTTATTGGCGCTCCATGTAGGGACCATTATGATTCCTATTGGAGGGGGTGTGCAAAGTATTTTAAATGGCATGGGCATACCTGTGAGTTTTACGGAGCCTATTACGGCTGAACAAGAGGCGGTACTGTGGTTTATCCGCATGCCGCGCCTTATCATCGGACTTCTTGTAGGAGGCGCCTTGGCACTGGCTGGTGCCGTTATGCAAGGGGTATTCTCGAATCCGTTGGCTGATCCAGGTATTATGGGCGTATCCGCAGGGGCATCTCTCGGTGCGGTTATTGCCATTGCTCTTGGCGTGACATCTCTCGGTATGTTTTACATGCCTGCTTTTGCCTTTGTCGGAGCCTTTGTATCCGTTGGGATTACTATATTGTTAACATGGCGTAATAACAAGCTCGACACGACTACATTATTGCTAGCAGGGGTTGCTGTTAGTATGCTACTCGGTGCTTTCACATCGGGCATCTTGACGATGATTAATGAATACCGCTTGCGTGAATTCCTATTTTGGATGGTGGGTGGACTTGATTTCCGTCGTTGGGACCACGTTCTGCTTGCTGTAGGGCCTATCATGACGGGCAGCGTTATATTAATGATGCTCGGTCGTCACCTGAATGTACTCGTTCTCGGCGATACAGAGGCGCGTGCCTTGGGTTTGCCTGTTATGGTGTATCGCATGCTATTCCTGTTTTTGGCATCTGTCGTTACTGCTACTGCGGTGTGCGTCAGTGGTTCCATTGGCTTTGTAGGTCTTGTGGTACCACATATTGTGCGTATCTTAGTAGGGCCAGATCAT
This sequence comes from Veillonella parvula, assembly GCF_040094895.1. Classification (GTDB taxonomy): domain Bacteria; phylum Bacillota; class Negativicutes; order Veillonellales; family Veillonellaceae; genus Veillonella; species Veillonella parvula_L. The sequence goes on along the minus strand of NZ_JBBNGV010000002.1, from coordinate 419,528 downwards.
CGAATACTATTGCCTATGGCGGCCGTTGGAGGCGCATTATTCCTCGTATTCTGTGATACATTAGGTCGCATTATTGCTCAGCCAGTTGAGATTCGCGTAGGTATCATGACAGCTCTATTAGGGGCACCGTATTTTCTATATTTACTTCATCGCTTGCGTCGTAAAGGAGGGGCCTAATGAAACTAGATGTTCAATCTCTATCTGTCACATTAGGAGACACAACCATTGTAAAAGAGGCATCCTTTGCTATTGACCGGGGCGAGTTCGTAGGCATTATCGGCCCTAATGGCTCTGGTAAAACAACGTTGTTAAAAGCATTGCGTGGACTTTATCCTACATCTGGTGGAGATATTTTCTGGGATGGTAAAAGTATCGCTTCTTTGAGCGACAAGGAAATCGCTCATTATGTGGCGTATATGCAGCAGTCCGTTAATGTTTCCTTCGATTATGAAGCCATCGATATTGTGATGACCGCTCGTTATCCTTATTTGAAATGGTGGGAACAAGAAGGCCCTGAAGATAAAGTTATCGTTGAACAGGCTATGAAAGAGGTAGGCGTTTATCATCTGCGGAATCGTTCTGTACAATCTTTGAGTGGTGGTGAACGACAACGGGTATTCTTAGCAAAGGCTTTGGCACAACAAACAGAGGTCCTATTACTAGATGAGCCGACGGCTGCTCTCGATCTAGTATATGCTGACGATATCTTTCATGAGGGGCGCAGATTATGTGACGAAGGCAAAACGATTTTAATCGTCGTTCATGACTTAGAATTAGCTGCCAAATATTGCACTAAGCTCGTCTTGATAAGCGATGGTCGCATCGTTGATGTAGGAACGCCGCGAGAGGTGCTCACTGCAGATAATTTAAAAGCTGCCTTCCACTTGTCTGCAGCAGTTTACGACGATCCATATTTCAAACAACAACGTATCTTTGTGTTCCCAAAAGGAACTACGGATATTGAGGATTATAAACAAACAGAGACTAGTGGAGAGATGTCAATTGACCCTCAACTGAAATAGACATATAAGTGCCTATGTATAGGTCAGTAAATTTCCTGTTTATCTTGATATATTTGTATTGCTATTCCTAGCGAGGTTAGGCTTATGTCATATCCATTTACTGCTATTGTTGGTCAAGATGAAATGAAATTGGCCCTTTTGCTGAATGCTATCAATCCGTCCATCGGCGGTGTGTTAATTGAGGGCGAAAAGGGCACTGCAAAGTCTACGGCTGTACGTGCATTGCCGAGCCTGTTACCTCCCATGGAAACAGGGGCTGATGCGATGACCGTAGTAGAATTACCTATAAATGCTACGGAAGACCGCGTTGTAGGGTCTATTAATTTAGAAAAGGCCTTGCAAGAGGGGGTAAAAGCCTTTGAACCAGGGATTTTACACGCAGCACATCAAAATATCCTCTATGTAGATGAGGTGAATCTATTAGATGACCACATTGTAGATATTTTGCTAGACGTGGCCGCTATGGGTGTAAACACCGTAGAACGGGAAGGGGTAAGCCATTCTCATCCGTCTCGTTTTATCCTCGTCGGAACTATGAACCCTGAAGAGGGGGACCTCAGACCTCAGCTATTAGATCGCTTTGGGTTGTCCGTCATGGTCTATGGTGAACAGGATCCAGCACAGCGGATGGAGGTGATTAAGCGACGTCTTGCATTTGGCGATGCTCCAGAAGCGTTTATAGCGTCTTATGAGGAATCGGAGCGAGCATTACATGAGCGCCTGCTACAAGCTCGCAAATTATTGCCAACTATTATTCCATCTGATGATATTCTCCTTAAGATAGCGAGCATCAGTATCGGCATTGGCGTTGATGGACATCGCCCAGACATTACGATGATGCACACCGCTCGCGCTCATGCAGCCTTTCACGGTCGCTCACAAATCATAGATGACGACATTAAGGTGGCCGCAAGATTGACGTTAAAACATCGCATGCGGAGATTGCCTTTTGAAGAACAAGGTCACGACGAAGACCGCATCGATACAGCAGTATCTGCGGTAATCGAGGGCTAGCTATGGAAACATCTGTACAAGAGGCTCTCAAAATAGGCCTTGTAAACGACCAGATACATAGCATTGTCATTTCTGGGGGAACTGGTGTCGGTAAAAGTTTTATGGTTCGTCAGTGCCTCAATACATGGCATATTCCCTATCGTGTTATACCGGTTTATATAGATAGCTCACAACTTCAAGAAAGCATCGATTTTGAAGCCTCTCTCGAGCAAGGCAAGATGGTTATGTCCTCTAGTCTATTAGATGACGATAATACGCGATGCTGGCTCATCGATGATGGTCATGTGGTATCCCCAGAAGTGCGTCATGCCTTATTAACAGAGGCAAAACGCCGCCAAATCTTGTTGATTATGACCATAAACCATGAGGATAGAGCCTTAACTGATGCGGAATGGGAACTCGTAGACGTACACGTATCTATGGAACTAGCTTCATTGGAATCTAGGGTAGCGGTATTACAACAAACTCGAGATGGAATTTCTTGTGCAGATACTGTGTTACCTTCAACAGAAGAGCACTCATCTAAGGATGTAGTCAGTTTAATCGATCATAAGCGGATTTCATCTATTGCCGTTCCTGATGCAATGATTTCATTAGCCATTTCCTATGCACTCCAAGCTCGTACTGTAGGTTACGGTGCAGAGTTTATATTGCTTCAAGTTATGAAATCACTAGCTCTTCTTGAGGGGGGGTCTTACTGTAAGCCCATTCATGCAGAGCGGGCCGCTCTTTATGTACTGCCTCATCGGATGAAGCGTGATGACACAACCACATCACAGCCTTCACAAGGGGAGAATGGAAATAGTAAAACGGATAGAAATCAACTAGAAAATAGGGCCGAACATGCATCGGATCAAACTGATGAAGATGCACAATATGAAGCGGACCAAAATGATTCTATGGGGAATGAAGCAAGTCCTAACGATTTAAATGCTAATGATGGGGATAGTCATTCTGCTATGAATAGTGCAGAAGATGCATCTTCTCAGCAAGACGATTCAAGTGAAGCTGATGGTTCTAATCAATCTAACGACTTAGATGCTACACAGAAGGAATCCAGTGATTCCGAGGCTATGAACGTAGGTGGAGACGACTCACAACGCTTATCCTCTTTATGTTTGCCCGATACGGTTGCCCGTATAGCTAACCAATTATTCCAATGGAAACTAGAATCCTCTAAAACAGTAGACCGTCAGTATCGCAAGGGCTCAGGTCGTCGCCTCATGACCAAAACAAAGGACACTAGAGGGCGTATGATTCGAGCTTACCAAGATGAACATGCGCTAGAGGACTTAGCGCTAGTCGATACATTGCGTGCAGCAGCACCCTACCAACGATTGCGGGCTGCTACTAAAATGGAACAAGAAAAACTATCTACTCAGTCCCAGCAATTAAAGCATCAAGGCGGTAAGGGATTAGCTATAGTGATAAAACCTCAGGATTATCGCCGAAAAGCCCGTGAAAAGCGCATTGGTGCATATCAACTTTTCGTGGTAGATGCCAGTGGATCTATGGCGGCGCGTCATCGCATGGAGGCCACTAAAGCGGCTATTCTCAGTCTCTTGCGAGACTCCTATATCCACCGTGATTCGGTAGGGCTCATTGCGTTCCGCAAGGAGTCGGCAGAGGTGTTATTGCCTTTTACGCGCAGCGTTGAGCGAGCAGAGCGATTGTTAGCCTCTATGCCTACAGGCGGTAAAACGCCGTTAGCTCACGGTTTACGGATGGCCTATACCATGTGCGATAGATTGTTGCGTGCCCATCGGGCGGAACGAATTCAGATTATATATATCACCGATGGTCGAGCTACGTCGGGTGATTCTGAGGACCCTGTAGCGGAGTCCAAGCAATGGGCTCGTATCCTTGGTACTTTGCCTGTAGATTGTATCGTTATCGATACGGAAACGGGCTTTATCAAACTTGGATTGGCTAAGGAATTATGTAAATTGATGAATGGCAGTTATTATGCCATGGATACTATTACTGCAGATCGTATTTTGCGAGTGTCTCGGAGGTAGATCATGAGTCGACTCATGTATATTTCTAACTTAGGAAAACAAATCCAATATATAGAAAAGGCCGTTGCTACCTACCCTGAATTGATACAAGGTGAGGTGGATATTTGCAATATGAAAAAGTCTCCTCTCTGGGACGGTGATTTTGAAAGTCGCCTTCATGCTGCCGATGTAGTACTCGTAACAAACATGGGGGTTGGCTTAGACTCGCCATTCTTAGAACGCCTTGAACGATGGCTATATGCGCATCATCCAAAATACTGGATCGATGTGGTAGAACCTAAGAAAACGGATATTCTGTATCGTAATATAGATGAGGATAAACGGATTCGTCTTGAAAGTTATCGTCGTACTAGTGGCATCATGAACTATGTGCGGCTCATTAACGGCGCTTTCAGTACAAAACCAATTTCTGAATGGGAAGCACCTGACCGAATTCCGTGGCAAGCCATTATGGGGCGAGCAGGCAATATCTATGAGACCTATGATGAGTTTATGGATGCCGAAGGAAACCCTGATTGGCCGTCCATCGCGGTGTACTTTTACCGTGACGAGTGGATTATGGGGGATATTTATTATCAACAGGCCTTATTTGAAGAAATTTATAAACATCAGTACAATCCGATTATTTTTTATGGGCAATACGGTTCGAATCCTCGCGTAGGCATTCCGAATATGAAATTGTCCATGAACCATCTTTTTGGGAAGGATATATTCCCCTTTGACGTGCTTATCAATACTTGTAAATTCTCCTTCCAGTCCTTAGGGGCTCAAACCTTGGAGGAGTTAAAATTACAGGACGTACCTATCGTTCAAGGGTATACCATATACATGGATGAGAAATCTTGGGCTGAGAATCCACAAGGAGTTACGCCGTTAGATGTGAATTTATCCATATCACAGCCTGAGTTAGATGGTGTTATTCAAGGCGGTGTAGTGGCCTGTCAGACCTTTGATGAGTGTGGTCACTATGTGTATTTACCCGTGAAAGAGCGCATTGCGGCCGTCGTTCAGCGAGCTATTAAATGGTCTAAGCTGCACCATATTCCTGTATCTGAGCGAAAGATAGCCATTGTTTTACATAACTATCCGCCTAAGAATTCTAATATTGGTTCTGCAGCAGGCCTTGATACACCTGAGTCGGTGCTACGATTATTAGAACAGATGAAAGAGGAAGGTTATACGATAGATTCTGTGCCTGATACGAGTGCAGATTTAATGGACAGTGTTACATCCCACATGACAAACGACCGCTCCATGCTTACCGATGAGTTGCTAGCTTCGGCTGAAGGTCGCTTGAGCAGTAAGGATTACAAAGCATACTTTGAAACACTGCCAGCAGATACGCAACAAGCTATGGTTACATCTTGGGGAGAGGCACCAGGAGATGTATTTGTCTACGATGATGAAGTCATCATACCAGGTTTTTCCAATGGCAATCTGTGGATTACGGTGCAACCACCGCGCGGGTTCGGGGAGAATGTATCTGCCATTTATCACGATCCTTGTTTACCTCCACCGCATCAATATTTGGCCTTTTACCACTGGGTTCGGAATGTCTTTCAAGCTGATGCGGTCATTCATGTAGGCACACATGGCTCCTTAGAATGGCTACCAGGTAAGGGGGCTGGTCTCAGTGCTAGCTGTTATCCTGAAATCGGTATTTCTAGTTTGCCGAATATCTACTCGTACTGGACAACCATCATTGGGGAAGGCATACAGGCTAAGCGGCGTAGTTCAGCCTGTTTAGTGGGCCACTTATCGCCACCGATGACAACGGCGGGGCTCTACGATGAATTTGAAGAGCTAGAAGCTTTACTAGATGAGCATAGTCATTTTGAACAGGAGCATCCTGAGAGTGTAGCTGACATAGGCGAAGTGATTCGCGAAAAGGCCCTGGTCTGTCATCTTATCGATGAAGAAAAGGGGCCTACTATGGTGGTGGACGATATAATTACAGAAGTCCACGAAAAGCTGAGCGACTTGAAACATATGCAGATGCGCAATGGTTTGCACATCTTGGGGCAAGGTCCTGAAGGGGAAGCATTAGAAGAGTTTATTACTGCTATTGTAAGCACTCCTCAAGGTGAAATCGCGTCAGGCCTTGCCACCATCGCAGAAGAATTAGGTTATGATTGGTCTTATATGGCGGAACATGCTGGCGAAATTCATTCAGATGGTATACGATATAGTGTTACCATAGATCGAATTTGGAATGAATTGCGTAGCTTTGTAAGGCATGTGATCAATATACCAGATTATACAGTGCCCGAACGGTTAGAACCTTTGGCGAATGCGATCGTTCGAGAGTATATTCCAAAATTAGGTGACACCAAGAACGAGCTAACCTCTATTTCAAATGCCTTACAGGGCAGATATGTAGAGCCCGGTCCAGGTGGAGCCCCCTCGAGCGGTCAAGTCGACGTACTGCCTACGGGGCGTAACTTCTATGGTTTAGATGAAAGAGCTTTACCGACGAAGATAGCCTATCAATTAGGCATAGAGTTAGCAGATCAAGTTATCGCTGATTATATTTTGAATGAACAACGGTATCCTGAGACGATTGGCATCATCCTATGGGCTACGAGCAATTCTAGAAGTCATGGTCAGTGCTTGGGTGAGTTCCTTTACTTGTTAGGAGTTCGACCTAAATGGCAATCGGGCGGTCGCGTGTCAGGTTTAGAAGTGATTCCTTTAGAGGAATTGCAGCGCCCTCGCATCGATGTGATGGGCCGCATCAGTGGCCTCATTCGAGATATGATGCCTACTGCTATCGACTGGCTCGACAAAGCCGTTGAAATGGTGGCAGAATTAGATGAGTCGTTGGAAGACAACTACGTGAAAAAGCATATTCACGATGATGTAGACTGGCTCGTTGAGCAAGGTGAGGACCCTCTATTGGCTACTAAAAAGGCTAGACTCCGCATCTTTGGCGATCCGCCCCAAGCTTATGGCACGGGTGTAGGTGCCTTGATTGAAGGCAAAAACTGGGAGTCTTTACAAGATATTGCTCAAGTTTATAGCAAGTGGAGTAGCTTTCACCTGCACAAGGACATTCCTCAGGACATGAGGCTATTCCAACGTCGATTAACCACGATGGATGTGACCATTAAGAACGAAGATAATCGAGAAACCCATATTATGAGTGCCGACGATTATTATAGTTATCACGGTGGTCTCATTGCGGCGGTGCGCACCGCAAAGGGCAGTGCGCCGCGCGCCTATGTGGGGGATAGCTCAGACCGCAGTCGTGTTGTGATGAGGCCCTTAGGTGACGAAATTCGCCGCGTCGTGCAAGGGGAAACGCAGAACCCTAAATTTATTCAAGCCATGATGAAACATGGCTACAAAGGGGCATCGGATATGTCGAATGTCGTATCCCATACCTTTGGTTGGGATGCTACGAGTGATGTCGTACCAGACTGGGTCTATGAAGGGTATGCTAATAAGTATGCTTTAGACAAGACAGTACAAGACTGGATGCGCAATGTAAATCCTTGGGCCTTACAGCGCATTACAGAAACCTTGCTAGAGGCTTCTCAACGTGGCTATTGGAATGCATCGCCTGAAATATTACAGGATTTGCAATCATTATTTATTTCCATGGAAGGGGTTATAGAAGGTCGTTAGTATGAAGCACAGAATATCTATTATATGTACCATAGTAATGATGGTACTTCTAGTGGTCGGTTGTGGTCCTACGCAGACGGGGACTACGGGCACGACACATCAAGTTACGGATGGCACTGGTGTAACTGTTACGGTGCCTAGTGAGCCGAAGCGAATCGTCCCTATTGCTGCCAGTACAGAGGATATAGTGTTATCTTTGGTTAATCCGAGCCGAGTAGCAGCCGTTGGTACCGTGCCTAACAATGTGCCTGACGAGTCTGCCAAGGTGGGGACGCATGTGAAAGCAACTGCTGAATCCATGCTTTCAGTACAACCTGATTTAGTATTAGTTCCAAACTGGATATCTCCAGATGCAATTGGGGAAATGCGGAATATGCAGATTCCCGTTTACGTCTATAAGACTCCGACTACGGTAGAAGAAGCAAAAGCAGTTATCCATGAAATTGCAGGACTCTTACACGCTTCGGATGAAAAGATGATTGCTAGCATGGATGCAGATTTGAAAACTGTCGAAGAGTTAGCAAATAAACATACCGGTGAACGCCCTGTAGTAGCATTTTATACGCAATTTGGTTTAACCGGTGGCAAAGGGTCAACCTTTGATGATATGACTAAATATCTGAAGGTTACCAATGCGGCCGCCCAATTAGGCTTGGGGCCTTTTGATAATGGGACGCGAGAGGATTTAATTAAAGCGAATCCAGACATTATCATCATCCCATCGGTAGCTTATACCTCGGATGGCACTACGCCAGCAACGGCAGAACAACTCTATTCTGACCCTGCTTTGCAGGGGGTTAAGGCCATCGCCAATCGTCGTGTGTTCCTCGTAGATTCCTCGCAGGTCATGAGTTATTCTCAATTTATGACTCGTGCAATGGTTTCTATGGCACAAAATATATATGACAAGTGATTTAGTGTGTGTGGAGGTTTTTATGAAAGTATCAAGAATGCAACGATTATCCATGTACGTAGGGTTAGCTCTCGTATTTGGTAGCACATTGAGTGCACCTAGTGTATTAGCTGTTGATGCTGGTGATGCGAAAGAAGCGCATACCATTGTTGTTACGGCGACTCGTAGTGAACAACAGCTTTCAGAAGTGCCAGCTAGTGTAGGCGTAGTAACAGGTGACGATATTCGTGAGCGCCATGCTACGAATATGAACGAAGCCTTGAACATCGTACCGGGCGTAGATATTAATACGTATGGTGGTGGCGTAGGTTACACGAACTCCAATGCATTCCGCATCAATGGGTCTGACCAAGTATTGTATTTGGTAGACGGCATCAATATGGGCGCAGCAGGTGTGAATCCGCCGATGACTATTTTGAAAGATATGTCCAGTATTGATCGCATTGAAGTCCAACGTGGTGCAGGTTCTACATTGTATGGTTCCGGCGCCATCGGTGGTGTAGTAAATGTAATCACTGCAAAACCTGAGCAAGGTGTACAAACTAAGCTTCGCGTGATGGGTGGCAGCAATGATTTAGAGCAATACGCAATTACCAACGAAGGTAGCCAAAATGATTGGTATTGGCGTGTAGGCGTACAAAAAGATATTATTGGTTCCTATAAAGATGGTCATGGCGTGCGCGTTCCGCAACATGGCAATAGCCACACTGCATCTTTCATGGTGGGCAATAAAATCAATGATAAGAACGATGTAAAAATATCTTACGATACATATCGTGGTGATGTAATGTATTCCGACCATTTGGGTGCCCTCAACCATATTCGTTATGGTAATGAAGCGAATGATTCCTTACGCGCGATTTGGAAGAACAAAATCAGCAATCGTTGGAGCCATCAATTATACTTGATGAACAATCATTATAAAACAACATACGATGGGTACTTAACGGATGTGAAGACTCGTGGTATTGGGGATCAAGTTACGTATAAAGCAAAAGACCATACTGTAGTAGGCGGCTTTGATTGGAGACAAGATAAGGTGCTTAATATGGGCGGCGTGAAGCTTACGAATACATCTTACTTCATTCAAGATGAATGGAAATTTGCTCCTAAGTGGACTGTAACACCTGGTATCCGCGTTGACCATCATTCCTCCTTCGGTACGCATACATCTCCATCCATCAGTCTCGGCTATGATGTAAATGAGAAGACAAATGTGTATGCTGCGTATAAAGAGTACTTCTTGGCACCTACACCGTACCAATTATTTGATGGCTTCAATGGCAACCGCAACTTGAAACCTGAAACAGGTCATGAATTTGATTTAGGTGTACACCACAAATTCGGTAAAACATGGAATAGTAATCTTAGCTTCTTCAGCCGTAGTACGAAGGATAAAATCGGTTGGGTTATGACTGATCCAGCAAACTTTACAGGTCAATATCGCAATTTTGACACTGAAAAAGCTCGAGGCATCAATGCTGATGTGCGCAAACAATTGACGAACCACTTGTCCGCACGCCTTGGCTATACGTATACTCATATTGATGCGACACCAACTCGCAAAGCAAATCGCGATGGGTATGTACCAAAACATGCTGTTAATGCAGGCCTTGATTACAACGATGCTAAATGGGATGCTCATTTGGATATCCGCGGTATCATCAACCGTCCTGGCCCTGCAGATAATGTATTCCCTCGTAAAACGTACTGGTTGGCTGATATCAGCGCTAACTATCGGGTACGCGAAAATGTTACTATATTTGGTCGTATCAACAATATCTTTGATACATACTATGCAGAACAATCTAGCGTTCGTTGGGGCAACCCTGGTGACTGGTGGCCAGGTCAAGGTCGCAACTTCCGTCTAGGTGTAGAAGTGACTATCTAATGGGTATAACTACTACAATGGCTAATAGATGCAACTACTGCAATGGTTCGATTATAAAGCTATACTAATAATTGACAATTACATCATAGTTATTTGTATAGTTTCAAAATGTAATCTATATCATGGTGAAAGAGCCTCTCATGGGGCTCTTTCATTTTTATTATAGTTTTTGATGGTATATTGAGACCGCACTAAGTACCATGAGAGTTATTTTCAATAACCAATAAATTAAGCATAGGTAAATAAGTATATATTATAAAACTATAGATTTTCTATAGTAAAAGCTCTATAATATTATGTATCTATCTATAGGTATTCATAGTTTATGTTTTGTGATGTACTTGTATATTTGCTTGTATAGTAAGTGTTTTGTTACTTTCACAGTTATCAAAACCTTCCAATGGAGAAGGTTGATTTTTAGAGGAGTTGGATCGAAATGAAACAACCAGAATTATCGCCGTATATGATGGCTCGGAAGCCGTCTGGCATTCGCCTAGGACAAATTAAATTCTTGGAACGTAAGAACCCGCCTATCTTGGTGAATGGTTCTATTGGCAATGTAATGCGTCCTATGCATCCCGCCATGCAGCGTAGGTTGTTTGATTTGGGCGGTGTCAATAGCCCGTTCCATAATGGGATTGTGCCATATGTACCAACTACGGGCACTGATGAGTGTCGAGAAGCGTTTCTCCACATTTTGCGCAGCCAAGGCTTTGATACAACAGGGCTTGATGTACTTGTAACAGACGGTGCATCCATGGCGATGGAAATTATCATGCTCGGCGTATGTGGTGGTGCTGGCGAAGAAGAACGTCCTCTTTTGATGTTCAATCCTTCTTATACAAACTATGATGCAGTAGGTCTTCGCATTGGTCGTAAAACGGTTACTGTAGAACGGGAGCTCAATGAAAATGGTGAGTTCGAATTGCCCTCTGTAGAGACTGTCGAACAACGTATTATCGAGACAAAACCTGGGGCGTTGCTTATCATTCCTTATGATAATCCTACAGGTCAATTATTTAGCAAAGAAACGCTTATTGAATATACTAAATTGTGCGTTAAACATAATTTATGGATCATCTCTGACGAAGCGTACCGTGAATTAGCTTATGAAAAAGGGAAAGAAACATCTAGCATTTGGGCCTTAACCGATAAAGATGTGCCTGGCATTGAAGGCCGTCGTATCAGTCTTGAAACGGCAAGTAAGGTTTGGAATGCTTGTGGACTTCGCATTGGAGCCATCATTACGGATAATAAATTATGTTATGAAAAATCTGTTGCGGAATATACGGCAAACCTCAGCGCTAATACATTGGGCCAATATATTTTTGGTGCTTTGAAACATGAGTCCTATGCGCAATTGCACAACTGGTATGAGCAACAACGCGACTACTATCGTCAAATGATCTTTGAACTCCACAAAGGTTTTAAAGAGGCAGAACCGGACTTTATCGTGTCTCGCCCTGAAGCGTCTATTTACTTTGTAATCGACGTGAGAAAGGTTGCAAAACCTGGCTTTGATGGTGTAGAATTTGCTTCTTGGTGTGCCGAACACGGTGCAGTAAGCCTTGATGACGGCAAGGAATATACACTTCTCATGGCACCGCTCAATGGTTTCTATAGCGGTAAAAATGGCGATAACAACCCTGGTAAAACACAATTGCGTGTGTCTTTCTGTGAAAACCCAGATTTATTGCGTTTGGCTCCTGAATTATTATCTAAACTATTCAGAGCTTACGAAGCACAACGAAATGTATAAAAGTAAAGAGTGCCCTCCCAAATGGGAAGGCACTCTTTTTACGTTATGAGTTGTATATATACTATAAGTGGTATAGTATCACATAAAAAAGAGCTATAATTTTGAATATTATAGCTCTTTTCGTTTTTCCCTAGATATGGTAAGTAGGGAAGGGCTTTTATTTACTTTCTTCATCATGCTGCGGTCCCTTAGTACGTATTTCGACTGCCAGTTGCTCGCTAGGTATGGAGCTTTCATCAATTGATGGATATGATGTGTCTTCTAAGATAACCGTTTCTAATAATTTGTCAATTTCGTCAGACTGTATGGATACTTCTTTGTTGTACCATTCGCCAAATTCGTGAATAACCTCTTCGTTGCGACGAAAATAGGTATATTGGTCGATTTTGCGCGATTCCACAAGTTCAGCATTCTCTAAGATGCTCATAAATGTAGAAATAGAAGATTGCGATACACCGCAGCGCTTTTGGATACTCTTAACGCTCACACTATGAGGGAAATCGATAAGAGTGTTAGAGTGTACTTGTACACCGAATTCTTTCTCTGGGCGTTTTAGCCACAATATAATATCTAACCGATGCGGATTTGATAATGCTTTCAAGATTTTTAACGGGTCCATAGGGCCTCCTCTTAATTAAAAAATAACGAGTTCCCAACCTTGACCGTGGACTTGCATTATGCGGTCGTATTATACGCGTCTTGCTCCGTATAGGGTTTTTGCTACCTTTATCATACGCTACTTTTACCGTGAAAGCTAGACTTACTTATAAAATTCACGAATTGATGAATTTTATTGCACTCATCTAGAACAGAAAGTATACATTAGTATTAATATATAATGAGTATATATACAACATGTATAGACTTTTATAATATATTTCTGAAAAATATAGAATATATTCATCTTTCTGTGATAATTTTTAAAGGTATTTTGGTTCTAAATAGAGAAATATATATACTATATGAACTTATGTAAGTCTAAGCTTTCATTTAAAGGAGCTGAGTATATGGCAATTGATCGCAATGAAACATTTGATGTTATCGTTGTTGGCGCAGGGCCAGCAGGTTCTGCGGCGGCATTACGCCTTGCGGAGCAGAGGGTAAAAGTTTTACTCATCGAACGCGGTACCGCACCAGGCGCTAAAAACATGATGGGGGGACGCATTTATACACATTCTTTGGAACGTCTTGTTCCGGACTTTAGAGACCGTGCGCCGTTGGAACGAAAGGTGACAAAAGAGCGTATTTCTATTGGTACAGGCAATGAAATGACCACTATCGAGTATAGTTACCAAGATGGTGAACCTAATGAAGAATCCTACGTAGTATTGCGTGCTAAATTTGATAAATGGTTAGCAGAAGAGGCGGAGAAAAAAGGGGCTCTCCTCGTGTCTAATGTACAGGTAACTGAGCTTATTACCGAAGGTGAAGGAAAACGTCGCCGTGTAATAGGGGTTCGCTGTCACGATGACGAAGTATATGCAAAACTAGTTATCATCGCAGAAGGTTCTAATACATTATTATTGGAAGAAGCTGGTCTTACAGGTCCTACAGATCCAAAAACAATGGCTGTAGGGGTGAAAGAAGTATATAAACTCAAAAAAGAGGATCTTGAAAATCGTCTCATGCTATCTGGCGATGAGGGGATGGCGTGGCTTACTTTGGGCGATATGACCGATGGCTTATTGGGCGGTGGCTTTATTTATACGAATAAAGACAGCCTTTCCGTAGGTATGGTTGTAGGCCTTGAAGATATCGGTAAAGCAAATAAATCGGTAGATGAAATGCTACTAGCTTTCACAAGCCATCCAAGAATTGCACCATTATTGAAAAATGGTCAATTGAAGGAGCATAGTGCGCATCTCGTGCCAGAAGGCGGCTTTAAAGCTCTGCCTACATTGGGCGGTAATGGGTATGTTATCGTTGGTGATGCGGCGCGTATGTGTATGAACTTGGGGTATACCATTCGTGGGATGGACCTTGCCATCGAATCTGGCATGTGTGCAGCCGATGCGGTTAACGTAGCATTGCGCGATGAAAACATGGAGCGCGTTGCTAAATTGTATGAACGTCAAATCAAGAATTCTTGGTTATATAAGGACATGAAGCTTTATAAAAATATGCCTGCCTTCCTCGCATCAAATCCTCGCATATTCAAAGAGTATCCAGCTCTTGTGAATCATGTGATGCGCGATGTATTCACTGTAAATGGTGATGGTGCAGTACCAATGATGAAGAAATTGATGGGTAGTGTAAGTGACGTTGGTTTAGTTACCTTGATTCGTGATGCTTGGAAAGGGGTGCGTTCCCTATGAAACTAGAAGAGCGCTTGGGCGCCAATAAATACTATGTAGATGAAACGTCTCCTCATATTATTGTGGATGGCGCTGGCTTTAGCTTGGAAGAGAAAATGAAACTCGTAAATGGCTGTCCTGCCGGTCTATATACATTACAAGAAAATGGTGATTTAGCCTTTGATTTCGCTGGGTGTCTTGAGTGCGGCACCTGCCGTGTTCTTTGTGGCGAAACAATCGTAAAAACTTGGAAATATCCGCGTAACGCTAAGGGCGTAGAATTTAGACAGGGGTGAGTGTATGGAGTTATTAGTATGTATCAAACAGGTTCCAGATACATCTGAGATTAAGCTGGATCCGGAAACGAATAATCTCATCCGCACAGGTCTGCCTAGTATTGTAAACCCTTACGATATGCATGCGTTAGAGGCAGCTCTTGCGGTAAAAGACCAATATGAAGGTAGTCGTGTAACCGTTGTCACTATGGGGCCTCCTCAAGCTGAGGCGGCACTTCGCGAGTGTTTATCCCTCGGTGCAGATGATGCGGTGCTTATTACAGACCGTGCTTTCGGCGGTGCTGATACATTGGCTACAAGCTATACGATTGCCTCTGCCATTCGTCATATTCAACGTACCATGAATCGCGAGTTCCAAATGATTTTCTGCGGCAAGCAGGCTATCGATGGGGATACGGCGCAAGTAGGTCCTCAAATTGCGGAGGAACTAGGCATGGCGCAAGCTACGTATGCTTGTGAGTTGACCGTAGATCAGGCGGCTCAAAAGGCGATTGTGAAACGAGAGCATGAAAATGGTTATGAAGTGATTGAGGCTCCATTACCATTATTGGTAACAGCTACGGCTGAACTCAATGAGCCTCGTCAACCAGGGCTTTGGAGCTCTATTTACGCGAAACGTTATGAAATTTCCCATATTACATTGCGTGATATGCCTAATATTGATGAAAGCCGTATTGGTCTCAATGGCTCTCCTACGCGCGTTCGTAAGGTATATCAACCACCGCTTCGGGGCAAGGTAGAAATGCTTTCATCCGTGGAAGAAGGGGCTAAAAAGGTTCTTGAATTGGCCTATAATATCAAGCCAGAAAAGTTTTCTCATCTATTGGTGCCTAGCGAAGAACCTGTGGATGAGCCTGTAGATAACAACGATGAGGGCGTGGATGTAAAAGATCCTGTGCAGCGGGCTGCCACTGTTGAAAGTGTATCCTCTAGTGAGTTTAAGGCTTTAGCGGCCGTTAAAGGTGGAGAAGGTTCCAAAGGAGGTGATCGATAATGGGAGTGACAAATTTTGATGAATATAGAGATGTCTTTGTCGTAGCCGATACCATCGATGACGTAGTGCATCCGGTTACGTACGAACTTATCGGTCAAGCTCGTCGAATCGCTAAGGAATTGGGCCAACTCGTTCAAGTTATGCTTCTTGGTGAGAATGTTCAATCCGAGGCGGAGGAACTTGTGGCACATGGTGCCGATATTGTTCACGTTTTTGAAAGCCCTCTTTTAAAATACTATACAACAGACGGCTATACAAAGGTTTTGACAGATTTCTTTGAAGACCATAAGCCTAATATCCTTTTGATTGGCGCTACGAATAATGGCCGTGACTTGGCACCTCGCATGTCAGGTCGCATGAAAAATGGTGTCGTAGCTGACTGTACCATTTTGACGGTAGATACTACAGAAGGCCTTGTAGAATGGACGCGTCCTGCCTTGGGTGGCAATATTTTAGCTGAAATTATTTCTCCAAATCATCGTCCACAAATGGGCTCTGTCCGTCCTAATGTATTTAAAAAGCCGGACCGCATTGCAGATAGCTGGGGCCGTATTCAAATTGAACAATTTGACCTTAAACCTGAAGATATTCGCATGAAGCGCCTTGACTTCATTCCGTTCAGCAAAGATGGTTACAACATCCAAGAAGCAGATATCATCGTAGCCGGCGGCCGCGGTATGGGTTCTAAGGAGAACTTCGATAAGCTCTACGAACTTGCCGATGCTATCGGCGGTGTTGTAGGTGCTACACGTCCCCTTGTAGAAAAGGGCTGGATAGAATTGCCATACCAAGTAGGCCAAACAGGTAAAACTGTAAGCCCTAAACTATACTTGGCATTCGGTATCTCTGGTGCTATTCAACACGTGAGCGGTATCTCTGGTGCTGACACAATCGTGGCTATCAACAACGATCCAAATGCAGAAATTTTCCAACACGCTAACTATGGGATAGTGGGGGATTGCATGGAAGTTTTAAATGATATGTTGGCGCATTTGAAATAAAAGATGTGCATAAAGTGGCATTAGAATTGTAATACAATAAGGAAAGAGGATACCCTTCCCGAAAGCCTCCAAAGCGAGCTAAGTCGGTTTCAGAAAGGGTATCCTCTTTTTATTATCATATTCCTTAATCCATATGCCACTTTATGTGTTCTTTTAAATACCACCTGCGCCGACATATCATTTTAGAGAGAAGGGAAATGCGCCCAAGGCGGCTTCGAATAGGTATCCCTATTTGGCTTACTGCTGTTGTAGAGCTCAAGTATTAGCGTATTATAAACAAATGCTCCGACATATCATTTTTATTAGTATAGGATGGTGGCTTAGAGTCCATTATATATTAAAGTGGTATAATTAGGGTATAGATATAGTTCGGATTGATAAGGAGGTTTTTATGGCTCGTAATGTTTTTGTTACTGGTGCAACGTCTGGTATTGGTCTTTGTATTGCCGAGGCGTATGCAAAGTATGGTGATAATGTTTTGATTTCTGGACGTCGCTCTGAGGTGTTAGCTGAGGTACAGGCTCGTTTATCTAAGGAGTATGGCGTGCGCGTTGAGACTTTGGTTCTTGATGTGCGTAGTCGTGAGGATGTTGAAAGCAAGGTTTCAGCAGCAATTGAGGCTTTTGGTGGCGTTGATATCCTCGTAAATAACGCAGGTCTTGCACAAGGTTTAGATCCTTTCCAAGATAGTACTGTCGATGATGCAGTGACTATGATCGATACGAATGTGAAAGGTCTTTTATATGTAACAAAAGCTGTACTACCTTATATGATTGGTAAAAATGCAGGCCATATCGTGAATATGGGCTCTACGGCTGGTATTTACGCATATCCAGGTGGCGCTGTTTACTGTGCTACAAAGGCGGCTGTTAAGATGTTGAGCGATGGTATTCGGATGGATACGATTGCTACAGATATTAAGGTCACAACTATTCAACCGGGCATTGTAGAGACTCCATTTAGTGAAGTTCGCTTTCACGGTGATGCGGAAAGAGCTAAAGCTGTCTATGCCGGCATTGATGCGATCCAACCTGAGGATGTGGCGGATGTTGTACTATACGTAACAAACCAACCTAAACGCTTACAAATCTCTGATGTCACAATCATGGCTAACCAACAAGCAGCTGGGTTTATGGTGCATAAGAAATAAGACATCCTATGATTTAATGTGAAGCTGAGTAAAGGTCTCGTATGTTAACTAAGGAGGCAAAGCAAGTGCAATAAAGCCGGATACTCTTATTTATAAAGGAAAGGCATAAAAAATGAAAAAGTATATCGTTGTTACGGGAGCAAGTTCAGGCATAGGAGCAGCTACGGCAAAAGCTTTTGCACGCCGTGGAGAAAATTTGATCGTTATTGCACGTAGAGCAGAATTATTAGAAAATTTGAAAGGCGAGATTGCTAACATTTCGCCTGATTCAGACGTTATTGTAAAACCTTGTGATCTCTCGCGTAGCGAAAACGTTTTAGCGCTTTGGGATGACCTTAAAAGCTATGAGTTAAAGGCACTTATTAATAATGCAGGCTTTGGTGATTTTGGATTCATGGGCAATCATGATATTCAAAAAATGGTAAAAATGATAGATTTAAATGTAACTGCACTTGCGATACTTTCCAGTTTATTCGTGCGAGATTATAAATGTAAACAAACACAGTTGATAAATGTTTCCTCCGTGGGTGGATATTTTTTAGCGCCCGGAGTAGTACCATATTGTGGCACAAAATTTTTTGTAAGTGCCTTCACAGAGGGCTTATATCATGAGCTTGCACAGGATGTAGATGCTAAAATGCAGGCTAAAATCTTAGCGCCTGCTGCTACTAAAAGCGAGTTCTGCGATGTAGCTTCAGGTAAAAGCGGATTTGATTACGATGCTTCATTTGAAAAGTATCATAGCAGTGAACAGACCGCAGATTTTTTGCTCACCCTTTATGATAGCGATGCATGTGTTGGCGAGGTGGATTTAACTAGCTTTGAGTTTAAGCTCAGCGGGCCAAAATTTAATTACCTAGCTGCTGCCAAATAGTAGATAGGGATGGATTATATATAAACATAGATACTCCTGATGAGCGTCTTAGCATCTATTTTGAATATATGTTTGTATAGTAGCTAATATAGAACTCAGGATTTTATATCAAAAATAACTACTTGAAATTCCCTATCATTTAGGGTATAATTATAAAATAAGTTTTGATAAAGAATATTTTGTAAAATATATTTATAAATTATAATATTCTTAATACATGTGTTGTGTTTGTACAGATGTATATGTAAAAGAGCGGAGATTATAATCATGTTGAAGAAATTTGTATTGATGGCTGTTGCTTGTGCTTGTGTAGGTTCTTATACTGTTGCGGGTGCTCAAGGTACTGTTGATGTAAAACCGAATCAACCTAAATCTGTGGTAGCTCAACAAGAAGCGCCAATGGTTGGCATGCCAAGCCCGTTTCATGAGTTTTCTACTGTAGATGAAGCGGCTAAATATATGAATATTACACCTCAAATGCCTAAGGTATTACCTGTAGGTTATAACATTGAATCTGTAAGTACTATTGATAAGGATGTATTGCAAGTGGTTTATGTTTACCAACCTGGTGAAGATGCTACTCGTAATCAGGCTGCAGGCAAACGCATCGTGTATCGCGTATCTAATGAAATAAAAGAAGATATTAGCGGCGATTATAGCGATTTTCGTGTAACAGCTAATGAAAAAGTAAACGGCACAAAGGTTATTTTCAAAGGTGGCAATAAAATGGTATATCTCATAGGTTGGACCAAAGACGGCCAAACTCATGGGATGTACTTTGAACGCCCTGTAACTCGTGACATGGCTAAAGCGATTGTTGCTAATACAGTAGCTCCAAAACAACATACAAAATAATATACAAAATAATATACAAGTCCAGGCCTAATGGGATAGGCATGCGAGTTGTGGTGAAGCACTCGCATGGACACTGTAAGGGTTTTATATAGAACGGCTCCTCATATGAGGGGCCGTTTTTGTTGGTATGCAAAACTTTCATAATGATAATGATTCTAAATACCCATGTGGGTATATCTATCTAAGTATTACATTGATAGAATATAAATATAGCTATTTTGTGATAAAGAAGGCAGGTGATGTATTGTATCGATTAATACTACAGCGTTTGGTGAGTATTGTAGGTATTTTATTTGTTGTTACCATCGGTACATTTGTATTGATAAAATTATCTCCTATTGATCCCGTGTCGATGAAGTTTAATCTTGTAGGGGCTACACCAAATCCAGTTGTAGTTGCACAGATACGAGAGCAGTTAGGTCTCAATGACCCTTGGTGGCAGCAATACCTACGTTGGTTAGGTCAAATTGTACAAGGGGACTTCGGTGAGTCCATTCTGTACGCTTTACCAGTGGCGACCATTCTTGGTGGCGCCTTGCCTAATACCTTGGGGCTAGTATCCTTAGCTCTTGTTATGGGGATAGTGGTGACCACACCGCTCGGTATGTTATCTGCAAAGTATCAAGACTCATGGATTGATCATGGGGTTCGTCTCGTTACATTTCTAGCATTAGCAATCCCTGGGTTCTGGGTCGGTTTATTATTACTGTACTTATTTGGTGTTAAATTACAGCTAGTGTCGATAACGAATACCAATGGCTTTTCTGCCTATGTATTGCCCGCGGTAACCCTTGCTTTATGGATATGTGGTCTCTACATTCGTCGATTGCGCAATGCTATTTTAGAAGTGTCGCGACAGCCCTTTGTACAGGGGGCGCGAGCATTGGGCTTGCCAGAATGGATGGTCTACACCCGTTACATATTCCCTCATGTGGGACTTATGTTGTTGCCTATGATGGGCGTAACCATGGGGGCCATGCTTGGGGGTTCTGCCGTTATTGAAACGGTATTCTCCATTAAAGGAATCGGCTACATGATGGTGCAGGGTATTATGGCTCGCGATTATGTATTGATGCAAGGCTATATCATCTGGATTACCTTGGTGTTCATCGTGATAAATATCATCATTGATGTATTGGGTGTTTGGCTGAATCCGAAGCGAAGAGTCGCTATAAAAGGAGGCTCTTATGAATAGACAAAAGCCCTATACTTTATACGCTATGTTAGTATTAGCAGCTCTGTGGATCGTATTTTTCTTATGTGCTCCCTATATAGCACCCTTTGATCCTGAAACGACGAGTATTGCGGACCGCTTACAAGACATTAGTAGTACCCATCTATTAGGTACTGACCAACTCGGTCGTGATGTGTGGTCTCGTATTCTGTACGGTGGTAAAGCCTCTTTAGGGATTGCTTTCACCATCATTGGCATTAGTGGGGCCATCGGTATCGCTATTGGTGGGTTAGCAGGATTCTCTACACCTAGCATTGACCGTTGGTTATCTCGCTTGATTGATTTGGTACTAGGGTTCCCGAACATGGTGATTGCCATTGCTTTCATCGGTATTATGGGACCTAGCATAACGAATGTAATCATTTCCTTGTGCATTACGAAATGGGCGGAATATGCCCGTATCACTAGAGGCCTCGTACAGATTGAACGCTACGCGGAGTACATTACCTTTGCTCGTATGTCAGGTGCTTCAAATCTACGAATTCTGTGGCGCTATATTCTGCCGAATGTATTGCCACCGTTGGTGATCGTTATTATTCAACATTTAGGGGACGCCATCATTTTGGTAGCCAGTTTTTCGCTCATCGGCATCGGTGTACAACCGCCGGATCCGGAGTGGGGCGCTATCTTGTTGAGCTCCCGAGATTTTCTACAAACGGCACCGTGGCTGCTAATTTATCCGGGGCTCGCTATTTTTATTACCGTTGTTTTATTTAACTATATTGGTGATGCGTTGCGCGATGCCCTTGATGTATCTCGTTAACCGTGCTGTGTATAGATTTTTTATGGTGAAAGCCTCGACGAGGCAATGTATTTTAAAGGAGATATTATGAAACGTTGGTTGTTAGCATGTTTGTCCATGCTATGCATGGTAGCTCTCTTGGTTGGCTGTGGCAATGATACTGCTAAAGATGGCAAACAAGGGAAGCATATGAATGTTGGTTTGTATTGGTTTGGTGAAACATTAGACCCAACTCACGAATGGGATGCGTGGACATTGACTCGTATCGGTGCAGGTGAAACCTTAGCCGTTGTAACACCGGATATGAAATTTGCCCCACAATTGGCAGATTCTTGGGAAAATGTAGACCCTACAACATGGAAATTCCACATCCGTGAAAACGTAAAATTCCACAATGGTACTCCGATGACACCTCAAAAGGTAAAAGAGTCCATTGAGTATACGATGAAACAAAGTGCTCGTTCCGCTAAAGCTGTTAAAATCGAGTCCATCACAGTAGATGGTCAAAACTTGATTATTAAGACTACAGAGCCTAATGGTTCCTTGTTATCTAGCTTGACTGAACCTGCTTTTGTTATCATGGATACTGCAGATCTTAAAGATGTAGCATCTAAACCAGTTCTTACAGGCCCTTATAAAATCACTGCTTTCAAAAAAGGTGAAACAATTGAACTTGCAGCCTTCGCAGATTACTGGGGTGGCAAACCAGGTCTTGATACTGTAACTGTAAAAGACATCGAAGACAATAACAAACGCGCTATGGCGTTGCAATCTAAAGACGTAGACGTAATTCAAAAAGTGGACTCTGCTAACCGCAGCTTGTTCAAAGACGGTTTTAATATTCAAGACGTTGCTGGCGTTCGTGTGTTTATGTTGAAAGCAAACCACACAGAAGCATCTCCATTGCATGATAAAGCTGTGCGTTCCGCTATTGCTCATATCATTAACTATGATTCCATGGCTAAAATCATCGGCAATGGCTCTACACCAGGGGCAGCACCATTCCCTCCATCTGCCAATTTAGGTTATGATGCGATTGCTAATAAACCGATGACAGATGTAGCAAAAGCTGACCAAATCTTGACTCAAGCTGGTTACGCTAAGAATGCAAACGGCATGTATGCAAAAGATGGCAAAGAATTAGCGATTACTATTGCTATTTGGGGTAAAGACACAAGCTTATACGAAGAAATTCAACAAGAATTGAAAAAAGCAGGTATTGCTGTAACTCTTAAGAAATTACAAAGCCCTGATGAAGTAGATACACTTGGTACAGATGGTTTTGATTTAGTAGAACGCAATGTAGTGACTATGTCTACAAACGATCCTTACTGGTTCCTCAGCTTATTCTACAAAACTGGTGCGAAAGCAAACGTTGGTGGCTACTCTAACCCTCAAGTAGATGCGTTAATCGACCAATTGTCAGTAACATTTGATCAAAACGAACGCTCTAATATTGCAAAACAAGCACAACAAATCTTAGTTGATGACGTAGCAGATATCTATTTGTTGTATCCAAGTGCAACAGTTGTATCTACTACAAAAGTTAAAAATGTACCGGTACATCCAATCGATTACTACTTATTAACAAAGGATTCTACTATTGAATAAATCTGATTGTATCGTATTTGATAAGGTTACAATTTCATATGGTGCGGAGCAAGCGGTACGCGATGTATCCTTCTCCGTGCCCAATGGTGAGGTCTTTGCCATCGTTGGTGAAAGCGGCTCTGGTAAATCTACGTTAGTTCGTGCCGCCTTTGGCATGTTAAAACAAGCTAGCATTAGCGGCCAAATTTTGCTAAATGGCACCGATGTTTCTACATTGAGTGATGGTGATTGGCGACAATTGCGGGGCGCGAAGATTTCTATGATCTTTCAAAATCCCAGCGCCTATCTAAATCCAAATCGCACCGTAGAAAATCACTTCAAAGATTTATTCCGTGCTCATGGTGAAAGCTATGATGTAAGCCGCGTTATAGATATGCTTAATCTTGTTCACTTAACTGACGGAGAGCGTATCTTGCAGTCCTATCCGTTTCAATTGAGCGGTGGTATGCAACAACGGTTAGCAATAGCCTTGAGCCTCATCTTGAAGCCTGGTATCGTATTTGCTGACGAACCGACTAGTGCCTTAGATATGCTGGTGCAAGCCTCTGTATTGGATCTTATGAAAGAGGTAACGCAGGCTCTTGGGGCAACGGTGATTATTGTAACTCATAATATCAAGGCGGCCGCGCGCATTGCCAATAGCATCGGTGTTATGAATAAGGGGCAACTCGTTGAAGTGGGATCCACCGAAGAGGTCATGGCCCATCCAAAGGATGAGTATACTCGCATCTTGTTAGATTCCGTAATGAAAGTGGTGTAGTATGATTCAAGTTGAGCATTTATGTAAACAATATACAAACCACCATCATACGGTTCGTGCTGTTGATGATGTATCTTTTTCTGTAGTGGAGAATGAACGGGTAGGTATTGCTGGTGGTAGTGGTTCTGGTAAAAGCACGCTGCTTAGGCTGATTGCTATGCTAGAAAAACCTACATCTGGCACCTTGCGACTCTTTGGTGAGGAAATCCATTCCATTCAAAATCATACAGAAATATATCGCTCTATGCAGATGATGTTCCAAAATCCCTTGGCGGTGATTCCACCGAGAATGAACTTAGAAGCATTTCTCTTAGAGCCGTATATCAACTATGAGCTTATGGATATAGCGGCAGCAAAGGACGATATCCGTAAGTGGATTCAACATGTAGACCTACCTGAAACGATCGTTAACAAATACCCGCATGAGGTCAGCGGCGGTCAATTGCAACGCGTTGTATTAGCACGAATAATGTTGATGAATCCAAAACTAGTACTCTTTGATGAACCTACATCAGCCCTTGATGCAGTGAATCAAAAACTGGTGCTAGACCTATTACAAAAACTCCATACGGAACAACCCTTCGGCTACGTATTCGTCAGCCATGACATCGGACTATTACAAGCCGTAACAGACCGAATCATCGTCATGAAAGACGGACAAATCGTAGAAACCATCGAATCAAAACGATTAAAAGAAGCGGTACATCCATATACACAAGCACTCGTGGAAGCGAGTGAGTAAAAAGCAAAGAGCCCCTGTTTGAAACAGGGGCCTTTTGCTATATATTTATTATTTAAGTACGTAAGTGTTTGGAGGTATCCAGCAATAATTATGATTATCATAAGTATAATTTTTATAAATTAAATTAATAATACTTATATATGCAGGAGATTTTGTTAAATTGAAGAAATATATAAGTAGTGAGTTAGTTGGAGGAAAATTAACATGGATTTTAATTCGATACTAGATTTCATTAAGGAGAATTCTTGGGTTTTAGGAAGTGGAGGGGTAGTTGGATTAATTGTATTAATAAAATCTATTTTTGGTAAATCTGCAAATGTATCGCAAAAGATAAGAGCAGGAAAAAATTCAATTAATATTCAGTCAAATAATGATGTGAATTTGGGGGACATTAATAATGTTAGAGAAACAAAGGATAGAAACAGGGGATAATTCAACTACAGTTATGGCTGGAAGAGACGTTAATCATTTTAATAATGGGATAACATACATGGAGGCAAAAGCAATATGTAATGATTTGTTTCAGTTAAATTTTTATAAATTGAAGGAAGCCGCAGAAGCTATTGCAACTAAAAGAGCTGAAGAACTTATAAATGGATTTCTTCAAAAGTTAGCGGAGAGAGGACTTATAAAGCCTGAAGTCTTTCAAGACCCTGATATGCAATATACATTGGTAAATGCGCAAATTGCGTATGCAAAGTCGGGTGATAAAGATGTTGAAGATTTGCTAATAACACTTTTAATAGAACGAGTCAATCAGCATGAAGATGACCTAAGTAAAATTATATTAAATGAATCCTTAAATGTAATTAATTTATTAACTAAAGAACATTTAAATATATTGGCTGCTATTTTCTTTATGCGATATGTTAAAAATCACGCAGTTAATAGATATGAAATCATAGATTATTTTAACATTGTTTTAGAGTTTATAAAAAAATGTACTAATACTAATACTGAAATCGTATTTGATCATTTAGCTTATAGTAGATGTATTACTCCAACTAATGCGTTTATGCATCCCGCTTTTGCTACGTTTGAACCTTATATGGAGGTATGTTTTGGTGTTGGAATTTCTAATGATCCAAATGATATGAATGAATTACTTAATACAGAGCCCTGTTTTAGAGAAATAATTAAATTATGGGATAACTCATATCTATCTAAAGCAGTACTTACGAGTGTTGGTAAAGCGATTGCAATAACTTATATAAGAAGTC
Organism: Veillonella parvula; assembly: GCF_040094895.1. Classification (GTDB taxonomy): domain Bacteria; phylum Bacillota; class Negativicutes; order Veillonellales; family Veillonellaceae; genus Veillonella; species Veillonella parvula_L. Next base: position 393,511 of record NZ_JBBNGV010000002.1, on the reverse strand, counting down.
AGAATATTTTGTTACCATATGAGACTTGGCTTAGTTGTAATTCTTCTAATAGTGAGTCCAGTATAGATTAGTTACATATGCTTATTTAATATGATAAAAAAGTGGTTGCCAGCAATACGTCGGTAACCACTTAATAGTTAATTTGAAATATATAGGTTTATTCAATTTTCGCTTTCAAATCAATTATATTTTTAGCAGCTACGCAACCAGGGCAGTCGCAGAATTCAGCGCCTTTTGCTTTAATGTCTTTAGCATGTTGTAATAGGTTAGCTGCGCCTTCTTCGCCAAGGATTTGTGTAGCTAATTCAGAGCCTGCAAAGCCGATTGTTTCATCGATGAGTGCAATGTTTTGCTCTGCTAATGGTACGAGTTGTTTTGTAAGCTCTTCTTGCTCAGGTTTGCCTTCTGCGTTGATCCAAGATTGAGCAAATTCTTTTACTGTAGGGTTGCTTGTAGGTGCATCTAATAAAGCTTGCACGAGTTGTGTTAATTGTGTATGTGTCATGATGATCTCCTTTTATAAACTACTAACTATAGTTTTGGAAAAGTGCATTTAGTATCATATGAGCACCTGTTCCTTTTGTTGAGTACATTATAGCATCTACAGTAATTTTGAATAGTAGAATAATTTACGATAGATACTATCAAATGTGATAGATTTATGATGATAGCTGTTTTAAATTTTTTGGGGAAATAGAATAGAGGAATGCTTTCGCATTCCTCTTTAACTTGGTTAGAATAAATCTGAGTGACTGCCTGTGCGAGTTAAAGATAATACTAACATATCATCTTTAATTGCATAAATTAGAAGCCAATCTGGCTCGATGTGTAATTCTCTAAAGCCTTCGTAGTTTCCTGTTAATGGATGATCTTTATAACTAGGATCTAATAGCGTTTGATTCTGTAATTTAGTGATGATTGAATAGAGTTTATTGAGATCTTTACCGCGTTTCTTGGAGCGCTTTAGGTCCTTTTTGAACTTACTGCTAAGCACTAATCTCAACATAACTGATTACTCCAATCCTAAATCCTCAATCATTTCTTTTACATTAGCATATGATTTTGCTTTTACTTTTCCTGCTAATATATCTTTCGTTTCTTGAATAGCAGCTTCTGTTTCTGCATTATAACGAGGTTGTTTAGGTTGAAATGGAAATCCACCTTCCATTAGTGATGTGTGGAGAAAAATATTAATCGCATCAGTTACGGATATGCCAAAGCTAGCATATAATGCTTCTAATTGTGCTTTTACAGCTGGCTCGATACGCAAACTGATAGAGGCTGTTTTAGCCATAGTATCACCTCCTGTTACTTATATTGTAATGCAAATAATTTATATTCGCAATCAAATGATTGCATTTTGCAATCAAAATGCTTTTCTTTTTCTGTAGAGAAAATCCTTATAAATATAAGAATATAAAAATATTAGAATTTTAAGTGATATAATTTACTTAATAAATGTAGTTTGTTTACAGGGGAATGTATCATGAAAAAGATTGTGTGTGCATTGTCTGCATTAGCTTTCATAGGTTCCATCAATGTTGCATCCGCAGATGACTTGATGCGGTTCCGTCTTAATGGTAATTCTATTTATAATCAGCCTTATGGTGATCGAAATGAGTTTCCTTGTCCAGATAGACTTGGAAGTTGCACTATGACTGATGAGGATTATAGAAGCACTCGTAAAGGTCAATCGCTAGAGGTGTTTGATACTCTATATGAGGCTAAACAGCATTTGAACTTTAAACCGCATTTGCCAAGTGGATTAGGGGGATTATGTCCTGTACATGTATCTATTGTGGATCACGATGTATTACAAGTCGTGCATGCCTATCATGAGCTTTTAAAAGGGAGATATTTTGATCGTGTAGATGATATGCCGAAATATATTAAGTATCGTGTATCGACTCTATCAGGTAATATCGCAGGCGATTATAAGGATTACTTACCTCAAAAAACAGATGTTGTAAATGGGATGACGGTAACCTATCGAATGGTGGATGATGCTGTGTATTTGGCATCTTGGGAATATGAGGGACAGAATCACGTGTTTTTGTTTAATGAGCCAGTTTCTGTTGAGCGAGCTAGAGAAATGATTAAGCGTGTAGAATATTGAAAAAATACTTTAAGTGTAGTATATTCTAGATAGCCAATTGATAGTTGTGCAATTAACTACGAAGTCCCTCAGAGTTGTAGCTCTGGGGGATTTTTTTAGATAGTGGAGATAAACTAATGAAAGCAGAAAATTACAAGATTTCAAAGCTATCATATATAGAAAATGGTAGTAATGAAATTATGGAAAGGTACCAAATACACACGAAATATGAAACGGAACCGCCTCATGGAGATGCTATATATTCTATTTCTATAAAGGGCAAAGTATTGCCATTTTGGATTTATGGTAGAGATGTTACTTTCATAGGTAGTATGGTTATGGTAGAGTCTGTAAGATGCAAAACATGGAATCCCATAGAATCCATCATTATTGATTTAGAGAATGAAGTGTATGCTAGTTTAAAGGGATGGTATACAGATATTTCATTTGTTAATAATCGAATAGAGCTTACTAATCAAGTTGTAAAAGTGGATAAACGAATTCTAAAAAATTTTGTGAATTTAGAGTGGATACGCTTTTAAGATTGATTGCCTAGAGGTATGCTTTTGGATAGATATTTTCAAATAAAATAGCTGTCACAAATACGAAATAGACATCGTAATTTATGACAGCTGCTTTGGCAGTACATGGTCAATCTAACAGTGTATTGTTATTTTATTTTCTGAAAGCCTCACCGATGGAATAAATCCCGTCAAATAAGAAGCCGAAAGCGATGCAATAGATAAATGCTTCACCAAAAGCGATCGGCTCGAATATAAGTAATAGGCCTAATAGTAAAAGAATTAGTGCAAGCCATTTTGCATTACGTCCCATGAGTGATACCATGCTGTCGGACTTTCTTGATTTAATGAAAATAAAGATGGCTTCAAATACCATCCAGATGCCGATTGTGATCGGGAATACTAACGGTAGGAATGCAAATCCGCCGCATACGAGAAAGATACCGAATAGAGCATTGATAATGCCGCTGATGAGATACCAGCCGCTACGTAATTCAGCCGGTAACATAAAATAATTTATAATGGAGCTGACCGCATTGACGAAAAAGATAATAGAAAAAAGCCAGGCAAAAGCCATGAGATTAATAACGGGGTTTAATAGTAAGAATATCCCCAGGATAATGCTTACAATACCCGATACAATAAAGAAGAATTTGCTTGAACCACTCATAATAATTCCTCCAATCATTGGTACTGCCTATTTTCAGTATGCGTGAAATCATGGGGAATGTCAAATTGTAACGATAAAACTGTGCTTTCACAAAACTCACATGTCCATCCTGTTGACACAGTTCTATAGAATGCCGTATAATACTTTTATATCTTAAATCAAGCGATGAACGGGTATAAAGGTTTACAAATCCTGCTTTCAGAGAGTTGCCGGCTGGTGCGAGGCAATAGAGGTTGTACGCTGACACTCTCCCGTGAGCTTTGATGGCGAATACAGCAGTAGTCATTGACGGTGGTTCCGTTATACCCGAAACGAGTCCCAATTAGGGTGGTACCGTGTTATGAATATAACGCCCCTTTGAGCAACGACAGTTGTTCTGAGGGGCTTTTTTATTTGTGAAAGTCTAGTAAGTCACAGATTATATATGGTGTCGACATTGGCGATTTTACAAACTTTCACTATGGATAGATATAATAAAGTGTTATGTTTTATGAGGATAGAAAAGGTGGCTATTATGGAACAGAATCGCGTATATTTCTTTGATACAACCCTTCGTGATGGGGAACAAACACCAGGTGTATCTTTACAAACTCCTGAAAAAATTGAAATTGCGAAAGGCCTAGTACGTCTCGGCATTGACGTTATTGAGGCCGGTTTCCCGGCGGCATCCCCTGGAGATTTTGAAGCGGTACAAACGATTGCACGCGAAGTCAAAGGTGCAACAATTTGTGCGTTGGCTCGTGCTAATGAAAAGGACGTACAAAAAGCGATTGATGCGTTGAAAGATGCGGAACGTAGCCGTTTACATGTATTCATTGCTATTTCCGAACTTCATATGGAATATAAATTAAAAATGACTCGCCAAGAGGTATTGGATAAGGTTAAATCCGTGTTGGCATATGCAAAAGGTAAGGTTGATGAAATCGAGTTCTCTGGTGAAGACGCGGCACGCGCTGATTTAGATTTCGCATGCCAAGTATTTGGTGTTGCAATTGCTGGTGGCGCTACAATTATTAACGTACCAGATACAGTAGGTTATATGAACCCTAATGAGTTCGGTGATAAAATCCGCTACATTAAAGAACATACATCAGGAATTGAAAATGCAATTATCTCTGTTCACTGCCATGACGACTTAGGCCTTGCCAATGCGAATACGTTAGCCGCTATTAAAGCAGGTGCACGCCAAGTAGAAGGCACAATTAATGGTCTGGGTGAACGGGCTGGTAACGTAGCGATTGAAGAAGTGGTAATGGCTCTTAAAACACGCCATGATTATTTTGATGACCTTCAAGTGAACATCGATACAAAACAATTTACGAAAGCATCTAAACTTGTGAGCCGTTTAACAGGGGTTGTAGTTCCTCCAAATAAACCAATCGTGGGTTCTAACGCCTTTGCTCATGAGTCTGGTATTCATCAACATGGCATGATGAGCAATCCTGAAACGTATGAAATCATGACTCCTGAGTCCGTAGGGGCTGAAAAAACAGACCTCGTATTGGGCAAACACTCCGGTCGTCATGCCTTTGCGGATCACTTGGCAAAACTTGGGTTCCAATCTTTTGCTGAGGAAAAAATCAACGATCTTTTCGCTAAGTTTAAAGAGTTAGCAGACCGCAAAAAACAAGTATACGATGATGATATCGTAGCCCTTGTTGTAGATAATCTTCACCACAAAAAAGCGTTCGAGCTCGTGGCTCAATATTACAAATTGGGTGAAAAAGGCTACGCATACGCTGACGTTCGTCTCATGACTCCAGATGGTGAAAGAGCGGATGCTGCCGTTGGTGATGGTCCAGTAGACGCATCCCTTAAAGCGGTTGAACGTGTTGTTGGCTTGCCAATCAGCTTAAAAGACTACCAAATCCGTGCTATCACAGCCGGTAAAGATGCCCTTGGGGAAGCAACCCTCAAGGTAGAATATAACGGTCGCTTGTACCATGGTCGTGGTATCAGCACAGATATCGTTAAATCAAGTGTAAATGCATATATTAATGCAGTAAACTCAGTATTCCTAGCTATGGAGCTAGAACAACAGGAGGAAGAATAATATGGGTATGACCATTACTGAAAAGAATATGGCTCGCCACGCGGGTCTTGATGTCGTTAAACCGGGACAAATCATCGAATGTCAGTTGGATGCGGTATTGATGAACGACATCACATTCCCACCGGCTCGTAAAGAGTTTTTGAAGATTGGCAAACCTGTATTTGATCGTCATAAAATCTACTTAGTGCCGGATCATTTTACACCAAATAAAGATATTCAATCCGCTACACAAGCGAAAGTAATGCGCGACTTCGTGCGCGAACATGGCATTACAAACTACTTTGAAGTCGGTAGAATGGGTATCGAGCACGTTATTTTGCCAGAAAAAGGTCTTATCGGCCCTGGCGAAATGATGATCGGTGCTGACTCCCACACTTGTACATATGGTGCGGTAAATGCATTCTCCACAGGCGTAGGCTCCACTGATGCGGGCGTTGCTATGGCAGAAGGTAAAACTTGGTTCAAAGTACCTGAAACAATTAAGGTTGAGCTTATCGGCAAACCTAACAAATGGGTAACTGGTAAAGACGTAATCCTTGATTTAATCGGTCAAATCGGCGTAGACGGCGCTCGTTACATGGCCCTTGAATTCGCCGGCGAAGGCGTACAACATATGACTATGGCTGATCGCCTCACAATCTGTAACATGGCTATCGAAGCTGGTGGTAAATGTGGTGTATTCCCTTATGATGCAATTACTGAAGAATATATCAAAGGCCGTGTCAATCGTCCTGTTGAGCCAATCGCTCCAGATGCTGATGCGGTATATGCTCAAACTATTACCATCGACTTGTCCAAATTGCAACCAGTGGTAGCATTCCCTCATTTGCCATCCAACACACATTACATCAACGAAATCGACAAAGATATTAAAATTGACCAAGTTATCATCGGTTCCTGTACAAATGGCCGTTACGAAGACTTGGTAGCAGCTGCAGAAATCTTCAAAGGCCGCAAGGTGGCTCCATTTGTTCGTTGCATCGTAATCCCTGGATCCCAAGATGTGTACGACCAAGCTATGAAAGATGGCCTTTTAGATATCTTCATTCAAGCTGACTGCGCAGTGTCCACGCCAACATGTGGTCCATGCCTAGGTGGTTACATGGGAATCATGGCTGAAGGGGAACGTACCGTTTCCACTACAAACCGTAACTTCCGTGGTCGTATGGGACATGTGGATTCCGAGGTGTATTTGGCAAGCCCGTATGTGGCGGCAGCGAGTGCTGTACTAGGCCGTATTGCAGGCCCTGAGGAGGTTTAATATGGATTTTGAAAGCAAGAAAATCTGGCGCTACGGCGACGATGTAGATACAGACGTAATCATTCCGGCTCGTTACTTGGCGATTGCTGACTGGAACGAATTGGCCGAACATGCGATGGAAGATATTGATACGACGTTCGCTCCTAATGTGAAAGCTGGCGAAATCATGGTAGCTGGTAAAAACTTTGGTTGTGGTTCTTCTCGTGAACATGCACCAGGCGTTATTAAAGCTAAAGGCGTGCCTGTTATTGTGGCACATTCCTTTGCACGTATCTTCTTCCGTAATGCTATCAACATCGGTTTGCCAGTTGTGGAAATCGGTGAACAAGTTGATCGTATCGATGCTGGCGATGCAATCGGCGTAGACTTGTCTAAAGGTATCGTGTACAATTTGACGAAAAACGAACAATACCAAGGGACTGAGTTGCCACAATTCATTCAAGATATTGCGGCGGCAGGCGGTCTTGTAAGTTTTGCTAAAAACCGTAAGTAGCAGGATGAAACGAAACACGTATCTCAAGCCTCCAAAGCGAGCTAAGTCGGTTTCGACACGTGTTTCGTTTCAAACCATTCTACTTTTGTGTAGCAAAACTATAAATCCCTCTAGCTAACAATATCTTGAATGAATTTATGGCAGAGGGGGAATGAGGAGCGAGCTAAGTAGGTCTCAAGGCATATGCCAGCTCTTGTTTCATTAACTGTTATTGCGATTTCTTCGCAAAGGGCACTGGAGGGAGAGCATGAGGTTTACAATTTTTTACTGTTTGGAGAGGTAATATGAGCGAAAAGAGTATCGTATTGATTCCTGGTGATGGTATCGGTACTGAGATTATTGCGGCAGCGAAGGCTGTGTGTGATGTGGCTTTTGAGAAAGCCGGTGTAAAGGTTAATTGGATTGATAAGAAAGCGGGCGGTGCGTCTATTGATGCGTATGGCGTGCCTTTGACTGAGGATACGATTGAGGCTTGTAAAGCGGCTGATGCTGTATTGCTCGGTGCTGTAGGCGGTCCTAAATGGGATAATGTCGATCCTTCTATCCGTCCTGAGAAAGCAATTCTAGGCCTTCGTAAGGAGCTTGGTTTGTTCTGTAACTTGCGTCCTGTAAAAATCTACCCATCCTTGCAAGAGTATTCTCCACTTAAAAAGGAACTAGTACAAGATGTGGATTTCGTCATCGTTCGTGAGTTGACTGGTGGTATTTATTTCGGTGAACGGGAAGAGGCACAAGGTGAAGGTGCTAACGAGTTCGCATGGGATAAAGAAACGTACAGCCGTTATGAAGTAGAGCGCATCATGGACATCGCTATGGTAACAGCTCGTAAACGCAACAAAAAGGTTGTATCCGTAGATAAAGCAAATGTATTGGCTTCTTCTCGTTTGTGGCGTAAAATCGCTCAAGAGAAAGCGGCTGCCAACCCGGATATCGCAACAGATTACCTTTATGTAGATAATACAGCAATGCAACTCGTTGTAAATCCTGCACAATTCGATGTTATCGTTACAACGAACTTATTTGGCGATATCTTGTCAGACGAAGGCGCTGTTATCTCTGGTTCTATCGGGCTTTTACCATCTGCATCCATGGGTACCGGTACTGCATTGTACGAGCCAATCCACGGATCCGCGCCGGACATCATGGGCCAAAACTTGGCGAATCCGTTGGGTACAATCTTGTCCGCTGCGATGATGTGTCGTCATTCCCTTGATTTACCTCAAGTGGCTGACGCTATTGAAAGTGCTGTAGAACAAGTGCTCGTTGATGGTTACCGCACAGGCGATATCTACCGCGAAGGCTTGAAACGGGTAGGTACTACTGAAATGGCGCAAGCCGTAATCGAACGTTTATAAAAGTAATAAATTAAGATTTCTCAAAGTTATTAACGTGAGTTACGTCATTTTTAAAATCATATTATAAGCGTTAAGATATAGATATTATAATATATTTGTCCAATTAAATAAGAGGGGGTTGTAAGGCCCTCTCTTTTTTGTAGGACACTAGCGGTATATGTAGTTGTTCTTCATATATTAGAGTGCTATATTGGTAGATGAATGGCAAAATATTCTTTAAGGAGGCCTTTATGAATTCTTCGATGTATCGAAATTTAACCATTACTGCTTTATTGATGGCATTAGCCATCATGATTCCTATCGTGATGCCTTTGAAAGTTGTGATTCCACCGGCATCGTATACATTGGCGAGTCATGTTCCTATATTCTTAGCTATGTTCTTATCTAGAAAGATGGCAGCTTGTGTCGTGATAGGTTCTACGCTCGGCTTCTTTGTAGCAGGGTTCCCACTTGTTATCGTTATGCGCGCTGCATCTCATATCATCTTTGCCTTGATGGGGGCTTACTATATTAAACATCATCCAGGCGTATTAACAGGGGCTCTATCCTTTGTTGCGTTTAACCTTGCTTGTGCTATCGTTCACGCTATTGGTGAGGTACTAGCATGCCTATTGTTCTATACTACCACTACGATGCCAAACATTGATCTCATCTACGTTGTATTTGTTCTTGTAGGTGGCGGTACCATCGTTCATAGCTTGGTTGATGGATATATTGCATTATATATCTATAAAGCTATCCCTGGACTATCTAAATCGGGTAATAAATAATCATATAATTACATATACTCGTAACCACTCATGGGAAATCGATGTGTACTAATGTACAACATGTGATTACCTATGAGTGGTTTTTATAATAATTCTCAAAACTGTACCTACAGGTACAGACTTAATTGTGTGATATCGATATAATAAAACTATAGTTAATGACCGATTTATGTTGTATCCATTGATATAACATTTGGCCATATATTTGGTATTATCGGTGAAAGTTGCTTCTATCATTCGTGTTTCTATATAGGTTCATTAAAAAATCTGAGTTAAGCACATCAACTTTCACAGAACATGGAGGTTATTATGAGAAAGCACATTAAAAACAATGTTTCTTGGGTTGGCAAAATCGACTGGGAATTGCAAGAATTCCACGGTTCTGACTACAGCATTAATAATGGTTCTAGCCAAAATGCGTACTTGATTGAAGAGGAGAAGACTGTCCTCATCGATACTGTGTGGAAACCTCATTCCTCCGAGTTCATTGATAATTTGGAATCTGAAATCGATTTGAATAAGATTGATTTCATCGTATGTAATCACGGCGAAGTAGATCATAGTGGTTCTTTGCCTGCGTTGATGGAAAAAATACCTAATACGCCAATTTATTGTACCGAAAATGCAGTTAAGTCCTTGGTTGGTCAATATCATCACCCTGAATGGAATTTCAAAACTGTTAAAACTGGTGACTCCGTAGATATCGGGAACGATAAATCCTTGGTATTCGTAGAAATGCGCATGCTTCACTGGCCTGATTCCATGGCGACTTATATGACAGGGGATAATATCTTGTTCTCCAACGATGCATTTGGTCAGCATTTTGCCGTAGAAGAACTATGGGCGGATAAGGCCGATCAATGCCGTCTATGGGAAGAAGCGATGAAATATTACGCTAATATCTTGAATCCATTCTCTCCATTGGTAAAAGCTAAAGTTGAAGAAATTCAAAAGCTTAACTTGCCAATCGATATCATCGCTACTAGTCATGGCGCCATTTGGCGGAAAAATCCAATGCAAATCGTAGAAAAATACTATGAATGGTCGCAAGCATATCAAGAGAATCAAATCACAATAGTATACGACACTATGTGGGACGGCACCAAGAAGTTGGCACATAAGATTGCTGAAGAAATTGCGAAACAATCCCCTGATACACGTGTTAAGATTTTCAATATTAGTAAAACCAATAAAAATGACATCATGACAGAAGTCTTTAAGTCTAAAGCTATTGCTGTAGGGTCTCCAACAGTAGGTAATAGCGTATTATCTTCCGTAGCTGGTTGGCTCGATTTCTTGCGTGAGTTGAAATTTAAAAATAAAAAGGCTGCTGTATTTGGTACCTATGGCTGGTCTGGTGAATCTACAAAGGTACTCCGTGAAGAGTTGACTAAATATGGATTCTCTGTAGTAGAACCTGAAATTAAATGCAACTGGAACCCAGAAGAATCCGATTTTAATAAAGCAGAAGCACTTGTAAGCGCCTTATTAGCATAATTACATATAATAAAGAAAGATTCTTGTTATAAAACCCCTATTTTTGATATGTACCCCCTTTACTGGATAATCAGTAAAAGGGGTATTTTCATGAAGAATAGGGGCCTTCTTTTTTTAAACATATACATAAAATATTAGTCAATATAAATTGTATTTGTCATGTTTATTCTCATAACATTCTCGTTAGCGTTTTTTGGGGGCACCGATTTGCATTGATAGATACTGGCGCTATAGAAATATAAAATTATAATAAAATGTTAAGTTGTTGATTAAATATACAAAATAGTTTAATTCACATATAATTCATGAATTAAGTGTGAATGTGAATTAATGAGGATATAAGGTATATTTTGCGTACTTATAAGGTGATTATTTATTTATAAGTTATACAGTTTGTTATATGAGAAAAGTTTACAAAGTTGCGAAAAATTTAACTCATAAGGGGAAATAATGAGTAAAATTTATTTCCCTGTAAAGCTAGGAATAAAGCGGATTTTGATAGGTATAAAGACTTGGTAATTTGGTTTGTGTTAGAAAAAAGGGTTGTGTATATCGTAAAACTTTGATATGCTATGCGGGTAATCGACAATATAAATTTTTCTTAAACTGATTAGGGATATTTCTTTATGCTAATTTAGAATATGCGCCTGTTCAGACCGAGGTGAGAGACGGAACATAGAGAGAATGAAAAATTGTATTGTAATTTGGATAATTTTTTAATTTAGTGAGGGTGTAAGATGAGAGAAATGAAACATTCCAAAAAATTAGCATTTGCTGTATTGGCTGCTGTCACTGCTGTTGGTGCGAATGTTAATCCAGTAGACGCTGCTTCTGTTGTAATGGACAACACTAATGTTGTTACAGGTGCTAATAATGCAGTTGCGTATGGTAGTGGTAATACTGTAAAAGAATCTGATGCAAACTTCCGTGATCGTGATTATGAAAATGAGCCAGATGATGCTACAAAGAGAACTGGTGACTGGAAAAGTAATTCTGTCGCTATAGGTGTTAACAATACTGCAGCAGGTACCTCTGCATTAGCAATGGGGAATTCTTCCAAAGCGTTGATGAATGAATCTATTGCTATTGGTCATTCTGCTGAAGCACAACGTACATGGTCTACTGCTATTGGTACACGTGCAAAGGCTTCCGAAGTTCGCTCACAAGCTATTGGCTATGAAGCACTAGCGTCTGGCTATAAATCTAATGCGATTGGTTCTAGCGCACAAGCAACCAATAATCATTCTGTTGCTATGGGTTCCTCTGCCCTTGCATCTGGTGATCATGCTCAAGCATTTGGCGCAGGTGCACAGGCAACTAACGTGCGTTCTAATGCTTTTGGTTCTGATGCAAGTGCTACAGCTGACTACGCTATGGCGATTGGTGATCATGCAAATGCAACACATTTAAACTCTATCGCTTTAGGTACAGGTTCCACTACAAGCGAAGCTACAGCACAAAGTAGTGCGACAATTGCTGGTCATACATTCGGTGGCTTTGCTGGCGTAGGTTCCGCAGCTAATGGTTCCGTGTCCGTAGGTAAAGCTGGTGCTGAACGTCAAGTTAAAAATGTTGCGGCTGGGGAAATCTCCGCTACTTCTACAGATGCTGTAAACGGTAGCCAATTATATTCCGTAGCCAATGACTTACAAACACAAATCAACAATTCCACACCTGGTCAAATTAATAACAATATCAAAATCTTGACTAATCGTGTTGGTACTGTTGAAAGACGGGTTAACAAAGTAGGTGCAGGTTCCGCTGCATTGGCTGCATTGCATCCATTGGACTTCAACCCAGATGACAAATGGACAATTGCTGCTGGCTATGGTCACTACCATAATGCTAACTCCGCTGCATTGGGCGCATTCTACCGTCCTAACGAAGATACAATGTTCTCCGTTGGTGGCACTGTAGGTACTGGTGAAACTCAATTGAACGCAGGTGTATCTATTCGCCTTGGTAAACGTTCCCCTGAATCCCGTTCCCGCGTAGCTATGGGTCGTGAAATTGCTGAATTGAACGCACGTCTTCAAGATATGGAAAACAAATATAATAACTTGTTACAAATCTTGACTCCACATGCAATTGATCCAAGCAAAACTGCTGAATTCCCAGACGTTCCTCGTAACCACTGGGCTTACCAATATATTAGCCAATTGGCTGGTAATGGTATCCTTGTTGGCTACCCTGATGGCACATTCAAAGGCGATGTTAAGATGACTCGTTACGAATTCGCTACAATGTTGTACCGTGCACTTCAAAATGGTGCTCCTATTGACGAAAACATGAAACGTGCATTGAATGAATTCGGTCCTGAATTACAAAATATTCGTCTTAACCACTTCCGTGTTGACCGTATTTCTGGTGATGATAACGATCGTCATAAAACTGAACGTGTTCGCGTTAACAATGAGCCTAAAAACGAACGTGACGTATACGGTTCCCGTATATACAATAATCAATAGGATTAACTTTTCTAGAGTTTGTAAAAGCTCAAAACAGGATGTATCTTTGATACATCCTGTTTTTTTTGTCTAAATTTTTTTGTGGTATTGTGCTTATTTTATAGGAATTCGTCAATTATGGTTAGACGGAATGAAATCATTGCCTGAAATTTAAATTGTATTCTGCTTATTTTTATACAAACACTCTTTCGGTTGAGAATTTGGACCTTTTATTTATTTGATACTTAGTATGGTTGAGGGTTGGTCTATATATTACATTATTGCATATAAGATTTTCTTTATAGATATTATAATTTCATATAATATTTATGTAAGTATATTGCAAATAAATACATATAGGTGTATAATTACTTTCACAAAGTGAATTAATATACATAGTTTGTGAATAAAGATATAGATATGAGGGAAAGACCATGAAAGAATTTAGACAATTAACAGTAGCAGACACAGCAGAATATCATAAGGTATTAATCGACGGTTATGCAGCTATAAAAGACTATCCTATTAGCTTCGACGCTATTGATTTTACGGAAGAGGAATCTAAGGAGTGGATTGAAAATTATCCTGTATACGGCTTGTATATTGATGGGCAATTAGTTAGTTCTATTACGTTTTGTATGCCTTGGGTGAAATACTCAACACCGGATAAATATCCGCATATTGCTCATTTTGTAACAGCACCAGCTTTCAAAGGCAAAGGGTATGCACGGGAAGTCTTGGGCTATGCAGAGGAGCTTTTAAAAGAACAGTTTAAAACACATATTGTTACATTAGGAACGGCTAAGGAGCATCCGTGGTTGCCTAAAATGTATGAATCCTTTGGGTTTACGGCGTATGATAAGGTTCATTTTAGAGGAAAACAGCATACAACTATATTATTTAAGAAAGAATTAAATTAATTAAGAAAGCGTTATATTAATTACGTAAATTACCTTGTACTCTATTTGAGTGTTTTATGCTCTGATTGCAGATCAGGGACATTCACTAAATTTAGATACAAGGTATTTTTTGTGTAAGATTATGACTATTCAGTATATAATATATACATATAACGTATCTTTATGGTTATATGTGTTATGGATGATTTGTAGAAAGGATGTGTCCATATGTTGATTTTGTCAGGTATTTTAGTGATGGTCATCGGTCTAATGCTACGCTTTAATGCCTTGTTAGTTGTCGTAGCCGCAGGTTTTGTAACGGGCCTTGCAGGTGGTCTCAGTATCAACGATATCGTTGGTGCCATTGGGGAGGCTTTCGTTAAAAATCGTTATATGTCATTATTTATTTTGATATTACCTGTTATTGGTCTTATGGAACGTCACGGCTTGCGTGAACGGGCAGAAATTTTGATCAGTAAGATCAACGCTGCTACTGCAGGGCGTATCTTTATGATTTATTTATTTGTGCGCCAAGTAACAGTAGCTTTTGGTATTAACATGTCTGGTATGGTTGCCATGGTTCGTCCATTAATCGCTCCCATGAGTGAAGCTGCGGTAGCTCAAGGTCGTCCAGTATCTCAACGTACACTTGATAAGGTGCGTGGTGTAGCTGCTTCTGCAGATAATATAGGTAACTTCTTTGGTCAAAACCTATTCCTTGCTGCTGGTGGGTTATTACTCATCAAAGGCGTTATGGAACAATTAGGTTATTCTGTAGAGTTAACAGATATGGTATTATACGGATTGCCAACTGCTGTTTGTGCATATATTGTTAACTTCATTCGTTTTATTATCTTTGATAAAACAATTCAAGCCTCTGTCGCTCGTGACGAAGCGGATATAAAAGCTGGTAAATTAGTACCTAATGAGTTAAATATTCTTGTTACACCAGAAGAATTGAAGAAGGAGGCTGAATAATATGTTAGAAATACTCTATAAAATGCAGCCCTTAGATTATGTATATCTTCTCGTAGGGATTATTCTATTTATCTTTGCTATTCAATCATTTTTAGATAAAGAACATAAATATCGCATTGGTACAGGCTTATTTTGGCTCTTATATAGCATATCCTTTATCTTTGGTTCTTATCTCTCCAAGGAAATTAATGGCTGGCTTGTAATTGCTATGGCAGCTATCGTATTAGTAAAACAACTCGGCAAAGGCCATTACTTTGAATCTCCTATCGAATTCAAAAAAGGCGAAGCTGTTCGTATTGGTAATGTTATCTTCGTACCAGCGTTACTTGTTGGTATTATTACATTCTTCATTGGTTTCTTTACTAAGTTAGGCGCTCTTGTTGGTCTAGGTATTGCCGCAATCATCGCTATGTGTGCTGCTCTTTATATTACAAAGGGCGAACTTAACCAAGGTTTCCATGAAGGCCGTCGACTTATCGATGCTATCAGTTGGACTGCTATTTTGTCCCAGTTATTAGCGGCTCTTGGGTATCTATTTAATTTGGCTGGCGTTGGTAAACTTATCTCCAGTGCAGTCGCAAGTGTAGTACCAGCAGATAATGTATTTCTCGTTGTTGTGGCTTACTGCATCGGTATGGTTATCTTTACAATGATTATGGGTAATGCCTTTGCCGCATTTGCGATGATTACAAGTGCCATCGGTATCCCAATGCTCGTTGTAGCTCATGGTGCTAACCCAGCTGCTGTCGGTGCTATTGCAATGCTTGCAGGCTATTGCGGTACTTTGATGACACCTATGGCTGCCAACTTTAACATCGTACCGGTAGCGCTCCTTGAAATGCGCGACCAATACGGCGTTATTAAAGCACAACTTCCAATTGCATTGATTATGCTCGTATTGAATATTCTATTAATGTATTACTTTATTTAACCCTTTTGTGAAAGTACGATATGCTTATGAAACTATATGATATATCCTTCTAAGATTATGTATCATGTTTGATTATTCTAATGAACCATAAGATATCGTTATGAGGTAGTGTGATGAAAACAATTTTAATTACCGGCTTTGATCCATTTGGCGGTGAACCTATTAATCCGGCTTGGGAAGCGGTCAAAACAATGGATGGTTATACCGATGGTGATTACAAGGTAGTGACACAAATGGTTCCTACCATTCGTTATAAATCTGTTGATACTGTAAAAGCAGCAGCTGAACAGTGCCAACCAGATTTTATCCTATGTGTAGGTCAAGCAGGTGGTCGTCCTGATATTACAGTGGAACGCGTTGCTATTAACTGCGACGATTTTCGCATCCCAGATAATGGGGGCAACCAACCGGAAGATGAGCCTGTTGTAGCCGATGGCCCTAGTGCCTATTTTGCGACATTGCCCATAAAAAATATCGTCAATGCGTTACATCAAAACGGTATTCCTGCTAAGGTCTCCAATACAGCGGGAACCTTCGTATGCAACCACTTGATGTATGGTGTATGTCACTATGCCGCGCAAAAGGGCAATATTAAGGCGGGCTTTATGCACATCCCATACTTGCCATCCCAAGTGGTGGATAAACCAAATCAACCAAGCATGGCTGTTGAAACTGTACGTGCCACATTGGAAACCATCGTTCATGTATTAGCTCATGGTGAAAGTTACAAGGCACAAGATATTAACTATACAACACCTCACGAATAAAAATATTACCAATACTAGTGTTTATTCAATACACATAATGTTTACTTAACATATAATATTTACATTTACATAACGCATAATTAAAAAGCTCGAGTTATATCTTAGAAATGATATAGCTTGAGCTTTTTTATTTTTAATAATCATTATAAAAATATAAATACCCACTATTGACATAGGTTTTTAAATAATATAATATAGGCTTATATTCATATTAAGTTAGTAGGAATAATTGAGGAATATCACAGAAGCTTTCACCATGAAAAGTGGAATAAAGCTAATGGGGATGACCTTTATAAGGAGTATAGAATGAGTGAACACGTAGATGTAAGTAAAATCAAGGATCCTACCATTGCGGCGGCTCGTAAAGAAGTTGAGTTCCAACGTGCTATGAATCCTTGTCCTATCGATTTTTCTGAGTTTCAATCTAGTAACCCTCGTTCTCAAGGGGAGCAGAAGGAGTATGAAGGTAAAGATGCATCGAATTTTAACCGTCGTCAAAAATATTCTGATAGTGAAGAGCCTCAATTCACAACACCTTTTGGCAGTGAACCAGGGTTTCTACCTGTAGAAAAGGACCGTTACCGCCTTGTATGGTCTAAGCATTGCCCTTGGGCCCATCGCATTGCTATCGCCATCGATTTGCTTGGTCTAGATAAGGTGATCTCTAAAGGCACGGTTGATCCATTGCGTCCAGCAGGCGTTATTGCAGACTGGTTCTTTACTCTTGATAAAGACGAAAAGGATCCAGTGTTGGGGATTCACTCTTTAGGTGAAGCGTATCGCAAAGGTGACCCTAACTACGACGCACGCTCCACAGTACCAGCTATCGTAGATGTTACGACTGGTGCGGTAGTCAACAACGACTACCATGCATTGACTACGGAATTGGCATTGGGCTTCAAAGATTTTATCTCCCCTGATGCACCAGATATTTATCCAGAAGAATTGCGTGCTGATATCGATGCGTTGAACGTAATCATCTACGCTGACTTCAACTTGGCTGTAAATCTAGCAGCCCTCGTAACAAATCAAAAAGACTACGAGTACTACTACGACCGTATCTTTGCTTGCTTGGACTGGCTCGAAGAACGCCTTAGCAAGCAACGTTACTTGATGGGGGATACCATTACAGACTCAGATATTCGTATCTTCCCTACATTGGCTCGTTTTGACCTTGTATTCTACCAAAAATACTTGGTGAATAAGAAACGCCTCGTAGACTATCCCAATCTTTGGAACTATGCGAAGGACTTGTACTCCAATCCAGCCTTCGGTGGCACAACGGACTTCGACTCCATGCGCAAACGCTTCTACTATGTAGATCATACGCCATTTGAGGATCTACCACGCCTCGTTCCAAAAGGACCAGACGATTCCATTTGGTTAGAACCAAATGACCGGGCTGAAAAATTTGGTAAATAAAATAGACGGTAAATTCATATGTTGGATGAGCCGTATTTAGTACATCTTTTACTATGAAATCTGATACATTACTGACGAATCGATCAATATATTTAATTATAGATAACTGAAAGGAAGGCTCCATGGATTCCGTAACACAGACGATTGTGAACTACATAGAACAAACGGATGTGACGAACCGTGAGGACCTCCTGTCAGTGGCTCGCATTGCTTTTCTAGATTATTTGGCATCTCTAGCGCCGGCTGAGACGGAACAGGCCGTTCAAGATTTGGCTCGGTTCATCGGGACTAATGGAGAAAACGTATCTAAAGCCGATAAAGCTTTGTATTATGGCTTTGCCTCCCATTATTTAGATTTTGATGATGCCCAGGCAAATTTGGCAGGTCATTTCAGTACTGTTTTATATTCTGCTTTGTTGGCAGTGCTCGAGCCGCATGATACATGGCATGATTTCCTTCGGGCCTATATCATCGGTGCCGAGCTTGAGGGGGTTATTGGTTCCCTCATCAATCCTGCCCATCGAACCCAAGGATGGCATTCTACGGGGACCGTTGGTGTCATTGGGGCAGCGGCCGCTATAGGCGCTTTGCGAGGCCTTCATGGTGAAAGCTTGGCTCAGCTCCTGTCTTTGGCTGCTACTCAATCGGCGGGCATGTTCTTTCAAAGTGGTACAGATGGTAAGCCGCTCCATGCGGGACTGGCAGCACGCAATGGCGTATGGGCTTACGAACTGTTACAACATACATCACTTCAAACGAGTACAAAACCATTTGACCCTGAACGGGGTTGGTTTAAGACCATCGGTAATATTACTGTTACATCAAATGACATCGCTAGTCGTTGGCTAGCGCCAGGGCAACTCATTGATCCTGGTTTATGGATGAAAGTCCACCCGTATTGCTCGGCAGCCATTTGTGGCGCTGAAGCAGCAGAAATCGTGGCACATAGACTATATACATCTTCTTCGTATGTGTCTAAACACAACTACCTTTCACCAGATACAGAGGAACAAGATCAATGTAGATTATGTACCACCCCCGATTTCTCCCTTTGGGATGAGATAAATCGAGTGACTGTTCACTTCCCACCTGGTGCTGATGCGGCCTTGCGCTATACATCGCCGACAACAGGTCGAGAAGGGCAGTTTTCCATAGAGTACGTCGTGTACCAAGTCCTTGCGTATGGGGCGGTACAGGATGAACTATTTAAGATAGATACCATAGACCAATCCGTACGAGACTATATGTCTCGCATAGAGCGTGTTTATGACTTACCGAAAGTAGCCCAAACGGAACGGATTACGAAAGTAACCGTTACCTTGAAGAATGGTGATACTTTCACAGAAACGGTGAATAATCCAAAAGGATCGCCGAACAATCCTCTTACCTTGGAGGATATACGCATTAAATTAGGCCTTACATTAAAGGCTGACCAAATAGATAGAATGATTGAGGCTTTCATCCATACCAATGAGGTGGAGCCATTCCTGCAAACATTGCGAAAAGAAGGAGTTTTACATGTTTAATACAAAGAAATTAACGAAATTATTCGCCATCGGCGCATTAGCACTAGGCGTGCTCGTTGTTGCTGGTTGCGGTGATGATACATCAAAAGAAACAAAGGTGAACCCAGATGCTAAAGTGATTAACGTAGCTACCCGTGGTACAGTTCGTCCGTATTCCTATACGGATGATAACGGCAACCTTACAGGTTTTGACGTAGAGTTGTTGAAAGAAATTGAACGTCGTAATCCAGACCTTCATTTCAACTTCAAGCCTATGGCCGTTGATGCTGCCTTCGTAGCGATGGATGCCGGCCAAGTTGACATGATCGCGAACCAAATGCGCCGTAATCCGACTCGTGAAGCAAAATACTACTACACGAATGAGGTTAATAACTATTCTACACGTAAATTAGTGGTGAAAAACGACCGCAATGACATTTCTAAATTAGATGATTTGAAAGGCAAAAAAATCGCTGTTACTACATCTTCTGAGTTTAATGAATTAGTAAAACAATTCAACGAAACAGCGAATCCGCAAATTGAAGTGATCTATACAGATAAAGCGGGTGCCGAAACATTGAACCTTGTTGCTACAGGTCGTGCCGATGCAGCCGGTGAATATGAATATGTAATTAACTCTGCTATTAAGGACCGTGGCTTGCCACTCAAAGCGGTAGGCGATGTATTGGCAGTAGTACCAACTTATTTCTTGTCTAAACGTACAGATGACATGAAACAAGTAAACGAAAAAATTGATAAAACTATGAAAGAAATGCGTGCTGATGGTACGTTGAAAAAACTTTCTGAACAATATCTTGGTGGGGATTACACATTCGATCCAACACAAAAATAACGGATAGGCCGCCTTGGCGGCCTTATTCTATTATGTCTAGAAGCGAGGTGTTACTGTGGGCAAGTATTTTGATGTGTCCTACATGATCCAAGCGTTTCCACAGCTCTTGAATTATGTGCACGTAACGGTGCTTATCACCGTTATTTCTGCCATCTTAGGTGTTATTTTAGGCTCTATTATAGCCATCATTCGCCTCAAGAAGGTTCCAGTATTAAACCAATTATTTATCGTATTTATCTCCTTTATGCGGGGTACGCCGTTCTTGGTACAGCTCTTCCTCATTTACTTTGGGGTGCCAGAAATCATGTCTCACATGGGTCTTAACATGAAAAATGTACCAGGCCTCGTATTTGTGTATGCCGTGTTTACTTTGCATATTGCGGCCTATAGTGCTGAAATTATGCGCTCCAGTATTGATGCGGTTTCTCCTGGTGAGAAGGAAGCCGCTAAAAGTCTTGGTATGACCGAGTTTCAAAGCTATGTGCGCATCATCTTGCCGCAGGCTTTCACCATGAGCATTCCACCGTTGACAAACCTTGTTATCGGAATGTTGAAAGGGACGGCGCTCATCTTTAACGTCGGCGTTGTCGATATGATGCGTAAGGCGGACCTCATGGGTGGTAATAGCCAGCGCTATCTTGAGTTATTCGTCGACGCCGCCATCATTTATGGCATTCTAATTATCATCGTGTCCCTCTTGGGCCGATTGCTTGAAAAACGTTTTACCGTTGCGGGTAAGGAAACGCAACGCATTTTGATCAGTGAGGAGTAGGGGCGTATGGGACATATAATTGATTCAACCTATATTTATGGCACCTTCTTTGCTGTCATTCCTTATGTGAAAGTCACCCTCATGATTACCTTCCTCAGCGTTGGTTTGGGTACAATCCTAGGATTATTAAGTTGCGTGCTACAACAAAACAAAGTACCTGTGCTCAGTCAGCTTAGCTACTTGTACGTATTATTGTGCCGTAGTATTCCGAACATGGTTCTCTTATACCTTGTGTACTATGGCTTGCCAATTTTATTCCTCGCCGTAGAGGATCAAACGGGCGTGCATGTGCCTTTTGAAAAGGTGCCAGCTACCTTTGTAGCCGTTGTAGGCTTAACACTACACACAGGGGCGTATTTGAGTGAAATCTTCCGAGCTGCCTTGCAATCTGTACCGAAAGGGCAAATGGAAGCGGCTCAGGCCATCGGTATGACATGGTTCCAAGCGTTCCGTCGTATCGTATTACCACAAGCGACAGTCTTTGCGTTGCCACTATTTACTAATCAGTTCCTTAACACCATGAAGAGTACCAGCATTGTATTTGTTATTACGGTTATTGAACTATTTGGCGCTGCAAAGTTATATACAGAGGAAAATTCACAGTATTTTGAGGCCTACATCGTGGTGGCCGGTCTATTCTGGGTGATGGGGATTGTCTTTGAATTTATCTTCCATCGTTTAGAAATCTATGCAAGCAAGTATAAACGAGGTAATGCATTATGATAGATATTAAACAAGTTCACAAATCCTTCGGGAACCGTGAAATTTTAAAGGGCATCGACCTACATGTGCCAACGGGATCTGTAACGGTTATCCTTGGCCCGTCTGGTAGTGGTAAGACGACGTTCCTTAGAACGCTTAACTTCCTTGAAAAGGCCGATGCAGGGACAATGCAATTAAATGATATTTCTGTAGACTTACATAAAGCGTCTAACAAGGAAATCTTAAACGTACGCTGTAACACATCCATGGTGTTCCAGTCTTATAACTTGTTCTCTAATAAGACTGTTATTGAAAATATTATGGAAGGCCTGGTAACGGTTAAGAAAATGAAAAAATCTCAAGCCCGTGAGATCGCGCAACGCTTCCTCAAGGAAGTAGGCATGGAAGGCTATGATGATTACTATCCTGTACAACTTTCCGGTGGTCAACAACAACGTATTGGTATCGCTCGTGCCCTTGCGATGGACCCAGAGGTTATTCTCTTTGACGAACCTACCTCTGCTCTTGATCCAGAGCTCGTAGGCGAAGTATTAGCTGTTATTCGCAAGATTGCAAAAGAGTTAAAGGTTACGATGATTATCGTAACTCATGAAATTGGCTTTGCTAAAGAAGTGGCGGACCAAGTGGTCTTCATGGAAGGCGGCGTTATTGTAGAACAAGGGGACCCTAAGGTTGTCCTTGAACATCCAAAAGAAGAACGAACACGCAAATTCTTGAGCCGTTACCTTACGCTAGATAGCGAATTGCCTCTTGATAGCGCAGCGCTTTAAACGAGGTACATAATGAAAGAATTTAGACAATTAACCGTAAATGATGCAATTGAGTATCACGAGGTGTTGATTGCAGGCTACGCAGAGAATAAGAATTATCCCATATCCTTTGATGCTATCAACTTTAGCCAAGAAGAGTCTCGCGCATGGATTTTAAAATATCCTGTGTATGGCCTCTACGTAGATGGCTCTTTGGTATGCTCTATTTCCTTCCGTATGCCTTGGATACTAAAGGCTACACCAGATGTATATCCACATATTGCACACTTTGTAACGGCCCCTGAACATAAGGGAAAGGGATATGCTCGTGAAGTCCTCGCCGAAGCAGAAGACCTACTCCGTAATGTATATAAGACACCAGCCGTAACACTAGGTACCGCCGCAGAACATCCGTGGCTCGCGAAAATGTACGAAAGCTTTGGCTTTAAAGAATATAAGCGAGTACAACTGCCTGGAAAAGTACATACTACTATATTCTTTAAGAAGACGCTATAAAGATAAGAAAATTAGTATTAATTTGATATTCGAACTAAAAGAGTCGCATCTAATTGGTGCGGCTCTTTGTTGTTCAATAAGATATTACTATCATAGTATTAATTTCAAGATTACTTTGGAGTTATTCATATATGGTTATCATATTATCTAATTTTGATATTGGTAAATACCGATAAGTCAAAATGTCTAGTGGATAGATATTAAAAAAATATATATTTGTTTGCTATAATAATGCTATATTAATGGATAAAAAGGAGATGCATATATATGGATTTTCCTAAAGAAATAAAAAGAATTAGACAACGTTCATTTTTAACACAGCAGGAATTTGCCAATGTAATAGGGGTGTCTTTTTCTACTGTGAATCGTTGGGAATCGGGGCGTTCAAAGCCAAATCTAAAAGCAATGAAAAGTATTAATACATTTTGCGTAGATAATAATATCCCTTATGAAGCACTAGAAGAGTCCTGGTTTGACTATAAAATAGAAAAATAAAGGAGCACTATTGTTATGACAGATAAAGAATTAAAACAGTTAAAAGATACGTTATGGCACTCTGCTGATGTGCTTCGAGCTAGTGCTCATTTAGCTGCGAATAAATATGGTCAGCCTATTCTTGGACTTATCTTCCTTAGATATGCAGATATTTTATACAAACAACATAAGGAAAATATTGAGGAGGAGTATAATCGTCTTAAAGGCGGACGTATGGAAAAGTCCATCAAAGAAATCTCTATCGAGAAGTGTGGATTCTATCTTCCTGAATGTGCTTATTATGACTTTATCAATGACGCACCAGATGATGCTAGTAAAGCTACTCTTGTAAAGAATGCTATGGAAGCAATTGAGACTGAAAACCCTAAAATGGATGGTGTCCTTCCAAAAGAAGTATATGCTCAGCTTGTACCAGAAGAAGAGCCAGAACTTCTCTCTAATATCGTACGTATTTTCAAAGATATTCCAGAAAATAGTACAGTCGATATCTTTGGTGAAATCTATGAATATTTCTTAGGTAACTTTGCCCTTTCAGAGGGGAAGGGTGGAGGAACATTCTACACACCTGCAACTGTTGTAAGATATATGGTTGAAGTATTAAATCCTCAGCCCGGTGAAAAGAAGTTCTTAGATCCGGCTTGCGGTTCTGGTGGTATGTTCGTACAGGCCGCACGATATATGCATAATCACAACGCCAGTGAAAGTGAGCAGATGAAGTTCCGTTGCTATGGTGTTGAAAAGGAACCTGATACAGTAAAACTAGCAAAGATGAATTTGCTCCTTAATAATATCCGTGGTGATATTATACAAGCTAACTCATTTTATTCTGATCCATATAATGCATTTGGACAGTTTGATTATGTAATGGCTAATCCTCCATTTAACGTAGATGAGGTTGTGGTTGAGAAGGTTTCTGACGATGCACGTTTCAATACATATGGAGTGCCAAGAAACAAAAGCAAATCAACAAAGAAAAAATCTGACAAGAAAGAAACTGTGCCAAATGCCAACTATTTGTGGATTGGCTATTTTGCGACTGCCTTAAATGAGAATGGTAAGGCAGCACTTGTTATGGCTAACTCTGCATCTGATGCATCCGGTTCAGAATATGATATTAGAAAGAAAATGATTGAAGAAGGTGTCATCTCACAGATGGTGACACTTCCTTCTAATATGTTCTCATCAGTTACACTTCCTGCCACCCTTTGGTTCTTTGATAAGCAAAAGCCAAACATAGATAAGAAAAATGAAATCTTGTTTATTGATGCAAGAAATGTATTCACACAGGTTGACCGAGCACACAGAAAGTTCTCTGATGAGCAGATTAAGAACCTTGGCGTTATTACCAAGCTTTATCATGGAGATACACAAGCTCTTGTTGACTTGATTGATGAGTATAAAATTGAACTTGCCAATGCTCCAGACGCATCTGATGATAAGGAAGTTCTTACAAAAGCATATTGGCAGTCACAAATTGACTGGTTAACTGAAAGATTCCCTGATGGTGTGTATACTGATGTTATCGGTCTTTGCAAAGCTGCGCCAATGGATGGTGAAGACGGAATCATTGATCAGGATTACTCTCTCAATGCAGGACGTTACGTTGGTGTGGTTCTTGAAGATGATGGTTTAACTCAGGAAGAGTTTAAAGAAGAAATGCGCTTCCTTAATTCTGAATTTACTTTTTTAAGTGCTGAGGCAAAGAATCTTGAAGAGCTCATCGCAAATAATCTGAACGGATTGTTGGGTGAATGATATGGAGACAAAAGAAGTAAAATTAGGCGATATTGTTAAGTATAACAAAGGATATGCGTTCAAAAGTAGTGAATATACTGACGAAGGTGTAATGGTTGTTCGAGTAACGGATTTTACGTTAGACTCTATTAGTGATGCTGATGCAGTATATTTAGCACCAGACGATAGGTATGACAAATTTATTCTGAAAACTAATGATATTTTAATTCAGACGGTAGGATCGTGGGCAAATAATCCTAATTCAATTGTTGGAAAAGTTGTAAGAGTACCAAAACAGTGTGATAGTGCATATCTCAACCAAAATATCGTTCGAATTATACCTAACAATGACTTTGATAATACATACTTATTTTATGCACTTAAGGCAAATCAATTCTCAACATATTGCGTTTTACGTGGACAAGGCGCAGCTAATCAAGCAAGTATTACCTTAGATACTATTTTTAGATTTAAGTTCAAAGTACATAATTTTGCTGAGCAAAAAAGGATTGCAGATATTCTAACAACTTACGATAACCTCATCGAAAACAACAACAAGCGAATCAAGTTGTTGGAGCAAATGGTAGAGAATCTATATAAAGAATGGTTTGTAAGATTTCGCTTTCCGGAATATGAGAATGTGGAATTTGTTGGTACGCTCCCAATCGGATGGCAATATCAACCTATTTCAGAATCGATGGATTTCTTTGATTCCCAGAGAGTACCTTTAAGCTCTATGCAAAGAGATGAAATGGAAAAAATATATCCATACTACGGAGCAGCAAAGTTAATGGATTATGTTGATGATTATCTATTTGACGGAGAATACTTGTTATTAGGTGAGGATGGAACTGTTGTTACTGCGGATGGTTTTCCTGTACTTCAATTAGTAAATGACAAGTTTTGGGTTAATAATCATGCACATGTTATAAGAGGAAAAGGTAATATTTCAACACGATTTCTTTATTTGACGTTTTGTAGATTCCCTATAACTGGTGTTGTTACAGGAAGTGCTCAACCAAAGATTAGCAAAGGGAGATTGGAAAAATTGAAAATCTTAGTTCCAGATGTAATAACAATGGAACATTTCAATAATTTGATAAATCCAATGTTTGATGAAATCTATGTATTGAAGAAACAGTTAATACGAATTACAAAGCAAAGAGATATGCTGTTACCACGCTTGATGAGCGGAAAACTTGAGGTTTAAGGAGGTGTTCATATGCGTAATTTTATATCTGAAGATGATATAGAACGGGCTATACTTTCAATATTAAAAGCTGAACCGTTTAAATATGATATCCTCATTTGTGATGCTTCACCGGATAAACGAGATGTATTGCCTGATGGTACAGGCAGAAACTCTAAGAAGGAATGTATCCTTCCTGATGTGATGCTGACCTCTCTGAAGCGTATCAATCCTACTATCGAAGAAAATAAAATTAAAGAGATCGTAAAGACGTTAAGGCAAGATTGTACAGGGACGGACATTGTAGATACGAACTACAAATTATATAGACAAATCCGCAATAATATAAAAATCACAGTTCGTAGAAACGGCAAGGAAGATTTTGATTTTGTAAAATTGATAGACTTTGAACATCCGGAGAACAACACTTTCACAGCGGTATCTCAGATGTGGATTCAGGGGAAGGTTTACTACAGAAGACCGGATGTTCTTATCTTTGTCAATGGTATGCCTCTTGTGTTTATTGAACTAAAAAATAGCATTGTTAAGGTTGAAGAAGCCTACAACAAGAATCTCAAAGATTACATGCGGGATATTCCGAATCTCTTTGCATTTAATCAGATTTGTGTGCTTTCAAATGGTTTGGAAACGAAGCTTGGTGCATTTAATGCGACCTATGACTACTTCTTTGAATGGCTCAAAATTGATAGCGAAAAAGAGAAGCTAGACAGAGAAGCCATTCTTGCTGCTGATAATGTTAAGGATAGCTCTGTCAGATATTTTGTTGATGGTCTTCTTAACAAAGATAGACTCATTGATTATATAGAAAACTTTATTCTCTTTGAAAATCAGAGAATAAAGATTATCGCTAAGAACCACCAGTACTTAGGCGTAAATAATCTGATGGAATCAGTGGAGAACAGAAAAGAGCTTAACGGTAAACTTGGTGTCTTCTGGCATACACAGGGTTCAGGAAAATCCTACTCTATGGTTATGTTTGCCCGTAAAGTGAAGCGTAAGATTCAAGGTAATTTCTCGTTCCTCATTATCACAGACCGTGAAGATTTAGATACACAGATTCATAAGAACTTTGTGCGTACAGAGGTTATTGGTTCTAAAGAAGAATGCCAGCCAAAGGATAGCAAGCAGTTAAGAGATTTCTTGACTACCAATAAGGCGTTTATCTTTACGCTGATTCATAAGTTCAGATATGATAAGACAAAGAAATATCCAGTGCTTTCTACTCGTGATGATATTATTGTCCTTGTTGATGAAGCACATCGAACACAGTATAAAGACTTAGCAGAGAACATGAGAACCGCACTTCCGAATGCTAACTTTGTGGCATTCACAGGAACACCTCTTCTTGGCTCTAAACGCCTTACAAATCAATGGTTTGGTGAGTATGTTTCAGAGTATAACTTTGCACAATCTGTCGAAGATGGCTCTACTGTACCATTGTTCTATTCTAGACGAGTTCCGGAAGTTGGCCTTGAGAATGACTTCCTTGACGATGACGTTGTGGACATTATCGAAGAGGAAAACCTTAATGAAGACGAAACTCGCCTATTGGAGAATGCATCCTCTCGTATTTTAGAAGTTATTAAGCGTGATGATAGATTAGATAAAGTGGCGCAAGATATTGCTTATCACTTTCCAAGACGAGGATTCCTTGGAAAAGGTATGGTTGTGTCTGTTGATAAGTATACTGCTGTCAAAATGTATGACAAGGTTCAGCATTATTGGGCTATAGAAAAGCAGAACATCATGAAAGAGCGAAACAATGCTTCTACGAGAGAAAAGCGTAATCAGCTCACTCGTATTCTTGCTTATATGAATAAGGTTGAAATGGCTGTTATCATTTCAGAGGAAAATGATGAAGAAACCAAGTTTGCTAAGCAAGGATTAAAGATATCTGAACATCGTGCAAAGATGAAAGAAATCACACCGGACGGCAGAGATATTGAGGATAGATTCAAAGATCCTGATGACTCACTGCAACTCGTATTCGTTTGTGCCATGTGGCTGACAGGGTTTGATGTAAAGAACTTATCTACACTGTATCTTGATAAGCCAATGAAAGGCCACACGCTGATGCAGGCAATTGCTCGTGCCAATAGAGTGTATCCAGGAAAACCTGCCGGAATCATTGTAGATTATGTCAATGTGTTTAAATACATGAAGAAGGCATTAACAGAATATGCCACTGGTGATGACGGAACAGAATTCCCTGCAAAAGATATTGACCAATTAATCAGCTATATTGACGGTACAATCTATGAAGCAGATTCTTTCTTATTGTCTCTTGATATTGATTTAGAAAAGATAATTGCTGATTCTAATACACTGGATCAATTAGATGCATTAAGAAATGCTTATGATACTATCGTTGCAAAAGATGATGATAAAGAAAAATTTAAGGTTATCCTTAATTCTTTGACAAATCTATACGAAGCATCAAAGCCGGAAATCTTTGAGAAGCATTGGAGCAACGATAAGTTTTTACCACTTGTGTATTTGCATGGTCTCTTATATAACACTGTTAACGATGAAAAGGTTGCTCGTGCTAGACAAAAAATGAATCAAATCTTAGATGGTAGTGTCACCGCGAGTCAAGAGTTTGTAAACTATGTACGGGAAAAACCTGCACAGTACATGATAAAAGGTACAAAGGCTATTGATCTTTCTAAGGTTGATGTTGATCAATTGAGAAAAGAAATCAAGGTTGCTAAGTATAAAGCTATTGAGATTAACGACTTGAAGGAATACATTGAGCAAGCACTCGAACAGATGCTTAATAGAAATTGTACGAGAACTAAATTCTCCGAACGTTTCAAGCGAATTATTGACTCCTATAATGCAGGTGGCACTGAAAACGAGGATTACTATGAGCAACTTGTAAAACTTCTCGAAGAACTTCGTCAGGAAGATAATCGTGCAAATACAGAAGGCCTTACAGAAGAAGAACTAGAAATCTTTGATTTGCTTATTGCTGGAAAAAAGGTGACAAAGGATGAAGAGCAAAAAGTAAAACTCTCTGCCAAGAATCTTTATAAGAAGCTAGCCGATAATCGTAATAATCTTCTTGTAGTAGATTGGTATAAGGATGAACAGCCAATTGCTAAGCTAAAATATGAGGTAGAACTATCCTTGAATGATGATTTGCCTGAAAGTTATGATAAAGTATCTTTTGACTCTAAGGTGTCTTTACTTATGAATCATTTTATGGATATGGCAGTACAAGGATATGGATGGATTGGTTCTATTTAATTTCCGGAAAAACTTATAATTTCTATTTTATTCACAAACACAGTGTTATAATAAATAAAAATTGTTGTTTGTGGAGTGTGATATCGAATGTATGAAATTGTAAATGAACCAAATTTAACAATTGCTTTTGATATGGATACAGAGTTATCTCAATTTGGTGTGTTTGGCATATATATTAAACAGGGCTATAATATTTGTGCTGGATATATTGACTCTAGTGATTGGTCAGGAATTCGTGCTGGTTATAAAGAATTAGTTGACTTGTATGAAAACTGCAAAGGTAAAGCAACCTTTACATATATTCTGACGGGAGAAGGGGATACGCTAACATTCTTTTTAGACCAAAAGGGTGCTTTAACAATGGATGTTACTATCTGTACCACTTGGAATTACAAATGTAATATGACTATTGAAAGTTTAGATCAAACCTATTTACCGAGGTTTATTGAGTTTTTCAAAGAGTTTTTGGAACGAGAGCCAAAATAAAAAGAGCCGCATCTTTGTGATGCGACTCTTTTTTGTACCCAGTTTCTATATACAATTATTTTGTAACAACTTTAAGATCTACAGGGATTTTAGCTTCTACAGCTTCGCCTTTGATAATTTTTTGAGCTGTATCGATAGCGATTTTACCCATTTGGTCTGGTTGTTGAGCAATTGTTGCAGCCAATGTGCCGTCTTTAACAGCTTTGTCTGCGTCAGCAGTACCGTCGAAGCCTACGATGAAGATTGTTTTGCCTGCGGATTTAGCTGCTTGGATAGCGCCCAATGCCATTTCGTCGTTATGAGCGAAGATAGCTTGTACGTCTGGGTTAGCTTGCAAGATGTTAGTTGCTACGTTCAAACCTTTTGTACGGTCGAAGTCAGCGCTTTGTTTTGCC
Organism: Veillonella parvula; assembly: GCF_040094895.1. GTDB lineage: Bacteria > Bacillota > Negativicutes > Veillonellales > Veillonellaceae > Veillonella > Veillonella parvula_L. The sequence continues at coordinate 362,665 of NZ_JBBNGV010000002.1, read as the reverse complement.
ACTACTGTTAAGTCTTTGTCAGCTACGTTGTGGAAGCCTTGGCCGCGTTCACGAGTTGCGGAAGCACCAGGGATACCTTCGATTTCAGCTACTTTTGCAGCTTTGCCAACTTTATCAACGATAAGTTGAGCTGCCATTTCGCCGCCTTTTATGTTATCGGAGGCGATGTGAGCCACTACTTTGCCTTTGTCAGCAGAGCGGTCAACAGTGATGACAGGAATGTTTTTAGCATTTGCTGCTTCTACGGAAGTAGAGATAGCTGCAGAGTCTACAGGGTTGATGATCAATACGGATACGCCGCTTTCAATTAAGTCGGAAATATCGTTTGCTTGTTTTGCAGGGTCGTTTTGAGCATCAACGATTTTAACTTTAAGACCAAGCGCTTTAGCTTGAGCCTCAACGCCTTCTTTCATAGTTACGAAGAATGGGTTGTTCAATGTGGAAACAGAGAAGCCGATGGTGCCGGATTTTTTGTCGCCGCCGCCATTATCAGCGCTTTTACCACAGCCTGCTACAAGACCGATAACCATGATAGCCATCGCCAACAGTAACAATAGTTTTTTCATAGGAACCTCCTAAGCTTTCTTGCGGTCTGCAAGAACAGCCAGTAAAATAACAATACCTTTTACGACTTGTTGATAGAAACTGGAAACGTCGAGAATATTTAACCCGTTGTTAAGGGTACCGATAATTAGGGCACCAATTAATGTGCCAACGATATGACCACGACCACCAGCAAGGCTTGTACCGCCAAGAACTACGGCTGCGATAGCGTCAAGTTCGTAGCCTGCACCTGCTGTAGGTTGTGCAGAGTTAAGACGAGAAGTGATGATTGCACCGGCGATACCACAGAGCATACCCGTTAAGGCATACACGAAGATTTTAACGCGGTCAATCTTGATACCAGCAATGTAACTAACCTTTTCACTGCCACCTACGGCGTATGTTTTACGGCCTAAAGATGTGCGGCTCAATACGAACCAGAGGATGATGAAAGCTAAGAACATTGTGATAGCTGGAACTGGAAGGCCTGCGATATCCCCTTGGCCAAAGCCGTGGAATAGAGGATCTTGGGTAAGGCCGGAGATTGGGTTACCGTCTGTGAATACTAGTGTCGCACCACGGTAGATTGTCATGGTCGCCAAGGTCGCAATAAATGGAGCTACGCGGCCATAGGTAATAACGAGACCGTTAATACCGCCCAATACGAGGCCGGCACCTGCAGCTAACACGATAGCCAGAACAGGGTCAGTGCCCGTTACGATGAGGTTGGCCATTACTGCACTAGAGAGAGCGAGAATGGAACCAACGGATAAGTCGATACCGCCCGTTAAGATGACGAAAGTCATACCAAAGGCGATAATCGCATTGATGGATACTTGGCGTAACAAGTTACGTAAGTTAGAAAATTCAAGGAAACTGTCGTTCATGACAGAGATAATTACAAATAATAGGATGAGGCCGATGAGGGGGCCTAATTTTTTTACATATTGTAGAGCTTTGCTGTCCATTATTGTCCTCCTGTAGCTAATGTCATAATCGATTCTGGTGTTGCTTCGTTGCGGTCCAAGATACCTGCTACGCGGCCTTCGTGAATGACCATAACGCGGTCGCTCATGCCCAGCACTTCAGGTAACTCAGAGGACACCATGATAATGGACACACCATCGTTCGTTAATTCGTTCATTAAATCATAAATATCACGTTTCGCGCCGATATCGATACCCCGCGTTGGCTCATCCATGATGATAATGGATGGTTTTTTACCGACCCATTTAGCGATAACAACTTTTTGTTGGTTACCACCAGAGAGGGAGGACGCCGCTTCGTGAATAGATTGTGTTTTAACACCTAGCTTTTTAGACAATTCGTCAGCAAAGGAATTGAGTTTACTCTTATCTAGTACATGAGATGGACAAATCTCGCCAAGGTTTGGCAATGTAATATTGGAACCGATGGAGAAATCGAGAATCAAGCCTTCGCTCTTTCTATTTTCTGTGATGAAAGCAATGCCGGCTTTGATGGCATCTTCTGGTTTTTTACAGTTTAGAACGGAGCCGTTAACTGTTACAGTACCGCCTTTGTGTTTATCTACACCAAAAATGGCACGCATAATTTCTGTACGGCCAGCACCCATAAGGCCTGCTACGCCGAGAATTTCCCCTTTGCGCAAGGAGAAGGAAATGTCGTTGTCAAAACCTTCTGGTTTAAGGTTGTCGATGCTCATTACTACTTCGCCTGGTGTTGTGGTACGAGCAGGGTAGAACTCGTCGATAGAACGACCTACCATGTGGCGTACCACTTCGTCTACAGAAATTTCAGCAGTGGACTTCGTAATAATTGTGTGACCGTCACGCATAACCGTTATAGTGTCACACTCGCTAAACACCTCTTCCATACGGTGAGAGATGTACACGATAGCCACACCGCGTGCTTTCATTTTGCGCATCATGTTAAACAATGTCGCCGTTTCACGCTCTGTAAGGGCCGCTGTCGGTTCGTCCATGATGACAACCTTTGCATCTAACATCAAGATGCGAAGGATTTCCGTCATTTGTTGGTGACCAACGGAGCAAAGACCTGCCTCAGTCGTGAGCGGCAATTCGATGCCTAGTTCGCGACATGTGTTTTCAGCCTCAGTGAGCATCGCCTTTTTGTCGAGCATACCAAATTTGTTGCGCTTTGGTCTCATTAAATATAAATTTTCTAACAATGTTAGATTTGGCCAAATGTTGAGCTCTTGGTGGATGAAAGCTACACCGTTCAGCTCGGCCTCTCTTGGGTTTGGGAAGGTGCGCTCTACACCGTCGATGGTGATCGTACCGGCATCCGCCTTATGAATACCGGTGAGGATGTTCATGAGGGTGGACTTGCCAGCACCGTTTTCGCCCATCAAAGCATGAACCTCGCCCTCCTTGAGGGTAATACTTACATCGCGCAGCACTTGGTTTGTGCCAAATGCCTTCGCAATGCCTGACATAACAATTTCCATAACTACTCCTATATGACTGGTGAAAGTATATCTTAATCTATTATTCTACGGACGATCGCTGAAAATACAATCGGCACGCAAGATAATGTTGGCATACGGAGATGCTTCACCAGTTCTAATAATGCATTTGCATTGTTTGGTTGCTTCTTTAAAAGCATCGTGGCTCGTCTTAATCCATTCGTATTGATCGGATGGGAACGTAGACTCCAAAAAGTCATAAGCTTCAGGATTATTCTCTTTAATTTCTTTTGCCACATGAATCGCTTCAGACTTCATATGCTTAGCGATGATGGATACTACTTGCTCAAAGCTTGGTATGCCAAAATCTAATGCTAAGTCGATTTTTTGAACCCCTTCAGGTACTGGCAAACCACAATCGGCGATACAAATCGTATCTGTGTGGCCGAGATCTGCAAGAACCTTAGCGATATGGCTATTTAAAATGCCCTGTCGTTGCATAGATAACTCCTTTTTCTATTCAATAGGTTAATTCTCTGCCAAGAATGCAGCGACCTCCTCCTTCGTAGGCATACCACCTTGGGCGCCTAATCGTTGGATGGAGAGGGCTGCTGCTGCATTGCCGTAGTGTAGAGCGTCGGCTAAGCTTTTACCATTAACGATAGCCGTTGCAAAGGCACCGTTGAATGTATCGCCTGCACCTGTTGTATCTACTGGTTTCACCTTGAAACCGGATACGGTGTGAATGTTACCGTTGTCGGCGTAGCCTACGCCTTTGCTACCGAGGGTAACGATGATTTTATTTTCGTTAGCTAATAATGTTTTCTCTGTAGATTGATTAGGGTAAAGCGCTGAAAGCTCGTGTTCGTTTGGCGTAATATAGGTTGCCAATGCTAACCACTCAGGATCGAGGTCTGCCGCTGGAGCCGGATTTAAGAGGACTTTCACATTAGCCTCGTGACAACGACGAACGATGTATTCAATCGTTGGAATAGGAATTTCGTTTTGAACCATTACGAGATCCGCTTGCTCGATAGCTGACCAAGCGTTATCTACTACGGTTTGATCTACCTTAGCATTTGCGCCACTGATAACGATGATACTGTTATCACCTTCCGCCAATGTAATGTGAGCCGTACCAGTTGTTGTATCTGGAACAGTGACGATGTAGTCCGTATTGATATGATTTTCTTTTAGATTATCCACAATCATTTGACCGTAAGCATCTTGACCGATGCAACCAACCATGGTAACCTCTGCACCTAATCGGGCAGCTGCTACCGCTTGGTTGGCACCTTTGCCACCGTGAGCGATGTGCAATTCTTTGCCCATGATTGTTTCGCCTGCAGTAGGGCGTTTGTCCGCGAGAACTACAATATCCATGTTGCAACTGCCAATAACAACAATGCGATTCATAATAACTCCTTAATTCGCCTCTGCCCTAACTGGGACTAAAAATGACTATCATTTATTTTTATACATAAAATCTTGCACATTTTATACAACGAACTGTATATATAAATATAATTGATAATCTAAGAGGCATTTGCTTTCACATACCTATAAGTGTATATTAATCATTTATTAGTATAGCGTAAATACGTGAGTTTATCTATATAAATATCTATAAAATGTAGGAATAAAAAAGGTATACCCAAAATCTATGTTACATGAGTAAAAATGTACTCTTTAGATCTTGGATATACCTTATTATTAAAGAATTAATATATTATACTATTTATATTTTATCTAACATTTTATCTATACTATCAAAAGATTTCTCTAAAGATAGAATACGACCTTGAATGATGTCATTTTGGCCTTGTACAAGAGCAGATAATATATCTACCTTAGCTTGTAAAATATTAGTTGCATTATCGTCAATATTTATTGTATTACTGTAGCTTTTATCTATTTTCATAGTCTATCAGGCCTTTATTGTTAATATAGCTATATATTAGTGAAAGCTTGGTTTGTCATAGTGTGTACCTGGTTCACCTACACCGATGCTTGTGCGGTGGAAAGGCGTTTCATCCGCAGCGTGTAAGATATCAAAGATGGCTTTTACCACTGCTTCGCGTGAAACTTGGGCATCGTTGAATTGAGCCCCTTCAGGGATGAGTTCGTAATCAGTTTTCTCTGGATCATTGTAAAGCCATGTGAGGCGCAAGATGGTGTAATTTAAGTTGGATTCGCGTAATACATTGCGTGCTTGGCGCTCACCTTGAACATAGCTAATCGGCAAGTTATCGAAGGTCCATTTTTCAAGTGCTACAGGGAATTCACCAGAAAGTCCAGCCATGGACACACCGATAACACGGCGTATATTTTTGCGGCTCAATGCTTTCACGATGGAAGCCATATCACTGCCAGACTCCATAGCACCTACAAATACAACCTCCGCATTTGTTACAGCTTGTTCTAATTTACCAGGATTTTGGAACGAACCTTCAATCACTGTAACACGTTCATGGTCGATAATCTCTGGAGGTATACGTGTTTTCAACTGACGACCATATAATGTAATGTGCATATCTGTATATGTTAATAGTGTAGCAGTCAACTTTTGAGCTATTTGGCCCGCAGCTCCTAAAATCGTAATATACTTATACATAAAAAAGACCTCCTATGTTCGGGCATAAATATTTAATGAAATTCTAACATACATATATGACAAATACGTGAGAAAAAATTATAAAAATCTTTGTATTATTTTCGTAATTTAATTGATGCTTAACATTTCATTTGTTGTTTTTAGCTGTGCAAATCGATTCCGCCAAATCTTTTCTTTGTAAAAGGATAGGATTGTATCGGCTGGTAGATACTCATTATCAAAGGTTGAGATAGCATCTTCGACGATGGTGATATTATAACCATACTCAAAGCCTACTTTCACAGATGTATCAATGCAAAATTCCACTTGCATTCCTACAAATGTTACATCGGTAATATTTTTTCGGTTTAAATATTCCTTTAATTCAGTATCCTTGAAGATGCTATTGTAATATTTATTGAAAATCTTTTCGTTTTCTTGAGGCTTTAATTCATGATAGACTTGCCAATTATCGCTACCTATTGCTAATAAGCCTTCATCTTCAGAATGTCTGATAAAAATGACTTCTATATTTTGATCTCTAAAATGTTGAATGATTGCTTTTGTATTTGAGATAAAGTTTTTGGCATTGTAAGGGTTTTCCTTAACTAAGCCTTCTTGTATATCGATTACGATTAATGCTTGTGCCATGATATATTTCCTTTTTTATTCGTAAATAAGTATCTATGCGCATTATATCATAAGTATATAATAAGAAAAGGAAGAAAGAAGTATCATAGATGTTGATAGTAATTTTAAAGGGTGCTGTAAAATTTAATGTTGAATTTACGCGATAATTTAACTACAATAGTGATAAGATATTAGAAAAATGAGTAGTATATCACTAAAGTACTCTGGAGGTGATAGTATGCCGAATATAAAACCTATTTCAGATTTACGAAACTATTCTGAAGTTTTACGTGATGTTACTATAGATAGTCCCGTATTCTTAACTAAAAATGGTAGAGGCCGATATGCAATTATGGATATTCAAGATTATGAACGTCTAATGGCTACGATAAAACTTATGGGCGCTTTAGAGACAGGTCGTAAATCTGGTGAAGAACAAGGCTGGATTTCATCAGAGCAACTAAAGACTGAATTGGGGATTTAATTATGAATAATCAAATTAGCTATGCACCAAAAGCACGAGAAGATTTGCTAGAAATAAAATCTTTTATAGAAGAAGAAACCGGTGATATTGAGTTAGCTAAGAAAACCGTTTTGGATATAGTAACTACGAATGATTCGTTGAGTATATTTCCAGAAATGGGGCAGCGATTATTGATTAATCTAGGAAGTAAAATTGAATACAGATATTTACTTTGTCATAATTATTTAAGTTTTTACCGTTATTTAGATCGGACTATCTATATTGATAGAATATTAAACAGTAGACGTAATTATCTTAGAATATTATTAGATGAAGTACATTAGTTCTTAAAAGCACTATCATTAATAGATGGTGCTTTTTTTATGGGCTTTACTTGAAGTCCCTTGATAGTCTCTAGGCTTTCACAAATTCTCGAAGAATGATAAAATAAATCCATATATATTTTTATAGAAATGAGGCTATTATGGAACGGATTCAAGATCTTGTGTACACGCATGTGCAGGGTGGCCAGTTTAGATGGGTTACTGTCAGCACATTGATGCTCGCATTGGGCACGATTTTGCATTTGGTGAGCCCTAGTGTGGCTGGGGTAACGCCGAACTGGACGATTGCTACGTACTGCGTAGCTATTTTATTGACTCGTCCTAGTTTGAGTCAAACTTTGGGGATTGGCCTAGTAGCAGCCCTCATCAACGTATTGACGTCTAAGTCCGCATTCCCATACGGCAACTTGTTGTCCGAACCAGGTGGTGCTTTGACGGCAGCTCTAGTGACGCGCGCTATGCTGTCCATGAAGTTCCGTAAAATTGGGGGCTTCGATTTGACGCCAATCTTATCTGGATTCTTGGCAACCGTTGTATCTGGCGGTATCTTCGTTACCATTTTGTGGCAAGTTCTGGGTTTGCCAGACAATGTGTACATGTACGGTATGTGGCCGATGGTTCTTATCGTAGGTGCTTTGAATGGTGCCATTACGCCGATTTTATACATTCCAGCGCAACGTTTATTTTCTAAACGTGGCATGTTGCCAAGTGCAGAGGAATTGGGCTCCGATCATAGTCACTTAACGATCTTGCCTGAGCGCCAAGCTAAGATTTCTATTGAGCACGTAAATTACTACCATCCTAAGGCGACTACGCCATCTCTTGAAAACATCAATCTCGATGTACATGATGGTGACTTCTTAGTGGTAACTGGTCCTGCAGGTTGTGGTAAAAGCACCCTTTGCATGGCGATGGTAGGTGCGGTGCCTAAATTCTACGGTGGACGTCTAGAAGGTATGGTCTTCGTAGATGGCCAAGCGACCACGCAAATGGAAATTCCAGAACTAGCGAACCATATCGGTGTAGTTCTCGCCGATTACGATACACAGCTCGTAACGATGACGGTTCGTGAAGAAGTGGCCTTTGCCATGGAAAACCGTGGTTATGATCGTGAAACGATTACATCTCGCTCTCAAGAGGTGTTTGAACAAGTTGGTCTTGTGGGATTAGAAGACCGCAAGATTACAAGCTTATCTGGTGGCCAACGCCAACGTTTGGCTATCGCTTCCGTATTGGCTACGAACCCAACCGTACTTGTTCTTGATGAACCGACTAGCTCCCTCGATCCAGATGGGACCGCCGAATTATATCGCCTCGTAGGTGATTTGAACCAAAAACACGGTATCACCGTTGTCGTTATAGACCATGATTTGCATGCTGTATTGCCGTACGCTAACCGCATGGCCCTCATGGTGGATGGCTCTATCGCTTGTGACGATGATGTACCTACTACGCTTCGTTACATGTACGAACATAATATTCATGTTGATGCATTGCCATCTGTATTTACAACCTATATGGAACTAGAACAAGCCGGTTTCCACAGTGATGAACCTTGGCTCAGCATCGAGTCTGCTATCAAGGGCTTGCATCAAATTGAAATGGCTCATGCTATTCAAACCGAGGTACATGGTAAAAGCAACTCTCCAGCTAATCAAAGAAATATAGTAGATAATTTTGCTGATTATTCTAATATAGTAGAAAATAGACAACCAGTTCAACGTGTTGATGATGTACCAGGAAAGGACGGTGGCGCTCATGCTTAAGGTTGAAAACATCCGCTTTGGCTATGTGCCATCCGTAGATATTTTCCGAGACGTGACTTTCACCATCGAAGGAGGCGAATATATCGCCATCGGTGGTCGTAATGGTTGCGGTAAAACGACCATAACTCGTTTACTCGTAGGTCTCGAAAAGGCTAGCGAAGGCCGCATGTATTATAACGGTAGGGACATTACGTCCATGCCGCCGTCTAAACGGGGGCAATTTATCGGCTATGTATTCCAACAGCCAGATCGTCAAATGTTTAGACCGACTGTAGCCACTGAGGTTGCCTTTGGTCCTGAGTCTTTGGGTCGCACTAAATCCGAAGTGAAACGCATCGTTGATGAAGTATTGAAACGTACCGGTATTGCTCACTTGCGTGAAGCATACCCTCCGACATTGCGCCGTGGTGAAAAGCAACGCGTAGCCATTGCTTCCGCATTGGCTATGAAGTCTAAAATCCTCATCCTTGATGAGCCAACAAGTGGTCAAGATGGTAAGGAAACAAAAGAGCTATTAGCATTATTGCGTCAGCTCAATGCAGAAGGCATTACGATCCTTCTCATCACACATGATATGGAAATCATGGCTAGCGAATGTAGCCGTGCTATCATCATGGGCAACCAAACCGTAGCCTTTGATGGCAGTCCAGAAGAATTATTCAAAAAGTCTACGGATGAATTGCAAGATTTAGGCCTTACGAAACCGCCAAGTGTAGAGCTTTCACTAGCGGTACCATCCTTGGGCTATTGCAAATCTATGGATGAATTGAAATCTAAGTTAGTGGCTCAGTTGAGCGGAAAATAGGAGGGACATATGGGACGTTTAGTACCGTTAACAAAAATCTTGATGACCCTCGCCGTATCCGTGTGGGCCATCCTGTTGCGCGACTGGGTATCTCTATTGGTATTAGTCGTAGTAGAACTCGGTGTATTGTTTGTAGCGGGTTTGTTGTTCAAACAACACAAAGCAGTGTTGGCATTAACTAGCTTTGCCGTATTTCTTGGTCTTATCCAATTCCTCGGCAGCGGCGATGTAACATCTGCCATCGTATCTGGCTTACGTATGCTCGCTATGACACTTGTGTTCATTGGACTATTGGCAACTACAAAATTGCAAGACCTTACGGCAGCGCTCGTAACACAATGCAAAATTCCTTACGAATATGCATTTATGTTCACTGCTGCTCTTCGTTTTGTGCCTGATTTCATTGCTGAAAGTCATGCTGTACAAGAGGCACAAGCTTGCCGTGGATTATCTCTAGAAGGCAACTTTATTAAACGCATCAAATCTTATGTATCCGTTATCCAACCATTACTGCTAAAATCCTTGGGACGCTCTGAAACAATGGCGTTATCATTGGAACTACGTGGCTTCGGTGGTCCAACACACAGCTTTGCTGCATCCGTAGGATTGAAAAGAATCGACTATACTGTGATTGTTGCTTTAATTGCTATTACAATACTTTTATTTGTTATTGTGTAATAGATAAAATTATATAAAAAGGACGAGTTGTAGCTCGTCCTTTTTCTTTACTTATTTTCTATATATTAGGGGCTCACTTAGTAGTTATGTACAGGAGATTTCTTAATGATTCTGAGGATATAATTTCTTGGTGGCTATCGTGAAATTTATAATTTATGAATGTTTCATGTTCTTTTTAAGAGAAAATTATAAATCTTTGTTATAGTGAAGTTATTAATGTGTTATGTGTTTATATAAGGTGTGAGTACAATGAAAAAATTATTATTGTTTTGTCTTTGGTTAGTTGGTATTTTAGGGGTATCTACTGTAGCTAATGCTGAAGATGTATGGGTATATAGCTCTTCAAATAATAACTATTATATTGATACTAACTATGTGGGTGGTGCAAAAACTGCTGATATATATGCAGTAGTTAAAGTAATACATCCAGGTAATACGCCGTTTGGAGTTGAAAGATATTCCTTTGGTTATAGTGAAGGTAATTGGTATTATTCTGTTTTTGATGGATATTCTTATAAAAAAGGGAAGGTTAGTGATTCTGAAAAAGTAAGTAAGGCTTTTCAAGTTGTTAAACAGCAGCTTAATTTGAAATATTAAATTTAAGAACGGTTTCTATAACTGATTTGATAGTTATAGAAACCGTTTTGTTCTTATTGTTGCAATTTTCTTTTGAGTGTATCTAATGGATCTCCAGACTTTATTGTTACACGTTTTGGAGGATCAATTACTTTACCATTTTCAACTACAAAATAAGTATCATTATTTTGTATATCAATCATGATGATATTTTCATAGCTAACACCATTGGGTAATACTGATTTGATTGCAACAACTATATTACCTCCAGGAAAATATTGAATTCGATCGTTATCATAGTAAAGTGAAGCATTTTGACTATTGGATGTTAAGTAAACCCAATTTACAGCTGAAGCGTGATTAACGAAAAAGCCTGTAAAAAGAATAAAAAGTGATATAGTAAGTATTTTTCTCATACTATTTACTCCTATGATTAAAATGTCTTATAGAATTGATTTTGGAATAGTTTAGTAGCTACAATATATGAAGGTGAATTAATAGCTGATGGAAATATGAAAGTGCCTTTAATATCATCTATTTGTACACGGCTATGATTTATTTTTCCATTTAGGTAGTAAATCGTTGTTGCATTCGGTCGCCAGTTAATAGAGCGACGATTTTGGTCGAAAAAATAGGAGTTTTCATTTCTGTATATTCTGCCTTGTTTATAATTTACAGAATATGCAGTCGCATTAATAATAAAGAAGTGATCTTGGTTACGTACAGTTTTTATTGTGCTTGTTTCTATATAAATATCTTCTGTATTATTTGAGAAAAATAAGGTATATGTTTTATTATTGGCTTGTAACTCTTCTATTGAAACTGCATTAGCTGTAGATGTTACTAGTAGTATTGCAAAGGAAAATAAAAGCAAAAATTTTTTCATACTAATTCTCCCCTTATAAAAATTAAAATAATGCAAAATTCATGTTATGTTCATCAATGATAGAATATCAGAAAAATGTACTATAGTAAATGATGTATTTGTTTTACGTCTTACAATAATGAGAAAGTATCATTATTAATTTTTGAGGTTTATTCGTATAAGGCGTAAAATAGTAGATACATGTTTAAGAAAAATAACAATAAATAATATAACGTCATAAGAGGATTAATATATGAGTGAATTAGCAATACGACCAATTACAAAGGATGATGTATCTCTTTGTTTAGATATTTATAATTACGAGGTTGTGAACGGCGTAGCCACGCTTGATCTTGAACCTCGTACATTGCTAGAGTGGCAGGAGTGGTTTGATGCGCATAAAACGTCTGAGCACTGCATTTTTGTAGGGCTTATGGACGATGTTGTGGTAGGCTATGCATCGCTTTCACCATATAGAACAAAGGATGCTTTTAAAAGTACGGTGGAGTTATCTATTTATATCCATCAAGAGTATCGTGGCAAAGGTATAGCATCTAAATTGATGGCTCATATATTAGACCATGCGAAAGAAACGGAAACATTACATACGGTGGTATCTGTCATTACTGCAGGAAATGCAGCAAGCACAGTGCTACATGAACGATTTGGGTTTATCTATTGTGGGTTAACGCCGCAAGTGGGATTCAAACATGGTAAATATCAGGATACCGAAACATACGCATTATTGGTATAATAATTAGTATAGGAAAACATAGATATTAATACGTTATACTAATGATGTATAGATTATAGATAAGGATTCGCCAAGGGGTAGGGCGAATAGGGGTGATTGAATGAATATGAAAGACGAAAGGCAGTTCGTTGGATACAGTAAGTATCGCAGCCGTCTTGTGGACGGTCATGTACATACGGAATTGTGTCCACATGGTAGTGGGGACCGAACTGCGATGATGATTGAAAAGGCCATCGAGTTGCGTATAGAAAAGGTATGCCTCACAGAACATGCACCATTGCCAACAGCTTTTGCTGCAGAATACGGTGGTGATAAAAAGGCCTATGATACAGCGTCTTTGAAATTGAATCAAGTTGATGCCTATTTAGAGCTAGGTCGTCAATTACAACGTGCGTATGGCACACATATCGATATCTCTCTCGGTTTTGAAGTCGATTATATTCCAGGCTTTGAATCAGATATTCAAGAGTTCTTAGATCGCTACGGTCCGTTGACGGATGATAATATTTTATCCGTTCACTTTATGGAAGGCGTTAATAATTCTTTTTACTGCTTAGACTACAGTCCTGAAGAATTTGAGAAAGGCTTCGGACCGTGGATTGAAAAACAATATGAGTTATATTACAAGTATTATTCTACAGTGCGCCAAGCCGTGCGAGCTGACCTCGGTGAATATACACCTAAACGTATAGGTCATTTTGATTTGATAAAAAAATACCAACACCACTTTGGCTTTGAACGTCATTTAGATCGTCGCAATGCGCAGGTGGTGAGCGATATTTTGCATATTATGCGCGTCCAAGGTCGCGAACTAGACTATAACATGAGCGGCTTCTTCAAGCCAGACTGCCGTGAAATGTACCCAAGCCGTTTCATCCAAGGCATGGCGGCTATCATTGGTGTGCCATTTGTACTGGGATCCGATGCACATAGCGTGGCAGATATAGAAAACGTTTGGGGATAGCATCAAATCATTATTATAGTAAATACATGAAATATTAACGGTTCTATTGACAATTCTATAGAACCGTTATATTATGATTTCATACTTTAATAAAGTAAAGCGATAAAATAGAAAAGCATCGATATAGGTAAATTTTTTCTCATAACAAATTGAATAGCTAGATGATTTAAACCGTCATATAACTTAAATGGTTAATACAGATGATATATAGCTTTCAAAAATATGAGAAATGATATAGATCAAATGATAGAAAGGATGTTTACGATGGTACAGCAGCAATTACCTACTGGTTTCCGTGATGATATAGGGATCGTAGCGGAGCGCAAGGATGATGTGAGTCAATATGTGCTCGGTCTTTGTCGAAATCGTCAATATACAAAGATTTCTACGCCTCTCGTAGAGTACAAAGATGTATTCAATGGCTATGCAATGGGGCGCGGTCAACATATGTACGAATTCATGGATAGTTCTGAAGCATCCGTCGTAATTCGTCCCGATTTGACGATGCCTATCGGTCGTTTCTTGGCGACTACTAATATTGAATTGCCTCGCACGTTCTATTACTTGGGCGATGTGTTCATGAAAAATAAAAAGCACCGCGGCGATGTGAACCAAGTGACGCAAGGTGGTATCGAGATGGTGGGCTATGATGGGATTGAGGCAGAGCAAGAGTGCTTCAAGATCATTAAAGAGGTAAATGAAACTCAGCTAGGTGGTAGCTTATTGCTCGAAATTGGTGATGCTCGATTCTCTCGTGCTATCACCGATGCGTTAGGACTCAGTGATGAGGAAAGAACAGAACTTCTCGAGGCTTTGTTCACCAAATATTTACCTCGTTACAACGAGTTGATTGCTGACTTTAAAAATAGTGCGTTGTTCCCATTCCTCAATGTGTGGCCTCGTTTATTTGGTACGGTTCAAGATATCAAGGATGAGCTGAACCAAATCATCTTGCCTGCAGCGGCGCAGCGCATTTTAGATAATCTCATAGACATGGCAAACCAAGTGGAGCAAACAGGGCAACAGGTCCGCATCGATGTGTCTACAGAACCGCCTCAATCTTATTACACAGGTATTACCTTTAGAGGTTATGTGGACGGCGTGTCTCAATATATCGTCAGTGGTGGTCGTTATGATGGACTGTTATCTAGCTTTGATGGTACACCGATGCCGGCCGTTGGGATGGCTTTCAACATTGATGTCTTGACTGATATTACCTTGCAAGGTGAAAGCAAAGTGCAGGATAACGATACATTACGCATCGCTCTTACGAAGGGCCGTGTAGAAAAGGATTTTATTCCTCTCCTAGAAGCCTGTGGCGTAGATTGTGAATCATTACATAATAAGGCACGTAAACTTATTATTTCTTTGGGCGATTTTATGGAGGTCATCCTCGCAAAAGGGCCGGATGTAACGACGTATTTGAAAAACGGCGTTGTGGACCTCGGTATCGTCGGCAGTGATGTATTAGATGAACAAGACGATACGAGCTATGAAATGCTTGATTTACAAACGGGTAAATGCCAATTTATCTTGGCTTCTTTAGCAGGCTATGACCCTAAAGAAGGCCGTCGTCAACGAATTGGTACGAAATATCCAACTGTTACAAAACAATACTTTGGAGCTCAAGATGTAGAAATCATCAAAATTGAAGGCTCCGTTGAGCTGGCTCCACTCGTAGGGTTAGCTGATGCTATCGTAGACATTACGGAAACGGGTACAACTTTGCGTGAGAATAATTTAGAAATTTTCGACTGGTTGCAACCAATTTCTACACGCCTCGTAGCCAATCCATTAGCTTTAAAACAAAAGAGAAATACTATTTTTAAACTCATTGATCAGCTTTCAGAAGCAATTAATACATAAGATGTAGAGTGAATCATATATCCGGCTAGTAAGATTTAGGATTAATAGCAGATAAAACTGTTAATATATGGAATGAATAATAGAAAATGAATACTAGATCTAACTAGTGATACTGATAGCTCAAGTAGGAAGAAGGACGACAGATGAAAATATATAAAGAATCACTAGAGGCGATGCTCCGTATCGTACGTGATTATACACAGCAAACTACAGATATGGAAATTGAACGTCGCGTGTACGATATCATTGCTGATGTTCGGACAAATGGTGATGCGGCACTTAAAGCATATTCTGAAAAATTTGATGGCGTATCCATCGAAGATTTCAAGGTGCCTCAAGAGGAAATCGATGCTGCTTATGAATCTTTATCTGATGATTTGAAAGCTGCACTATTAAAGGCAAAGGCTAATATTACGGAGTTCCATAGCCGTGAAATCGAGCAGGGCTTTGTGGACATGGATACACCGGGCATCATCCGTGGCCAAAAGGTCATTCCCTTGGCGCGCGTTGGTCTCTACGTTCCTGGCGGCACAGCAGCGTATCCTTCTACCATTATCATGACTGCATTGCCAGCCAAAATCGCAGGGGTAAAAGAAATCGTCATGGTGACACCTCCTCAAAAGGATGGTATTAACCCTGCTGTACTTGGTGCAGCAAAACTGGCTGGTGTTGATGCAGTGTATCAAGTGGGCGGTGCCCAAGGGGTAGCGGCGTTGGCTTACGGCACGGAAATGATTCCAAAGGTCGATAAAATCGTAGGCCCTGGCAATATTTACGTAGCAACAGCGAAGCGCCAAGTATTCGGCCAAGTTGATATCGATATGATTGCGGGCCCAAGTGAAATCGGTGTTATCGCCGATGACAGCGCTAATCCAGTTCACTTGGCGGCTGACCTATTATCCCAAGCGGAACATGATCCTCGAGCTCGCGCTATTATGGTCACTACCAGTGAAAGTTTAGCAAATGCCGTATCGAATGAGGTAGAACGACAATTAAAATTGTTGCCTCGTGAAAGGATCGCTCGTCCAGCTATTGAAAATAACAGTTATATTGCCGTTATGGACAGTATTGAAGATATGTTTACCGTAATGAACGAAGTCGCGCCAGAGCATTTGGAAATTCAATTGCCAGATCCAATGAGCTATATGAGCCTCGTTCAAAATGCAGGTTCCGTATTTCTCGGTGCTTATGCATCTGAACCGTTGGGCGATTACTTAGGCGGTACAAATCACGTATTGCCTACTAGCGGTACAGCACGATTTTCGTCTCCACTTGGTGTATATGATTTCGTAAAACGTACATCCTTTACACAATTTACAAAAGAGCGGTTAGAAGAAGTGGCAACACACATTACTACATTAGCTCGTACAGAAGGTCTTGAAGCACATGCTCGCGCCATCGAAGTACGCTTTGAAAAATAGTTATAAAAAATATTAGACAAAATATTAGAAAATAGATTTGGTATATATTTGGCATCTATATGTATATGTAATTGTAAAATATAGGGTGGAAATATAGATTAGAAATATAGATTTGGAGTATAGAGGTCGTTATGATACGCACAGGCACGGTGCAACGCACCACTCAAGAAACAGATATTACAGTAGAAATTACCCTTGATGGGACACAAACGAGCTCCATCTCCACAGGGATTGGCTTTTTTGACCACATGTTGACGCTATTGGCGAAGCACGGTCGCTTTGGCCTTGTAGTAGAGGCAAAAGGCGATACATATGTGGATGCGCATCATACAGTTGAGGACGTTGGCCTTGCATTAGGGCAGGCTTTGGTGAAAGCCCTTGGCGATAAGGCAGGCATCGAGCGTTACGGTGATGCGTGGGTGCCTATGGATGAAGCATTGACGCAAGTTGTCATCGATTTGAGCGGTCGTCCGTATCTCGTTTTCCAAGGGGAATGGAGTACGCCGGTTTTAGGTGGCAACTTTGAAACAGAGTTGGTGGAGGATTTCTTCCAAGCTTTTGCGATGAGCGCCGCTATGAACTTACATGTGCGCAATGTATATGGTCGCAATACGCATCACATTATTGAAAGCATGTTTAAGGCAACAGGCCGTGCATTGCGCAAAGCAGTTACTATTAATCCGGATATCCAAGGGGTTAACTCTACAAAGGGCGTTATTTAATAAAGGAGAATTTATGATTTTTCCAGCTATAGATTTACAAGATGGGCGCAGTGTTCGCTTGTATAAAGGTGATTTCGCACAGGAAACGGTCATCAATCCTGATCCAGTAGATCAAGCGAAACAATATGAGGCAGCTAAAGTGGGAGCCTTGCACCTCGTCGATTTAGATGGTGCCAAGGCGGGCAAGCCTGTAAATGTAGACATTGTAAAAGCAGTGCGTGCAGCTTTCACAGGCATCCTTGAAATCGGAGGCGGCATCCGAGATAAAGAGGCCGTTGACCTCTATTTAGGCATGGGCGTAGATCGTGTTATCTTAGGATCTGTAGCACTTAAAAATCCGGAACTTACAAAGCAGGTTATCGCTGAATACGGCGCGGAGCGCATCGTTATTGGTGTAGATGGAAAACATGGCAAGGTTGCCGCTGAAGGTTGGCTCGACCAATCCGACGTGCCGATGACCGATTTAATCGGTGCCATGGTTGAAGGGGGCGCAAAGTATTTTATCGTTACCGATGTAGACAGGGATGGTACAATGCAGGGCGCCAATGAAGAGTTACTTGGAAATTTACAAAAAGAATTCCCTACAGCACGCATCGTTGCCTCTGGTGGCGTTCGTAATCTAGGGGATATTAAATCACTTGAACAAAAAGGCGTTATGGATAGTATTGTTGGTAAGGCGCTGTACGAGGGCACGATTACGTTAGAGGAAATCGCCGAGTACAATCAGCAGAAATAATAGAAATGACTATGATGCTCTTACATTAATTATTGGCTGTGACCAATGAAATATTGTGCATAATCAATATATATTGTGCATAGTCAATGAAATATGTTGAGTATAACTGTTGAAATGTATTGGGCGTAACAGCTGAATTATATTGAGTGACACTCGATGGAAAGGAGCTTTATGTTAGCGAAACGGATTATTCCCTGCCTAGATGTAGATGATGGACGCGTAAAAAAAGGGGTTAACTTTGTTAATCTCGTAGACGTAGGCAGTCCCGTAGACATTGCGGCATCCTATGAGCAGCAACAAGCTGATGAGCTTGTATTTTTAGATATTACGGCCACCGTTGATGCGCGGACCACTATGCGCGATGTGGTACAAGAAATCTCTACACAAGTATTTATGCCACTCACCGTGGGTGGTGGTATCAAGAGTGTTGATGATATGACGGCTTTGCTGAAAGCTGGTGCGGACAAGGTATCTTTGAACTCTGCGGCTCTTGCTAATCCTGAACTTATCACAGAAGGGGCTCAAAAGTTTGGCAATCAATGTATGGTGGTAGCCATTGATGTGAAAACAGATGAAGAAACTGGCGAATGGTATGCCTATACTCACGGCGGTCGCAAGCGTACAGAATGGAAAGCTCTAGATTGGGCAAAAGAGGCCGTAGCTCGTGGAGCAGGGGAATTACTAGTGACGAGTATGGACAAAGATGGTACAAAATCCGGTTTTGATATTGAACTATATAAGGCCATAGAGTCCGTCGTAAATGTACCTATCATAGCATCTGGTGGTGCCGGTACCGTGCAAGATTTTGTAGAGCTTTTTGAAAAAACAGGCGTTACTGGTGCTTTGGCGGCATCTATATTTCACTTTGGGGAAGTTAAAATTCCTGAACTCAAGCAAGAACTACGAGCTCACGGAATTACAGTGCGCTAAAATAGATCTAAAAAAATCACTATCTTTCGTAAATTCTTTGCTACTCTATATGTTTAGAGTTAGTTAAATAGTTTGTTTATAGATAAACAGAAAATAGAAATAGAAATAGTAATAGATAGAGTTAGAAATATATGAAGATGTAGATACATATATAGATATAGAATAAAATGCATACATAAATACAGATACAGATGTAGCGATAGATACACAAACTGACATAGGATAACGGATTAGTGGTTACTTTTGATAAAGGATAAAATATGAAACCAGATTTTGAAAAAGGGAATGGCTTACTGCCAACGGTTGTGCAGGATGCGGAGACTAAGGACGTCCTCATGGTGGCGTGGATGAACGAAGAAAGCTTTCACAAAACACTAGAAACAAAGGAAACGTGGTTTTGGTCTCGATCTCGTCAAGAACTATGGCATAAGGGGGGGACTAGCGGCAATGTGCAGCATGTGGTGAGTATGGCCCTCGATTGTGATGGAGATACCTTGCTCATTCAAGTTAAGCCTGAAGGTCCTGCCTGTCATACTGGGCGTACAAGTTGTTTCTTTAATGAAGTAGAACGGAGTTAAGTATGGCACAGCAAACACTGAACGAATTATACGAAATTATTAAAAACCGTAAGGCACAGCCAAAGGAAGGGTCTTATACGAATTATTTATTCGACAAAGGACTCGATAAAATCTTGAAAAAAGTTGGTGAAGAGGCTACAGAGGTAGTAATCGCCGCAAAAAATGATGATCCACAGGAGCTGGTTTACGAAACAGCAGATGTGTTATATCACTTGCTCGTGTTATTAGCGGAGAAAAATATTCCTTACGAAGCCATTGAAGCTGAACTAGCGAGTCGCGAAGGGGTAGTGAGCAAGACTACGGAGCGCCCAGAGATTACAAATTTATAATGTACATCGCGTTATGAGTTCCTACGATTACTCATGTGTTTATATGCGTTAAGACGAGTTTATAAACACAAAATGAGGTAAAACGCGTTTATATACATTAAGACAATAGTTAGAAAGGATAGCCTATGAAAGAGATAATTCGCACATTGAAACCCTATATACCTGAGGAGTCGGCTGAAGCGGTGAAAGAGCGCCTTGGTATCGACAGATTGGTGCGTTTGTCGGCGAATGAAAATCCATACGGCACATCGCCATTGGTACGGGAGGCTATCCTTAGTTATGTAACACATAATGATGCCAACTACTATCCGGATGGTAATGCTACCGATTTGCGCATGAAATTAGCGAATTACTGGCAGGTGCAACCTGAGCAACTCGTCATCGGCGTAGGTCTCGATGAGGTAATCGCCATGGTCAATAAAACATTGATTACCGCTGGTGACTCCATCGTAGTAAGCGTGCCAGCCTTTTCGGAATATGCCTTGAATGGCCTCGTGGAAGGTGCTGAGATTCGCGAGGTGCCAGCTGATTTTGAAACGGGGCAGTATGATTTTTCTGCTCTCGTGAAAGCTGTAGATGAAACGACACGCCTCGTGTGGATTTGTAATCCTAATAATCCAACGGGCACCTATGAGTCTGTTGAAGATATCCGCAAATTTGTAGCAGCTGTACCAAAGGAAACCTTGGTTATCATAGACGAGGCGTATATCGATTTTGTTACCTCCGTAGCAGTTCCTACGGCACGTGCGCTATTGGATGAATTTCCCAATGTGACTATCATGCGTACCTTCTCGAAGGCTTATGGCCTTGCTAACTACCGTGTAGGCTACATGATGACACCTTTAGAGTTGGCCAATTATATGCAAACTATTCGCTTGCCGTACAATTTGAATACCTTATCTCAAGTGGCTGCAGAAGCCGCTTTCGGTGATCAAGAATTCGTGGCGAGAACGGTCTCTCAAAATGCAGAGGAACGGACAAAATGGGAAAGCCTCTTTGATGAACTAGGTATTCACTACTATAAAAGCGAAGCAAATTTTATTTTCTTTGCATCGCCTGATGCGGAAGGCCTTGCAGATGCTTGGCTCAAATCAGGTTACCAAGTGCGCCGAGGTCAACGAGAAGGATGGTTACGCCTTACAATTCCAATGCCTCAAGATGGGGATGTTATGCGCAAGATATTAAGAGATTTCATGAATTAATTTGTACAGAATAATGTATAATTTGTAATACGTTTTACTTTATCTTATCGTGTTTTACCCTATAGAATGGAGTTTATTATGATTGCCATTATAGATTATGATGCAGGGAATACCTTCAATGTCCAGAAAGCCTTAGCTTACATCGGTCTTGAGGCAGTGCTAACGGCAGATCCTGAGACAATACTAAATGCTGATGGCGTTCTCTTGCCAGGTGTAGGCGCATATGCGCCGGCGATGGCAGTTCTAAAAGAGCATGGTTTAGTTGATGTCATTCGTGAGGTAGTAAAGCGTGAAATTCCTTTATTAGGTATTTGTTTAGGAATGCAACTTTTATTTGAAGAATCTGAAGAATACGGTCCAACTCCTGGTTTAGGACTTATTCCAGGTAAGGTAAAAGAAATCCCTCGCGATCTAGGTCTTAGCGTGCCTCATATGGGTTGGAATAAAAATGTAGTACACCAGCCTCATAGTGCTTTTAGCAATGTAGATGATCAATATACATATTTCGTTCATTCCTATTATGTGGATACAGATCCTGAATATATTACATCTACTGCAAATTATGGTATCGATGTACCTGGCATTGTAGAACGAGGTAGAGTATATGGAATGCAATTCCATCCTGAAAAAAGCGGTGTCGTAGGTCTAAATTTGTTGCGTACATTTGGGACTATTACAAAAACTTATAGAACAGCAGGAGAATAGGGATATAGCTATCTTTCATTACAGATAGGAATAAGTCATTCAGTAACCAATATATCTAGGATAATAACGACATCTCATAGGTAGAAAATGCCGTTATTATGCTTTATAGTTATACTTAACTTTCAAAATGAGAAATTAATAATTGACACCTTGTTGATTAGTTATACAATAATGTTGTAAGTACTAACATTTTAGGAAGCCATTGTGGCATGGATACATAAGTTTTATCAGTAATATTCATATACTCCATGTCACGTGATTATTGGAGGTGTTTATATGGTTATGAATGGTATTTACTTAGTTATTGCCTCCGCGTGTATTCTAATTTTAGCGTACCGCTTTTATGGGGCTTTTATAGCGGCTAAGGTACTGACATTGGATCAATATCGTCCAACGCCAGCTATGGTTCACAATGATGGTCACGATTACGTGCCAACCAACAAATGGGTAACCTTTGGTCATCACTTTGCAGCAATTGCTGGTGCAGGTCCACTGGTAGGTCCTGTTATCGCAGCACAGTTTGGGTATTTGCCTGGCGCATTATGGATCCTAATTGGTTCCGTATTAGCCGGTGCTGTGCATGACATGGTTATCTTGTTCGCTTCCGTTCGCTATGATGGTAAGTCTATTGCGGATATTGCTCGCGAAGAAATCAGTAAACTAGCTGGTTTCGGTGCTATGCTTGCTACCTTATTCCTATTGATCATTACCCTTGCTGGTATGGCCGTAGTAGTAGCTAATGCATTGCATAACTCTCCTTGGGGATTCTTCTCCGTATTTGCTACCATTCCAATCGCTATTTTTATTGGTATTTATTTGAAATGGTTGCGTCCTGGTAAAATCCAAGAGGCGACTATTATTGGTGTAGCCTTAATTTTCGCAGCTATCATCTACGGCCCAAATATAGCGGCTAGCGAATATGCATCTTGGTTCACATACGACTTGCAAACCATTGAAATTATGCTTGCTGTGTATGGTTTCTTTGCAGCTGCATTGCCAGTATGGTTGTTACTTGCTCCTCGTGACTATTTGTCTACATACCTTAAAATCGGTACAATCGGCGCATTGGCACTTGGTATTATCATTGTAATGCCTGAAATTCAGATGCCGGCTATTACTCCTTATATCTATGGCGGCGGCCCTGTATTGAAAGGTTCCGTATTCCCTTACATCTTCATTACTATCGCATGTGGTGCGTTATCTGGCTTCCATACTGTTATTGCTACAGGTACAACACCTAAAATGCTTACTAATGAACGAGAAATCTTACCTATCGGTTATGGTGCGATGTTAACAGAAGGCTTCATCGCTATGATGGCGTTGATTGCAGCTACTGCATTGCATCCAGATGATTATTTCGCTATTAACTCCACAGTTGAATCTTTTAAAGCCTTAGGTCTTCAAGTTCATGAATTGCCAGCATTGTCTGCAATGGTTGGGGAAGACTTGATGCACCGTCCTGGTGGCGCCGTATCCTTAGCAGTAGGTATGGCTCATATCTTCTCCAGATTGCCTAACATGGATCACTTGATGGGTTACTGGTATCACTTCTGTATCATGTTCGAAGCCTTGTTCATCATGACTTTGATCGATGCTGGTACTCGTGTAGGTCGTTACTTACTTCAAGAATTATTAGGTCATTTCCATCCTAAATTCAACGACCAACATTGGACTCCTGGCGTATATGGTTGTGCAGCTTTGATTTGTATCTTATGGGGATACTTAGTTCTACAAGGTAACATCGGTATTATCTGGCCACTATTCGGCGTATCTAACCAATTATTAGGTACTATGACATTGGCTGTAGGTACTACTGTTATCATGCGACTTGGCCGCAAACGCTATGCATGGGTTACAGGTATTCCATGTATCCTAATGGCTATCGTTGCTATTGCAGCAGATTTTGAAAATGTATTTAACAGCTATATCCCAGCTGGTAAATGGATCCTAGTAGCATTTAGTGCGGCTATGTTCCTCATGATTCTTATCGTATTAATTGAAGCTGTACGTAGTTGGATTCGCTTGTCTAATATTCCTCAAGACTATCGTACACAAGCTGAAATTGAAGCTGAAAGCCTTGTAAAATACGGTAAAGAAGTAAAAGCATAAGATTGATTATTGCAATATATAAAGTGCACTCACATTTGTGGGTGCACTTTTAATCTATAAATTTGCTGTCTTTTTTATAAAATAGTTAGGTAATGGCGCCTTGCATGCAGAGTTTTCTGTGAGCAAGGCGCTTTTTGTATGGAAAAGAGTTTCTTATGGTCAATATGATTGATACAGGCAACACCACATGGGTATTGTGATTTGAACATGTTATAATAGGGCTATGAAACATTATATACGTTCTTATTGGACAAAATATAAACAATTGTATAAGAAAGGCCTAAAAGGCATTGCTGCCTTTCTTGCTATTGGAGCGATTATAGTCTTTGTACTAGCAACCATTGCTAGTCGTGGAATGGGCGTTATTTTTAATGAGGTTATGGCTCGACAAACCATGTTGCGCGGTACGGTTACTGTTGAAAGTTTATCTGCTACACCGTGGGGAACTCTGACTTTTACAGGCCTTGTTTGGAAAGATCCAGATGGGCATGAGCTGCTCAATGCACCAAGCGGAAAAATTCGCGTCAATATGTGGGACGTGGTGACGCGTAATTTTAAGTCATCTGCTATCAATGGTATTGAACTAGATGATGCGGTTATGGTCTTTGATTTGGATGAAAATAATCGGCTAGATTTTGCTCCGTTGTCACCTGATGTAAAGAAACCCATTAATGAGATAGAAGTACGTCCAAAAGCACCTAGAAAGACCACGCAAGAACGACAGGAGGAACTAGGTAGAAAAGTACGTAACTTCAATTGGGCGGGCCAACATTTAGATCTTAAGATTAGACTTAGAAATAGTCAGTTAGAGGTCTTTAACAGAAATCGCCATTATGTGATAAAGGATGTAAACGCTAGAATTGACCTTGATAGTAAGAGGGCCATTCGCATCGATATGGAGACGGGCAAATTTGGTGGTACCGCTATAGGGGATGGTCTCGTATTAAAAGGCCGTGTAGATTTAAAGGATGTTTTAAAGCATCGCATGCCTCAACTGGATCTACAATTTGATGTGAAAGGGGTGGATCCATCATCACTAGGCTTTGGTGAGAATATTCATGATGCCATGACCTTGCTTACAAAGGTAACAGGTGATTTTAACCGTCCTTTTGCTAAAGGTCGTGTGACGATGCCTATTTTACGCATTCCTGCACTTACTTTTGAGAATGTAGTAGGAGATGTGACGTACCAAGATGGTATTTTGAATTTTGAAAACGTTAGTGCCAATGTATACAGCGGTAAATTGGAAGCTAAAGGTGTATATAATTTGGACACTCGAGCCTATACGATTACAGGAGTAGCAAAGGATTTAGATAGCAGTGTAGCCCTCAAGGCTCCTGAGTTTCTCGTGCCCGTATCGGCAAATTTGAACTTTAAAAGCGAAGGCCAACCTCGAGATATGGAGGTATGGGGGAACTTCTGGTCTGGTGAAGGGCACTATATGCTGATTCCGATTCAAAGCATTACGGGAAACTTTCACAATAAAGGACGGCATTTATCCTTTAGCGATGTGAAAGTAAATACGAAAATCACCACTATCACTACGGATGCTCTGCGTATCGATGATGGACAACTCACGATGGGACCTCTTAATATTACGTCCCACGGGGGCAGTAATTTTATTCTTTATGATGAGTCATTTGATGAAATTGATGAAAATATGACTCGCATTAAAGACGATATGAAACAAGCCAGGGAAAATAGTAGACGTGCCTCTGACTCTGCAAAAGGTATCGACAAATCTGGCCTTACAGTGCCGGACATAAAAGAATCCATGAAGGATCTGAAGCGGAGTATGGATACGGCAAAAGATAGCTTAGATAATCTGTCAAAAAACAGTAAGCAATAAACTGTATTGAGCCGTAAAAGGTAAGAAGAAACAATAAAGTAACAATATAAAGTAACAAAAACAATAAACTAGCAAAAATCAAAAAAGAAGGCAATTCATCATGGTGATGAGTTGCCTTCTTTAAGTTATAAGGTGCTAAATTATATGTAGCTATACGAAAGATTTTATTATCTGTTTAATCCGTTAGAGCGTACATATTCGGTATTTTCTGTGTCTTTGGCATCTGTTTTGGTGTTAGTTCGTTTTACCGTAATAAGAGGTTTCTTTTCTTTGGTTTCCTCTTCTTCGTATGGAATTACTTTATCTCCTTGATCCGGTAAAAATGTTTCGATACCGTTTCGTTTGCCTTTTTGCGTGTTTGAATCAGTGGCTAATTGACTTTGTTGTGGAACGATATAGATTTCGTCTTTATTGATGGTTACATCATTTAGCAAGAGTTTGAATGCATTTGGACTTACATATAGAATTCCGTCTACCATACGTGCTGCAGGCAGTAAAGATTCGGATGTATCAAGGTTGATGATTTGCAGTTTACCCTTGCGCACGACTTGTTTAGAGTCCGGTTGTACCGCTAATGTAGCAATGTTCATGTCGATCAATGCTGTTTTAGTAGGTGCATCCCAAGATACTTTGTAACCTAATGCTTCTGATACTTGACGTAAAGCTACGAGTGGCTGACCGTCAACATAGATGACATTTGGCTTTTTATCGATTGGCTCCAATAATATGCCATCTACATTGATGTAATGCTGTGTCGTTACTGATGCAGGTCTTTTTAAACTCTGCGTCGGTGCAGGTGTATCCATACCGACTGCTGCCTGTGCAGGCTGTACCACTCCGCTTGTGAAAGCCAGCGCTCCTAAGGCTATACCGGATACAATAAGTTGTTTTAATTTCATGGTAACCTCCATTGTGTATAAAACGTCACGATAAATCATAATTGGTACTATAACATGGATATATGAATATTATATTATGAATTTTAATTTTATAAAACTGATAAAGGAGAAGGAGTAAATTTATCGATTTTATACCTAGGCTTGATTGTAAAATATATTTATACTTTACAACAAAACTTTAATTATGCTATTCTGAGGAAACATGATTAATAGTATTGGTGTTCATATGCAGGAAATGAGGACTGTGACTAACTCTCGTGTTCAAATTGATTTTAAATTTGATAAGTTAAGAATAGTATGATTTTCTGATAATTTATTTCTTACATCCTGAGAATAGTGTGAAGTTTAGGCTTGATAGTAGGAAACGTATATGTTCTGTTGGGCTTGTATTTAGTTAAATGGTTCAGATAAAAAACTTTAAGGGGTATCTATGAAGAGGATCGAGGTAATATGTAGTGAAAATAATAATGAAATTAAAACGTTATATCATTTTTATACTATTATGTATCGGGATATGTTTAATCTTAAATCCAGTAGAACGAATATATGTTTTTATCTTTGCGGAGCGCTATGCTACGGAATGCTTTGAAGGATTAAAGATTCAAATTTTAAATAATGGAAACGTAATTTATAAAGATAGTCTTTTTGATGAACCGCTTGTTATATTTGAAAAAGTATTATGCTATCGTGAAGATGATGATAAAATTATTTTTTGTAAATATAACTATTTGTTTAATGGAACATTCAACTATAAATATTTAGTCTATCACAAATTTGATTCATCATTTAGCACATATTATTCGGAGGGCCCTTATTTACATACTGATTATGGATTTAAGTTGAAGTATTCTGATGATCGTTATTATGATGATGATAATTATGCCATTACAGTTCCCAGTAAATGGGTTTTGCTAACGCCATGGCATTAGTATGAATTACAGTATTTAAATAGGCTCTATAATAAGTGTTGGAGGTCTTGCTGCTGGTCTTGCAGGTGCTTTTGTTATTGGTATTACTGGAGCAACACTTGGCGATTGCGTTAAAGATGAAATTAAATTTAATTTAAAAAAGGATGTAGATAAGTAATGTATCAAGATTTGATTATAATATTGGGGATTATATTTCTCGTATACAAACTTATTACACATGAAGGTAAGCTTAGTTTAGCTAGAATTATTGCAACGGTTTCTATTATTGTCGGTTGTGGATTAGTATTGCTGAGTAAACTGATATCTCCATTTGTTTTACTATTTTGGTGGCTAATTTGTCTCGGTATTTCTTTAATAGGAATGTATTTTGTGCCAAGTAGTGAGAATTATGATGAGGATAAAGCCCAAAAGCATCAAAAGCTATATAAAGGGGCTTTATACTCCTGGATATTTATGATAACTTTATATATTTTTCTATATATTTTGATTTATTATTAGCTATATCCTTGTTATTGAGGGTAGTGTCAATAATTTTGTGTAAATTATATTCTTTAATAAGAAACCATATTCATCAATATAAAGAAAAAATAGGTGCTGTTAATCCCACATATGGATTTATATATAACTATTATAGATCTGATGGAAGAGAAGTAATTGATATTATAATTAAAAGAACAAAAGAGTATAAAGCTGGTTCGTTTGATAAACCGAAGTTCTTGTCTTTTAATCATAGTGAAATACTAAAAAATTCTAATAATTCAGAATTTGTTTGGACTAAGGAGGCTTTAGGAAAGTCAGTTGCTCAAAATGTATTATCAGAGGTGGGAAATCAACCATGGGTTGGATATGTGCATTATGCAGAGAACGCATCAAAATTTACTCGAACTGTAGCGAAAGTTGGAGGGCCTGTTTTAATAGGTTACTTACTTTACGATATGCAAAATGATTACCAAATGTACAGTGGTCGAGAACTAGCTAAAGCTTGGGGCGCGGATTTACTTCCTGTAGTTTTCGGATTGGGTGGAGGTGTTGCTGGCAGTGCTGGTGGACCAGCAGGTTCTTTTGTCGTTGGTGTTACTTTGGCGACAACGGGAGACTATTATAAAGATAAGATTAAGTCTAATTTGAAAAAGGATGTAGTTAAGTAATGTCTCGAGATTTGATTATAATATTGGGGATTATATTTCTCATATACAAACTTATTACTCATAAAGGTAAGCTTACTTTAGCTAGAATTATTACATTTTTAGGCCTTGCAATGGGAAGCGGAATAGCTTTGCTTCATGAATTTGCCCCAGTATTTGTATTATTTTTTCTGACAATAGTTTGCATGGGAATTTCTTTGGTTGGGATGTATTTCATGCTTAAGAATGACGAGTTTGAAAGTGATAAAGTAGAGAAATATCAGTCCAATTTTAAAGTAGGCGTATATACTTGGTTATTTCTAGTCGCTTTATACATATATTTATATGTTTTAACCTATTATTAGATACTTTGATAATGTATATAGTAGGATTTTATTGATTAATATGTAACTCTAATATAAGGTATATAAACATAAAAAGGACGCTATAGTCTAATCTTCAGTAGTATATACAGAATGGTTTAGAACTATAGCGTCTTTTTATTTAATCGCTCATTTGAGGTCTGCGTGGATGTTACAGATAAGTCATAGAGCTGAAAGAGAGTTTATTTCATGCGAACATTAAAGCTGTTGGTGAAGCAATTTCAGGTAAATCAGTCAAATTAGTGGCTTCTAATGATGTATCTTTACAAGCGGCAACGAATACAAGTGAAAAGCTTGAAAATGCTAAGAGTAAAGGCTAGTCTGTTGGGGCTAATATTAGTGTTGCTGGTGGCGGTATACTTGGTTTTGATGCAAGTGCTAATGCTGCAAAACAAAAGGGTAATACAAAGGTAACAACACATACTGGTACTACTGTTGTAGGTACGGATGCTGTTAATATTACATCAGGAAAGGATACCTATATCAGTGGCTCCAAGGTAATTGGTAAATCTGTAACAGCCGACGTAGGTGGAAATCTTTCTATTGAAAGCTTACAAGATACAAAGACATATGTAGGTGAAAGCTCTAATAAAGGGTTTAGTATATCTACAAATGCGGGTTCTCTAAGTAATGTATCTATGAGCTCAAGCAAAGGTAAAATGAAAAGTGATTATGCAAGTGTTACTGATCAAGCGGGGATATATGCAGGTGATGGTGGCTTTGTAATTTTAAGAACCTTAGTAAAGCAGGAAAAGATGCTGTGTGGAACACATTAGGCACATTACCTAATCTGTTACCAGACTCTAGCAAATCTACTTCTACTACTACAAAATCTGCTATTTCAAATGGTACAATAGAAGTACGAGATGCTGGCTTTAATATGCAAACACTGTCTCGAGATACAAAAGATAGCTTGAATAAGCTTGATGAAATCTTTGATAAAAAGAAAATTGAAGAACGTCAAGAATTATCTAAGTTATTTGCAAAAGAAGCCTTTGAACAATTACATAATTGGAATCCAATCTCTAAAGAAGGTAAAGCCGCAAAAGCAATAGCCCATGGTGTAGTCGCTGAAGTATCTGCTCGTATGGCAGGGAATAAACCGGGTAGTGGGTTTTATGCTGGAGCTACCAATGAAGCATTAATTGGAGAGATTCAAAAAATTGCAAAAGAAAAACCTGATGTAGCTCAAACATTAAGTGCTTTATTAGGTGCTGCTGTAAATGGTAGCTTAGGCTATTCCCCTGTGACAGGTGCAGCTGAAGCACAATATGGGACTAAATGGAATCAATATTTAACAACAAATCCAGATACAATATATTTGGCAAAAAAATATTTAAAGAAAAAGAATGGAGAAAGTTTAAGTGAGCGTGAAGTAATATTCCTTTTGGAGAATTTAAGGAGTATAGCTGAAAAAGATAGTGATAAAACCAAATCTTGGGAGATAATGTCAGAATCATATTGGGATTTATCTCATTGGGAGGATTTTCTTATTTCATATGGCAATTTATCCTATCAAAGTATCTCTGACTTTGAACATCATTATAGTTTATTGAAGGATGAACAAATTAGATTACAAAAAGAGTTAGTCAAACAAGGGTATGTGTTTACTGATGTTGTACCGGTTAAAGCTATTTATGTTGATGAAGATAGGAGAGCCTTGGATGAAGCAATAAGATTAGAGAAGGAAAAGGATATTGATATTAATAAAGAAAGAGATGTTAATAAACGTCAGAATATAATTCACTACACAGCAAAGGAAGCCGGGATGGCTTTTGAACGTAATGTACTTAAATCTAAATATCCTGTGTTAACAGTTTTTTTTGAAAAAATGAGAACTGGGAATGGTAGTATGGAAAAGTATAACTCGAAAAGTATTTTAGCAAAAACAATTGCGCAGTCAAATGGCATTAAAGATATTTTAGTTTCTTTGCGTGATGAGGATTTTGATAAGGATACAAATAGTGTTTTAAAACGTATTGATATTAATTTTGCTAAGACTGAAAAGGGTGGCGCCTGGTCTGATTTAGGGGCATCGGTAGGAAGAATGGCTGCTAGATTAAAAGTTATAAAGCATGGTGATTATTATGATGTCAAACTTTTAGGTTTCGATAGATCTAATTATGAATATAAAGAGGATGCTAGTGATATAAAAGATAAGTGGATTAGATGGGCCAATAATTTCTTTTATGATTTACAACAACAAGGTTTAATTACTCCGTTTTCTTTTGAGGTAACTTCTAATTTTTACTTCAATAAGTCTAATGGAAAGGTATATACTAAATGATAGTACTAAAATCTTTACTGAAAAGGATGGGTTATTTTGTAATTATATTTATTAGTATTGTAGCTATATATATAATTACCTATGTTGCTTCTACAACAACCTTTTTAGCTACCTCTAATTATGACTCTTCTCTTGGTAGGGAGGCTGGGTATCTTAATGATATGGATTATGATTTGTATGTTCCAGGAGAAATACTGACTGTTGAAGTTTATAATGATTATGAGATTGCATGTTTAACGTCTTTTGGTGCTATTTTTGTAAATGGTAATGAGGGGAGTATTCACTATCTTATTGAAGTCGATGATAGAGCCTCACTTTTAAAAGAAATTGCTTCTTATAAAGATAAAGCTAAGAAACGACAGGTTGTAGTGTATGATAGCAGTCAATCGTTAAGTGATAAAGAGAAAAAGCTCTATCAAAAGTTAATTGATAGAATTGATAAACGATTACCTACTTATGTTGACGTAAATCGAGAACCAAAATGGCTTCAAGTTCTAAGAAATATAACAGGTAATGATAAAAGCTTAATATAGTTGTTTCAATAAATCTAAAAAGGACGCTATAGTCTAATCTTCAGTCGTTATACTGATTGATTTAGAACTATAGCGTCCTTTTTTATTCCGTTCATTTGAGGTATGAGAGGATGTTACAGATATGTTATAAAGATGAGAGAGATTTTATTTCATGCGAACTGCTTCACCGAATTCGTCTTCGGTCATGAGTTTTTCTTCCAATATGATTTCTTTAATAGAGCAACCGCGTTTGTATGGTTCTTTTACTATCTTAGTACTCTTATCATAACCGATGTATGGTGTTAAGGATGTGGCAATCATGATGGATTGTTCTAATTTTTATTATATAAACTTATATAAATTTTGTGATATATTAGAATTAAAATTTTAGTTGTGTTGTAAACGAGTAGTTTTAATGATAGGAATACTCATATGTTATTTTTAAAAATTTATAATTATTTTGTGAGGGGCGTTGTACTTTTCTTTCTTATAATTATCCCTTTTACTATTGTTACAAATCCTGAAATGATCGAGGATGAAGTCGATTTTCATTTTTTTGTTACTCTATATATTGTAATCCTTTTGAGCTATGTGGTATGGACCTATATTTATAACTATTTAAGACGTAAAAGAGGTTAGCATTTGTGCATATTCATTTACCATTAGTTTTCGTAGTCATCTTTTACTCGGCAATTGTTCTCTATTGGATCATATATAAGATACTCTTAAGAAAAAAACTTTCACCATTACTAGTATCTTTAATTGCTAATTCTAATTATAGTTTTATTAAATTTATCTCTTGGGCGATAATTATTACATACCCATTCATGCTTTTTAGTATGTTTTATTTCTTAGATTACATAGCCGTGCCAATTGTTATGGCTTGGTTTTTACAACCTGTTTTAGTTGCAGCTACACTATTCAGGCAGTCATCACACAGTCGTTATTATGATTGGGCTAGAAAAAAACAGATGTATGTAGTGTGGATTGTATTCTTTTATTTATTAGCGGTTCTAGGTGTATTGAAATTTTATGATTTTTTGTAGCGTTTAAGTTGTAAAGAAAAAGTATATTCCCTTTATTGAGAATCAAGGGAGAAGTAGGAATGCCTGCTAACAATAAAAATTTTTTAAAAGCTATATTTTCATAAAGGTGTAGATGCTCACTTAGAAGTATTTGATAAAAATGGAAATCATTTAGGAGAAGCAGATCCTATAACTGGAGTGATTAGGGAGGGATCTCAAGACCGTAGCAAAAAACTTAGAAAGGATTTAAGGTAATGATTATGAAACCTATTAAGTCTTTATATAGTAGATATAACCAAAATGATATTTGTATGTTAGAACGAATAGGACCATATAGCATAATAAATAATAACCATCAAGGGATTATTGTATTGGACTCCTCATGGAATGAAGTGAAAAAAATTAAGGTAGATGAAAATCTATTTTTCCCTGAAGCCAGATATATAGATTACGTCAATAATAGGATACTTTTTAAGTTAGAAGCATTTCTGTGCTTAATTGATATTGAGAGTAGTTGGGTTAAACTAATAGAGCTTCCTAGTGATTTGCAAGATTTATGTTTTTCAGACTTACATTGTTTTGGCAAAGACTATATTATGATAGGTACGAGTAAGAATGTAGTATCTTTGGATTTAATTGACTTTAAAGTTACAGTGCTAGATCTTGATTCTGTTAATGAATATCCATTTAATGAGTATCGAAATAGATATAATGGAATAGTGACGTATTTTAGAAATCATAAATTAATTTGTCATGACTCTAAAAATATAATAATTGTAGATGGTACACGTGTTATTGAAATTCCAGATGTAGTTTCTATCAAATACTATCAACTAATGGCCTCTAATAGATATTTGTTAGCAATTGGTGAAAAACAGCTACAGCTTATTAATATAGAGAATGCTAGGGAAAGTAAATTAATCTCTTTTTCATTTCCATGTTATTGTGTTGGTGCAGATATATTGGAGGAACAGGATACAATCCATCTCTCTCTTTTATTACATAATGATTGGGAAGAGATTATGCGTGTGGAAGAATATGCTTTTACCTTTGATGAATTACATGAGGATGTTGTGCTATAAGTAATTCTTTATATGCTATAATTAAGTGTTACATGAATTATTTAATATATCTTAATTATAGAGTTATAGAGATTATAGAAAGAGGTTCTTTATGGCATCCGGCAGATCTGAAAAAGAGTTACAAGGGGTAACGATGTTAGGTCACAAGACCGATTATCCTACTGATTATGCACCACAGGTGTTAGAGGCGTTTGATAACAAGCACCCAGAGAATGATTACTTCGTTAAGTTTAATTGCCCTGAGTTTACTAGCTTGTGTCCTATGACAGGTCAACCAGACTTTGCCACAATCTATATTTCTTATGTGCCAGATAAGAAGATGGTAGAGTCCAAGTCTTTGAAGTTATATCTATTTAGTTTCCGCAATCACGGGGACTTTCACGAGGACTGCATCAACATCATCATGAAAGATCTCGTGAAGTTGATGGATCCTAAATATATCGAGGTGTGGGGCAAGTTTACGCCGCGCGGTGGTTTGTCCATCGATCCATACGCAAACTATGGCAAGCCTGGTACAGAGTGGGAAAAGACTGCAAAAGAGCGCCTTCATTTCCACGACATGCAGCCTGAGCGCGTAGCATACCGTTAATATGGCATACGAATATTTAACAATGGTCACATCCTTTATTACTTGTTTTATGATTGGTGTGACCTTGTCTTTACAACCTGCATCGATAATCGTAGGGACTCACACTCATTTAAGAGAACAAAGTAAATGGACTCGCTGGAACGGATATATCATTTTTGTGTTGCTCCTATTTGTGCTAGATATGCTTGTAACAAATGGTATATATATTGCGTTTCACGATGTGTATGGTAATCTCTTTAACATTGGTTATCTTGATTTCGATCTGATGGACATGTTCTTTAGTGAAAGCTTTCAAATAGGTGTTATTCTAGTCTTTTCGCTCATATTGTTTCAAGTATTAGGGCTCGTTGATTTAGCTCATGGAGAACGGGATTTATCCTTTTATTATGACCAGGTAGATGCGGGTAAACAGAAGTCATCTTGGATGGAGCAGTACATGTGGAGCCAAAGAGGATCTCTTGGAGCGAGCTTGGTGGGTTTGCTCTATATGCTGAAAATGACGATAAAAACAATGTGGCCTTATACCGTGTGCCTAGTGTGGTTTAAAATCCTAGCCATACTTGCAAATGCACTAGTATCACCAAGTATTAACCGAATTATGCATGTTAATAATGAAATGACTACCCTAATCATTTTCGACCCATACATTATCACCTATACAGTTGCTGGTTTCTTATGGGGTCATGTAGCGTTACATCATGATATAACTAAAGTATCGCACTTAGCTAGTAGCATGGCTATATCTCTTATCCCTCGTCTTACAGTCTTGGTAGGAGCAATTTTCTTTATTGGATTGGCCCTCATCATTATAATGGTACCCATCACATGGGATGGGGTACTTGACGCACTTATAAAAAAATAGATAAAGCTAGTTATTTCCTGTATTTTTAGGGTTTTAAAAGTCGTTCTCATTCTCTTGACAATGAAATGATTCAAATGTTAGAGTATGGTTGTATTAATTGGAATACATAAACGGTTATACCCCGTATATGGTGAATAACAAGGTGCAATATAAAATCGTCCTTGGGATGTTCCTAAGGACGATTTTTATCATCTATCGCTAGAGGGAGAATTAGATGAGTATAGTAACAAACCAAACAACTGAACTTATTGGTAAAACACCGATATATCAATTGCCAAATACCAATATTTATGTAAAGCTTGAAAAATATAATGTAGGTGGTTCTGTAAAAGACCGTGCCGTACTCGGTATGTTACAGGCTGCAAAAGAGCAAGGTCGCATCCATGAGGATAGCATCATTGTAGAAGCCACAAGTGGTAATACGGGGATCGCTCTTGCTATGGTAGGCGCTATTCTACATATTAAAACAGTGATTATCATGCCTGAAAGTATGAGTAAAGAACGCCGCGAGCTTATTAAGGCGTATGGGGCGCAGCTCATCTTAACACCAAAAGAAACAGGTATGAAGGGGGCTCTTGAGCGGGCCAATGAAATTTTAGAGAAGTATCCAAATGCTTTCACCTTGGGGCAATTCGTAAATCCTGCAAACCCAGATATGCATTACCGCACGACGGGTGCTGAAATTGTAGAACAAGTGCCGAATGTCGATGTATTTGTAGCGGGTATCGGTACAGGTGGTACTTTCACAGGCGTTACAAGACGATTGAAAGAACATAATCCTAATCTAAAGGCCATTGCTGTAGAGCCAACGGGATCTCCGGCGATTACAGAAGGTAAGGGTGGCCCTCACAAAATTCAAGGCATTGGGGCTGGGTTTATTCCTGAAAACTTTGACCAAACATTGATGGACGGCGTGCAAACGGTAAGTGACGAAGAAGCTTTTAGTGAGGTGCAAACCTTTATGCGTGAAAGTGGTATCTCTATTGGCCTTTCCGCGGGGGCGGCCATTGTAGCGGCAAAACGCATGGCTCGTGAATTACCTAAGGAGAACATCGTTGTTATTGCACCTGATGGAGTAGAGAAATATTTATCCCTCTTGGACTTTGGCAACAACGAATACGTTAAATAATAGGTTTTAGATAGATACAATACGGAATTTCGGATTGATAAAAGAATAGGTTCTATATAGATATAAAGCCTTATATATAGGAATATAGACCCAATATGTTGTATACTAGATATATCTATATTTCTGTAGAATGTTAAGTAGAGTTATTTGAGATGGAGTCACTATGATGCAAGGTTTGCGCGAATTATGGGGCAAAATTCAATATAATATTAAGCGCGTAATGGATTCTGACCCAGCTGCCACAAGTGTATGGATGGTTATATGGACATACCCTCATATTACGGCTTTGTTCTGGCATTTCTTTGCCCATCGTCTATATAAGGCGGGGTGGCCCATCTTGGCTCGTCGTGTGGCTCTCCATTCTCGTCATGTAACGGGCATTGAAATCCATCCAGGTGCGACGATTGGTCGAGGTCTCTTTATCGATCACGGTATGGGGGTTGTTATTGGTGAAACGGCTATTGTAGGCGATAATGTAACCTTGTTCCATCAAGTAACACTAGGTGGGATGTCTTCTAAAAAGGTAAAGCGCCATCCGACCATTGAAGATGATGTACTCATCGGTACGGGTACAAAAATTTTAGGAGATATTACGATTGGGGCGCGCACGAAGATTGGCTGCAATCTCGTTATCAAACATGATATTCCTAAGGATATGGTAATCTTTGAAACAGATCCAGAAAATATGTATGTCCGTAAACCTAGTCGCAATGCAGCTGCTGCACAAGCAGAGGAGAAGAAGATTCCTGATAATTACATAGAATACTATATTTAATATAGAAACGTATTTAATATATAATCATTTTTAATATAGAGTCATATTGAATATAGAATCATACAAGCCTCTAACTATTAGATTAACTAGTAGTTAGAGGTTTTTTATGATTCGTAGAAACATGATTCCGTGAAGTATTGGATTTAGATTTAGTATGGAGTGAGGATATGTTTGATTTAGTATGGTTATAATATTTTCATTAAACTTTTATACAAAAATATCTATTCATATATTGACATGGAAAATCATTATTGGTAGAATATAAACATAATCAATATTGATTATAAATTAAATAAACGAATTGATGGCGTAGAAGCTAACTGTGTTTGTTCTGCTTTTAGAATAAACTATAATTGAGAATTAAGTGAAAAAAGGAGTTTTATTATGAAAAACGTACAACAAGTAAATCAATATTTAGCAGATCTTTCCGTATGGAATGTAAAATTACATAACCTACACTTCAATGTAACTGGTCCGCAATTCAAATCTATTCATGAATACTTGGAATCCATTTATGATGAAGCCTTTGAATACTTTGATGCCGTAGCAGAACATGTGAAAATGCAAGGTCAATTTCCATTGGTAAATTCCGGAGAATATGCAAAATTGACTAAAATCGAAGAATTGGGACAAGAAGACATCCCTCAAGCAAAGGTAATTGATATCCTTCTTAAGGATTTTAAATACATGAATGATCAAGCTGTAGCAATTCGTGCAGCAGCTGATGAAGAAGGTGATTTCTTGCTCGTAAGCATGATGGAAGATCACGTTGCATACTATGTAAAACAAATCTGGTTCATCGAATCTATGCTGAAATAAGACGATTGACAATGCCTTATTGGGTATGATATGATTACCCAGTAAAGCATGGAGGATTACTCAAGAGGCTGAAGAGGACGGTTTGCTAAATCGTTAGGGCGGGTTACCGTCGCTAGGGTTCGAATCCCTAATCCTCCGCCATGTAAAGACCTCACATCACTCGATGTGGGGTCTTTTTGTATAATATAGTGATTTATTATATTATTTATATAGGCCTAATTTGTGTGGATTCGAGTGAGTCCAAGGCTTTATTAGTATTGAATGACACAGGTGTGTAAGGTTATAGAGTTGACGTATGTCTAGGGGTTTCATATAATAGATTGTATAAAATGTAATTTTAAGGAGACTCTTATGAATACAAAACATACACGTCAAATGAATCGTATCCGTCGAGCGTTAGGCATTGGTGCATTGTGCCTCGTTGCGTCTGTTGGATTTAGTCATGCTGAAAGTATTGCCATTCCGAGTGCACGTCCTATGGTGGATGGCGTAAGTGCTGATGTAGAGACTGTTAGTAGTTCTAGTAAAGGACAACAGCGTGTGAACTCAGATGTTATTACGCCTAATGATTGGACGTATACAGCATTACAAAGGCTCATTAAACATGGTGCTATTACAGATACTCACGGATTTACTTTTGATGGTGCTAGCTACACAAAGGATGAGCTTATGCCGCTTATCGATGAGGTAGTCACAAAACGTGAGCAAATGAATGACAATGATCGAGAGTATGCACTGCGTATTTACCAAGAAAACATGCGTGATGTAATGGATTACCGTATTGCTCGCGATAAAAAAGCTACTGACGAGCGCCGTCAAAAACTAGATGAAAAGCGTGCTGAAAGGGCTAAAAAATCTGGTAAGACATATCAAATATCCAAGGAACAACAAGAGGCCCTTGATAAAGCTGGCGATGAAGTAGCAAAACCGGAAGAACGCGCTTTAACAGATGAACAAATCAAAGAAAAAATGAAGAAATTCAAAATTGATGATTCTCGCGTTAAAGTAAATAATGAAGTGCGTATTCGTTATGCGGACTCCAAGGATAAAAAATCCAAAACAGATGCTCGTATGCAGACGGAGATGACGTTCACTCTATAACTCTTAGTAAGGGGTTATAATGATTGATTTTTTAAAGAAACAATTGTTTACTGTCCATCAAAATGGTAAGCAGCAGGTAAGTGAGGTCTTTAAATATATAGGACCTGGTATAATCGTAACCGTTGGATTTATCGATCCGGGCAACTGGGCTGCTAACTTGGCAGCTGGTGCTAGTTATGGTTACGAATTATTGTGGGTAGTCACACTATCTACGATTATGCTCATTTTATTACAACATAATGTGGCGCATTTAGGCATTGTACGCGGTCAATGCTTGTCGGAATGTGCTTATGAGTCCTTACCGCGTTATGCATCTCGCTTTGTGCTTAGCACGGCAGGAATTGCGGCGGCAGCGACAGCCTTGGCTGAGTTTATTGGCGCCGCTATCGCCTTGAAGATGCTCTTTGGTATTCCTATCTTGATAGGTAGCATTTTGACGGCTCTTATCTGTACGGTCATGCTCATTACGAACTCCTATCGTAAATTAGAGCGAATCATTGCTGGTTTTGTATCCCTTATCGCATTGGCGTACCTCGTTGAGGTAAATATGGTCAATGTGGATTGGGCAGCGGCTGGTATCGGTTGGGTGGATCCTAATATTCCTAATACATCGATGCTCGTTATTTTGAGTATATTAGGGGCCGTAATTATGCCTCACAACTTGTTTTTGCACTCTGAAATCATCCAAAGTCGCCAGTTCAATACACAAGATCCAGCGATTATGAAACGGCAGTTACGCTATGAATTCCTCGATACTTTGTTATCTATGGGGATTGGGTGGATGATTAACTCCGCCATGATTATATTGGCGGCGGCTGTTTTCTTTGCTCATGGAATTGAAGTAACAGAGCTTGAACAGGCTGAGGAGTTGTTGCGACCACTCATTGGACCCGCAGCGGGTATTATTTTTGCGATAGCATTGTTATTTGCAGGTTTTGCCTCATCTGCTACGGCAGGTATGGCGGGGGCAAGTATCTTTGCAGGAATGTTTGGCGAGTCTTATGATATGAAAGACTTCCATACGCGATTAGGCTTGGCACTAACATATATTCCAGCATTATTATTGATCGTGTTTATTACAGATTCCTTCCAAGCATTATTGTTCTCTCAAATGTTCTTGAGCTTGCAATTACCTATCACCATATTCTTGCAACTTTACATGACAAGCAGCCACAAGGTTATGGGAGAATATGCGAACCGTAAATTTACAAATATTCTCTTATGGGGCATAGGTATCATCGTTACAATTATGAATATTTACTTATTGATTGTAGGCTAATAGAATATTCTTTGTTAGTTTCCAAAAGGTTTCTTATAAAATCAACATTAGAATACAGCATTAGAGTATAATATTAGAGTACAACATTAGAATACAACATTAGAATGCAAAGGACCGCTATGGCGGTCCTTTTGCCATGTTGCTAACGTATCCATTATGTGAAAAGCGTATCTTTGAATACCCAAGAGGGGTATAAAATATGTTACAATTAAAAATAGTATAATTAAGAAAAATATTTTTAAGAATAATATTTTTAAGAATAATATTTTTAAGAATAATATTTTTAAGGATAATATAATATCTGTTGGGAATATTCCTTAGCAGTGTGATATATGGAAAACTAGGAGGCCCTAATGGCAAAGGAAATCAACGTACAAGAGACAATACAATCTGATTTTAGTGTTGTGGTTAACGATATTGCTGAAGAGTTATTAACGCGCCTCAATATGGATGAGGATGGTTCTGTTATCGATATGTTCCAAACAGGCTCTTTTGATCCTTGGCAGTTATTCGTATTTTTTGGTGCTTTAGAAAAAGCCCTTATTGAGTTCAGAACAGATAAACGGAAGAAAACAGTTATCGTTCATGCACAACCTGAGGCTCTTATCGGCATTGGCCGCGTAGTGACACCTGTATCTACTATGCTTGAGCATGTATTGATGTCTCGTTTAAACGACATGAGCGAAGGCCGCTTGGAAACAGGCATGCTCACAGTATCTGCTGAAAGCATCGATTACGAAGGTGTAAATCTTAAAGGTCGTCACGTGGTTATCGTATGTGATCTTGTAGATGAAGATTCTAATTATCTCAAAGAATGCATTAAATTATGTAAAGAATTGAAAGCAAGCCACGTAGTGGCGGTGCCTCTCATGTTGTGGAACCCTGAATTGATCGACAATTTGACAGAGGAATCTATTAAGGCGGAATTATCCCATGAAAATCGTCCTCTCTCCTAGTAAGACAAAAACGATTGCCGATGTTGCTAGCAACGCTGAGGCAGTACATCATGCAGTCCGAGACGGCCAATTTCAGCCGAACATCACGAAAGAAATTGTAACACATGTACAATCCCTTGATGTAATAGCTCTTGGAAAGGCGCTAAAGCTAAAGGCTGATAAGGCGCAAGCTCTTTTTGATTTTTATCAGTCCTTTGAGGCTCATCCCGTAGGTCGTGCCTGTGAAAGTTATGATGGCATTGCTTTCAAATATTTGGACTGGTCGAACTTATCTGATGAAGCCAAGACCTTTGGTGAAAGCCATCTCGTTGTGCTGTCTGCATTATACGGCATTGTTGAACCTAATATGGGAGTGCGCGACTATCGACTCGATATGGTCGATAAGGTGGGCATTAATCTATACGATACATGGCGTGATGCGGTGGATGTATACTTTTACAAGGAAGATTGGATTCTAAACCTAGCCTCTAAAGAATATGCAAAAATGGTGAATCATCCAAAGGTGGTAACCGTTGAATTTTGGGAATTACGGGGCGATACGTTTAAGCAGATGAGTACGTCCTCCAAAATGAGTCGCGGTGTGATGGCTCATGAATGTTTAACTCGACAAGTGAAACATGTGCGGGACTTGCCGCGCGAAGTCAATGGATTTATTTGTGTTTCTGACATTGAATCCATTACCATACCAAGCGAATCGATGACGGTTCGTTACGAAAGGAAGTGATTGTTTGCAAGTGCAAGACATTCTTGCAAAAGACCTCGTCGGTGATGAATGGCTGACCGAGGAGGAATTGCGATTTCTCATGTCTGTAACTGATGAAGAACAGTTGCAGTTGATATATAAAAAGGCCTACGAAGTGAAGGCAAAATATGTAAAGCCTGTAGCATACTATCGCGGCCTCATTGAGTTCTCGAACCGATGCATTAAGAATTGTAATTACTGTGGCATCCGTCGTGAAAACGATAAGACGGAACGCTTTGATATGAATCGCGAAGATATCATCAAGATGGCACAGTGGGCATACGATCATGAATATGGTTCCATTACACTCCAATCTGGTGAACGCTGTGATGATGCCTTTGTGGACTATGTTGTGGATTTAATTCGCGACATTAAAGCCATTGGCGATGGTTCTCTAGGCATTACAATGTGCGTAGGGGAACAAAGCGAAGAGGTGTACCGCCGCATGCGTGAAGCTGGTGCGAGTCGTTATTTATTACGCATTGAAACAACCAATACAGATTTATACCATAAGATTCATCCTCGTGATGAATTGCACTCCTTTGAGACGCGCGTAGAATGCTTACGTCGTTTGCGCCGCGTAGGCTTCCAAGTAGGTACAGGCGTTATGATTGGCCTACCTGGTCAAACAGAAGAAGATCTTGTGAATGATATCTTGTTCTATCGCGATATGGATATCGACATGATCGGCATGGGCCCTTATGTGGTGCATCATGATACGCCTTTAGGCCAAGAAGCGTTAGCGATGGGCATTGATGATGAAGTAGGTAAATTGCGCCGCGTTCAACTAGGGCTCAAGATGATTGCCTTAACACGTTTATTTTTGAAAGACGTAAACATTGCGGCAACTACTGCCTTACAAGCACTAGATAAACTAGGCCGTGAAAAAGGTTTAGCCGCAGGTGC
Organism: Veillonella parvula; assembly: GCF_040094895.1. GTDB lineage: Bacteria > Bacillota > Negativicutes > Veillonellales > Veillonellaceae > Veillonella > Veillonella parvula_L. The sequence goes on along the minus strand of NZ_JBBNGV010000002.1, from coordinate 319,431 downwards.
AAATATCCTAATGCCTATTATTACCATTCCTGAACACCGTGCGAAATATTTGCTATACGATAATAAACCTTGCGTGGACGACAATGCAGAACAATGTAAAGACTGCTTGACGCGCCGCGTAATGTCCATCGGTGACACCGTAGGGTGGAAACAAAATGGGGACTCCAAACACTACGGAAAACGGACGGGAGAATTTTAGTATTCTCTGTGTATCTAACTCATGTATCCTATTATAAGCTTTGGGGGAGTCTTACCTATATATAGATGGGGCCCCAATACATATCGACAATTAAATTAAAAAAGACGGTCTATACTTGTTTGCTCCTCGTTCCTGATGTCGCTGCACAAGTACAGACCGTCTTTTTTATAACTTTGTAAGGGCACTAGTCCCATCTATATATAGGATATACCGATAAAGTCTTATTAATAATTTAATTAAGTTTAGGATCTACATAGGAATACTAAAATTTTCGTTATAATTTAGTCTTATTATATAATCCTTTTTTTCTAAGAAATTTTTCTCAGAAAAAGAGGATTTTTTTATTGTAGTGTCGAAATGTATTAGCAAAGCCGTAATTTGCCAGTAAGGAGGCGATTCCAATGAAAGAGTACAGTAGTGATAAAATTAGAAACGTTGCTGTTGTTTCCCACGATGGTGCGGGTAAAACAGCTCTTGTTGAATCCTTGTTGTTAACTTCTGGTGCGGTTGATTTCGTAGGTAAAGGTCAAGATAATAAACATATTATGGACTTTGAACCGGAAGAAATTAAACGTAATGTAACTATTCAATTGGGCATGGCGCCATGTGAGTGGCATGACCATAAGGTTAACTTCATAGACACTCCAGGCTATAACGAATTCCATGGCGAAGTTCGTGCCGCTTTGCGTGCTTGTGATGGTATGTTGATGGTGCTATCCTCCACATCTGGTGTAGAAACTGACACAGTTCGCGCATGGGATTATGCAGTTGAATTACAAATGCCTCGCATGGCATTTATCAATAAAATGGATGTCGATGGTGCTGACTTCTTTGGCACTATTGAAAGAATGCGGGAATTATTTGGCAAAGGCATTATGCCATTGCAGATTCCTATCGGTGAAGGTGCCGATTTTGAAGGCGTTGTAGACGTAGCGAAAATGACCGCGTTTACTTATAAGGACGGCCAACCAACAGAGGTCGCTGTACCAGCTCACCTTATCAAAAAGGCTCAAGAAATTCGGGAAATGACCGTAGAAGCCGCGGCTGAAGGTAGCGATGAGTTGTTGGAAAAATATTTAGAAGGCGAAGAATTATCCTTAGAGGAAATCCGCCAAGGCTTGCGTGAAGGGATGATTAGTGGCCGTGTGTGCCCAATCATGTGTGGCAGTGCCACATCTCGTATTGGCTTAGATCAAGTATTGGATCGTATGATCCGTTACATGCCGGATGCAACTAAAAAAGTGATGACCGCAACTGATGCGGAAACCGGCGAACAATGTGTTGTACATGTAGATAAACCATTAACTGCATTCGTATTTAAAACATTGTTAGACCCATTCGCAGGCAAACAAAGCTTTGTACGTATCTTCTCTGGTGAACTGAAAGAAGGGGATCGCCTCTTTGATGTGAACCAAGGTGTAGAAGAAAAATGGGGCAAGATGGTTACCCTTATCGGGAAGCAACAAATCCCTGTATCTGCTGCAAAAGCTGGCGATATCGTAGTGATACCGAAATTGGCCAATGCTAAGACCGGCGATACATTAACGGCTCCTGACTTTAAAGTGACATACGATGCTATCCGTTTTCCTCAACCTCTATACACTGTGGCTATGGAGCCAGTGAAAAAAGGTGAGGAGGAAAAATTAGCTAGTGCTGTTCTTAAAGTGGCAGAAGAAGATCCTACTTGCGTAGTAGTGAAAAATGCTGAAGCTCGCCAATTACAAATTGATTGTATGGGCGAAGTACATCTTGAGCATATCCTCAATAAAATGGACCGTAAATACGGCGTACAAGCTAAACTTGTGGCTCCATATATTCCATACCGCGAAACCATTAAAGGCTCTGCTGAAACCGAGTCTAAGTATAAGAAACAAAGTGGCGGTCATGGTCAATATGGTCACGTTAAGATTCAAGTGGATCCATTATATGATGGTAGCGAATTTGCATTCGTAGACAAAATTTTTGGTGGTGCTGTACCTAAACAATACATACCAGCAGTGGAAAAGGGTGCCAAAGAAACCCTAGATAAAGGCCTAATTGCAGGATATCCTATGATTGGCGTGCAAGTGACACTCTTGGATGGATCTTACCACAGCGTAGACTCCTCAGAGTTAGCATTTAAAGTAGCTACGTCACAGGCTATCAAGGATGTGATTCCTAAGGCGAAACCAGTCCTATTAGAACCAATCTATGAAGTCAACGTGTTTGCGCCAGATGCTTTCATGGGCGACATCATGGGTGATTTGAATAGCCGTCGAGGTCGTGTGTTAGGCATGGAACAAAGTGAAAGAACAGGTATTTCTGTTGTTAAAGCACAAGTACCATTGGCTGAAATGTCCGATTATGTGACTGCATTGCGCTCCATTACACAAGGACAAGGTGTATTTAACCGTCAGTTCTATACCTATGAAGAGGTTCCACATAAGCAAGCGGAAGAAATTATCGCTGCTTATAAAACCCAAGAATAAGGTAATGACCACATGCTGTATCTAATACAGTTTGAATCACTACAACTGAATAGACAATTGCATAATGTAACAATTTAATACTGTAACAATTTCATAGTGTAATAATTGACGTAAGTCATAAATTTGAATAGTATTTTACTGAGGCCCTCCATATATGTAGCGTATGGAGGGCTTTTACATAAGAGAATAGCTAGTTCTTTATGTATATATGTGCTAACATAAAAGGTAATATAATTGGTTTATTGTGGTGCCATATCCATAGATATTGTGAAAGGATTGTGTATGTTTTTCTCTAGTATTACCGCAGATTATACAAAAATGGGCTATCCTAAAGCCATCGTGCGTGCTTTAGATTTCTTGAAAAACACAGATTTGAAAGCGTTGCCTGGAGGGCGTCATGCCATCGAGGGTGACATGATGTATGCCAACGTAGACGATGTAGAAACAAAGCTATTTAAAGCTACAAAACCGGAATCGCATCGTAATTATGTAGATATTCAATTTATGGTGAGTGGCGAGGAAAACATGGGCTTTTTCGTAGATAAAGGTCTCGTTAAATCTGTGGAGTCCTATCCAGATCGAGATTGCTATTTTTATCCTAACGAAGCTGTTGATGAAGGGCAAATCCATTGTCCAGAAGGGTATTACACCGTATTCTTTCCCTCTGATGTTCATCGGCCTTTGCTTGCTGTAAACGATAAACCGATTAAAATCCGTAAGGTGGTTGTGAAAGTTCACGTATCTTTGCTCGGTGACTAATATGAAACAATATGAAGTTATTGGTGTTATTATAACTCTATTAGGCGCTGTTTTATGGGGTGTATCTGGTGCATCCGTACAGTTCTTAAGCAATTTTAGAGATATGAATTTGGAATGGCTAGTAACTATGCGATTGATTACAGCAGGTCTACTAACTATTATTTATGCATGGTTTAGATTTGGAAATTCTATCTTTAATGTATTTCATAGTGTAAAGGATACGCTAGGACTCATTGTTTTTGGTGTATTTGGAATGGCATTATGCCAATATACATACTTCAGATCCATTGCTTTAGCTGGAGCTGGCATTGCAACGGTATTACAATATCTGGCGCCGTCTATGATTATTATTTACCTGCTGGTACGCTATGGTAAACGACCATCCAAAGGTGAGATGGTTTCTGTTATACTGGCTTTAGTGGGGACTATTTGTTTAATGGGAAATGATGATGGCCTTTCTATTGAAAGCTTCCCGATGGCGGTTCTCGTATGGGGGCTTTTATCTGCTGTCGGTGTAGCCATATATAGTATTTCTCCTGTTGATTTACTCTACAAATATGGCACATTGCCTATTGTAGGGTTTGGGATGTTTATTAGTGGTATTGTAGCCGCTATATTATTCCATCAACCGAATTCATATGCAGTGTGGGACGTATGGACTGTTATTGGTTGTTTCAATGTCATATTCCTAGGGACGATAGTATCTTTCAATGCCTATTTAGAAGGGGTTAAACGAATTGGGGCCGTACCAGGATCTATTTTGTCATCTATTGAACCTATTTCGGCGGCTTTCTTTGGATGGGCTTTTTTAGGAAATGAATTTAGTCTATTAGGGCTAATTGGTATGGCTATGATTATTGCTACCGTTGTTATCATTGCTTGGGATAGACAACGAACTATTAAACGAGAAGTGCTGACAAAACTGAATAAAACAATATTAGAATAAATTGATAAGCACACATATATCACAGAAAACGTTTCGTGGTATATGTGTTTTTTGTTATAACATACAGTATATTTTAGATACTGTATACATGTGCCATTTAGTTGACTATTTACCTATCTATTCATATAGTAAATGTATACGTAATTATTAGTTTGTTACGGAGGTATTTATGTCTGTAAAAGATTTCGTGCAACAACGGCGCGATGCGTTAATCGCTATGCGTCGCGACTTTCATATGTACCCTGAGCCTGCTTGGCTTGAGTATCGCTCTGCTGCGAAGGTAGCGGATAGGCTTATTTCTTTGGGCTATGATGTGGCGTTGGGGGCAGATGTACTCGATTTAGACTCTCGCATGGGCTTGCCTAGTGATGAGGTCATGAAAGCTGCTATGGATCGAGCCATCGAAGAAGGCGCAAATCCTGAGCTTATTGAAAAGATGGGTTATGGTAAAACGGCCATTGTTGCAACTATGAAGTTCGGCGGCGAAGGCCCTGTAGTAGCATTTCGTGTAGATATGGACTCTAACGATGTCATCGAAGCTAAAGAGGATAGCCATGTGCCTACAAAGAAAGGATTCCGTTCTTGTCACGATAAAGCGATGCACGCTTGTGGTCATGATGCACATATGACGATGGGGTTAGGTCTTGCCGAATACTTGGCTACTCACAAGGATGAATTCAAAGGCACAATTAAACTTATCTTCCAACCAGCAGAGGAAGGCGTGCGCGGTGCTAAAGCGATGGCGGAAGCAGGCGTAGTAGATGATGTGGATTTGATGTTCGGCATGCATATTGGGTTTAACGAAAAATTATCCAATTGCTTTGCTTGTAGCGATCATGGCTTCTTGGCCACTACAAAACTTGATGCGGTATTCCACGGTTATTCTGCTCATGCCGGGGGCTCCCCAGAAAAGGCACAAAATGCAATGCTCGCCGGCTGTACAGCGGTTCTTAACTTACAAGCCATCGCTCGTCATAGTCAAGGCGCTTCTCGCATGAATGTAGGTGTTTTTGAAAGCGGTACAGGCCGCAATGTGACGCCTGATGTGGCGGTGCTTAAACTAGAAACTCGTGGTGCCACGACAGAAATCAATGATTACATGATTGAACGGTCGAAGACTATTATTAAAGGTGCTGCAGAAATGCACAATTGTACCTTTGAAATCACAAAACAAGGAGAAACTCCGGCAGGTCGCATCAGCGACGATTTAGCTCGTGAAGTACAAGCTATCGTGGAACCACTTGGAATCTTTAAAGAGGTTCCCTTCGATTACAGCGGTGGCGGTAGTGAAGACTGTGCGTACTTCTTGAATCGTGTCATCGATCGCGGTGGTAGAGCGACCTATATGGTTGTGGGATCTGCCATTAAAGCACCGCATCACAATCCGCTCTTTGATATCGATGAAGAAGATATGCTAAATGGTATCGTTGCATTAGGTACCATTGCAGCGCACTATTTAAAATAAGCTTTATGTACTAGCATCATATGGTTTGTCAGTAATTGATGTAATAGATTGTGAGGTGTTACATGATTCAACGAGAGCGATTGGTTAAGGATTTTGAGGCTATGGCCCAATTGACGGCTCCTGGTGAGGGCATTAATCGCCTTGCTTTCACCGATGCAGATTGGGCAGGACGTCAATATATTATAGATCGCATGACCGATGCGGGTTTATCCATTGAAATAGACGATTTTGGTAATGTCATTGGTTATAAGATTGGTAAGAAACCAGATTTACCAGTTGTTATGGTGGGGTCTCATACGGATAGCGTGCCCAATGGAGGCAATTACGATGGTGTGGTCGGTGTATTGTCTGCCATTGAAGTAATTCGTAGCATGACCGATGATGGCTATGAACATGATCATACCATTGCTGTGGTGTCTTTTATGTGCGAAGAGTCCGGTCGCTTTGGAGATGCTACTCTAGGTAGTAAGGCCATGCGCGGTGAATTGACATTACAAGATTTACACCGATTGGTGGATAAACAAGGGATTTCCTTGTATGAAGCCTTGAAAGACCGCAACTTAAATCCCGATGGGATTGAAACAATGGCATATAAACGGCCTGTAAAATCTTTCACAGAAATTCATATTGAGCAAGGCAAGGTGCTGGAGCACGAACAGAAAACGATTGGTATTGTAACTGGTATTGCCGCGCCAGAGCGATTCTATGTAACCATTCGTGGTAATGCTGATCATAGTGGCGCTACACCGATGAACCTGCGTCATGATGCTCTATGTGGGGCCTCAAAAATCATCCTCGGCATCGAGGAGATTGCATCTATGCAAGAGGAGCCACCCGTGGTGGGTACTGTTGGTGTTGTAGAGGTTACGCCTGGCGCGATGAATGTCATTCCTGGTGCTGTAAAGCTAGGGGTAGACATTCGCAGCATATCTAAGGCAGCTCGTAATTCTGTAGTTACTCTTGTTAAGGAATTTATCGATATTACTGCAGAAAAACGGAAATTATCGTATACAATTGAAATAATTGCACAGGACCATCCAGTGGAGATGCACCCGGCGATGATTCGAGAAATCGAAGAAGCTGTTAAGTCTGTCGGTGTGAAGTACATGACAATGCCGAGTGGTGCCGGTCATGATGCGATGCATTGGGCGGAGGCAGTTCCGACGGGAATGATCTTTATTCCATGCCGTGAGGGCATCAGTCATAATCCTGCAGAATTTGCTGAAATGGATGATATCGTAACGGGTGCAGAGGTACTTGATAAGGTGCTTAGAAAACTTAGCTTGGAAGAAACAAAGCTTGTTTAATATATTTCTTTATGTATTTATTCTTTATGTATTTATGTAGTTATATAGATAAGTAGTTATATAGTTATATGATTATACTGTATATAATTAAGTGATTACTTTTACTATTGTTAGGCCTATTAGGTGTAAGACATAGATAGGACTATTGTATTTAGTGTTGTTAGTTGTGTATTGGGTGTAAAGCGTTTATAGAGGGGATATAGCTATCTTGCATCCTATGTACACGGATAGGAGAGTTATGGTTATTACAGGTATTGTTATTGTAGTAGCGACGTTTATAGCTATTATTAAACAGTTTGAAACGCGGCTCGTTTTATTATTATCGGGCTTACTGATGTGTTTTATTGGTGGGCAGCTTGGTGCTGGTACGACGGCCTTTGTGAAAGAACTTACAAATCCAGGGCTTGTACCGACGATCTGTACGGTGTTAGGTTTTAGCTATGTTATGGAATATACAAAATGTACGGAGCACATGGTATATTTCATTTCTGCAGGCCTCAAAAAGATGACGAAAATCATCATTCCTGGTGCTATTATTATTACATTTTTAATTAATATTGCACTGCCTACAGCGGCAGGTTGTGCTGCGGCCGTAGGTGCATTATTGATTCCGGCTTTAATTCGTTCTGGAGTACATCCAGCGATGGCTGGTTCTGCTATCTTCTTAGGTACATGGGGTAGTTCCTTGAGTCCAGGCCTTATGTTCAATCCTCAAGTAGCACAACTGGCGGGTGTAGACGTAATGACAGTTATTGCTAGCTTCTCCATGCAAGCAATTATCGGTATCGTAGTAGCCGCTATTTTGCTTAACATCGTAGCTATCGTTAAGAAGGAACATACCGGGTATGTAATGAAAAACGATACTGTAGAGGAAGGTAAAGAATTCAAAGTAAATTATTTCTATGCAATCATTCCCATTATTCCTCTTGTATTACTTGTATTAGGTAGTAAACAAGTGGCGGTGATCCCAGAAATCTCTGTTCCTGTATCCATGCTCATCGGTACTGCTATTGGCATCATTGCCGTGCGTCCTAATGTGGCAGAAGCTGTTAAGAAGTTTTTCCGAGGTACTGGCGATGGTATGTGTGATGTAGTGGGACTTATGGCTGCAGCGGCATGCTTTACTGCAGGGATGCAACACATTGGCCTTACAAGTGCGCTCATCGATGGTATGAAGAACTCTCAACAAATCGCTCAAATAGGGGCAGCCTTTGGTCCGTTCTTGTTGGCGGTTATCTCTGGTTCTGGTAATGCAGCAGCGCTTGCGTTTAATGGTGCTGTCACACCTCATGCAGCAGACTTTGGTTATGGTATTATGCAACTTGGATCCATGGCTCAATTGGGTGCTGGTATCGGTCGTAGTATGAGCCCTGTAGCTGGTGCAGGTATCATCATCGCAGGACTTGCAGGAATCAATCCTATGGAAATGGCGAAACGCAATGCCGTGCCTTGTATTATTGCGACTGTAGTTATTATGCTTTTGTTACTATAATTCTATCTTGTAAGATGATTTGTTTTTACGATACACTCATAGCAGATAGATGTATAAAACTCTATAAAACTCTATAAAACAAACCCGTCATGATTTATGTAATCATGACGGGTTTTCTTGTTATGATAGATTTTATACATTCCGTATAATCTATATAGTCCGTATAGTCGGACATTATATTACTGAGATGCATTTGTAAGATAATAAGATATAAGTAAAATTTATGGACACCAAAGAAAAGAGCAATTTGTTTTTATTGCATTTTCATAATATATTATATGTATTAAAGGAATAATTGTTATACCTTTGTTTCAGCCCATGTTTTCATGAATGAGTAAAAAGCCTGTACTGGCTTGGATTCAAGGGCACTATGACGTGTGTACATCCATGTATCTCGAGTCATGATATGACCATCAAGAGTTTTCAGGGTTTCTTTAAATAGGTTAGGGTAATCATTGCCACAACTTTGGGTAAGAATGGTGAAACCAAGTCCTTGGTTAACTAGCTTCATACATGTATCGATGTCGTTTACTTCAATGGTGCGCATCGGAGGTTGTGAGTAGTGGGAATACCACCAATCATCGATAGTTTGCTGTAGATTCGGATCTGTCTGATAGTGAATATATGGCAAGCGAGGTAACTCCTCTACAGTACATGGAGTTTTGTTGAAGAAACAAAATGGTTCAGACCAGATATGTTCTTTCGACTCTGCCCAAGTGTGGGCACCGCGGATGATGGCAGCGTGTAGGCGACCTTCAAGGAAGTCGTGGTACAGCTTATAGCTGAGTCCCGTATACATGATGATATCGATGTGTGGATAGGTCTCTTTAAAGGTGGATAAGATATGGGGAATATGATATTTTGCGAATACATTTGAGCATCCTAGGTTTAATGTACCGTGCGGTTCACTACCCATAGCTAATAGCTCTTGGTGCACCGAAGTATAGGAGTTTAGTAAATCTTCGGCGTAGCGCACAAGGCGCTGGCCTTGATAGGTAAATTCCACACCGCGAGCTTGTCGATTGATGATGGGACAGTTAAATTCCTTTTCTAATTTTTTTATTCGTTCACTCAATGCAGGTTGCGTCATAAATAGACGACGAGCCGCATAGGTAATATTATTTTCCTCTGCTAAGGTTTTTAAAATTGTACAGTCTTTCGTGTCCATAAACTCTCCTTTACATATGTATTATTGTACTCTATCCCGTAGAGTTGGTACAGATGAGAGAGTTCTAAGGCTATACTGATTGGTCATAACCAGAGGAATGAAACTTTCACAAGTATATGTGGTGAAAGTATAGTGTTTGTAAAGGTTTACATATACCTGAGGTTAATAAAGGAGTAAGTCATGGTTGAATTAATTTCAAATGGTGTATTTTTATATCATGGTACCGATATCGTTCCTGCAGATTCTAGTGCAGCCCTTGATCAGCATGAAGTTTTTAATAAAGAACGCACCTATAAGGAAACGATGGCGTACCGGATTTTAATGGACCATCAACAGCATGAAGGTGATCAAGATTTACGCATCAAATTCGATGCCTTAACATCTCACGATATTACCTATGTTGGCATCATTCAAACGGCGATTGCCAGTGGTCTTGATAAATTTCCAATCCCTTATATTTTGACAAACTGTCATAATAGCTTGGCAGCAGTAGGGGGCACGATTAACGAAGACGACCATGTATTCGGCTTATCCGCAGTTCAACGCTTCGGCGGCGTGTATGTACCTCCTCATCTTGCAGTTATTCACCAATACATGCGTGAAACAATGGCAGGCTGTGGCAAAATGATTCTCGGTTCCGATAGTCATACTCGTTACGGTGCTCTTGGTACTATGGCGATTGGTGAGGGCGGTCCAGAGCTTGTAAAGCAATTGCTCGGTCGTACCTATGATGTACAACGTCCAGAAGTTATTGCTATTTACCTCGATGGAAAACCTAAACACGGCGTAGGTCCACAAGACGTGGCACTCGCTATTGAAAAGGCAGTATTTGCTAATGGCTTTGTAAAAAATAAAGTAATGGAATTCGTAGGCCCTGGTATTGAATACCTATCCATGGACTTCCGTAATGGCATCGATGTAATGACTACAGAGACTACATGCCTTACAACAATTTGGAGAACAGACAGCAATACAAAAGAATTCTTAACACTCCATGGTCGTGGTGATGCTTATAAAGACCTTAACCCTGGTGATGTGGCTTACTATGACGGTCTTGTAAAAGTTAATCTTGATGAAGTGGAAAGCATGATTGCTATGCCATTCCATCCAAGCAATGTATATACCATTAAAGAGATCAACGAAGGCGGTCGCGATTTATTAGCAGAAATCGAACGCCAAGCTGTTGAACAATTAGATAACAAATCCTTGTCCTTACAATTGCCTGAAAAACACTTCGACGGTAAATTACATTTAGATCAAGGTATCATCGTAGGTTGCTCTGGTGGTTTGTATGAAAATATTATGCAAGCCGCAAATATCGTGCGCGGTAAGAGCGTAGGCTCCGGCCGTTTCGCATTCAGCGTATATCCTTCTAGCCAGCCAATTTACTTAGAACTTATGAAAAATGGTGCCCTTGTAGACCTTATGAGCGCTGGTGCCATCGTGCGTACAGCCTTCTGTGGTCCTTGCTTCGGTGCAGGCGATACACCTAATAATACGGGCCTCAGTGGTCGTCATGCGACACGTAACTTCCCGAATCGTGAAGGTTCTAAACCAGGGAATGGTCAGATTTCTTCCGTTGCACTTCTTGACTCCCGTTCCGTAGCAGCTACGGCTATTAACGGTGGTGCATTGACGGCGGCTACTGATATCGAATATGATGATGTGGTGCCAGCTTACCACTATGATGATAAACCTTATGAAAGCAAGGTATATAGTGGTTTCAATGAACCGAATAAAGATACTGAACTCGTGTATGGCCCATCCATTAAACCATGGCCTTCTATCGAAGAATTAACGCCAAATGTATTGCTCAAAGTAGCAGCTTATATCGACGATCCTGTAACGACTACAGATGAGTTGATTCCGTCTGGCGAAACATCTTCCTACCGTTCTGACCCATATGCATTGTCTGAATTTGCCTTGAGCCGTAAGGTTCCTGAATATGTAGGTCGTGCTAAAGCCGTTCGCGATTGGGAAAAATCTCGTCAAGAAGGTGAAAGTGCAGCAGATTTAGTAACTGCCTATGAAGAGGTAAAACAAGCGCTTGGTCTTACAGAATCCGTAGAAGATATGGCTAAGTCTACAGCCGTTTCTAGCATGGTATATGCTAATCGCCCTGGCGATGGCTCCGCTCGTGAGCAAGCAGCATCCTGCCAACGCGTATTGGGTGGCGGTGCTAATATTGCGATTGAATATGCTACAAAACGTTATCGCAGCAATGTTATTAACTGGGGCATGCTACCGTTCCTAACTAGCGAAGAAGACTCCAAAACTATGGCAGTAGGCGATTATGTATATGTGCCAAATGTGCGTGACCAATTATTCTCTGACTCCGATGATTACAAAGCATATGTTATCAGCGGTGGCGTGAAGAAAGCAGAAATCACATTGCACTTAGGCCATCTCAGCGATGAAGAAAAAGATATTATCGCAGCAGGTTGTCTCATCAACTACTATGCAAATGGCAAAGCATAAGTGGTGAGCATAAAGGAGTAAGTTATGAACGGGTATAAAGAAATTCCTGTTACCTATATGCGCGGCGGTACTAGCAAAGGGGCGTATCTGTTACGAGATACGCTTTCAACTGACCCAGCTGCTCGGGATCGTATGATTTTAGATTTATATGGCTCTCCTGATGTGCGTCAAATTAATGGTATCGGCGGTGCTGATCCATTGACGAGCAAGGTAGCTATCGTAAATCCTTCTGACCGAGATGATGCGGATATCGACTACACCTTTGGGTATGTAGGTATTGCTGATGCGGTGGTAGATTACGAAGGTAACTGTGGCAATATTTCTGCTGGTGCAGGAGTATTTGCTATTATGGAAGGCTTTGTGAAAGCCGTAGAACCAGAAACAGTGGTTCGTATCTTTAACACAAATACAAATAAGGTTATTGAAGCACACGTGCCAGTCCGAGATGGTAAACCTGTTATTGACGGTGATTTTGCTATCGATGGGGTACCTGGTACAGGTGCTCGTATTACATTATATTTCTTGGAACCTGGCGGTTCTAAGACAGGTAAGCTACTACCAACAGGCAATGTACAAGACACAATTACATTGGCTGATGGTCGCACAATCCAAGTCAGTCTCGTAGATGCAGCTAATCCAGCTGTATTTGTAAAGGCTACAGACCTTGGTTATGAAGGCACGGAATTACCGGCTTTCACAGAAACGGATGGCGGTGTATTACTCAATACACTTGAAGATATTCGCACTACTGCAGCTGTAATGATGGGACTTGCTCTATCTAAGGAGGCTGCTAGTCCTGCAGTTCCAAAGGTATGCATGGTGTCCGCACCACAAACCTACGTGGCAAGCGATGGTCGAACTATCAAGGGGAATAGTATAGACATCGTGGCTCGTACAAAGGCACTAGCTGTAATGCATAAAGCGTATGCTGTTACAGGTGGTATTTGTACAGCTACAGCAGCGCTTATTACGGGGACTGTGGCGAACGAAGTAGTGAGCGAACGTGCTAAAGAAATGAATCAAGTTACTTTAGCGCATCCATCAGGGAAATTTGATTTCGAAATATGCCTAACCAAAGATAATGGTTGGCATGTGGAGAAGGCGGGCGTAGCTAGAACGGCGCGACCGATTATGAAAGGCATAGCTTATGTTAAAGGAGAGTAAGAATGAATAAGCTACTTAAAATTGCAATTATGTTTGCCATTCCTCTGGCAATGTGGTTCATTACACCGCCAGAAGGTTTGAGCGTTGGAGCTTGGCGACTGCTAGGTTTCTATTTAATGGCTATCGTTGGTCTTGTTGTTAAACCTTGGCCAGCACCAATTATCTTGTTATTATCTATTGCAGGTTCTGCAATTTTCTTGAATGCTACGAAAAACGTATTATCTGGTTATGCATCTACCACAGTATGGTTAGTATTCTCTGCGTTCTCCCTCAGTGTGGCGTTCGTAAAAACAGGCCTTGGCCGTCGTATTGCGTATCTATTGATTAAATCCTTAGGTCACACTACATTGCGTCTTGGCTATGTAACTGCTTTATTAGATCTTATTATTTCTCCAGTAACACCTTCCAACACAGCACGTTGTGGCGGTATCGTGTTCCCAATCATGAACTCTGTAGCAAAAGCGTTAGGTTCTGAGCCTGGTGAAAGCGCTAAAAAAGCTGGTTCTTACCTCATGGTTAACACATACATGGTGACTAAGGTAACAAGCTTGATGTTCGCTACAGCAATGGCGCCAAACTTATTGGCTGCTGACTACATGAACAAAATCCTCGGCGTAGATATCAACTGGGGCCTTTGGGCATTAGCACTCGTAGTACCAGGCCTTGTAATGCTTCTCATTACACCTGCTTTGGTATATTACTTAGACAAACCATCTATTCAACACATCGATTCTCATGCGATTGCTGATGAAGGTTTGAAAGAACTTGGACCTATGTCTGGTCGCGAGAAATCTCTTATTGCTATCTTTATCCTTGCCTTAGTTGGCTGGGCGTTGCCTTCCATCTTGACGCAAGGCTTTGGCATTAAATTCTCCCTTGATGCAACAGCAGTAGCTATCGTAGCCATGGTAGCAGCGCTTGTTACAGGCGTAATCAAATGGGAAGATATGCTTGAATCCAAAGGTGCTTGGAACACATTGATCTGGTTCGGTGGTATCATCGGTATGTCCAGTGCGTTGTCCAAGGTTAAATTCTTTGAATGGCTAGCTGACTTTATGGGTACACACTTCAACTTCGGCGATAACCCGATGATGGCTCTTATTATCATCGGCGCTATCAGTATCGCTGTTCGTTACTTGTTCGCTTCTGGTAGTGCGTACGTTGTAGCCATGCTTCCAGTATTCCTTACTGTAGGTAAGGTAGCCGGTGTAAACCCAATGGCGTTGTCCTTATTACTAGCTGCTACAAACTCCTACGGTGGTGCGTTGACTCACTACGGTGGTGCAGCGGCTCCAATCGTATTCGGTGCTGGTTACAACACAGTTAAGAGCTGGTGGATTATCGGCGGTATCTTCGCTATCATGTGCTTCATCGTAAACCTTACAGTGGGCTACGCATGGTGGGAAATCCTCGGTATCCTATAATACCTAACTAGAGACAATAGTTATTCTATACATATAGAATGATCATCCCCTAGCTAGTGAAATTTTCTAAACTTTTACAAAAAATATAATAAAAGAGCTGTTTCGGAATCAGTACACATCTGAGTTCTGAGAACAGCTCTTTTTATTTGTTTATATAGTTTCTTTAATGCATTTGCACTATTTTCGTTGTATTACGGCGTTACTTTAGTTTTAACGCAACCCATAGGGCGGCGCCGATAAAGGTAAGGCTACATGCCCAGAAAAGGGTTGTGAAGCCAAATTGAGCGGCTACGATGGAACCACCAAAGGAGCCTAGAAAGTAACCCATAGACAAACAAGACTGATTGTACGAGAATACTTGTCCCGTATATTCCTTAGGTGTTTTTGATGCTAAATAGGTATTGAGCGCAGGTAACATACCACCTAGCCCAAAACCTTGCAAGAAACGGATAAACCCAAGTACATACACAGAGTCCACATAGGCTTGCGGTATATTGAGTAGACCTACATAGATCATCGAGTAGATGAGCACCTTTCTAGGGCCTATACGGTCTACTAATTTCCCGAGTGGAGAGCTACTAAAGAATTGGGCGATACCCATGGCAGAGAACACAGCACCAGATATGAAGGCTATATTTTCCGTATTGCTTGGTAGCATTCCTTTAATGTAAACCGTCATAATGGGGGAGATGGCGGTAACCGAAATGGCATACAGGAAGGAGGTTGCAGATAAAGCGACTAAACTAGAAAACTCAGGTAAGTGAGTTTTTAGATTTCTAAAGGTTTGCTTCTCAACAAGTGGCTTTGGAACATAGTTTTCATGTACCAGCATTGCCGTCAAGCCAAAAGAGATAAGCATAAGGGCCCCGATGATAAAGAAGTCATTTCGAATACCTACTACATCACTGAGATACCCTCCTACAAGCGGACCGGCTAGTGAGCCTGCAAGGCTAAAGGATCCTATAATCCCTAGAGCCCAACCTGTATGGTTTTGCGGTGTTTCTGACGCGATAAGTGTTACCGATGCGGGGTAAAAACCGCTTACTAACCCTTGCAATGTACGAACGAGGAACACACCTTCTGGTGTAGTCTGAAAGCCCAATAATATACTACATATAGCCATACCAAGACTAGAGCGTATGAGGGTAATCTTACGTCCCTTACGGTCTGCTAATCGGCCCCAGAAGGGAGCTGCTAAGCAGACAATGAGGAAGGTGATGCCCATGGAGGCACCGGACCATTGTGCTATCGATCCTGTATCGCTTAAGCCCATTTCATGGAAGTATAGAGGGAGAATAGGGCTTACCTGACTAATCCCGAGGGACATGAAGAATATGCAGAATGCGCAAATGTACACCGTTCGTTTCCACGTTTCCAAAGTATCCCTCCTTTAGTCTTTCTTTTTAACTTCTTCCCAATCACTTAAGTCAGGAAGCTTATTGCTAGTTATAGATTCTTGGATCCAGTAGTTAATAGAGGTTAAGTTGCTAGATTCCCGTTTAAAGCCATATACGATGTCATCTTCTACGTCGTCTTCTATAGTGATATAGAGAGAAATATGTAAGTTTTTACCTTTTCCGCGCTCGATGAAGTAGCTAATACCCGGATCGTCGAGGTTAGATGGGCGAACCGCAATGATATCGTACTTGCCGTTGGCTACGCCTTCTAAGGCATCCTTAATCATTTGATTGGAAAGTTCATATTGATTGAGGTAGAAGATATCGTTGTCACAAGTTAATACATATTCCCGTGGAGGCGTAGTATTTTTGTACTGTCTTTCCCATCTTTCATCAATAACAGGCAATGTAGCATGATCATAGAAGTCTTTAATTAAAGCGAGACCTTCAGGAATGGACATTTCTTTAAAGTATCTTATTTCATATACCGTAGGCTCCACGTTTTCATCCTGTCTGCTAGTATCCTCAATGTAGCCGTATAGATAGATAGTACAAGTGTTTTTGTCTTCATTGTGGAACATAACGATACTGTACACATCGTAAATTACGTTTTCTATGGATTGGCGATTATCGTAGATGATAAAGCTGAGATATTTTTGTGTATCCCATTCCCGTTGAATGAAATTCCAGTCGTATTTGTTCGTGCGCCAACCAGTAGTAGAGTCCTCGAAGATTTCTAATACATCGACAGAGTTTTGAGGCCATGCAGGGGGCATAGGATTACATGTTGTAGAAGATTGCGTTATCCCTTCTTTGTACTGATAATGTCCATCAACGAGTTCAAAGGCCTCTAATCGCTCAGAGGCTTCGTCAGGAATTACCAACGGCTCACCAGTACCTAACCAATTATCGTTTCTTGTGTTGAGACGATTGATGCTTTCACGAGCATGCTCGTAAAACGTAACGGCTTGGTCTAAATCAGGTTCTTTTGTAATGGCACCAATTTCGTAGCAATAGCCGGCGGCCAGTTGCCATAGATGGTCCGCATAGTCATAACTACCGTATCTATCGAAACATTTGCTAGCCTTATTAACGCATTCTATGGCAGTTCTTATGGCAGGGGTATTACCTTTTTTGAAAGTAAATACATAAGCGAGATACGGCCAAATAGCGTCGAGAGTGTAAATCGCTGGTTGTTGTAATAAGTGGGCGATGCGAGACCAGTCTTGGGACTGACCATCGATATTTAATGTGCGAAGAATGATGGCCTGCATGGTAACATAAGCGTGGTCATTAAAGTCTAAATAATCTGGGCTTATAGCAGCACGCTCATAGTATTTGAGGGCCTTTTGAATATTCTGAGGGATTCTTTTGTTAGACTCACAAGGTTTTGTATAGTACTCGGCAGCTTCACGCAAACACATGCCATTATTCATGGCGGCACCGCGCTCAAAATATTCGAGCGCTCGTTCATGCTCCCCGCGAGACTTACAAATATCGCCAGCTAAATACATCATGAGTGGCAAACCTGCTGCAGCCCCTTCAAAAATGACTTGTTCTTCCATTGCACTATTATCTTGCTCTATATAGGTAATGCGTAAGTTGCGGTATGCAATAATAAGGCCTGCTTCGGCGGATTTACGCAACCATTTCTGAGCAATGGTAGTTATTTTATTTGCGAACCTACGTTGATCTGCTTGGGCAAACAAGCCTTTTAAGAAACGGACAAAGGTAGATGGTTCACCTTCATTAGCCACCTTTTGAGCCGATGGTAAGATGTGGTAATCCCCCCATTGGAATACATTGGCAATGGCGTAGGCGCAGTAAGAACAACCCTTTTGGGCGCCTTCATAGACGCGCTGGAATGCTTGGTCCTTTGTCATAGGCAACTCTTTTTCAATAGTTGGTGTAAGGGCACCAGAGGTACGCATAGCCTGTAAAATAGCGATGGCACTGCCTTTGCGAATAGCTGTATGTAAATAACTATACGCCTTTGTGTCATCTTCAGGAAAGCCTGCTTCAATCCAGGTGAACTGAGGGCCAGAATAGACGCGCGCCAAAATAGCGTACACATCGCCAATACCAGGAATCTTTTGGCCTTCCTCATCAAGTTTCACAAGGGCGTCAAGCTCAGCCTTACCCTCCCAAGCGATATCTTTATTACATTGATGGAATATTTTATTGAAAGACTGCTGTATTTGATCAGTAAAATAAAAACTCATGCTCTCTCCTCCGCATAATAATTAGTAGAAGCTGATAACATATGTAATTTCAGTATACTATTAGTGTTTAGAGGAAAACAATATAAATTATCGATTGCTTGAGGAATAATATATTCAATTTTAATTATTTATATTAGAATAGATAGAAAACTGGGTGTGATATAACAATAAAAGGGATGAATATGAGAAATATAAATTTTGATATGATGATTGCAGCCTTAGTTATGTTGATTCTTAATTGTAGAGGGTATTATAAGTACGTTATGGGCAAGCAACTCTCTGAGCGTGAAGCAGATAGGAGAGAATGTATGCTATTTCCCAATTTATATAAATGGGTCTGTATATGTAGTTCGTTATTGATAGCTGTTGTGCTGTTCTATTATTATATTGAAGGTCTGACAGCAAATTCTTTTAGATTACTGTTAGTTACGGGTATTTCTTTTGGTATTAGTCAAATTTTACAGATTGCTCAAAGGAAAGAATCTAAGTACTACAAGAATAGCTTAGTTGTAATTGTATATTTGAGTCTTATCATTTTACTGTTTATCTATATGTTTTTTAATTGAATTTTATAGTTGTGATGTATAGATATAATTAATCCTGAGAGAGAAGAGAGTTTTATTTTAATGTGGTTACATAATGAAATTTCACTATTTAAACAAAATATAGAAATGCTGCGAGTGAATCAACGTATAGGCCGATTGGCATTTTTATGGGCTGTGCTCGGTTTAATGGGAAGTAAATTTTTAGCGTACCTTCTATTTGTGGTATTGATAGGATTTATTCAAGATGGTCTGTTTCAAGGCAGTACATATTTGTCATATATTTATTTTGGATGTTTGCAGATTATACATATAGTAGTAACTATTTTTTTACTCAACCGTAGATTGAATGACTGTGGGTCATCCTTGTGGTATATGATCTTAGTACCCATAGCATACCTAAGTTTGTGGGTATATTGGGGGATGAGTTTCAGCTGGGAATCTATATCCGAAACCTTTATCAATGCAGGCTTTCATTGGGACGGATTTTTCTGGCAGTATTTCATCTTGGCTTGCTTTGCGTTGCCTCTTAGTGTGACTGATTCTAATGAGTATGGCTTAGATGAAGGACGAGATAGATATAACAACTATATTATTGCCTACGATAGAAGCTCCACCGTTAGTGAAGATAAAGATATTGGTACATTCGACTATGTGTGTGGTTGTATATGGGATGTTTTATTTGTTAAGCCATTTGATATTAAAGGAAGAGCTTCCGTATCAGCTTTTTGGGTTGGTCTTGTAGGATCTCGTCTTTTCATGGATGTTATTATGTATATGGCTATATCCGTAGTATCGTTAATTGTTCAACTTGGTATACCTCTTTATATACCACGTTGGGGTTTTATGGTTATCCTGATATGGCCAGCTATAGCAATGATTACATTAAGTATACGTAGACTTCATGATTCCCTATTAAGTGGGTTATGGATTATTGGTCTTTTCGTTCCGTATATTAATATTTTTGTTAGTTATCATCTTTTGTTAAAAAAATCTTGGCATATTGAAAGTTAAGATTTTCCTTGACTTTCATTCTATAGAAACATTATAATCAGATTATAATTTTATACTCGCCTAAAAGAAACCGATGAGGTGGAGATAAAAATAGGAAATGCACTCACAGAGAGCGGGATTAGCTGAGAACCCGTAGTACGCAGCTTATTAAATGGACCACCGAGGGCGCATGGAAAAGAATGAATTTCATTCCTAGTATGGTGCGACGTCACACGAGCGTTAGTCGTGAGGGATATGTTAGTATCCTGCGAAAGGGGAATGCGTTGCATTCAAACAAGGTGGTACCGCGATTTATAGCACATACAAGAATATTGTAATAATAGAACTATAAACTCGTCCTTGACGTTATATTGTCATGGGCGAGTTTTTTTATTGGCAAATGCCAGATGGAGGTTCTCATGATTTTTCCTAGTTTAGACCGTGTGAAAGCTATCGCACCGGGCTACGATATCGTGCCTGTATATATGGAAATTTTATCCGACGTACGCACACCGATTAGCGTGTTGAAAGCGTTAAAACAAGTGAGCAGTCATACGTACTTGCTTGAAAGTGCAGATAATAGTAATCATTGGGGCCGTTACTCCTTCTTAGGTTACGATCCTAAGATTGAGCTATTTTGCAAAAATCATAAAATGACCATCAAAGACGGTACGACTCGCACCTTTGAGTGCTCTGATCCTGCCGCAGAAATTCGCAATATTTTGAGCCAATATAAAAGTCCTCGCTTAGAAGAGTTACCAACCTTCACAGGTGGTTTTGTTGGTTACTTCGCATGTGAATACATTCGTTATATCGAGCCAACATTGGACTTCCCAACACCAGATGATGACTCTGCTATGGTCAACGATGTAGACCTTATGCTCTTCGATAAGGTTATTGCATTCGATCATTACAAAAATAAAATCTACTTGATTGCTAACATTAGCACAAGCGATTTAGAACGTAACTACAACAAGGCTGAGCTTGAGTTGAAAGCATTAGCTGATCTCGTTGTAAACGGCAAAGAGGCGGATGTGCCAAAAGGCATTCTTAAAACAGAGTTTACCTCTGAGTTCACAAAGGAAGAGTTTGAAGCAGTTGTTAAAAAGACACAGCACTACATCAAAGAAGGGGATATCTTCCAATGTGTTGTATCTAACCGCCGCGAAGCTGAGTTCGATGGTAGCTTGTTAAATGCATACCGTGTATTGCGTACGTTGAACCCATCTCCATACATGTTCTACCTATCTGGTGGCGATGTAGAGCTTACAGGGGCATCTCCAGAAACCTTGGTGAAACTGACAGACGGTAAAATGTACACATTCCCAATTGCAGGTACGATGCGTCGCGGTAAAAACGAAGCAGAGGACCTTGCTATTGAAGAAAAACTTATCAATGACGAAAAAGAATTGGCTGAACATAATATGCTTGTTGATCTTGGTCGTAACGATTTAGGTAAAATTTCTAAATTTGGGACTGTGAAAGTAGAGGCGTTACATATGTTGCAACGTTTCTCCCATGTCATCCATATTACATCTACTGTAAGCGGTGACATGCAAGACGGCAAAGATGCACTGGACGCTATCGGTGCTACATTGCCAGCAGGTACTTTATCCGGGGCGCCTAAGATTCGTGCTATAGAAATTTTACACGAACTTGAAAAAAGCCCGCGCGGTGTATACGGAGGTGCCGTAGGTTACATCGACTTCTCTGGTAATATGGACGTATGTATCGGCATCCGCATGGCTATGAATAAAGGCGGTAAGGTCTATGTTCGCGCTGGCGCAGGCATCGTTCGAGATAGCGTTCCTGAAAGCGAGTTTAATGAAACCTTGATCAAAGGCCAATCCATGATTTCCGCAATTACAAATGCACAGGAGGTAGAATAATGGTACTCCTTATAGATAATTACGATAGCTTTTCCTTTAATCTATATCAATTAGTAGGCTCTATCGATCCAGATATTAAAGTCATCCGCAGCGATGAATTAACAGTTGAAGAAATCCGTTCGTTGAAACCAGACTATGTGATACTTTCACCAGGACCTGGTAGACCAGCTGATGCGGGCGTATACGAAGACCTATTGCGTGAATGCAAAGGGGAATTCCCAATCCTCGGCGTATGCCTGGGACACCAAGCCATCGGCGAAGTATTCGGTGGCACCGTTTCCTACGCTAAACAAGTAATGCACGGCAAACAAAGCGTGGCGAAACAAGTACACCCATCCAAAATCCTCAAGGGATTGCCTGAACAATTCGAAGTCGCTCGATACCACTCCTTGGCGATTATCGACGAAACCATGCCAAGCGAACTCATCGTCACATCCATTACCGACGACGGCGAAGTAATGAGCGTAGAACACAAAGACTATCCGATATATGGCGTTCAATTCCATCCGGAATCCATCATGACGCCGAACGGGGAACAAATGATTCGCAATTTCTTAGAAAAATAACCACTGTTTTGTATTCGAGGAGCTATTATTAGTTACTAGTACGGTAAGGCAGAAATAAGGTCTCTCGGACCTCCGATGGCCACCCACCCCACTACGTGGGGCCGCCAAGTCGTTCCTTAAGACCTTATTTCCTGCCAACTCAACCTTGGCAGTACCTACTTAATAGCCCCTCTATAATACATATGTCGAATTGTAGCTATATTTTCTAAAGAAATATGCGAATCAGAACCCCTAATATAGGAAAAGGTGGTGCAAAGCACCACCATTCCCACTCTCCCTATAAAGGGATGACTTGCGCGTTACTCCATATAATGCGCAGGATCATTTGAAAGATATTGAATTGTTGTTCATTTTATTGCGCGTGTGATGGGGAGCAGGGCATATAAAAGATTAAATGTCATAGTGTTTATGTGAGTTCACGGGGTTCTAGGCCCGACTTTGGCCCTGCGAAGGCCGCAGGCCACAGTCAGACCCGGCCAGTGGAGGGCATAGGTCCACGTGAATCACATGTAGCATTAACTCCGGTATATGCCCTATTATCGTTGAACCGAAGTAAAATGAACAACAAGTAAGGAGATATAAAATGATTAAAGACGCATTATATGCAGTAACGCATGGTCAGGATTTATCTTACGACCTTGCTAAAGATACAATGAACAAAATTATGAGCGGTGATGTACCCGAGGTTCCTATGGCTGGGTTCTTATGCGCATTGGCAGCAAAGGGCCCAACTGTAGATGAGGTTACGGCGTTTGCTGAGGTTATGCGTGAGAAGGCTGGTTCTGTACCTCATGAAGGTACAGTTGTAGAAATCGTAGGTACTGGTGGCGATGAAGCGAATACGTTTAATATTTCTACTACGTCTGGGTTCATTATTTCTGCAGCAGGCATTCCCGTAGCAAAACATGGTAACCGCAGTGTATCTAGTAAATGTGGTGCTGCAGACTTGATCGAAGCGTTGGGCGCTAAATTAGAGCTTAATGGTGAACAAAACGAGGCGGTGTTGAACAAAGCGAATATGTGTTTCATGTTTGCGCCAGTGTATCACCAAGCTATGAAATATGCAGGTCCTGTACGTAAATCGTTGGGCGTTCGTACAGTATTTAACATCCTTGGACCCTTGGCAAATCCAGCAGGTGCTACGGTTGAGTTGATGGGCGTTTACGATAAATCTTTAGTAGAACCATTGGCTTGCGTATTGGCTAATCTTGGCGTTAAACGCGGTGCTGTGGTACACGGCTTTGACGGCCTTGATGAGATTACGGCTACCAATAAAACGTACGTATGCGAAATTAATAATGGTACTTTCACAAGCTACGAATTCGATCCTAAGGAATATGGTTTCGAATACGCTGATAAAACCGAGCTTGAAGGTGGCGATGCTACGGTGAATGCTGAGATTACTCGCCGCGTTCTCGGTGGTGAGCAAGGCGGTAAACGCACTGCGGTTGTTCTTAACGCGGGCATGGCGATTTACCTAGCAAAAGACGGCATTACATTGGCAGAGGGCATCGAAGAGGCGAAACATATAATCGATTCTGGTAAGGCGCTTGCGACAATGGAACAGTTTGTGAAAGCAACCCAAGAGGTGTAATCATTGATTTTAGATAAGATTATAGAGGCTACCAAAATTCGGGTAGCCCAAGAAAAACAGGTGGAGTCTCCTGAGGCTGTGAAAGCAGCGGCTTTAGCGTTACCATCTGATACAGGATTTCCTTTTGAAGCAGCCCTTCGTCAGCAAGACTTCAACTTTATTTGCGAAGTAAAGAAGGCATCTCCATCTAAGGGAATCATTGCTGAGGACTTCCCATATTTAGACATCGCTAAAGAATATGAAGTGGCTGGTGCAGCGGCTATCTCTGTATTGACGGAGCCAGACTTCTTTAAAGGCGATAAAAAATATTTGCAAGAAATTGCAAGCACCGTAAAAATTCCCGTGCTTCGCAAGGACTTTATCATCGATGAATACCAAATCTACCAAGCAAAGGTGTGGGGCGCTAGTGCGATCCTATTAATCTGTGCATGCCTCGATGTGCCTACATTAACAAAGTTCCGTGAGCTAGCTGACTCGCTTGGCTTGTCCTCCTTAGTAGAGGCTCATGATGAGCACGAAGTACAAATGGCTATCGATTGCGGTGCCCGCATTATCGGCGTTAACAACCGCAATTTGAAAGACTTTACAGTAGATGTACAAAACAGCGTGCGCTTGCGCAATCTCGTTCAAGACGATGTGATCTTCGTATCTGAAAGCGGTCTTGAAACTCCAGAGGACATCCAAGTCTTGCGCGATAACAATATCGGAGTAGCTTTGATGGGGGAAACCTTCATGCGTTCTCCTAACAAGGTGGAGAAATTAGCATATCTTTATGGTTCAACCTACTACACACCAAAGGTTAAGATGTGCGGAATCTCAAAGGTGGAAACAATCCCTGCTGTAGTAGAAGCAAAACCAGACTACATGGGCCTTGTATTTGCTCCTAGCAAACGACAAGTTACTGTAGACCAAGCTAAAACATTGGTTGAAGCACTACATAAGCAATATACTAAAAGATATAACAATGGTACTGAACAGTCTAATAATGATGAGATTAAAACTGTCGGCGTTTTTGTCAATGAAACGCTAGATAATCTCGTTACAATTGCTAAAGGAATCAATCTTGATGTGGTGCAATTGCATGGCGATGAAGATGAAGCTTTCATCCAATCCTTAAAAGGACGTACTAATGTAGAGATTTGGAAGGCTGTTCAAATCCGTAGTGCTGCAGATGCAGAGGCGTGGATTGATAGCAGTGCGGATATGCTATTATTTGATGCGTACCACAAAGACGAGCGCGGCGGTACAGGCGAAGTATTCGACTGGTCTTGCTTAGACGAGTTTGAACGACCATTTATGCTGGCTGGTGGTATCGATAGCACCAATGTGGCGCGTGCCATTCGTACGGTTCGACCGTACGGCATTGATATCAGTAGTGGTATTGAAACAGATGGCGTGAAAGACGATGAGAAGATTACAGCTTTCACCAACATTGTGAGAACAATAGCAATGCCATAATATGGCGTGCTAGCAGGAATGGAATATAGAAAGGTAAGTTATATGAGTGAACAAAGACATGGTTATTTTGGCTCCTTTGGGGGTCAATTTATGCCAGAAACATTGATGAATGCAGTCATCGAATTGGAAGAGGCGTACAACAAGTACAAAGATGATCCTGATTTCGTACACGAACTTGAGGATTTACATAAAAAATATACAGGTCGTCCATCTCTTTTATACTATGCAGATCGCATGACAAAGGACCTTGGAGGTGCCAAAATCTATTTAAAACGTGAGGACTTAAATCATACTGGTTCTCACAAGTTGAATAACGTAATCGGCCAAATGTTATTGGCAAAACGAATGGGTAAGACTCGTGTTATTGCTGAAACCGGCGCAGGTCAACACGGTGTGGCAACGGCTACTATCGCTGCGTTGATGGGCATGGAATGCGAAGTATACATGGGTGCAGAGGACTGTGAACGTCAAGCACTTAACGTATATCGTATGAAATTACTAGGCGCTAAGGTGCATCCTGTAACAACAGGGACTAGCACATTGAAAGATGCGGTTTCCGAAGCATTGCGCGAATGGACAAATCGCATGTCCGATACGCACTATGTATTGGGCTCTGTTATGGGGGCTCATCCATTCCCTATGATCGTTCGTGACTTCCAATCCATCATCAGCCGTGAAGCGCGTGAGCAAATCCTTGAAGCAGAAGGTAAATTGCCAACAGCTGTTATGGCTTGTGTAGGCGGCGGCTCCAATGCGATGGGCATGTTCTATCACTTCATTCCAGACGAAGGTGTTCGTCTTATCGGTTGTGAAGCGGCAGGTCGTGGCATCGATACAGAAGAACATGCTGCGACAATCGCAAAGGGTTCCGTTGGTATCTTCCACGGCATGAAATCGTACTTCTGCCAAGACGAAGACGGCCAAATTGCTCCAGTATATTCTATCTCTGCAGGTCTCGATTATCCTGGTATCGGCCCTGAACATGCGTACTTGCACGATAGCGGTCGTGCTGAATACGTGCCGGTTACAGATGACGAAGCAGTCGATGCCTTTGAATACTTATCTCGCTTGGAAGGTATTATTCCAGCCATTGAAAGTGCTCATGCGGTGGCACATGCACGTAAAATTGCTCCTACTATGAGCAAGGACGACATCATTATTATTTGTTTATCCGGTCGTGGCGACAAAGACGTGGCGGCTATGGCGAAATACAGAGGGGTGGATCTTCATGAGTAAAATTAAGGACGCTTTCACAAAGGGCAAGGCATTCATCCCGTTCATTAGCGCTGGTGACCACGGTATTGAGAATACAGAACGTTATATTCGTATTATGGTGAAAGCCGGTGCGGACATGGTAGAAATTGGTATTCCTTTCTCTGACCCAACCGCGGAAGGCCCAGTTATTCAAGAAGCAAGCACGCGTGCGCTTTCTACAGGTGTAAAAATCAATGATATCTTTGATATGGTGCGTCGTTTACGTACTGGTGATGATGCGGTGACTATACCGCTCGTATTCATGACCTATTTGAATCCTATTTACGTATTCGGTCGTGAAAAATTCTTTACCCTCTGTGAAGAGGTGGGAATCTCTGGTGTTATCGTGCCAGATATGCCATTTGAAGAAAAAGGCGAGCTCGCTAGTGTGGCTCATAAGCATGGTGTTGAAGTGGTATCCTTAATTGCGCCAACATCTGAAAACCGCATCGAAATGATCGCCAAAGACGCAGAAGGCTTTGTATACTGTGTATCTTCCCTTGGCGTTACAGGCATGCGCAGTGAAATCAAGACGGATATTAAATCCATTGTTGAAACGATTCGCAAATATACGGATATCCCTGTAGCTGTTGGTTTCGGTATTTCCAAGCCAGAACAAGCAGAAGCTATGGCGCGCGTATCCGATGGAGCCATCGTAGGCTCTGCTATCGTTAAAATCGTAGCAGAACATGGCGAACATTCGGATCAAGCGTTGTTTGATTACGTACAATCCATGAAACAAGCTGTTCTAAAGGCTGGCGCATAACATAATAACTCATATAGCCTTGGGAAAAATTATATAGGGGATAACACAAAAGGACGTTATACAATGTATAACGTCCTTTTCATTGGTTGGTTAATTTAGTTTTGTGTTTTTAGGGCTAGTAATATGTATTATGCGCAAGGCTTAGTCATTAGAGGATTCAGAACGTTGATGTTGTTCACTGCGTTTTGCTGTTGCATTTTTATCATGCTTTTCACGTTTAGATATTCTATGTTTTCTGTGCTTTTTCTCTTTTACTTTGTACCATGGATGATCGCTACTATCTACTGTGCCATCATCATTTTTTACCATGCGATGATTTTCACCGATTTTGAAGTGGTAATCTTTGGCTTGGGCTACATTGGCACCAATACCAACTGTTAAGAAGGCACCTAAGCTGGCCAAGGCTATTGCTTTCATTAATTTAGCTTTCATAATTATCTCCTGTATAATTGATTGTACGAATTTTAGTTGTAAGAAATATATCTGTAGTATAGGCATATTTCATGAACAAAAAATGAATCAACTAAGTTGATAAATCATAGTATAATAGGAATATCTATATATATTTATTATCTAAGATTATGGTAGGAGTTTTATGAAACAGAGAGTATACGAAATCCTCTATCGTGAGCTAGTGGAAAACTATGCGAACAGTAAGGGACGTACCAATACAGCCGATTTTTGGCTCACCATAAGTGCTATATCCTTTGTATATGGCTTAATTATATGTATTACAGGTCTTGCAACCTACATACCGTACGGATTTCTTTATGCTGTCTCTATCGGTGGCGGCGTATTATTTGTACTGTCCATCCTGTTATGCTTGCCGAAGATTATGTTAATGGCAAGACGGTTACGAGACTCTAATAATGATCCAATGTTGATGATTTTACTATTGGTTCCTTTTTTAGGCTGGCTTGCATTATTGTATCTGTTCTGTAAGCGCACATCGCCTGTATCTAATGAATCAGAGGAAAAACGTTCCGTATCGGGCCTCTTTATTGTGGACATATTAGTATTAGGATGCCTAGCCACTAGTGCAGGTAGTACAATGATTAATCATAATTTTATGGTAGAAGAGACTGCTTATGGCAATTTGGAACCTAGTTCGTTAACGAAACAAGCCAATCGTCTTTTACAAAGTGAAACGGCTACAACAGAGGGGCGTACTGTGGTAAGTAATTATTATGAAGCCCTCAACAAAAAGGATTATCATAGTGCATATCGTTATTTGAGCGCTCGTGCTATGGAGCGATATGGTACCTTTGAACTATGGGAACAAGCCATGAATAAGGAGGCGGTTCCTAAGGTGAAAGCGATACAGCTTGACTATGTTTCTCAAGACCAAGATGATGATATTGTTGTAAATTATATGGGCTTTACCGTTACCTTTGAAGATAATCTAGAGCCTCTATTAGTTCGTTTGCATAATGAAGGCAAAGGCTGGGGCATTGTTGCTATTGAAGCCGCGGAGGAGGATTAGGTTATGTCAACCATAAATATATATGATTTGAATTATACTGATGCCTTCAAATTAGGTATTAGAAATTATGCTAATTTTAACGGCCGTGTTAGCCGTAGTGAATATTGGCGATTCGTGGCAGGCGTTACACTGATACAAGGATTACTTGGGATTTTAGCTTTACTTTGTAGTACCTTGGGCTTTCCTAATTATGAAACACTTATTGATAATGTTGCTGTAGGGGTATCTCTTTTCTTTATAATTCCCAATATAGCTATCACAGCGCGGCGTATGCATGATATTGGTCGGAGCGGTTGGACACAGCTAATCTCATTTATTCCTGTTATAGGCTTCTTTATATTCCTCGTTTACGAATTGCGTCGTGGCGATGAAAGAGAGAATTCATATGGTGAAAGAACCGGCTATACACCTATTACTCCTGAGGTTAGCAAGGCTACAGGACTAGAAGAGACTCCATCCTGTCGTCAAGATTGGGCGATGGGGATTGCCATCTTTATTATCCAATCTATTATTATTGCTGATATCATTAGAGAGATATTATGGTATGGTATTAATGGGAATGGATACATGTAATAGATACCTGTATTTATTAACAATCTCATTATTTTATTTTATAAAAGTTTAACATCTCCTTTATAGACAATATAACACTTTGTAGTAAAATGAATTTCAGATGAATTTAAAAACTTAGATATTAATAAATAAAGAATATCTTAGTTGTTATATGTGTTAAGTACAGCAGGACATAGTAATCTTTGCTGATTTCTGTTTGTAGCTAGAAGGAGTTTATTATGAAATCTTGTCCCTATTGTGGACATGCAGTATTGAAAACAGATTGTTACTGCCCAGAGTGTGGGCATGTTAGTAGACCACAAATCTCGTTAGATAAATACAATCTAGGCTTGATTGAAAACTTTAAACAATGTTTGGTTTATAAATATGCTGATTTTGATGGTCGTGCAAGTCGTAGTGAATATTGGCATTTCTTGTTAGTCTATCAATTGTTGTTTGTGGCCATTCTATTTACTTGTGCTTTTTTGAGCTATATTAGCCCACTATCTAGCGTAGTAGGCGTAGGTTTTGGTTTGGTCATCCTTGTCCTTTTGTCCGTGATTATGGTTATTCCTGGCGTGGCTGTTTCAGTGCGACGTCTACACGATCAAGGCCGCTCAGGGGGACTCGTATTTATTGGATTCATCCCTGTAATAGGGACTATTATCCTGTTGATCCTTATGGCTCTGCCTGGTGAAAGCCAATCAAATCGCTTTGGCCCCCCTAACGGTCAAGTAGTTGTAACAAAACAAATGGCCCGTGAATTAGGTCTTATTGATACTACGCCATCTATGGGACTAACTGCAGGACTATTCTGCGCTATCTTTGTACTCTGGTTCTTGGTAGATAAACTACTTATGACTAGTGCGATGTAGTTTATGATGTATCCTATAATGAAATATAAAGCATAGGTTATTCCCAAAATATATAGACATTGATTTTCAAAATCGTCAACAGTAATGATATAATATTTTCAAGAAGAATTTATTTGTTATTTATAGAGGAGAGAAGATTATGACTGATTTGTCTATCAAAAATCTTTCGTATGTAGATAATTTTAAACATACGATTATGGGTAATTATGCTAATTTCAAAGGTCGTGCAAGTCGCAGTGAATATTGGCGTTTCTATGGTATCACAATTGTTATTGCTGGTATCTTCAATGTATTGAGTGCTCTTGTAATGGATACTGCGCTAGCAAGTGTTGTAGGTCTTATTTCTATAGTATATAATCTTGCAATTCTATTGCCTTCCATTGGTCTTGCTGCTCGTCGTTTACATGACATTGGTAAAAGTGGTTGGATGCTTTTGATTAGCTTGATTCCATTTGGTATTATCTATGTTATTTATCTACTCGCTCAAAAGGGTGATGAAGGTGATAACCAATACGGATCTCCAATGAGCTATGAAGTAATTACTGCTGAAGAAGCCGCTCGCACTGGTCTTAAAGAAACTCCAACTGACGACATGGATCGTAAATTCATGTACGTGTGCATTGCAATTATTATTCTTGAATTAATTCTCATGAGTGCAATCTAATAATTGTATATACAATAAAGCCTACGTAAGTAGGCTTTTTCTTTTGCTTAATAGGGGATGTAGGTTCTGTTAAATTTAGAAATGAAGTATTTGACAATTTCCCCGTTTGAGTCCTATAATTATCTATTATATGAATATTGCGTTGAAAAAGACGGCATGTCTCAGACGGATTTAGTAGAGACCAAACTCATGGGCTGAAAGGTTTGGAAATCTAGAGATTTGCGGATCACTTTGGAGCAAGCGGTAATGCCGCCGGTGAACACCGTTATATGTTTAAGTGGCTTTCACAATATGAGAGATGAGTTGCGTCTTATGTGTTACAATCATGTGCTAGCATGGTGTGACAATCGCAGAAATGCGGTGACGCTAGCTTTCACAAGTAACGAGAGTCAGTAGGGTGGTACCACGGATATGACGTCCGTCCCTTCGGGGGCGGGCGATTTTTTTATGTAAAAGGAGCAACAGCATGGATTACGGTAAGACGTTACATTTGCCTGAAACAGAATTCCCAATGCGCGGCAATTTGCCTAAGCGCGAACCAGAAATCTTAAAATTCTGGGAAGATAACAAGATTTATCAAAAACGTTTGGAGTTGCGTAAAGACGCAAAACCTTTCATTTTGCATGATGGCCCTCCATATGCGAACGGTAAATTGCATATCGGTCATGCCCTCAACAAAACGTTGAAGGACATCATCATGAAATATAAAACAATGACTGGTCATTATACTCGCTACATCCCTGGTTGGGATACACATGGTTTACCAATCGAGCATGCGGTTATTAAAAACACTGGTCTTAACCGTCATGAAATGGCTCCATTGGACTTGCGCAATAAATGTAAGGAATATGCATTAGAATGCGTAGAAACACAAAAACAAGATTTCATTCGTTTTGGTGTATTAGGCGAATGGGACCGTCCGTATTTGACATTGCGTCCTGAGTTCGAAGTTAAACAACTTGGCATCTTCGGCGAAATGGCAAAACGCGGTCACATCTATAAAGGTCTTAAAACTGTATACTGGTGTACGCACTGCGAAACTGCATTGGCAGAGGCAGAAATCGAATATGCTGAGAAAAAATCCTTCTCCATTTACGTAAAATTCCCTTACGTATCCGAGAAAAAGGTCACATTGCCAGCTGGCGTAGATTCAAAACAAGCATACTCTGTTATTTGGACAACTACTCCTTGGACAATGCCTGCCAACGTAGCTATTTCCGTTAACCCTGAGCTTGAATATGGCTGGGTAAAAGTAGGCGACGAATACTACTTGATGGCTACTGAACTTGTTGACGCAGCTATGAAAGATATTGGTATCGAAAACTACGAAATCGTAAACCGCTTCTCTGGGGCAGACTTAGAATTAGCTGAATTTAAACATCCATTCGTAGAACGTACATCCACTGTATTATGCGGTGACCATGTAACACTTGAAGCTGGTACTGGTTGCGTACATACAGCGCCTGCACACGGTGAAGACGACTTTAACATCGTTATGCGTTATAACAAGGAAGGTAAAACTAATCTTCCTATCATTTCTCTTGTTAACGAAACTGGTAACTACACTAAACAAGTAGACGACAACCGTTATGGCGATACTGAATTCCCATTGGCTGGCGTAGAAATTCACGATGCAGAAGTGCCTGTAATCAAAATCTTGGCGCATAATAATGCATTGCTTCACAAATCCAGCTTGCGTCACCAATACGCTCATTGCTGGCGTTGTAAAAATCCTGTCATCTATCGCGCTACAGAACAATGGTTCTCCTCTGTAGATGGGTACCGTCAACAAGCGCTTGATGCAATCGATAACCAAGTGCAATGGATTCCTAAATGGGGCCACGACCGCATTTTCAACATGGTTCGCGACCGCGGTGACTGGGTAATTTCTCGTCAACGTATTTGGGGCGTGCCAATTCCTATTTACTATTGTGAAAGCTGCGGCGAGCACATCATCAACGATGATACTATCAAAGCATTACAAGAAAAAGTAGCTGTAGAGGGCTCTGATGCTTGGTGGGCTCATAGTGCAAAAGAATTGTTACCAGAAGGTTTCAAATGTCCTCATTGCGGTCATGATGAGTTCAAAAAAGAAACAGACATCATGGACGTATGGTTCGACTCTGGTTCTTCTTGGGCTGGCGTGCTCGAAGTAAACGATCTTGATGTACCATGTGCTATGTACCTTGAAGGTTCTGACCAACATCGCGGTTGGTTCAACTCTTCCTTGCTGACTGCAGTAGCCACAACAGGTAAAGCACCGTACAACTCCGTATTGACTCACGGTTTTGTTGTGGACGGTGAAGGTCGCAAAATGTCTAAATCTGTAGGTAATACAGTGGCTCCAAGTGATATCATCGACGTATACGGCGCTGACGTTATGCGTCTGTGGGTATCTTCTGCGGATTACCAAGCAGACGTACGTTTGTCCAAAGACATCGTAAAACAATTATCCGAAGTATACCGTAAGATCCGTAATACATTCCGCTTCTTGCTCGGCAACTTGGATGACTTCAATCCAAATACTGATAAAGTGGCTTACGCAGATATGTCCGAATTCGATAAATGGGCATTGTTGCGCTTAGAAGAAGTGCGTCAAAAGGTTACTGATGCGTACGAAAATTATGAATTCCACATGTTATACCATGCAATTCATAACTTCTGCACCGTAGACTTGAGCTCCATCTATCTTGATGTAATGAAAGATACTATGTATGCTGAAAGCAAAAACAACGTAGCTCGTCGTTCCGCTCAAACGGCTATGTATGAAATCTTGAAAACATTGGTAGCTATGGTATCTCCAGTGCTTTCCTTTACAGCAGAAGAAGTTTGGAAATACATGCCTAAAGAAGAGGGTATGCGCGAATCCGTTATGCTTCAAGATTGGCCACAAGGTCATCCTGAACACTTCAACCAAGAATTGGCTGACAAATGGAACCAATTGTTAGACTTGCGTACATCCGTACAAAAAGCTTTGGAACTTGCGCGTCAAGACAAAACAATTGGTCACCCATTGGATGCATCCGTTACGGTATACGCTGAAGGCGCTGCATTTGATGCATTGAATGCTCTTGGTGAAGAAGGCTTGGCTAAACTCGTTATCGTATCCGAAGCTCACATCGTGAACGGCGCTGCACCGGCAGAGGCTGTAAAAGACGAAGAAACAGGCGTAGCGACAGTTGTTGTTGCCTCTGGTCTCGAAAAATGTGAACGCTGTTGGATCCACCGCGATACAGTAGGTCAAGATAGTGAACATCCTACACTCTGTGCACGCTGTGCCAGCGTTGTAAAAACACTATAATAAAAGTGCTGTCATAAGACTACTATAATAAAAACGCTGTAGTAAAAATCTATAATTAAAATAATTCTATTATCAAGATTATAGGAATTATCAAAAAAAGACCATCCTGTTGAACTTCACTTCCCAAAATTGTGTCCAATTTTGGGGGAGCAGCTCACTGGGGATGGTCTTTTTATGTTTGTAAATCCTTTGGCACTGTTAATTGTTTCCAATTATCTAGCTCAGGAATTTCCAAGGTATTTATTGTTTTTTGAATCCAATAGTTTAAGGACACTTCGTTCCCCACATATTGTTCGAATAAGTAGGTCTTACCAGGCGTGTCTTGTTGGTTTCCATCTTCATCGATGGTGTGATGGGCAGATTCTTTTAGATAGAGCTGCACTCTAAATGGGGTCGACTGATTGCCTTTAAAAATAAAATAGGATGGGCCCACAAAGTCATGGGTGCGAATATTAATTTGTTCGTACTTTTTCTCTTTCAACCCTTGCAATGCAGCTTGAATCATAGCGTTTGCATCGTCGTATTCCTCTAGTAAGAATGGCTGTTGATCCACATCGAGCACGTAATGCCAGGTCGGCTTTTCTTCGTTCTTTTCGATAGTCCAATTATCTTTGAGGGTAGGCAATTGATGATTATCGTAAAGCTCTTTCAATAGGTTTATGGTATTTTCTTTGTCGTAAATGGACTTGTAGATAATTTCATGTCCTTCTGTTGGATCATAACCGTGCAGTCTTACTTGATAGTGATCTCGTAGCATCCGCGTTACATCGAGCTTGAAGATATTACGCAACGTATCTGGAACGGATAGGAAACGATTGTAAAAGCTGAGCTTCATTTCTTCTTGTGAGTCTAAGGCTGTTTCGATGGTTTGCCAGTCGTACAAGGTCGTATCCCACATGAAGTCGTCCATAGTTACAGATAAACGGGCCGCATCTTGAGGCCAGGCGGCAGGTGCAGGGCGCACCGTAGTAGTGGATTCGGCAAGGCCTTCTTTGTATTGCCAGTGACCATCAACCTCTTCAAAGGCTGCTAATCGTTCTTCTGCTTCGTCATCGATGGGAATATCTTTTATTTCTGGATCCAAATTGGCTTTGTGAGACAAGATATATTGATGGGATTGCTCGTAATAGGATACGGCTTGATCTAAATCTGGTTTGCCTGTTACATAGCCTTTTTCGTAGGCATAGCCCAAGGCAACACGTGTTAAAGCGCGCGTAATATCGTAGAAAAGAACGCGATTTTCCTCTTCGAAGGCGCGTTGTTCCTCATCTAAGACACGCAGTAGCGATTGTACACCGAAGCGAATGTTTTTCGTCACCCCTAAACCGTGGATTCGCATATAACCGATATAGGGCAAGGCGAACATAAAACGATCTTTTGTGGATGCCATATGTGTTAAGTCTGCTATGAGCCCCCAGTCGAGAGGCAGGTGGCCTATGTGAAAGATATATCCAAAGGCCGCCTGTAAGGCGGTGTAGCCCGCATCACTAAACTCTTTCGTTGCCGCACGGCGGTAGAGACCTATGGCTTTTACCGGATTGTAGGGGATAGTACAACGTAAATTTTTGGCATCATAGAAATGATAGTAATAATCCGCTAATTCTGCGATGCTTTCAGATTGACCTAAGGCGGCACCTTTAGTGAACCACGTGAAAGCATCCTCGAATTTACCGTTTTCATGGCAGTCGAGGCCTGTATATAGCATCATGGCAGGGTTGCCAAGTTCGGCCGCAGTCTTGGCGACGCGGCGCGCATTGGAAAAGTCAGCTTCGTCGATATAGATATTGCGCAAGTTTCCTTGGAACATGGCAAGACCGTTGTCGAGAGCCTTATTAAACCATTCTTTCGCCAGGTTAGATGCATTTTTTTGCAATTTTTCGTCTGGCACGGTGCCTTGTAAGGCGGCGATACGATCCTGTACAGAGTTTGCTGTAAGGCTTCTTTGCATGCGTTTAGTCCAGCTCATGGGCGGAGGTGTTAGCATAGCTTCAGCGGAGCCGATGCGATTATCATCGCGCCAGAAAAAGACATTGCCTATAACATATTGGCAATAGGCATCGCCTCGATTCGCATGGTCATAGACAATGCGGAAAGCATCGTCGAAGGAGATTTGCATATCCTTCTCTACGGTGGGCGTGATGGAGCCTTTGATACGCAAGGCTTGTAATGTACCGATAGGGCTACAACGGCGAATGCTATCGTGTAAGCACTGATAAGTGCGCATATTGTCCTCTGGGAAGTTAGACTCTTCCCAGGTAAAGCGAGGCCCTGCATAGACACGTGCCAAGAGTGCATAGGCATCACCTAGCTCTCTAGCCTCTGGATCGTTGGCTATTTTGAGAGCATCCTCTTTATTATCTATGTCACTTTCAAGAAGGGTGGTCATATCGTTCCGCAAGGCGCGATGATCAGTTTGTACTGCACCTTGCTGATTGTTGACGATGAGCTCTAACTGACGTAAGCCTTCTTGAGCCATTTTTTGATTATACGATGTAAAAATCATGTGGAAGACCTTTTGCAGGCGTTCCGTAAAGTACTGTGCCATTAGGCCTCCTTTTATACGATAGAATACATATTTATTATATAACGAACGTTAGGTACCGTAAAAGAGGCAATGCTAGTATAACTGTATGTCTTCTATTGATATATATTGATATCGTTTAGCTGTTCTCACAATATACTAGCTTATTTCTAATATGCCTGTATTTATACAATTTAATAGGGAAGCTTCAGTATGTGTTGTATTTAAGCGTAAAAAATCCCCTCTGAAGAAGATCTGTTGTCACAAATTTTATGTGATGGTGAAATCTTTCAGAGGGGTTATATGTATCCAAGTTCGTAGGAATACATATTATTTTTTGTTGTAATCGCCAAACCATTTGTTGTAGATTTTTTGGTAAGTGCCGTCTTCTTTAAGTTCTTTAAGAGCTTTGTTAACAGCTTCTTGTAAAGCTTTGTTGCCTTTCTTCACGCCAAGAACTGTGCCTGGGGATTTAGTAGGTTCACCTACGAGTTTAAGATCTTGATCAGCGCCTTGTTTTAGGTAATACATAGCAACTGCGTTATCGATGATAGCACCATCGATTGTACCGGCTTTCAATTCCATAAAGATATTAGCGTTGGAATCGATTTGTTTTACTGTTGTGTTAGGAATTTTTTGAGCCATTTCAACAGGGATTGTGCCGATTTGAACACCTACAGTTTTGCCTGCTAGTTCGTCCATGTTGTGGATTGTAGTGTTGTCTTTACGAACAACTGTAATGAAACCGCCTTGGTCGAAGTACACATCGGAGAAGTCCAATACTTTTTCGCGTTCAGGAGTAGCGTTGATACCTGCAGCAATCATGTCGATATCGCCAGATTGAACAGCTGGAATCAAAGCATCGAAGCCCATGGATTTGAATTCCATTTTTAGGCCGATTTTTTTAGAAATTGCTTCGGACAAATCAACGTCGAAACCAACGTATTTGTCGCCTTCAGTGAATTCAAACGGTGGAAATGTAGTTTCAGAACCTACACGCAATACGCCTTCTTGTTGTGTCATTTTAGGCTTGTCGTTGCCACAACCAGCCAATAAACCCATTGCTGCTACCGCTACGAGGGCGATGGCTGTCAATTTTTTGAACTTAAACATAGTGTCCTCCTCAAACATCCATATACATGATTTATACATTTCTGTTTATATTGTACGGAATTTTACACCAATAGGCAATAACATTGTATAATTAAGAGTACATGAGTTTCATATTTAAAAATGGATTTCATTTAACATTGTTTAAATCCATCGATTTGCACACATTTTTGATTATATCTATTGGAGGCGCTATGAACCTTATGCATACATTTTCCGATCTTTGTAAAAGCTTCGCACCAGATGCTTTTGCGGTGAATTATACATTAGCTAAAAACCCTGAGATTTCTAGTCAAGAATTCGAGTCCGTCAAAACCATTGGTGCTGTTCTCGAAAAACATGGCATGGACGTAACCTATGAATTCTGTAATTTACCGACTGCCTTCAAGGCCTCTGTTGTGAAAGTAGATAACCCTCAAGGTCGTTTAGCGATACTTTGTGAATACGATGCACTGCCAGAGGTAGGCCATGCGTGCGGTCATTCCGCCAGTGGTTCTATGAGCGTGTTGGCTACATTGACACTACATAAAATGCAAGAAGAGGGCGCAGCTTTCAACATGGATATCGATATTATCGGCACACCAGACGAAGAAGCGATGGGGTGTAAGGTAGATATGTGCAAAGCAGGGGTGTTTAAAGAATACGATTTTGCCATCATGGTGCATCTCGACGGCGAGGAAACACGGCCTAATTCACAATTTTTGGCACTCGATTGCTTCCGCGCTAAGTATCATGGTAAGCCAGCCCATGCAGCCGGAGAGCCTTGGAATGGCATAAATGCGGTAAATGGTGTGCAACTCGCTATCCATGCTATGGATATGATGCGCCAACAAGTGCGCCCTGAAACGCGCGTCGGCACATGGATCATTGCTGGAGGTACCGCATCCAATGTAATTCCTGCCTTCGGTGAATTAGAGGTTACCGTGCGTCATACGGAGCGTGAGTACTTGAATGGTTTATCTGAGCAAATCAAAAAAATCTTTGAAGGGGCGGCCCTTTGTACAGCTACAACTGTGGATGTAGAGTTTTATGGCAATCCGTATGATGATATGAACCAAAATCACCGTGGCACAAAGCTTATCGAAGAGGTAATGGCCGACATGGGCCTCGATTTTGAACCTGGTCCGGCAGCCCTCGGAGGTAGTTCAGATATTGGCAATGTAAGCTATCAATGTGCAGCACTCCATCCTAAATTGCGCCTCGCTGGCGAGCCGAAGGTGTGCCATTCTAAAGAATTTGCCGGTGCCATGTTAGAACCTACCATTGAACAAACTATTATCGATGGTGCTACTATTATAGGAGGTTCCTTATTGCGATTAGTTGAGGACCCAACAGTCTTAGAAGAAATTGTAGCCGAATTTAACGCATCCATAGGGTAATGCTTGAGCTTATTAATTTGTTAGATACCATAAGGGAGGCAGTATGACCTCAAAAGAAACATTAACTATAAAAAATTATATAGGTCTAGTTGGAGATAAGCCCATTCGATTCATCGCATCCGATGTAGATGGCACCTTGGTAAACGATGCAAAGGCGATTCCTGAGGATGCCATTGAGGCGATTCGTGCAGCTCGTGAAAGTGGGATTCGGGTAGCCATTGCTTCTGGCCGTGCTTGGAATGAGATGAATGATGTCATCGAAAAACTGCCTTGCTTGCGCTATTTTATGTGCACCAATGGTGCTTACGTGATGGACAAGGATGAAAACCGAAGTCTATTCCACGTAAATTTTGATAAAGAACAAGCTCTACACTTGTTACACAAACTATTAACCTATGGCGTTTATGTAGAGGCCTATGTGAAAGACCAAATCTTTGGCATGTATCCACCCTCTAGATGTATTACACCTGAACGATTAGGGGCGTGTGCTTGTGAACTAAGTAACAGTAATAAAAAGACGATACATGGCATCATGGATAATCATCTGCCTAATACTATAGAGTGTCAGGTTTCTAGTACATTTTATTCTCAGGCGCCTAGTACATTACACACCCACCTGCCAGGAGCAACGTACGATCACTATGCATTAGCGGAAGGCAACGAAGCAGTAAAAATAAATTTGTCTGAATGTGAAATAGAGCAATCTAATTTCTTCTTTAGACCTAATATTCGTCCATTTATCTTGGCTACGCGGACCATGGTATGTGATTTATTAGCTCATATGAAAGCCTTAGAGGAAGGACCTGAGAAAATTCAAATCTTCTACGGTGACGAGCCGATGCGTCAGCGTATCTTGCAAGACTTACGAGATGAATACCAAGGTCTGTCCCACGATGGTACAGGTCGTGAACGTTTCTATGATGTGCTGCTATCTAGTGAAGGCAATTTAGAGTTTGTATTGCCTCACACTACAAAGGGCACTGCTGTAGAAGCCTTGGCAAAACATTGGGGCTTAAGTCCTGATGAGGTAATGACACTGGGGGATAGTGAAAACGACCTATCTATGCTACGCTTTGCGGGCGCTGGTGTAGCCATGGGCAATAGCAAGCCGAACATTAAAGAAGCGGCACGATACGAAACGACAGACAATAACCACCAAGGCGTGGCAAAAGCAATCTATTCTGCTATTGCGTATAATAGTGAATTAAATAAGAAAAAACAATTATAATAGCTGTTCTTGTATTGAAATATTTTGAATATATTCTTGAGCTAGCGTGATGTTTGTGATCTTATATATTTAAAATATGAATTCTACTACTTAAAAGTAGATAATGTTAAGTTAGGCATAGATAAAGAATGCATAGGAGGTGATGTATAATGGGAAATCTAAAGTTTAATATTGATGACACTTGCGTTAAATGTGGTGCTTGTGCTGAGGATTGTCCTGTTCAATGCATCACCGAAGGGAAGACTCGATTTATCATTGGGAAAGGTTGTATCAGTTGTGGCGACTGCTATTCCATCTGTCCCGTGGGGGCTGTAAAAATGTATAAACGAGAGGCTCCTAAAAAGTGATAGCCAGATATCTTTCGGTATTGTTAGCAAATTGACTTATATACGGAAAGCTCCTAAAGCGTGATAGATAGAAATCCGAACATTATAAAGTTATTTATAATTTACATACGGAATATATGGAGTCGTTATACTTCCTATGGTATAATATAATGTAATGAAAAATTAGCGTTTAGCTCGGAAAAACGCGCCCCCAGTACAGAAATGTATGGGCATAATAAATAGTGAATATACTTTCACAAATAGATGCATATGGAGGAAGGCATGGAAAACAAGGAATTTGTAATTGTTGTTGACTTTGGTGGTCAATATAACCAATTGATCGCGCGCCGTGTTCGTGAAAATCACGTATACTGCGAAGTATATCCATACAACAAAGCGCTGGAAAAAATTAAGGAATTGAAACCGCAAGGTATCATCTTTACAGGCGGTCCTAACAGCGTGTATGAAGAAAACTCTCCAAAAATTGAGAAAGAGATTTTTGAACTTGGTATTCCTATTCTTGGCATGTGCTATGGTATGCAATTTATGGCGCATACATTGGGTGGCGAAGTTAAATCTGCGGACAATCGTGAATTTGGTAAAACACCTACTAAAGTGGACACTACATCTCCATTGTTCAAAGGCTTGGAAGGAGACCAAGTTGTTTGGATGTCTCACGTTGACTATGTAGCAAAGGTTCCTGAAGGCTTTGAAATTGTAGCACATACTAAAGATTGCCCTGTTGCATCCATGCAAAATAAAGAACGCAAATTATATGCTATGCAATACCATGCAGAAGTGTTGCACACTGAGCACGGCAAAGAAATGCTTCACAACTTCTTGTACGAAGTATGTGGCTTCACAGGCACATGGACAATGGCAAACTATGCTAAAACTGCTATTGAAGACATCCGTAACACTGTAGGCGATGGCAAAGTATTATTGGCATTGTCTGGCGGTGTAGATAGCTCTGTTGCAGCAGCTCTTATTTCTAAAGCTGTAGGTGACCAATTGACTTGTATCTTCGTTGACCATGGTTTAATGCGTAAAAACGAAGGTGACGAAGTAGAGGCAGCTTTCAAAGATTCCGGTATGCATTTCATCCGTGTCGATGCAGAAAAACGTTTCTTAGATAAATTGGCTGGTCTTGAAGATCCAGAAGCAAAACGTAAAGCTATCGGCGAAGAATTCATCCGTGTATTCGAAGACGAAGGTCGTAAAATCGGTTCCGTTGATTTCTTGGCGCAAGGTACAATTTATCCTGACGTTATTGAGTCCGGTACTGGTGAAGCAGAAGTTATCAAATCTCACCACAACGTAGGTGGCTTGCCTGCAGTTGTAGACTTTAAAGGCCTTATCGAACCATTGCGCAACCTCTTCAAAGACGAAGTACGTGAACTTGGCTCTGAATTAGGTTTGGCTGACTACCTCGTATGGCGTCAACCCTTCCCGGGTCCTGGTCTTGCTATTCGCGTAATGGGAGAAATCACGAAAGACAAACTCGACATCTTGCGTGATGCGGACTACATCTTCCGTGACGAAATTGCAAAAGCTGGCCTTGATCGCAGCATCAACCAATATTTTGCAGTATTAACATCTACACGTACCGTAGGCGTTATGGGGGACTTCCGTACATACGATTACACACTGGCATTGCGTGGCGTAACGACAACAGACTTCATGACTGCTGACTGGGCACGCATCCCTTACGACGTATTGGATACAATCTCCCGCCGTATCGTAAACGAAGTACAACATATCAACCGTATCGTGTACGATATTACATCTAAACCACCTGCTACAATTGAGTGGGAATAAAATAAACAAAAAAACCATTGATTAAAATTAATTAATCAATGGTTTTTTTATTAGTAGATAATATAAAGCTCTTGAATAAAGTTGGATTAAGTCATAAAATGAGAATAAGATTAAGTTGTTATAATATGATGAATGATTTTTATATACATTAAACTGGTAGAGTAAGAGTGTTAAGTTAATAAAAATAAAGATTTGTAAATTGGTTATTTACTATTTTACTTGGATAATAGACTAATTCTGATTGCTATTTCTGAATATGTCTTTAGAAAATAATTATGTATTGTTAATTATCAATTTTAATTTAAGGATGTAATTGTGTAACTTTATAAAAAGAATCATATATGGGGGAGATAAATTAATTAAAAAATAGATAATAAAGTGATAAGGATTATAGGAAAATCAGAAAAGGGGGATTTTCTTATAATGTGTTGCGGATTAAGATTGTTGATAATTATTAATCTTGCTCTACTACATAGTTAATATAAGATTAGAATGTTTTGATAAAAATAAGGGAGTTTTTATGAAAGCAACATATGTAGATATTCATATTCATACGTCAGAAAATCCTAATAAATTATCTTCTAATTATAATGTAAAAAAATTGGTAGATAATGTAAAAAAAATCGCAAAAGATAATCCGATACTGCTTTCTTTAACAGATCATAATACTATTAATAAAAATGCTTATATGGAATTATTAAAGGAAGATACTATTTCAACTATATTAGGTGTGGAGCTTCATATAAAAAAATATTCAGATGCTCCTCCATATCATTGTCATATTATTTTTAACACTGAAATTACTGAAAGGAATATTGATGATATTAATAATAAGTTAAATAAACTTTATCCAGATAAATTTGTTAAAGATGATGATGAAAATACACCTAATATTGAAAATATTATAAATACTTTTGATATGTATGAGTTTTTATTACTACCACATGGTGGTCAATCTCATAGAACTTTTGATAAGGCAACATCAAAGACTAAGATATTTGATACATCTATGGAGCAAAGTATCTATCATAATCATTTTGATGGATTTACATCTAGAAGTAGTAAAGGGCTTAAGGAGACAAAAGCATATTTTAAAAAATTAGGAATCGATGATTTTGTTAATCTTGTTACATGCACGGATAATTATAATCCACTTATTTATCCTAAAACAAAAGAAGATAATGCCGAAGAATTTATACCTACATGGATTTTAGCTGAGCCTACTTTTGAGGGATTAAGATTATCATTATCAGAAGAATCAAGGCTTCATTATGATTATTTACCTCCACAAAGTTGGACTAAGACATTTGGAAATATCAACTTAAAAAATGATAAAATCGAGATTGATGTGAATATGACTCCTGGACTTAATGTTGTAATAGGCGGATCTTCAAGTGGAAAAACATTATTTGTAGATAGCTTAGTTAAGGGGAGTTCTAAGGATTTCACACAGTCAAAATATAATTTGTTTAGTGTGAAGGATATTAATATAGAAAACCCAACGAATGTACAACCATATTATATTAGTCAGAACTTTATTATGGAGATCATAAATGATAGTAAAAATGATTTAGGAGCAATACCAATCATAAGTCAGGTTTTCCCAGAGGATAGTGAAACTTTAAGCTGTATTAGAAA
Organism: Veillonella parvula; assembly: GCF_040094895.1. Taxonomy (GTDB): domain Bacteria; phylum Bacillota; class Negativicutes; order Veillonellales; family Veillonellaceae; genus Veillonella; species Veillonella parvula_L. The sequence continues at coordinate 274,985 of NZ_JBBNGV010000002.1, read as the reverse complement.
TAGTTTAATTACATTACGTCGTCAAATTAATGCGTTAGTAGATAGTGCTAAAAGAATTGAAGAGTTGAAAATAGAGCTTTCGCATATAAAACCTCCAAACTTTTTATTTATAAATGAGGTCATAAAAGAAGCCCCTATTGAAAAGATTACTCCAAATGAGGAGAATAAAAGATGTTTATCGGTATCTAAAGCAACTATTGATGAGTATAAACGTGTGCTTTATGATATGAAGGCGTTGTTTAACAAGCATCCTATCGTTCAGAATCGAAATAAAGAAATTGAATTATTAGCTAGCACTTTAGAGGATATAGTTTTGATATCAGATATTAATGGAATTGTATTTGGTAAAATAGAGGAAGCTTTAATAAAGTTAAAAACTAAAAATAGTGAAAGTGATAGATATATTTCTCAGATTAAAATAGAAAGAGGAAACCTACTTAAATATATATATGAATATATAAAATTACTTCAGAATTTTTATAATGCTAAAGATAAATTATCTAAGTTTAATGTGTCTTTTAAAACGAAAGAAATAAAAGTAGCAGGTCACACGTTAAGTATCAAAAATTCATTCAACCTTACAGAAGACCGACTTGTAGAAGCCATTAATACATATCTAATTAAAGAAAAGCGATTATCTAATTTTTATGAATTAGAGCCATCTAATATAGTGATAGAAAACTTCTCTAAAAGACCACGGATAAATTCGTATGATGACTTTAGTGAAAGGGTTTATGGGGTTATTGCTGAGACAAATAAGAAAGAATATGAAATTATAACTAAGGATGGACATGATTATAAAAGTTTAAGTCCTGGATGGAAGTCTGCAATAATATTAGATTTAATATTAGGGTACAAAGATAATACTGCACCAATAATTATTGATCAACCTGAGGATAATTTAGCAACTAGTTATATTAATCATGATTTAATTGAAATGATTAAAAGGATTAAAGTTGAAAAACAAGTTATCTTAGTTTCTCATAATGCAACAATACCGATGTTAGGGGATGCTCAAAATTTAATTATGTGTGAAAATGAAGGTGAGAAACTATATATTACATCTGCTAGTTTAGAATCAAAAATAAAGGGGAAAAAGACGCTAGATTGGATTGCAGAATTAACAGATGGTGGAAAGTCCTCTATAAAAAAACGAGTTAAAAAATATAACTTTAGATCGTATAAGGGAGATGTAGATTTATGAAATTAAAGTTTTATAAACAGGGAGATAATAATTGTGTTGAAATTTTAACTAAAGACGGCAAAGCTATGGACTTTGATTATATAAAGATGGTGGAACAAATTTTTATTGATCAGGAAATAGAGGATGCTGATATTGATGAAAAGTATTCAGAAGAAGAGCGTTTATCTATAGAGTCGTTAATGATAGATATTTCTAATACAATTTCACCTTTATTTAAAAAGGGCGTCACTGAAACTGATATAAATACTAATTTTGATTAATACAAGTTTCAATGTTTTTTGAAAATCTGCTTAGGAGAAGTCTATGAATCAATATTATAGAGATTTAATTGCAACTGAATTTCGCAACTGTGTCAGCGGTACAATCGAACGTATTAAGGGAAATGAACAAACATATCGTCCTTTTCATACGGCTTTACTCTCTGATGATGTAGTATTCTGGAGTGCATTTGAAAGATCGTTTAGTACATCGTTTGGACAGCGTGTTATTGAGGAAATTGCACTCTTAGTAGCACGTTCAAATGGTGCAACTGAAGCAAAGCGTCAATTTGAAACCGTTGTACATATAGATGTTGCATACGAGAATGCAATTAATCAAGAGTTACGTATGTTAAGAGAAAGACATAGTAGTTTTTCGACCTCCTGGAATCACACTTTACAGCGTGTATTACAAACTAATATATCTGGTCAAATAATGGATATTAGAGTTATATCTGATCTGTGGTGGTGTAAAGACGGTATTGATAACTACATTAGTTTAAAAACTGTTAAGCCAAATATTGACCAAACACTTGTTGCAAAACAAGACTGTTTACGTTTGGCGGTTAATAATCCAAACTGCAACGTTTATTTTGGTCTCCCTTACAATCCGTATGGTGAGTTTAAAGATGACTATGCTCATAATCCGCCTATGCGAATTTTTGATTTTCATCATGATTCTATTGTTCTTATTGGTAAAGATATGTGGGAGACTATTGGTGGAGTGGGGTGCTATGACGAGTTATTAGATATTGCCGAAGAAGTTGGTGAAGAAACTAGATGGAGGATTGGGAATTTGCGATAATCATTCTAAGATACGATGCTCGAGTATTGGGGAAACTTGTCAATTGTCCTCCTCGAAATGTAGGAGTAGTTTGTTATATAATTCAATGAAGAAATAGATAATTAATCTGCTATGAGCGAAAACCTTGTATCACCGTCTTTAATATGAGTGGCTCTTTCTTTTTCAAGTATTTTATTTATTGCAAGTCTCCAAGTAATATCGTTAGTATTTTTGTATCTTGAATATGAAAAACCTGTGTACTGCGGTAGTTTTTCGCCATTCATATCAGCAATAATTGTTTTAGCTATTGCTTCACCAAGTTTAATAGGAACTGCATTACCAATTTGTTTATATTGTTCTTTAATTGGACCACAAATTTTCCATTCGTCAGGAAACTCTTGGATTCTACTGTATTCTTCAACACTAAGTGGGCGATTTTTTACTGGGTGGCACAAATCTGTTGCTGGCATTGTAGGATCAGTAACTAGTGTAGGGGATGGTCGTTTGAAATTTAATCTTCTATAAAAGCCTGTTTTTCCACCACCCAGTAGTAACTTGGATCCCATTGCTTCAAACTGCATTTCTGGAGGAAGATCTTTCCAATATTGTCCTTCTTTTAATTTTTTGTAAAATTTGAGGCGTTTTTCTGGAAACTGGATGTAATGTAGGGCTTCTTCATCAAGGTCAGAAATGACTTCTTGTAAAGTTCTCCACGGAAGTAAACCGAATTCTCCATTTTCAGCATGAGAAGGAGATAAATACTGGACTTTCTCGGTACCTAGTTTTCCAATTATTATGATACGTTCTCTAATCTGTGGTGTACCAAAATTAGCAGCGTTGTACAGTTCAAATGAGACTGTATATCCAGCTTGTTCAAGTTTATCTATGATTACACAAAGTGCTCCACCTTTAATTGGCTTTTTTATGTCATTATATGGATAAGGAGCAGATAGTAAACCTCTTACATTTTCAATCACAACATATGTTGGACGTATCTTTTCAATTATTTCAATATATCGAAGAAATACATTGCCTCGCTCGTCTTTCAATGCCCGACGTGCCCCTGCAGTACTAAATGCCTGACAGGGCGGCCCACCGAAAATTACATCTACTTTTTTTCCCTTTGGAATTTTTGCTAAGCGTAAAATTTCTTCTGGCTCATATTTGTTAATATCTCCTATAAGTGCTATTTGAGGATTATTTTGTGCAATAGTGATTCTACAGAATTTATTGAATTCACAAGTGAGTAAGGCCTGTATCCCACCATTAGCCATTCCTATATCCAATCCCATTGCTCCAGAGAAAAAGCTAAGCGCAACTATTTTAGGTACCTCATTAGAAGTACGTTCATGGTCATCTGGTTCGACTATTACTTTGTTATCTTGAATATATGAATGTAAATCAGCTGGTTTTATTATCCATTGACTACCAATTCTTGTGGCAAAGAGCTTTTTCTCCTTTATCATTTTCCTTATATACTGAGGTGTTACTTTAAGTTGATTTGCAACTTCTTGTACTGTAAACAATTCATTAGCATTGACCATGGTCTTATTTCCTTTCTTTTGCGAAACTATTTACCGTCCTTATTATACAGGCTGATAAATTAGAAATCAAGTATTGTATTTTGGTACTTTGATTATATATTATAAATATTTTAATTAATAATGGTAATAATACTAATGATATATAAGAGCTGATATTTAAGTGGATAAATAAGTCTAAGGATTAATATTGAGGAAGATATGAAATGGAATCTTATCATAAACCTATAAGGAGTAAATAATTATGGGGTATAAAATGTATTTTGTGAATGAAAAGTTCAAAGCACCTAAAAAATGTAATGATAAAGAGTGGTAGACTATAGAGTTTTTTTAATCAGTGGGTATGATTTCGAAATCTAACTTATGTGGCTGAAAGATTTGTTTACTTTAAGTTTTCAAAGAATATGTAAGAGGCAGAAACATTTATACGTGAGTTAAGAATAATAAGAGAATAATAAGAGAAGAATAAGAGAAGAATAAGAGAAGAATAAGTATATCTATTGGAGTTTATATGGTTAGTTAATTGTGTAATGAGGATCTATGAAAACAACAAAATCTTTTGGAGAGTATTCCAAATATTCTCTCCATGATGCAAGGGTACAGAAAATAGAATACGTAGATGATAATTTGATCCTTACCTTTGATTACATTTTCTCTTATGAGAATGGTGTTGAACAAACTCATAAAGCTCAGGTTGTGTTTGAGACGTGCAATATAGATTTTTTTGAAATTTTCGTATTTAATAATACAATACTAGATACTTTCACAGGTAAAAGAATTGAGTTACCTCAGTATCAACAGGATTATAGTGAAAGTGAATTTGAGGTCATTACGGAGACCTATAATTGGGGACACGCTGTATTCCAGGGTTGGTTATGGACCGAAGGGAATCCCGTACACTGTATAATGAACATATACTTTAAAGGTGATATGGTATATGTAGTTGAATGAGGCTCGAAATGAGTGATTTAGATTTTACTATTAGCTGCATAGTTACATTCTTTAGTAAGAAGAGAACAAGTCCACCGAATTTAAATTATGGAATGTACTATCCTCATATCGTTATAAAAGGTACTGAGGAATATCTTGGTATTAATTTTATTGATGGTGAAGATGTCATCTTTGATAAAGAAATAGGAGCTAATGCGCTGCCACTTTATGAAACTGTAGATTATTCTGCTCTACAAGCAGGTACTGAGTTCTTTATCATGGAAGGCGGAAATATTGTTGGTGAAGGGATTGTAAAAGAAATCTTTCAACATAAACCGTATGGGAGTAAATAACTATGGGCTATAAAAATGTATGTGTAAACTGCCGGATCTCCTTGTCTGAGGGTACAAACTACGAGTTGTTTAACAGAAATAAAACCTGCCCTACCTGTAAAGGTAAAATGTATTTTGTGAACGAGAAGTTCAAGGCTCCTAAAAAATCTAATGACAAAGAATGGAAGATTATCGAGTATTTGTTGTTGAGTGGCTATGATTTCCGTAATCCTTATTGTGGATATGAAGAATGTATTTATTTTGAGTTCCCTAAGAATCTGCAAGAGGCAGAAGAGTTTATCCGAGAAATGAGGAATTTAGACTAAGTCAGGAGGTTTCGTATGGCACCGCAAGTTACAGATTTTTCGTTCTGGAATGAAATGTGGAAACAAAGTTATTATGATCGTGAGAAAGGGATTCGGGCGAATCCATTATTAGAGTATTGGGACAAGCGGGCCAATGATTTTTCTCTTATGCGTAAAAGCAATGACTACGACTTTGGACGGAAGGTGTATACTGCTTTAAGCAGTGTCTTAACACCTGATTCTAGTATGTTAGACATAGGTGCTGGTCCAGGTTCTTTCACAATTCCTTTTGCTCAACATATTAAATCTGTTACTGCTATTGAGCCGTCAAAGGGCATGGTGGCAGTCCTTAAAGAAAATGCCAAAGAATTAAACGTTGAGAATATTAACATCATTGAAGAATTGGTTCAGGACTTACCTCAAGATGGATCTCTTGACTCCCAATTTGATGTAGTGGCTATTTCTTTAGTACTTTGGATGTTCCCTGATGTGTGGCCTCGGCTTTTACAAATGGAACAATATTCTAAAGGCTATTGTGCAATCGTAGCTGGCATTCCCGATTGGAAGAATCCTCGGGAAGCTAGTAAATCTGATGTACAAGAGTTTCAAATTTTGTATAATATGTTACTTTCACAAGGGCGCTCACCTAATGTAAGCATCATTGATTATAGATGTGAACGTACTGTAGAAGATGAAATCGAGTGCCGAAAGATCATATACGAACAGTACTATGGAGACTTAACGCCAGTAGCAGAGGAACAAATCAAAAAAGAAATCAAAGCAAAATCTAAGGACAATAAATGTTTGATTTCCTCTCGGTCTGCTATAATTTGGTGGAATCCTAAGGAAGTTGTGTCACACACCTAAGATATAGTTGATAAATGGATTAGAAAAGGCAGTAGCATGATTAATATCGTTAAGGGCGATAGGGCGATTACCTATACCGAAGAAAGAAACTTTACCCCTCAGCAGGTAGCAGAACTGTTTTTATCTGTTCGTTGGGTGGTGGGCAAGTATCCTGATAGATTGCACAAGGCACTAATGAATTCATCGCGCGTGATTTCTGCTTGGGATGGAGATCGTTTAATAGGTCTTATTCGCGTCATGGATGATAGCGAACTTGTGTGCTTCATCAATTATGTGCTAGTTCATCCTGATTATCGGGGCCAAGGTATTGCAGGGCACTTGCTTGAAATGGTGAAAGACGCTTATAAATCGTATTTGTACATCAATGTTATGATTGGTGAAAGTAAGAATGCGACCTTTTACGAGAAACATGGTTTTAAAGTAAAGGAAAATTCCTTACCGATGCAATATCGCAATGTACCTAAATATACGAAAAAGTAAATAGAGACAAAGGCTACACAAGATCAAGGTGCTGATTTAATGATATAGTTTATAAATTAAATGGATACATTACTAATCAATGTGTAGCCTTTGTTGTTTAAACATTATATACTTAAATGAGTAAATTAATACATTGTGTATCTATTGTATAGAGTGGGAGGTATTATAAGTATGTTTTCCTGGTTAAAAAATCTTTTTTCTTCTAATAAAGAATCTCTTGATTCTCATACGAGAGTAGATGCTACAAAGTCTGTCGAGCTAAATTCTGATTTATTGGATGATGAACTGGATCCTTGTACTATTGGGTGGGATGCAATTACTGCAGAATGTGAACGTGTATATCCTGGTCAAACAGATCCTATGCATTTTGGAACATTGATTAGCTGGCGGCTTGGTGGCGATAGCCCTCTTGATGGTATCAGTGTGTATGATGATGGAGATAATTGGCACTTTGTAACATATGGTTTGTCCGAGCTGTACGAAAAGGATAGCGAAGATCCTACAATCAGTGGTTACGGCATGGAGTTTACTTATTGCTTAGATAAAGCAAGTGCCAACGATGATGAGATCAGAAGTGTTTGTGGTGTATTACAACAAATTGCAAAATTTACTTTTACTGCTGGAGAAATTTTTAAACCTTATGAATATCTTTATAGTGGACAAACAGAGGGCATAGACTCAAATAATAGTTCCAATATTGTTGGCTTCATTACTATTCCTGATGCTAAATTGCAAACTCTTGATACTCCTAATGGCAAATTAGAATTTGTAGAGTTCATCGGTGTGACTAACGAAGAATTACTTGCTGTAAAAGACAAGAAGATGACAGTACAAGAATTATATGAGTTGTTGGGCACTGATGTAACATCTTATAATAGAAATCCGGTTCTTGAGCACAATGGTGCTGAGTAATAACTATTAGTAATATTAAAGAAATTAATTGGTAAAAAGAGATTAAAGCATATTCAATTCGGATTGGATTTTAATGAAATAAGCTGAAAGCCTTGCTAATAGCGGGCTTTCTTTTTTTCATTAATAGTGATATAACCAATATTGATTATAGCCGTACCCCTATATGTTTATTGACACTGTATATACCGCATGCTACGATGAGGAAAATCACATATGATTGGGTTAGGTGTCTATTGACTTAATAGAGAATTTGGTACAAGCCAAAGCGGTCACGCCACTGTAACAGCGAGGTACTTTGCATAGAGGGTGAAATGCTCTCGGTCACTGAGGTTTTTGGGAAGGCGCAAAGTAACGTTAAACTGGAGCCAGGAGAACTGCCTAATTAACAATTGCCAATTGACCTGCGAGAGACAGGGATGGGGATTGATATAGATGAATTTATACTAGCTATGCATAGTTGAAAGCTCATACTATATGCTAGCTTATTAGGCGTGGTAGTTAGTCTAACTGAGATGACAGCCCGTTTCCTCTTCGTGGGGAAACGGGCTTTTTATGTGCACTTATAGAGATAGTTTTAGTTGAGAGAAGAGAGGTACTTATGTTTAAACAAAAGAAGTTCATAGCGTATTTAGCCACGGTTTTCCTCCTAATAGTTAGTATGCTCATCGTTGCATGTGGAGGTCCAAGCGAAACGAAAAAAGATACGGTGCAAAATAGCAAGCCTATTGAGATTACTGACGTAACAGGTCGTACAGTTACACTGAAAAAGCCAGCAGAGAGAGTTGTTTTACAATGGAGTGGTGCGGGTGGTCCATTCTTTACGATTTCCGCCCTTATGGGCAAGAATACGCCGAAGGTTATTGCTGGCATGGATACCTCTTTGCAGGATTACAGGGCGGATATGTGGAAACACTTCACTACGGAAATGCCTGAACTAGCTAAGATTCCTGTAGTTGGTACCATTGGGGATAAAACATTTAATGCTGAGCAAGTTGTGGCATTAAATCCAGATGTTATTTTTATCCCTGTTGATTTGAAAGATCAGTACGAGTCTGATGCAAAAGCAAAAATGGATGCTGCTGGTATTCAGACTATTTACATAGATTACCATGCAGAAAAACTGGAAAGTCATCAAAAATCCATTGAAGCTATTGGTAAAGCTTTAGGTAAAGAAGAACGTGCTGCAGAGATTAACAAGTTCTATACAGATCGTGTGACAAGAGTTCTCGATCGTGTTAGTAAAATTAACAAACCAAAACCAACAGTTTACCTTGAAGTTGGTATGAATGGTCCGGAAGAATTTGGTAATTCCTTCAGTAGCAATTATTCTTGGGGTGCCTTAGCGACTATGGCTGGTGGTGATGTAATCACAAAGGATGCTGTTAAGAAATCCTCTCCTATTAATCCGGAATTTATTTTAGAGAAAAATCCAGATATTATCATGATCATGGGTTCTTACTGGCCTAAAAAACCGACTTCTATGCGTTTAGGTTTTGAAGCAACCGAAGCATCTTCTCAAGAGTTATTGAAAGCTTTCACCACAGAACGTCAAGGTTGGAGCGAATTAAAAGCTGTTGAAAATAAACAAGTTTACTCTGCGCACCACGGTCTTCCACGTGAAGTCTTTGATGCAGCGGTATTTGAATATTTAGCAAAAACCTTCTATCCTGAAGAGTTTAAAGATGTAGATCCTGAAGCTACACTTAAAGAGTTCTATGACAAATTCTTGCCATTCTCTTATAGTGGCATCTGGTTTATGCATATGAATTAGGGTTGTGTTGTGCGTGAAGGAGCTGATGATGTAAAACCCAAATAAATGCTGTTATATATTGTGTTTATTAGAACTTATTAAGTTTGGAATCGAGGTATTCTATGGTTAAGAAAAAGAAATTTATGGCTTATTTAGCCACAGTTTTTCTACTGATTGTTAGCATGCTCCTGACTGCATGTGGTGGCCCTGGGGATACAAAAAAGGATGCAGCTCAGACTGGTAAATCTATTGAGATTACAGACGTAACAGGTCAAAAGGTTACGTTGAAAAAGCCAGCAGAACGCGTAGTAGTTCAATTGAGTGCTTCTGGTGGTGCGTTCTTGACTATGGCTGCGTTGCAAGGCAAAGATGTGGCTAAGACTATTGTTGGTATTGACCCTTATTTAAGCAAATTGCGTACAGATATGTGGGATCGCTACAAATCTGAAGTGCCAGAGTTGGAAAAAATTCCTCTCATTGGTAACGTAAATGATAAAACATTTGATGTGGAAAAAGTAATTTCCTTAAACCCAGATGTTATCTTCATGCCTTTATATTTCAAAGATCAATATGAAGCTGATTACAAACCTAAAATCGATGCAGCTGGCATTCCTACTATCTATATCGATTACCATGCGGAAAAGCTTGAAAATCATCAAAAATCTATCGAAGCTATCGGTAAAGCATTGGGTAAAGAAGAGCGTGCAGCAGAAATCAACAAGTTCTATACTGACCGTTTAACAAGAGTTATGGACCGCATTAGCAAAATCAATAAACCAAAACCAACTGTTTACATTGAAACAGGTAACGAAGGTCCAGAAGGTTTAGGTTTTGCGTATAGTGCAAACGTAGCATGGGGCGCATTGGCAACGCAAGTTGGTGGCGACCTTATTACAAAAGATGTAGTTCAAAAAGCAGGTCCTGTTAACCCAGAATTTATTTTGGAAAGAAACCCAGATATCATCATGATCATCGGTTCTTACTGGCCTAAGAAACCTACATCCATGCGTTTAGGTTTTGATACAAATGAAGCAAAATCTCAAGAGTTATTGAAAGCTTTCACTACAGAACGTCAAGGCTGGCCTGAATTGAAAGCCGTTCAATCTAAAAATGTTTTCTCTACTCACCATGGTTTACCTCGTGAAGTATATGACGTTGCAGTATTTGAATACTTAGCTAAAACATTCTATCCTGAGGAATTCAAGGATGTAGATCCTGAAGGCACACTTAAGGAATTCTATGACAAATTCCTTCCATTCTCTTACGGTGGCGTTTGGTTTATGCAGTTGAACTAAAAAGGGGTTTTGTATAGTGACGGAAACTAACAATCAGTACGATTATAAAAAACAGAGCTATAAAAAGCTCATGTTTATTATCATTGGTCTGATCATTTGTGCGGTAAGTTTTGTTACCGATATTATTGTAGGTCCTGCATCACTTACGTTAAGTGATGTATGGCTCGCATTAACAGACCCAGCAGAGGTTTCCAAAAACGCATATGTTATCATTTGGTCGATTCGTCTTCCGACGGCCATTATGGCATTGCTCGTAGGTGCTTCTTTGGGCATTGCTGGTGCTGGCATGCAGACTATTCTTGATAACCCGTTATCTAGCCCATATACACTTGGTATATCCGCAGGGGCTGGCTTCGGTGCATCTCTCATGGTTGTTGTAGGCGCTAGTGCATTAGAGTTTTTAGGTGTCTTTATGGTTCCATTTGGCGCCTTTGTATTCGCTAGTTTGACGAGTTTCTTTATCTATTCCATCAATAAGATTAAGAACTTCTCCTCTGAAACGATGATTCTCGCCGGTATCGGCATGATGTTCTTGTTCCAAGCGCTTCAATCCTTGATGCAATATATGGCATCTCCTGAGGCCCTTCAAAACATCGTGTTCTGGACGATGGGTAGTTTAGCTAAGGCAAATTGGGTGAACATCTCTATTGTTCTTATCGTGCTAGCAATCATGCTTCCGCTTATGATGCGTGAATCTTGGCGTTTAACAGCATTAAAATTAGGCGATGAAAAGGCTTCTGGTCTTGGTGTTAATGTTGAAAGCTTACGAGTAAAAGTGTTTGCTTTCATCTCCATCATTACAGCCGTTGCCGTTTCTTTCGTTGGAACCATTGGTTTTATCGGTATTGTAGGACCACATATTGCACGTATGCTTGTGGGGGAGGATCAACGGTATTTCTTACCGTTATCTGCAGTATGTGGCATGGCGATTTTGTCTCTCGCATCTATTGCGAGTAAGATGCTCGTTCCTGGGGCGATGTTCCCAATCGGTATTGTGACAGCAATCATCGGTGTACCTTTCTTCTTCTCGTTGGTATTAACTAGGAAAAGGAGCTATTTCAAATGATTGAAGTTCATAATCTAACCTTTGGTTATTCCGCTACGGAAGACGGACAGATCTTAAAGGGCGTTGATTTTGCTGCTAAAACAGGTAAATTGACTGCGCTCATTGGTACTAACGGTGCTGGTAAATCTACACTTTTAAAAACAATCATGGGTATCTTGAAAGGCAAGGGCGAGATTTCCGTTAATGGTAAACCTGTATCTCAATATTCTACAAAGGATTTTAGTAGTACAGTGAGCTATTTGTCTCAAGATAATGACTGTAAAGTCAATCTATCTGTTTTTGAAGTAGTTATGCTAGGGCGCATGGGGTCCATGTCCTTCCGCGTAAGTGATGAGGATATTGCAGCCACACAAGAGGTATTGGAACGGTTGAACTTACAGCGCTTTGCATCGCGCAGCATCATGGAGCTCAGCGGTGGTCAACGCCAACTTGTGTTCATGGCGCAAGCCCTTGTAAAAGAACCTAAAATCTTAATTCTTGATGAACCGACAAGTGCTTTAGATTTGCACAAGCAATTTGACTTGTTAACATTGTTAAAAAACCTGACTCAAGAAAATGATTTTACAACACTCGTAACATTGCATCATCTTGATCTGGCGGCTATGTTCGCAGATGAAATCATCGTGCTTAAAGAGGGTACAGTATACGCTCAGGGCGCGCCGAAAGACATCTTTACAGAAGCCATGATGGAAGATGTATACCGTGTTAAAACGAAAATTTATATCGATGACAATGGGCTACCTCATGTAATTCCATTAGAAGCTATTATTAATTAATAGGATTCTTTGTGATTGCACTGATCTATTATAGTGTTGGCACTATTTATTATAGATAGTCATTGACGTGAATCCAGTTATTAATAGGATGTAAGACTATTAGTTAAAAATAAAAGAGGCTGAAATCTTTGCAAGCAGCATTGATTTCAGCTTCTTTCTGTTGGGAAAAGTAGTGGTATTGTATTTAAATAATCTCTTTAACCTGTGCTATACCCTTATCAGTAAGCACGTAGTGTCCATTTGTCACATATAATAGACCTTGTTTCTTTAGCTGTGAAGCAGCTTGATGAGTATAATCAGGCCTCCAGTTCAAATGCTCGTGAATAGTGCCAATGCCGTTTTCAACGTGCGCGATAGGTGTATCCATATGAGTATAAATATGGCATAGCATCATCGTTTCCCGATAATGGCGACGCAAATGACGTTGACTGCGGTATGTGGCGATATAGCCTGTCTTCGGTGTTGCGATAACAGCGATAATCAGTGCGATACCGATGGTGGTTGCAATGGAACCAGCGATGGACACGTCCATGGTGAAAGCTACTTCCGTACCGACGACAGCACAGATAATACCGATGATGATACTGCTAGTAAGCATGGCTTTCACAGAGTCCGTCCATAAATAAGCGATGACCGCAGGCCCTATCATGAGGCCGATGACGAGAATGGCGCCTACCGCTTGGAACGAGGCCACAACGGTGAGGGATACCATGGTCATCAGCACGTAGTGGATGAGGGCTGGCATAAAACCGAAGAGTCCCGCTAGTAGCGGATCAAAGGTGGAGAGTTGCAATTCCTTGTAGAACAGCATGACTAAAATTAAATTGATGAGCGCCACGCCTAGGGAAATCCATAGCGATATAGGCCCCAAGTCGGTGCCGCTCACAATCCATCGATCAAAGGGGGCAAAGGCTATTTCGCCGAGTAATGCGGTATCTACATCGAGATGAGCGTTACCGCTGTATAGGCTGACTAGAATGATGGCGATAGAGAATAGAAGCGGGAAGATGATGCCGATAGACGCATCTTCGTTGACAAGCCCCGTATTGTGTATCATTTCTGTAAGCCATACGGTGCCTACACCAACTAAGGTAGCCCCGACGAGTAGAAATGGAGAGTTTAAATCTTCCGTCATAAAGAAAGCGAGCACGATGCCGAGGAATACGGTGTGCGTAATGGCATCGGCCATCATGGACATGCGGCGCAATACGAGGAAGACCCCAGGGATGGCACATGCGATGGATACCGCAATGGCAATGAGCAATATCTCTGTATGAACTGTCATGGGGCACCTCCTATGCGAGGTTGTGCATCCTCTGCTACGTAAATACTTTGCTGTGCCTTGGATTTGGGAGCCCTTGTGGTTTCTAACAATAATGCGTGCTTTGACTGTCTATTTTTGCGGAACTGCCAGAGCATACCTCGGTTAGGAGCAAAGATGAGGCTCAATAATACGAGAATCGATAAAATGACGATGATAGCTGGGCCTGTCGGTAATTTTGGGACCGATGTACTCCAGATAGTACCGCCGATGGCGGATATCATGCCGAAACATCCTGCTAATATACACATGGTGTCCAGTTTATTCGTCCACTGTCTTGCCCCAACGGCGGGTGCAATGAGGAGGGAGCTAATTAAAATAGCCCCTACCGATTGAATACCGATGATGATGGTCATGATCAATAATGAACGATATAAAATAAGGGTGAAAGTGACGGGAATTTGTAGTGTTTTGGCGTATTCCACATCGAAGGAGATGAGCTTTAGTTCCTTCCAGAATAATGCGGTTAACACGATGATGATGAGTGCCGCTGCAGATGTGATGTACACGTCGCGCGCTAATATGGTGGCGGCCTGTCCAAATATGAATTTTGAAAGCCCCGCCTGACCAGCATTGTTTAAGCTTTGTACATAGGTGAGCAATACCATACCGAGCCCAAAGAAGGCGGAGAGTATGGTGGCCAAAGCACCATCAAATTTTATTTTGCTGTTTTCTACGGTGATGGTAATGAGCCAAGCCGCAGTGATAGAGGATAGGGCAGCACCTGCGATGAGAACTTCGATGTCCTTGATGCCCGTCAGCAAGAAGGCAATGACCACGCCGGGTAGTGCCGCATGAGATAGGCCGTCACCGATGAGGCTTTCCTTGCGAAGTACCGCAAAGGTACCAGCGATACCGCTAGCGAGGCCTAATAACGCCGTGCCGAGCAGTACCATTTGAGTCGTATAGGATTGGAGTATGGTCATACAATCCTCCCCTTGCCATAGGTGCGCTCAATAGCTTCATCCGTAAATGTATCTGCTACGGGGCCATAGGCGACAGTTTGTTTGTTTACCATCGTTACCCAATCGAAATATTGGGGCACCGTATTTAAATCGTGGTGGACGACGATAACCGTTTTGCCTCGAGCTTTCATTTCTTGTAAAAGCGAAATAATAGCATGCTCTGTGGTTTTATCGACGCCCTTGAAGGGTTCGTCCATGAGGTAAATATCTGCCTCTTGGACGAGAGCTCTTGCGAGGAAGACGCGTTGTTGTTGTCCCCCTGAAAGCTGGCGAATTTGTCTGTCCACATAGTCGCTCATGCCCATTTTTTCAATCATGGAGAGGGCGAGTTCCTTATCCTTTTTGCTAGGTCGCTTGAACCAACCTAGATGACCATAACGACCCATGAGTACTACATCTAGTACGGTAGTGGGAAAGTCCCAGTCTACGCTACCACTTTGAGGGACGTAGGCGATTTTCTTGTAATCGTTTTTGTCCATCGCTAAGTGGTGATCGATATAAAATTTTACACTTCCTGAGATAACTGTTAGTAGACCGAGCATGGCCTTTAATAATGTGGACTTACCGGCACCATTAGGGCCGACAATGGCCGCTAAGGAACCGATGGGTACCTTCATATCTACGTCCCATAATACGGGTTTTGTCGTATATGCTACGGTCATATCTTCAACTTCAACGGCCCATTCCATGGAAACCTCCTTTATTTAAGTGCTTTGGTAATTGTATCAATATTGGCTTTTACCATGCCGATATATGTACCACCTTCAGTGCCTTCAGAGCCGAGAGAGTCAGAGTATAATTCGCCGCCGATGGAGACGTTCCAACCTTTAGCTTTAGAAGCTTCTTGAACGGCTTCAATTGTTTTGTGAGGTACAGAAGACTCTACGAAGATAGCTTTGATCTTGTGGTCTACGATGAATTGAACGAGGTTATTCATATCTTGTGTACCTGCTTCTGTGGCAGTGCTTACACCTTGCAAACCTTTTACTTCAAAACCGTACGCACGAGCAAAGTATTGGAATGCATCATGAGCTGTTACAAGTACGCGAGATTCTTTTGGAATAGATTCTGCTTGAGCTTTAACGTACGCATCAGTTTCATCTAATTTAGTAAGGTATGCGTCATAGCGTTTTTGGTAATCTTCTTTATGAGCCGGATCGGCTTTCGCAAGACCTTCGTATACTGCTTTTGCTGCCAGCTTCCAGTTAGCAACGTCAAACCAAATATGAGGGTCTTTTGTTTTTACACCATCTTCTTCGTCAAAGTCGAGCAATGTAGCTGGATCAATGGCATCAGATACGCGGATGGTCGCTTTATTTTGCTTTGTTAGATTATCAAAAATGGAGCCCATTTTACCTTCCAAGTGAATGCCGTTGTATACTACAACATCCGCCTTAGACATAGCTGTTACATCGCCTGCACTCGCTTGATATAAGTGAGGGTCTACACCAGGTCCCATGAGACCTTGAACGGTTACATGGTCACCGCCGATTTCTTTTACTAAATCCGTTAACATCGTTGTAGTAGCTACGACATTAAGTTTTTTCTGACTATCTTGGGCTGTGTCCTTTCCGCAGCCTGCAAGGGCAAATACTATAAGTGCTAATGATACGACGACTAATAAAATTCGATTAAATTTCATAATAAGCCTCCTTTTTTATAGATACTAAATTTAAAAACATTAATGACTTTGTTTGAGAGAAATATTTTGTTCTAATAATGAAATAATTTGAAGAAGGAGAATATCTCTCTGAATTTAAACGGAAAAATAGCCGCTACTAACGTAGCGGCTAGTGGCAGTTATACAGTCTTCTGCTAAGGTCAAAATAATCTAGGGAATAAGTGCTTGTAGATGGCTAGGCCCAACGAGGGCAACGATACCAAGTACCATCATGACCTTCATTTGAATACGCTTTCTACGTCTCATGATGAACCTCCTTTGTGTAGTTTTTTGTCATATCAACTAGATATGTGAGTCCGGACAGTTATCTTGAATTCAATATATCATAAATGAGAAATTTTATCAATAAGAATTTATTCTTTTAATATTCATCTTTATTTAGTATGATATTATGCATAGGTAAAAGGTTAATAAGGAGGCTTCTTATGAATAAATTATTCCGATACGCTGCTGCAGCAGTACTCGTTGCATCTTTTGGCATGTTAAGTGATTATACAGCTGATGCGGCGAAGTTTTTAGAATCTCCAAGAGAGGTTACTATTGTAAAACCTGAGTTGCCTGAGATCCCTCAAACCGCTATGGTAGCGCCTGATATGCGCGTACGCTTCTTGATTGATAAAAAAGGTAATGTTAAAAATGTTTTCGTAGAGCGCTCTTCTGGATATGCTCCTGTTGATGAAGCAGTAAAAAAAGCAATTTTGCAGTGGAAGTTTACCCCTGCTATTGGCACAGATCAAAAGGCACACGAATCCATTATTGGGATGACAATTACTCTGCCTAAGCAAGCTGTGAAAGCTAAATAAGGAGAAAACGATGAATAAAGTGTTGCGTTGTATTATATTAAGCTCATTGTTTGTAATGAGTATGGTAGCTTCTGTGTTGGCAGCTCCATATGATCCACCAGTAGCTATAGCTACACCACCTATTGACCGAGCATTGCTCGCGGCCTATGGTGAAGCTGCTCATGGTGCAGATATACGTTTTACCATCAAGGAAGATGGTTCTGTAGGGGACGTTGAAGTTGTCTCATCTAGTGGTTCTAGTACTCTTGATGCAGCCATTGTTGATACTATTTCTAAATGGAGATTTAGTCCTGCCACAGATTCTAATGGTAAACCTGTAGCATCTTCTAAAACTGAATATATTGATTTTAAAAACTAATCAAAGGCACTCATACAGAACTGCACTCCAAAAATTGGACACAATTTTTGAAGTGCAGTTTTTGTATGCCAAAATATTCTAAAAAATAAAGTAAGGTTATTCATGTTCATAATATTGGATTCGTAAATCTTAAAAATTAATCAAAATTGTATCTGTAGCAACTGAAAATTACTTTCAAAATGATATAATAAAACTATAATTATAGATTAGCCCGTGGAGGTATAAGCATATGAATCCATTAAAACAAAAGCTAGATATTAACAATGAACGTTACAGAATTATTGTGTCCATTAAAGAAGATTATTTAGATGGTAAATTGTCCTTAGAAGAGGGCAATCGCATTTTAAAAGAGAAACTAGGTACTTGTACGCCTGATGAATTTGCTTACGCAGAGCAAAGCTTGAAAGGTGTTTACAAGGACGAAGAAATCCTAGAGAAAATGGATGATCTCTTAGAATTATTTGATGGCGTTTTGGTACGTGCCGAAAATGAGTACCCTAAAAATCATCCATTGTGGGCGTACTTGGAAGAAATCAACGCTGTTGAGAAGGTAGCCCTAGAAGCGGATGAATTATTAAAGCAAGAGAAGTTTATCAAAAATCCGTGGCTCGGTGTTTTTGATTCCTTAGCAGAGTGGAGAACACATCTGTCTCGTAAGCAAAATCAATTGTATCCAATGCTTGAGGATCACGGCTTTGACCGTCCAACGCGCATTATGTGGACCTTTGATGATGCTGTGCGCGATGCTATCTCTGCATCCTATGCATTGCTTCGGGAAGATAAGTATGAAGAATTCCTAGCGTCCGTACCAGAAACTTTGGCGAAATTACGGGATTTGAATTCTAAAGAACTAGAAGTCTTATTGCCAACGTCTTATAAATTGTTGAGTGACGAAGAGTTTGTGCGGATGAGTAAAAATGACCATGAAATTGGTTATGCTATCATCAATGCGCCAGGCTTATATGTAGTGCCAGGTATCAATGATTCTGCGGCACAATTGAATGGCAATAATTCAGCTCAAGGTGGTGCTGTATCTAACGAGTTCTTAAATGATTTAGCCGGCTTGCTATCTAAATATGTAGGTCCTGTTGGTGGTGCGCCCGTTGGTAAGGACGCAGTCCTCGATGTAGCAACGGGTAAATTGACATTAGAGCAAATTAATTTGTTGTTCCGTCATTTACCGGTAGATTTATCCTATGTAGATGAAAATGAACTAGTTAAGTTCTACAGCGATACGGCACATCGTATTTTCCCTCGCAGTGCGAACGTTATCGGCCGTGAGGTGAAGAATTGTCACCCAGCAAAATCTGTTCATATAGTAGAAGAAATCGTAGAGAAGTTCCGTTCTGGCGAACAAAGCCAAGCGGAATTCTGGATCAATAAACCAGGCTTGTTCATCTATGTTATCTACACCGCAGTACGCGATGAAAATGGTAAATTCCGCGGCGTATTGGAAATGATGCAAGACTGTACTCATATCCGTGAACTGGAGGGTTCCCGTACATTGTTGACTTGGGATAAAACTGATTTTGTAGGCGATGGTGGTAAAGAAAAATCCTTGGCTCAAGAGGTAGAAGAAGAACCATTAACAACTGATGCAAATGGTCGATTCCATATCGATGCAAAAACAACATTGTCAAATCTAATTAAACAATGCCCGGATATTGTAGATCATTTGATTTCTTTAAATCCTAAATTTGAGAAATTAAAAACACCTATGGTAAAAGTAATGGCTAAGGTGGCAACAATCAAGATGATGGCAGAACGCGGCGATTTTGAGGTAGATGATCTAATTAGCAAAATCGATGCATTTATCAATAAAGATAAGAAATAATTGTACTTTTAAACCTTGAAAAGAGACGAGGACTTTGGACCTCGTCTCTTTTATCTGGCCAAATGTGTTGCACTAATTCGAAATAAACATACATTAATTTCCTATAAATCATCTGTTTTATGTATACAAATTTGATTGAACAGGGTAAAATAGAAAATAATGAAAGTATTTGCCTAAGCAGTGTTTTCATATACAACATTACTTTTACAAGAGAAATTACTAATATATTAAAAGGTGAGGATCTAGATACTATGTCTACAAGACGCGTTTGGAAGCAAAGTGAAATCAAAACAAATCCATTATTTTCTATGATGCGCAGTACAATTGAAACTGCATTCTATGGGAACAATGTAACTCCTGTAACATCTGTGGCACAAGCGTATCAACTAGCCTCTGAAGAGCCAGGTGTTATCGTCCTCGATATGCCAGTATTTAAACCATTAGAACAAGGTTTGCCAGCTGATGCAAAGGTCCTTGTTACAAATGATGGTAAAACTACAGGTCGTTATGCTAAAGCTCGTCGTATTATTGGAGACGAGGGCATCGATGAAGTTGAACTCGCGAATATTGCACGTGATGCTGTGTATGATAGCCGCAATAAAGAGTGGATTTCTGCAGAATCTATCGTTGGTCTTGATAAAAAATTCACAGCTCGTGCTCATTTGATGATTCCAAAAGATCACGCGTCTATTTTGTATTCTTGGCTCATGAACTTCAAGTTCTTTGATGCAGCTGTAAAAGAATTCTACAATGACAGTGTAGAGATCCCAGAAGGCGACATCTATATTTACTCTGATCCTGACTATGTTGTACCAGGTCATCCAGGCGGTCTTGCTATTTTTGACCCTGCGCATAACTGTGCTATGATTCTTGGTATGCGCTACTTTGGAGAGCATAAAAAAGGTACACTTACACTTGCGTGGTCCTTGGCAAATCGTTTCGACTATGTTGCTTGCCACGGTGGCATGAAACGTTACAACCTTGAAGGTGGTAAATCTTACACTATCGGTGTATTCGGTTTATCTGGTTCCGGTAAATCCACATTGACTCATGAAAAACATGATGGTCGTTATGATATCTCTATCCTGCATGACGATGCATATATCATCAATACTGAGGATTTGAGTTCTATTGCTCTTGAACCTACGTACTTCGATAAAATGCAAGATTATCCTGTGGAACATCCTGCTAACGAATTCTTGTTGACGCTACAAAATGTAGGTGTAACGATGGATGAGGATGGACGTAAGGTTGTACTGGCCGAAGATGTGCGAAACAGCAATGGTCGTGCTATTAAATCTCAATTCTGGACAGATAACCGCGTAAACTACGTAGGTGAACCTGTTAATGCCATAGTATGGCTTATGAAAGATAAAACATTGCCACCAATCCTTAAGATTTCCGATCCTGTATTGGCTTCTACAATGGGGGCAACCCTTGCGACTCGTCGTTCTACAGCAGAAAAACTTGATGCTCACGTCGATCCAAATGCGCTTGTTATCGAACCATATGCAAATCCATTCCGTACATATCCATTGGTTCGTGACTATGAAAGTTATAAAAAATTATTCTCTAAATGTGGTGTAGAGTGCTATATCATGAACACCGGCTTCTTCTTGGAAAATAAAATTCCTAAAGAAGTTACTCTCGATTTGTTAGAGCGTTTAGTAGAAGGTACATTAGAATTTAAACCGTTCTGTGAATACGAAAATCTTTCTTATGTAGAGGTTCCTGGTTTTGAACCTCCATTCGAAGTACGCGAGTATCATCACCAATTGCACCAAGCTTTTGAGTTCCGCTATGATTATGTAGAAAAACTTAAAGGTCATAAAAACGAATTACCTCAAGAAGTATTGGATGTACTTAAATCTTTAATGTAATCTAAAAATTAAAAAGGGCTGTAATAGAATGCGGTTTTACCGCATACTATATGTAGTTCGTTTAACTTATAAGACATACCAAGAAATTTAGGTTTGTAAGGCACTAAATTTCTTGGTATTTTTTTATTTTCCCCATGTATATGTAACGTATATTTTAGTAATATATAGTTATAATAGAAATAATGTTTTATTATAAGACTTGTATATGTACATAGTTATAAGGACTCGTATATGGACATAAAAGACATTAAATATATTAGTACCATCGTTGAGATGGCATCATTTTCTAAGGCATCTAAAAAGTTATATATTTCTCAGCCGGCGTTGAGTCAGGGAATTCGTCGCATTGAAGCAGAGCTAGGAGTTACGTTGTTTGTTCGTGATCGTACAAAAGTCGTGCCAACGGCTGCGGCGTTACAAATTGCAAAAGAGGGCATGCCGTTAGTTTTAAAGGCGGAGGCTTTAACGCAATCTATCATTAATCAAGGCACAGATGTAGCCTATCATGTGCGTATCGGCTTGTCTCAATTTTATGGACATCATATGCTCGGGAAAACATTGAAAAGCTTTCAACAGATTGAACCGTCTTGGGAGTTCCATGTTGTAGAGGGTGAATCTCACTTCTTGGAACAGCAAATTTGTGATGGTTTAGTAGATGTAGGGTTATTCCCAACGCCGATTTATTCTCAGGATCTTGAAAGTTATCCCGTTTTAGATGAGCAGATTTTATTGGCCATTAGTGTGGAAAATAAGAAGGCTATAGCCATTGCAGATTCTCTCATGACTGGTGATGGAATTCGAGAAATTGCACCCTTTGGAGCATTTCCGTTTATTTTGCTAAGAGAAGGACTCAAATTACGGACGTTGGTAAACCGTTTATGCCAAGCGGAATGCTTTGTGCCCAAAGCCGTCATTGGCTCTGAAACTCTAGATTCATGCCGGTCCTTGGTAGAAGATGATTATGGTATTACATTCTTGCCGAGCACGCTCAATAGCAAGGGGGATGACGATAAGGTTAAATTCTATCCTCTTGCATCGAAACTTTGTTTCCGCCAATTAGTTCTTGTGGCAAGGTCTGATCGGGCAAAACGTTTCCATTTATCTGAAGTAGCACATATCATGCAGCAATTTTTGTAGTGCATAGGTATAAAGATATTTAGGTGGCATATCCTGAGGGGAGGATCATATTAATAAATTAATAATTAATACATAAATTAATACGTAAATCAATCAATTAATCAATAAAATAAAGAGACTAATTCCTGTAAAGTTTAGGAATTAGTCTCTTTTTATTTATGAAAAGAAACTGAAAAAATCGAATTTAATAAATATAGTAATTATCATATTCTTAGATATAGATGCGTCAAAAATTTCTCAAATTTTAATTGACAAATGTCTTTTCAGAAAATATACTTAAAGTGATTTAAAACATATTTAGGAGATAGGACTTAAAACCCATCATTGTAGTGGATTTAAAGTGAATTAAAAGTAGAATATGTTTTTTGTTTTTATTGGTTGGCCTATGTAGGCCCCTAGGAGGTTTCAAATGAGTAAAGATGTGGAAAATAAAAATACCCATGAACACAATCATGGTGAACAACATGGTCACGACCATAATCATGAACATCATTGCCACTGTGGCGGTCATGGTCACGACCACGATCATCAACATGACCACGATCATGACCATGGTCACGACCATAGTCATGCAAAGGCTCTTCCGACGGATAAATGGGTGCCACACACTCATGAACCAGGGGTACCTCATGAACATGGTGTAAATGACTACATGAAAGCTGTTGCTGAGTATCGTAAAACATGGCCTACAAAACAAGATGTAATTGAACAAACACCAGATCCTGCTGTGCGTGAAATGATTCTTCGTATGGAGCAAATCGGTTGTGATACGGTATTTGACCGCTTTGATAAACAACAACCACAATGTACATTTGGTATTGCTGGTATATGTTGTCGTATCTGTTTCATGGGCCCTTGTAAAATTACACCTAAGAGTCCTCGTGGTGTCTGCGGTGCGGATGCTGACCTCATCGTAGCTCGTAATATGACACGTGCTGCTGCAGGTGGTTTGACTCAACATGGTGCACATGCTCGTGAAATCTTGATTTCTTTGAAAGCTGCTGCTAATGACCAATTGGACATTCCAATTTTAGGGGAAGAAAAAATCCGTACTGTATGTAAGGCTTTCAACATCCCTGAAGAAGGTCGTTCCTTGAAAGAAGTGGCTAATGATTTAGCAGATGTATTGCTCGAAGATTTGAGCCGTGCATTGCCAGGTGAATATAAAACAATTACAGCTATGGCTCCTGCAGAGC
Organism: Veillonella parvula; assembly: GCF_040094895.1. GTDB lineage: Bacteria > Bacillota > Negativicutes > Veillonellales > Veillonellaceae > Veillonella > Veillonella parvula_L. The sequence goes on along the minus strand of NZ_JBBNGV010000002.1, from coordinate 251,311 downwards.
GTCGCGAAGTTTGGAAAAACTTGGATATCTTGCCTGTTTCCGCATACAATGAAGCCTTTGATGCATATCATCGTACAACCGTAGGTACAGATGGCGATTGGGAAAGCAATATGAAACAATTCTTGCGTTGTGGTCTTGCTTTCACATTCACAGGCGTAGTAGCGGCAGACATTGCTACAGATGCATTGTTCGGACAAGGTGGTCGTCGTACTTCCAAAGTTAACATCGGTGCCTTGAAAAAAGGGTATGTTAACATCGCTGTTCATGGTCATTTACCAACATTGGTATCCCAAATTTGTAAAATTGGCGCCTCTGAAGAATATTTAGAAAAAGCAAAAGCTATCGGCGCTAAAGGTATCCAATTCTACGGTATCTGCTGCTCTGGTTTGTCCAGTATGTACCGTTATGAAAATGTTATTCCATTGTGTAATGCTATCGGTGCTGAGCTTGTACTTGGTACAGGCGCTCTTGATTGCTGGGTAGCTGACGTTCAAGACGTGTATCCTGCTATTATGGACGTAGCACGTTGCTTCAACACAAAGGTTATCACTACGTCTGATGCAGCTCGTTTACCAGGTGCTGAACACATCGGCTACGATCATCATCACACTAACTTGGCTGAAACAAAAGATTTGGCTTGCAAAATTTTGGATCGTGCTCTTGAAGCGCATGAATTGCGTAAAGGTATGCCTGTATTCATTCCGCCATACGAAATCACAGCAGAAGTTGGCTTCTCTCCAGAATCCACTGTTAAACATTATGGTTCCTTCAAACCATTGGCAGAGGCTTTAAAATCTGGTAAAGTTCGCGGTATCGTTAATGTAGTAGGTTGTTCTAACCCTCGCGTTATCTACGAAAAAGCTACTGTAGATATTGTTGATACACTTATTAAAAATGGCTGTATCATCCTTACAAACGGTTGTGCATCTTTCCCATTGATGAAACTTGGCTATTGTAATACAGATGCTAACAAGAAATGTAGCCCTGCATTGCAAGAGTTCTTGGGCGATGATCAACCACCAGTATGGCATGTGGGTGAATGTGTAGATAATGCGCGTTCCTCTGGTATCTTCGGCGGTATTGCTGCAGAACTTGGCCTTAACTTACCTCAATTGCCATTTGCTATGTCTAGCCCTGAATGGTCTAACGAAAAAGGTATCGATGCATCCCTTGGTTTCCGCTTGATGGGGATTAACTCTTATCACTGTGTTGAGCCACCTACACAAGGCTCTGATGCCGTTACAAAATGGCTCAAAGAAGACACTAAAGATATCTTAGGCTCTGTTATGTATGTAAATACGGATCCTGCTAAAGTAGCTGAGAAAATTTTGGCAGATATCGATGAAAAACGCGCTGCTTTAGGTTGGGCTGAAGTAAAATAGTAAGATAGAAATTAGTAAATTGTAGTTTATAATAAAAAACGCTCAAAAGCGTAATGGTTATTGTATTTCCTTAAGCTTTTGAGTGTTTTTCTTTTTAAGAGAATATAGTATTACTTGTTAATTCGTGAGTCCTTATAAACCCTTTACTATTAACCCTTATGGTAATATGTATGTAGACTTAACAATATGTATAAGTTTATGAAGTAACGAAAAAAGGACTCTGTATAGAGTCCTTTTTTCATGTAAGGGGAGTGTTAGTATTAATATCAAATGAAACATGTATTTAAACAAGTAGTAGGTTTGGGGTTAGTATTACTTGTCGGGAGATAAATACACGTACGGCAACCAGGGAATTGTTACCTCTATCTATCATTTGACATTATCATTATAGGAATGGTAAATGAGTTAAAAATGAAGAAATTTAATAAATTTCTTTAAAATTCTTATATTTGTAAAAAACATGGTAATTAATTTTAATTATTGTTGATAAATATGGGACAATTTTGGTATTATATAAAGGAGAAGTTGTATATTTTATAAAGGTTTATCCACATTAAGCTTTTATAAAATATACAGCTCGATAGCATGAGAGGGGCAGTCATATGAGTAAAATATTCACCATATTAACACTTTTGTGGCTACTCAGTATAGGGGGGACTACTAACGCAACGGACTGGTACTATGTTGGACCAGATGCATCAGGAAACCAATTATTTATTGACAATGACAGTGTACAGAAGAGTGATTACGATGCGCTTTTGTGGCTGCGAGTTAATGAACTGGGTGGCGACGAATTGCGATATAAAGTTTATATCAGTAGATATAATCGAACCATGGAAACATTGAAGGTAGATGCGTACATGTCAGACGGGACGCCGTATGAGAATGTAGAATTTAATGAGAATCCTGAGCCCATTGCAGGGAACACAAATGGTCAAGCCATTTATATTTTATTATGGAAATAAAAGAACCATCTAGTACAGCAAACTAGATGGTTCTTTTTATGTGTAAAATATTTATAAAGCATTAGGGAATATTTTATATACTACATCCTCTACTGATGTAGAGAATGGTATATATAAGGTTTTTAGACTTGAGCTGTATTGCGAGTCAACTCCAAGTCTTGAATCATTTGGAGATCGTCTTGAGGTGAACGACCGCCAGTAGTTAAGTAGCCACCAACCATGATACCGTTTAGGCCACCTTTTAGAGCATAAGCTTGTAAGTCTCGTAGATTTACTTCGCGGCCACCTGCAGTCCGTATCAATGCGTTTGGCAAGATGAAACGGAATACAGCGAAGGTACGTAAGATATCCAATGGACGTAAAGCTTCGTTGCTTTCAAATGGAGTCCCTTTAACAGGATTCAAAATGTTTAATGGTACGGAGTCAATATGTAAACGTTTAAGTTCGAACGCCATTTCTACGCGTTGTTCTAATGTTTCGTTAAGACCAAGAATGCCGCCAGAGCAAACACGGATGCCTGCTTTTTGTGCATTATCTATGGTAAACATTTTGTCTTCGTAGGAATGTGTTGTACAAATATCTGGGAAGTGACTAGGTGCCGTTTCGATATTGGAGTGGTATCGAGTAACGCCAACTTCTTTTAATTTGAGTGCTTGTTCGTAAGTTAACAACCCAAGAGAACAGCAGATTTCAAGGCCAATTTCATTTTTGATACGGCCTAATACATGGATGATTTGATTAAATTCATCAGGGTTATTAGTATTACGACCACTTGTTACGATGGAAAAACGAATTGCACCAGCCTCTTTAGCTTTACGTGCTGCTTGGAGAATGCTTTCTTCATCCATGAAAGGATACTCCTGAACGCCTGTGTTGTGGTGTGCGGATTGAGCACAGAATTTACAGTTTTCAGGACATTTGCCGGACCGAGCATTAACAATGGCACATACATCCACAGAATTATCATTGAAATGTTGGCGAATTTTATCAGCCATAGCGAGTAGAATCATGGTATCATCATCTGAAGTATGAATCAGCTCGATTGCTTCTTCTTTTGTAATTTCGCCGCCGTTCATGATGCGGTTTGCAATGGTAAGAATTTTTTCGTATGTACCCACTTGGGATGGTTGTTGATCTATAGGCAAAGCCATAATAGCCTCCGGGAAATTGTTAACTTAATAAAAACATAATATATTGACAATTTGATTGTAAACGTTCATGTATAAATTGTCAACTTAATACATGAATTGGTTAACAAAAGTAATAACATGTTATGATTCATATCTTATGATGAGAGAATATGAGCTTATCTTATAATTTATATTTATTAATAGTTAAGAGAAGTTTAGTTTAACTATATCTTTTTGATGCTAAATGATAGTTATTTTTAACTTATCTTTAAGGTTTTGTAGTATAATAAACTATTGTAATTACTATATATAACTATAATAAAAATATTAATGGAGGAGTGGATATAGATGCAGCCGTTTCGATTTATACACTGTGGTGATCTGCATTTAGGGGCACCCTTTCAATATGCTACAGGTATTAGCAATGCTGTTGATCGCGCCGTAAGTGAAGCAACCTATGTAGCCTTAGATAAAATTATTGATACTGCTATTACAGAACATGTGCATGCTGTCGTAATAGCTGGAGATATTTATAATAGCGAAGACCATAATTTAGAGGCTCAAGTCCGTTTTGTGCGCGCCATGTATCGCTTGGCTGAGCATCGTATTGATGTTTATATGGTACAAGGTAATCATGATCCTGCTGAAAGCTGGAAAGCGCAACTGCAGATGCCAGATAATGTCCATATATTTTCTAGCGAACAGGTACAGCGTTTCCCGCTCATCGTTAATAATATAGAAATTGGTGGCGTATATGGCATTAGTTGTGGTCATGGTAATGAAAGCGACAACTATGCTCGTCAATACAGAGCTTTTGAACGGGATGAGTTTTCCCTTGCTGTCATGCATGGTACTGTAGGTTCTAGTGTAGGCTCTGAAAATCATAATGTAACAGGACCTTGTAACTTAACTGATTTAACAGAGGCTGCCATGGATTATTGGGCATTGGGTCATATTCATAAATCTCAAGTTCTTAGCGAGGAACCTCTCGTAGTTTATGCGGGTAATTCGCAAGGATTGCATCGTAAAGAACATGGACCTAAGGGATGTTATCTTGTATCCGTATCTCATAATGGTCATTGTGATTTGCGATTTATCGACACCTGTGCTGTTCGATTTGAGGAAATCAAAATCGATATTGCTGGCATGCAAAATGAAACAGATTTCTTAGAGATTTTGCGGCGTAAAAAAGAAAACTTGCGAAAGCAACATAAGAAAAACATCTTGTTGTCCCTCGTTTTGTCCGGAACGGGACCTCTACATCGCCTATGTACGCAAGAGGGGATTCGAAAACTATGGTTGCAAGAGTCTCAAAATGAAGAGAAAGGCAAATCTATATTCGTTATGCCTTACCGTATTATTTCTAATACACGACCTAGTATTAATCTAGTTGAACGACGTTTATTAACAGATGTAGTAGGTGATTACTTGCGTGCTTATGACGATATGGTAGATGGAGATGCGATACAGATTGCGCGTCAAATCATGGCTGATCGTCCTGAATTTAAGCGCTTAGGCGCATATGCCGATTTATTGAGTGATGAATTATTGGCACGAGCTTTGAAACGTTGTGAAATTGAAGGTGTTACTGTATTGATGGGGGCTAATGATGAACATTAAACGTATACGATTTGATGAATTTGGCCCGTATCGCGACTGGTCTTTCACCACGGGTGACAATGGGGTTCAACTCATGTATGGCCCTAATGAAAGTGGTAAAACATCCTTGCTCGAAGGGATGCGCACCTTGTTATTTGGCGGTACTCATAAGGCTTATGGCCCTATGACGGGGGCCCTTGATGTGGACCGTAATGGTGAAAGTTACTATATCGGTCGTAAGGGTAAGCAGTTAGACTTTTACAGCCCTGGTCATCCTGCCATCCATGAAGAGCCGGCTCAACATTGGTGGCATGGCATCGATAAAAAAACATATAACCGCATATTTGCGTTAACATTAGACGATCTACAAGGCCTTGATGTATTACAAGAGGTAGAGGTTCGTTCTCGATTCTTTGGCGCCGAAGGGGGAGAACACTTAGGTGGAGCTGTTAAGGATGTTGAAAAAGGGGCTACAGACCTACTTGTAGCATCCTCGAATGGTAAACGTCGCATCAATGTATTGATGGATGAGCTTAAAGAAAACCGTCAAAAGTTGAGTCAGTTGGCGGAGCATGAAGCGCAATATGTGGAATTACAAACCGTCTTTCACAGTACGGAGCAAACCGAAATGGAATTGCAAAATCAGTTGAAAGAATGGAAGGAATATCGGGATGGTATCGATGTAGTATTGCGTGCGTGGGATACATATCGTCGCAGTGAAGAGGCGCGTATGCACATGCAGCAGTATAATAGTGAGCTCGCCTTGAGTCGTGATGAGTTCCTACGTCTTGATGAAGAAATAAAACGGGCTCGTGACAATATGCAATTATGGCAGGAAAAGGAAGCGGCATTGATGCCCGCCAACTTTAGTCCTGATAGCCCATTTGGAACTTACGGCCAAGATATTGAAGACCTTATTCAACAAGGTGCTAAATGGGAGCAATTACGCCGTGAGTGCGAAGAAGGCGATGCGTACATCCGTAAGGTTAGAGAACAATTAGAGTTTTCACGCACCTTACATTCTGCGTGGCGTCACGATGAGCCAATGGCAGAAGACATTAATTGGTTTGATGGAGAACGTTTGGCAAGTCGTTTGCGCACCGCAAAAGAACAACTTTTACATTGGCAAGACCGCAAACCTGCAGAGGCTACCGATGAGGTGCCGACGGCGAACCTTGAAGGTGCAACTTTACCTAACTTTAGTGAAGAAGAATTAGCTAAAAAAGAATATTTAGAACGTGAATTAGATCGTATCTTAATGGATATAGATCAAGTAGAGGCTAGACTAGAGGCTAGACGGAATAGTTATGGTTCAGACGCACAGCCCACAATTCTGCCAAAATGGCTACAACGCATTAGTGGTATAGGTGCTGTTATAGCTGTATTGGTAGTATTAGCAGGCCTGTTGGTTCTTGAATCTGCATTATATACTATAGGTGGTTTTATTTTCTTGATTCTATCTATGGGGCTATTCTGGTATGCTACCTGGAGGCTTCATAATGGTAACTCTGATGTGTCTAAATTAAACTATGAGTTACAAATTTTATCTTCCCGTAAATCTGATGTAGAACATCAGCTAGAGGCTTTGATCAAGGCTGCTACACCTACAGTGAGCCCTATACCATCCTTAGAAGGAGAGGCACATCTTGAGCGTTGGATTCAGGAAGGGCATACCTTACAAGGTATTTATGATGAAGCCCTCGCAGCATGGCAAAACTGGTTACCCCGAGGGGCGGCTAAGAGCCTCAACGAAGATGATTTCTTCGGCCTTAAGCAAGAGTATGATCAATATCATGAACAGTTACGTACTATTGAAGGTTATGAAAAACGTTTAGCGGAGCATAAAGAAGGTCTACGCATTATTGAAGACCAAGCGATGACCTTGTGGTATAACCTTGGTGTAGAGGCGCCAGTATCTCCAACAGAGCTAAAACGCATTTATAACCAATATAAGAGTTTTCAACAAAATAAAATTGTATGGGAACAAAAGGAAGCACAACGTAAAAGCTTCCGCAATGAATACGATAATTGGCACCGCAAGGAAAAAGAACTACTCCTTCGCCAAAAAGAATTACTCCATAAAGCTGGTATGGAAAGTTCCAACGAGTATCGTCAACATCTTATCGATGAGGACCAATATAAACAGTGGCAAACTATCTACAAGCAAAGTCAGGTACAGCTGGATTTACTTGCTCCTGATGCGGAGAATAAAGACCTGTTCTATCGTCGTTTGCGAGAAGGCAACAAAGATAACTGGTTAGATGAATTGGCTCACTCTGAGCATGAAATAGCCTCTATTGAAGATAAATTGGCTACCTTGTACGAGCGCCGTGGTCAAATCGTTGAAGCAATGCGTACACTTGGATCTGACCAGGAGCAACACCAAATGTTGCAAGAACGAGAGGCTTTACAAAGTGAATTAGAGTCTGCTCTCGAAGATTGGGCTACGCAAGTATTGATAAGCCATTGTATGGATAAGGCTCAACAATCGTATGAACAAGAAAAACAACCTCATATGTTAGAGCTTGCCTCCTCTTATGTTGAAAAACTAACTGGTGAGAGGTATACGCTTGATATTCTAGGCATTAATAAAGGGGTAGCACTTATCAACAACAATGGGGAACGACTAGAACTTAAATTCTGGTCTAGTGGTCTAGCTGACCAAGTATACTTGGCATTGCGTCTTGCCCTAGCCAAGGTATTCTCTTATCAAGTAGAATCCTTGCCGATTATCTTGGACGATATTTTGGTGCGTTTTGACGAAAATCGTCAACGTAGTGCCTTGGAACTGTTGGCTGAGCTTGGAAAGAATCAACAGATTTGGCTCTTTACCTGTCAACGCTCCGTATATGATATGGCTCAATCTATTATGGGCATCGATTGCCATAGACTAAGTCGTAGCTAAATGAAATTTGGACTTGAATTAAAGACTCAGTCAAATTAAAGTAGTGGTTACATTACAGTACTAGTAAATTTAACGACATACTTGAATTAAAGTCTTAGTTAAATCAAAGTGGTAATGAAATAATAATCCCTGTGGAGGCACATGCTTTCACAGGGATTATTAGGGATTATTAAAGAATAAATAATGTGTGTGATTGTAACCAAAGTAACTGTTTTAGTTACCATAGTGTGTTAGTATACATTTAGAACGAAAGGGGTTGAGTACTTGAACACAGCTTATTTGGACATGATCCAAGGGAAGAACCCTGGTGTAACGCCTGTGTGGTATATGCGTCAAGCTGGTCGTAGCCAAGCGGAATATCGCAAAATCAAAGAGAAATATTCATTATTTGAAATTACAAAAGAGCCCGAGTTATGTGCTCGTGTTACGGAATTACCTGTTAAGGAATACGGCGTTGATGCGGCAATTCTCTACAAAGATATCATGAGCCCAATGGTGGCTATGAATGTAAATGTTGAGCTCAAGGCCGGTGTGGGTCCTGTGTTTAGCACGCCTATCCGTTCTATGGCTGATGTAGAGGCTCTAGATTCCTTTGATCCTACCAAGGTAGAGTATATCGGTAAAACGATTACACTCTTAACATCTGGCATGCTCGACGTGCCACTCATTGGTTTTTGCGGTGCGCCGTTTACGATTGCATCCTACCTTATCGAAGGGGGACCAACGAAGAACTACAATAAGACTCGTGGCATGCTCATCGGTGCTCCTCATGTGTGGAATGCATTGATGACTAAACTGGCGGACATGTCCATTGCGTACTTATCCATGCAAGCCGAAGCGGGTGCCAATGCACTTCAAATCTTCGACTCTTGGGTAGGGGCTGTTAATGCAGATCAGTATAAACAAGGGATTTACCCTCATATGGAACGAATCATTAAGGCTGTAAAAGCTAAATATCCTCATTTACCAATGGCCATGAATGGCGTTGGCACTGACCATTTGGTGTCTATTTGGTCTCATTTGCCATTAGACGTCATTGCCCTTGATTGGCGTAGTTCCATTGTTATGGCGAATGAACGGGGTGTAACGCAAACCGTGCAAGGTAACTTGGATCCAGCGTATCTGTTCGGGGACGAAAAAACATTGGCTCACGAAGTAGATCGTATTTTGCTCGAAGGAGTTCGCTATGGTCGCCATATCTTTAATTTAGGTCATGGCGTATTCCCCGAGGCAGATCCTCAAAAACTCCATTGGCTAACGGACTATGTGCATGAACGTAGTCGTGAAATTTGGGCTCAAGAGAGGTAAATTAGTGAAAGTAGAAAAAAAAGGATTATTATTCCTGTCTTATGGTAGCCCTTTAAGTAAGGATGATTTAGTACCCTATATGACGAGTATTCGTCGTGGCCGTGTACCAACGAAAGAAGAGATTGCTAATCTTACTAAGCGTTATGATACAATCGGTCAATGGGAAAATGTTGAACTTCAAACTATGGCAGAGTGCCAATATAGAACCTTGCTTACTCTGTTGCCGACTATGCCTTCCGCTATTGGTTTTTTACACATGAAACCGTCCATTGCAGATGCAGTTGACTCCTTAGTCCAGCAAGGAGTGGAGCATATTATCGCTATTGTAACGGCTCCATTCTTCACCGCTCTCGGTACTGGAGCTTATGAAAAACAAGTGCAAGTAGCTATTTCCAACCATGATAATATGACATTCGACTTTATCCGTTCCTGGTGGGATCAACCAACTTTCAAGGAATACTGGGTAAAAGCAGTTTCAAAGTGTGTGAATATTAATAAAGATTTATTTGTTATTTTTAGTGCTCACAGTATACCTCTTATCAATAATCATGGTGGCGATTCGTATGCGTTAGCTTTAGAGGAAAGCGCCAAAGAGATTGCTGAACATTGTAAATTACCGAAATGGACTGTGGCGTGGCAAAGTGCAGCTCCTCATGGACAATGGTTGGGCCCTACTGTAGAGGATGCTATCAACGAAGCCTTACAAACTGGTGCTGATCGCATTGTTTTTGTACCATTTGGATTTGTAAGCAATCACGTTGAGGTATTGTACGATAATGATGTGGAGTGTAAAGAACTCGTTGAAGCAAAGGGCGCAACATATATGCGTGCACCCATGCCAAATTGTAATGAAATATTTTTACAAGCAATGGCGAGTGCAATAATAGAAAGGATTCATTCGTGAACGTAACAATTGTGGGCGGTGGCTTAACAGGGCTAACAGCGGCTTATTATCTAGGTCATGCAAAGCCAGAATGGACCATTACTCTTTATGAACAAGCACCACGATTTGGTGGGAAAATACAAACGCAACATGTGGATGACTTCGTAGTGGAACTCGGTCCTGACTCCTACTTGGGTCGTAAAACAGAAATGACAGATCTTGTGCATGATCTTGGACTAGGGGATACCCTTGTGTCTAATGAAACAGGCCAAGCCTTTGTATATGATAAGGGTTCTATCCACCCAATTCCAGGCGGCTCCATCATGGGCATTCCTACGGAAATGATGCCCTTTGTGAAAGCAACGCTCATTTCTTGGCCTGGTAAATTGCGCGCTGGCTTAGATTATTTTAAGAAACCATACCAACTCGATGAAAATGGTGATGTATCCATTGGCCATTTCTTTAAATACCATTTAGGTCAAGAAATGATGGATAAACTCATCGAGCCCCTATTAGCGGGTATCTATGGTGGCGATATTTATAAAATTAGTCTATTGTCGACATTCCCTCATTTTATTCAAGTAGAACAAAAATATGGGAACATGGTAAAAGGTATGATGGCTGCTAAGATGAGTCACTCCAAAGCAGGTGTCTCTAAGGCCGCCAAAGGGTCTGTTACTGAAGGGGATGTTCCTCGAGCTGGTAAAGGAACCATGACGGACCGTCAATTTGAAAGTCACGAAGCTAAGACTAGTCAAGATAGTGCTGCTAGTAATAGTGTAAACGGCTCTAGCCATGTGACAAAGACTAGTTCTAATCATCAGTCTGCAAAGGCGCAAGCGGATATGGAAAGTAGAAAGGGTACTGCTGCTCAATCTGGTATGTTCCGTCAATTGACAGGCGGCCTTGAAAGCGTTATTACCGCTATCGTTGAGGCCATGCCTAGTAATGTACAGTTGTATACAGGTGCACTAGTTTCTGATATTCGGTATGTTGATGGTGTATATGCAATAGATGTAGCGAAGTCGTGTAACGATTCTTGTGGCTGTCAATCTACGGCAGAACATGTGATTATCAGTACGCCGCCGGCAACATATACTCAATGGTTCAAGGATGATGCGGGTTTTGATTTCTTGCGTTCCATGGAGCAATCTAGTTGCGCCATTGCTATCATGTCTTTTGATAAAAGCAACTTTGATGGTGATTTAAAGGGATCAGGTCTTCTCATTACTCGTAACACGAATACACCTCTCACAGCGTGTACCATTCTTAATCAAAAATGGCCACAAACTACGCCTGATGATAAGGTAGTGTTGCGCGTCTTCATCGGTAAGCCTGGTAATGATGTGGTAGAACGACTCAGCGAAGAGGAACTTTCAGAATTGGCAGTTAAAGAAATTCAACATATCATGGGTTTTTCTGTCAAACCTGAATGGGTACGTATCAATCGTCTCATTCACTGCATGCCGCAATATAATGTAGGCCATCGTGCAGGGATTAAAGCAGTCCGTGAACATGTGGCGGAACATTATCCAAATTTACACCTCATCGGTACGCCATTTGATGGCATTGGTATTCCTGATGGTGTAAAACAAGCAAAAGAACTCGTAGAAAAACTTGTGAATGACAAGTAAGATAGTGACTTGCTTAAAAGAGTTAGTATAGTATTAAGAGGCATAGGATTATCTTAGCCTAAAAGCAGTAGTTTAGTCTTAACTAAAGAATATACTAATAAAAAATCTCAATAGAAACTAAATTGAAAAGACTCTATATGCTATAATAGTAAGTGGAGTCTTTTGATTTCCGTAATTATAGATATACATTATTATTTTGATATAATCACCATAGATAGGAGTGATCATAATGGGAAAAGCAATCCCTACAGTAGAAGGTTGGCATAGCCAACACATGGTCTTTGCCATGGATTTCAGCGCATGGAACTGTTTTACAGAGGATGAAAAAGTAGCAGCGCGCAATGAATTAAAAGCATTCTTAGCTGACCTTGAAGCTAAACATCAAGCTAAAGAAGGTAGCTATGCATTCTATGATTGTAATGGAGCAAAAGGGGATTTAATTCTATGGATTCTCGGCCCATCCCTTGAATACTTGGCTCAAGTAGAACGTAAATTCCGCCGTCTTGCCATTGCAAGCGTATTAGTACAAACATACTCTTATACATCTGTAACAGAAGTAAGCACCTATGTTAAGGCTAAACTCGATACAGAGGAAGTTAACCAAAAACTATATCCTCATGTACCTCGCGATAAATATATCTGTTTCTATAATATGTCTAAAAAACGCGAAGGTGATGATAACTGGTTCATGCTACCACCTCAAGAACGTGGTGCATTAATGAAATCTCATGGCGAACTTGGTAAAACATATTTAGACGTTTTATCTGAATTCACTACAGGTGGCTGTGGCCTAGACGACTGGGAATGGGGCATTACCATCTTTAGTAATGACGACATCCAATTCAAAAAAATCGTATACGATATGCGCTTCGAAGTAGCCAGTGCAAAATACGGCATCTTCAGCGACTTCTATGTTGGTACCATCATCGATGATGCACTACTAGAAGAAATCTTTGGATAATAAAAAGGGACTGCGTTGCAGTCCCTTTTTTTCCCTCTAAAATGAAGGCTAAAATTTTAAACAAAAAATTTTTGTATTCTTTTTACTGTACTGTGTAAAATATAATTCACTATATTCGATTATCTTATTAATGGCTATATTTTTATAAAAGAGAACCCCGCATCGATCCGACTTACGAGATCAAGGCCCTAGGCCGCAGACCTGATAAGTATGGAGGAGAGATGCATGGTTTCTTTTATCACTTAGTATAGAAAAGTGAATTATATTTTGTTGTACTGTTCAGTAAACGTATAATTTTCTGTTCCAGAAAATTATACGTTCATGTTTGCACCTTTACGCACATAGAACCAGTAGCACACAGATACAGTTACAAGGTTGAACGCAAGTAATACAGCAAAGGCTGGGTGAATATTGCCGAACATGGAATATACAAAGCCAAAAATCTTAGGTGTAATGAAGGCACCGTATGCAGCTACAGCGGCTACGAAACCTGTAATTAAAGAGGAGAGCAATGGATTGCTAAATACGTGTGGAATCATACGGAATGTTGCACCGGTAGCAAAACCACAGCATACAAAGGTTAATACGGACATTGCAAAGAAGAATGGGAAGTTGTGCATATCTACACCAACTGCAATTAATGCGGTAGATGCACATAAGCCGATAAGACTAATAAAGGTAACTTTTGTACCACTATTGATTTTATCTGCTAACCAACCACCCACAGGACGAAGGGCACCTGCTACGAGTGGACCTACAAATGCGATAGAAGCAAATGGAATTTCAGGGAATTCTTTGCCTACTAATAGACCAAGTGCTGCTGCGTAACCAGAGAATGCACCGAAAGAACATGTATAGAGCAATGTTAACGCCCATGTGTGCTTGTTACCAAAGATTTGTACGAGGTTTTTAGGATTTGGTTTTTCTAGAGGTAGGTTATCCATGAAGCGAGTCATCAATGCAAGGATAACAACAAGAGGTACAACCCACATGAAAGCTGCATTAGCTAGATATACTGCGTTACCCTTAATAATTGTTGGCGTTACACCAAATACACTACCTAAAGCCGCAGATCCCATAGCAAATGGAGCTAGGAAGTAGATTACAGAAATGCCAAGATTACCAACGCCACCGTTGATACCAAGAGCTGTGCCTTTTTCAGATTTAGGGAAGAAGTTACCAATGTATGCCATAGAGGATGAGAAGTTGGCACCTGCTAAACCGATAAGGGCTGTTAAAATCATAAATGTCGCATAAGAAGTTGTTGTATCTTGTACAGCAAAGCCGAGCCACACAACAGGAACTAATAAGATAATTGTGGAAATAAATGTCCAGTTTTTACCGCCTAACAGTGCTGGCATGTATGTGTATACAAATCGCAATGTGGCACCTACTAGGCCTGGTAAGGCAGCCAATGTAAATAATTGATCAGTAGTAAAGTTAAATCCAGCGCTATTTAGCTGAGCCGCAATGGTTGCCCATAAGTACCAAACACAGAATGAAAGTGTTAAGGCAATAGTGGATATAACGAGGTTTTGTTTAGCAATTTTTTTGCCAAACTTTTCCCAAAATTCCGGATTCTCCGGTTGCCAATTAGCCACGATTTCGCTGCGGCTTGCACCTACTTGAGGCATTTTTAGTTCGTTCATTTTGAACTTCTCCTTACTGTAACAACTATACACGTAGACAAGAAAAATATATAAGATTATATATATATTAAAATCTAAAGAATTTCCATAGAAAGCATTCGATTTACTTACAAAACTGCGTTATAATTATTGTAGCATTAATATTTTTCAATGTCTTACATCACAGATATATTATATAGTGTAATTTTTTTTGTGAATGTGATGTAAAACACACATATTCTGAAATTAATAAGTTATAATAATCATATATATACGAAAAAGTATATAGTATACGTACTTTTACTATAAATAGATTAGTATAACTAATGGATTTTGTTATAAAAGTACTGTGGAGTGATAATGGTATGGATCAAGAATTAATTAACCAATTGCTTGCTTTGCCGGGTGAGGAACTACATCTTAAAAAAGGTGATTTTCTCTTCCGTGAGGGGGACAAGGCAGAATACTTTTACGTAGTAGTAAAAGGTAGAATGAGCATTAAGAAGTTCGAAGCTAGCGGACACATTTTTGCGTTGCGTTTAGTAGGGCCGAATAATGTAATTGGTGAGGTTCCGTTGTATGAGGAGAACACTAGAACATATGTGTTCAACGCCATTGCTCGGGAGGATTGCTCTGTTTATTGTATACGCTATGATGTGTTGGAAGGGGCTATTGCAAAAGACCATTCATTGGCTATTGCAATGATGAAAATCTACACTTTACATATGCGTCGTCAACAGGCAAAATACCGAGACTTGCTACTTTACGGCAAGAAGGGAGCATTCTATTCTACCTTGTTGCGCTTAGCCAATAGTTATGGTGTAAAGCGCGAGGATGGTATCTTTATTGATATTGCCCTAACAAATCAAGAATTGGCTGAGTTTGCTGCCACATCAAGAGAAAGTTTAAATCGCATGTTAAGTGAGTTACGTAAGTTAGGCTATGTAGCCTATGACAAACACCATCTAGTAATCTGTGATTTTGACGCTTTAATCGGATTACTTGATTTAGAGGTTGATGGTATTGACCCTAATATTAGTAATATCGAATAACAGGATTTTCTCCCTTGTGTTAGCACATCTAGCACAAGGGATTTTTTTGTAGTTTTGAAGGAGGACACGAGATGAGCTTGTTGTCTCAAAAGTTTAAGTTTCTTCGCAAGAAGGAAGTATCTCCAAACGGCCATCAAATCACAGAAGATGGAGGTCGTGAATGGGAAAATTATTATCGTGACCGTTGGTCTTACGATAAAGTTGTCCGCACAACACATGGCGTAAACTGTACTGGTTCTTGTAGCTGGAATATTTATGTTAAAAACGGTGTTGTAGCCTGGGAAAATCAAGCAATTGACTACCCTGAAACACCAGATGATATGCCAGATTATGAACCACGTGGGTGCCCTCGTGGTGCAACATTCTCTTGGTATCTTTATAGCCCTTTGCGCGTAAAATATCCTTATGTACGTGGCGAATTGGTCGAGCTTTGGAGAGAAGCGAAGAAGCATGCTAAGAATCCAATCGAAGCCTGGAAATCTATCGTAGAAGATCCTGAAAAAGCGAAAAAATATAAGTCAGCCCGTGGTATGGGTGGCTTTGTGCGCTCCACATGGGATGAAGCAACAGAAATTACTGCAGCATCCTTACTATATACAGCAAAAACATATGGCCCTGACCGCAACGCAGGCTTCTCTGTAATTCCTGCGATGTCCATGTTGTCCTATGCAGCAGGGGCTCGTTTCCTTAACTTGATGGGTGGCACACCATTGTCCTTCTATGACTGGTATGCCGATTTGCCACCTTCCAGCCCTCAAGTTTGGGGTGAACAAACTGATACACCTGAATCTGGTGACTGGTATAATGCTGGTTACATCATGACGTGGGGTTCTAACGTACCGTTGACCCGTACGCCAGATGCTCACTTCTTGACAGAGGTTCGTTATAAAGGTACTAAAGTAGTATCCGTGTCTCCTGACTATGCGGAATCTACAACTTCTTCCGATGCATGGCTCAATGTAAAAGCTGGTACCGATGCGGCTCTTGCAATGGCAATGGGTCACGTTATCCTAAAAGAATATTACATCGACAAAGAAACTCCGTACTTCAAAGAGTATGCAAAAGAATTTACAGATATGCCATTCCTTGTACGCGTTGAAGAAATCAATGGTACAGTACAACCAGGTCGTTTCTTGAATGCTAAGGACTTAGGTCGCCAAGAGGAAGGCGCTGACTTCCAAATGGTATTGATTGATGAATTGACAAATGAAATCGTTGTTCCTAATGGTACAATGGGTGAACGTCACACACATCCTGAGAAATGGAACTTACGTCTTGAAAATCGTGATACAGGGGCTAAAATCGATCCTCGTTTATCCGTATTTGATCAACGGGAAGATGTGACTGTTGTTAAATTGCCATACTTTGGTGATGAAGAGCACGAAGGCATTATTGAACGCGCTATTCCAACTATTACAGTACAAACTGTTGATGGTCCTGTGAAAGTGACTACTGTATACGATCTTATTCTTGCTAACTATGGTATCGATCGTGGTATCGGCGGTGAAGTGGCTAAAGCTTACACTGATGACACTCCTTACACACCTACATGGCAAGAAAAAATCACTGGCGTAAAAGCAGATATCGCTATTGCTACAGCTCGTGAATTTGCAGATAATGCAGAAAAAACTAAAGGTCGCTCCATGATTATCATGGGTGGTGGTATTAACCACTGGTACCATGCAGATATCATTTACCGCACAATCTTGAACCTCATCATGTTCTGTGGTACAGAAGGTGTTAACGGTGGTGGCTGGGCTCACTACGTAGGTCAAGAAAAACTTCGTCCTGTTGAAGGCTGGGGCGGTATCATGACAGCTAACGACTGGAGTAAAGCTCCTCGTTTGCAAAATGGTACATCTTGGTTCTACTTTGCTACAGAACAATATCGTTCTGATTGCATCGATTTGGCAGACCGCGTGTCTAAATTAGCTAAACCTCGTTACCGTCACCCTGGTGATTACAACGTATTGGCTGCACGTTTAGGTTGGTTGCCATCTTACCCTACTTTCAATAAAGGTAGCCAAGAATTGATTAACGATGCTCGTGCAGCAGGTGCTGGTACAGAAGCAGAAATCAATCAATATGTGGCGCAAGCATTGAAAAACAAAGAATTACAATTCTGCGTAGAAGATCCAGCGGCTAAAGAAAACCACCCACGCAACTTGTTTGTATGGCGTGCAAACCTTATCGGTTCTTCCTCTAAAGGCCATGAATATTTCTTAAAACATTTACTTGGTACAAAACATGGTGTTCTTGAAGATGATGATGCACCAGTAAAACCAGAAGAAATCAAATGGCGCGAAGCAGATGAAGCTGGTAAGCTTGACCTCTTAATCGATATCGACTTCCGTATGGCTTCTACAGGCTTATACTCTGATATCGTATTCCCAGCTGCTACATGGTATGAAAAAGAAGACTTGTCTTCTACAGACATGCATCCATATGTACACGTATTCCAAGCAGCTGTTGATTGCGCATGGGAAACTAAATCTGACTGGGATACATTCCGTACCCTTGCAGAAACAGTATCTCGCGTAGCGAAAGAGTCTGGCTTCACAGAATATGAAGATATCGTAGCATTACCTCTTGGTCATGACAGCCCAGGTGAAGTGGCACAACCAGAAGGTAAGGTTCTTGACTGGAGCAAAGGCGAATGTGAACCAATTCCTGGTAAAACAATGCCGAACCTTGTTCATGTAAAACGTGATTACAGTAAAATCTTTGAAAAATACATTGCGTTGGGACCTAATATCGAAAATAAAATGGGTGCTCATGGCATGGCGTGGGATGTATCTGATGAATACAAGACATTATATGATCAAAATGGTATCATCGATAATCCAGAATTCATTTCTCATGGCCGTCCTAGCATTTACGAATGTAAGGAAGCTTGTAATGTTGTATTAACATTATCTTCTTGTACAAATGGTAAATTGGCTGTTCGCTCTTGGAAAGCTATGGAAGAAAAAACAGGTCTTTCTGGTCTTGAAAAGAACGCAAAAGGTCGCGAACAAGAAAAAATTACTTTCGATGATATGGTTCGCCAACCACGCTTCATCATTAGCTCTGTAACAAGTACTGGTAAGAACGATAAAAACCGTCGTTACTCTCCATTTACAACATCTACAGAAGATAAAGTACCATTCCGTACCGTAACAGGTCGTCAATCCTTCTATTGTGACCATGAAATGATGCGTGATTACGGTGAAGCTATGGCGTTGTACAAACCTGTATTGTCCTATAAACCAGTACAAGGTGACTACAAACAAGAAGGTATCCCTGAAATCACATTGAAATACTTAACACCACATCATAAGTGGTCTACACATAGTATGTATTTCGATAGCCAACAAATGTTGACATTGTTCCGTGGTGGTCAAACAATTTGGCTCAACGAAGATGATGCAGCAGAAATTGACGTTAAAGATAATGATTGGGTAGAAGCTTTCAACAAAAACGGTATCGTTGCAGCTCGTGCTGTAGTTTCCCCACGTATTCCTCGCGGTATTTCCTATATGCACCATTCCCAAGACCGTCACATCAACGTTCCTGGCGCGAAGGTTAAGAAACAACGCGGTGGTACGCATAATGCACCAACTCATATTCACATGAAACCGACACACATGATCGGCGGTTATGGCCAATTGAGCTATGGCTTTAACTACTATGGCCCAACTGGTAACCAACGTGATATGACAATTGTGGCTCGTAAAATGAAGGAGGTAGATTGGCTTGAAGATTAAGGCTCAAGTATCTATGGTCCTAAATTTGGATAAGTGTTTGGGTTGTCATACATGCTCTATCACTTGTAAAAATACATGGACGAACCGCGAAGGCGCGGAATATATGTACTTCAATAACGTGGAAACTCGCCCAGGCGTAGGTTACCCACGTCATTGGGAAGACCAAGAAAAATGGAAAGGCGGCTGGACATTAGATAATTCTGGTAAATTGGCTCTTTCTACAGGTTCTAAAACAAACCGTTTGATGAAATTATTCTTCCATCCTGAACAACCAGAATTGAAGGATTACTTCGAACCTTGGACATATGACTATGAAACATTGATTCATGGTGGTCGTAAAAACAACCAACCAGTTGCTCGTCCTCGCTCTCTTGTGACTAAACAAAAAATGGAAGTTACTTGGGGCCCTAACTGGGATGACGATTTAGCAGGTGGTCAACATGCTCGTTCCGATGTGAACTTGGCTAAGATGGGCGAAGATATCGTATTTGACTACGAAGAAGTATTCATGCGTTACTTGCCACGTCTTTGTAACCACTGCTTGAACCCTGCATGTGTAGCTGCATGTCCATCTGGCGCAATCTACAAACGCGATGAAGATGGTGTAGTTCTTGTATCTCAAGACGTATGTCGCGGTTGGAGACATTGTGTTCCATCTTGCCCATACAAAAAAATCTTCTACAACTGGGAAACAAATAAAGCTGAAAAATGCGTATTCTGTTACCCACGTTTGGAAAATGGCTTGCCTCAAATCTGTGCTGAAACATGCGTAGGTCGTATGCGCTACGTAGGTGTTGTATTCTACGACATGGACAAAGTCGAAGAAATGGCAGCTACAAAAAATGAACAAGATATTTACGAAAATACAGTAGAGTTAATCTTGGATCCTCATGATCCTGAGGTTATCAAAGCAGCTCGTGCAGAAGGTATCTCCGAAGCATGGATTAAAGCAGCTCAAAAATCTCCTGTATACAAACTTGTAAAAGAATGGGGCGTGGCATTGCCATTGCATCCTGAGTACCGTACATTGCCAATGGTTTGGTATGTGCCACCACTCAGCCCAATCTTGCAACGTGTAACATCTGATGTATACTTGCCAGATGCACACGAAATGCGCGTGCCTGTACAGTACTTAGCTAATCTGTTTACAGCAGGTAACACAGAAATCTTAGCTCGTACATTGCAACGTGTTCTCGACATGCGTGAATACATGCGCCGTCGTGAAACAGGTGATGGTCCTATCGAACACAAAGTTGATTTAACAGAAGATCAAATGTACGCTATGTATAAATTGTTGGCATTGTCCAAATACAATGATCGCTTTGTTATCCCATCTGATGTTAAAGTATCTCGCGAAGGTCGCCTAGAAATGCAACAAAATCGCGGCTTTGCTTGCCCTACAGGGGGATGTCAATAATGAAGGATGCTCAGAAAATCGCTCTTATTGCGTCATTTCTTCTACGCTATCCTGATGAACAATGGTATAACGAATTACCTGAATGGAGAGAGGACGCCCAATCCGTTGGGCATCCTCAACTTCGCCAAGGTTTATTAGAATTCTTCGACTATGTAGAGGAATCCGATAAAAAAGAATTTGAAGACCAATATGTTCGTACCTTTGATTTTAGTCAAAATACAACTATGTATTTATCGACGTATGAGTTACAAGGTACAGGGGAACAAGCGGAAGAACTCGTAAAATTTAAAGCTTTCTTCCTCGAAAACGACTATGATTTGCCAAAAGAAATGCCTGATTATATTCCAGCACTTCTTGAGCTATGTGCCGTTATCGATGATGAAAAATCAAAAGAAATTTACGACTATTGTAAGCCAAAATTGGAATACATTAGAGAACGCTTCATTGAGGCTAAACTGCCTTATGCATTCTTGTTTGATATTATCTTGTCTGTTGCAAATGGATTGGAGGACGGTGCACGATGAATCTATTCCTTTGGGGCGCTTTGCCTTACATCGCATTCACCTTCTTAATCGTAGGTACTTTGGTTCGTTTCTTCTACTTTGAAAGAAACTGGACTACAAAATCGAGTGAATTTTTAGAGAAAAAACAATTGCGCATCGCTAATCCATTGTTCCACTTTGGCTTGCTATGCGTTATCGGCGGTCACGTAGTAGGTGTATTAGTACCTAAAGCTTGGACTGCTGCTATTGGTATCAATGACCATATGTACCATGAAGGTGCATTATATATGGGTGCTGTAGCTGGTATCATCTTCATCGTAGGCTTCTTGCTCTTGATGAAACGCCGCTTTACTGTGCCTGCTATGAAAGTTAACACATCTGGCCTCGATAAATGGTTATATTTGTTCTTAACATTAGCTATTTTCAGCGGTATGGCTGGTACATTGCTTAATGCATCTGGTTTCTTTGATTACCGCGTATCCATCGGCCCTTGGTTCCGTAGCTTGCTATCCTTTATGCCAGATCCATCCTTGATGGAAGGCGTACCATTCATGTTTAAATTCCACATGTTGGCTTGGATGGTAGTGGCTATTATCTTCCCATTCAGCCGTTTGGTACACTGCTTGAGTGTTCCACTCAACTACTTAACACGTCCGTTCATCGTATATCGTAAACGTGATCAAAAATAATTAGGATGATGATTGATTTGTACGCCTAGATATAATAGGATTAATCAATCTATAGCCCCTTGTAATAGTGAAAGCATATGCTCACAACTACAAGGGGCTTTTTATTTACTTATTCTGTATTAGATTGTATTTTACTCTCAGTAGAGAAGAATATTGTTTGTTGTAATAAGCTTAGAATTACCATAATAGATATTTTATTTTAGAATTATTCTTATAATAAATACTATCTATCTAATATAAGTAATCTACAAAATTCGATTTAAATGATAAACTATATCGTATAGATTAATTTTTAGATGTTATTTAGAGAGGTATATGATGGATCAAGTAACAACAAAACAGCAAAAAAGTATTTACCATATCTTTATATGGATTGCTGTATTCTCCTTAATTATGATCGGTTTATTAGAGTGGGGTTACATGGTTGGTGGCCGTGCTTTTGGTAACTACAAAGTTTACACAGGCCTTGTGCCATGGTGTGTATGGATTGTTATGACTTATTTAGCGACTCGCCCTAAATGGTTTACAAGCCGCTATAATTTAGGTGACATGTATAAGGTGCACCGTGCATTGGGTATTGCTACTGTAGCTGTTATTGCGTTCCATTTATACCTTTATTTTGGTAAAGCTGCTAAATCAATCTTAGGTTGGTGGGGTGGTTATGTAGCTCTTACTTCCTTTAGTATCGCCACTATTTCTGGCCTTGCGTTCTTAACGCCAAAACTTAGAAAAGTTACCGCTTCTGGTCGTAATATGGGCATTTGGCTACACCGTTTAAATCTTGTAGCATTAGTTGCAGCAGATATACATATTCATGGTTTTAATCGCATTTCCAAAATGGTACCATTCTTACAAGTATTTGATATCATTACATACGGACTTGTGCTTTACTGCATTTACTTGATGTTAAAAAAGAAATAATATGAATTGATAAAATCCCTTCTGTGTTATACAGAGGGGATTTTTTTGTTATATTTTTAGTTTCTAAGGAATTCAATATTCTATATTATCAGTTTGATGCATAAATGATTGTGAGATTGATATACATTTTCTATTTACTACCTTAATGAAAATTGATATTATCTGTATGTTAAATATGATAATGATAATCAGAGTCATATATTCATTATCTATTCATTTTATTTCTTGTTATTATTCGTGTGTGAGGTTTATTATGATTAAACGTAAAATGACTAGTGCTTTTGCAGTAGCAGCCATGATGGGTGTGGCTACAGCCTTTGCTGTTAACCCATTTTCTGATGTTCCATCTGATAGTTGGGCATATCAAGCTGTAGATCAATTGGCTACAGCAGGTATTATTAATGGTTATCCTGATGGAACTTTCAAAGGTCAAAATAACATTACCCGTTATGAAATGGCTCAAATGATTGCAAAAGGTATGGCTAATCAAGATCGTGCCAATGCAGAACAACAAGCTATGTTGAATCGCTTAGCAGATGAGTTTTCCAATGAATTAAATACATTGGGCGTACGTGTAGCTAAATTGGAAGACCGTGTAGGTAATGTTAAAGTTACTGGTGATGCTCGTATCAACTACATCGGCAAAGAGGGTGGCGATGGTTATGATTACGAAGATAAAATCACAGCCCGTGTACGTTTAGGCCTAGATGCAAAGGTTAATAAAAATACATCTGTGAAAGCTCGTATTACAACAGGTGCTATAGAGTTAGGTGATAGCTCTAAAACAGCACAAGCTAATTGGGATTTAGCTTATGTAGAGCACAAATTTGGTAAAAATGTTGTAGTTGATGCTGGTCGTTATACCCAAAAATTTGGTGGTGGCTTGATTTATAGTTCAAACTTTGATGGTGTAGGTGCTACAGCTAAACTTGGTAAAAAAGTTACTTTGAATGGTGCTTATGGTTATATGACAGCAGGCCGTTTTGCAAAAGTTTCCAAGGAAAATAACGGTGATGTGAGCATTGTGAATGCTAATGTGGCTGTAAATAATCACTTTAGCTTTGGTGGTATGCTTGCTCATGTAGGTACAGCGAATGTACGCATGGGTAATGGCAAGAAAAATAATGACTTTGATAATGTATATGGCTTCAATGCGAAATATAATGTAGGTAAACTTGATGTTCACGGTGAGTGGGTTAAAGCATCAGGCTTGAGTGATTCTGATATTTGGAATGTAGGCGCTAAATGGGGCAACTACAAAATTGATAAAAAGAATTCTTGGGCAGTAGGCTTAGATTACTACGATCAAGCTAAAAATGCACCGATTTTCAAAACACAAAAATACGAATCTAATGATTTACAAAAAACAACGCGTTTTGAAGGTTATAAGGCGTGGGAGTTGGGCGCATCTTATGCACCAGAGAAAAATATTGGCATTAATGCATACTACGGTTTCAATGCTAAAACACAAGAAGGCAATCGCGTAAATGATTACTATCGTGCGGATCTTAACTTCAAATTCTAATGTAATAATTGGATTCTAATTTAATCAGTAATTAGTTCTAAGTAGAATGCTATAGGGTGAGAGTGTTTTATTAGCATGCTACATTAGGCCAAACTAGATGTATACTTGTAGATCGTATAGGACATAGAGAGGTTTATTATGGCAGAAGTTGTAAAAAAACAGTTTAAGAGTAAATACCATATTTTAATTTGGATTGCAGTTTTATCCCTAATATTTATGGGTATGGTGGAATATGGTTATGTAACAGGTGGTAGACCATTCGGCAACTGGAAGGTTCACTTAGGACTTATTCCTTATGTGGCATGGCTTGTATTAACATACATTGCAACAAAACCAAAATGGTTTATCAAACGATATAATCCAAAAGAAATGTTTGAAGTTCATCGCATCGTAGGTATTGTTAGTGTTGTTCTCGTATGTGCACACTGGTATGTATACTTCTTGAAAGCTTTGAAATCCTTCTTAGGCTTCTGGGGCGGCTATATTTCTCTTGTGGCTATGTTTATTGCTCTTATCTTTGCGGTATTATACTTAACACCTTGGGTAGGCAATATGGCAAAATCTGTATCCCGTAAAAAAGCAATCTGGATTCATCGCTTGAATCTAATTGCCATTATTGCGGCAAATATCCATGTTCATGGATTTGGCCGTTTATCTAAAATGGTACCATTCTTGCCTGTATTTGACGTAGTAACTTATGCGCTTGTTATTTACTATATTTATTGGATGTTCAAACAAAAATAATATATCGTAGGCATCTCTTTCTTTAGTAAAAGTAGGGGAACCACATGATAAAAGAGACCATCTCTGGCCCTAATGGGTATAAGCGATGGTCTTTTTTTGTCGTTTGCGATACAATAGAATCATAAGTATATATTCTATGGATTTATGTAAATATATGCTATTGCATTCTTTTGAGGTAAGAGTAAAAATCTGTTCTATAAACATTTTTTTGTATTATAGTATACTTTAGCTCATATCGATATGTATATTACTACCTTTATAGGTAATTTCAAATAGGAAAGAAGGATATTATGGATTCTTCTTGGAAACGAATTATATACCTAATCTGTACTATACAGGTTGGTGGGGGTATAACAATTATCGGTGTATTATCCTTCCTTCCGTTATTTTTAGCTGAGCTAGGTCTTCATGATCCAGGAGAAGCGGCCATGTGGGCAGGCCTTGTATCAGGTGTAACGCCTTGTATGGTGGCTCTTAGTGCTCCCTATTGGTCGCGTAAGGCAAATCAGCTTGGTCCGCGTAAGGTAATGATGTTTATCTTGTTTACCCTGATGGTTACGGTTGGTACCTGTGCTTTTACACAAACACCATGGCAGTTATTGATGTTACGTATTTTGCAAGGCGTGGTGGGGGGATATGTTCCGATAGGCTTGGCTATTATTATTCTCATAACCCCTGAGGATAAGGTGCCTTGGGCGATGGGCTTATATCAAGCCTCCATGGTTATGGGCCTCGTTTTTGGACCGCTTATGGGTGGTTTGGCAGCGGACTTGTTAGGTTATCGCGCGCCATTTGTTATGTTCTCAGCCTTAACAGGGCTTTGTATGTTGGGAATTTATCTATTCATGCCTAATCTACAGTTTGAGCATAAGGTAGATGCTAGAGAGTCGCAGCTGTCTCTAATTAAATCCTTTTTGGTCATACCTCGTGTTCGCCTCTTGGTAGGGCTATTGTTCTTATGTAATTTTGGTATTACCGGTATTGGTCCTATTTTACCACTATACATTAAGCACTATATGCATATGAATGATGAGTTTGTAGCCACCATTGTTGGTATAATTATTTTTGGCGCCGGTTTGTTTAGTGCTTTAGCTTCAATCTCCATTGGCAAGATAACAGAACGTTTAACCATGCCTCGTATTGTTTTTACTGCTACATGGGCTGTAGGGTCTTTGTTTATACTTCAATATATAATGCCTAGTATATGGGGCCTTGGCATATTCCGTGCCATTGCAGGATTCTTCATGGGCTTTATTACACCGATTGCCAATACGCTCATATCCAAGGCTGTTCCTATTGAGCGCCGAGGTATCGTATTTGGTGCGGTGTCGAGTGTAGCCATGATGGGAAATGTATTGGGGCCTGTCCTTAGTGGTATGATTGCTCGCGCCTTTGGGTATGGGGCGGTCTTTTGGTCTACAGCAGCTATATTCTTTGTAGCGGCCCTGTTTATTTATCGTAGTTTAGTTATTCCTAGTGAAAGTTAATCATCATAGCTGATCTGCTTTCACCGTTTTAGACATAGTTAAATATATTTAGTATTATGTAGAGAATCGATAGATACTATAGATTCTATGTAAGATACTATGTAGAGAAAACGTATAGCAAACTCCAATATGGGGCTATATGTTGCGAAATGTTTCAAAGGTATTGATTTGTCTAATCCGTAAGAGAGATGAGAGTGCATCGTTATGTTATTAAAACAATTAGAGTATTTTGTATGTGTAGTAGATAATAACAGTTTTACACAAGCTGCAACAGAGCAATATGTATCTCAATCTGCTATATCTCAGCAAATCAAGGCTCTTGAAAATAGCCTTGGTGTTGAATTAATGGTTCGAGAGAAACGAAGCTTTCATCTAACACCAGCAGGACAATATTTATATCGATCTGGTAAGAAGTTATTAGAACGGTTCCATGATATTAAGGTAGAAACGACGCGCATTGGTACAGATGCACGGGTGAGTTTGCGCATTGGCTATTTGAACCGTTATAGTGGGATTGCTATGCAGCAAACTGTGATTCGCATGGCAAAGCGTTATAAAAATTTAGATATTCGTATGTACAGCGGCAGTCATGAAGAGCTATATGGCATGCTCAGCGATCGTCGTGTAGATGTAGTATTTAATGATCAATGGCAAATTTTGTCTGATGATTTTGAAAGTCATTTAATTGATAAAGCCACTACATTTATAGAGGTACCACAAGGATATACTAATGAAGATTGTGTAGAACTAAAGCATATCGATGATTTACCACTTATTTTATTGTGTCGCGGGAAATATACCTTGTCTGAAGAGGAACACTATCGTAAGGCCATAGGTTATAATGGTGCCTTCGCTTATGCTCGTACGTTAGAAGAAGCACGATACCTGGTTGCAGGGCAGCAAGGGCTATTACTATTAGATTGTTTTAAATACTTAACAGATCCTATGCCAGGTATCGAACGTAAGGTGTTGACGAATCATAGTAAACCTATGGAACGCCACTACTACTTTATATCGCAACGAAATCAAAATAATTCGTATATTGTAGCTCTTAGAGATATGTTCCGGCAGGTACTTGAAGAATTATAAATGAGATTATAAATGAAAAAGTCGTTAGCAACTTGCTAACGACTTTTTTCTTTTTTGTACATCATCTATTTGTATTTTTCTTATATAGTTATGATGGTATTAGTGATTTAGACTTTTCTTTGTATCTATGACTATAACCTTACAAAAAGTCTCTTAACATCATGAAGCCATCAATACATAGTTTGATACCGTAAATGACGAGAACCGAACCACAGAAACGGTTAATCCATGCCATATGAGTAATTTTAATTTTTTTAGCTAGTAGATGCATTGTAGTAGCTAGAGAACCAAACCAAATTGGTGTCATAACTAAGAAACCAGCGAAGAAGTGGTAGATGCTTTCTTTTGGAATATTAGCTTGAAAAGCACCGAGCATCATTGTCGCATCTAGAATGGCTTGAGGATTGCCCCATGATACCGCAATGGCTGAGACAATAATTTTTCTAATTGGAATATGTGTGTCCACATTGCGCATGTCTGGTTCAGTTTTAAATATATTAAAGCCCATATAAACAATGAGGAGGCCCCCAAAGAGGAGAACTATGAGCTTTGTGAGTGGCCACATTTCAAGAACGGCACCAATACCATAGAAGGCGGCAGCACTTAAACTCATGTCAAAAAACGCTAGTATGATTAGCGTCAATATAATGCGACGGACAGGTTGCACCAAGGCCGTATTAATAATGAAGAGGTTTTGCATGCCAACAGGGGCAAACGTAGCGAGGCCGACAAGAAGTCCTTGTAAGAAGTACATATTAACCCTCCTGACTATGGTATGATAAAGTACTAATAAGGTGAATAGTAGCACGAAACCCCTCCATTACTGGAGGGGTCCTTACTATTCTATTCATATATAATTATAACATAATATACAATATATGTATATTTTCTACCATAAACCTATTATATGTTGTGCCATAAGGCTTACGGCAGAAATAGCAATCCAGCAACAAGCACCTAAGGTTAGAGCAGAGCCGCCGGATTTTAATAATTTTACAATATTTGTATTAAGGCCGATTGCTACCATAGCCATTGTAATAAAGTATTTGGAAATTGTTTTGAAGATACTCAAGAATTGAATATCTACATTAGCATAGGATAATGCTGTTGTAATAAGGGAGCAAAGTACAAAGTATAAAACAAATCTTGGGAAAATCTTAGCAATACTAACGTTTGCACCATCTGTCTGAGAGGCATTTTTCTTGGCTTTGTATACTTGATAACTAGCGAGGCCTAAACATATAGGAATAATAGCTAGGGTACGTGTTAGCTTTACGATAGTAGCATATTCCAAAACTTGAGTGCCCGTACCTTTCATACTATCCCATACAGCAGCTGTTGCTGTTACAGAAGAAGTATCGTTAACTGCAGTACCAGCGAACAATCCAAAGCCCATGTTAGAGAGCCCAATGGCGTCGCCTAATTGAGGGAATACGAAGGCGGCTACCACATTGAAGAAGAATACAACAGAGATTGCTTGTGCAATATCATGATCCTCTGCTTTAATAACTGGTGCCGCTGCAGCAATAGCGGAACCACCACAAATGGATGAACCAACACCGATGAGAACAGCTGAGTTAGAGTCAATATGGGTTAATCGATAAATAACATAGGATACGATTAACGATGTAGCGATGGTAGAAATGATGACAGGTAAAGAAATCCAACCTACATGTAGAATCTGTGTAATGTTAAGACCAAAGCCCAACAAAATAACGGCCCACTGTAAAATCTTTTTGGATGTAAATCCAATGCCAGCACCTGTTTTTTCCCGTTTCCAAGAGGTGAAGATAGAACCGATAATTATACCTAAAATGATGGCAAAGATTGGACTACCTACTAGATGAAATTGCTGTCCTAGTAGCCAACAAGGAATAGCGAGAATGGCACAGAGCAAAATGCCTGGCAACGTTTTTTGATTGATACCCATTATAAAACCTCCTTACTGTACATACAGTTCACGTCATATGCGGTATCATGTGGCGTTTGCTTTCTATAGTGTTAATAGTACCATAGGAAGGGTTTTAAAATCTACTATATATGTCAGAATTATACAGAATATTCATCGCATTTTTGAAGTTTTTATATGATTAATATAAATAAAAACAAATTATAAGATAGGAGTTAATATTATTGAGTTAAAGATTTTATATAATCGTAAAATTCATAATAATAATTTATAAGTTGAAATTTAAACTTGTTTTGTGATGAATAAGGTGTATATAATGAATAGAATCTATTTCAGGTGGAAATAGAGTATATAAAGTGAGGACCCTTATGATTGATATTACAAAAATAATTGAAACCAATAAAGAATATGTGAAACAACACCCTGAGCTACCAAAGGCGGGGCTAACAAGCCATCCTACAAAAAAGTTAGGCATCGTAACTTGTATGGATACCCGCTTAGTAGGTATGCTAGAAGAAGCACTAGGCTTTAATCGAGGTGAGATAATTGTCATCAAAACTGCAGGAAATAGTGTAACACAACCTATCGATAACATAGTGCAAAGCTTGCTCGTTGCTACCTATGGTATGGAAATTGAAGATGTGCTAATCATCGGTCATGAAAACTGCGGTATGATCGATTTTTCTGCTACTACATTCATGGAATCTATGAAAGCGAAAGGTATCAGTGAAGATGCTATTCGCATGATCGAACCGGGCCTTATCGACTGGATGGATCGATTCCATATCTCTGAAGACAATGTAATTTATACAGTTAACTTCCTACGCCACCATCCACTATTTCCAAAAGGAATGGGCTTCTATGGAGGCATGATGGATCCTGATACAGGCGAATTCCGCTACCTTGAAATTTAGGCTAAGATTTGATTGGGCCCAAGTTGATTTGTACATTTAGGTGAAAAAGAACGATAACTAACCTCTACGCTCCAAAGCGAGCTAAGTCGCTAATCGGTTAGTTATCGTTCTTTTTCTAACTGTACCTATGAATTAGTCCCATCAAATCTGAATGTCCATTAACGAGTTAGCGTAATTTCGCCGCATCAAGAGGGGGAAGAGAAATTAATGGGCCCCGTTAGATAACTACATTTAGGTAAAAAAGAGTGATGACTAACCTCTACGCTCCAAAGCGAGCTAAGTCGCTAATCGGTTAGTCATCACTCTTTTTATAACTGTATTTGTGAACTCGTCCCATCGAGTCTATTCATAAATCAATAAAACAAAATTCACTGTATCAAATGAGTAAGGGACGAAAAAGTTATCGTTCTTTTTCCAACTGTACCTATGAAGTAGTCCCATCAAATCTGAATGTCTATTAACGAGTTAGCGTAATTTCGTCGCATCAAGAGTGAACAAAGAAAGGGAACGGCTTAGCCATTCCCTTTTCTTGCTCTCTATATAGCCAACCTATTATTTTCGCATTTAAGGTTGATGGTAGGACTATATGGGACTATTACATAAGTACAGCCATAAAAATCACAGAACCTAGTAAAGAGCGACTTAGCTCGCTTTGGAGCGATGAGCTAGGTTCTGTAATTTTTAACTAGGGTCTCACTAATGTATTCGGGCCCCATATAGTCCTATTATGGTAAACCTTAAGCGTAATAATAGGTTGACTATATATTCCTTTTCGCTGTATATTGTAATTAGATTGTAAACTTAATCATATACATTAGTTAACCTATGCGGCAGTAAGTATTCGCTTGAGAGGAGCCTTGTATGAAGCAGTTAGGTATTTCTATAATTGGTACAGATACAGATGTAGGTAAGACGTTTGTGACAGGGTTATTGGGGGCGATGGCTGTAGACGATGGCTTTGCTGTTGGTATGGTGAAACCTGTGTCTTCTAGTGCAGTTCCTTTCCCTGAATGTGTGACGATGGATGAGGATAATTATAATATTGGCCTTGAGAGTAAAGATGCAACACATTTGATGCGCTCGGCAGGTATTCCTGAATCTCGTCGTCATGAAGTGAATCCTTATGCTATTGCCGGTGATTTTTCACCTCGCCTTGCAGCGGAATTGGCTGGTATCGAGATTGACTATGATGGCCTTGTAGAACATACATTAGATGTAGTGAGTCGCTATGACATAACCTTTGTAGAAGGTGCAGGCGGTATCACGACCCCTCTCTATGGAGATAAAACTTTCACAGATTTTATGAAAGATATCAAATTACCAGCAATTGTTGTAGCAGATGGTCGTCTTGGATCTATTAATCGCGCCGTTTTGACTTGCGAATATGCTAAGTTGCATGGTATCGAGGTGAAAGCTATTATCGTAAATGATACAACAGCTGTAGATCTGTTTTTGTTGAAAACAAATGTGGCAGATATGAAGCGTTACACAGGTGTTCCTGTAGTAGCTGTAGTGCCGCCATACCAAGGTCCGGATATTCAAAAGGTTCAACTTGGTTGGGCTCGATCTTTTATTGATTCTAAGGAATTATGGAACACAGTATTAGGTCTATAAATAATAATTGGCTGATTTTATATTAGCTATAGCAATTTTATATATGTTAGAAGTGATATTGAGTACATGTTAACAGTAATTTTGAGACGTATTAAATTTGTAATTTAGCATACCTTAGATTGGGCAACTTAATTTAGTTTATATAAGGTATATGTGATAGAGAGTTATAGTTTGTAAACTTAGTAAGTATGAGGTGACGAAATGACAGAGAAACAGCTTTCACAAGCAGCACAATGGGACCACGAGTTTGTATGGCATCCATTTACACAAATGCAAGATTGGCTAGCACAAGAACCAGTAGTAATTGAACGCGGTGAGGGGGTATACCTCATCGATGAGAACGGTAAAAAGTATTACGATGGCGTATCCTCCTTGTGGGTTAATATTCATGGTCACAACCATCCTGTATTGAACCAAGCATTGAAGGATCAAATCGATAAAATCGCGCATAGCACGTTATTAGGCCTCGTAAGTCCTCCGTCTGCACAATTGTGTAAAGAGCTTGTAGAGCTTGCTCCAGAAGGCTTAGATAAAGTATTCCTCTCTGATGATGGCAGTACGGCTATCGAAGTGGCTATTAAAATGGCGTACCAATACCGTCAACAAGTAGGGCAAACGAAAAAGACTAAGTTTATTGCCCTCAATGCAGGATATCATGGGGATACATTAGGTACTGTATCCGTAGGTGGTATTCAATTATTCCACCAAGTATTCCATAATCTATTATTTAAACCATTAACATTGCCAAGCCCTGGTGTGTATAGAGATTTGGCAGATCGAGATAAAGCCTTTGAAGAGTCGTTGACTGAATTGGAACGCATCCTTAACGAAGAAGGTGATGAAATCACAGCTCTTGTTATGGAACCATTGGTGCAAGCAGCGGCAGGCATGCTCGTAATGCCTCACGGCTATTTGAAACGCGTTCGTGAATTAACAGAACAACACGATGTATTCCTCATCGTTGACGAAGTAGCTACTGGCTTTGGTCGAACTGGCAAATTCTTTGCTTGCGAACATGAAGGGGTATCTCCAGATTTTATGACCTTATCCAAAGGTATCACTGGTGGGTACCTTCCATTAGCGGCAACATTGACTACAAAACGCGTATTCGATGCATTCCTCGGCACCTTTGAAGAAAAGAAAACATTCTATCATGGTCACTCCTATACTGGTAATGCCTTGGCCTGTGCCGTTGCGTTGGCTTCTTTGAAAGTATTCCGTGATGAAAAGGTAATTGAACAATTGCCTGCTAAAGTAGACGCTTTCACAAAGGCTCTAGAACCTATTAAATCTTTGAAACATGTTAAAGAGGTTCGTCAGCGGGGCCTCATCGTAGGTATTGAACTTGAAAAAGATGTGTCCACCCACGAAGCGTATCGCCCGAATGATGCGGTAGGTGCTAAGGTGGCAATCCTTGCCCGTGAACAAGGTCTTATTTGCCGCCCTATTGGCGACGTGGTTATCCTCATGCCTCCATTGGCATCCGCTGTGGAACAATTAGAGGACATGGTTCGTATTGTAGGTGAAAGTATCCAACGTGCCACTGAGGAAGAGGGGATACTTAAAGATATGCGCCCAATTATTTTATAATGCTAAATTAATTATTGAAAAGCTACACCTATTGTCTTTTGTTAGTAGTTTAAGGCAATGGGGTGTAGTTTTTTTGCATAACATATCGAAATTTCGTCATATTTTAAACTATAGACTATACATTGCCAAAATTCGATGATTATTTAGCATATCTATGATACTATATATGTATAAAGGAGGTCATCGTATGGACATTTATGTAATTATGCAAGTTATTATTTTATTTGGTGCCATCTTCCTCGGTGTTCGCCTAGGTGGCATGGGCATCGGTTACGCTGGCGGCCTTGGGGTTGTGTTGTTAAGCCTTGGTATGGGGATGTTTCCGGGACAGATTCCATGGGATGTAATTCTGATTATCATGTCTGCTATCGCAGCCATCTGTGCCTTACAGTTAGCCGGCGGTCTTGATTATTTGGTGCGCATTGCTGAAAGTATTTTGCGTAAAAATCCTAAGCATATCAACTATTTAGCACCAACTGTTACGTATTTCTTAACTATTCTAGCGGGTACTGGTCATACAGCATTCTCTATGATTCCAGTAATCGTAGAGGTGGCGAAAAGTGAAAACATTAAGCCATCTGTGCCATTATCTATCGCCGTTGTAGCGAGTCAAATTGGTATCACAGCGAGTCCTGTATCGGCAGCAGTAGTTGCTATGAGTGGGTTCCTTGAGCCATATGGTGTTAACTATCCTACATTGCTCGCCATCTGTATTTCCACAACATTTGTAGGGGTTATGATTACGGCATTTATCATGTCTACCTTTGCGAATAATGATTTATCTTCTGATCCAGTGTATCAAGAACGTTTGGCGGCAGGTCACGTGGCGCCACCTCGTGAAAAAAGCACTGATTTCCACTTAAAACCTGGTGCAAAAACTTCAGTATTGATTTTCTTGATTGGTATCATTTGTATCGTATTCTACGCAACAGCAATTTCCAAAAACATTGGTATTATTAAACCAGTTATCTTTGGTCGAAATGATGCTATCATCGGCTTTATGATGATTATTGCGGCTGCTATCACATTCTTCTGTAAGCTTGATACAGCAGAACTTGTTAATACAAGTACATTCAAATCCGGCTTATCCGCTTGTGTCTGTGTACTAGGCGTAGCATGGTTGGGTGATACCTTTGTAAAAGGTCATATCCCTGAAATCAAAGCGCTCGCTTCTAGCATGGTAACAGCATATCCGTTCCTATTGGCGGTAGCGTTCTTCTTTGCAAGTACATTGTTGTATAGTCAAGCAGCGACTACACAAGCTTTGGTACCAGCTGTAATCTTAGCTCTCGGTATTACACCAGAGAATACAGGATCCGTTTATATTATTATCGCATCCTTTGCAGCTGTATCTGCACTCTTTGTATTGCCTACATATCCAACACTTCTGGGGGCTGTACAAATGGACGATACGGGCTCTACGCGAATTGGTAAACTCGTATTTAACCATCCATTCTTCATTCCAGGCGTACTTGCTATTGCCATCTCCGTAGCACTCGGTTTCCTAGTGGCTCCGTTGATGCTGTAATTGGTGAAAACTAAATAAGGTTAATACAAAACATATTTAAAGCTAAAAAGGACGTAACTATCAGTTGCGTCCTTTTTGTTGTTTAAACATTAGTTGTCTATTTTCTACTTCTTGTTTTTGCACTTCTTACAAATTCCTGCGATCTCAAGGTGATGTTCCGTCACAGTGAATCCTGCTTCGCTGAGTTCTTTAGGCATTTCTACGACGGGGCAGGTATGGAGTGGTAGCATCGCACCACAGCTCGTACATACTGCATAGTGGCGGTGTGTATGAGGGGTGATTTCATAATATGCCATATCACTACCCATGAGCGTGGTACGTGTAACGATACTCTTAGTTTCTAATAGTTCAAGTGTACGGTAGATAGTAGACATCCAAGTAGTGCTACCGTCACCTAAGCGTTCTGCGATTTCAAGGGCTGTAATAGGTTTATCTGTAGTTGTTAATACAGACCAAATGGCTTCGCGCTGTTTGGTCTTTTTTATGCCTTCTGGCCAAGTTGTTGTATTCATAGCTCTCTTTCGATTCTGTTTTAATACTAAACATGCTATACACCTGTATAGTTAAATGACTTATATGGCTAATAAAATATCAAATATGTTATCGCATTTGGTTAGATATATTTTTATATATAACTAGTTATATTTTTTATTCTACTAGCTATATTATTTGACTCTAACTAGTTATATTACTCTAACTAGCTATAATGTTTATGCCCAAATATATTACTTATTGTTTTAGCTTATCTACTAAACTGAAAGCGTCGTATGATGGCACGAATATTCTTAATGACTAACACTATTAGTAGGATCCCTACCGATGTTAGGGACACGAAGCCACCAGGTGCTACGTTAAGAAAGTAGGATCCAAAAAGTCCGATGATCATGGCAAGTAAGCTAAATCCAATGGAGCATAATAAAGTTATTTTAAATCCTTTTTCTAATTGTAATGCAGATGCTACTGGTAATGCAATCATGGCACTCAATACGAGAACACCAACGATTTTAATAGAAATGGATACGGCGGCAGCCATTAAGATAGCAAAGATATAGTTGATAAAATCTACCTTAACACCTGCTACACGAGCCGCTTCTTCATCGTAAGCGATGTAGAGTAAGGAGTTATACAAAAAGTATAGCGTTAATACTGATAAAATGGTGAGCACTGCAATACTAATCATATCGGTTGCGTTTACCGTTAGGATGCTACCAAAGAAGAATACATTTGCGTTAGCCTTTAGTTTGCCTGAGCTAATAAGTGTAATAGCTGTACCGATGCTGAGGGATAAGATGATAGTAAGAATAAGATCGAGATGGTGTGAAAAATATTTTCGCAAGAACTCGATGAGTGCACCGCAGATGGCAGTGAAGATAAAGGCTCCTAAAATTGGATTAGTATTCGTTAATAAACCTAGTGTAATACCTGCTAGCGATGCGTGACTCATGGTATCGCCAATCATACTGGAACGGCGTAACACCATGAAGATACCAATACATGGACATAAAAGAGAAATACAAATTGCTACGAAGAAGGCATTTTGCATGAAATCATAACTAAACATGGCGCACCTCCTCAACTGTGGTATCATCGGCCTGAGCCTGAGCCTGAGCCTGAGCCTGAGCCTGAGCCTGAGCCTGAGCCTGAGCCTGAGCCTGAGCTTCTATTGTTACATCTGTGAAACAGGAGCAGTTTTTGTGATCTATTGGATTGCGACCTGTACTGTGCATGATTTCACTAGCATATTGCTCAGGGGAGCAAAGGTGACCTTGACCATTTGCAATATGGTAGATATTAGTTGAGTTAGCTAAGGCCATTTCGATATTGTGCTCAACAGAGATAATCGTAATATGGTGTTTTTGGTTCAAATTGCGAAGTAGAGCATAGATGCCCTCTTGGCTTTTTCTGTCGATACCTGTTGAAGGCTCATCGAGGATGATGAGATCTGGCTTACCGATGAGGGCGCGGGCGATAGATACACGCTGAGCTTGTCCACCTGAAAGTTTGCTGATGAGACGGTCTTTAAATTCCGTCATATGGGTAAGCTCTAATACGCGATTGACTTCCTGCTTATCCTTAATCTTTAAAAGTTTTCGGTAGGAATCGAGGATTTCTTTTACCGTAATAGGAAAGCCTGCGTGAGAGAAGTCATTTTTTTGAGACACATACCGAATATTATTGGTGCTTCGCTTGATAGAACCTTTTACCGGTGTAAGAAAACCTAAAATAAGACGGAGTAAGGTACTTTTACCACACCCATTATCCCCAACGATGGATATATAA
Organism: Veillonella parvula; assembly: GCF_040094895.1. Classification (GTDB taxonomy): domain Bacteria; phylum Bacillota; class Negativicutes; order Veillonellales; family Veillonellaceae; genus Veillonella; species Veillonella parvula_L. The sequence goes on along the minus strand of NZ_JBBNGV010000002.1, from coordinate 213,908 downwards.
TCACCACTGTGAATATGTAAATTAAGGTCGTTTAGCACATAAGGAGGTTGACCTTGATAGGAAAAATAAAGATGTTCTATTGATAACATATGAAAACCACATTTCTGATTGACAAAATTCTAAGTAAGTTTATACTATAACTATATTACAAATGCAACTGAGTCGCAACTGCAACTAAAGAATAGAGTGTATTCTGTATAGGCATAGCGATCAGGATTTTACAAAGGAGGACTACGATGATCAAGAAACTGATTTTGTTAGTTGTAGGTATTATGATGGCTGCTTTATTTGCAGGTTGTGGCAATGATGCACCGAATGCACAGAAGGAACAAGCAGGTAAAAAAATCCAAGTGGTAACAAGTTTTAATGCAATGGCTGAGTTTACAAAGGCTATTGGTGGTGACAAGGTAGAGGTATCTACTATTATACCAGATGGCGTAGAACCACATGATTTCGAGTTGAAACCTGAAAATATGAAACAATTGGCAACAGCTCAAGTGTTTGTGTATAACGGTTTTGGTATGGAGCCTTGGGCAAAACAAGCTATCGAAGCAGCTAAGAATGATAAACTCGTATCTGTTGTAGCTACTGAAGGCGTTGAAGCTATTAAAAATACTGATCCAGAAGAAATTAAAGAACATGGTGCAGAAGATCCTCATGCATGGTTATCTTTGAAAAATGCTAAAATTGAAGTGAAAAATATCAAGGATGCTCTTGTAAAAGTTGACCCAGCAAACAAGGATTATTATGAAAAGAATTATACTGAATACGTTGCTAAATTAGATGCAATGATTAAAAAATATGAAGAGCAATTCGCTAAAGCTCCGCATAAAAACTTTGTTACAGGCCATGCAGCGTTTGCGTACCTATGCCGTGACTTTGGTTTAGAACAAAATAGTGTGGAAGATGTATTTGCTGAAGGCGAACCAAATGCAGCGCAATTGGCTAAACTCATCGAATACGCTAAAGAAAACCATATTACTACTATCTTTGCAGAAGAAATGGCTAGTCCAGAAGTATCCAAAACTTTGGCACAAGAAGTAGGCGCTAAGGTAGAAACTATTTACACTATCGAAAGTAACGAAGATAATAAAACATACTTAGAACGTATGGATGAAAACCTTACAAAAATTGCAGCATCTTTGCAATAAGATAAATGAAAGAGCAGCCCCTAGTGGGCTGCTTTTTTGCGTTATAATAGGCTAAAATAATATCTTAAAAGTTAGATTATATAGTATAATATATTATCAGATTAAATAAAAAGGAGACTTGATATGGTTATCATTAATAAATTAGGGGTTGCTGATGAAAGGTCTTGACCATAATTATTATTTTGAAGGGAATCAATTAATTAAAAGTGAAAAGTTATAAGGTATAGTATTATGAATGGTTTGTTTGGTTTATATATAGAAAAATGGATGCATTTAGTGACCATAAAAAATATGTTACTACTTGCTGTGGGATCATTAATTATAACTGACTTAGGTTTATACGTATTAATGTTGATTTTTCCAAAGAGTCCTTTTTTTAAAACTTTTATTTGGGAGGTCATAGGTCCTGTAGAGCTAGAGGCGCTTCCTATTATTGGATATATACTTGGAATTGTAGCCTTTGTTCTTGTAACTTCTGGTATTTTATATGGTATTTTTAAAGTTTTTAAGGGGCAGGTTACCTATAAGCAGCTAGTGGCAGATTTACTTTTGAATAGCTGTATTGCTAGTTGGATTCATTTAATTTTTGTACTTATTGCGGCACCTGTTTATCTTTTCTTAGATTTACGTATTCGTGGTGGTTCGGGTGGATTAAGCACCATGGAACTAGTTAATGTTTTTATTATGGCACAACTCATGTCTAAGCAATTTGGTCTAAATCTTTGGATAACGGGTATTTCTTTTTACATAGTATCCTTCATCTTTGGTGTAGGAGGTATAATGTTGTCCATGACGGTTTAAATATAGTTTGTGTTACGATTAGAAAAATATAGGTGTTTTGGAGGTTCTATGGAAACAAAATGGTATTCAGATATTTGGCAGCTTATGGTAGCTCCATTTAAACGTGGTATTCCACAGATTGTAGAGCATGGATCTTGTCGCAAAGGGTTCTATGCTACAGTAGCTTTGGCATTGGTGGCATTCGTATTTTCAAATATTCTACCTACTTTTTTGAGTATGATATTTGTGGATAAACTTAGTGTTGCACTTACTGGTGCGGCGGCTCTTTCTGGGGCCGGTATATTAGGCCTAGCGGTTGGCTTGCTATTTGCTTTTATTGGTATTGCTATTTATTCTGCGATTTTCTCTTGGGTCGCCAATAAATTTGATGCCCATACTACATATGAGTCTGTGTTAAAAATCATGTGGTACGAACAAGCTTATAATCAGATTATGGGCTTAGTATATTTCATTGGCTTCCTATTACTATCATTGCCATTTTTGTTGCTACTAGGCTCTAATCCTGACTCTATAGTAGGTAGTATTGTATGGATAACTATTATTATATTCGCAACGATAGCTTTTGCAGTCTATACATTCTGGGTATGCTTAACATTGTTGAGTCGCCAAATTAATAAATCCCGTTTAGCAACTTTTGGTATTTCTATTATTACGAGTTTGATTCCTGTAATCCTTTTAGGTATCTTGATTGGCATGGTAGTACTTGCTACTTCCAGATAATTACATAACATGAAAGGGGCTGTAACAAAATACCCCTTACTACGAAAAAAGCTATTAGCTGATTATATATAATCTGCTAATAGCTTTTTCTGTATTTTATAAGGGAAAAGGGCCCCGAAGGACCCATTCCATTAGGATAATTAAAGTATGAAAAGATGTCTGTTTTGTGCTATAATGATGAACGGAAAATGAAAAGGAACTATTTTTTATAGTTCCTTATTGTGTGTTGTATGTTATAGTATTCAAACTTAAATGTTGTGTATGTATATTGTGTAAAAGGTGGTGATACCTATGATGGTGGGTTTAATGCAGTTTATCTATCGTTTATTAAACCCTATTGAAGAGAATAATCCTCGTATGTATCACTTTGATATTGCCTATGGGCAACTCATAGGAATGCTGCTATTAACACTCATATGTTATCAATTTACTATTGTAGGTGAAGGCGTATATTTAGATGCTATACGTGCGTTTATACGCAATTCTTCGTTATTAGTAAGGTGGGAATCGCTATCTCTTCCAGTAGGTCAACATGAAATACAACTTTTTTTGGAACAGATGGGTAGTCCTAGAGAATTTTGGAATATGGGTCGCTTTGCATGGGTAATCGGAAAAGTTATTTTCATGGCATGTATCATTATAGTTTATGCGGTTGCTCAACAGCGTAAATTTTATGTTCGAACTGTTACAACCGGTATTTTGCATATCATGTCATTTGCTCAACTTGTTGTGGCATTGATTACTTTTACAGCAGGGATTATGCTGATTTTAACTTCGGTACCATTAATACTGCAAGCGATCATTGGCTTCTGTATGATTGTGCTATGTGTTTTAAGTACCGTATTATTGTTACAAACTATGGGACGTATTGTGGGAGCATGCATTAATGGGACCCCTTATGAAGGTTTGATTCTAATGTTGATTGCTCTTTTGGTAGCACACGTGTTTGAATGGATTTATATGTTGACTCGATAAAATACATATGATATATCTAGGACGAGACATAGCTCGTCCTTTTTTACTAGTTTTAAACTAAAAGGAGCATTTATGACATGGTATAAGGATATATTACATTTATTTACCAAGCTTAGCGAACAATCATTTCAGAATATTATTAATTATGGATCTCATACAAGAGCCATTCTGAATCTAGTCGTATCTACTATTGTATTATATATAATGACCTATAGCTTACCGTTTATGGTGAAAGTTATATCTCCAATGCTCGGGATTAAACGGATTACTGGGTTAACTCATTTTGATGTAATTAGTATTTTAGCAAGTTCTGTATTTTTAATTTTTCAAATTATCATCGGTTCATTTGTTATATGGCGCTTACTTGTTTTATTAGGTGGTCGTGGTACTTATGGTGGGGTATTGCGCAATTATATATATGGATTAGCTTATACAAATGCACTTCGCACGGTTGTCTTAGTATTAATTCATATACTAGGGATTATTTTTTTCTCTTTGTCTCTTCAAAAATATGTAGGGGATATGGCTTATCTTATTACGATGTTCAGCCAGTATTATGCCGTGTTCATTGTAGCCCAATTAATGAGACGTTATGTTGAATTAGGTATCATTAAAACCTATATTGTTATCTTTATTGTGGCATTATTATCTGTCTCTGTATTACCTCAATGGATTCGCTTTGTTCATACCCTTTTCAAATGATGTATTATAATAAGACTTAAAAAAACCGCAAGATAAAATTCTTGCGGTTTTTGTTCACTCTATAATAAGTTGGGCTTCGTAGTGTTGTAATAATAGAGCCACATTATCTTCGTCGTATTCGATTTGTTGTGACCATCTAGCAATTTGTTTTAATGGTTGTCCCTCTAAGGCGCTGGCTATAAGTATATAGTCAGTACCATCCTTTGCATAGGCTAAGATAGATTCCAAGGAATAATCTGATAGCATATCGATTTGGCGATACAATATATATTGGTACACTTTGTTAAATAGACTCATATCTTCATGCTGTATATAGGTCTGTACGGATGCGATGAGTTGGTCTAGTTTATTAGATAATGTATTAACTTGTGCTGTCCAATTCTCATCGATGGGTTCCGTTTGTTTATATAGGTCTAATAGTTCTTTGAAAGACTGCTTTGAGGGCTTTGGCGTATATTGGAATAGATTAGGATCTAAATCAAAGGCTAATAATTCAAAAACATTGTGGAGTGTTAATCGCTCCTCAGAATTGAATTCATTATGGTCATCTTCAATTGTAAAGAGGAGTAAGTCCATTGGTTCTTGTCGGGCCAATAGTTCAACTGAAGCTTCACAAGATAATCCAACGCCACATAGTTCTAAGTCTTCAATGTATTTATAAAAGCGTGGATGCATATGACAGGTGTCACAAAGTCCTTCTTCTCCTAATTCAAGAACTACTTTGCATAGACCTTTTTCATTGAGTAAGGGACACATAGGTTGTGTTTTAGAAAAGATAAAATGACTGCCTTCATCATCAACAGTGATGGCTTGGCGTAAGCTTTCACCAAGAGAACCTGTCATGGAATGATAACATTCAGCAGTAGGCTCATCTATATCGATGGTCCACAGCTGACAACATGTATTTTCGCATTGATCGGCCTTGCATTGAAATTCGTGATATATAGTGGGGTAAATTGAAATCATAGTTAGCTCACATGTAGTTACAAAAATGAATCTATGTGCATTGTATCATAGGGCGCAGGTACATGCACTAATTATATAAATAAAGATTATAAACCGCGTTGATTTAGTGTATAATTGTATATATATTGTTATGATAACTGTTTGAGATATGGAGGAACCAATGAGATCATTTTTTGTAAAAGGTAGCCTTGTATTGGCCTTGACAGCGGCATTTGGCATGCCAAATGCAAGTGCAGCCCCTTTAGTAGCTGTAGAGCCAACTGTGGCAGTTGTTGATGGCAACCATGCGGCAATTGTAGGAGCTAATGGTTTATTAAATGCCTTTATCCAAAATCATCCAAATGCTGGAATTACGGAAATCGCCTTTGATGCAGATGGAGGTCAAATTAAGTATGATGTTGAAGGTTTTGATGAATCTGGTAAGTATGAGTTAACGTATATCTATGCTACTAATCAAATCTTTGAAAAGCGCGAAGGGGACTTCCATAAATCACTAAAGAAAAAATCGTTTGATCCTCGGGAAATCTTACCGCCTGCAGCTGTGGTGAACTTTGCTTACGCCCAAACAAAAGGTAAAGCTGTGAGCCTTAATGAATGGGCTGTGCGCTATGATAAAGGTAAAATTGTCTACAAAGTTAGCTTTGGTACAGCAGATAATAAAGAGGTACATGTGCGTATGGATGCAATGAATGGTAAATTGCTATCTGTTAAATTTGACGATTAATATATGATTGACTAGTTATTATATCTTAATAGTGCCTAGTTATTTTATTCTGAATATAATAATTAAATGCCTTAATACTATTTTTCTTAAAAAAATAACTAGTATTGAGGCATTTTTTGTGAAAGTTTGCTCATGAATGTGAAATTTTAGATATCGATACGTATATTTTGAAGCCGTTTATCCCTTATATATGGGATAAACGGCTTTTGATATGTTTTTCATGGAATTTTTAAGTATAAAGTAAATCCCATAGGATTTCATAGGAATTATATATAAATTCATTCTAAACTCACTATAAAATAAGCTTTTAACAGTGCTTCTACATTTTGACTTCATAGACTGTCGATAGTATGTGTACCAGTCGAAAGACAAACTCAACTATATCTGAAATTTCCAAGCTATATATCTACAAGTCCATGCTGGATATATGTTTTGGAACTTACATGATGACATTGAGTTGACTGGAAATATACATGCGTAAAGTTGCATGTAAATGAATTAATAAGGAGGACAAGATGAAAAAATCTATTTTAAAAAGTAGTATTGCTTTAGCAGTGGCTGGCGTATTTGGTGCCACTATAGCTGTAACAGCAGCTGAACCAGTAACTCCAATGCCTGTTACACAAGAAACAGCGAGTGCAGCGACTCCAGCACAACCAGTTACTGATCCAGTAGTTCCTACTACAGCGGTGGCTCCAGATGTGGCTACTACTGCAGTTGCACCTAAAACTCCGGTAGCTCCTGTAGCAGACGGTAATCAAGTAGGTACAGCAGTTCGTAATACTACACCAGTTCCAACAGCTACACAAGATGTTAAAACACCAGTAGCTCAAGAAACTGTAGTACCTAGTACAGAAAATCCTGCAGCAGCAGTTCCTACTATTGAAACTGCATCTGTAGCTAAAGCTCCTAGTGAAACAAGAGTAGTACGCGGTGGCGATAAAAAATCTGAATCTGTAGCAAAGCATGATAAAGAAGTTAAAAATACTAAAAAAGCTGCAGTAGACAAAGCGCCTAAAGTAAAAGTTGTGAAAGACGAAAAAAAGGCTGATAAAGAAGAGCCTACTAAAGAGGAAAAAAAAACTCTAAAAGTAGAAAATCACAACCTAGCACAACCAATCAGCAAGAAGGCGTAGTAGACCAAAATAGTATTTTCGTAGTTGGTGCTAATTATTTAATTGACCAATTCGAAAGTAAATTTGGAAACTCCAAAATCACTAATGTATCCTTCAAAACTCAAGGTAAAACTGCCATCTATGAAGTAGCTGGTTTTAATACTAGTGGTGCTCATTCTATGACTCTAGATGTGGCTACTGGTAATGTAACGGATGGTACTCCTAAAGCATATGATGCATCTATGGAAGCTAGTGCTATTGATGCTGGAACAGTAATACCTCCACATGTGGCAATTAATGCAGCTTTCGTACAGTCTGGCAAGGTAGCGACTGGTATTAATGCGTGGTCTCTTGCTAATCAAAATGGTAAACCACTATATACCATAGAATTCCATAATGCACAAAATAAACCGATATCCGTTGTATTGGATGCTAAAACAGGGACGGTAGCAAAATAAGTTGATCTCCTATTCTATAGCGCTGTAAAGCAAACCCTTTCAAAAACGAACACTAAGCACTCAAAACTATACACACATAACATAAATACACTTACACACACATACACAACACACAAAAACACACACAATAAACAACACACACAATAAACAATTACACACAGCCCTCTGGATTGGATAGATAAACATTGACTCTCTCCTATGCCATCTATCGTTCAGAGGGCCCCTTATGAATTGTGGTTCCCTCCGAATCATAAGATTATATACTTGGTATATATACTCTCTCTCACAATAAGAACGTAACTGCTTTACAGCACGCTGGGTATAGGAGAGCAAGAAAGCCCGTATCACATGTAGAATTCTACATGTGATACGGGCTTTCTTTATTTTACATAGGTTAAATATATTGTCGTGGTACGCGCTCTGAGAATCCACAAAAAATCTCATAAGGAATTGTGGAAGCAAGGGCTGCAATTTCTAAAGCAGAAATGCTTTCATGACCTTGAGACCCTAGAAGCACCACCTTATCGCCAGGCTTTACCGTGATTGTATCCGGAACAGAAACCATGAATTGATCCATACAAATACGACCTACTACGGGACAACGAGTGCCATGAATCAGTACGGTGCCCCGATTGGATAAACTACGAGGGTAGCCATCCGCATAGCCTACAGGGATAGTAGCAATTGTCATTGGCTCAGTTGTGATATAGGTAGATCCATATCCAATGCCTTCGCCAGCAGGGATATGTTGTACATGAATAACTTCACTATGGAAAGATAAAACAGATTTTAAGCCCAATCGATTTGGCACATCAAGAGATGGCATGATACCGTATTGAATAATACCAGGACGAGCATCTGTGAATAGACTATCTTTGACAGATAAAAGACCTGCACTGTTGGCGAGGGAGAAACGGTAATCTGCTTCTGGACGGAATGCTCGTATTTCATCTACCATGCGATGAAATTTTTGCGTTTGGCTATGGGCGTGTGATTGATCCGCCGCATCAGCATTGCTCATGTGGGAGAAGAATCCGTCTATTTCCAAATTTTCGTAGGACTCAATGCGTTTGATAAACTCAATGGCATCCTCAGGCTTGATACCGATGCGATGCATGCCTGTATCAACGGCAACAGCAACGCGAATAATCATGTCGTGATTATCGGCTACTTTATTGAGTGATTCCAAGTCGGTAGATTCACAAACGGCAGGAATCGAATTAGTGTCTGCCACAAGTTCAAAGGATTGTGGCCTTGTGAGTCCTAATAAATAAATAGGTACCATAATACCTGCATTGCGAAGTGGTACGGACTCCTCTGGAATAGCAACGGCTAAGGATTCGTAACCTTCCTCCACGGCAATACGACCCATCATAACACTGCCGTGGCCGTAGCCATTGGCCTTGATGACAGCTGTAGACGTACTCCATTCAGGTAAACTATCTTTAATTTTACGCAAATTCTCGCGAACGAGACTTGTATTTATGGTCAAATAGGTAGGTCTCATGGTATTCCTCAATTCTATATAACATTACTCTTATTTTATAACTTTTGGGGAATTACACAATACTTTTGTGAAAGTTATATACAGAAAAATGAGTTTTACTTTGAATTTTATAGGCTTTATACATATATTATATACAATAATTGTGAAAGTAAACTAATTGGTTGTGAAAGTATATTAATTGGTATAGGTATTTGATATATAATAGAAGTTTTTTTAGTATAAAATTATATAAATAATAGTATAATTTATATAGAAGTAGTATTACATATATTTAAAGCTATTCAATTTAGGAGGTTCTCATGAGTGAACGTGTAGTAGTGGTAAATGCAGGCAAAATGAATTATGACCATGCATTGGATTTCTCCATATTATCTAATGATGTGCAGGTCTACGAAGATAGTACGAATGCTGAGCTTATTGAACGGATTCAAGGTGCTCGTGTTGTGGTTACAAAAGAATTGCCTGTAAGTGCCGAATTGCTTTCACAATTTCCTGATACTGTAGAGCTTATCGTAGAAGCAGGTACTGGCTATAATAATATTGACCTTGACGCAGCAAAGAAAAAGGGCATCACTGTGTGCAATATTCCTGCGTATAGCACAGAGCGTGTAGCACATACAGTGATCATGATGATCCTCAATTTTGCTTCTACCATGCAGCAACAAATTGGTATGCTTGTTAAAGGTGATCGCAGCAATTTCACGAAATACCTTCAAGTGAGCCATACAGAAGTGAATGGTAAAACATTAGGTGTTGTCGGAGCTGGTCACATCGGTATGGAAGTCATCAAAGTTGCAAAAGCGCTAGGCATGAACATCTTAGTGCATACACGTACACCAAAGGCTGATGGTGATGGCATTCGTTATGTGAGCCTTGATGAACTGCTAGAAAATAGTGACTATATTTCCTTACATTGCCCGCTAAATGACCAAACTAAACATCTTATTAATAAAGAAACAATCGGTAAGATGAAGCCTAATGCGGTCATTGTGAATACGGGTCGTGGACCTCTTATTAATGAAAGGGACCTTTGTGAAGCATTAGCCGCTAAACGCATTGTTGGAGCCGGTCTTGATGTACAGGAGGTAGAGCCTCCTGCAGAGGATAGTCCTCTCTATACACTAGATAATGTTATCATTACTCCGCACATGGGGTGGAAAGGCCTTGAAACACGTCAACGCTTGGTAGGAATCATTCGAGATAATGTACAAGCCTTCTTTAAGGGTGAACCAATCAATGTTGTATCTTGATAAATTTTAAATAATTATATAATAGGTTCTATAACGGCATGAAAGTAATTGTCTAATTCTGTAGGCGATTCTTTCATGCCGTTTTTTACCCACCATAACACCATTTCCACAAAGCTACCTGAAATATGATTAATAATAAAGTCATCCGGTAGATTTGTATTTGCTTTACGGTCTTGGTTGATAAAATATCCTTGTACAAACTCATTTAGATGATCCCTGAAATAGCGCAAAAAGATTTCGTTATTATCACTAGCTAGTAGCTCCAGGATTTTATTTTCATTTTGCTGTAAATGTTGTAATAAATGACCAAATACTGAGACTGGATAAATACTTTGTTGATACAGCCCATGAGCATGCGGTAAGTGATTAATACTATCTTTTATATGTAAAAATAAGTCTTTGCAGAGTGCTTCTAGCAATGCTTCTTTTGTGTCGAAATGAGCATAAAAGGTGGTGCGCCCAATATCTGCGGCATTAATGATTTCCTGAACGGTGATTTTGTCATACGCCTTATTAGATAATAATTCGTTAAAAGCTATAAATATGGCTTTGCGAGTTTTTTTCTGTCTACGATCCATAATAACTCCTGTCATTCTTTAAGTACAGAATAGCGTATATGTTCCATAATGAACATATACGCTGTTTTATATATTGTATTAATACCATAGGTTGATACAATTAAAATGAACAAGGTGTTCGCTATCGTAATTATTGTACTGTAAGTATAGTTGTAATTCAATTCATATTGATTGGGAAAGTCTGATAAGGGGATTGCTATATGGTACATCGAATACATGATATATTATCTGGTTTATATATGACGATTTTAGCGGGGCTATTTTTACTGCTTGATGGAATTCCGCATTTGATAGAAGAGTTTTGTGGACAGAGACTATTTCAAAATATATTCCCTTTTGAACCTTCCTGGATTACCGTTATTATTTGTGGTTTTCCTCTTGTATATTTATCTATACGAAGGATTGTATATAATAAGGGAATTAGTAAAATCTCATCGGCTCTATTGATTTCCATGGCTATGTTTGCAGCTATTGCCATTGGAGATATATTTGCGGCTGGTGAGGTAGCGTTTATTATGGCTTTAGGCGCTCTCCTTGAAGAAGCAACTACAGAGCGAGCGAAAAAGGGATTAAAAAAGTTAATTTCATTAGCACCTGTTAAGGGCCGTAAAATACAGGCTAACAAGGAAATAATGGTTCCTGTAGAGTCTATACAAAGCGGTGATTATTTACGAATCCTTCCGGGCGAAACAATCCCTGTAGATGGACGCATTATTAATGGTGAAACAACGGTAGATCAATCCATTATGACAGGAGAGTCTATACCTGTTGATAAAACAATTGATGATGATGTATTTGGCGGAACGATTAACTGTTTTGGTGCCATAGATATTATAGCTACTAAAGTGGGCGAAGATAGTTCTATTCAAAAAATGATTCAACTTATTAAAAATGCGGAACAGAAACAGGCTCCGATTCAGCGTATAGCTGATATTGTTGCTAGTCGATTGGTTCCTATTGCATTGTTGATTGCTTGCATAGGCTATCTAGTAACTGGAAATATCATCGTCGGTGTTACTGTGTTGGTAGTATTTTGTCCTTGTGCATTGGTGCTTGCTACACCTACTGCAGTTATGGCTGCTATTGGTCAAGCTACTAAACATGGAGTTATTATTAAATCTGGTGAAATTCTTGAAACTATGGGAAAAGTAGATACTATGGCATTTGATAAAACCGGCACATTAACACGTGGTCAGTTAGCGGTCCAATCTATTTTAGCCGTTGATACAGATTATAGTGAGACCGATATTCTTCAATTAGCTGCATCTGCAGAGGCTAAGAGCGAGCATCCTATTGGTAAAGCTATCGTTTCTCATGCCATAGAGCAAGATTTAGAAATACTTGATACTACTTCGTTTACGATGTTCGTAGGTAAAGGGATTATAGCCGTAATAAAAGGTCGAGAATTATATTGTGGAAATGAACGATTCCTTGAAGAGCATAATATTATTGTCAGTGAGTCTATTCAACAAGCCATTAATGTATATCGAAGTGAAGGAAAGGTATCTGTCATTATTGCAGATAGAGAGCATATTATAGGTATCATTACATTATCTGATACAATGCGAAATGATGTGATAAATATGATATCTGCTATCTCAAGCTTAGATATGACAACAGTATTACTTACTGGTGATAGTAAAGCAGCCGCTACATATATTGGAAAGAAATCTGGCGTTTCCAAAATACATGCGGAGCTTTTACCAGGAGAAAAAGTAAGTATTATTGAATCATTGCAAGGGAAACATCACAAGGTTTGTATGGTTGGCGATGGAATTAACGATGCTCCGGCTATGAAGACTGCTGATGTGAGTATTGCAATGGGGACTATTGGTAGTGATATTGCCATAGAAACAGCAGACATTGCTTTGATGAGTGATGACCTTAGTAAAATTCCTTATATTAAACGATTATCAGATGCTACGATTAAAACTATAAAATTTAGTATTGCTTTATCAATGGTCATTAATTGTATCGCTATTATTCTCTCATTGCTTGAGGTTTTGACGCCTACTACAGGTGCATTAGTGCATAATGTGGGATCTTGTTTAGTGGTCCTCATCGCTGCCCGTTTGTATGATAGAAAGTTTATTTAAATGCAATAAGAGCCGTCCCCAGTTGTATGGGGGCGGCTCTATTGATTAGGGCTATCATAGATCAAGTTTTGGTATATATATTTATATATATCAAGGGAGGTAGTTATCCTCAAACTTGATTATGATTGATGTTGTGTTTTGATGGGACTCCACCAATGGCGTCTATAGGCCTTGATGCCTTCCACCACGGTTCTTGTCGCTTTAGCTGCAATATCTTTCGTTGCAGCTGGGATGCCCTCTAGGCGATAGGGAATACCTAACTCCTTATATTTAGCAATACCCATAACGTGATAAGGTAAGCAATCAACGGCTTGTAAATTTTTCAGAGATCCTAGAAAAAAGCCTAGACGATAGTGACGATCGGCATTATCTGTAATCGTAGGGACTACTACGTGACGAACCCAAATCGGAACTTCCACGTCTGCCGTCAATCGAGCAAACCCGAGAATGGGCTCTAACGGTTTACCCGTTAACCATAAATGCTTGGCTGGATCGATTTCCTTAATGTCTAGGATGACGAGACTAGTTACACTGAGTAATTTACGGTATGCCACCTCTTGGTGGGGGTCAAAACAAATTCCACTTGTATCTAAACAGGTATGGACGTTTCTTTCACGGAAATATGTGAAAAGCTCAATAACAAAGTCGATTTGCATAAGAGCTTCCCCACCTGTGACGGTGATACCACCATTAGTATAAAATTGGCGGTTACGTTCGTACTGGTCCCATAATTCCTTTACGGTCATGAATTTAGCATTATCGCTAGTTTCATCCCATGTATCAGGATTATGGCAATAAGCACAGCGCATGGGGCATCCTTGAAGAAATACCACCATGCGCATGCCTGGACCATCAACCGTACCCATCGTTTCAACCGAATGAATACGTCCAGTCATAGGAAACCTCGATTAGATACGTTGATGGAATGTACGGGAAATAACTTCGTCCTGTTGTTGTTTTGTCAATTTGTTGAAGTGCACCGCATAACCGGATACACGAATCGTCAATTGAGGGTACAACTCAGGATGTTTTTGAGCGTCTAACAATGTTTCACGAGTAAACACGTTAACGTTCAAATGATGGCCGCCCTTTTGGGAATAACCATCCAATAACTCTACCAAGTTATCAACTTGTTGGTTGCTCATGGGTATAACCTCCTTTCAACCAAGACTAACACTCGTATCGGTGCCGGTGAAAGCAGTCCGATACTGTGGAAGATTTTATTTATCTTCCTCTATAGTAACATTTGGTTCGCTGCATGCGAAGTTTGTATTGCTGTTAGGCAATTGAGAAGGGTCTAACTCAATATCAAAATCGCTGACGGAAACAAATGTTTCACCAGATTTACCTAATGCGTCCGGAATGATAGAGAAGGTATTAGAAATACCATCGGAGCAATCACGCCATGGCATTTTAGCTACGGATGCCAACGAGGATACGGCACCGTGAGAATCACGACCGTGCATTGGGTTCGCGCCAGGAGCGAAAGCTTCGCCAGCCTTACGGCCGTCCGGAGTAGAACCTGTAGCAGTACCATATACTACGTTGGAAGTAATTGTTAACAAACTCATAGTAGGAACGGATTGACGATATGTAGGATGTTTACGAATCTTGTTCATAAATGTGGAAACAACCTTTGCTGCCAAGCTATCTACACGGTCATCATCGTTACCATATTTAGGGAAGTCACCTTCGATTTCGAAATCAACAGCGATGCCATTTTCGTCACGGATAGGTTTTACCTTAGCATATTTAATAGCGGATAAGGAGTCTGCTACTACGGATAAACCAGCGATACCAGTTGCAAACCAACGAGTTACCTTGCGGTCATGCAATGCCATTTCTAGTTTTTCATAAGCATATTTATCGTGCATGTAGTGAATGATGTTCAATGCATTTACATATACGCCTGCCAACCATTCCATCATGTCGTCGAATTTTTCCCATACTTCGTCAAATTCTAAGTATTCGGAAGTGATAGGGCGGTACTTAGGACCAATTTGTTTCTTCAACTTTTCGTCAACGCCACCGTTGATAGCGTAAAGTAAGCATTTAGCCAAGTTGGAACGAGCACCGAAGAATTGCATTTCTTTACCAATACGCATTGGGGATACGCAACATGCGATGGCGTAGTCATCACCAGAGTTAGGACGCATCAATTCGTCATTTTCGTATTGAATGGAAGATGTTTCAATGGATAATTTCGCACAGAAACGGCGGAAGCCAATCGGCATGCGAGGGGACCACAATACAGTGAGGTTTGGTTCTGGAGCAGGACCAAGGTTAGTCAATGTATGTAGGTAACGGAAGGACATCTTAGAAACCAATGTACGGCCGTCAGTACCCATACCACCGATGGATTCAGTGGTCCAAACAGGGTCACCTGTGAACAAATTGTTGTATTCGTGGATACGTGCGAAGCGAACCATGCGCAATTTCATGATGAAATGGTCTACGAATTCTTGGATTTGTTCCTCTGTGTATGTGCCGTTGCGAAGGTCTCGTTCCGCATAGATATCGAGGAATGTGGAGTTACGACCAATGGACATAGCAGCACCGTTTTGCTCTTTAATAGCACCAAGATAGCCGAAGTAAATCCATTGCATAGCTTCGCGAACATCCTTAGCTGGTTTGGAAATATCATAGCCATAGGATGCTGCCATCTCTTTCAATTCTTTCAAAGAGCGAATTTGATCTTGTATTTCCTCACGGTCGCGAATGACATCTTCTAGCATGTCACCCATTGTAATGCTAAATTGTTCTTTTTTATCTTCAATGAGATAATCTACACCGTAAAGCGCGATACGACGATAGTCACCGATAATACGACCACGGCTATACGCATCTGGTAAACCAGTTACAATGTGAGCTGTACGTGCAGCTCGCATTTCTGGAGTATATACATCAAATACGCCGTCATTGTGAGTTTTGCGATGTTTCTTGAAGAAGTCCTCTGTTTGCGGATCCATTTTGAAGCCGTATTCTTCAATAGCGGATTTTGCTGTACGCAAGCCACCATATGGGAACATAGCGCGTTTTAAAGGTTTGTCAGTTTGCAAACCAACGATTGTTTCAAGTTCTTTGTCGATATATCCTGGCGCATGGGCAGTAATGTGTGTGGCCACGGAAGTATCAGCATCAAGCATGCCGCCTTTTTCACGTTCTTCTTCATAAAGCTTCATTACTTGTTCCCACAATTTTGTTGTTCGTTCTGTAGGACCAGCAAGGAAGGAATCGTCCCCTTCATAGGGGATATAGTTTCTTTGAATAAAGTCGCGTACATCAACGGCTTTATCCCACACACCTGTGTTAAAATCTTTCCATGCAGTATGTTGCATTTTGCACCTCCATAAAAGGATATAACTATAGATTTCTATGCCTATAGTGTACAATGTTTGTAGCAATTCTACAATGAATAGATGATATAGATTTTCAATACATACTATGCGATTTTGTGAAGTATCTCATAAAATTCCATAAGCTGAATTGTTGACGTTTGCTTGTATATAGATGAATATATAAGTTTTTTCTTTTTGTGATCTCACTTGATGTATACATAATAATATGAAATTGCATATCAATATTAATAAAGGAAATAAAAATTTCATTAAAGAGAATGAAGGCGGATTATTCAATAGTATGATCGGATAGTTTATATTTGTGTATTGTTCGGAGGCCGTTTACATCTTGTACAGAATTAGCCTGTAAGTCTTTATAAATGCACGCATATTGGAATGCTACAGAACGCTGCCAGCCAGGAAAACAAGCGTTTCTTTTCTTCACTGACATCATATACTATACTCTGAGCAGCTCTTGTTGAAGAGTAACTGATATTGCCTAAAATAGGAGGTTACATTATGAATTTTAATGAAAAATTACGGGAGTATAGAAAACAATCTGGATTATCTCAAGGAAAATTAGCGGAAATACTTAATGTGTCGAGACAGGCCATAACAAAATGGGAATCGGGCAATGGAATGCCGGATATTTCAAATTTAAAGGCCCTTTCAGGTGTATTCAATGTCTCTGTGGATGAATTGCTTTCAGAAGAAGCGGTTAAACCTCGATATCCTTATGAAAGTATCGTAGAATACGATATCGATGAGATAAAACATTTCGACATTAAACTAGGTTCTGTTAATCACGTAAAAATGAGAGCTGGAGAGGGTGAGAA
The DNA here is from genome assembly GCF_040094895.1 of Veillonella parvula. GTDB lineage: Bacteria > Bacillota > Negativicutes > Veillonellales > Veillonellaceae > Veillonella > Veillonella parvula_L. The sequence continues at coordinate 196,691 of NZ_JBBNGV010000002.1, read as the reverse complement.
GATAAAGGTTCAACTGGTCAGTGATACTATTGAAAATTTGACGGAACTGGTGAAAGTAAAAATCGATGATATCAAAAGGCGTATCGATGTGGATGTAAATCGTTCCAAATCCTTATCTGAAGAGCTTGTAAAAGAACATTTGTCGATTTTTATAAATTTGCCTGAAAAATATATGGGAGATACGGAGCTAGCGACCCATTGTGAAAAACTAGAACTATTTGATATTATTAGTGAAAAGTTTGAGTTAGACGGAGCGGCTAAAGAAATTTATATTGCCGGCGGTAACAGTCATATAGAGCTGGATAACAACTCTCCAATGGAGATATATGTAGCGGATTATACGGGGCGAATTGATGTGAATCAGATATCGGCGAAATCTCGGCTGCATGTCCCTCACGAGTATGCTTTCAAAGCGGTGAAAAAAGGTATTCGCACTAAATTGCTCTTTGAAGAAGGTGGACATCTTGTAGACGATTTTTCTGTGTCTGAATCAGAAAATCAAATTGAAATTAATGGAATCAATAGTGAACTTACAATAGTCAAGTTAAGTGAATAGTTGTATTAACTACATAGACATATCTGCTACATAGTTTTCATAAAGCGTTATTACTTGTTCCAACGACTTTGTTACACATTTTGTAGGTCCTATAAGGAAGAAATCAGCCCCTTCATAGGAATAAAAAGTATGATTAAATTTATTGTAGTGTTAGGGGTATATTATGGTACTATTGAGATAGTGTTATTAAGCTATAAAACATGTAGATAACATGATCTTGGTAGAATGAATCAAGATAGAAATAATCTGGATAGAATATACGTTGATCAAAGTGGATTATAAGCTTGTATAGGCGAATGCTGTTGAAAGGTGGATGGTAATGACAAATCGAAAGAAAGCACTTTTAGGTGCTTCTGCTACTATTGCGGTGTGGGCTACTGCATTTCCTTTCAGTAAAATCGCATTACAGTCCGTAGATTCATTGACACTGTCTGTGGCAAGGGTCATGGGTGGCGCTTTACTTATGCTAGTGATCGGTGTTGTAAAAGGGTTACATATACCGACAACATGGCGTGAGTGGGGACTATATATTCTGTTAGGTGCTACAGGGAATTTTCTTTACCAAGTTGTTTTTAATGAAGGCTTGCGCACAATTCCAGCGGCCACATCCAGTATTATTATGGCCTTGACTCCGATGACGACAGCACTGATGGCCACGATTATTTATAAGGATACAATACGACCCATAGGGTGGCTATTTACCATAACTGCATTTATAGGTGTAGCCATAATCATTCTATGGAATTCCGCCCTTACTATTCCTGTAGGAGCCTTGTGGACTTTGTTAGGGATGATACTTTTTGCAGTGTATAATATTCTAAATCGTGGACTTAGTTTAAAAGGATATAAGCCTATTACCATTGCTATGTGGTCTATGTTTACGGGGGCTATTATGGCATTGCCCTTTGCAGAACATGCCCTGGAAATGATTGTAGTATCGCCGATTAGCGCAAAGTTTGCTATGGCATACTTAGCATTTTTATCCAGTGCATTAGGTTTTGTATTCTGGAGCTATGCTTTGGAACATGCTGAAAAGGTTTCTGATGTAACTAATTTTATGTATATCTCGCCTATAGTGGCAGCTATTGTAGCAGCATTTTTATTGGGAGAAATACCTAATATGGGGCTCTATATAGGGGCGCCTATTATACTAGGATCTTTATACCTTTTCAATCAATATAGATGATTAGATTAAATATAAAAAACGTACATAGCACAGCGACTTTGGTACTATCCAAAATGGAACTAGACCAATGAAGCGTGCTTGTGTATGTTTTTTTATTTGCCCTATACTGTCATTCCTACAGCATAGTTTTCATACAGTTTTTTATAGTATCCGTTAAGTGCCATGAGTTCATCATGTGTCCCTTGTTCTACAATGGTACCGTTTTCTACCACTAGTAGGAAGTCCGCATTTTTTATTGTGGATAAGCGATGGGCGATAACGATACTGGTTCGACCTTTGAGGAGTGTGTTCATCGCTTTTTGAACCTCTACTTCGGTACGGGTATCTACGTTAGCCGTTGCTTCGTCAAGGATGAGAATGCTAGGATCAGCTAAGAAGGCCCGAGCGATGGTAATTAATTGGCGTTGACCTTGGGAGAGATCATCACCACCTCGGTTGAGCATCGTATCATATCCATTGGGTAATGTACGGATAAAGTGATCTGCCATGGCAAGCCTTGCGACATACTCGATTTCTTCACGTGTAGCATTTGGCTTGCCGTAGCCAATGTTATCGGCGATAGTACCCGTGAAAATCCAAGCGTCTTGCAATACCATTCCTACCGTATTATGTAAGCTTTCACGAGACAAATCCCGAATATCTACACCGTCAATAGTGATGCGACCATTTTTAATGTCATAGAAGCGCATGATGAGATTCACTAATGTAGATTTGCCAGCTCCGGTAGGACCTACGATGGCTACCATAGAGCCAGCTGGAATGTGAATATTAATATTCTTCATAAACACATTGGACGGTGTATAACCAAAATCAACATGTTCAAAATCAATTGTCCCCATATGAGCTTGATTACTTGGTTGATTGGCCGTCATAGATGTGTTAGTACTAATAGCGTCTCTATCAGTTTTTGATGAGCTGTTGGATAATGTCAATTTTCCATCATCAATTTCAGATGGGGCATCAATTACCTCGTAAATACGGCCTAAGGCCGCAGCGGTTTCTTGGAATTTTGTCATAATATAGGAACTACGAGATAGGGGATCGGATACCTGACCTACATAGAGGAAGAATGCCTGAATATCCCCAATGGAAATGGACCCACGTAATACCATGAGACCGCCTTGAATAGCGACGAGGCAATAGGTAAATTGATTTAAAAATTTTACGAGAGGCTCTACAAGCTGACTGGTGAAAGCAGCACTTCGCATACTTTTAAATAGATTGTCATTCAGTATATTTACTTGGCGAGTTGTAGTCTCTTCTAGACTAAAGGTTTGAATAATTGGCTTGCCTACAACGATTTCTTCTATGCCACTGTTGAAAGCTCCTAATGCATTCTGATTTCTAAGATACACGCGGCGGGCTCGTTTAGATAGCCACGTTAAGCATACGATACCAATCAGTATGATGACGATAATGGATGTTCCCAAAATTGGACTGATCCAGAGCATCATTGCAGTGGCGCCGATGATTCCGATAATGGCGGACACGAGACCGGGCACACCTTCACCTATCGTTTCAGCAACGGCATCCAAATCAGAGGTTAGACGGCTTAGAAGATCACCACGTTGGTGATCGTGAAAGTATTCGATAGGCAATGAGTATAAGTGAGTACTCATGCGTGTACGCAAGGCGAGCACTGTTTTTGATCCAATAGAGGCCATCATGTATTCGCCGAAGTACGTGAATAAAGCATGACCTCCATAGATGGCAATAAGCCAGAGGATGATTGTATCAATAGAGGCGAATATGGTATTAATGTCTTGGTTTGTTTGTAATCCACTAATAATAGCATCTACGACCTTGCCAAGTAATACTGGAGCTGATACCTCAAACATAGCTGCTGTGATAAGGACTAAGATGAGTAGTGCCAGCCACCCCCATTGGCTTTTAGAATCGATCAGGAAACGATGTAATGGGTTCATGCTGTCACCTCCTGAGATGCTAAAATTTGTTTATATACGGTAGAGTTTTCAGCTAACTCATCATGAGTGCCATACCCTGCCACTTGACCTCTGTTGATGATTAAGATGTGGTCTGCCTTTTTGGCAGCACTTACTTTTTGCTCTACAGAGATGAGAGCGGGGCGATTGTCCTTTTGCAATTCCTCATGTAATACGGTGCGAACGGCACGCTCTGTGGTGCCGTCGAGAGCAGAGAAACTATCATCGAATATAAATAAATCTGGTTTGCGCACGAGCGCTCTAGCCATGGCAAGACGTTGGCGTTGACCTCCAGATAGATTAGTGCCACCTTGGGAGATGATATATTGGTAACCACCTTCAAGGCGACTAATAAATTCATCCGCCTTAGATAATCGGCATGCATTTTCTATATCTTGAACCGAAACATCTTGGTTTGGTGCAGCACCGTAACGGATGTTCATTTCTACAGTCCCTGTAAATAAGTAGGCTTTTTGTGGGACATAACCGATACGTGAGCGTAAGTCATCTACATTCCATTCATAGATAGATTTGCCTTTGAAGAGAATGTCTCCAGACTCAATGGAGAATAGGCGAGGGATTAGGTTTGTAATCGTACTTTTACCAGAACCAATGTCACCCATAATAGCCAATGTTTCACCGTGATGAACGGTAAAGGAAATATTTTCTAAAGCCGGCGATTCTGCATTATCGTAACGGAACGTAACATTGCGAAATTCCAGAAGTGGAGTATCATCGTTTGCCGATGCCGATGCCGATGCCGATGCCGATGCCGATGCCGATGCCGATGCCGATGCCAAATCTATAAAATTTTTACTATCTTTTTGGTTAACTATATAATAGGTGTCTAAATTTGTATTTTTATTATATGGTTCAGGGAATGTATCAGAGTTTTCGTGTTCCAATAATTCTCGAATACGGGTGTAACATACGATAGCTTCGGGTATATCTATGATGACGAAAATAGCCATGAGCATACTTAAGAGGATAAGGTTAGCGTATTCAATAACGGCCATAATGTCACCTATTTGTAGGGATCCTATGCTTACGTTATAGCCTCCGAGCCAAAGGATAGCAACGGTACTCATGTTAAAGAGAATTAATATAGTCGGTAAACCAATAGCAAAGGTTTGGCGTAATCTTTTATTAAGTTGAGCTGTTTCTGTAAAAATTTCTATTTCTTTAGTATTTTCGTAATGTCTTCTATTGAAAGCTCGTATAACAGGCATGCCCACAATATGATCACGTACCATATCGGTAATAGTATCTAGTTTTAGTTGTAACGCTTTAATAATAGGTAAGGCGCGACTTTCAATAAAAATTATGGTCAGTATCATGAATGCCATAACAGCAAGGATGACGAGACCTAGTTGCCAGCTCTTATAGAAGGTTAGTCCTAGACCAATACATATCATGAGAGGCATAGGGAGAATCATATTTAAACCTTCTCCTAGAACTGATTGAATTTTCTCAACGTCTCGGCTGGTCCGCATGAGTATGGTGCCTGTACCAAAGTGTGTAAAGTCGCGTAGTGAAAAGGCTTGTATAGCTTTCACCAAATTGTCGCGCAATACTTTGCCTATAGAGGCTGAAATATGAGCGCTCATAGCAACACCTAGGATAGCAGACGATACTGTTAATAGTGCAACGATAAGCATCGTTGCACTAGAGTTAGTAATCATCTCTAAATCACCATGGAGGACACCGTCATTGATGATGGTAGCTGTTAAGGTTGGTATATATAAAGTGCCTGCTACATTGAGTAACGAAAGAAGTGACACAATGATAATAGAGAACCATAAAGGTTTTATATAACTAGAAATTAACTGCATTTCAATCCTTTCGACATATCTTTCGATATATTAGTAATTTTCGATGTTTATATTATATTGTATAAAACCAAAAATATCTAGTAAAAACTATTACTAAAAGTTTAGTATCAATCAATAAGTATTATGACGAATATTATATTTTCACTAAAAATATTCTGCTATACTGTATTTGCAATTTTGTAGTTTTATTTTTAGTAAGGAGTGTTCCTAATGAAGTTGAATTGGAAATTATTCGCACCGCTTGTAGTAGCTATTCTTGTATGGCTCATCGGTGCGCCTGAAGGCCTTAGTCCAAATTCTTGGATTTATGTAAGTATTTTTGCAGGCCTCGTGGTGGGGTTGATTTTAGAACCAATCCCACCCGCTTTTATCGGTATCATTGCTGTTACCGTATCTATGTTATTTAAGGTTGGTCCAGCACCTATTGTGGATAAAGCAACTGGTGTAGCAAAGGCTATTACGGATGCTCAAGCTATCAGCTGGGGGCTTAGCGGTTTCTCTAATGCCATCGTGTGGTTGATATTCGCAGCATTTATGATCGGTATCGGTTATGAAAATTCTGGCCTTGGCCGACGTATTGCATTGTTCCTCGTAGCCAAGCTCGGAAAGTCCTCTTTAGGCCTTGGTTATGCCATTGCTATTACTGACCTTGTGTTGGCTCCATTTATTCCAAGTAATGCGGCTCGTTCTGGTGGTACGATTTATCCAATCGTATCCAGTATTTGTCCGATGTTCGATTCTTATCCAGATAAGAATCCTCGTAAAATTGGTTCTTATTTAAATTGGGTAGCATTGGCAACAACTTGTGTATCTAGTTCTATTTTCTTGACTGGTGCGGCGCCAAATCCATTGGCTCTTGAATTGTCTGCTAAGTCGGGTATCGTAGCTGCCAACTGGGGTACATGGTTCTTAGCATTTTTGCCAGTAGGTATTATTCTATTTATCATTACACCATTGTTGACGTATGTATTCTGCAAACCAGAGGTAAAAGGTTCCCCTGAAATTGCAGCATGGGCAAAGGATGAGTATAAGAAACTAGGCTCCATGACACGCAGTGAAATCTTCATGGCCTTGATTTCCGTGTTGGCTCTTGTATTGTGGATTGGTGCTTCTACATTTAAAGTGAACCCAACTACAACAGCTTTAATTGTTATTATCTTGATGATTTTCACTAAAATCATGACATGGCAAGACTTCCTTGCTAATAAACCAGCATGGAATGTTTTAACTTGGTTCGCTACACTCGTGCCTATGGCTTCTGGCCTTAAAAATGTAGGTTTCTTGGAATGGCTTGCTAAATCTGCTGGTGGTTCTTTAGTTTCTCTAGATCCAACTGTGGCAGTTCTTGGCTTGTTGTTAGCATTCTGCTTGCTTCGTTACTTCTTTGCATCTGGTACTGCTTATGTAACGGCTATGGTAGGCTTATTTGCTACTCTAATTCTTCAAATTCCTGGCGTTGATCCAGCGCAAGTTATGTTGATTCTTTTAGTACCAATGGGGATTATGGGTATCCTCACACCGTATGGTACTGGTCACAGCCCAATCTGGTTTGCCAGTGGCTATAACAAAGGCCCTGAATTCTGGAAATTGGGCGCTATCTTTGGGATTATCTACCTTGCGATATTTATTGTGGTGGGTATTCCATGGATTCAGTTCGTAATGCCACTTTTAGGATAGGCTTTCCGCCGCCATATGTCTCTCTGCGCTCCATTCGCTGCAAGTCGCTGGACAGACATATGGCGGCTTCTTTTATCCTGAAATGGCAATACTCACTTTGGGAAAAGCAAGTCGAGCTTACAGAACGCTACGAGGGGCTTCCTTTATATCCGAAAATGGCATAGCTCACTTCGGGAGGGCAAGTCGCTGGACAGACATATGGCGGCTTCTTTTATCCTGAAATGGCAATACTCACTTTGGGAAAAGCAAGTCGAGTTTAAAGAACACTACGAGTAGCTTCCTTTATATCCGAAAATGGCAAAACTCGACAGAACTCGACAAATCTAAAATAATAAATATAATATTGATGTGATAGTAAATATCTTTTTTGGGTTTTCTGATGGAGGTGGTTTATTATTATGTCTGCTACAGAGCGTGTTGTACAGTCGATTTTATATGAGCTGGGCTGTGTTTTGATTGGCTGTTTGGTGATGCAGTTTGTTCCGCATGAGGGGCAGCCTTTGGTCTTGATGATTATTTTTTCCTTGTTGGCGATGGTTTGGAATTTTGTGTTTAACTGGATATTTGATAAACTAGTACCAGGTGACCGATTAGCGCGAGGGCCTGTAATCCGCACAATTCATGCAGTGTTGTTTGAAGGTTTGTTTATGCTTGCCACAGTGCCTATTATTATGTACATGATGCATATGAGTTTTTGGATGGCCTTTGCTACAGATATAACGATGACATTAGTCATATTAGGTTATACTTATATTTATAATTGGGTATATGATCGAGCACGTCTATATTTTGTAGAGGCTTAATTTTAAATGTGAGGTAGGTACCTCTTGTAAAATCTATATCGTATAGTAGGAGGTTCTTATGTCTACAAAATCTATTACGGGCACAGGTCTCTTGTTGGCCGTAGCCTTATTGGCGCAAAGCTTGCGCCTCATTTTCCCCTTTATTCCTAATCAGGTGAGCATGTTCCTCATCGGTTCCATTACATCTGCTACATTTGTTTTAGCGACGTGGCGCTATGGTTGGAAGAATGGTCTCGTTATCGCTTGGATTGCTCCGGTAGTAGCGCATTTACAAGGTATGTTACCGCTACCGCCGTTCATTTTGATTACGGCTCTTGGCACGACAGCGTATGTATTTGTGGCACATTGGTTACAACATAAGCCAAAGCTTTTACTTATTATTGTGGCGGCTTTGGTAAAAGCCGGCGTACTCTTTGGCGGGTATTCCTTGTTTTTCTCCTTGTTCCAATTTCCACCAAAGATTGTAAATACCATGCTTTTCGTATCTAGTTGGCCGCAATTGGTAACTTCGTCATTAGGTATTATTTTGGCATTACTTATTACAAAACGCACTAAAAATTAGGTCAACTTAACTTAGAGTTATGACAACCCATTCAAAATAGATATGTCTTTTTAGGGGCACTCAGGATGTATGAGTGCCCATTTTTGTTGACCTTAATCATTGTCTACTCTTATAATTAACATATTGTATACAAATATGAGGAGTTGATTGGAATGAAGTTTAATACAAAATGCGTTCATGGCAGTGGTAAACCGGATGATACCGGTGCGATTTCCCTTGCAATTTATATGTCTAGTACGTTCTCTCATCCAAAGTTGGGTGATACAACAGGTTACCAATATTCACGTGAGTCTAATCCAACACGTGACCGCTTAGAACAATTGATGGCAGGCCTTGAAGAGGGGATAGATGCGTTGGCATTTTCCTCTGGTATGGCTGCGGTGGATGCAGTATTCCATTTATTTTCTCCAGGAGACCATATCATCTTAGGTGATGACTTGTATGGTGGCTCTATCCGTATGTTCACGAATATTTACGAGCAAAATGGTATCGAGTTTACGTATGTAGGCACTTCTGATCTTGATGCGGTGAAAGCAGCTTTTAAACCGAATACAAAGGCTGTATATATTGAAACACCAACAAACCCTATGATGGAGATAACCGATATTCGTGCACTTTGTGCATTGGCTCACGAACGCAATGCGCTAGTAATCATCGACAATACCTTCTTGAGCCCATACTTCCAAAAACCATTGACCTTGGGTGCCGATATTGTTGTTCATAGTGGTACAAAATTCATCGGTGGTCATCATGATGTTATTTCTGGTTTTACTATTGTAAAAGATGAAGAAATCGCTGCAAAATTGCGTTTAATATATAAAACCGTAGGTGCATGTTTATCTGCTATGGATAGCTGGCTCGTCATTCGCGGTGTAAAAACATTGGCTCTACGCATGGAGCAACATCAAAAGAATGCCATTGCTCTTGCCGAATGGCTAAAAAAACAACCAAAAGTAACTAAAGTTTTGTTCCCAGGCCTTCCTGAACATCCGGGCTATGAAATCAATAAAGCCCAAACAACAGGCTTTGGCGGCATGTTATCCTTCGAAGTAGATAGCGCAGAAACTGCTAAACAAGTACTAGAAGGCATTGAGCTTATTCAGTTTGCTGAAAGTCTAGGTGGTACAGAATCCTTGTTGACATATCCTGTAACGCAAACACATCCAGATTTAAAACCGGAAGATGCAGAACGTAAAGGTATTACACGTCGTTTGTTGCGTTTATCTGTAGGGATTGAAGATACAGAAGACTTGATTGCAGATTTGGAACAAGCTTTTAATAAATAAAGGAGTTCCTATGGGACAATATAATTTTGATCAAATTTTAGATAGAACGCACACAAAATCTTTAAAATACGATTTTGCTGTTAAGCGCGGAAAACCTGCGGATGTATTGCCATTCTGGGTAGCGGATATGGATTTTGAAATTCCCCCTGAATTGAAGCAAATTTTATTGGACCGCGTAAACCATGGCGTATTTGGTTATACCGAGTCTGATGATGAGTATTTCGATGTGTTGAAAAATTGGTTCGCCACACGTTTCAATTGGACTCCAGAACAAAAATGGCTCGTTAAAACGCCAGGTATAGTATTTGCCTTGGCGATGGCGGTTCGAGCTTTCACCAAGGAAGGTGAGGGCGTGCTCATCAACCAACCAGTGTACTACCCATTTAGTATGGTTATTGATGACAACAATCGGCGTCTTATCAATGTGCCACTTATCAAAGGCGACGAAAAATACACTATCGATTTTGAAGGCATCGAGCGTGCAATCATTGAGGAGAATATAACATTATTCCTCTTGTGTAATCCGCATAATCCAGTAGGGCGCGTGTGGACTGAAGACGAGTTAAAACGCCTCGGCGATATTTGTATTAAACACAATGTGCTCATCGTGAGCGATGAAATTCATGCGGATTTTGTATGGAAAGGGCATACGCACAAGGTATTTGCTGACCTTGGTGAAAGTTATGCAGAACACTGTGTTGTATGTACAGCGCCTAGTAAGACTTTTAACATTGCAGGCTTACAAGTAAGTAATATTTTCATTCCTAATGATTCCTTACGCCGCCGTTTCATCAAAGAAATCGACCGTGCTGGTTATAGCCAATTGAACACGATGGGGATTGTGGGCTGTGAAGGGGCCTACAAAGTAGGGGCTCCTTGGCTTGATGAATTGAAAGAATATATTCAAGATAATATTCAATTCACCATCGACTATATAGCAAAATATATGCCAAAGATTCATGTATATCGCCCGGAAGGGACATATCTCATGTGGTTAGATTGTTCTCAATTGCCTCTGAGCCCTAAAGAGCGAGATGAATGGATCGTTAATGATGCCAAGCTATGGCTCGATACGGGTTCTATGTTTGGCATCGATGGGGAGGACTTTGAACGCATTAATGTTGCTTGTCCTCGTAAAATATTAGAAGAAGGGCTCGAATCTTGGCGCCGTGCCTATGAGGCTAAGGGCTTTTAATTAGATTAGGTTATCAAATTGTAGAATATGTAGAGGTGACATTATGCCTATTAAAGTAATAAAAAATTTACCGGCCATAACGAAATTAGCTCAAGAGAATATTTTCGTTATGGATACTGAGCGGGCGGAAAATCAACAAATCCGACCTTTGCAAATTTTGCTTGTCAATTTGATGCCTACTAAAGAAGTGACGGAAACTCAAATCTTGCGTGCTCTCAGTAATAGCCCATTGCAAGTTAATTTAACATTATTACATACCGCATCTCGTAAGGCTAAAAATACAGATGAACAATATTTAGAAACTTTCTATCGCACTTTTGATGAGGTAAAAGACCAGTTCTTTGACGGTATGATTATTACCGGTGCTCCTGTAGAGTTAATGCCTTTTGAAGAGGTAGACTATTGGTCTGAACTCGTAGAAATCATGAACTGGGGCGAAGAACATGTATATTCGACCTTCTATATATGTTGGGGAGCTCAAGCTGGTTTATATCATCACTTTGGTATTAACAAATCTATTATGGATGAGAAATTATTCGGTGTTTATGAACACGATATTTATAATGATCGACCAGTGCTCATGCGTGGATTTGATGAAAAGTTTTGGATGCCACACTCTCGTCACACCACAGTTTCGTTGCAACAAATTAAGGAAAATCGTGACTTGGAACTTTTGGCTGGGTCTGAACCAACAGGTGCTGCTATCGTTCGTAGTTTAGATAATAAGCATATCTTTGTATTTGGTCATGCCGAATACGATTGGGACACACTTAACCGTGAGTACGTGCGGGATATCAAAAAAGGTATGGATATTGCAGTTCCTGAAAACTACTTCCCGGATAATGATCCAAAACAACGTCCCATCGTGCGCTGGCGCTCTGTAAGTACACTATTATTTACAAACTGGTTGAACTACTATGTATACCAAGAAACACCGTACATCATTGAACAAATCCAAAAAATGAAATTTGAACGGGATAAAAATTTAGGCGCTTACATCTAAATGTAAGTACTTATTTCTAATCTATTGATAGTAATATGTACCCCTAATTACTTCTAACATTTTTCAAGGGAACTAGTTCTTTGGAAGTAATTAGGGGATTTTTATTTTTCATAAAATGATTTAGTTCGCATTAGAGTCTTTGGTAAAAGTTTTTATCGTCCTTTGCTTACCATAGTTTAAAGTTATGGAGAAGACCATATAAAAAATAGTAGACATATTTTTTAAAACATAGTACTATACTAGGCATAAAGAATGAACTCAATTCACAGTTAATATAAAGGAGTTGTTATAATGAGCAAACAATACAGATTTGAAACATTACAATTACATGCTGGTCATACCGTGGATCCAACAGGTTCTCGTGCAGTACCTATTTACCAAACTACATCTTTCGTATTTAAAGATGCAGAAGAAGCAGCAGGCCGTTTTGCATTGACTAATCCTGGTGGTATTTACTCTCGCCTTGGCAATCCTACTACAGATGTATTGGATGCTCGTGTGGCAGAACTTGAAGGCGGTGCAGCTGGTATCGCAGTAGCATCTGGTTCTGCAGCGGTTACGTACTCTATTTTAAATGTAGCAGATGCTGGTGATAATATTGTTGCTGCATCCACATTGTATGGTGGTACTTATAATTTGTTTACTGCTACATTGCCTCGTTTGGGGATTCAAACTAAATTCGTAAATCCGGATCATTTGGAAGAATTTGAAGCAGCTATCGATGAAAAGACTAAAGCCGTTTATATCGAATCTATTGGTAACCCTGGTATTAATCTTATCGATGTACAAGCCATAGCTGATATTGCACATAAACACAATATCATCTTGATTGTAGACAATACATTTGCATCTCCATATTTGTTCCGTCCATTGGAGCATGGGGCTGACGTTGTTATTCATTCTGCTACTAAATATCTTGGTGGCCACGGTACAACATTGGCTGGCGTAGTTGTAGAATCTGGTAAATTTGATTATAAAGGTTCTGGTAAATATCCTGGCTTCTCTGAAGGGGATGAACACTATAATGGTTTAGTGTATGGTGATCTACCAATTCCATTTACTGTAAAAATTCGCGCTCAATTGCTTCGCGATACAGGTGCATGCATTACACCGCTTGCATCTTGGCAAATCTTGCAAGGTATCGAAACATTGTCTTTGCGCGTAGAACGTCACGTTGAAAATACTCGTAAAGTAGTAGATTTCTTAAGCAAACATCCTAAGGTAGCATGGGTAAGCTATCCAGAATTAGAAGACAGCAAATACAAAGCATTAGCTGATAAATACTTCCCTAAAGGTGTTGGTGCTGTATTCACATTCGGCGTAAAAGGTGGTAAAGAAGCAGGTATTAAACTTGTTGACTCCTTGGAAATCTTCTCCAACCTTGCCAACGTAGCAGATGCTAAATCTCTTGTTATCCATCCTGCATCCACAACACATGCACAACTTAACGAAGAACAACAAAAATCTGCTGGCGTAACACCAGACATGATTCGTTTGTCTATCGGTCTTGAAAATGTAGATGACATCATCGAAGACTTAGCACAAGCTTTAGATAAAGCTTAATCTTTCACACCTTTAGTTTGAAAACTATAGATCAAACTTTCAGAACTTACAAATGACATCCTTAAGCTGAACTTTGCTTAAGAAATAGAACACATAACTATCAAACCTATAAAACTTATACAAAAGACCTCCCGTTGGGAGGTCTTTTTGTAAGTATGTGCTAATTTTATAAGAATAAAAAGTTGTATAGGTGTAATACAACCTTGATAGAATGGATATATAAAAAGACCTTGGATTCAATGATCCAAGGCCTTTATGGGAGTATAGTGTGTGTAACGTTTGGTCTGTGGTGTGTGCACAGACCGTTTTCCTATTGTGTGAGATAGGATGTTAGGGAACCCGTGGTTAGTGTTACGGGCTCTTTGAGAGTGTGTTAGAGAGTGTATCCAAAGGATACAGTGTGTATAGTATGTGTGTTATATGTGTAGTGTGTCATCTAAGTGGGTTAGGATAGGGTTTCACTTGATGAAAGAAAAATCTTAGTATTTTGTGTTTTTAACTTTAGCGCTAATAACTTTACCGGATGTAGCGTCTACTTTTACTTCAGCATTTTTACCGCCGCCAGTTGTCATATCGAATTCATATACAACTCTGCCGTTTTCACGTTCAACAGTCCAATCCATAGTTTGGAAATCAGAACCAACTTTTTCCATAGCTTTTGTTTCAGCTACTTCAGGAATGATGATGTTTTGAACGTTAATTGTTTTAGAAGCTTTGGAGTAACCTTTTACTTCTTTACCAACGATTTGACCAGATGCTTCGTCTACTTTAATTTCTACTTCACGGTTGCCATAATAACCTTCTACTTCATAGTAAGGATTGTGTTTTGCGTCATAGGAAATAGATTTTACAGTAGCGCCAGGGAATTGTTGTTGGAATACTGTAATAGCGCCCATATAATCAACAGAATAGTTAGCTTGTGCGGATGGAACAACGCTACCAACACCATTCCAGTTGCTATGGTTGTTGTAACCATGGTTGCTAGCTGCACCAACTACACCTGCTAATAATACTGTACTAACGCCAAATGCACATAGTACTTTGGATACTTTTTTAACATTTTTCATAAGCAATGCCTCCTGATACCAAATTATAATTTTCGTTTAGTTACGATTTTGTGAAAGTAGATTTTACTCAATCTACTTACGTATAATTTAATCTTGTTATATGAAAATAAGATGAAATTAAATGATTTTTGTATGAAGATGAGTATATCTTTTAGTTATTATGAACTATTGATAATAACTATTAGCTATAGTCAAAATTAAAAAGTACAAAAAACATAGTATATATAATATTAGACTATATAGTAAACTAAAAGTCAATCATTATAGTTGACAATTAAAAATACAAGTGCTTTAATTTAGATAGTTAGTAGTTTGTTTTCGTGTTATCTTGGACTTTTATTCTCCATTGATAGCACAAATTCCTGCTTAGGTCTGTTATGAATGGAGGTATACCATGAGCTCTACTGTATCAAAACAAACTCACATTACCACCCGTCAGTTAACGATGACAGCACTCTTTGTTGCGCTAATCGCCGTTGGTGCTTTCATACGGGTCCCATTACCGAATTGTCCGTTTACATTGCAAATCTTATTTACTACATTAGCGGGCATGGTTTTAGGTAGTCGTTTAGGTGCCGCTAGTGTTGGCATTTATATTATATTAGGTCTTGTTGGGGTTCCTATTTTTACGTCCGGTGGTGGTCCTAGTTATATTTTGCAACCTACCTTTGGTTATTTAATTGGCTTTATGGTTGGTGCGTATGCAGTAGGACGCATTGCAGAGACAATGGATACATTATCGTTTAAACGTTTGCTAGCTGGATCCATATTAAATCTATTTATTGTATATGGTCTTGGCATGGTGTACCTATACTTTATTATGAATCTGTATTTAGGTAAGCCTATTGGTGTCGAAGCTGTTATTATTACATGCTTCCTAATCCCCGTTGGTCCAGATATTTTCTTGTGCGCTGTAGCAGCATCTCTTGGCAAGAGAATTATTAAAGAATTACAGCACTAATAGAACGTTTTAATAACTATTTTTTAATAACTATTATAATTAGAATAACTAGAAAAAATATAATAACTATTATAACTATTATAACTATTATAAGAAATCAATCTGTTGTAGATTCATATAGATATTGAATTATAAAATATACGTTATTATTTTATTCAACAGAATCATTCCTATTAAAAACGAGGCGTTAAGCCTCGTTTTTTATGTAATTCTTAAGGGTACACATAGCCTAATATAGGTTCTGCAGATTTGATTTTTGTAATTTCTATATATGGTTGTTTACGACCGTGGAAGTCTCGCGTAGAAACCTTACCTTCAATCGATACCCATTGTTCATTTTGTAAGCTATCACCATCTGTTTTATATGCTGTCATGCCAATAGGGGCAACGTCAGCAATACAACAAGCCATAGCCATACGAGAAATAGTAAATTCGTTAGATTTTAATGTATTATCATCGCGGTTTACATAGCCTGTCATATAAACTGTGTAGTCTTTATATTGATCAACATTAGATCCAACCTTTACAATGGTTTGATAGAAATTATCTGAGTTCAAAACGATTTCTTTTTTGTCCTTGGAAATCCCTGGCTCTTTACTTTCACTGTTAACGGTGACAACCTCTCCAATAGCATCGTTTGTAAAGTCGAAATTGTTAGTATCATCGTTTACGCGAACGGCACCATGAACGCCTGTTGATGGTACAAGAACGGGAGGAATGATGAGCAACATAATGGGAATAATAATCGGAACGATAGACTTCCAGTTATGCTTGTAGTATTTTGAAGGCGCCCAAATGATCGTCGCTAGACCTCCTAAAATAAGGGCAACGCCACTAATACCTAGTAAAAGTTCATAACGTGGTGCAATATAGTTCAAATAACGACCTGTCACAATGAGGTAAATACAGCAGATACCTAAGGTGAGATACAATAGACCTTTCACGATAGAAAAGCGATCTTTCAGTCCTAATGTCATGAAATCATCTCCTTTTAATTAATTAAGAACTGAGATAATGATTATAAAAATTTGTAAATTAGCTAAGAAAAAATTTGAATACTAATGCTGCTATGTAGGACATAACGGCAATTGTTATACTTAATCGTATGATAAATGAGGCAGGCATATATTGTTTTAATATATATACATTTTTGATATCTAGCATCGGACCCAAGATGAGGAAGCCCATTACGGAGCTAATAGGAAATAAAGTGCTCAAGGATTTACCGATGATAGCATCTGATGTAGAGCAGACTGAGAAGAAGAATGCTAACATCAGCAAAATTGGAATGGCTGTAAATTCTGGCAAGGTTAATCCTGCATTGAGAAGCCAAGGTTTGCCATACACTTGAACTATAGATAGTACAGTTGCCGCCATGGAGAAATAGAATAAGAGTTGAGAAAACTCTTGTTCCATATGGATTAACAATCTTTTTTTATCAATATATTTAGTTTTAGTTGTTTCTAAAACGATTTCTTCGTAGCTAAGATTCTGTGGTGCTCTTGCTTTCAATATAGATGTGGCTGGAGGCCAGAATCGGAACGATAGGGCTACTAACAAGGCAACACCTAATCCTAAAACGATACGCCATACGGAGAGCATAGGATTGTCTGGAAATGCATACCAAGTAGAAAGAATGGTGATAGGGTTTATAATCGGACTAGCGAGCATAAATAAAAGGGCTACCGATAAAGGGATACCTCTGTCTATTAGTGCCTTGAATAAGGGGATGATAGCACAGTCACAAATTGGCAAGGCAAAGCCACTGACCATAGCAGCCCCATAACTTTTCCAAGAATGGTCGCCTAACAGTTTTAGTAGCACTCGTTGTGGTACGAAATAGCGAATAATCGTTGAGCCTACCGTGCCTAGCAATAGGAATGGGATGGCTTCGATGATGAGACCCGTGATTATAGCAAAGCATTGGTGGATGGAATAGGGGATATCATGGCGAAAAGCTGTGACCAACAGTATATAAGTTGTAACACCAATAACTAATAGATTGGGAATGAGTCCCCATGTAGAATTTCGGCACAGCTGCTCCACTTTTTCAGGGGTGGGAGTGGTTACAATTTTAGCCTCTCCGTTGTAGGTGCGCAATAAAGTGTGATGTGTATCGGACTCTGTTATGATACAATCTGCGCTGTATAATTGACTCATTACATCATTACCTAAACCAGGGAGTATGGTTGAAACAAATTGATCGGTACAAATATATAATACCTTTTCTATTTGTACTAGGTGTCTTAACATATCGCTATATAGTAAGGCTTCTAGTTGATGAAAGCTTACCATGCCATTCCACTCAATCCATAGCTCTTTTGGCTGTACTTGTTTTAAATAATCCCCGATTTTACAGGCTATCAACTCGTAAGACTTGATATCGCTAGGAACGATAGCACTGAGTTCATCCGCATTGAGTTGTAAGGGCTCTTTGATAAGAGGCTCACTGCCTTCTTCGGCGCTGATTATTGCGGTACCGCCTAGCTTTTTTCGGTATTGTAATTGTTTGTTTATGAATGTGCTTTTACCGGATCCAATAAACCCTGTAACGATATAAACAGAAATCATGATTGACACACTTCGTTATGTACCATTGGTACATTAAAATCTGTTCCGATAACGACTAAACTATAGTCATTAGTTTCACTAGGTGAAAGCGAACAATAATGTGTGCCGTACTGGAGTTCGTGTGGGCCTTCTGTAGTAGGTACAATCCCTTTGGCACGAAGCACTGTATCAGGCATGCCTTCTAAAATGGTTTTCCACTGTGCGAGACTGAGAGTACGTAAATCCTTAAAGGTATGACTCATAAATAAATGTTCATCGTGCAAACAGTGATCATCATGACAATGATACAGACGCTTGATGTAATCACGCAAACTGATGGTATCCCATGCTTCTTCATGGATTGGTGTATGTGGCGCGAGGTCGCGAATCATACGTTTCGTAATGCTTGTTTGTTGAATATCTTCTGTATGGCTCAAAAAAATCGCATCACTATGAGTGATTTGATCCTTGAAGAAAAGTCCAAAATTTTTGATAAACATTGGTGCTTGCATAGCATCGACAGTCGTTATCGATGCGTGAATGTAAGCAGATTTTGCAATGTCCTCGTCGTTACAAGTATGGATGATTTCACTAAGCTTGCTAACACCTGATGGCTCGATGTAGATCATATCGATTTTGTAATTTTGCAGAATATCAAGTAGTGCCTGTTGGAAATTTCCTTGTAAGCTACAGCAAATACAGCCAGATGTTACTTCACGGACTGTGGCCCCTGTTTTTGCAAGATTAGCAGCATCGAGGCTAGTTTCACCAAAATCGTTTTCTATAATAAGAATTTTATCTTTCGATGTATGTTCTTTTAGTATATGTTGTAAGAATGTTGTTTTTCCAGAACCTAGAAATCCGGATATGATAACTATTGGAATCATATATACCTCCTGCATAATGTAAACACAGTATACACCTATAAGATAACACAGAAAATACTCTATGGGGTATATGGAGACTAGTGAATGAGTCAGAGTTTAACAGCCTTTTTTGAAATTTATAGATTATATACTATATATGAGTATACTGGCACATGTAGTTGATATTCATAATTATTTATAAATAAAACGATGCATTCCATGTTGTTCATATATGAAAGGATACTCCTGTATGAATAAATATTTATTTATATAGTTGAGGAATTTTTATGAAAAAAATCCCTCCTACAAGATAATTCAGTTGGAGAGATGGCTGAATTACTTGTAGGAGGGTTGGAGAGTCACTATTACATGGGTCTCGTAACTTGATGTGTTATTTGCTTATAGTATAGCAAATTATACATCAAAAATATAGTAATTATTTATTTTATTGTAATTTTGCTAATAATGCTTTGAGGTACACATATACATTTTCAACAGAAGGTAAATGAACGCGTTCTGATGGTGTATGAGGACTTACGATAGTAGGCCCAAAGCTAATCATCTGTGTATTTGGCAATACGCCTTTTAATAAACCACATTCGAGGCCTGCGTGAATGGCATTTACATTAGCTGGTGTATCGAACATTTCGTTATGCAGCGAAATCGCTTGTTCTTCCAATTTTGAGCCTTTGTCGTATTCCCATGCTGGATATCCACCTGTACGCTCTGCAGTTACGCCGAGTGCTTTTGCAAGAAGCATCATTTTTTTCGTTAAGAATTCAAGACTATTGCTATTGGAACTGCGAATAGAAATGAGTATTTCAATGGTATGTTGATTTTCACGTACGATAGCAATATTATTAGATGTTTCTACAAGGTTTGGAATAGACTTACTTACAGAATGAACCCCATCTTGTGCAAGATAGATATATGTAATAAGTGCTTCTGTTGTGTCTTCTGCATATACTATTTCAGGAGTAGGAACATCTTCAACTACAAATGTAAGGCCTGGATCCTGTACGCTATATTCGTGTTGGTATTGTTTTTCTTGGTATGCGAGCAATGTTTTAATGGCTGCCACATCTTCAGAGCGTACGGATAGTACAGCTACTGCTTTAGACGGGATTGCATTATGTTTTACGCCACCTTCAAAAGACGCTAAGCTAATAGGATATTGTTGTTGAATATCATAGAGTACACGGGTTAGCACTTGGTTTGCATTGGCTCGTTGCTCGTTGATTTCGATGCCGGAGTGTCCCCCTTTGAGGCCGGTTACTGTAATGGATAAGCCCGCATCATAGCCTGGTTGATTGTTATCGCGTAACAATGGAATTTTTACATGTACGTGGCAACCGCCAGCACAACTAACGGTGAAGTCATGTTCTACCTCTGTATCTAGGTTGAGTAAGTAGTCACCAGTTACTTGGCCTTCTTTGATGGCAAAGGCACCATCCATACCAGTTTCTTCGTTGGTAGTGAATAATAATTGCATTGGTCCATGTTGTTGGCTTTCATCTTCAAGGAGAGCAAGCATCATAGCAGCACCCATGCCATTATCGGCACCTAATGTTGTATGGTCTGCGTGCATCCATTCGCCTTCGATGATATTGGCGATTGGATCTTTAGAGAAGTCGTGGTTAGAGTCATGGTCTTTAACACAAACCATATCAATATGGCCTTGTAAAATGATGGATGGACGGTTTTCATAACCTGGAGATGCAGCTTTTTTGATAACTACATTAAAGATTTCGTCTTGATGAACTTCAAGACCTAAATTTTTAGCAAAGTTCACGATGTAATCGCTGATGCCTTTTTCATTGCCGGACTCACGAGGGATTTGGCTCATTTCTTTAAAAATTTCTAATACGCGTTTTGCTTGAACGATTGTTTCCATAATGGTACCTTTCATTCTCATGTAAAATAGACATTTATGTATTATTGAAAGCTTTTTAAAATAATATAAAATAAAATATTATAGTGTAATGGTCGCTTGTTTTACAGCCTAGACTAGGTCCTTTCATACATACGAACTATATAAATTATTATTGTATATATATAGTTATATCACAATAAAGATTATTAGGATAGCTTATGCTAGGTGCTAGCTATATGGGAATAATATTGTATAATGAGGGTATACGAATAACGAATAACAATTAACTAAATTTTATAGATCTTAGAAGGTTGGTGAACCAATGCAACATGAAAGCCGCAATATTAGCATGCTTATGGATTTTTATGAGATGACTATGGCACATGGCTACTTTACAAAATTAAAAAATGTGGATCGCGTCGCATTTGATGTTTTCTTTAGACGTAATCCAGACAAAGGCGGTTTCGCTATTTTTGGTGGTCTCGAACAAATCGTTGAGTACATTTTAAATTTACACTTTGATGAAAGTGATATTTCTTATTTACGGAGTCAGGGTATTTTTAGTGAAGAATTTTTAGCTTATTTAAAAGATTTCTTTTTCACCGGTGATGTATATGCCTTCCCAGAAGGTTCTATCATCTATCCTAATGAACCTGTAATTACAATTGTGGCGCCTCTCATAGATGCACAAATCATAGAAACTGCAGTACTTACTATGATGAACCATCAATCTCTTATCGCCACAAAAGCTAATCGCATCGTTCGCGCTGCGGATGGGCGTATTGTGGCTGACTTTGGTGCTCGTCGTGCACATAATGTAGACGCTGCTGTATATGGTGCAAGAGCCGCTTATATTGGCGGTGTTCAGTCCACTGCAACCGTCTTAGCAGGACAACAATTTGGCATTCCTGTCAGCGGGACTATGGCACATAGCTGGGTTATGTATTATGGTTCTGAATACGATGCTTTCAAAGCCTATGCCGAAGTGTATCCAAATAATGCAGTATTCCTTGTTGATACCTATGATGTGTTAAACTCTGGCGTGCCCAATGCTATTAAGGTAGCAAAGGATGTATTGGAGCCAATGGGGAAACGCTTAAAAGGAATTCGCCTAGATTCTGGTGACCTTGCGTATTTGGCTAAAAAAGCACGGCGCATGCTAGATGATGCAGGTTTAGAGGATTGTAAAATCATGGCATCAAATAGCCTAGACGAGTATACAATTACATCTTTGCTAATACAAGGTGGGCCTATTGATATCTTTGGTGTAGGGGAACGCCTCATTACTTCTAAGAGTGACCCCGTATTTGGTGCGGTATATAAAATTGCTAGCATCGAGAAAGATGGTATGTGGGAACCTCGTATCAAGATTTCTGAAAGTGTAGAGAAAATTACTAATCCAGGTCTTAAAAAGGTATATCGTGTTTATAATGATAAAGGTCGTGCGATTGCAGATCTATTAACATTGTTGAGAGAGGTACCTGATACAGAGGAACCATATCGTTATATCGATCCTGAGCAACCTTGGCGTGAATTATATTTTGAAAATTGTACTTTTAAAGAGATGAAGCAGCTTATTATCAAGGATGGTAAATTAGTTGTGGACTTACCAACACTAGAGGAAATTCGAGCATATGTGCAAGATCAATTAGCTAATGAAATTTGGCCTGAAGAGCAACGCTTTGAAAATCCACATCGTCACTATCTTGATATGAGTCCTAGCTACTATCAATTGAAGATGGATTTATTGAACCGTATTTATCGGAAAAAGTAGGAGGGCCTATGTTAGAAAATCCACAAGCTACAAAGGATGCCCTCATTCAATGGATTCGAGATTATTTTGGTAAAAATGGTCCTAACTGTAGTGCTGTAGTTGGTATTTCAGGTG
Source organism: Veillonella parvula (assembly GCF_040094895.1). Taxonomy (GTDB): domain Bacteria; phylum Bacillota; class Negativicutes; order Veillonellales; family Veillonellaceae; genus Veillonella; species Veillonella parvula_L. The sequence continues at coordinate 173,880 of NZ_JBBNGV010000002.1, read as the reverse complement.
GTAAGGACTCGACTATCGTGGCAGCTCTTTGCAAAGAAGCTCTCGGTGCAGATCGCGTAGTTGGTGTTCTTATGCCAAATGGAGTGCAATCGGATATTGATGATGCTCAGACAGTGGTAAATCATTTAGGAATTCCGCACATGACGGTCAATATTGGTGCTGCCTATGAGGCGCTAACTCATGCTATCGTTCAGGCTAAGGGGTATGATGTTGTAACGGGGAGAACCGATTTATCTAAAGATGCTGCCATTAATACCCCGCCTCGTCTCCGGATGGCAACTCTCTATGCAGTAGGACAAAATTTACCAAATGGTGCTCGTGTAGCAAATACTTGTAATGGATCTGAAGACTACGTAGGATACTCTACAAAATACGGAGATAGTGCAGGTGATTTTAGCCCTCTCGCACAACTCGTAGTAGAAGAAGTTCGTCAAATAGGAAAACTTCTTGATATTCCATTGCACCTAGTTGATAAGGTGCCAAGTGATGGTCTCAGCGGTCAGTCCGATGAGGATAAATTAGGATTTACCTATGCTGTATTGGATCATTATATTAGAACTGGGGAAATTGAAGATCAAGCAACAAAAGAGCGAATCGACCATCTGAATCGAATTAATAAGCATAAATTAGAGTTGATGCCGTCATTTGACCCAAACCTTTAATTGATAGGGTGAAAATCTTGATTTATAGTGGAGGCAATATGGAGACAAAAATCGCTTTGATTGGTACTGGAGGAACTATTGCTGGAAAAGGTACTTCAAATACGGATTTAACAGGTTATACGGCAGGGGTATTAGGCCTTGACGAAATTTTAGCCTCTGTACCTGGCACAAAACCGTATGGTCCTTATACATATACTCAGTTTAGTAATATTGAAAGCTCCGATATTACCGTAAATCACTGGTTAGAACTTTCTAAGTTGGTGCAAAAATTGGTTAATCGAGAGGATATCGGTGGTGTTGTCATTACTCACGGCACAGATAGCATGGAGGAGACAGCATATTTTCTGAATCTGACAGTTCATACAGACAAGCCAATTGTTATTACTGGATCTATGAGACCTGCTGGTGCTATTAGTGCAGACGGGCCAATTAATTTACTGCAAGCAATCCAAGTAGCGAGAACGCCATCGTCTGTAGGTAAAGGTGTGGTAGTCGTATTAAATGGCTATATTGATGGGGCAAGGGATGTATCTAAATGCAACACTACTAATGTAGCGACTTTTGATAGTCCATTAGTGGGACATCTTGGTATTGTACAAGATGGTATTGCCCACTATTATAAAGCGTCTACTCGACGCCATACGCAAGACTCTGTATTTGATGTGAGTAAATTATCTGAGTTGCCTCGTGTAGTTATAATGACTTGCTACGGTGGTATGGATGATATGGTGCCTATGAGTGTAGTTGCTACAAATCCTGACGGTTTGATCTTAACAGGGCTTGGTCATGGTACAATTCCACAAAATGTACGTCAGATTACACAGAATGCAAAATTTCCAACGGTACGTGCTTCTCGTACCGGTAGTGGTATGGTATCTGCAGTGCCACAAGATGCACTGGCAAACTATCTCGTATGTGATACTTTAAGTCCACAAAAAGCTCGTATTTTACTGATGCTAGGGCTTACAAAAACTAAAAATCTTAAAAAGTTACAACAATTTTTCCATGAATATTAAAGGCACATAATATTCATGGAACATATGAAACATAATAATTCTTTGAATCTAATAATTAATTTGAAAAATTTGAGAAAATATCTCAAATTTTAATTTGATATTCATTTTCAAAAATTATACTATATGTAACAGTTTTATATGCAATAAACCGCACATTCCGATCGCCTAGGATGTGCGGTTTTTCATTTGTATTATATTTTTCATATATGAGTGGGGTATTGAATGATAATTTTTGGGGTATCATTCTAGATATTTTTGTATATTACAAAATAGGATTATTCAGCGCCGATAGCATTTTCTAGTGCTCTTTGTACGCCTACATAGACAGCCTTGGCTAAGGTATCTCCAAATAATGAGAAGGAACCAGCATCTGTTAAGATATCTCCATTTGTATCGATGGTGAGGATGATACCATCTGTAGAGGTACCTGTGGCAGATGTTTTGCGTTCTTTTGTGATTGCGTCAGGAATGTCTTCATTAATAAACGGATGGAGTCGTACGCTTTCAACATTCCAATCTTGTAGGGCTGCGGTTTTTGCTTCGGTAATAGTCATAATAGCTTTTACCATAGCGCTATCTGTTAAAGCTTTATTTGTAAATACGAGGATATTGATTGTGCCTGGCACTATGAAGTCTCCATCACGCTCTTCGTAACAATAGCCTGTACCTGCGCGATGTGCCGTTTTTTCATAGCCTGCAGTCACGATAGTTTCCACAATAGTATCATGTTCTTCAACTTTGGCATAGGCGTGTAGATGCATTGTGGCAGACGTGAGAAGTGCTGTACCAAAATGAACAGGAGTATCAATATGTTCAAATTCTTGAGCCAAATAATCGGCTACAGAGCCACCGGGTAAATCTTTTTCTGTTTCGATTTGATATGTTAGCTGTTGGTTGCGTACCGCTAGCGTATGGTGATAGCCACCATTTAATTGTCCGCTCGAAAGAGAATAGTGGATATCGTCAAAGTGTACCGTAACGGAGTGTAACTCTCTAGTTACATAGCCTCCAGTAGCAAGCTCTTGGGGTGCTTCGTATAGATTTTTGAACATGTAAGTCTCCCTAGTTTTATGATTGTTATATATGGAATATAACGATATAATATCTTTATTATCGTATTGCAAATGCATATGTAAAATTATAGCATATATATTTACCGTTATTATATTGCTATTATGTTGTGATAGATATTTGTTATTGTATCGATTTATATTATGGATGGTTACTATGGCTAATTTCTTAAGTGCTGTTTCTGAATTTCTTTTTAAAGACGCTAATATATTAATTCAAATAAGGGACTGGTTTTTTGCACAAGCTGGAAATATCTTATTAGCATTAATTTTATTTTGGATTGGGCGATATGCTATTAAATGGGTAAAAGCATTTGCGGTCCGCATTATGACAAAAGCTTCCTATGACTCAGCAGCAATGAGCTTTATCACTCAAATTATTAATTATGCCTTGCTAGTAGGGTTAGTATTGATTTGCTTAAACCAAATCGGTATTCCTACAACATCCTTTATAGCTGCTTTTGGTGCGTTTGGTTTAGGTATTGGTCTCGCCTTACAGAATAACCTTTCTAACTTAGCATCTGGTTTATTAATTCTTATCTTCAAACCTTTTAGAGCGGGTCACGTTATTCAGGTAGGTGATGTAGTTGGCAGTGTTAAATCAATTCAATTTATGTATACAGTTATTACTACAAAAGATCAAAAGAATGTATACATACCTAATTCTCTTCTTACATCACAAGCTGTAACTAACATTGTTTATACTACAGAACGGGTTATCCCATTTACGTTTGACATTGGTTATAATAATGATCATCATGAGGCAATAAAAATCTTAAAAAATATTTTTGCAGCAGATAAACGTGTCCTTAATCCGAAGAATATGGAAATAGGTATCTCTGAATTTGGAGATAATTCTGTACGAATCGCCGCTTATGCTCGTGTTAAGTCGAATGATTTTCTCGATGTTCAATATAGCATTATGTCTGATGTAAAAGATGCATTCGACAAATATGGCATCGATATTCCATATCCTCAACGTGTAGTATATATTCAAAATGTAGATACATCGACAGGTGAAATTAAAGGGACAAAGAAGAAAGCAACTGCTACAAATGTAGCACTAGATGATAGTCTTGAAAGTTAAGATACTGGAAGGTAGAACGAGAGTGATGACACTTTTAACGACGAATATTCATATGTTTTATAAGAAATTGGTATTGGCCATAACTTTTATAGGAATCATATTTATAGGTGCTAGTGTTGCTCAAGCTGCATACATTGCACCTCCTTCTACTGTTGGTGAGGCCGTAGTCCTAATTGATGCAGATACAAAACAAATTTTATTTGCAAAGAACCCAGATAAGTGGATGCATCCAGCTAGTACTACAAAAATGGTCACCTTGTTAACTGCCTTAGAATTAAAGGGCACACAGCTTGATGAATTAGCTACTATAAGTAGCTATGCAACGAGCATGGAAGAATCAAACCTTGGGGTTCGCGTAGGCGATCAGATTACATTGGAAGGTGTTCTTGAAGGTATGATGGTTGCTAGTGGCAATGATGCGGCCGTTGTAGTAGCCGAAAATGTAAGTGGTTCTGTAGATAAATTCGCTAAGGATATGACTCGCATTGCTGCAAAAGCGGGTGCAAAGAATAGTGTGTTCTTGAACCCTCATGGATTAACACAAAAGGGTCACCATTCTACGGCTCGTGATTTAGCGATGATTGCAGCGTACGGCATGAAATACCAAATGTTCCGTGACAAGGTTGCTAATGATTATTACAAGGTGCCGTATCAAAACCGTGCACCAGAAACAATTCGTACTACAAACCATTTTATTCGCAATAAATATCCAGGTGCAAATGGCTTGAAAACAGGTTTTACAAATGCAGCAGGAGAATGTTTGATTGCGTCTGCCACACGGAAGGGCCATACTATGATTGTAGTTATGCTTAATGATGATAATCGTTGGGAAGAAGCTGTACAATTCCTTGATTATGGATTTAAACTCCGTGGGGTAATTTAAGGACCTATTGTGTAATGGGGGACATATGAGTTCATTTTTTGCATTTTTAAAACGCATGCGCTTTATCAATCGATGGAGCCTCATGCGAAATACGGAAATAGAAAATATTCAAGAACATAGCCTTGAAGTGGCTATGGTAGCGCACAACTTAGGGGCCATAAAAAATGAATACTTCGGTGGGAATGTAGATATCAATAAGGTAGCTGTCATAGCTATGTATCATGAGGTGAGCGAAATCTTTACAGGAGATATGCCGACACCAATCAAGTATTTTGATCCAAAGTTGCGGGAACTGTATGGTGAGGTTGAAACTTTGGCGCAAGAAAAAATGCTATCAACCTTGCCAGACCGGTTACAATCTGTTTATAAGCCTATACTTGTTGATGCAGAGGCTAGTCCAGAATGGCCTCTCGTTAAGGCTGCCGATACAATTTCAGCCTATATGAAATGCGTCAAAGAGCTCAAGGCAGGGAATGATGAGTTTAAAGAGGCACATGACTCTATCTTAGCTAAGTTGAAAAATCTAAATATGCCTGAGGTAGATATGTTTCTTGAAATATATCTACCTGCTCTTGGTAAAAGCTTGGATGAGTTGAACTATTACGAAATTAAATAACTACTAAAAGAGACGACTTCTTGAACTGTACCCCAAAAATTGGACACAATTTTGAAGGTATAGTTCATTTGGGCCGTCTTTTTTTGATTTTAAAGATTTGTAGATTATGTTGCTAATGCTTTATCAAATTTTGTTAGTTTGTTTAATAATAATTATTATTATAAGCGTATTTGTTAATTATTATGCCTTATTGAATATTATAGTTTGCTTTTTCTATCTATAATCTCTTGATTTCTCATTAGTATTTTTTTACCTCGCCACGAGAAGGCTCGATGACCGTATTTTGCTTTGAATTCTTTGTTCGTTAGTGTTTCTAGTTCGTCTATATTAATATACGGTTCTATCTGTTGGAATTCTGGGATGGGCGTAGTTGGAATATCTTTGTTGTGAGGACACACCTCTTGGCACACATCACAACCAAATACGAGTGGTGTTTTAGCGAGAATCTGCTCCTCTTCATCGGTGAGTTCTCCTTTTTTCTGAGTTAAGTAGCTTTTACAAGTCGCGAATTTAAATTCGTCATGGCCCAAACATTGGCCTAAGCATGCTGTAATACAACGATTACATCCTATACAGGACTGCTCAAGAGGGGCATTTGGTTTGAGTTCTAGTGTTGTTAAAATCGTACCAATAACGACATAAGAACCCCATTTAGGGCTGATAAAACAGTTGTTCTTTCCGTAAAAGCCGAGACCTGCTAAGTAGGCCATGTACCGATCTGCTAAAGGCGAGGTGTCACAATGAATGGAGAACTGAGCCGAGTCATCAATTATTTGTAATCTTTCAATAAGACGTTCTAAATATTCATTAATGACCAGGTGATAATCTGTTGACCATGTATAGCGCGATAGATTGGCATGGCCTTTGTGTTGTACATGGTACGGGAATAGACAAACGATGGCACTTTTGGGCATAAACTGAGTCGTTCCTAGTAGTCTTGCCTCCACATCTTCCGTAGTAAAGGGGCATGGATTGCTTTCAAATAAAATAGTTTTGGCCTGTTCAGGTAGTGGCCATGAGGCAATTCCAAATTCATAAATATGTAATTCTTTGCAAATTTCCTGTAAATTTATATCTTTCATCGTAGATTTAGTGGTAAATAATTGGTAAAATAAAAGTATAAGAAATGCACGAGATTTTATAGTTTTTTGTTAAGTTTGTAGTTTGGTGAGAACTGTATTTTTATAGTTAGCACCGTAATTCTGTTAGTATTAGTATACCATTGAGAGGACAGATTATGTTAGCATTTATGAAAGTATTACAACCGAAGACGGTGGAAGAGGCTTATGAATTAGCCACAAAGAACAAAACTGCTCCTATGCTAGCAGGCGGCTGTTGGCTGCGTCTAGGACGACGTACTTGGCCATCAGTGATTGATATGGCGAGTCTTGATTTGCGTTATGTTCGTGAAGAAGATAAGGAGTTTGTAATTGGCGCTATGGCGACACAAGGAGATGTGGAACGCTTTGAGCCTTTACAACAATTCTGCGGCGGTGCCGTAGTTAAAGGCGTTAAGGAGATTCTTGGCGTTCAATTTAGAAATACTGCTACCATGGGCGGTTCTGTAGCAAGTAAGTTTGGCTTCTCTGATATCATCCCTGCGCTATTGGCAGTGCATGCAGACATCGTTACCTTCAAAGGCGGTCGTATGTCCATGCAAGATTATATGGCATATAGAGAACGTGATATTCTCATGGAGATTCGCATCCCTAAGGTAGATGTACCTGTAGCTGTTGAAGCCCTTCGCATTTCTCGTGGTGATTTCCCGTTATTGACAGGTGCTCTTCGCCATGATGAAAAAGGGGTTGAATTGTATATCGGTACAAGACCTGGTGTACCTCAATTAGCTGTTAAAGCAAGTGCCTTGCTTTTAGAAAAAGGATTATCTGCCGCAAAAGAGGCAGGTCAATTGGCATCTGAAGAACTGGTGTATCAATCTAACTCTCATGCGTCCAAAGAATATCGCATGGAAATGGTAAAAGCAATGGTTCAACGCTTAGCTAAGGAGGTGGCACAATAATGGAACTCGTACTTAATATTAATAACAAAAATGTAACTGTTAATGTGCCAACTGATGAGATGTTGCTAGATACATTGCGTAATCTTGGCTATTACAGTGTCCGCTGTGGCTGTGACACTACAAACTGTGGCCTTTGCACTGTATGGGTGGATGACGAAATTATTTTGTCCTGTGCATACCCTACATTTCGTGCGCCAGGCCATAAAATTACTACATTAGAAGGCTTACAAGAGGAAGCTGAATTATTAGCGGCTTGTATCGCAAGTGAAGGCGCAGATCAGTGTGGTTTTTGTACAACTGGCATGATGATGAGTGCTATTAATTTGAAACGCAAAAATCCAAAGGCTAGCGATGATGAGATTCGCGAATACCTCATAGGTAACTTGTGTCGCTGTACTGGTTATGAATCACAACTTCGAGGAGTTCGTAAATTCTTAGAAGGAGGCCTATAATGATGAATAAGCATATTGGAAAATCCTATGACAAAGTTGACTCCAAAGGTATTTTGTCTGGTAAACCGTCTTATACTGGCGATTTTGTTCCCAAAGATGCGCTCGTTATTAAGGCTCTTCGTAGCCCTCATGCTCAGGCGCGCATCAAATCTATTGATACATCTAAAGCTAAATTGATTCCTGGCGTAGAAGCTATTTTTACTTATGAAGATGTGCCTAATACGCGATTCACATTAGCAGGCCAAACATATCCAGAGCCATCCGCTTATGATGCGCTCATTTTGGACCCTGTAGTTCGCTATGTTGGAGACGAAGTAGCTCTTATCGTAGCAAAAGATGAAGCTACAGCGCTTAAAGCAATGCCGCTTATCAAAGTTGAATACGAAGTACAGAAACCTGTACTTGATATGCACACTGCTATCGATCATGAAACTATAGTACATCCTGAAGATGATATTCATAACAATATCCCTGTAGGTCAAGATTACAAACGTAATATTTGCGTATCCTATCACAAACGGGTAGGAGATGTGGAAGCAGAACTTGCTAAATGTGATTACGTGGCAGAAGGCACATACTTTGACCAGGCCACACGCCAAACAGCGATGGAACCATTCCAAAGCTTTGGATATATAGATGCGCTAGGTCGTGTAGTTATCGTATCCTCGACGCAAATCGTATTCCATGTACGCCGTCACATCGCTCGTGCACTCGGTATTCCGGCCACAAAAGTCCGTGTTATTAAGCCTCGTATCGGCGGCGGTTTCGGCTCTAAACAAACGGCTTGTACAGAAATTATGACGGCCTTTGTAGCGTGGACATTGAAAAAACCTTGTTATCTCTTATACGATCGTACAGAAGCACAAACGTGCTCTACTACACGTCATGCTCGTGAATGGAAAATCCGCGTAGGTGCTACAAAAGATGGCATTATTAAAGTTATTGATATGGACTCCATCACAGCCGCTGGTGCACATGCAACTCATTGCTTCACTACTACAACGGCTGGCGAACATAAATCTGTACCTTTGTACAACAAAGCGACTGCTGTTCATTATGGTACAGAAGGTGTGTATACTAATCAAACTCCGGGTGGTGCTTTCCGTGGATATGGTGCAACAGAAGCATTGTGGCCATTAGAATGTGCAGTAAACCAGTTAGCTGATAAGATGGGGATTGATCCAGCTGAATTACGTCAGAAGAACTTAATAGCGGAAGGTGAACAAAGCTTAGTATATGCTCCAGATGAATATCTTGATTCTGGTCTTTTCCAAGATACTGTAAATCGCGTAAAAGAAATGGCTCGTTGGGATGAACGCCCTCATTCTTGGGATATCGATGAGCGCTACCGCGGTGGACTTGGCATGGCTTTAGCATTACAAGGCTCTGGTGTCGCAAATATCGATGTGGCATCTGTTGAAATTCGCCTTGGTGACGATGGTAATTATACATTGTATACTGGGTCTTCTGATATGGGCATGGGGTCTAATACCGTATTGACTCAAATGGCCTGTGAAGTAATCGGCTGTCCTATGGAATATATGACTGTTATTGAATCAGATACAGATATCGTACCATTCGATCCAGGGTCTTACGCATCTAGTACAACCTATGTAACAGGTACTGCTGCTAAGATGGCGGCAGAAGAATTGCGCACTAAGATTATTGCTAAATTCGCTCAATTCTTTGAAACTGACGTTGAAAACGTTGACTTTGACGGCGTTGTAGCTACCACAAAAGATGGTGCTAAAACAATGGATATCCATCAATTGGCACCAAAATTATTAGTTGGTGTTAATGCGGAGCAATTGTCTGGTTTTGCTACATGGGGGAGTCATACATCCCCACCTCCATTTATGGCATCTATTGCTGAGGTGAAGGTAGATAAACAAACAGGTAAGGTTATTCCTCTTCATTTCTATTCTTGCGTTGATTGTGGTACTGTTATCAATCCTAAATTGGCTCGCGTTCAAGTTGAGGGTGGTGTAGTACAAGCTATCGGCATGGCTTTATATGAAGATGTACGCTATTCCAACAATGGTCGTTTGGAAACAAACAATCTTATGACTTATAAAATCCCAACCCGTCAGGATATTGGTGAATTACATACAGACTTTGTAGAATCTTACGAGCCTACAGGTGGCTTCGGAGCTAAATCTATTGGTGAGGTTGTCATCAATACGGGGTGCCCTGCTATCCAACATGCCATTAAAAATGCAGTTGGTGCGGATATTCGTACATTACCTATGACACCTGAGAAGGTATTTATGGCTATGGACGAGAAATATAAAGTATAGAGATTTCTAGTTCTTTTTACTTTCTAAGGAGGCCTGGTTCTATGACATCACAAACATCCTATTGGAATCGATTGATTCAGCCGGGAATCGTTGCCCTTGTTGGGGCAGGCGGTAAAACGACTGTGCTTTCAAAACTAGTAGAATATGGACGGCTGAAAGGTCAGCCCATCGTAGTTACGACTACGACTCGACTTTATGAGTCTCAGGTGGCTCATTATGAACCGATTTATACTCGTAATATTAATGAAGCTGATGAGTATTGTACTGACCGACTTTTACGTGGCTATTGTGGTGCGTGGTTCGCTGGAATTACAGGAACAAAAGTAGACTCTTTAGATTGTGATCTCATCGATGGTTTATCCAAGTTACATCCCAATTGGCAAATTGTTGTAGAAGCAGATGGGGCGAAGGAAAAATGGCTCAAGGCACCTAAGATGACCGAACCTGTCATTCCATCTCTTACAAAGACTACGATTGGCCTCGTGAATCTACAAATGCTAGGGGCCCCGTTAGATGATGAGCACGTACATAATATCGAGCTTGTTCAAGATATTGTAAAACGCGATATGGGGGCTATTGTAACTCCTCGTATGTTGGCTGATCTTGTTTTGCATAGGCAAGGTTTATTCCAATACAGTAAAGGTAAGAAAATATTATTCTGTACTGGTTATGAAACAGTGCAACATCGCATTATCGATGATTTTATTGATCATATTGTTGATAGTGATATTACGGCTATCATTTTGGCTGATGGATATAAAGCAAGTTGTGAAATCCGTCGCATTATTCAATGTCGGTAGGTACTCATGACTATTATGAAAGCAAATTGTAACACCGCTTTTAGTCCCATGAGAGACCCCATAGACCGTCATCCTTTGCATATTGGCATTGTCCTCCTTGTGGGAGGACAATCCAAGCGTATGGGATGTAATAAGCAACTCTTGCCCTGGCGTGGTAAGACTGTTCTAGATGCGGTCTGTGGGGCTCTTCAAGGTGGATGGGGTGGACAGGTGGCTTCTACTGTATCGTGTAGGCTACCTTTTGTGGCGGTTACTGGTGATGATCATGAGAAATTAGAACCAATTGTCACAAACTATGGTTTTGAAGCCATTCGAAATGACCATCCTGAACTAGGGCAAGGCGTATCCATAGCGATGGGAGTACGTCATTTGATGAATACGTCATCCATACCGCTAGACGGTATTCTCTGTTCAGTAGGAGATCAACCACTTCTGACGAGTGCTGTTGTACACGAGGTCATTCGTGCGTTTAATGAAAACTTTCATCCGAAAACTATCGTCGTTCCACATTATGGGGCAAATTATCACTCGGGAAATCCCGTTCTCTTTGGTTCTCATTGGTTTGATTATTTACAACAGATTCAAGGGGATCAAGGGGGGAAGACCATTATTCATGGTGATGGTAAAGCCCATGTCGTGAAATTATGGATTAGTGATGATATTGGCGACGATATCGATACACCCGATGATTTTGAGCGTTTGAAACATCGTGAAAGTGAGGCATTATGAAACCATTGGTACTCATGCGTGGAGGCGGAGACATTGCTTCCGGCGCTGTATATAGATTGAGACGGGCGGGCTATCCCGTTGTAATTAGTGAAATAGCGATTCCTACCATGATTCGCCGCGAAGTATGTTACGGTAATGCGGTTCATCGTGGAGAAATGATTTTGGAACGTTTTGTTGCTCGTCATGTGTCTCTTAGTGAAGTGAAGGATACATTGGCACAGGAAATCATCCCCGTTGTCACTAGCTCATATGAGGAATTATTGGACACTTTAAAACCAGAGATTGTAGTCGATGCTATTTTGAGTAAAAAGAATCTTGGTACAAAACGGGATGATGCAGATCTCGTTATCGGTGTGGGCCCTGGATTTATTGCTGGAGAAGATGTAGATGTAGTCATTGAAACGATGCGTGGTCATTCATTAGGTCGCTGTATCTATGATGGACCAGCTCAACCTAATACGGGTATCCCTGGAAATGTAGGTGGCTACACTCATGAGCGTGTTATTCATTCTCCAAAGGCTGGACTATTTACAGCAAAACGTCATATTGGAGATTCTGTACAAGCTAATGAAGTAATTGGTTATGTTGATGAAGAACCAGTAAGAGCGAAAATTACAGGTATTCTACGAGGCATTTTAAAAAGTGGGCTCATCGTATCAGATCATTTTAAGTTGGCTGATGTGGATGCTCGTTGTGAAGAGTCTCATTGCTATAGTATTTCAGATAAATCCCTTGCTGTCGGTGGAGGTGTATTAGAGGCTGTTACCGCTTGGGATTATGAAAGGAATCTAGATGGAAACAATTTATGATGTGATGAAAGATCGTCTACAGGTTGCTGAAACTACTGTGATGGTTACTGTTCTATCCGGTCCTCGTCAAGGGGATAAGACTATTTATGCTGAAGATGGAAGGGTTCTATACGGAACTCCTATTGAAGGGTTTACTGTAGATAAAGCAAAGCTAAATTCTCTATGCATGGTAGGCGAAATGGAGTGTTTCGTACAACCTGTAGAAAATGATCCGTCAGTTCTCGTATTAGGCGCAGGTCATGTTAGCCGAGCGATTACAGATTTGCTGTTGTTTATTGGATGTCGTGTTACAGTCGTAGATGATCGTCCAGAATATGTAGTTCCTGAATTCTTTGATGAACGTGTCATACGTAAATGCTTACCTTTAGAAAACTTCAAGAACGATTTACCTCTTGATGAATATACTGGTTTTATCATTGTGACACGTGCTCATGAGTACGATAATATATGCTTAGAACAATTACGAGGGTACTTGCCTACCTATATGGGCGTTATGGGCAGCCAAAAACGCATCCATCACGCTTTTGAAGTGTTGCGTGAGCAGGGATGGACTCAAGATGAGTTAGATATGGTATATGCGCCTATTGGTCTAGATTTAGGAGCTCAAACGCCTGAGGAAATTGCATTATCTATCGTTAGTGAATATTTGGCAGTGGTGCGTGGTAAAAAAGGCGGCTCATTGCGGAAAGGTAGAGTGATCCATGAATCGTGAGTTTATTGAATACCTTAGTGAACGTAAAAACGAAACCTTAGCAGTAGCCACTATTTTATATACCTGTGGATCCACACCTCGTAAAGCTGGTACATCTATGGTTGTATTTCCTGATGGATCTATTTTTGGTACTATCGGCGGCGGCCGTGCGGAAAATGAAATCCGCCTAAGTGCGGTGGACTCTTTGAATAAAAAAGAAGCTCACCGTCGTATCGATGTTCATCTCGATGATGACGTAGCTGTTAAAGAAGGCATGGTTTGTGGGGGCCAAATGGATGTTTGGATTGAAACACAAAACATCTAATAAAAATCTCATTCAGCGTTTGTTTATAAATTTACAGTACTCTCAAAATGAGTTAAAATATAAGGTACAGTCAAAGAATTGATTGTACCTTATTATTTTGTATAAGGAGCTATTTTTATGCATATTGACGCACTTATACATACCTTTAGGCTTCTTGATATCGTTGATATCATAATCGTTGCCATTGGTATTTACTATTTATATAAATTGCTTAAAGATACACGGGCCGTTTCTCTTTTAAAAGGTCTCGTTATGTTGGCAATTTTAAATTTATTGAGTCATCTGTTAAATCTATACGTTATCAACTGGATTTTGCAACAAAGTATGACCGTTCTTCTCTTTGCGTTACCCGTTGTATTCCAACCAGAATTGCGTCGTGCTCTAGAACAATTGGGGCGTGGACGAATATTCAGCAAGGCACAAAATGTAAACGAAGAAGAAATGGATATGGCTATTAATGAAGTGATGGCCGCGGCTCGCGTTATGTCTCGTGAACATACGGGGGCACTTATCGTTTTTGAACGTGAAGTAGGTCTCAATGATTTTGTAGATACTGGTATTCTTATCGATGCTGTATTGAGCCGCGAGTTGATTAAAAATATCTTTGTTCCCAGCACACCTCTTCATGATGGGGCTCTCATTATTCGTGATGGGCGAATCCGTGCAGCGGGCTGTTTGTTGCCGTTGACTGAGGACCGCACATTGAGTACTGAACTAGGTACACGTCACCGTGCAGCTATTGGCTTATCTGAGCAAACTGACGCTGTTGTAGTCGTTGTCAGTGAGGAAACAGGGACCATTTCTTATACATATGGCGGTCATATTTATCGCCATTTACCAGAGGATCAAATTAAAGAGGCATTGCGCACCTTTATGGAACGCCCTCGTCAAACCATTACTAGTATGTGGAAATGGAGGGCAAATAAATGATGATTCATTTGAAACGCAATTGGCCTGCTAAATTATTATCCTTGTTAGCAGCTATCGTCATGTGGTTCTTTATTATGCGCGATCAGAATCCTGTGATGGAGGTAACCTATACAATACCTGTACAGGTTCAAAATCTCAATTCTGGCTATATCATAGAAGATGCACCAGATGTGGTCCGTGTTGTTCTGGCTGGTCCACGTGATACCATTATGTCTATGAAATCAGATAATTTACGGGCTTATATTGATGCATCTGGTGTAAAACCAGGTCAAAATAATGTAACTATTAATTTTACTCCTCCGGCAGGGATGAATCTTGTGGAGGTTAAACCAGATACCATCACCATCAATGTTGATGAATATGCAGAGAAAACGATTCCTGTTGAAATAGTTCCAATCGGCAAGTTCTCTGATGATATTGCTTTGAAATCGGTAACGATTGTGCCGAAAGAGGTAACTGTTTCTGGTCGTAAGCAACAAGTTAATGCAGTGAGCAAGGTTGTCATGAAAGTCAATGTGGCTGGTCAAACGAAGAACTTTAGCGCTGTTAGTACCTTAGAAGCTTGGGATACGGCAGGTAATGTACTAGATGTACATATTAATCCAAACCAAGGTCAAGCACAATATGAACTTAACTTATTACGTAAAGAAAAGGCGGTTCCTATTACTGTTCCGACTGTTGGTACAGTAGCAGAGGGTTATGAAGTTAAATCCACGTCTGCTACACCAACGCAACTAACGGTTACTGGTCGTGAAGAAATGATTGATTCCGTTACAGAAATACAAACAGAACCTATTGATGTGTCGGGTGCTACTGAAACTGTACAGGGTAACTATAATTTAGTATTACCGAATGGTGTTAATAGCAATACCACAACGGTACGGGTGAAAGTAGAAATACAAAAGAAAGTACTTAATGGATGATAAGTTTTTATGAGGCTTTGAAATCTTGCGACAAAGACCCTAATAGAGTGAATATTTCTCTATTAGGGCCTTTTTATGATTTATATATTAGCTTTTATAGTAGTGTTGTATAATAAAGATGTATGACTATTTTCTTACAGATCAAGTGGTAAAGAATTTTGGTCAAAGATTAAAGAAGTAGGCTCACCTAAAAGGGAGGCTTTAATAGGAAAGCTATGATTAGAATAATAAATCTCCGCGTGGCTGTTACGGTTAAGTCGGATATCAAAAGTATTGTAGAAAAGAAATATCCCCCGTTACGTGGCGCTATCGAAACGATTCATGTTGTTCGACGTGCCGTAGATGCCCGTAAGAAGCCAAACATTGTTTTTGTATATACCCTATTCATTGAGGTTCATAATGAAGCTCAAGTCATGAAAAAGCTTGGTAAAGAAAAGGATATATCTGTATTTGCTGCAGAAGATCCAGAACCTATTGTTTTTGGGTCCGTACCATTAGCTCATCGTCCTGTAGTTATGGGCTTTGGCCCTGCGGGGATGCTTGCAGCCTTTTACTTAGCTCGTGAAGGCTATCGCCCAATCGTGCTTGAACGCGGTCAAGATGTAGATACACGTAGTCATGATGTAGAGACATTTTGGAAAAAGGGCATATTTAAGCCTGAGTCCAACGTACAATTTGGGGAAGGCGGCGCAGGAACTTTTTCCGATGGTAAGTTGACAACTCGCATTACCCATCCGCGTTTACATGAAATATCTAAATACTTTGTAGAGTTTGGTGCGCCTGAAGAAATCTTATATAAACATAAACCTCACGTAGGTACTGATAAATTGCGTACCATGGTAAAAGCCATGCGTGAGCGCATCATCGAATGGGGCGGTGAAGTCCGCTTTGGTTCTAAGGTAACAGATTTATTTATTGAAAATGACCGTATCGTAGGCGTTGAAGTTAATGGTAGTGAGCGTATTGATACGACTGTTGTTTTGTCTGGTGTAGGCCATAGTGCACGTGACACATATGAAATGCTTTATAAACGCAATGTGGAAATGACGGCAAAACCATTTGCTATTGGTGTTCGTATTGAGCATGATCAGGCTGTAATTGATGAGTCCCAATATGGTGTAGAACCATCTAGTTTGGGCCTCGGTGCAGCAGAATATTCTCTCGTATACCACGATAAAGAATCAGGCCGTACTGCATATAGCTTCTGTATGTGCCCAGGAGGTCAAGTAGTAGCATCTGCCTCTGAAGAAGGTGGCGTTGTCGTAAATGGCATGAGCTTATACGCTCGGAACAGCGGTGTTGCTAATAGTGCTATCGTGGTTAACGTAGGTCCAGATGACTTTGGTACTCATCCATTAGATGGCGTTGCATTCCAACGAGAATGGGAACAAAAGGCCTATGAGTTGGGCGGATCTAATTTCCATGCACCTGCACAAACAGTAGGGCAGTTTTTAGGGCTTTCACAAGCACCTAGTGTACAAAATAGTATATATAGCTACGAGCCAGGTGTCGTGAATTGCGATTTACATGATTGCTTGCCACCGTTCGTCACATCCGTATTAGAGCGGGCCTTGCCATACTGGGGTCGTCGTATCCGTGGATTCGATAATCCTGCGGTGTGTATGACAGGCGTTGAAACGCGCACCTCTGCACCGCTTCGTATGGGACGCAATGAAGAACGCATTTCTCCTACTGTAGGAGGTTTCTATCCTATGGGTGAGGGGGCTGGCTATGCAGGGGGAATTATGAGTGCTGCCCTTGATGGTGCGGAAACGGCCATTTTATGTATGGCAAAATACGCAAAACCTAATTAGTGGGAAATTATACTGATGGATTGAATTACAGTATAGATTCATACTATTTATGTAATATAGATGTGACTTTATAGTAGGTATGCTTTCTATATTATGATATAATACACAACAGTAATTATTGAAAAGATACACACGGTAGATATATAGACTTGTGAAACTTTCACAAATCCTTAGAGGAGGATAATTATGGCTCGTTTATTTGGTACAGATGGTGTACGTGGTGTTGTTAATGAGTTTTTAACGCCGGAATTAGCCTATCATTTAGGTCGTGCGGCAGGAACGCATTTTGGTAAGAAAAAGGATCACCCTACGTTCTTGATTGGTCGCGATACGCGAATTTCTGGTTCTATGCTTGAAAGTGCATTAGCGGCGGGCATTTGCTCTGTTGGTGGCAATGTAGTAATTGCAGGTGTTATCCCAACACCTGCAGTAGCGTATCTTGTACGGCAACAAGGTTTTGATGCGGGTGCTGTTATTTCTGCATCCCACAACCCATATCCAGATAATGGCATTAAATTCTTTGATGGTAATGGCTATAAATTACCTGATGAAGTGGAAGATGAATTGGAAAAATATGTTCGTCAAAGTGCAGATAATGAATTGGCACGTCCTACAGGTGATGGTATTGGTAAAATTGAGTTCAATAGTAACTTGGCTCATTTATATGCTCATTTTGTACGTCACACAATCGATACGTCCCTTGAAGGGTTGACTATCGTTTATGATGGTGCCAATGGTGCAGCTTCCAGTGTAGGTCCGGAAATTTTGTCTGGACTAGGTGCTAAAGTCATTAATATTAATGTGAATCCAGATGGTTTGAATATCAATCATCATTGTGGTTCCACACATATTGAAGGCTTACAAGTAGCCGTACAACAACATAATGCAGACCTTGGTATTGCTAATGATGGCGATGCTGACCGCTGTTTATTGGTTGATGAAAAAGGTCAAGTCCTCGATGGTGATCAAATCATGTTGCTATGCGCCCTTAAGTTGAAAGAAGAAGGCAAACTTAAAGGGGATACCATAGTTGGTACCGTTATGAGTAATATTGGATTCCATAAAGCAGCAGAAGAACTTGGTATGAAAACAGTTTCCACTGCTGTTGGTGATCGATATGTATTAGAATACATGCGTGAACATAATCTTTCCGTTGGTGGTGAACAATCTGGTCACGTAATCTTTTTAGATCACAATACCACTGGTGACGGCATGTTAACAGCTGTTCAAGTGGCGGCTCTTATGAAGGAGAAAAAGCAACCTCTTTCTGAATTGGCCGGCATTATGACAAAATACCCACAAGTTCTTGTAAATGTTCGTGTAGCTACAAAAACTGGCTGGGAAGACAATGACCTCATCAAAGCTGCTATCGTAACAGCTGAAGGAGAACTTGGTGACGAAGGTCGCGTCTTAGTACGTGCATCCGGGACAGAACCACTCATTCGTGTCATGGCTGAAGGGCCTAACCAAGAAGAACTACAATCCCTGTGCCAAGAAATTGCTGATATTATCGGTAGAGAACAAGGGTTGGCTGAATAAAAGTAGGGTGTGAGGCGGCAGAGGAGCTTGCGACGATGAAGCCCACATATCACTTTGTTCCGAGCGTAAGATTTTGCGAAGCAAAATCCACAGCGAGGAACCATCTTTACTGAGATTAATCCTATGGATTTTAATAATTGTGAATCCATTCTACAATTTGACATTAAAGGTATCCCCTCCTATATATGTCCCTTTGCTCCGTCCTACGTAAAGTCGCTGCAGGAACATATATAGGAGGTTTAGAGATGAGTGATATTTAAAATTGAATAATCATAATGAATAATCTTTTTATTTTGGTTTATTCTAAGCTTAGAGGGTGAAATTATGAAAACAATAGGTTTAATTGGGGGAATGAGCTGGGAAAGTACGATTACGTATTATCAAGTCTTGAATGAAACTATTAAGCAAGTTTTGGGCGGCTTACATTCAGCAAAATGTATTTTATATAGTGTCGATTTTGAAGAGATAGAAAAGTGTCAAGTAAATGGAGATTGGATCAGAAGTGCTGAAATTTTATCCGATGCTGCTCAATCTTTAGAAAAGGCTGGTGCTGATTATATTGTTATATGCACGAATACAATGCATAAAGTAGCGGATGAAATAAAAAGACATATTCATATTCCACTTCTTCATATTGCGGAAATGACTGCAGTAGAGTTGGAAAAATCAGGTATTACAAAGGTAGGTCTGCTCGGTACCAAGTACACGATGCAACAAGATTTTTATAAATGTATCTTGGAAAATCGGGGGATTCATGTTGTTATACCTAACGAAGATCAAGTCGAACTTGTGAATGATATTATATATAATGAATTGTGTTTAGGTGTTATTTCTAATGAATCTAAACAACAATACTTAGATATTATTGGTGATTTGGTAAAATCTGGTGTACAAGGTGTTATCTTAGGCTGTACTGAAATTGGGCTACTTATTAAACAAGATGATACGGATATACCTTTATTTGATACTACATTGATACATGCAAAAAATGCGGCTTTAATTTCTATTGATAGAGCATAATATAGTTAGGTTTTATTTTGTTCAAGCAACATAACTCTCTATTAGATATTTTATTCATTTTTAGAATATTTAATAGAGGGTTATTTTTATGCAATTAGAATTAGATAGAGGCTAAAGGAAATCTTTTTGTATAGTTTGAATTTATATGAGCGGCGTTATTATAGGCACAACAGTATATAAGTAATAAATTATGTTATTATAAACATATGGTCTAAAACATGTTCGGTGATAGTAAAGGTGTAATATGAAACTTGCTATAAGAGAGTATTGGCAAAATCTAAAAATAGAATATGAAACTACTTATAAGGTATCTATATTTAGTGATTATAATGTATTAAAGGAATATGTAGAGTGTTTTAAAACATACTTGAATGGTTTGCTGCATGAGCATCCGCATGATTTAAATATAGTATGTGCTTTAGCAACTGTTGAACAGGTGTTGCGGCATGAAGAAAATTCAATACAACTATTAGAAGAGTTTCTCAGAAAATATATAGAAGAACTGAGTGATACCGATAAAGCAAGAGTTTATACTAATTTAGCTTTTTATTATAACGATGAGGGAAATATAAAAGAATATGACTATCTATCTGCAGCTGTGAAGCTAAATTCTCCATATATAGAAACTTACAGAGGGCTGGCTTTATATCATTTTTCAGCTTATAGAGATAAAGGTTCTGTAGAGGAATTGAAGGAAAGCTTACGTGCCTTTGAAAAGGGAAGAACAGTATCCGATGGTTATGAAATGAACTTTGGCTATGCAGTGTGTTTGTTTGAGCTTAAGGAATACGAGAAAGCAAAGGTCATTTTTGAAGAGTTATTAAAAAGCTATCCCAATAGGATGAGGTTACTAGTTTGTATTGCTTATTGTGATGTGTATTTAGGTAATAAAAAGCAAGCCCTCGATCGTTTGAAGCAAATTAAGCTTGGAGGCGATGTAGCATATCATTTAAGTAATGATGAAGTTTTTGAGTTTGATATCATTGACGTCTATTATATATTAGATGAGTATAGCCTATTCTTAGACGAATGTGAAAAGGCTAAAGAGCACTGTGATTTAAGTGATGGCCCTTATTACTTTGGTCTTTGGATTATGAATCAACATGATATGTTCCGTCGTGAAGTGGACAAGCAACGAACAGAAATATTGGCATGCATTGAAAATGCAAAAATGGACGAAGACTTTGATAGCGAAGAAGAAAAGCAGGACTATATCAAAAGCTGGGAAGATGATTTAGAGAATCTAAATTTATTGGAACATAAAATTAAAGATGGAAACTACAAGCCTATGGTTGAATTAAAACTGTGGCCTATATATGGCTGCTATTTAATAGACTGTTTAATTCATAACTTATAATACGCTAACTTCATAGTAATAGGTCAAAAGAATATTTATATAGTTGAAGTCTTTTATAATTTTGATTGAAAAAGAATAGCACTACTTTGGATTGGAATAATTCAAAGTAGTGCTTTTATTATTATTTATCAGCCACAACGAGTTTATATCCATTCAAGTGAATGTTACTACCTGTGGTGTCTTCGTTATTCAAAGATTTTACATGGCTGTCGCCTGTGAGTATCCAATTGGAGTCTTTGCTGAGTTTCACAGTTACTTCTTTAGCAGCATTGTCTGTGTTTACAGCGCCTACAAGGCTAGATCCATTTGTCATGTCTAGTGCGATGGTACTGATTGAATCAGCTATAATATTACCGCTTAGTTCTTGATTAGATGTGCGGAGTGTAAGATGACCGCCGTTCTCACCAGTTTTTCCCCAACGGGAGTCGGCAGCTGCTTTCACTAGGGTAGAAGTGTTCGGCATAGAGATTGTATTGTTAGAAAGGTCTACTTCAGCAGTAGTGTTGTTTACATAGAGGAACGCACCCGTAGCGTGAGTTGTAAGTGTATTATTCTCTGCTTTCAGACGAGCAATACCGCTTTCAGCATCACCAGAGAAGCTTTGATATAGCATGAAACCATTATCTTTGTAGCCTGTTACATTGGAGTTTGTAAGGGTAATGGAGTTCTTACCTTCTACGACGCCAATTTCACTGTTATTCGCTATGCCGTTGACATTGTTCACTATAATATTACCCGTGGAGTAGATAACAGGACTGCCTTCGCCAGATGTCGTAAGTTTGGCTGCTTCTGCGTTGATAGTGCCTTCTCCGCGATCTGTAGCAAGTGTGGCAGAATGAGCCCCTTCAGTGGTGATAGTTAGGTTTTTGCCATTTACAGTACCTTTGTAAGTAGCATCTAATCCACGAGAGGAATCGCTTTTTGTGTGAATATTAGTATTTTCTACGTTGATAACCGAGCCTTCACCAGTGGCAAAGACTGCGTTAGAGCCTTTAGAATTAGATGTAATATTACTGCCTTTAATATTGATTTGGCTCCCGTCGATACCGAGGACTACTGCATTTTGACCGTGGAAATTGCTGTTGTCATCGCTTGTAGTGTCGCCTGTTTTATCGAAAACGCTATTTTCAATATCAATTACCGCTTTATTTTTACCGATGAAAGCATTCTGATCAGCCGTTGTGTTTGTCATCGATTCGTGAGCAATGGATTTGTTTTCTGTAACGATAGTTGTGCCTTTAAAAGTACTAGGATCTACTTCAACTTGTGGTGCCATTCCATTAGGGGCTCCATTCTGCATAGCCATTGGAGGCATACCGTTAGGAGTGCCAGAAGGAGGATTTCCATTTGGATGTATTTGGTTAGACGTGCCTGTAGGTGATTGACCTGCAGGTGGTTTGCCGTGAGGTGCACCGTTTGGAGGTGTGCTTCCTTGTGCGGATGGTACTGTTTTAGTTTGTTCTGTTGAGGTTACAACTGCTACGTTAGTACTAGTTTGAGTCTCTGCGGCTAAGGTTGGGATAACCGCTAATGTCGACAGAGCTGCACCAAGGACTGCAGGTAATACCCAACGACGCAATTTTCTATATGACAAACTGTTCTTTTTAATTTTATGTTGCTTCTTTATAGTTGT
Organism: Veillonella parvula; assembly: GCF_040094895.1. GTDB lineage: Bacteria > Bacillota > Negativicutes > Veillonellales > Veillonellaceae > Veillonella > Veillonella parvula_L. Next base: position 151,207 of record NZ_JBBNGV010000002.1, on the reverse strand, counting down.
TTTATTCATGATTATCATCTCCCAAATTATATACATACATTTTGAAAATACAACAAAATCTAATTGTGTAAAATTTAGAATGGTAGAAGTATAATTTCTTACAATGAAAAGGACGTGAAGCATAGAATCAATCTTTTCTATTCTTTTTGAATTATCTGTGGTGGTTTACTTTTTATCGATATTTTTAGTATAATATACGTCAGTACATATTTTATTTTGTACTGATTCTGCCGTATATCATAGAAAGGAATTCCAAATTCGTAAAGGCGAATAGCGCAAGTACCCGCGAAGGCAGTCGTTAGGGTAGACGAGGTGAAGAGTGATCGAGTCATCAGCGGATGCTCTTCCGGCATATTCATGTCGTAACAGGTATTAAAAAGCCCATCGGTAACGATGGGGACAAAGTATATCTGAATGAATTGTATTGAACTAATATTTAATACATTAAATAGAATATTAATCTAGAACATTAATTAGTTAGCCTTAGTTTTTGCTGGGGCTAGAAATACCCCCAGTTATAGGAGGATATACGTATGTGCGGTATCGTAGGATACATTGGCTTTAATCAAGCATCTGATTTCTTGTTGGACGGTATGGCAAAGTTAGAATACCGTGGTTATGACTCTGCAGGTATTGCTGTTATCGGTCCTGAAAATGTAATTAAAATTCAAAAGAAGGTTGGCCGTCTTGCTAATCTTGAGGCAGTTGTGAAAGCAGATCCTAATGAAGGAACTGTAGGCATTGGTCATACACGTTGGGCTACACATGGTCGTCCATCCGATATGAACGCCCACCCTCATGCATCTGAAGATGGTAAATTTGCTGTTGTACACAACGGCATTATTGAAAACTACATGCCTTTGAAAGAAGAGCTCCTTGCAAAAGGGTACCATTTCAAATCTGAAACTGATACAGAAGTTGTAGCTCATTTGTTAGAGGATATGTACGATGGCGATTTCGTGGGCACAGTACGCCGCATGCTAGCTCGTGTTGATGGTGCGTATGCTCTTGAAATCATCTGCTCCGATGAGCCAGATAAAATCATTTGTACTAAAAAAGAAAACCCATTGGTTATCGGCCTTGGCAAAGGTGAAAACTTTGTAGCATCCGATATTCCAGCTATCATTAACTACACACGTGATACATACATCTTGAGCGATGGTGAATTAGCTATCGTAACTCGTGATAATGTATCCGTATTCGACCGTGAAGGTAACCCTGTTGATAAAGAGGTATTCCATGTAAATTGGAACGCTGAAGCAGCAGAAAAAGGTGGTTATGAGCATTTCATGTTGAAAGAGATTCATGATCAACCTAAAGCTGTTCGCGATACATTCGGTACACATATCGCTGAAGATGGTAAAACAGCAATCTTTGATGAGCTAAATTGGACTGCTGAAGATGTAGCCGCTTTCAATAAAATTCTCATCGTTGCATGCGGTACTGCATACCATGCAGGTCTTGTAACAAAACAATATATTGAAAACTTGGCGCGTATTCCAGTTGATGTAGAAATTGCATCTGAATACCGTTACAGCAATCCGTTGACTGATGATAAAACATTATGTATCGTTATCAGCCAATCTGGTGAAACATCCGATACATTGGCGGCTTTGAAAGAAGCTAAACGCCTTGGTGCTAAATCCTTGGCTATCACCAATGTTGTTGGTTCCAGCATTTCTCGTGAAGCAGATAACAAAGTTTACACATGGGCGGGCCCTGAAATTTCTGTAGCGTCCACAAAAGCGTACACTACTCAATTAGTAGCGGGCTTGTTGTTCGCCGTATATCTAGGTCAATTAAATGGTAAATTAAATCCAGCCTTAGCCGAAGAAATTCTTAGCGGCGTTAAAAACTTACCATCCTTGATTCATGAAATTTTTGAAGTAGACGAAGATATGAAAGCCTTTGCTAAACATTATGGCTTCAAATCTGATGCATTCTTCTTGGGCCGTGCTATCGACTATGCAGTAGCGATGGAAGGTGCTTTGAAGTTGAAAGAAATTTCTTACATCCACGCTGAAGCATATGCTGGTGGCGAATTGAAACATGGTACATTGGCTCTTATCGAAGAGGGCGTACCTGTTATCGCATTGGCTACACAAGAGGATGTGTACGATAAGATGATTAGCAACATCCGTGAAGTAAAAGCTCGTGAAGCTATTGTAATCGGTATTGGCATGAAAGGTGACGAAGAATTATCTAAACACGTAGACCACACAATTTATGTGCCTCGTGCGAATAAATTTATCGCTCCAATCTTAGCAGTTGTACCATTGCAACTATTGGCGTATTATGCAGCAATTACACGCGGTGCAGACGTAGATAAACCACGTAATTTGGCTAAATCTGTAACCGTAGAATAATATATAACCAACAGTGCTTTGGCACTGTTGGTTTATTTCAATATAGGGAGACTATTATGGCAGTTATATTTTCCGGCATCCAACCAAGTGGGGAGTTAACACTTGGTAACTATTTGGGGGCTTTACGTAATTTCTTAGACTATCAAGATACTGATGAATGTTACTATTGTATCGTTAACCAACATGCGATTACGGTACCGCAAGATCCAAAAGAATTATTTCAAAACACTCGTAATTTGGCTGCATTGTACCTTGCGGTTGGCCTTGATCCTAAAAAGGTAACATTGTTTGTTCAATCTGAAGTACCTGAGCATGTTAAGCTCGGTTGGGTTATGCAATCTATTAGCTATGTTGGCGAATTAGAGCGTATGACTCAGTACAAGGATAAGTCTCAAAAGCAAGGGGATTCTATTCCAACTGCATTGCTTACGTATCCACCGTTGATGGCGGCAGATATTTTGCTATATGGTACGAATTATGTTCCTGTAGGGGAAGACCAAAAGCAACATCTCGAGTTGACTCGTAATTTAGCAGAGCGTTTTAACCGTAGATTCGGTGAAACTTTTGTAGTACCTGATATCAAGGTCGGAGAAGGTGGTGCTCGCGTTATGAGCTTACAAGAACCAACTAAGAAAATGAGTAAATCTGATGATAACCAAAATGCTACAATCCGTCTTTTGGATGCACCAGATTTAATCGTGAAAAAGTTGAAACGAGCTCAAACTGATTCTGATAATGCAGTGCGTTATGATAAAGAGAATAAACCTGGCATTTCTAACTTGATGGGAATATACCGTGCTATTACAAAAGACAGCTATGAAGTTATCGAAGAAATGTATGCCGGCAAAGGTTACGGTGTATTTAAATCCGATATTGCTGATCTATTAGTAGCAACCCTTGAACCAATTCAACAACGTTACAATGAATTGATTACAAGCCCTGAATTGGATGTAATCCTTGATGAAGGGGCTGCTAAGGCGCATGCTAAAGCAAGTGTAATGTATCGTAAGGTAGAACAAGCTATGGGCTTGTGCCGTAAATAAAATCATATAGTAGACTTTCAATTTGTGAGGTAAACCATGACGAAACAAGAGGCGATGGAACGCTTTTCATCAGGTGCCGTACAACAGAGCTTAGAAATACATCGCGGTATACAGTGGACCGGTCGCATCATCGGTCTAGTTGCGTGTGCGTTGATTGTAAAATATATGCCCTCAGACTGGGCGGAACGTGTATGGTATTATCTGTTGTTGCTCGTGATATTATGGACCCTTCATAGATTAGGTGAAAGTCAAGCTTTTATCTGTGAAAAGGGCCTCGTGTTAAAACGTAGGCCTTTTTCTGTGAAAGAATACTTTCACAGTTTATTCTATGGGGATGAATATTTCGTCTTTGTTGATTATGAGCATATTATCGGATTCACTGAGGAATGGCGCGAGTTGCAAGCGATGAATGGTCATGGTGGAATCTATGTGATACCACTTGATCTGCATCAGGTGGCGTACAAGGATAAAATGGCGATGATTGAGGCCATCCATAAACATACGCAGTCATAAAGCATAAGCACTAAGCGTCATATAATATAGGCATACAGAAAGATAAAGCAAATGAATCTAGAATCATAAAATGTATATGTGGAGAATCTGTAAGATAAGAAACTCAAAAATTCACCAAATTAACTATTTACAACTTTAATGAACTAAAGTATAATACAATCATTAAGTACGGAATCTAAATCTATATTGAACATATTATTAAGTGGTAAATAGGCGATAATCGCTGTGGAGGATAGTTATGAATTGGAAAAAGATGATGGCCGTTGGCCTTGCAGCTGTATCTATGATGGCATTTGTAACAGGTTGTGGTGGTGACACTAAAAAGGCTAATACAGAATTGCCTAAGAAAGTTGTTATCGGTTTAGATGATAGTTTCCCTCCAATGGGCTTTAAAGATGAAAAAGGTGAAATCGTCGGGTTTGATATCGACATGGCTAAAGAAGCAGCTAAACGTGCTGGTATGGATGTAGAGTTCAAAGCTATTGACTGGTCCAGTAAAGAAGCGGAACTAAAATCTAAAAAAATTGATGCTTTGTGGAATGGCTTAACAGTCTCTCCTGAGCGCGAGAAGAATATTTTATTCTCCAATACATATATGAAGGATAAACAATACGTCATTGTTCGTAATGACGATGACTCCATTAAAGGTAAAGCCGATTTAGCTGGTAAGGTAGTAGGCGTGCAACAAGCTAGTACTGGTGAAGCAGCATTGCAAAACGATCCAAGCGGTAAGACTGTTAAAGAAACAAAATCCTATGCGGATTTTGTAAGTGCATTTATGGATCTTGGTATTGGTCGTGTTGATGCGGTTATTGCTGACGGTGTAATCGCTCGTTATCTTATGACAAAAGAACCTGGTAAATACAAGATTGTAGAAGGTACTGACTACGGCGTTGATAATTTCGCTGTTGGTTTCCGTAAAGATGATACTGCTTTGCGTGACAAAATTAATGGTATCTTAGCTGAAATGAAAAAAGACGGTACTGCTGATAAAATTGCTGAAAAATGGTTAGGCTCAGGCGCAGACTTAGATAAGAGCGATGCTAAATAGTACAATTCGTGATATACTAATAGTACTATGGTCAGTAGGTACAACTGATAATTAAAGAACGAAATGTACACTAGAGAAGCGGCCAGATGGCCCTTCTCTAGTCGTGTTTTGAAGGAGTCTTTCATGTTAGATTATTTATTGCAGATTATCCCAACCATCGCTGATGGTTTAAAGGTAACCGTATCGCTATTCTGTATTGTATGGATTTTATCTATTCCTGGTGGCATTTTAATGGCTATGTTACGTCTATCTAAATTGCCTTTAGTAGATAAGCTTGTTGATGCTTTCGTGTACTTAATGCGTGGCACACCGTTGATGTTACAAATTTTATTCGTCTATTATGCCTTGCCAATCATTACAGACGGTGCCATTCAGATGGATGATGCGACGGCAGCAGTTCTTACCTTCGTATTAAACTACGCAGCTTATTTATGTGAGATTTTCCGTGGGGGCATTCAATCTATCTCTCGAGGTCAGTACGAAGGGGCGAAGGTGCTTGGTTTTACCTATGCGCAAACTATGCGTAAAATCATCTTACCACAAATGTTTAAACGTGTATTGCCTCCTCTTGCGAATGAGACGATTAACTTATTGAAAGATACATCTCTCGTGTATGTATTGGCGATGAATGATATCTTGCGTATTACAAAATCTATCGTACAACGTGATTTTGATATTTCTGCATTCCTCGTGGCAGCATTATTCTACTTAATCTTTACCTTTATTTTGACGAATATCTTCAGCTACTTAGAACGAAGATTTGCTGTATACGAAGATTAATCTAATTCTATGGTAGTTTGTCGTATGTAATGGTGTAGCTAGTTTTATAGGTGGAATACTTTTATTTGATGTCTATAGATGCGATTTCGTAGATGAGATATCTTTACTTGAGACGCTAATTATATACTTAATCTGACGATGTAAGAGGTACTTATGACATTTGTAAATATGGAGCGTATTGAAAAACGCTTTAATAATCAAACCGTATTGCGCGATGTGTCGCTCAAAATGAATAGAGGCGAAATTGTTTCTATTATCGGACCTTCTGGTTCTGGTAAATCTACATTTTTACGCTGCTTGGGTCAGTTAGAAACGATTGATGGAGGCTCTATTACCGTTGATGGTACGATTCTTGCTAGTACTGAAAATGGGGTTGTAAAATACGCTTCTCCTCAAACTCAGCATGAATTATTGCTCCGCATGGGTATGGTATTCCAATCTTTCAACTTGTTCCCGCATATGACGGTATTAGATAATATTATGATTGCTCCACGTATGGTAAAAGGTATGAAAGATGACGAAATCTCACCGATTGCAGAGCAATTACTCAATAAAGTAGGATTATGGGAAAAACGAGATATGTATCCATCTCGCTTGTCTGGCGGTCAGCAACAGCGTGTAGCTATTGCCCGTGCGCTAGCGATGAATCCAGAAATCATGCTTTTTGATGAACCCACATCTGCTCTTGATCCTGAGCTTACTGGTGAGGTTCTTAAGACAATCAAACAATTGGCGGACGATCACATGACGATGATTATCGTAACTCATGAAATGAACTTTGCTCGTGAAGTATCGGATCGTGTTATCTTTATGGCTGATGGTGTTATTCAAGAAGAAGGAACACCAGAACAAATTTTTAGTCATCCGCAGAACGAAAGAACGAAAGCGTTCTTGGATAATATGTTATAGGAGGTTCTATGAAGTTACGTTTATTTGCGGCAACCTTAGCTGTCATGGCTTTGGGAACGACTTCTATTATGGCGGAAGGTTTACAGAAGACGCCTGATACACCTTTATCTATTGTGGAATCTCAGAAGGATTCCGCATCTATTTTGCCAGAACAATACAAATCCTATGCTACTAAGATGAACACGGTGGTGAAGGATTACAAAAATGGTTATATGTTCTCGATTCCTTGGCGTGTAGCTGATGGTGTTATGCTAGATATGGATGTACGTAGTGAAAGCGAACATATTCAAGGGTATTCCTTTAATTTAGCGGGCCCTACCCAAGAGGATTCCTATACAGTATCTTTTACTAAGCGCAATAATACACCGCAAGAAGGAGTATCTCAAAAAGAATGGAATACAACTTGGTATGGTGTACCTATTAAGGGCATGTCTAATGAGGAGTATTTGAATATTTGGCGCCAACATAGCAATAACTTTGAGCATAATGATATTGTTGGTGGGTTCTTTGCTAAGAAAGGTGCAGTTTCCGCACGCTGGGATAAGAGTACACCAAAATCTTATGCAGATATGACATCTACAGAGCCGGTTCAGTCTGTATTTGAAGCAGAATTTATCATGGAGAAAGATCCAACTCATCGGTACAATTTGTCTAGTACGTATGCACCTGTTCGTGCAGAGTTTATGGAGCTAGGTTTGATGGAGCATACAATTCCATCCTTTGAATTGATCAATAAGCGCGGTTCTAATGCTATTAAAGGGGTAAAAAAAATATTAACCGGCACAAGCGATATCAGTGTTGCAGAAGGTATCAAATTTACCTATCCAAAAGGTTTTACCCGTCTTAATGAAAAAGGTAAGATTGCTTTTACTAAACATAATGTACGCCTTGACATTGAGTCCTTTACAATTCCAGTACAAGCTGTCAGCTCCGGTATGCCAACTATGATGGCTAAGCAGATGCTTGGTGATTATTATCTTAAACAATTGGTTGATGTGAACAAGGCCACGATTACTCGTTATGAAACGCATATCATTGACGGTAATGTGATGTTCTATTTGGCGGGCCATATGAAAAATCCAAATACATCTGATACATCTGTAGCGGAACCAGTATCCTTTGGCGCAACAATTATTCTTGGCAATGAAGGTAATGTAGCAGTAGCTCGAATGATTGGTCCATCCACTAGCAATCTTGCTACTCAGGAACTTATAGATATATTAGATGGTTTTAAATTGACTACTACACTTAATACAAATCAATCGTCTCAGGTTCTTTAATATACGCATAATATTCTTTTATTTGTATAATTCTGTACGATTTGTGCTATAATGTAATAAATCCTCAGAAAAAAGAGGAGTTTTCCTTGATGGTCTAGAATATATTAGTATAGGCTAAACGATATTTGATCATATCCCCTTTGAGGGATTAGGAATAGGAGGGGTTATTATGGTTACCTACAAAACTATTGTCGTACCTACTGATGGTTCTGAAAATGCTAAACGTGCGTTGGAACATGCTCTCGCTGTAGCGGATCGCAACCAAGCTGAATTGATTGTTGTTCACGTTGCAAATATTGTGTCTGCTATTTCCAATTTTGATCAAACACCAATTTCTGGTGGATATGTATCTGAGCAAATTGCTGAGGATATGGAAGAAACTGGTAAGGAAATTCTTAATGATGTAGTGAAAGAAATTCCTGCAGGCGTAAAAGTTAAAAGCGTATTTGAAGTTGGCTCCCCTGGACCTGCACTACTTGCAGTGGCAAAAAAATATAATGCTGATCTCATCGTAATGGGTAGCCGTGGTCTTGGCCCTTTGAAAGGCTTATTCATGGGTAGCGTAAGTAGCTATGTAACTAGCCACTCCACTTGCCCTGTATTAATCATTAAATAATTTATATCTTATATCTTATATAGATATGATAAAAAAAGAGACTTTGGTTTCTCAAAGTCTCTTTTTTATGTTAAAAATGATATAATGTCTATATGTATGCCATACATATTGGTGTTATACGTTAAGACGTATCGATTAGTGACATAGAAGAGCTACAAAAAAGAATGGATAGGATTAAAAAAGGGGGATTATATGACCGACAAACAAGAATCATTGCTGAAGCTAGCAGAACTGTTTAAAATCTTGGGTGATCCTACACGCCTTAAAATAGTAGAGCTATTACTAGAAAATGAAATGTGTGTTAATCACATTGCAGAAACCATGGAGATGGGACAATCTGCTATTTCTCATCAATTGCGTGTATTGCGCCAAGCACGCCTTGTTACATATCGTAAAGATGGGAAAACAGCATACTATTCTCTAAACGATGATCATGTTGAATGTTTAGTTCGCATGGGGATGGAACACGTAGCTCATCAATAATTTAAATTTTTTATAATGAACACATTTCGTCCTACTTAGGATGAAATGTGTTTTTATATTTTATATATTTTATTTGAGTTGTATTTGATTATGGAGAAGTATATAAAGTGAATCTGTTAATGAAAAATATAGGAATATTAGTGGTGTTTTTAGCTACTGTATTCTTATCAACAAAATCTATATGGGCAAAACTAATTTATTTAGATTCACTGAGCCCCTTAAATGTTCTTGTGTGTAGGGCTGTTTTATCATTACCTTTTTTTCTTATACCAATGATTCGCTTTGATTGGAATAGCGTGAATAAAAGTAAGGTTTTTAAATACTCATTTTTGGGGGCTATTCTTTATGTATCTTCATCTATAACGGACTTCATAGGATTATTATATATATCTGCCTCATTAGAACGTGCTGTTCTATTTACATTTCCAATTTACGTTTTTCTGTTATCATCAGATTTATCACGCATTACATTTTCAAAAGTAGTTTTAATTGTATCTACTGTGCTAGGATTAGCAATTATGTTTAATCCTACCGTTGATAACCACCTTACAGATACTTTAATAGGCATTTCACTAGTCTTTCTTTCTGCCATCTTTTGGGCGTTGTTTATTATTTATAGTAAGAGGGCTGTTTCGAATATTAGTTCTACTATTTTTACCAGTACTTATATGTGTATAACTACAGTACTTTTACTTCTCGGCTTTATAATTGATAGCAAAAATTTTACTACATTTTCAACACTCCAAACACATACTATGATTTATTTAGTATTTTTGGCCATTTTTTGTTCTATCATTCCTTCATACTTGATGTCTTTTGGTCTTAAAAGAATTAATGCATCTCTTGCAGCCGTTATTAGTGCAATGGGACCAATAGTTACTTTAGCTTTAGATGTAGTTATTCTTAATCATAATTTAGCCTTGAATGAAATTATTGGTGCTATAATTGTTACAGCTTGTGTAACTTGTTTAACAAGGCTAAATGCTAAGGCATAAAAAATCACTCATAGTCATATGGCTATGAGTGATTTTTTATAACTATGATTTTTTATTTTAATATAATGGGAATAGATAATAGGCTATAGTAATAAACAGTGGCATAGTTATAGCGGATAAAATAGTTGTGCCCATTACGATTTGTGTAGCATATTCTGGATTATTCTTCATTTCAATAGCAATAAGAGACATATTGATAGCCGTAGGTACGCTGTAGGTTATGATGATGGTTTGTGCCGCTATTGGATGCATAGGACCGTAGAACATAATGAATAGTATGGTAATACCAGCGGCTATGAGTGGACTTACAATGAGCCGTAATGTAGTAGCAAGCATGACATCCATCTTAAAGAAGTTTAGCGGTGTTCTATTAATTTGAACACCCAAGGCAATCATAGCGACGCCAACGAAAGCATTGGCAAATATATTGAGCGGTGCAAAGAAGAAGAGACCGTGTAAATCGAAAGGGAATAGGTGGCAAAGTAGCGCCAGTGGGATAGCATATACCATGGGCATGTGGAATACGACTTTTAGTGCATCCCGAGGGGTTAATCGTCCTGCTCCCGCTTGGTAGAAACCGTAGGTATTACTGCTAATAGTTTGTATGATCATGATAGATACAACACTCACTAAACCTAGATTAGCATAGGGGGTAGCACCATCGATGACGTATGGAATGTTAGTAAATACAAAGATAGCAAGGGCGACACCCATATTCCCAACGTTATTAAACATAACGCAGTTTTTTAAGGTTGCAATCTTAGCCACATCATATCCTTGCATCTTACCTACCACATCTGAAAGGATGGAGTTTAATATGAGTACACAGAGCGCACAGAATACAATCTCCAAAGTACCTGAGTTAAGTTTAGCTTCATACATCGCTCGAAATATAAAGGTAGGTAACAATATATAAAAGTTTAGTTTACTCAGCGTATATAGATCGAGTTTAAATCTTCTATCTAATATAAATCCCACGCCTATAAGTACTAAGATAGGGACCATAGAATTCATAAAAATATGGCCTACTAATTCGAATAGATTCATCATCTCACCTAGAGTTTTTCTTTAATATATTAGTTAATATATAAGGCATAGTTTTAATTAATCGTATAACTATATGTAGTAAATATACAGTTGTTTTATATAAGCTGTAAGTGAATAAGTTTTTTAAAATATTTTTATCCTTTGTAGTATTATCATACCATAGTATCTATTGTTTGGGGCTTAAAAATTTATCGATTATAATTACTTATCATAATCATCAGAAATATCTATGCAATATGTGATTTTGGATATACGACTTTAACCATCGATTTATAGTATAATATGAATATATTGTATATTTTAGTTTGTTAGTACACGAGGTGTCTCTAGGTGTTACCATAGCTTTTACAGTGTGGCGTTTTAAGGGATGCACAGGAGGAATTATGAAACGAATTTTATTAGTGTTAATGAGCGTTTTCATGCTTGCCTTTTTAGTCGGTTGTGGCAATGATGCAAGTAAACCAGCTGAGTCAGCTAAACCAAGCACATCTGAAAAGATTACTGTACAAGCTGCAGCAAGCCTCAAAGGTGCTCTTACAGAATTGGCTGATGCTTACAAAAAAAGCCATAACTTAGCGGATGATCAAATCGCTATTAACTTCGCTGGTTCTGGTACATTACGTCAACAAATCGAACAAGGTGCACCAGCTAGTTTATTTATTTCTGCTGACGAGAAAAATATGAAAATGTTACAAGAAAAAGATTTGGTAACTGATGTAAAACCATTCGTAACTAATGAACTCGTTCTCGTAGTTCCAAAAGGTCAACCTAAGGTTGAGCTAAATCAAATCGCTACAGTAAAGCGTATCGTATTGGGCAATCCTGAAACAGTACCAGCTGGTAACTATGGTAAACAAGTATTAACAAAACTAGGCGTTTGGGAACAGGTAGAACCTAATGTAGTATACGCTAAAGATGTAAAAGCTGTAACAGCTTCCATTAGCCAAGGTGCTGGTGATGCTGGTTTCATCTATAAAACTGATGCTATCGCAGCGGGCGATGCAGTTGAAATCTCTGCAGTAACACCGGCTGATTCCCATGATCCAGTTATCTATCCAATTGGTATTATTAAAAAATATGACAACGCATTGGCAAAAGACTTCTACCAATACGTAATGAGCCCAGAAGGCCAAAAAGTATTAGAAAAATACGGTTTCTCTACTTCTAAATAAGAGTAAAGCGCTAGCTTTCAGGGCTAGCGTTTTCTTATGATACAATAGAGATATTATTGATATTACTAATCTTATGATTGCTCACTGTATGCTTTTTCTTTTACTCATTTGTAGTGATGAGTGCTTAATAATCTAGCATATGATATGATTTTGTGCATATAATTTGTTTGAAAAGTATTTTTGAATTAATAGATATAGCACATACTTTAGAGTTGTTGTGTATAGAAAGGGGGCGTGACATGAGTCCATTATGGCTGTCGCTATGGGTGGCAAGTATAGCTCTTATTATAGTTATTTTAAGTGGCTTAGCGACTTGTTACTGGATGAACCGTTGCAAGTGGGGTGGTATTGCCATTCTTGATGCACTTATTACCTTGCCACTTGTACTGCCTCCGGTAGTTGTTGGTTTTGCGTTACTTATGGTATTTACTCCAGGTTATGCGTTTGGTGCTTGGCTTGAAGCTCATGATATGAGTGTTGTTTTTGCTGCATCCGGTGCCGTGATAGCCTCCTCTGTAATTGCATTTCCGCTGTTTTATCAAACGGTGCGTTCAGCATTGCAATCCGTCGATCATAATATGGAGGACGTAGCGCGTACATTAGGTGCTTCAGAGTTACGTATCTTTTTTACTATCTCCGTACCACTCGCTTGGAAAGGCATTTTGACGGGCAGTATCTTAGCCTTCTGTCGTGCTATGGGCGAGTTCGGTGCCACAATCTTGATTGCCGGTAATATTCCAAAGGTAACGCGCACCATGCCACTTGCTATCTACTCTTACGTAGAGGCAGGGCAGTACATGGATGCTTTTGAATTAGTTATCTATATTTGTGTGCTCACATTGGCATTGTTGAGTGGGATTCACCTCATCACAAAGGGGTCCTTGTTCCGTCACATTGATAATAATTAGGAGGTCCGATGATTACATTTTCCTTTACCGTAGCTAGACCTTCTGTGACTGTGAAAGCCGATGGGGTACTTCCTTCTGGTATTACCGTTTTGACAGGTCAATCTGGCAGTGGTAAAAGTACTTTCATTAAATGCATTGCAGGACTGGTAAAACCCACTACAGGTAGTATTCACTGTAATGAAACAACGTGGGTGGATCGAGATAATAAGATTTGGGTTCCCGCTCAAAAACGTCAGGTAGGCTATATGCCACAAGGCAACATCGTATTCCCTCATTTGTCTGTGGAACATAATATTACCTATAGCAAACGAGGCACACCTGACATGTGCAATAGTCTATTGCAGCGTTTAAGCCTTGAGAAATATCGCAAAACGAAGGCTGGCAGTCTGTCTGGTGGCGAACAGCAACGAGTTGCTTTGGGACGTGCGCTCTACTCTAAACCGACTATCTTGCTTCTTGATGAGCCTTTATCTGCTTTAGATTGGAACTTGCGAAAGCATGTGCGCGAAGATTTGGTGTCCATTATTCGCGAGTGGGATGTACCTTGTGTATGGGTTACCCATGATGAAAGCGAAGCCGAAATGGTTGGAGATCGGCACTGGACCTGTGAAGACGGAATTATTACAATTCCTAAATAAGGAGAAGTCTAATAAAAATATAAAACACCTTCATAAACGTTATCATATGATATATGCTATTCAACTTGAATAGGGTCTCATTTTGATGACTATTTGTGAAGGTGTTTTTGCTATTACTATAATCTTTATTATTGATTTAGTATATGTACATTACGTTTTAGTTGTTGTTACTGTTTAATTTCTGCAGATGTGTGTGCTGTTTTACTTATAAATCCAATGATAGCTGTAACGACAAATGCCATTGTAAAGGTTGGTAATGTGGCACCTATTGTGCTTTCACTATGTAACATATAGTGGTATAAACCAACAGATACCGCCCAAATAAGACCTCGTACGAGATAAGCCGATAGTGTTTGTACTTGTTGGCGATTGATAAAGTAGTCCGCCAATAAGATGGCAATCATCGGCGCAAATACAGAGCCGATGAGGTATAGGAAGTCTGTAATATCGTCCATCGGATATAAGATAGCTGCAATAGTGCCAACGATGGTAACAATAACTGCAATGCCCTTACTAGATGCACTATTATAGATTGTGGTGCTAGAAACACCTGCAGAGTAAGCGTCCATAAAGGTTGTAGTGACAGTAGAGAAGATAATTACGAGGAGCCCTGCTAGGCCAAGGCCTGCATTCATCAGAATGGTAATAATAGAGTCTCCACCACCAAAGATGGCCGCACTAAGACCTAAGGTATACATGACGATACTCGTTACCGTGTAGATTGTAGCACTTGTAAGTGATGCGGAGAAAGGTTTTTTGCTTTCACGGGTATAATCACTGATGAGAGGTAGCCAAGATAGTGGCATGGCAATAGATAATTCAAGAGCAGCGATAAAACTCATATTTCCGCTAGTTAGAAGGCTACCTTCGTTAGGCCACTGCGATATCATGTGAGCGCCCATGTAGAGGGTGAGACCTAGCAATAGAACAGATACGATGGCTTGAATATAGCCCGTATTATGGAGGCCGATGAAGAGCCACAAAATGACGAGGGCCCCGATGGCAATGGTCCAAATCATAGGTGATAGAGGTGCCAGTGCTTGTAAGGCTAACATGGCATCGTAAATCATGATGCTGGTCCAACCGATGAGTTGGAGCATATTTAAAAAGGCAAAGCCCTTTGCCCCTAGTGGGCCAAAGCTGAAGGCGGTAGTATTCATACTGCCTTGCTGTAAACGTCCACCGATGAGGCCAGCTCCAAAAAGTAATATACCGCCAATGATGTGCCCCAGTATGATGGCATAGAGACCCTGTGTAAGTCCTAAGGGGGCCAGATAGGTACCGGTCATAATTTCCGCAATCGATAGAGCGGCACCGAACCATATCATGGCAAATTGTGGTTGCGTGATGTGTGTATTTTTCATACGTCCTCCTTGCCAGGAAGTCATAGAAAAAGCCGAGCTCACAGGAACTCGGCCATTAATCCTCTATGTTCCCTACGTTGGCATTATCCAAATCAGGTTATGGGTTAAAGCTTTAGCTTACTCTCAGCCCACTTGTGTGAGCACCCCATTATGGCTTCATTATACGAGGTGCTACGGGAACCGTCAATTATTTTGTTGCATAGATTGTATAATAATGTTATAACTAGATTATAAAAATATATTGCCACTAGGGGTGCTTTTGCTGAGATTGACCATTCAAAACCCTAGACCTGATCCAGATAATACTGGCGTAGGGAAGTGGAATGAAACATGATACCAAACTATTACGAGACCATTCCATTTGAGGTGGTCTCATTTTTATTTACTTGGAGGTATTATGAAAAAAATGATTATTGCTAGTATATGTGTGGCCTTAGGTGTCGTCTTATCGACTACGTCGATTCCTATTGGCCCTGCTCGTATTTTTCCATTTCAACATATGATAAATGTAATCTTAGCCGTTATAGTTGGAGCGAGATTCTCTGTAGGCGCTGCCTTTAGTACTTCTTGCTTACGTAATGTACTAGCACTAGGTTCTCCATTAGCCTTTCCAGGTAGTATGATTGGCGCTTGGTTATCTGCGTATTTATATAAAAAATACAACGCCATCTGGGCAGCGGCTTTAGGGGAAATCATTGGCACTGGACTTATTGGTGCTCTTCTAAGCTATCCAATTGCTCATTTCCTACTAGGCAAACCATTGGCATTGTTGACCTTAATTACATCCTTTTCCATGAGCTCTATCGGAGGTGCTTGCATTGGCTTTGTAGTATTACAAATCTTATCTCGACGTAATCTGTTACACAAGGAGGCATAATGAAACTACATACTGCATTAACAATTGCCGGTACTGACCCTAGTGGTGGCGCTGGCATTATGGCTGATTTAAAATCCTTCCAAAGTCGAAATGTATACGGCATGGCCGTTGTTACTTCTGTGGTGGCTCAAAATACAACGGGTGTACATCACGTAGAACACCTATCGCTAGAAAGCATAGAAAAACAGTTACACGATGTATATTCAGATATTACACCACAAGCCGTTAAGACGGGCATGATTGCTTTACCAGAGATGATGGATCTCATTTATCCTTATGTGAGTAAGAACATCCCTTATGTGATGGATCCAGTTATGATTGCCACCAGCGGTGATCGACTTGTATCGGATAAGGCCGTCGATTTCTTAAAATCTAAACTCATTCCGGTCGCCACAGTCATTACACCTAATCGTAGCGAGGCAGAGGTGTTAGCGGACATGTCTATCTCTTGTAAAAGTGACATCACAACAGCAGCTAACCGTATTTTACGTGAATTAGGACCTCAAGTGGTCATCATTAAAGGTGGGCATATTGGAGATGATGCAACGGATTATGCTTTCACCAAAGATGGAGATGTGCGTACGTGGACAAGTCCTAAATATAATACTGTTCATACTCACGGTACGGGTTGCACCTTCTCGGCGGTTATTACGGCAGAGCTCGCGAAAGGGCGTGATGTAATGGAAGCCATAGGTATTGCAAAGAACTATATTGCCCTTGCGATTAAGCATAATCCAGCGCTTGGAACTGGCTGCGGACCTGTTAATCACATGGCTTATGGTTTATTGACAAATGGCCCTCAAACGATGGATGAACTCTTGAAAAATGAGTAGAGGAGATAGTTATATGACCTATGAAAATCCATATATAAATAGCTCAACTTGGACCGAACTGAATATATTAGAGACTCTACGCAAAAGAAATCCGCTTATTATTTGTATTACAAATGATGTAGTGCGAACCTTTACGGCTAACGGTTTACTAGCCATCGGAGCATCACCCGTGATGAGTGAGTGTAGCGAAGATTTGAAAGACCTCATCGCCCATGCATCGGCGCTACTCATCAATATTGGCACTCTTACCCCAGACAAGGTTAGTTACTATAAAGATGCCATAGCACTGGCGAAGAAACATGAGGTTCCTATTGTTTTAGATCCAGTGGGCTGTCATGCTGGGGTTTATCGATTATCTGTAGTTTTAGACTTGATTAAAACTGATGCTATTTCGTTGCTACGGGGCAACCAAAGTGAAATCAAAGCCATCTATGATGCTCTTAATACAAATCATAAGGTTAATAATTCTCTCTCTGGTAAGGGCGTAGATGGGGAACAAGTTGAGGATAGCGCAATTATAACGTATCGTCTTGCACGCCAAATTAACTGTCCTGTTGTCGCAACGGGGGAAGAGGACTATGTTTCTGACGGAACCCGTGTATTTGCAGTTCCTCATGGTCATCCAATCATGACAGCCGTAACTGGGACTGGTTGTTTATTAGGTGCTGTGTTAGCTGCATTCTTTAGTTCCTATTGTCCATTCATGGATAACATGTCTATAGGTGAGTTTCTTGCGTATGCACTGGCTTACTATGGTCTAGCTAGTGAAAGTGCGGTTAATGTGAGCGGTGTAAAACCTGGTAGTTTTAGTATGGCATTTATGGATGCCTTATATGAATTCGATGATGCGATGCTTTTATCCGAAAACCGAATACGGCCTGTAGTTGTGCCCGATCAATTAAAGGTATATTTTATTAGTGGTACACAGGATGTAGGTTTTAATGAAAGCCATTTACTGGACATTGTTGAAGCTGCTTGTCGAGGTGGTGCGACCTGCTTTCAATTTAGAGAGAAGGGCATAGGAACATTAGAAGGACAACAAAAATTAGAATTAGCTCAGCAGTTAAAAGAAATCTGTGCCATGTATAATGTGCTTTATATTATTAACGATGATGTAGACTTAGCAGTGGCTGTTAACGCTGATGGTGTTCACGTAGGACAAGAAGATATGCGTTTAGAAGACGTTCGTAATCTTGTAGGGAATAAGGTTGTTGGTATATCCATTCATTCTGTGGAGGAACTTCATAAGACCAATGTAGTTTATGCGGATTGTGTTGGTGTAGGCCCTATGTATACTACAAGTAGTAAACCTGATGCTCAATTGCCGTGCGGACCTGAGCGCATTGCTGAGTTACGAGCAGAAGGTTTAACATTACCATGCGTTGGTATCGGGGGTATTACCTTAAATAACGCAAAGCCTGTTTTGGAAGCAGGTGCTAGTGGAGTAGCCGTGATATCTGCTATTGCTCATGCAGATAATCCATATGAAGCAACACAACAATTTAAATGCTTGGTAGATAATATTAAGTGATATGTCTTTATAATCTTAAAATAGTAAATAATAAGCACTATACAAAGGAAATAAAAAACATATTATAGTGAATAGAATAAAATATAGTAGACAAAATAAAAATCTAGCAAAAGAATGCAAAAAAAGACGATGACAAACAAATGTCATCGTCTTTTTGTTAAGGAAGTTGTCAGTACTTACTGTAAGTTTAGATTGTACTTACAGGTATAGTTTCATTAAAATCTGTACTTACAGGCTATTAATCTAGTTGGTGTCGCACTTACAGATTAGATGGATTCAACGAAACGGTGGAAGAAAGCTTGTGGGTGTGCACATACAGGACAAACTTTTGGAGCTTCTTCACCAACGTGTACATAACCGCAGTTAGCACAGATCCAAGCTACTGGTTCGTCATTGTGGAATACTTTGTTACCGGATACTTGAGCGGCTAATGCAAGGTAACGAGCTTCATGACGAGCTTCAATTTTACCAACTTCGCGCATTTGGAAAGCGATTTTAGCAAAGCCTTCTTTTTCGGCTTCGTCAGCGAATTCTTTGTACATTGTAGTATGTTCGTAGTTTTCACCAGCTGCTGCATCGCGAAGGTTAGCTTCGATATCAGCGGAAATATCGCCACCATGAAGAGCTTTGAACCACAATTTAGCATGTGCAGATTCGTTGTGAGCTGTTTCTTCGAAATAGTCAGCGATTTCGTTCATGCCAGCTTTACGAGCTGCACTAGCGTAGAATGTATATTTTTGAAATGCTTGGGATTCGCCAGCAAATGCTGCTTGAAGATTTTTTTCAGTGTTAGAACCTTTTAATTCTGCCATTTTAATACTCCTTTGTACTTACGATAATTTTCAAAATTGTTACTTAACGTATATATTCATAACCACTTGGTTGTGAATGCAATGGAATAGAATACTTATTCTATCAATTTCGAGGGCGACTTCGCCTTAGTAAGAAAACTTATTCTTAGATCAAATAGACACTTGCCTAACTCTTAAAATAGTACTTACTTATTTGTGTGTTTCGGCACTTGCCGTCTTAACAGTTTTATATACAATGTGTTATCCGTATACTTAACGAATAATCATTGTTGACTATATTGTAACATACTAAATGAGAAATGCAAGTCTTTTTGTAAAATTTATTTCGAAAATTTTCTAAATGATAAATATTATCAATGCAGTAAAAATGTGGGTTTATAAAGATTGAATAGTATGGGATTTATAAAAAATCTATATTTTGATATTGAGAATGATAACTAAATGAAAAATCATTATTGTTTAGTTGTTAATGTTAATTCCGTTGTATGCACTAATATTTCCCCATAAAATATAATGATTAAGTGCAAAGTTTCTGTAACCTTTTGGTGGTTATAAAATAATAATTCTCTTGATTTATGGTTTAATTATAAGAACAGTAGATATATTAAAATTGTACATTATATATTTAGGGTGAAAATTTTATGGTTATATATAATAGAGGATTGAACTATAGAATTAGGGTATATTTATAGAAGTAACTATTTTATGTATAATAAATATATAAATACTGACAGAAGTTAAAGGAGGCGCTATGGCATTTGTTAGATATTACGTAGGCGATGTAGTGAAAATGAAAAAATCGCATCCTTGTGGCAGTGACGAGTGGGAAGTTAAGCGAATCGGCACAGACTTTCTCATCGTATGTAATGGCTGCGGTCATCAACTCTTGATGCCGCGCCCTAAATTTGAAAAGGCTGTTAAGAAAATCGTCTCTCGATTGCCGGAAAATGAGTAAGGAGGAGTTATGGTACGACTTACTGATTATGTTACAAGTGGAGGCTGTGCGTGTAAGATTGGGCCTCATATATTGAACCGTGTGCTAAAAGCTGTAACACCCGTTACTAACAAGCATGTTCTCGCGGATATGACTGGTGCCGATGATGCTGGAGTATATCAAATCTCTGATACCTTTGCATTGGTGCAAACCTTAGATTTCTTTACCCCTATGGTTAATGATCCTGTTTTATTTGGTAAAATTGCAGCTGCCAATGCATTAAGCGATGTATATGCTATGGGTGGCACCCCTTTAACAGCGATGAATATCGTAGGCTTTCCGGTTCCTCTTGTCGAGCAAGGTGTTTTGACGGATGTGTTAAATGGGGCTGGTTCGATTGTAGCCGAGGCTGGTGCAGCCATCGTAGGTGGACACAGCATTGAAAATAAGGAACCTATCTTTGGGATGTCTGTGACAGGACAAGTAAATCCAAATCAGATTTGGAAAAATAAAGGTGCTCAAGTAGGGGACGTGTTGGTGCTAACAAAACGCATTGGCACAGGTATTATGAATAATGCTCTGAAAGCAGGTTTATTTCCTGTAGGTACGGAACAGGCTGTTACTAGTATGAGTACTTTAAACCGTGTAGCGGCTGAGGTGGCACATAACTTTACAGTTCATGCTTGTACAGATGTAACAGGCTTTAGCCTTATGGGGCACTCCGTAGAAATGGCAAGTGCTTCTGATGTGACGATTCATATCAAAGCTTACGATATCCCTCTTTTTGATGATGTTATCGAGGCGGCTCAAATGGGCTTAATTCCGGCTGCATCTTATGGTAATCGCAAGGCTATAACTGAAGTACAAGTTGATGAGGACTTGGATCCTGTATGGACGGATATTGTATTTGATCCTCAAACCTCTGGCGGGTTACTATTTTCTGTTCCTGCTAGCGAAAGTGAGACACTTGTCGAGGCCTTTTATAAGGCGGGGATTGACTGTGCTGCTATTGTGGGCACTGTTGAAAGCTTCAGCGGTCTTGCCGTACGAGTAACAAAATAAACTCATAAAAGATAAGTACTGTATGGTATTGATTTAGCTATTTAAATAAAATATTATTAGCTGATAGCTGATAGCTGATAGCTGATAGCTGATAGCTGATAGCTGATAGCTGATACTTTCACAAATTATATAATGTATATAGAGGTGTATGATGAGCAATACAAAGGAATTAACGGTAGATGTGCGCGGTAGCTTGTGTCCAAAACCTGTTATTGAAACTAAGAAGGTAAGTGATGCGAATCCAAATGCTGTTATTATTACAATTGTAGATAATGAAGTGAGCCGCGATAATGTAGAGAAGTTTGGTAAGTCTCGTGGTTATGTTGTAGGTATTCGCCAAGATGGCAAGGATTTTTATCTTACTATGACACCAAATGCAAATTCGGTAACGGAAGTAAGTTGTGAACCTATGAACTATGGAAATCGCGTCATTTTGATGACGAAGGATTATCTTGGTGAAGGTAGTGAAGAGCTTGGCCGAAATTTGATGAAAACCTTCTGGGTATGTATGCTTGAAGCTGACGTAAAGCCTTCTAAGATTTATTTCATTAATAGCAGTGTTAAGATGGTAGTCAATGATTCGGTTCATTTGGAAAATATCAAGAAATTAGCTGAGCTTGGTGTAGAAATTGCAGCATGCGGCATTTGTCTTGATTATTTCGGTGTAAAAGATAAGCTGGGCGTAGGCAGTATTACTAATATGTACGCTATTACAGATGCAATCCTTGGAGATAATATTGTTAAGCTATAATATTAGTATTTTATTTTGATATATCGATTTAGAGCTACTGATTTAAAGTAGATTTCTTATTTCTAGAATGAATCATTGAGATGAAAGACATTTAATCGTATCTACTTTGGTAGGAGGTGAGGCATTGGAAAATAAAAAATTACTTGTCGTTTTTACATCCTATTATTTTGGTGATAAAGCGGATAAAGTATTAACCGAGTTAGATGTGCCTCATCAGTTGATGGCCACACCCCCAGAACTTTACGATATGTGCGGTTTATCTATTGCAATAGACTCAAGTATAGTGGATCAAGTAAAGACCATTTTAAAAGAACATAAAATTAGTATGTCTGGCTTCTTTTGGTATGAAAAAGGAGAGCTAGCCGTACCGTATAAAGTCTAGACGTTGTCTAGGCTTTTTTTACTTTAGTGTCCATCTTCATATAACTTGAACGATGAGTGTGGTACTATAGAAACATGATATATTTTATCAATTACAGATATTAATTATGGAGGTATATATGAGTAAATATGAAATAGAAAATGTAAAATTAACAGCCCCTAAATTTGATCGTAAAGATTTAGAATATGCTATGACATATCGCTATGCATGTAAGAAATTTGATAGCGCTGAAAAGATTTCTGATGAAGATTGGCAAGGTATTTTAACGGCGGCGCGCTTGTCTCCAACCTCCTTAGGTTTTGAAGCTTACCAATTATTAGTTATTCAAAATCCTGAAATCCGTGAAAAGATGAAAGCTTATGGTTGGGGGATTCAAGCTGGTCTTGAAGCGAGTCATTTCGTAGTGTTTTTAACACGTAAAAAGGTGGATTTGGAATTTGATTCCCCTTATGTACGCTACATTCAAGAAGAGGTGAAACAATTACCTGCTGAAGTCGATGCTATTTATAAAGAAAAATATGCTCAGTTCACAACTGAAGACTATAAAACATTTGAGTCTGATCGTGCTGCCTTTGATTGGTCTTCTAAGCAAGCGTATATTGTAATGGCTAACATGATGACTATGGCTGCTTATGAAGGTCTTGATTCCTGTGCATTGGAAGGCTTTAATCAAGATAAGATGACAGCTTTTTTAGGTGATGAACTAGGGCTCTTTGATACAAAACATTTTGGTATTGCCGTTATGGCTGCTTTTGGTTATCGCGATGAAGAACCGCATCGCAATAAAACACGTCGCACAATGGATGAAATTGTTACAGTAGTTTAATCGATTGCGACTTTTATAACCATATCGAATTTCTTCATCTAATCTTTAGAAATGAATGGTATATTATAAATATACACATTATTTATTATATTTATAAAGCCCGTATAATTTGGTAGGATATTATAAATATATTGATTAAATAGGAAGGAGTGATCGTATGTTATGGTCAATTATTGTTGGTGGTTTTATCGGTTTTCTTGCGGGAGCCATCACTAACAAAGGTGGAGCAATGGGCGTTATTGCCAATGTTGTTGCTGGTTTAGTTGGTTCGTCCGTGGGTCAAGCAATATTTGGCACATGGGGTCCTAACTTAGCTGGCATGGCATTAATTCCTTCTGTTCTTGGCGCTGTAATTGTTGTTGCTGTTGTTTCGTTTTTCTTCGGGAAAAAGGGATAGTAATCTATTTTTAAAAGTATAGCTAACATATATAGCTAACATAACTAAAAATGATTTCATATGAAAGGATTCATAATTATGGCATTAGAAGATAAATTAAATCAAGCTAAAGGTGCATTAAAAGAAAATGCCGGTAAATTAACTGGTGACAAAAAATTGGAAGCAGAAGGTGCTGTAGAAAATACAGCTGCAAAAGTTAAAGATGCTGCACATGATGTTGCTGAAGATCTCAAAAAAGCAGCTGAAGATGTTAAAGATGCTGTAGATGGTGCGATTAGTGGCGTCAAAAATGTTCTTCATAAAGACGATAAATAATATTATATAAAGGTTATAATTAGTAATAAAAAACCAGTAAATCCTGAGATTTACTGGTTTTTGTTATATAAGTTTGTTTATACATTGAAGCGGAAATGGGTTACATCGCCGTCTTTCATAACGTAGTCTTTACCTTCAAGGCGTACAAGGCCTTTTTCTTTAGCCGCGTTTTGGCTACCGCAAGCTTGTAGATCATCAAAGGAGACAATTTCAGCGCGGATAAAGCCTTTTTCAATATCCGAGTGAATTTTACCAGCAGCTTGAGGTGCTTTGGTACCATTTACGATTGTCCAAGCACGAGCTTCCATTTCACCAGCTGTGAAGTAATTGATAAGACCTAAAAGTGCATAACTTGCTTTGATAAGTTTAGTTAAGCCAGACTCTTCAAGGCCAAGATCTTCAAGGAATGCAGCGGATTCTTCTTCGGATAACTCTGCAATTTCGGACTCGATACGTGCGGACACAACAACGATACCAGCGCCTTCGTTTTTCGCATATTCCTCTACGCGTTTTACATATTCGTTGGCAGAATAATCAGATACTTCATCTTCAGAAATATTGGCTACATAAAGAGATGGTTTTGCTGTAAGCAATGTTAACTCTTTGATCATTTCCAATTCTTCTTCTTCAAGACCTTGTGCACGAACAGGTTTCGCTTCACCTAAACCTTCGATGATGCGTTCTAATAATGGTAATTCAGCACGTGCATCTTTGTCGCCAGATTTAGCAATTTTTTCAATACGTTGTTTGCGTTTTTCTACGGACTCAAGGTCTGCAAGGCAAAGCTCAGTATTTATGATTTCGATGTCACGGATTGGGTCAATAGAGCCAGAAACGTGAGTGATGTTAGGGTCATCGAAACAACGAATAACTTGTGCAATCGCATCTACTTGGCGGATATGGCTAAGGAATTTATTACCCAAACCTTCGCCCTTGGATGCACCTTCTACGAGGCCAGCAATATCTACGAAGCGCATAGCAGCAGGAAGGATGCGTTTGGAACCGAACATTTCAGCCAATACAGCTAAACGATTATCTGGAACGTCAACGACACCTACGTTAGGTTCAATTGTACAGAATGGATAGTTGGCAGCTTCAGCGCCCGCTTTTGTGATAGCGTTGAATAATGTACTTTTACCAACATTTGGAAGGCCTACGATGCCTACTTCTAAATTTGTGCTCATGGTACCACCTTTTATTAATAAATTGATTTCGTTCTTTGTGAAAGTTTATAGCAATAGTTTGTTATAAACCTTATCAAATAAATATTATACCATACTAATAGGATGGAGTTACTCTATAAATATAAAATAGATTATTTCAAAGTGCTATAATATAAATAGAGTTAAATATATTACTTAAATAATGTGATAAGTTCATATTAAAATATAGGATTAATATAGATTTTTATTCGCCGTAACTATATTGATATAATTTATAGGTGTATATATTAATAGGGTATGGAATGTATCCAATCATGTTAATGTATATATTTTTAAACCTATATAGTGAAAGCTAATAGGAAAGGAAGTTCAGTATGTTTTCCAAGCTATTTGATAGTTTCTTAGTCCATTATTTAGAACGTTTCAATGATCATTGTTTCACCGTAAAAATTGGAGATAATGAATATACAATCGGTGACGGAGAATCCGAGTTTACCGTCATCGTTAATCGCGATATTCCCAAGAAAGATTTGTTAATATCCGCAGAACTCGCCCTCGGTGAAGCGTATATGCGTAAAGATATCGAAATTGAAGGGGATTTGTTTAAAGCCCTTTGTGTAGTCCTTGGTCATGTAGGTAAGGACTCTATCAATCGTAAGGTACTTAGCTCGCTCTTTAATGCGGGTCTTAAAAAGAAAGATCAAAAACAACAAGTATCTTCCCATTATGATTTAGGCAATGAATTCTATAAATTGTGGCTCGATGAAACCATGAGCTATTCCTGTGCGTATTTTAAGCATGAGAATGATAGTCTCAAAGATGCGCAATATCAAAAGGTTCATCATATTCTTGATAAATTGTATTTAAAAGAGGGAATGACTTTACTTGATATCGGTTGCGGATGGGGATTCCTTCTCATTGAAGCGGCTCGTAAATACGGTGTTAAGGGCTATGGGTGTACTCTTTCCGAAGAACAATGGAAAAAAGGACAGGAACGCATTAAAGAATATGGCCTTGAAGGACAGGTTGAGATTGAACTTATAGATTATCGCGACGTAGCAGCTTCCGGACGTACCTTTGACCGTATTGTCAGCATCGGCATGCTTGAACATGTAGGTCGGCCTAATTTTCCTCTGTATATGGAGGACGCATCGGATATGCTTAAAGACGGAGGTTTGTTCCTGCTTCACTATATTAGTGATCCCTCTGAAAAGGAAACAAGTGCTTGGATTCGTAAATATATCTTCCCGGGCGGATGTTTGCCGTCCCTCCGCGAAATGGTCAGCCTCGCTTATGACTATGATATGAATGTCATTGATATTGAAAGTTTACGGTATCACTATTATAAGACTCTAATGCATTGGTATAACAATTTCCAAGGCGTCCGTGAGCGAGTAGAAGCGAAACGAGGCAGTGAATTCGTACGCATGTGGGATCTGTATCTTTGTGGATGTGCGGTAGGTTTCTACATCGGTAATATGGACTTGCATCAAATTCTGATGACAAAAGGTGTTACGAACGAGTTGCCATTAACACGTTGGTATTAATTAAATGTAAAATAAGGTTAATAGAACGAAAAAGAGACCATCTGGTATGGTCTCTCTTTTAATGTGTATGAAAAAGGCCCTCATCTATTAAGTCGATGAGGGCCTCGCTCTATTATAGCGAATGTGCTCTTAATTCTTCAGCAGATTGTGTGGAAATCCAAGCTGGTGGAATGTCGAATACTGTGTAGCAACCTGTGCCGCCGTGTTTAGCAAGTCGGTAGAGACCACGAGCGTAAGCAACAAGTGCAGAGCCTGTAAATTCAGGGTTAGAGTCAAGTTTCAAGGAGTACTCAATAACGTGACGTGTGCCTTCTGTACTTTCACCAGAGCGAAGAACGAAGCCACCATGTGGAATGCCTTTGTGGTCGCGATCAAGTTCTTCTTGGGAAATGAAGTTGACTACAGTTTCATAGCCTACGAAGTAGTTTTCCATAGTTTTGATTTCGTTTTCGATTTTAGCTTTGTCCGCATCAGGAGCCGCTACTACATAGCACTCACGAAGGTGACCTTTATAGCCATCAACATCTGGAGTTTCGCCGTTACGGATAGCTTCTAGGTATTGTTCTTTAGGCACAGTATATTGACGAGCATCAAGAACACCATCGATACGGCGAATAGCATCGGAATGACCTTGGGATACACCGCGACCCCAGAATGTGTAGGATTTACCTTTTGGTAAGATTGCTTCCGCGTAAACGCGTTGCAAAGAGAACATGCCTGGATCCCAACCACAAGAAATTAATGTAGCAGTTTTGGCCTCTTTAGCTACTTTATCTACATTAGCGAAGTGTTCAGGAATACGTGCATGTGTATCGAAGGAATCGATACAGTTAAAGTATTTTGTTACCATCGGTGTTTGTTCGATAAGATCTGTTGCAGAACCACCGCAAAGAACCATTACATCGATTTTGCCTTTAAAGTTAGGAATATCTTCCATCGTGTAAGTAGGTACACCAGATACAGTTTCAATACCTTGACGGCGAGAAAATACGCCGATGAGCTCCATATCAGGTTGTAACTGAACAGATGCTTCTACGCCACGAGCTAAGTTGCCGTAACCAACGATACCAATACGAATATTCATATTAGCCTCCTATATAAGTTGAAATTTAATAATTAACATATTTATTATAGCATAAAATTAATAGCTTTTAATATTTTTCTATAGAATTTATTAGAGGGTATAGAAAATAATTAATATTTAATTTAAACAAGTAATTTGTGCACAACTATATCGATACATAGCGTGTTGTTATAGGGGACAAATAAAAAATCATATGAGTAGAAATTGACACATATACCCTGAATCTAGATACAATTAAATTGGTTATGTTAGTTAGTTATGTTCATAGTTGAAGTGTTAAGGAGGTATAACATGAGAAGAAATGTAAAAGCTGCTGTTATTGCTGCATTAATCGTAACAGGTGCTAATGCTTTTACCATGGTATCAGCCACAACTGTGGAAAGTCATACAGACGGAAAATCCATTGGCCTTAATTTGTGGGGGGAAAAGAGACATTATACAGATGACTTAACTGTTAATGTATCAGGTTTAGGTGTAAATGGAACAAAATATCATAATAATGTTACAGGTATTTATGCCCTTGATGGGACACAAGTTGCTATCGATAAAAATGTAACTGTAACAGTTAAAAACCCAGCACCTGCAGAAAGTGGTGCGAAACGTAGACCTGATTTGGCACATTATTATATGAGCGGTATCTATGCTGGTTATGGTGGACTTACTAATGATGGAAATAACGATGATACTCGAATTACCGTAAAGGGTAATGCTAAAGTCGATGCTGTTGGCGTTGGTTTGCAAGCTAATAAAGATGGATATATTCGTATACTAGGTGGGGCCGATGTAAAAACATATCCTTTAGATACCTCTGATACTTACTCTGCATTATCTGAAGAAGGTTTTGTTTATGTAAATACAGGTATGGATGGCTTACATCCGGGAACGAATGATGTGAAGATGTATGGTAATATAGGATTTTTAGATAAAAACTATGGTATCGACAAGAATCCACATAACCATGGATCTGAAATTTCTTTAGGTTTAACAACACCAAATTCTAAATTGGTAGGGGGCGTACTTAATGAATTTGATGAAAGCAACAACAATCCGTACCATGGTGGTTTGCGATTATACTTACAAAATGGTGCGACTTGGCGCAATGAATGGCTAGGAGCTGAACGCGTATATCCTACACAAGGTCGTCCTAATAATGCAAACTATTTATATACAGGTAGTCGTGTAGAGCATTTCATTGGTGGTAAAGATATAAATAGTCAAGGTATTATCCAAGCCGTAGATCCACGACCAATTACTATTAACAACTATGCTGGTCATGCAGCTATCGACTATGAAAAGGGAGCCCCTGCGACTGCACAAGGTAAGGGCAAAGTTGTTATCAACCATGCTGATAAAGGTTCTTCTGTGACTATGCGTAGTTCGGCAGATGCACTTAAAGGGTCTGTAAATGTAGATAACCCAAGAGGTACTTTGCAGCAGTTGGCTAATAAATTAACATATACCGGCTTTACTAAGGGTGAACGTAATTTAAATGTGAATGTTCAAGTCGATTCAGGCCTTATTAGCCCTGCATATTCCACTAAGCTTGGTACAGATAGCTTTACTGTTGATGGAAAACCTAGTATTACTAACCAAGCGGTTGTGACAGCGCGTGAAAGCGAAGTTGTTTCTGGTGCTAAGAGTGCGGTAGCCTCCTCTGTGATGCAAATGAGAGCCGATACGAATGATTTACAACGTCGCCTCGGTGATGTGCGACTCAACTCCAATAAGCATGGTGTATGGGGAAAATACATCGGTGGTAAATCTAAAATTACAGACAGCGCCTATGTAAATCAAACCTATAACATGGCGCAAGTAGGCTATGACACATTGCGTGGCGATTGGACTATTGGTGGTGCCTTGTTATATGGTACAAGCAATAGCGATTACGCTTTAGGTTCAGGGTCTGGTAAAACCGCAGGTTTAGCATTATACGGTGCAAAACAATATAATGATGGTCGTTATTTAGATGTGATTGGTAAAGTAAGTCGTTTGAAAAATGATTTCATTGTACGCAATAGCTTGGGTACAAGCTTGAGCGGAGATTACCGCAATACAGGTACCTCTTTGAGCGTTGAATATGGTAAACGAATCAAGAAAGACAATGGTTTCTATATCGATCCTAACGCAGAATTGACGCTTAGTCGCTTGTCTGGTGTAAGCTTCGATGCTAGTACAAATACAGGTAGCACAGTGCACATTAACTCTGATGCGGTAAACTCCGTTATTGGTCGTATCGGTGTAGGCATTGGCAAGGAAAGTAAGAATAGCAACCTCTTCCTCAAAGCAGCATTAGCGCATGAATTCTCTGGTAAAATGAAAGCTACTTATAGCATGACCGGTGAGCCAACTACAGGCAGTGAAGTGAATCTTAAAGATACATGGCTAGATGTTGAGTTAGGTGGTTCATGGAGCGTACGTCCTAATACATATATTTATGGGACTTTCACTAAAAACTTTGGTGCTATCGTAGACAATTCCTATCGCATTGACGCAGGGATTCGTCATAACTTTTAATTAAGGGTAAAAATAGCAGAGGCAAATAATATGGGGATGTTATTTGTTAGTAATATAGTGTTAAGGAATACTAGAATTAAATATTCATATATGTAAGGGTATATAAAAAGACCGACTACATTCCTATTGAAGGACTGTAATCGGTCTTTTAGTTTTATAGATATAAACTACTTTAAATTAGATGTCTCAAATTAAATGTAATCTAAATCTAAATCAAGATCTAAATCTAAATCAAAATATAGACATAATTATATTAGAATTGTAATGTTTTGATTCTTTCAACGGCGCGAATTGTATTTTCACGGCTACCGAATGCTGTCAAACGAAGGTAACCTTCACCATGAGGGCCAAAGCCAGAGCCTGGTGTAGATACGATTTGAACTTGTTCGAGCAAGATGTCGAATAATTCCCAGCTAGTCATGTTGCCAGGCGTTTTTAGCCAAATATATGGAGCGTCAACACCGCCGTATACAGTAAGGCCGATAGATTCAAGACCTTCTTTGATGATGCGAGCATTTTCTTTGTAGTACGCAATGTTTGCACGTGTTTGTTCACGTCCTTCTTTTGTGTATACTGCTTCTGCACCACGTTGGATGATGTAAGGAACACCATTGAATTTAGTGCATTGACGACGGTTCCACATAGGGTTTAGCGGTTGGCGTTCACCAGATTTAGTTTTGCCAGTGACCTCTTTAGGTACTACTGCATAAGCACAACGTGTACCAGTGAAACCTGCAGTTTTAGAGAAGGAACGGAACTCGATAGCCACTTCGCGAGCGCCTTCGATTTCGTAGATAGATTTTACAGTATCTTCTGTGCTGATGAAAGCTTCGTAAGCGGAGTCAAACATCAAAATCGCATCATTATCTTTACACCATTTGATCCATTCTGCCAAACGAGCACGGCTTAAAACAGTACCAGTGGGATTGTTAGGCGAGCAAAGATATACGATGTCTACGCGTTCAGACGGGAATTCTGGAGAGAAGTTGTTTTCAGCGTAAGTAGGGAGGTATACAACCTTTTGGAAGATGCCTTCTACAGCTTCGCCAGTACGACCACCCATAACGTTGGAGTCTAAGTATACTGGGTACACAGGATCTGTGATAGCAATGATGTTATCTTCGCTGAATAACTCTTGGATATTACCAACGTCAGACTTTGCACCATCGGAAACGAATACTTCGTCAATAGCGATATCTACGCCCAATGGTTTGTAATCGCCATCAATAATAGCCTGACGTAAGAAATCATATCCTTGTTCAGGGCCATAACCTCGGAATGTTTCTGCTTTTCCCATTTCTTGAACAGCTTTACTCATAGCATCGATAATTGCTGGAGCAAGAGGTAATGTAACATCGCCGATACCAAGACGAATAATATCTGCATCTGGATGAGCAGTTTGGTATTCATTTACCTTTTTAGCAATATTAGCAAATAAATAAGAACCTTGAAGGTTTAAGTAGTTTTCATTGATATTAGCCATGATGACTCCTTTTTATAATCAGATTTCTCTATATATAGTAAATTATATAGAATAATGACGCAAGGATTTTCTATAGAATTTCTGATTTATATAAATATTGTTTAAGTCTATGACTATAAAAGGTCGTATTATGAGGACTTTATTAGTCATACCATTTGTTTTATAATTTCTTTTAGAAATTCTATTTATGTTGTATAATAAAAAAAAGAGAGCCATCGACGTGTGGTAGCGTTAGGCTCATCTTATAAACATTTTTTAGGATTGCCTAGCGTGCGAGTATTTTGTATACTCTGTTGCGTTAGGCTTTTGTCTTTATACTATTTGAATAGTGCAAAGAGTGATATTACTATAGACCAATTTTTGCGTAGTATTTTACTACGCTTTTTTATTGAAAAAATCAAAACTTTATATAGCATTAATTTTATTTCTGATATAATCTAAATGAATACATATTATAGTGCGGTTTTATATGAAAGTGGTGTCTTTATGCTGACGATTAGCAATAAGGGATGGCTTTTTACGTCTATATTAAGTGCTTTGATGGCGTTTACATCGTTGTCTACGGATATTTATTTGCCAGCTATGCCTGAGATGGGGCGTGACCTCAATGGTGATGCGGAGCTTACGTTGACGGGTTTCTTAATTGGGTTTGCGCTAGCTCAGCTTTTTTGGGGCGCCGTTAGTGATAAAATTGGTCGTAAGAAGCCACTGATTATAGGGATAGTCTTATTTATCATAGGGTCTGTGGGCTGTGCCCTAAGTTCGTCTATGCTAGAATTACTAGCTTGGCGTGTGTTTCAGGCTTTTGGTGCCTGTGTAGGACCGATGTTGTCACGGGCTATGATTCGGGATTTATATGGTCGGACTGAGGCGGCTAAAATGTTGTCTACATTGGCCATTGTTATGGCTATAGCGCCTATAGCAGGCCCAATGTTAGCCGGACATTTACTTGTATGGTATACATGGCATTCTATATTCTGGTTGCTTGTTGGTATAGGACTTTTAATGCTCGTTGCCGTATTAGTGCTTCCGGAAACACATCCCGTAGAGAAGAGGAGCAAAAAGTCCATAGGTCATACCTATAATAACTATTGGATTTTATTACGCAATAAAGGTTTTATGAAATATACCCTATGTGTTAGCTCATTTTATATTGCCATTTATGCGTTTTTAACGGGATCGCC
This sequence comes from Veillonella parvula, assembly GCF_040094895.1. Taxonomy (GTDB): domain Bacteria; phylum Bacillota; class Negativicutes; order Veillonellales; family Veillonellaceae; genus Veillonella; species Veillonella parvula_L. The sequence continues at coordinate 118,347 of NZ_JBBNGV010000002.1, read as the reverse complement.
TTATGTATATATAGATGTGTATGAAGTGCCCAAAGAATATTTTGGTTATCTCTTTTCTGTTAATATTATTGGTGTTATGTTGTTAAGTGCCATTAATCGTCGTATTGTTAGTGCTATACGCCTTGATAGACTATTGAAATATGCCACACTATTTGCTGCTGTTTGTGTATCCATTGTTATGGGCTTGATGTTCTTAGGTTACCATTCATTGTGGTTAATCGTTATTGGTTGTTTTTTATTCTTCTCCATGAATGGTATCATTGCCGCTGTAACTAATGCATTAGCTTTAGATAGAGCAGGTAGAATGGCTGGATCTGGGGCGGCACTATTAGGTGCCATGCAATATGGTAGTGGTATTGTGTCATCGTTGATACTTACCTTCTTACCAAATGATACGGCCTATCCTATGATGGGGGTAATAGCCATATTTGTAATTATCTGTGCTATGATTGCCTTTCCTGAGGATGAAAAATATAATCGTATATAATATTGGTGAAAGCAAGGACTTAAACTGAGCCCTTGCTTTCATCATTTTTTTAGGTTATAATAGTAAGGCTTATTGATGGTAAGCACTTCCTACCCCTATGTGTCGATAGGGGCATTAGTCCGAAAGAGGAGGTGATTTTGTATGAACAAATACGAAGTCATGTTTATTGTGAAACCAGCTGAAGAGGAAGCAACTAACGCTGTTATTGAAAAAGTAGAAGCTTTAATTGCTCGTGTAGGCGGCACAGTAGAAAAGGTAGATCGTTGGGGCAAGCGTCGTCTTGCTTACGCGGTGAAGAAATTCACTGACGGTTTTTATGTATTGATCAACTTTGAAGCAGCTCCTGCTGAAATCAAAGAAATCGATCGTGTATTGAAAATCAACGATGAAGTCCTAAGACATCTAATTGTTAAACACGAAGCATAATTAAAGCCTGGAGGAAAACATGAACTCTGTACAAATTCTAGGTAATTTAGCTCGTGATCCTGAAGTACGCTATACCAAAACTGGTCGTGCTGTAGCAACTTTCACAGTAGCTGCCACAAACACCTATATTGATTCCACAACAAATGAGACGAAAGAACAAACTGCTTTCATCAACTGCGTTGCTTGGGGTAAACTTGGTGAAGCGGCAGGCAATCTTCGTAAAGGCAGTCGTTGCTTTGTAGAAGGTCGTTTGCAAACTCGTTCTTACGAGACTCAGGACGGTCAAAAACGGTACGTTACTGAAGTGGTAGCGAACTTTGTGGGCCAATCCCTTGATATGAATACTAATTCTTTCGAAGGTGGGTCCAATTTTGATAGTTTCAGTACAGGCGGCGATGACGAAAACATCCCGTTCTAGTGTCAGGGACTCCTACTAATTCGAAAAGGAGGATTCGCAATGAGAAGAGATAGAGGCAGAAAGCCAAGAAGAAAAGTATGCGTTTTCTGTGCAGACCATATCGATCAAATCGACTATAAAGATGTTGCTAAACTTCGTCGTTTTACGACTGAACGCGGTAAAATCTTACCTCGTCGTATTTCCGGTACTTGCGCAAAACATCAACGCAAATTGACTACATCTATCAAACGTGCACGTGCAATTGCTTTATTGCCATTCACTGCTGAATAATTGATGAATCAAGGCGGTACAACCATTTGGTTGTGCCGCCTTTTTGCGTTTGGTCCATGATTCACATGGAAGTGTATATCTTTGAATTTATTTAACTGGAGATGTTAGAAGGCTATATTAGGGATTGAAGCTTATTGTATAGATTGTTGTATAAAAGTATAGAATAAAAATAGATAGGACCTATGCATTTAGAGCATAGGTTCTATCTATTTCCTTTTATTCTCATTAATTATCGTAGTTACTTGTTGTAATAAATATTCATAAAAATAGATATGGTTATTTAAAGTTAAAAATTTGAATAATTTAATAAATAATAGGTTTTATATGACTAATCTATATAGATTAGTTAATCAATCTTATGCATGCGATTAGAAATATTTATACTATAATACAAATATACATATATAGCTGTAAAGTTCAGTGAAAGGTGGTAAGTACATGGGATTTTTGAAAAAGGATATATCCCGTCGCCAGTTTATTGGTGGTGCTTTAGCTTTAGCGGCTGCATCAGTAGTGCCGTCGTTTATACGAGGTGCTTATAAGCCAACACAATCTGATTCGTTACAAGTATGGACTTGTGGAGGCTTGTCAGAAGCATTTCTTGATTTAAACCAAGTCTACACGATGCACACAGGTCACAATATTCAGTACACCGGTGCTTTTGCAGGGGCTATTGGTAAATCTTTGTTAGCAGAAAAAAGTCGCACCGAAATCTTTGGAGCTCGCGGATTAGAGTTAGCAAAAAATATGCGCAAAAAAGGGATAAGTATCGCTTTTGAGCCGCTATGTTTTACAGACTACGTCATAGTCACACCTAAAGGTAATCCTGCCGGTATTCGTGATCTTAAAGATATGGCGGAGCCCGGTGTGCGTGTCATGTTACCATTGGGGGCATCTCCTCCAGGTAGTGCATCTGTAAAGGGCGTCATGAAACTGTCTGGGTTAACCGATGGCATCATGAAAAACTTGATAGCAGAAAATGCTTGTGTTATCTCCATGATGTGTGATCTCGTAGAAGGCAAGGCCGATGTGTCCATCATTGAAAAACGCCTTACTACACATGACCGGTTTAAGGATCGTATCGAATATTTCGACATACCTGCACAGTTTGTGCCGCCTGCACCGCTGACTTTCACCATTAACACGATGAAATATGTACAAGATCGTGCGTTGGCTGCCGATTATATTGAATTTACACGTTCCCAAGAAGGACAACAAATCTTAGAAAATCACGGATTTACATCCGTTCATAGTGCGAGAGGTCTCGATTTGATAGAAAGGTTTGGTGTAAAAGATGTGTAATCAATGTCCATCATCTACAACCTGTGGGGCTCAAACAAGCTCTGGTATATCTGGAACTAAGGCTCCTAAGAATTTAACGCTTTGGCGTCGTATCGTTCAATTTATCTTTCTCTTTATTATGGGAAAATGGGTATATTATGGTATATTCCGATGCCCGTATATCGTGCCGTTTGTAAACTGTGAAAGCTGCTCCATGATTACCTGTTGGGGCCGTATTAAGACGTATTTCTATACTTGGTGGATTGTTTTACCTATTATGGTCGTATTCTTTGGCCGTGCATTTTGTAGCTGGTTCTGTCCAAGTGGATGGGTTAACCAAATGCTGGGAAAAATATCTATGGGACCACTAAAGAATCGTAAACATTACATGCGATACCTTCAACTCGGCATGGTAGCCACTATAATTTTAGGTCTTATTGTGTATTTCAAATTTGGTAATCCTCGTATTATGATCCCAATACGGACAAGTGATGAATATTTTAATGCCGTTATTTTATCTATGCAATTTTCCGACTGGTATTGGGCGGCTCGTACTATAACTGTAGTTTCCATCATTGCTGGTTCCCTTATTATTGCTAATGCATGGTGTCGATTTGTATGTCCTTTCGGTGGCATCATGGAATTGCTTCGTAAGATTTCTATTTTTAGAATTTATAAAACGAATGAGTGCGACAACTGTGATGCGTGTTTACGCGTTTGTGAAATGGGGACACGACCAAATGAAATGAATTGTACCAACTGTGGTGATTGCTTACATGTTTGCCATAAAGATGCTATTAGATTTGGTCGGAAAGGTTAATTATGAAAGAAATTCAAGGACAAAGTTTCCTACAAAATCATCCTTGTTACAATAAGGCCGCTTCTGCTAATTGGGGTCGTCTACATTTACCAGTAGCGCCGAATTGTAATATTCAATGTAATTATTGTAATCGTAAGTACGACTGTGCGAATGAAAATAGACCAGGCGTGACGCAACATGTATATACGCCACAAGAGGCAGCTGCCTTTGTGCGCAAGGTGTTTGATGCTCGTCAGGATATCTCTGTAGTAGGTATTGCAGGTCCTGGGGATCCTATGTGTGATGCAGACAAGACACTTGAAACCTTCCGCCTCGTGAAAAAGGATTTTCCTCATGTCATGCTTTGTTTATCTAGTAATGGTTTGGCAGTGCCTGATTATGTTAATGACATTGCTGACTTAGGAATTACGCATGTAACGATTACGGCTAATGCTATTGATCTAGAGATTGCAAAAAATGTATATTCCATGGTTCGCTATGAGGGTAATATCTACAAAGGAATCGATGGGGCCCGTATTTTATTAGAGCGTCAGGCTGAAAGTATCCGAAAACTAAAGGAAAAGAATATCATTGTTAAGATTAATACTGTAGTAGTGCCTGATGTAAATATGGACCATGTGCCAGCAATCGCTAAACAAGCAGAAGCTTGGGGTGTCGATTTGATGAACTGTATTGCTATGATTCCAGTTCACGATACGGTCTTTGAAAATCACCGAGGCCCAACTTTAGAAGAAATCGATAACATGCGTCAATTTATTGGTCACTATGTGCCGCAAATGACACACTGCAAACGCTGTAGAGCTGATGCTATCGGTCGTTTATGCGAAGCGTAGAAGCATAAAAGGCTATATACCGAAGTATATAGCCTTAATGGTTATGTATTATTTAGTATTTTTAACGATTTTATGTAGAGCAGATAATGCAGATTCCACATTTTTATGTGTGTTGGCATAGCCAAAGGAGAAGCGTACTGTTCCTTCTGGATAGGTTCCTAGCGTTTGGTGTGCTCGCGGGGCACAGTGGAGTCCAACGCGCGTCATGATGTGATAGGTTGATTCTAGTTCGTAAGCAACGCTCGCAACATCAGCTCCATCAATTGTAATCGATACGGCAGCAGTTCTGTTCTGAACATCTTGCTTGCCAATGATGTTAATGCCATCTATCGGTCGTAATCCTTCGAGGAAGGCTTCTGTCAAAGCGAGCTCGTGGTTGTGAATGCTTTCCATACCCTTCGACTCAATAAAGGTGAGACCTTTGTTGAGACCTATGATACCTGGTAGGTTTAATGTGCCTGATTCAAAGGCGTCGGGCATATTAGTAGGCATTGTTTCCAAATGTGAGAAACTACCTGTACCACCAGTAATAAGAGGGGTTAAGGTTTGAGCCATTTCTTTGGTCAAGATCATGCCACCAATACCTTGGGGTCCCAATAATCCTTTGTGACCTGTAAAGCAGAGGGCATCTATTTGAGATTCTTTTACATCGATAGGTATGACACCAGCCGTTTGTGCTGCGTCTACAATAAAATGTAGATTATGCTCTTTGCAGAGTATACCGATTTCTTTAATGGGTTGTATGGTTCCACATACATTGGACGCGTGATTAATAATTATAGCTACTGTATTTGGACGAATGAGTGACTCAATAGCGTCTAATTTGATAGAACCTGTAGTATCACAAGGGATAGTATCAAAGGTAATATCTTCATTGAGTAGCTGTGTGAGCGGTCTCATGACAGCATTATGCTCCATAGAGCTAACGAGTACGTGATCACCGGATTTCAATAGGCCTTTGATAACCATGTTTAAGCTCATCGTCACATTTTGTGTAAAGATGACATGTGATGGATCATGGCTGTTGAATACGTTGTTTAGTCGTTGTCTTGTTGTATAGATAATATCCTCTACATCATAGGCGAGGGCATAGGAGCCACGGTTGATGTTGATACCGTAGTTCGTTAAATAGTCTGACATGGCATTAGCCACATTTGGAGCTTTGGGAAATGTGGTGCTCGCATTATCTAAATAGATATACTTCATAGGTAATCTCCATGAATAACAAGATGTATTTATGGTTATTATATCATGAGTATTGTGCTTGATCGGGTAGGAGCACATACTTATATAGTTTTAGTTCTTGTAGTTTGAAAGGAGTTTATTATGAGTGGGTCTCATGAAAAAAGAAATTTAATTATTGCAGGCCTTATAATTGGTGTTATTGCAGGTTTTCTCGTATTAGCCGGAAATCCAGGTAACATGGGCTTCTGTATTGCTTGCTTTGTTCGTGACACCGTAGGTGCTCTTGGTCTACATCGTGCTGCACCGGTACAGTACATTCGTCCAGAAGTTATCGGTCTTATTTTAGGGGCCTATGTATTGTCCATGATTCGTGGCGAACACCAAAGTAAAGGTGGTTCCTCTCCAATTATTCGATTTATTCTTGGTTTCTTTGTTATGATTGGTGCTTTGATGTTCCTCGGTTGCCCAATTCGTATGATTTTGCGACTTGGTGGCGGTGACTTAAATGCTTTGTTCGGTATTGCTGGTTTTGCTGGTGGTATTGGGTTCGGTACAATATTCTTGAAAAAAGGCTATTCTTTACAACGAACTTACGCATTGAGTAAGTTAGAGTCTGCTATGATGCCTGCCATCCAAGTTGGGCTATTAGTGTTAGTAGTAACTGCTCCGGCATTTATCTTCTTTAGTCAAAAAGGACCAGGCGCTATGCATGCACCTTGGTTAATTTCATTGGCAGCAGGCCTTGTGGTAGGTGGCTTATCTCAATTTAGTCGCCTTTGTACCGTTGGTGGTTTTCGGGATTTATTCTTGTTCAAAAAATCCATTCTTATCTTTGGTTATTTAGCGGTTCTCATTGGTGTATTCGTTGTGAATATTAGCTTTGGTAATTTCCATCTTGGCTTTGAAAACCAACCAATTGCACATACAGATGGATTGTGGAACTTCCTAGGTATGGCGCTTGCAGGTTTCTGTAGCGTATTGCTTGGGGGCTGTCCATTACGTCAATTAATCATGACTGGTGAAGGTAATTCTGATTCCGCTGTTACAGTGCTTGGCCTTGCGGCTGGCGCAGCATTTGCTCATAATTTCGGCTTAGCTGCCTCTGGTGCTGGTCCTACACTAAATGGTGAAATTGCTGTAGGTGTTGGCTTTGTGGTAGCGTTCATTATTGCTGTACTTAATACAAAACGTTCAAATGCTTAGCCTGCAGATGGTTAACTTGGAAATGTTTAGATCATGTATGGTATGATCAACATATAGTATGAATGTATTTTACTATTTTATTCGTTATTGATAGCTAGAATTGAGTGTCTATGAAATATATTGCCACTTTTTACTCTCATTTTGGAGCGATTCGCTTCAAGCGTGAAGCCCCAGAAGGGGTAACTAATATAGAACTACGTCCTGTACCACGGAATCTTAGTTCGTCCTGTGGAACGAGTGCTTCCTTTGAGGCTGATGAAAGTTTTACTTTCACGGAGGATCCTACAGAGGAAATTGAACAAATAGTGGCTGTTACAGTTGAAGGTTATAGAACTATATTTGAAAGCTCAAATGAGTAAATTATATAGACTGTTTGGTTCAGTATTGCTGCATAGTTGGTATGATTCGAATTCTCTTTCTTAGTTTATTACGATAGCCATTAATCTCTTTGATAAAATAGTAGAAGTGCATTTTGCTGCATTGTTAAGTGTGGTTTATAAATATATAATTTTTATAGATAAATATATATAATTTCTTAAAAGATTATAGATTTTTTTCGAATAGGACTATATAAATTAGATGAAGTATTATATAATAATATCTACAGTATGTATTACAGTAGAACAGTAAAATAAATCCATTGATAATGTACGCTACTATTGCAGTATTATACAATTAGTATTAATGATAAGGGAGATTGTAAGACTTTGAAAAGAGTATTAACCTTAACATTAGCCGTGGCCATCGTTGCCGGTGGCTATATGTTTGAGGCTAATGGGGCGGGAGAACAACCTTCTAAACAGGCACCATCTATATCTGAGATAAATATATATACGCCAAAAGAGCTTAATGCACGTCAGAAAGACTTGGTTGAAATTGGCCGCTATACTGCGTCTGGTGATCAAGGTGCATTAAAGAGTGTAATTGCATCTGCTATTGAGCGAGGCACGTTGACGCCACAAGAGGTGAGTATTGCCATTCGTCAACTTTACTCTGCTGCTGGCTTGAAACAAATGAATGCTGCTTTAGCTACATTTGATCAATTACGTGATGAACGCCCTGAGTTTGGCGATGAGTACGAAAAATTGGTACCAAAGCAAACAGGACTTAGTGCTTTATTGGGGAATGGCACTAATGGGGCACCTTTAACAAAGCCGAAAGCTGAGGAAGCAAAAGAGGGGGTTCAATATAATACGTTCCGTATGAAAAAACCAAAACCTCAAAATCGTAATCGTTCACGTCTAGGTAAATTGGACCGTGAATTGGTCGCTGCGGCAGCATTAGGTACTCGAGTTGGTAAAAATAATCTTTTCACTGCAGCTGAAAAGAGTTTATCTGAACTTGGCCTAAGTCAATATCAAATTGAAAATTTAGAAGCTATGATTTTCCAATAAAATGTAGACCTATTTCTTCGGAAGTAGGTCTTTTTTTATAAGAAGTGCTTTCATAGTCGCAGTGATTCGTATTAAATACATAGAATGTAATTGACGTTTAATGTCCCCTTTTCTATAATTAATAAGATAGGTATATGACCTGTAATAATAAATATAAATAAATATAAACATATTTTTAAAAATAGATGTAAGGAATAGATGTAAGGAGAAAGTATGCGCCTTCGTAGAAAACCATGGATTGATGAAGCTATCCACGAATATGACTCTCATATTATTTTGTCTGGCCAAGAAGCGTATAAAGGCAAGTGGTGTGAATTATTTGAACATCCTGAGTACCCATTATATATGGAACTAGGGACGGGGAAAGGTCGCTTTATTGCGGGGATGTCTGAAGCGTATCCAAATGCTAACTTCGTAGGTTTTGAAGTGCAGCTGGGGGTTATTTATTATGCAGCACAAAAAATCTTTGAAGGGGAGCGGAACAATGCAAAGGTATCTTTATTTGATATCGCAGGTATTGAAGAGATAGTAGCACCAGGTGAAGTTGATCGTTTCTATATTAACTTCTGTGATCCCTGGCCTAAGGCGAAACATGCAAAACGCCGCCTTACATATCACACATTCCTCGATCGTTATGCTCGTCTTTTGAAAGATGGTGGTGAAGTCCACTTCAAGACGGATAATGAAGGATTGTTTATGTTTTCTCTCGAAGAATTCAAAGAATGTGGTTGGGAGCTTAAAAATGTAACGTATGATTTACATAGTACGGATCTTCCAAATGTAAAGACTGAATATGAAGAAAAATTTAGTGAAAAAGGTCAACCTATTTTCCGCTTAGAAGCAATTAAGCCAAAAGTACAAAAGGAGGCTTAACATGGAAACACCGAATAAGGGGGATAGTCGGTGGGGCTCACTCTTTAAAAATGACTTACAAGGTATGCTCTTACCTATTCTTCTCATTACAATTATAGGTAGTGTAAATATCTTTAGTGCTACTTATATCAGCTCTATCTATGAAAATACAGGATTATTAGGCTACTTTTTAAAGCACATGACATTCTTGCTTTTGTCTATGGCGGTAGGCGTTATTTTGTATCGTTATGATTACCGTCAGTTACAGAAGCCTCACATATTGCAAAGAATTATGATTGTTACATTAATTGGTATGATTTTGGTTCTTGTGATTGGTGCTGTCATTAATGGTGCGCGTCGTTGGATTGTTATTGGTCCTGTATCGATTCAACCTTCAGAATTTGCGAAATTAGCGGCCTTGATATGGACAGCGGCTAAATTGAGTACTATGCGAAAATGGGGAAAACCAAGGCATATTAACCCACTCATTAATTTACAAGGTTATTTTAGTGAACGTATAAGTTATATGTTGCCAATGTTAATATGGCCAACTATATTTGCAGGCTTAACAATCTTGCAACCAGATATGGGCACTACCGTATTGATTTTTGGCTTTTCATTTGTGCTCATCTATTTAGCGGGTTTTGATGGAAAATTCTTTGGCGGAGCTTTTGCGATAGCTGGATTTCTTGGCTTTATTGCAGCTCGTATGTCGCCATATCGTTGGGAACGTATTCAATCTTGGTTTGATCCTTGGCCTCATGCACAGGATATGGGGTATCAAACTGTTCAAGGCTTGTTGGCTGTAGGTTCTGGTGGCATTTTAGGCGAAGGCTTTATGCAAGGTACATCAAAGTATTTTTACTTACCAGAAGCACACACGGACTTTGCTTTTGCTGTATGGGCGCAAGAAATGGGCTTCATTGGTGCAGTGTTTGTTGTCGTTCTGATTGCAGCTTTTACCTATTTTGGGTTCCGCATTTCTAATAAGGCTCGTGATGAATTCGGGAAATGGTTAGCAATGGGAATAACATTGCTTATCAGTGGTCAGGCCTTGTTTAACATCGCCATGGTATGTGGTATCATGCCTGTAACAGGGGTACCATTACCGTTTGTTAGTTATGGCGGCTCTTCATTACTGATGAATTTCATGGCTATTGGGTTGTTGGCAAGTATTGGTCGTCGTAATGTAGAAGGTGTAAAACCAGTTGGTACAGCTGAACCATTACCATCTTTGCGTGAAGAAACACAAAGTCGTTTCAAGCCTGCTGCTACGACGCGTACTAATAAGACAAATATGCCTGGACCGTTTAAACCACAGCCTTCTAAAAAGTCGACTCGTAGACAAACTAAATTTGAACGTTAATATCTAACTTATGTATCATAAGATGAATCTGTTTGTGTAAATTCATAGAGTATATTTAAGGACTGTACTATATGAACTTAGCATCGTTATATTGTGTGTGAGGAGAAACGATGAAAGATTATATTGATATTCAAGAACGCCCATCATGGGGCCGAATGTTACCACTTAGTTTTCAACATTTATTTGCTATGTTTGGTTCTACTGTATTGGTACCATATTTGTTAAAAGTAGATCCGGCAACAGCTTTATTTATGAATGGTATCGGTACATTACTGTATTTATTTGTTTGTAAAGGTAAAATCCCTGCATATCTCGGATCTAGCTTTGCTTTCATTGCTCCTGTAGCGGGCGTATTATCTGCTGGTCTCGGTTATGAAGCCGCAAAGGGGGCCTTCGTTGTATTTGGGCTATCCTTTGTGATTTTATCTATTCTCGTTCGTTATATTGGTACGCGTTGGATCGATAAGTTATTCCCTCCAGCAGCGATGGGGGCTATCGTAGCTATTATCGGTTTGGAATTAGCGCCAGTAGCGATGAGTATGTCCGGCCTTATTGGCAATCAAGATTTAGGCATGAGCCACAGCCAAGCTATTTTTATCTCTATGTTTTCCTTAGTTGTTACCTTGCTTGGTACTGTTGTGTTCCGTGGCTTCTTAGCTGTAATCCCTGTTTTGATTGGCGTTGTTTCCGGCTATATCTTGTCTGCCTTCATGGGCGTTGTTGATTTCTCTGCTGTAGAGGCTGCTCCTTGGTTCTCTTTACCACAGTTCTATGGCATGCCTGTATTTGATATCAATGCCATTATTATGATTATGCCAGCACTCTTTGTAGTATTTGCTGAGCACGTAGGTCACTTAGTTGTAACGAGCAACATTGTATCAAAAGACTTGATGAAAGAACCCGGTTTACAACGTTCCTTACTCGGTGATGGCCTTGCAAATATTCTTTCTGGTTTCTTTGGTGCGACACCAAATACGACGTATGGTGAAAACATCGGCGTACTTGCAATTACTCGTTGCTTCAGCGTATGGGTAATCGGTGGTGCTGCAGTTCTAGCAATGATTGTGTCCTTTGTAGGTAAAGTGGCAGCTCTTATTCATGCTATTCCGGTACCTGTTATGGGTGGTGTATCTATTCTATTGTTCGGTATCATTGCAGCATCTGGCTTGCGTATGCTTGTAGAACGTAAAGTAGACTACACAAACCCTGTTAATATGATTCTTACATCTGTTATCCTTGTGGTAGGTCTTAGCGGTGCAGAACTCGCAGTTGGTCCTGTTGTATTAAAAGGGATGGGCCTTGCCACTGTAGTAGGTATGGCTATGAGCATTAGCTTGTTAATTCTTCAAAAAACAGGTGTTGGCAATGACCAATTGAAAAAAACAGAAGTATAATATCATGGCTCTTTAAAATCTTGGAATATAACCTTGAGATCATAAAGTAAATTGATTTGTACTCAGTATAATAAACGACTACTGAATCAGGTTGTACCTGCGCAAGTAGTCGTTTTTATTTAGTGTCTTTATAATTTATCCTCAATATTGTATAATGAACATATAAGTTGCATAAAATTAATTATAGAGAGGAGGGCCTATGGAGTTTTTGATATGGATGGCTATCGGTGTTTCTTTGATGGCTGTAGAACTCGTAGTACCAGGCGGTATTTTAGGTCTTATCGGTTATTGCGCATTCCTGTGGGGCGTTTATGTAGCTCTTGGGGAAGGCACAGTAGCATTGTATGCCGTGCTAGGATTAACAGCCTTGTTAATTGTCATTATCATCGTGTTCTTTAATCACTTTGAAAAGACTTGGATAGGCAAATTGTTTACCTTAGGGCAACGATCTACGACAAAAGCTGGTTATGTATCTAATGATGTATTAGAAGATTTGGCTGGCAAGGAAGGCGTAGCTCATACAACACTGCGCCCTGCAGGTATTGCTAAAATTAATGGTAATTTGGTAGATGTTGTAACCGAAGGTGACTTCATCGATGCCGGTTCACCTATTGTGGTGCTTCGCGTTGTAGGTGGCCGCAATATTGTTAGAAAGCGTGATTAAGCTTTCACAACATCGTTGTAAATAATGGAGGTTATTATGGATGTAGGTATTTTAATTTTGATTCCCATTTTGCTGATTGGTATTATGGTATTCTTATATGTTGTGCCATTAGGGCTTTGGGTATCTGCTCTAGCAGCGGGCGTTAACGTAGGTATCTTTACACTTGTAGGTATGCGCTTACGTCGTGTAAATCCATCTCAAATCGTAATGCCTTTGATTAAAGCTAATAAAGCAGGTCTTGATGTGAATGTAAATCAGTTGGAAGCTCATTACCTCGCAGGTGGTGACGTTGACCGCGTTGTAGATGCTTTGATTGCCGCTGAACGGGCATCTATTCCGTTGACCTTTGAACGTTCCGCAGCTATCGACCTCGCAGGTCGTGATGTATTGGAAGCGGTTCAAATGTCCGTTAATCCTAAGGTGATTGAAACTCCAATTATCTCTGCGGTAGCAAAAAATGGCATCGAGTTGAAAGTTCGTGCTCGTGTAACTGTACGTGCTAATATCGATCGCCTTGTTGGTGGTGCTGGTGAGGCTACAATTATTGCCCGCGTAGGTGAAGGTATCGTTACGACCGTAGGTTCTTCTGAAGAACATACAGATGTATTGGAAAATCCAGATCATATCTCCCGTACTGTATTGGGTAAGGGTCTTGATGCAGGTACTGCTTTTGAAATCTTATCCATCGATATCGCTGACGTAGACGTGGGACGTAACATCGGTGCTCAATTGCAAACTGACCAAGCCGAAGCCGATAAGAAAATCGCTCAAGCTCGTGCCGAAGAACGCCGTGCAATGGCTGTTGCTACAGAACAAGAAATGCGTGCTAAAACACAAGACATGCAAGCTAAGGTTGTGGAAGCACAAGCTGAAGTTCCTAAAGCGTTGGCAGAGGCTTTCAGAAATGGTAATCTTGGCGTTATGGATTACTACAATATGAACAATATTATTGCAGACACTAAAATGCGTGAAAACTTAGCAGATGGTGAATAGGAGTAGCTATGGACTCTATTTTGTCTTCAGTGCTATCCATCTTTTCGCATAATCCAATCTTTGTTTTAGGTATCATAGCGTACATTGCTTTTTCCATTATAAAAAATAAGAATACTGAAGAGTCTGAAGAGTATGATGAGTATGAAAGCTCTGGTGGCGGAACTTGGGAAGATATGGAGCGCGAATATGGCATCTCCATAGAACGCAAGGTAGATGAACCGTCTATGGATGATTTGTCTAAGGTTGATGACTTTTATCGGGACTCTTATGAAGATAAACCGATTGTAAATCAGCAACCAGAAGCACCATCGAAAACTATGGAGGACATACATTTCAATGAAGAGGCTGCAGCAGCTCAACGAGATATTGAAGCCTTATCAATGAAAAGTTCCAGTAGCAATCCGAGTTATACTACCAGTAAGACTCGCTTAGATAGAGAAGCTGTTACGGGACCGACCTTAAGTGAAAGACTAGCTGAGTTTAAACGAGATAAAGTAGCTAAAGAGGGGCAAGTTCTTATTGAAAATGTAGGCATTACAACTGCGCCTACTGCTCTAGCTGCGACTTCAACTCGCGGTCGTAAATCTAATCATGCTTTAAAAGAGGGCATGAAATGGTCCATCATTTTAAGTAAACCTAAAGCTCTTGAACGTAGATACCGTTAATGAAGCAATCTATTTATAAATGTATAAACTAATTATGGTTTTATTGGAACATAAATAATAATGGATTGTGCACTGATGTGGTATAGCAACCATACTGTCACATATCATAATGTGGGGCATATAATTACATATTGAAAGAGGTTCCTATTGGTCACCTATGTGACTATTAGGAACCTCTTTTTTATTGTTTTTTCCTAGTGAAACTTTCACAATAATAGGGGAAGGAGTTCATTTATAAGGAAAGGTAAAATTATGTATCGAAATGTGCGTGTTATACCAAAACAGTTGTTGCACCAATTATATATAGAGAAGCAATGGAGCGTTCGCGATGTGGCGGATTATTTTCAATGTAGTGTTGATACCATCATGCGCCGTATGAAAGCGTACGATATCGAACGGAGGCCTCTGAAGAAAGAAATCAATATGGTCCATGTACAAGCTTTGTATGAGACCGGTAAGTGGTCGCTCCATTCATTAGCAAAGCGTTATGATGTGTCTATTACGACGATGGCGAATCGCTTGAAAGAATATGGATTGGCTTGTCAGCAATCAAATAAAAACGTCTCTATAGATGTAGTACGTATATGTAGGGCTTATAAAAGTGGAAATAGTACAGATGCCATTGCTCGTATGTATGGTATATCGCGATGGAAAGTTCACCATGTATTGCGGCATATGGGAAATTGCTTACTTCCTAAAGTTCGAAAGCCTATGCGTGTAGAGGAGATGGCTTATTTATATATTCATCATCACATGAGTACAGATGACATTGGACTGGCTTATGGGATACGTGGTTCTACAGTGGCAATGTATTTGCGAGAGCAAGGTATAGAAATAAGGGCAAATACTCTTGATCTAGACGAAAATAAGATTAAAAAACTCCGTGCTCAAGGTTATGGAGTTGCAAAGATTGCACAGGCGATGGGTTGCTCTACCTCTGCTGTGCGAAAGCGTCTAGCTATGAAAAAATATATCTCTCCTTGATGTAGTGTGGTAGATACTATATACTTAAATTTATACAATGATGGGAGGAATATTATGCTCGAAATTATATCTGCTTTAACACCGTTTTTATTACTGGGCTTAGTGGCTGCTGGTTTATCTCGCCTTTCTGGGGTAGCCTTATCTATGGTTGTAGCACCAACTTTATTGATTTGGGGTGCAACTGCGGTTGACGTAATCGCCTTTATGTTGCTCTTTGTGGTGTACAACAACTTCACTATGGAAACACAAGATATTCGTTTAGATTATAAAGATCTTGTCTTATTCCCTAAATGGCGCTTGTGCATTCCCTTCATTTTGAGTTTGGTAAGCGCGTTCTTTGTTCCTGCTGCAGGCATTGCTGTTTTTATGGCTTGCTTTGTTTTAGAGTTATTGGCTACTGTGTATAAACGCATTCCTGAAAATAAACGACCTCGTTTACAGCGCGTAATAGTAGCATCGATTTTGAGTGCTGTTGCAACAGCTGTAGGTGCTTATATAGGTCCTAAAATTCCTAGTGAATTCTACTTTGTCTGTGTAGGCTTAGCCATTTTAATCGTTACGGACTTTGCATGGTATGCCGGCAAGCATAGAGATGCTTTTAGAAACGTATGGGATAGCATTTGGGCTGGTTTTAATATATTCTTAGGCATGTTTGGCATAGAGGCTTCATATTATCCAGCTGCACTTACGCGATCTATTCCAAATCCAATGGATCGCATGTTGCCTATGGTTACTGTAGTAGGTGGCTATGCAGGCCTTATGGTAGTATTCGGCTTTTATAACATTTTTTCTATACCGTCCTTGATTACGGCCATCGGTGCTGCTATAGGGATACGCCTCTTTGGTATGTATGAATTCCCTCGGAATGGCAGTTTCTCTTATTTGGCAATCGGTTTTGCCGTGGCTGCTGTAATTTGCTTGTACCTCGTATCTCCGACACCAGTTGGTTTTGATCATATTAATACCTTGGTTTCTCAACCAATTGGTCAATAATGATAGATAATGTAAATCTGTTGATATATTTTAATAAGTTCTTTAGTTGCTTTCCCATAGGAGCCAATTGGATTATAATGTGTGATGTATCTCATATATTGTATTGAAAATTAAGTTCATATTAGAATGTGAAAGGAGTTGATGCTATATGGCAGAAACAATTGAAACAAGACCATTCCCTCCATTCTTACCGAAGAAGGCAACAGTTATGATGATGGGCACATTTCCTCCAGAACAATCAAAACGTGCTATGGAATTCCATTATCCAAATTTCCAAAATGATATGTGGCGTGTTTTTGGCCTCGTATTCTTTGATGAAAAAGATCATTTTAGAAATGGTGAGGAAAAAGCGATGGATCCTGAGAAGATCAAAGCCTTTTTGTCTGAAGCTGGAATTGCATCTTGTCCTACTGTTTTGAAAGCTATTCGCGAAAAAGGGAATGCATCTGATGCATTTCTTAAGGTCGTTGAACCAGTTCCACTTGCGGACGTACTGGAGCAAATACCTGACTGTAAGCATATTGGTACAACAGGCGGCAAGGCTACGGAGATTTTATTGAGCCTTTTACCAGAAAAGGTTAAATTACCTAAAACTGGTGAAACAATTCCTTTTGTATTTAATGGTCGGGAATTGACATTGACACGTTTGCCGTCTACATCACGTGCCTATCCGTTGAGTCTACCGAAAAAGGCTGAAGCGTACAAGAATTTCTTCAAAGCTTGTGGTCTAAAAACAAAATAAATATTTAAAGTAGCACCTTTAATAGTTGGCTTTGAGTCTTTTGGTCTCATCTGTCGCTATTGAAGGTGTTTTTATATCGTAAAAATATATGAGATATTAAAATGGAAATTAATGCTTGTTTATTGTGAATATGTAGTTTGTTATAAATAAAATTGATAAGATATATAATATATTAATTCTTGTTTTTTATAATGAGAGGTTTATAATTAATCGTTGTCGCAAACTGGTTGACAATAATTTAAAAAATGGAGTTGATAATATGGATAAGGCTAAGGAGGCCTTGTGGACAAAATCCTTTGTCCTTGATACTTTGATTAATTTCTTAGTATTTTTGATTTATTATTTATTAATCGTTATTATTGCGGTTGTAGCAAAAGATAATCTTCATGCTACGGCTAGTCAAGCGGGACTTGCTGTTGGTATATATATTATTGGCACCGTTGTAGCCCGTTTGTTGGCAGGGCGGTTTATCAGTATCCTAGGATGTCGTAAGATGCTCTATTTAGGGTTATTGATTTACTTGATTTCAACAGCTATGTATTTTTACACACCTAATTTACTAATGCTTGATAGTGTTCGCTTCTTAAATGGTTTTGCTTATGGTATTACATCTACTGCTACAAGTACTATCATAGCTGCTATTATTCCTACGTCACGTCGAGGGGAAGGGATTAACTATTATGGCTTATCTACCTCTCTCGCCGCTGCAGTAGGACCATTCTTAGGTATATTGATGCTTCATAGTCTTGGTTATGATTTTATCATTGCATTCTGTGTTGTACTTATCATCCTTTGCGGTATTGGCTCTGTAATCATGAAATTTAATGAACCTAAACTTGGTATCGAATCTGAAGGACATAAGGGCATTAGAATCTCGGACTATATTGAACCACGGATGAATTCAATCAGTCTTGTTTCCATTCTAGTCGGCTTTGCTTACTCTGGCGTTATTGGCTTTATGGCGGCTTACACAAAAGATCTAGATCTTATTATGGCGGGCACTTTCTTCTTTGTTGTATATGCCGTCGTTATTACTATAACAAGACCATTGCTTGGCATTGTTTTTGATATGAAAGGGGAAAACTTCGTTCTTTATCCTTGTTTTGTATCCTTAGCACTTGGTATTTTCTTATTATCCATCGCTCACTCCACATGGCTTGTGCTTTTATCGGCTGTGTTTGTTGGCCTTGGATATGGTACATTTATGTCCAACGGACAAGCTGTTACTGTTAAGATAGTACCTGTTCATCGTATTGGTGTTGCCACATCTACATACTTCATTGCCTTGGATATGGGGCTTGGCTTTGGTCCCTATATTTTAGGTGCCGTTAAAGAGGTTGTAGGTTATGCTAGTATGTTCCATGTAACTGTTGTTGTTGCTCTCCTTGCTCTAGTTGCCTATTATTTATTATATGGCCGTTATGTGGGGACTGAGAGAGACCTCTCGTTGAAAGCTCGCGCTGAAGAAGAAGAAATTAGGAATCGTAAACATAATGGTAAGCTTGCGTAAAATGTAAAATAAAAGGACTATACGAGCCTAGGCTCGTATAGTCCTTTTTGGTTATCTAGTACTGCTTTGCTAATATTATTATTTTTCAATATTTACAATATTAACGATAACTTCAACAGCTTTTTTCATATCATCGATACATGCGAATTCATGACGACCATGTAGATTTTCTACGCCTGTAAAAATATTTGGTGTAGGAATGCCCATGAAGGAGATTTTGGATCCATCTGTACCACCGCGAATAGGATCACAAATAGGTGTAATTCCAGCTTTTTTCATTGCTGCTTTGGCTACGTTTACGCATTCCATATTGTCTTTGATGATATCGTACATGTTATAGTATTGGTCTTTTACAGAGACCTCACATACTTCACGCCCATATATTTCATTCAATGTTTGACCTGCTTGTAAGAAGAATGCTTTTTTTGCTTCGAACAATTCCTTATTATGGTCGCGGATAATATAGTTCATTTTACCGGTATCTACTTGTGTTTCCATGCTCATGAGCATAAAGAAACCTTGGCGACCACATGTGTGCTCAGGAACAGCTGCTCCTGGTAATAAAGCGTCAAATTGCATAGCTAGTTTAGCACAGTTGATCATAATGCCTTTGGCAGTACCTGTGTGAACGGATACGCCTTTGAGGGTTACTGTACCGCCAGCAGCGTTAAAGGTTTCATATTCGAGTTGGCCTAGGCTTTCACCATCGATAGTGTAAGCATAGTCTACAGGAAATTGTTTAACATCGAAGTGGTCAGCACCAGTACCGATTTCTTCATCTGGACCGAAAGCACACATGATTTTACCATGTTTAATTTCTGGGTGAGATACGAGATAGGCGAGGGCTTCCATGATTTCACAGATGCCAGCCTTGTCATCACCACCGAGGAGTGTTAGACCATCGGTTACAACTAAGGACTTGCCAATGTAATTTTTTAGGTTAGGAAAATCTGTACGACGGGTGAAGATTTGATGTTCTTCGTTAAGGCAAATATCACTACCATCATAGTTTTCTACGATACGAGGCTTAATATTTTCTGCGTTATAATCAGCTGTATCCATATGGGCAATGAAGCCGATGGAAGGAGTTTTCTCATCAGTATTAGCATTTAATGTGCCGATGACAAAACCATTTTCACGATTATAAATAACCTCATCTAATCCTATTGCTTTTAAATCGGGGACGAGCACATTCGTAGCAAAGTCTACTTGAGTTTGAGTACTAGGAATGGTTGTACTTTCCTCATTAGACCGTGTATTTATGCTCGTATAGCGTACAAAACGTTCGACCATTGATTCCATAATGAGCCTCCTCGTAAGTAAACATACGTGTTATACAGGGCAGTATACGATACCGTTACATAATAGAGATTCTTAATATACTTTCATTGTAGAACAGGGACGCCAAAAATGCAAAATAATTATTTATAGGGGGTGTATTGTTTTATTCGCATAGTGCATAGAAAACCATTGAACCATGTGTAGTACCGTGTTAGTATAAAGGTGAATAGTTATACGTTTGTACTTTTTCTGTGAGGAGGTTTTACTATGTCGGACGAGGTTCGTTCCATTCCACCCATAGAACCGGTGTTAGATCCTAAGAAAGATTACGTAGAGATTAACTCATATGTAGTCTTCTGGGGCTTGTTCTATGCGGCAGTTTTCACACTGGCTGTTGGCTATTTATGTTTGAAAATCGGTCAAACAGTAGATGCTTTTGCGCCAGTATCTGTACTTGCTATGGGTACAGCAGTTATTTTAAAGCGGCAAAATGCTTTTGCCGAAACGGTACACATTCAAGCTATCGCTAGTTCTAGTACGAACACATTAGCAGGGGCTATGTTCTTCTTGCCAGCTCTTTACATCTGGAATGTAACAGATGTATCATTTGTACAAATGGCGATTCCTATCATTCTTGGCGGCGTTTTAGGTGTTTTATTATGCGTTATGTTCCGTCGCTATTTCGTTGAGGAAATGCACTATGTGTATCCGTTCCCAAGTGGTCGTGCTGCAGCGGAAGTATTGATGAGTAATGAGGGCAGCAAAGCAAAACTTATGCTTGGCTCTGGTTTAATTGCTCTCGTGTATGACTTTATTCTTAATAGTTTGGGGTGGTGGCAAGAGGTTATTCGCACTGCTACCTTTAAGTGGGGGGCAGCTCTTGCAGATCAAACTAAGCTAACTGCAGCGGTAGATACTGATGCAGCATTGCTTGGCCTTGGTTATTTCACGGGCCTTCGCTATGCGGCTATCATTGCAGCCGGTTCTTTTTTCTCTTGGTTTGTATGTATTCCGATTGTGTACTATTTAGCACCTGAACATATCATGCAAATTGGCGGTCATGCAGTTCCATTGGGCGAGGCCCCAATTCGCAAGGTATTCCTCGATTATGTTCGTCATATTGGTATCGGCATGCTCGCTATGGCAGGCATTATTGGTTTAATTACAATGTCTAAAGTGGTAGCAAATGTTGTTAAAAATGCAGTGCTTGATATCTTTAGTTCTAAAACTGTAGATGTTAATTTGCTTCGTACACAACGTGATGTATCTACATCTTGGATTGGTGCTGGCATCTTGTTATGTACAGTTTTATTTGCAGCATATTTCCATTTTATGTATGCTGAAAGCTTCGGACAAACAATTGTAGCATTCTTAATTGTTCTTATTATGTCATTCCTATTATCTGTAGTGGGGATTAGCTCCATCGCTTATACAGGTACAGAACCAGTTTCAGGTATGACAATCTTTATGATTATTATCTCCGCTGTATGCTTAACCGCAGCAGGTATGACTGGTAAGGTCGGTATGATTGCAGTCCTCATGATGGCATCCTTTATTGGTACTACTATTGGGATGGCTGGTAACTTTATGTCTGAACTTAAGGTGGCACATATGACAGGTGCTACACCTAAGAAAATGGAACAATGGCAAATCGTTGGTACTATTCTTTGTGCCGTACTTTCTGTAGGTGTTATGATTCTTTTAAACGATGCTTATGGATTTGTAGGAGATCATGCATTAAATGCACCTCAAGCGAATGCTATGGCTGCCATCATTGAGCCAATGATGACTGGTGGTAGTGCTCAATGGCCTCTTTACATGGCTGGTGCATTATTTGCAATTATCTTGTGGATGGTAAGAGTTCCGCCGTTGGCATTTGCCTTGGGTACATACTTGCCAATGGAAATTAATACACCATTACTTATCGGAGGTTTGATTGCGTATCTTGTACAAAATAGTACAAAAGACAAAGAATTGGCAGATCTTCGCTTCTCCAAAGGTAGTACAATTGCCTCTGGTCTCGTAGCCGGTGGTGCTATTGGATCCTTGTTCAGTGCGGTACTTCGCATTGCAGGTGTTGATGTATTTGCTCAAGCTTGGGTAGAAACACCTGAAGCGACATACCTTAGTATCGTAATGTACTTGTTACTCTGTACGTTCTTGTACAAGGTAGCTATGTATATAAAAGCTAAACATGCTAAATAAATTATATACTATATATCCTAAATGAATTGAATAGCTTATTTATTCTATAAATAACCAGGAATCCTCCATTTTGGGGATGACCGCCTTTATCAAGTTTCATCTGTGCTTGGTAAAGGCGGTCTTTTTATATACTTAGGAATGTTATTTTCGATATAGCTAAAAACTATATCAATTCAATACCTATTGGTATAGTTGGATTTATTGACCCTTACTATATCGAATGTTATCATAAAACTATAATACCTTTAGAGGTATTATTTTTATTATGCTCATAAGTGTAAGTATAAATATATTAGTTGATTAAGAAGAACTCTGTTTCTAGATAGAACGGAGAGAAGTAAGGGTAATAATATGAAATTTAAGAAAATAGCAGCTCTATTAGGGGCTTTCACCATTGCTAGTAGTTTATTAATCGCAGGCTGTGGTAATGCGGGTAATAGTCAGAAGGCATGGCGCGTAGGTACTGATGCGACCTATGCACCATTTGGTTTTAAAGACAAAGATAGTGGTAAATTAGCTGGATTTGATATTGATATTATCAATGCGATTGCAAACGAAGAGGGCATAGAAGCAGATATTCAAAATCTAAACTTTGATGCGCTTTTACCAGCATTACAAAGTAATACCATCGACATCGCTATTTCGGATATGACTATTTCTGAAGAACGAGCAAAATCTGTTGACTTTAGTAAACCGTACTATATTGCAGGTAATGGTCTCGTTGTGAATATTGATAACACCAATATTAATAGCTTTAAGGATCTAGAAGGCAAGCGCATTGGTGTTTCTATTGGTTCTACTGGTGCAGAGATTGCTAGCAAGATTCCCAATGCCGATGTACGTCAGTTTAATATTATTGTCGATGCTTTCTTAGAACTACAAAATAAAGGTGTCGATGTAGTCATCAATGATACACCAGTAAACGAATATTATGTTAATGGTAAGGGCAAAGGTATCGCAAAGGTCACTGGAGAGGACTATGATGCGGCACCACTAGGTATTGCTGTGAAAAAAGGCAATACAGAGTTGCTTAACAAAATCAATGATGGTTTGGCTAAGATCAAAGCAAACGGTAAATACGCAGAAATTTATAAGAAATGGTTTGGTAAGGAGCCTCCAGCAGAGGTATTAAAATAGTTTGTAGATAGTACCAGAATGTATTATTTGATATAATATGCTAGGTAAGCCTCGTGTTATATGAGGTATGTATAGAATGGGTGATATGATGGCTAAACGAAGTGCATTTTTAGATATTATTAAGGAAAAGGGCGCCCTCGTCTTAGATGGGGCTTTAGGGACCGAATTAGAGCGTTATGGCTGTGATATTCAACATAAGTTGTGGTCTGCTAAGGTTCTCATGGATCAGCCAGATATCATTAAGAAAATACATATTTCTTATTTAGCTGCGGGTGCCGATATCATTCAAAGCTCTGGCTATCAAGCGACAGTAGCAGGCTTTAAAGGTTTAGGTTATGGCACGGAAGAAGCGATAGAGCTCGTTAAACTATCTGTTCGTTTAGCCGTGCAAGCTCGTAATGAGTTTTTAGAAGCAAAGGCGAATGGGGCACTTACATTGCGTGGGATTACGCTTGGTGAAGAGACTCCTGAGGGAATTAGATATTTTTCTGAAGGTGCATTACCTAAACCGTTGGTGGCAGCTTCTGTAGGACCTTATGGCGCTTTCTTGGCTGATGGCTCTGAATATCGTGGGTATCCTGATGTGCAAACAGAGTATCTGGAAGTATTCCATATTCCTCGATTAGCATTATTCTGTGAAGAAAACCCAGATATATTATCCTTTGAAACCATACCGTCTTATGCTGAAGCTATTGCTATCGCAAGAGCTATGTCTGATCCGTTTACATCAAAAGGTATTCCCGGGTGGATTGCTTTTTCTTGTAAGGATGGTCACCATGTTTCTAGTGGTGAAACCATCATTAAATGCGCACAAATGATTGATAAGGTCCATTCTATTACGGGGATTGGTATTAATTGTAGTAAACCTGAACATGTAGAATCTTTGATTAAAGATATTCGAACGGTTACAGATAAACCGATTACTGTATATCCTAATCTTGGTGAAAGCTATGATAGTAAAACTAAGACTTGGTTTGGAGATCCTGCATCATTTGTAGACTACGTTGAAGTATGGCGAAAAGCTGGGGCTGAAATCATTGGTGGCTGTTGTAGAACGACACCTGAGATTATCGGTGATATTGCAAAGAAAATTCACAATTAATATATGACTTTAAATATAAAAGAGACGATACATGTGTATCGTCTCTTTATTTGCAAATAAAAAAGCAGTGCATAAGCACTGCTTTTACTATGGCGGAGAGACAGGGATTTGAACCCTGGGTACGGGATAACCGCACACATGATTTCCAATCATGCTCCTTCAGCCGCTCGGACACCTCTCCATGTATTCTGTTGTGTAACAGGTACTTGTATAGTATATGAAAAAGTTAGATTTATGTCAAGCAAAAAAACAGTAGAATTATTGCATATTTACAAGGCTTTTAAAATATAGTATTTGATCTCAATAAATGGATATAAACCAAAAATCATAGCTTGGTTTTAGGCGTATAAAATGTGGTATATAAAAAGAAAAGCCGCCTAAATAGGCGGCTCTTGTATTAGAATACGTCTTTAATTTCAGCAGCTTCAATGGATGCTTTGATATCGTCTGCCATTTTTTCAATTAATGGAAGATCTTCTTCTTTCAAAGAGGATTTGATATCTAGTGGTTCGGAAACGATTTCAATGTCTTTGAAGTCATTTTCGAAATGGGAAACCATTGTTTTCATCGCAGCGGAAGCCCAAGAGTGGTTACCGATGATGGAAACCTTATGGTTTTGGAAGTTAAGGGCTTTTAATTCATGGATAAAGTTTTCCATAGTAAGGTATAGATTCAAGTTATATGTAGGTGCGATAGTTACCAAGTTAGTATATTTCCAAGCATCGGAGATGATGTAGGAAGCATTAGTTTTGGAAACATCGTAAATTTTGATATCTGTAACGCCACGTTTGGAGA
The DNA here is from genome assembly GCF_040094895.1 of Veillonella parvula. Lineage (GTDB taxonomy): Bacteria > Bacillota > Negativicutes > Veillonellales > Veillonellaceae > Veillonella > Veillonella parvula_L. The sequence continues at coordinate 93,347 of NZ_JBBNGV010000002.1, read as the reverse complement.
GTTGTTTAGCCAATTGTTGAGCAATAGCACGAGTATTGCCATACATGGAACCAAAAGCGATAACAACACCTTTTTTCTCAGCTGTATAGCTGGACCAATGTAAGTATTTGTGTGTGATATATTGGATAGATTCAGGGGTGCGCCAGATTGGACCATGAAGTGGAGCAATCCGTTTGATATCAAGGCTAGAAATTTTGCGAAGCGCATTTTGTACTTGTGGTCCATATTTACCAACGATATTTGTATAGTAACGGCGAGCTTCTTCTTCGTATGTAGCTACGAAATCGGTTTGATCAGCAAAGATATTACCATTAACTGTACCGAATGTACCAAAAGCATCTGCAGAGAACAATGTGCCTGTAGATTTTTCGTATGTACAAGTTACTTCAGGCCAGTGAACCATAGGCATAGTGTAAGAAACCAAAGTATGTTTACCTAAACAGATTTCATCGCCTTCTTTAATTTGATGGTATTGTTCTGGTTTTGGAGTGTTATAGAATTGCTCAAACATGCGGAATGTTGTAGCATTACCTACCATTTTACAATTTGGATACCGTTCCAATGTTTCCAATAATGTTTGGCAATGATCAGGCTCCATATGGTTTACGACGATGTAATCAAGTTCACGACCATTTAAGAGGTGAGTCAAGTTGTCGAAGTACTCTTCACGAATTTCAGCATCTACAGAGTCTACCACACAAGTCTTTTCATCGTCGATGAAATAGCTGTTATAGCTAACACCATTTGGAATAGGAAATAAGTTTTCGAAACGTTCTGTTGTCCAGTCATTACTACCAATCCAGTAGATATTATGAGTCATTTTCTGAGCACAATGCATAATAAAATCCTTTCTTAACCCACACTAGGTATGTATAGCTTTACATGAGAACTCATGTCTGTAAATATAGTATCAATTTATAATACTAATATTTTCGAAAAAAATCAATATTGAAAAAGCCTACTTGAAGAAGTAGGCTTTCACATGAAAGTTCATAGTGACCAATTATTTGAAGTATTTTACACCAGATGTAAAGATTGGCATTTCTAATTGGCCAGGAATATTTTTGCTGATGCCTGCACCACAGCGTTCGGAGTGTGCCATTTTGCCGAATACGCGACCATCAGGGCTATAAATACCTTCGATAGCAGCTACAGATTGGTTAGGATTGAAGCAACTATCCATGGAGGCGATACCATCAAAGTCTACATATTGTGTAGCGATTTGGCCAGTTTTATTGAACTCTAACACTTGTTGAGGAGACGCTATAAAGCGACCTTCGCCGTGAGAAATTGGTACCGTGTAAATTTCTCCCGCTTTAGCATCACTCATCCAAGGGGACTTTGTGGAAATAACTTTCGTATTGACCATGCGAGATAAGTGACGACCAATGGTATTGTATGTCAATGTAGGATGATCTGCAGTTAACGTTTCAATATGTCCACCAGGTAATAAGCCTAACTTGATGAGCGCTTGGAAGCCGTTACAAATACCTAATACAAGGCCATCTTGTTTGTACAAGAGGTTTTCTAAACCTTCTGCAAGGTATGGGTTGCGGAAGAGGGTGGCTATGAATTTACCAGAACCATCTGGCTCATCACCGGCACTGAAACCTCCTGGGAACATAAGAATTTGAGACTCTGCTAATTTAGCTTTGATTACGTCGATAGATTCTTTTAATTGTTCTGGAGTTTGGTTGCGGATAAGCACGATATCTGTTTCTGCACCAGCCCGATCAAAGGCGCGAGCAGAGTCAAATTCACAGTTTGTGCCAGGGAATACTGGAATAAGAACTTTTGGTTTGGCACCTAGGGAGGTGCTGCGAGGTTTAGCGTGTTGATCATGAATGTAAGCGACTGCTTCACCAAAGCCGTTTGGTGCATGCATAGGGAAGATATCGTTTAGAGGTGCTTCATAAGCAGCTTGTATTTCTTTGAGAGAAACAGATTGTCCTTCCCATTCGATAACAGGTGTGGCTTGGGTTACACCGATAACCTTCACATCAGGTAATTCTAAAAGATAATTAACAGCCGTAATATCTACTTCAACGATGAAGGAACCAAGGGCTGGTTGGAAGATACCACGTTCAGCGTATTTATCGAATTTAACACCAATATTGTTGCCAAGGGCCATTTTAGTGACTGCTTCAGGAATGCCGCCTTGATCAACTACATAAGCAGAGTATACGCGACCTTTTTCAATTTGTTCTTGTAGTATATCGCAGTTTTCTTTGAATCGATCCCAATCAGGGGTGTCATCGTATGTACGAGGTACATCGAAGAATACGAGTCGGTGATCTACGCCTTTAAGGTCTTGGCTCACAATATTATCTACATGAGCTGTACCAACCGCAAAGGATACGAGAGTAGGGGGAACGGTAAGATCCATAAATGTACCGCTCATAGAGTCCTTGCCGCCGATAGCGCCGATTTCAAGTTCTTTTTGTGCTTTATAAGCACCAAGTAAAGCTGCTACTGGCTTACCCCAAGATTCTTTGGAGTTGAGGCGTTCAAAATATTCTTGTAATGTTAAGTATGCGTCTTCTCGGCGACCGCCAAGAGCTACTAATTTTGCTACAGATAAAAGCACTGCATATTGCGCACCATGATAAGGGCTCCATGTAGATAACTCAGGCACAAAACCGTGAGTCATAATACTAGCCGTTGTAGTTTCACCGTTTAGAACCGGTAATTTAGCAACCATGCCTTGGGTAGGCGTTTTTTGGAATTTGCCACCGAATGGCATGAGAACCGTATTGGCGCCCACAGTGCTGTCAAAGCGTTCCGCTAAGCCTTGTTGGGATGCTGCATTTAAATCGGATACGGCTGCGAGCCATTTTTCCTTGAAGTTATCTGCACTAGCAGAACCGCGCAAGAAGTAAGAACGATCTGTAGGAGCTTTTACGATAGCTTCTTGTTGTTGACTTGCACCATTTGTATTTAAAAAGTCGCGGCTAATATCTACAATTGTTTCGCCATTCCAGTTCATAACAAGGCGATTTGTATCAGTTACCTTAGCTACAACTGTGCACTCCAAGTTTTCTTCGTCGCAGTATGCTTTGAATGCCTCTACATCAGAAGCAGCGATAACACAGGCCATGCGCTCTTGGGATTCAGAGATGGCTAACTCTGTACCATCGAGGCCAGCATATTTTTTAGGGACTAAGTCGAGATTGATTGATACACCATCAGTTAGTTCACCGATAGCGACAGATACACCGCCTGCACCAAAGTCATTACAACGTTTGATAAGTGTCGTTACTTCGCCACGACGGAATAAACGTTGGATTTTACGCTCTGTAAGAGCATTGCCTTTTTGGACTTCTGCACCGCATGTGGATAGAGAGTCAACGGTATGTTCTTTAGAGGAACCTGTAGCGCCACCACAGCCATCACGGCCAGTTTTACCACCTAGCAATACTACCACATCGCCTGCAACTGGTACCTCACGGCGAACTTGGTTGCGAGGTGCAGCACCGATAACTGCGCCGATTTCCATGCGCTTTGCTACGTAGCCAGGATGGTAATATTCTTTTACTTCACCTGTAGCAAGGCCGATTTGGTTGCCGTAAGAGGAGTAACCACGAGCTGCTTCTTGGGTGATCTTTCTTTGTGGTAATTTGCCTTCCAATGTATCTTCAAGTTTTGTATGTGGATCGCCAGAGCCTGTGATGCGCATAGCTTGGTATACATAAGCGCGACCGCTCAATGGGTCGCGAATACAGCCACCTAAACAGGTAGCTGCGCCACCAAATGGTTCGATTTCGGTAGGGTGGTTATGGGTTTCGTTTTTGAACAATAATAACCATTCTTCGGCTTTGCCGTTTACATCGACAGGTACGATAATGGTACATGCATTGATTTCATCGGATTCATCGAGATTTGTTAGGCTGCCAGCGTGGCGTAATTCTTTTACCGCCGATGTAGCCATGTCCATGAGGGAGCGAGCTTTTTTCTTAGTCGTGTAGAGCTCAGCACGGCCTTCCATATATTCTTCGAAGGCTCCCTTTATAGAACCGGTGAAGCGGCTGTCTTCAATGGTAATATCTGTTAACTCAGTCATAAAGGTAGTGTGACGGCAATGGTCAGACCAATATGTATCGAAGAGGCGAATTTCTGTAATCGTAGGATCGCGGTGCTCCACCTCTGCGTATTGATGTCTAATCATTTGAAGGTCTGCCAATGTCATAGCAAGGCCATAGTTTTTGATGAGGGCTTCTAGATCATCATCGCTCATCATAGTAAAGCCATTGATTGTTGCCACCGGTTTTGGATCTTCTAAATCGAGAGCTAAGGTGTTTGGTACGTCAAGGCTCGCTTCTCGGGAATCAACAGGGTTAATGTAGTAGGCCTTGATGGTATTTTCTTGTTCTTTTGTAAAGGTGCCGTCGATAGCATATACGCGAGCACAACGCACGATGTGGCCGGATGTAAGGGTGAGCATAGAAATACATTGCTCTGCGCTATCAGCACGTTGATCGTATTGACCTGGCACATATTCAACAGCAAATACAAAGCCTTGTACATTTGGAATTTCTTCTAATACAGTATCTACAGGAGGTTCAGAAAAAATTAAATTTTTAGCAGACTCTAGATCTTTTGCATCTAAATTTTCGATGTCGTATCGCTCATAGATAGTCACAGCTGTAGCAGGCATAGATAATTCCTGTTGTAAGGTTTGTAACATGCGTTGCGCTTCTAGGTTGAAAGATTCTCGTTTTGTTACGAATAATCGTTGTATAGCCATTGTAGCCTCCTGTAATGTATATAATTCCCTATGGGATATTGACAAATTAAGTATAGTCGGTCTAGACTTATAAGTAAAGATAATCTTACTAATGAAAAGATTAGAAATACTAATAAATATGAAAAGTTCATGAAGGTCATAAGACCTAACTTTCATGAAGATTTCTACATATTCATTATATATTGAGAGTCTATAGTTATAATAGGGTAATGATATGTGTATTTAAAAGTAAGAAGTTACTATTAGTATATAACAGAGGTGAATAAAATGGCAGTATCTGCAGATTTATATAGAACCTTTCTAGGGGTAGGCTTATATTTATCTTTTTCCCGTGCCGCAAAAGAATTAGGCGTGTCCCAATCCGCCATCAGTCAAAGTATTAAACAATTAGAAGGAGAACTTAATATGCCTCTCTTCGTGCGTACTACAAAATCTGTAGGGTTCACGCCAGAAGGTAAAGAATTGTTTGATACGGTAGCTAAAGCTTTCTCCATTCTTGATAATGGTGTTACCCAATTACAAGAACGGGTTAGTCAAGCTTATGAAAGTTTAAATTTGGCTGCCACAGATACTTTGTGTCGCCATTTCCTATTGCCTTATTTCCACAAATGGCAATTACAAGAAAGTGAAATTGGCTTACATATCATTAATCGTCCGTCTCCTGATTGTGTAGAATTAGTACTCAATAAAGAGGCGCAATTAGCTGTGGTTAATGATTATGAGGGCTTGAGAGATAATCCTCAGCTAGAGGTAACTACGCTAGCTACCATTCAAGACGTCTTTGTTGGGGGCCCTGACTATAAAGGGGCAGGATTCTTTGATCAAGGGCGCCTTCTTAACGAGCCTATTTTACTCTTGCATAAAGGCTCTGCTAGTCGTACATTCTTTGACGATGTAACACATGGTGCTTGTCGTAAGCCTCGCTTTGAATTGGGTAGCGTCGATGTATTACTAGATCTTGTAGAAATCAATATGGGTATTTCCATGTTGCCTAATCATGTGGTACAACAAAAAATGCAAGAAGGGACTATTGTGCGCATCGATACAGATATTCCGGTACCAACACGCGACATTGTGCTTGTGCGTTCTCGCTTGGTTCCTCAATCTGAAGGGGCTGCAAGATTTACGTCCTTGCTAGTTAATCGTGAAAGTACTCGAGATAAAGTTTTATAAGAAAAAGACATGTTTAAAGACATACTTTAGGAAAATTTCTTAAAGTGTGTCTTTTTATATATTAGTGTGAGTTTTACCGTGCTATATTATATTCCTATAAAGCAGTTGAGTTATATAATTCATATATGAAATATTTAAGTCTTATTTGCAATGATATTTATGGGGTATATTATAAGACTTTTACTAGATATAGGTTGACCCTAAGGGGTTGTTTACGTTAAAATTTAAAGATAGTTATGCGGAGGTATGAGCACATGGAATTATTAAAAGAACGCATTCGTGAAGAGGGGATTGTCCTCAATAATCGAGTGCTGAAAGTAGATGGGTTCTTAAACCATCAAATCGATCCACAATTGTTTAAGGCGATTGGTAAAGAAATCGCGGATCGTTACCGTGATGCAGGTGTACAACGTATTGTTACCATCGAAGCATCTGGTATTGCGTTGGCGTTGATGGCCGCGCTTGAACTAGACGTACCATTGGTATTTGCGCGTAAGAAAAAATCCATCCTTATGGTAGATGATGTATATCATAGTGTTGTGTACTCTTATACAAAAGAAGAGAATTATGATATCACTATTTCTAAAAAATTCTTGCCAGCTGGTGAAAAAGTGTTGATTATCGACGATTTCTTGGCGTCTGGTGAGGCGGCTATGGGCCTTGCTAAGTTGGTTCAAGACGCAGGTGATGAAGTAGTTGGCATGGCGATTGCTATCGAAAAGTCCTTCCAACCTGGTCGTGAACGCTTGGAAAATGCGGGCTACCGTGTAGAGTCTTTAGTTCGCATTAAAGAATTCAAAGATAATGGTTGTGTGTTTATCGAAGACTAATTTGTCTGATTATTGTTAGAGGAGATTATGAATAAAAAAGCAGAAAAATTCGACTTACTTGTTGCTGACCTTAACAAAGGCGGTAACACTTGGTTTACAAAGGAAGAAATGACAGACGATCTTAACACAGTTGTATATCATGGTCGTTTGGATGTTCATGAGCATAGCTTGCCTGTGTTCATCGTTGTAGACGATTCTGCGTTCACCTATGTACGCATCGCTATCACAACAACATCTATTGATAAAAAAGTGATTCCTGCGGTATTGAAAGAACTTAACACGTTAAATCAAGATTACAAGATATCTAAATATTACGTGAGCAATGAAGACAATAACATTTATATGGATGTGTCTATACCATGTTTGAATGAACAATTTGATCCTACTGTAGTAGTGAATCTTATGCTTGAAGTTATTCAACCGCATTTAGATGCTGTACATAAAGATATTCTTAAAGTAACTGGCTTAGCTTAATAGAGGTTGTTATGAATCCTAAATCCTTATTATTTGATAAGTTTTTGAAAGAAGAAGAAATCATATCTTTTGAACGGAAGGATTTTGATGATGAAGACGGTACAGTAGTATATCGTTCTTATATCAAGTCTCCTTTATGGGATATGCCTTTATTCGTCATTCTCGATAACACTATTTATAGTGTAGTTCGTTTAGTGTTAGGACCTGAAAAGGTAACAGCACAAAATATGAATGCCTTAAATGCATTAATTAATCGTGACAATGCGACATATAAAAATTATAAACTATATATTGATGAACAAGATTCTAGCCTGTACTTGGATTGCGTATATATGTGTGGTGATGATGCGTTCGAGCCTGCATTGATGTATGCGTTGATGTCTTCTATCGTAGATTATATTCCAGAATCTGTAGGTGAATTAAAAACTGCCTTTGAAAGTGGTACTCACTAATCAATAATAGATACAAGTTGAGTGGTCTAATGTTCGGAATTATGAAAAGAGGATAACCTGTTTATAAACGGGTTATCCTCTTTTTGTATGGATAAGAAAAAACATATAAATATTTTGATCGATAGAATAAGTTTGTGTTGTTATAAGATTGAAAAGGCAGTATTTTATTTTTCAGATTTATTTAAAATTAATTTATATGATGCAATCTATATTTTTGTAATAGTTCGGAATATAACGAATAATAAAAATATTTAATAAAAAAATATTCGAAAATAGTATTGATTTTGTAAATGTTAGGTGTTACAATTTGAGTACAAGAAGGAGGTAGCACCGTGAACTATGCAAATCAACAAACTCAAAGCAAGTCTACGGAGGCTATTTGCGCGTATTTGTCCCAGTCTGTTTTGGCTGGGCTTTTTTATTAGGAGGATCTATGAAGGTCGGTATTATCATGGGCAGCAAGTCTGACCTGGACACAATGAAAAAAGCATCTGCCGTACTTGATGAATTTAACATTCCCTATGAAATGGTTATTGCCTCAGCTCATCGTACCCCAGAGGCTGTAAAGAATTTTGTTACACGACTTGAAGGTGAAGGAGCTATTGCTTTTATTGCTGGTGCAGGCGCAGCGGCTCACCTACCTGGTGTAGTGGCGAGCTTTACTACACTACCAGTTATCGGCATCCCACTTAATGCAACCGCATTAAAAGGTATTGATTCTCTACTTGCTATTGTACAAATGCCATCTGGCATGCCTGTAGCAACCATGGCTGTAGATGGTGCTAAAAATGCGGCTCTCTTTGCAGTACAAATTGGAGCAGCTTTCAATAAAGACCTGAAAGAACAATATCAACAATATCGTAAAGATATGGCTGAAAAAGTCTTGGCAGACAATGCAGAATTACAAGGTGCTATTCAAATTTAATCATGTAAATCATCGGTGATTAAATGTTGGTTAAGAAAAACAGTTTATTTAGATATCTATTATATAGTTTGTATCATTAATTATGATAAAGGAGAAAGATCATGGCTAACATCGATTTGGAAAAATTAACATTATTGTATGAAGGAAAAGCAAAACAAGTATATGCAACAGATAACAAAGATGAGTACATCGTTCATTACAAAGATGATGCCACTGCATTTAATGGTGAAAAACATGACACCATTCTTGGTAAAGGCGTGTTGAACAATAAAATTTCCTCTTTCTTCTTTGAATTGTTGAAAAAAGAAGGCGTACCAACTCATTTTGTTCGTCGTGAAGATGATCGCAACCAAACAGTACTTACATTGAAAATAGTTCCTCTTGAAGTTATCGTTCGTAATATTGCGGCTGGCTCTATGGCTAAACGCTTTGGCATTGAAGAAGGTACACCACTTAAACATCCAATTCTTGAATTCTGCTATAAAAACGATGAACTAGGCGATCCGTTTGCCAACGAATCCCAAATCACTGCACTTGGTTGGGCCACTCAAGAGCAACTTGACGTAATTTCTACAATTACTTTAAAGGTAAACGATATTTTGAAAAAATTCTTGGCTACTAAAAATGTAACCCTTGTAGATTTTAAATTAGAATTTGGTACCCATAATGGTGAAATTTTATTGGGTGATGAAATTTCTCCTGATACATGCCGTTTCTGGGATGCTACAACTGGTGAAAAACTCGATAAAGATCGTTTCCGTCGGGATCTTGGTAATATTGAAGAAGCATATAAGGAAATGTTATTCCGCCTTACAGGTGAGCGTGCCTAATAGGGGGGAAGATGAACTACGATTCTGTTTTTGATAAATGGCACGAAGAGTGTGGTGTGTTCGGCATCTATGATAGGACCGTTGATGTAGCACGCTATGTATATTGGGGGCTATTTGCTCTCCAACATCGTGGTCAAGAAAGTGCGGGTATTGCTGTTACCGATGGTCATGATGTAGAACTGAAAAAAGGCATGGGCTTGTTGACTGAGGCTATCAAAGAATTACCAGCATTGCCAAGCTATATGGGGACTGGACATGTGCGGTACTCTACGACAGGGTCTAATAATCCGCGTAATATTCAACCTTTGGTTATTCACTACCAAGGCGGTCAAATTGCGGTGGCTCACAATGGCAATTTAACGAATGCCTTATCTATTCGAAAACGCCTAGAAGCCGATGGTTCCATCTTTCAAACGACGATGGATTCTGAGGTTATCGTAAACTTGATAGCTCGTTCTAAAGCAGAAACACAAGCGGAACGCATTGCCGATGCGGCGCGTCAAATTGAAGGGGCGTTCTCTTTAGTCATTACTACGAACGACTCTTTAGTAGGTGTACGAGACCCTCAAGGATTTAGACCACTTTGTTTAGGTAAAACTGAAAATGGTTATGTGCTCTCTAGTGAAAGTTGTGCTTTTGATGCGATTAAGGCAGAGTTTATTCGTCATATAGATCCTGGTGAAATGGTTATCATCGATGACTCTGGTGTGCGTAGTACTATGTATGCGGAACCAGAAAAAATCGACAAAAAACTTTGCGTCTTTGAATACATCTATTTTGCACGTGGCGATAGTCATATCGATGGTCAATCCGTATATCAATCTCGGCTAAATATGGGCCGCGAACTATATAACGAAACTAAGTATGATGCAGACATCGTAATGTCCATTCCGGATTCCGGTACAACAGCTGCATTAGGTTATGCTCGTGCATCGGGTATCCCTTTTGCGGAAGGTTTAGTTAAGAACCGTTATAGCGGCCGTACCTTTATTAAACCAAATCAAGAGGAACGAGAATTAGCTGTTCGTATGAAGCTAAATGCATTGCCACATATTGTTGGAGGTAAGCGTATCGTCCTTATTGATGATTCTATTGTGCGCGGTACTACGAGTGGTATCATTGTAAAAATGCTAAAAGAAGCTGGTGCTAAAGAGATTTATATGTGTATTAGTTCTCCAACTATTGAGTATTCCTGTCACTATGGCATTGATACATCAGTGCGTAAAGAACTTATAGCAGCTACTCATACAGTGGATGAAATTAGAGATTTTATCAAGGCTGATAAATTACATTACTTGTCTCGTGAAGGCCTATGTCGTGCTGTATCTGATGTAAAGCCAGATGATTTATGTTTTGCATGTTTCAATGGTGATTATAGTGTAGCGGTTCCTGCGGACCAAGAGGAAGGGGTCAAATATGTGCTCGAATAAAACTAGTTTAACCTATCGCGATGCAGGTGTTGATATCGATGCAGGTAATCGCGCCGTAGAATTGATGAAAGAATCTGTTAAACGGACGTATACACCAGGTGTTGTTGGTGATTTAGGTGGTTTTGGAGGACTCTATTCTTTAGCTGGTCATGCTATGTCTGATCCTATGCTCGTATCTGGTACAGATGGGGTGGGCACCAAATTACGTCTCGCTATCATGATGGATAAACATGATACTATCGGTCAAGACTGTGTAGCTATGAGTGTTAATGATATCCTCGTACAAGGTGCTACACCTTTATTTTTCCTCGATTATATTGCGGTTGGCAAACTAGAGCCTGTAAAAGTGGCAGATATCGTACGCGGTGTAGCTGAGGCGTGCGAAGAATCAGGCTGCGCCTTACTAGGCGGTGAAACTGCTGAGATGGCAGGTTTCTACGATGATGAGGATTATGATGTAGCTGGTTTTGCCGTTGGTATCGTAGATCGTCCTAAATTGATTACTGGTGAAAGTATCAAGGCAGGAGATGTTATCCTTGGGTTACCATCTTCTGGGGTTCATTCTAATGGTTTCTCGTTAGTTCGTAAAATTGTATTTGATCATAAGGGTTTCTCCATTGATCAAGATATTCCTGAATTTGGCAAAACACTGGGAGAAGAATTATTAACGCCAACGCACTTATATCCTAAAGCTGTATTACCGTTGATTAAAGAAGATTTAATTAGAGGTATGGTTCATATTACGGGCGGCGGTTTCTATGAAAATATTCCTCGCGTCTTACCTACGGGAGTAACGGCAGAGATCGATTGTGATACATGGCCTCGCCTTCCAGTTTTTGAAAAGCTACAAGAATGGGGCAATGTAGATTGGCATGAAATGTACCGTACTTTTAACATGGGCATTGGCATGATCCTCATAGTGGACGCTGCGGATGTGGATCGAGTAAAGGCAAATCTTGAAAGTCGTAATGAAGCGGTTTATGAAATTGGTCATATCGTTAAAGGCGAAGGTCCAGTTGTTGTAAAAGGGGCGGTATTTAATGACTAGTTCCGTAGTTAAAAAACGTCTAGCTCTATTCGCAAGCGGTAGAGGCTCCAATGGGGAAGCCCTCTATAAAGCCATGCAAGAAGGATATATTAATGGTGAGTTTGTAGTTATCATTACAGATCACGGTGATGCAGGGATTGTTAAACGTTCTAAACCTTGGAATATCCCACTCATTGTCATCGAGCGTAGCGACTATGATTCTAAAGCTAGCTTTGAACAGGCTCAGTTAGATGCGTTAGAGCCCTATAAGGTAGATGGTATCGTTTTGGCCGGATATATGCGCATTGTAGGGGCTCCATTGATTGAGCACTATGAGCATAGAATTTTAAATATCCATCCTGCCTTGTTGCCATCCTTTCCGGGACTACATGGACATCAACAAGCTATTGATGCGGGCGTAAAGGTAACCGGTTGTACGGTACACTTTGTTGATGCCGGAATGGATACAGGACCTATCATTATGCAGAATACGGTTCCTTTATTACCGGAGGATACAGAGGATACTCTGAGTGATAGATTATTGCCTATTGAACATAAAACATATAAAGAGGTATTACGACTATTTTGTGAGGATAAGCTCACTATAAAAGGTCGTGTTGTATATATTGAAGATTGATGTGTAAGCAAAGGAAGACGTTAGATGATTAAAAATGCATTACTTAGTGTTTCTGATAAAACAGGTATTGTAGACTTTGCGAAAGGTTTAGTTGATTTAGGGGTAACCATTTATTCCACAGGTGGGACCCTTAAAGCCATAACCGAAGCAGGTATTCCGGCAAAATCGGTAGAGTCTTTGACTGATTTTCCTGAAATGATGGATGGCCGCGTAAAGACATTACATCCTAAGGTGCATGGTGGTATTTTGGCGATCCGTGATAATGCGGAGCATCAACAAGCTATGGCAGAACATGGTATTGAACCAATCGACCTTGTTGTAGTCAATCTTTACCCGTTCCGCGAAACCATTGCAAAACCTAATGTATCCTTAGAAGAGGCCATCGAAAATATCGATATTGGTGGTCCTACGATGGTTCGTTCTGCAGCAAAGAATCATGCCTTTGTGGGTATCGTAGTAAATCCAAATCATTACGATGAAATCTTAGAGATGCTCAAGGATCAAGGTGAATTGACTAAGGAATATCGCTTTGGACTTGCCAAAGAAGCCTTTGCTCATACGGCGGCTTACGATGTGGCCATCGCTAATTATATGAGTGGAATCTTGAATGAAGGCCCTACACCTCCAGAATATTTGAGTGCTTATGAGAAGGTAACAGATCTTAGATATGGGGAAAATCCGCATCAACAAGCCGCATTCTATAAAGAAATTGGTACAGCTCATGGCATGGGGGCCTTGAAACAATTACATGGCAAAGAGCTTTCCTATAATAATATTGTAGACATGGAAGCGGCATGGAATATGGTATGGGAGTTTACTGAGCCAGCTGCATGCATCATTAAGCATACGAACCCATGTGGTGCCGCTACTGCAGCTACATTACATGATGCCTATGTAAATGCTTACGAAGCTGATTCCGTATCCGCCTTTGGTGGCATCGTAGCCTTAAACCGTGAAGTAGATGCAAGTACAGCGGAGGAAATGAGCAAAATTTTCTTAGAAGTTATTATGGCACCTGCTTTCACAAAAGAAGCATTAGAAATCCTTGAAGCTAAGAAGAATATTCGCCTCATTGAACTATCTAAGCCGGAATCTGGCCAAGTGACAGTGAAAAAGGTGTCTGGTGGTTTATTAGTGCAAACAGAAGACGATATCCTAGAAGACCGCGCCAATTATAAAGTTGTTACGAAGGTACAACCAACAGAGGAACAATGGAAAGCTCTTGAATTTGCATGGAAACTCGTAAAACATGTAAAATCCAATGCGATTTTGATTTCTAATGAAAAGCGTACTCTTGGAGTTGGGGCCGGTCAAATGAATCGCGTAGGTTCTGCAAAAATTGCTCTTGAACAAGCCGGGGAAGCCGCTAAAGGCGCTGTATTAGCATCCGATGCATTCTTCCCATTTGGCGATACCGTAGAAACAGCGGCAAAGCATGGCATTGCAGCTATTATTCAACCAGGTGGCTCTATTCGCGACGAAGAGTCCATCAAAGCGGCTGATGAAGCGGGCATCGCTATGGTATTTACAAATATTCGTCACTTTAAACATTAACTAGTTAAGAATTTTTAGCGGATTGTTAAACACTATTAGGGCAAAATATCTATTGAACGGTCACAACAATTATTGATGTTTGGAGTGCCCTGTTATGTGTTTATATTATTATGGATTTGATGGCGTTTAGGCGCCGATGGAGGACTTATGAAAGTATGTGTAATCGGTAGCGGCGGCCGTGAACATGCATTGGCGTGGCGATTGTCCATCAGCCCTAGCGTAACAAAGGTATATGCTATTCCTGGCAGCGCGGCTATGTTAGATTGTGCAGAGCTAGTTGGCATCGATTGGCAACAAAGCGATCATTTAATTAGCTTTTTGAAAGATAATCAAGTTGATTTAGTTGTTGTTGGGCCTGAGGCTCCTTTAGTAGCAGGCTTAGCAGATGTACTTAATAAGGCGGGAATTCCAGTTTTTGGCCCATCTAAAGCAGCCGCTCAACTAGAGGGATCAAAGGTATTTGCTAAAGACCTCATGAAAAAATACAACATTCCCACTGCTGCGTATGGTGTATTCCACAAGGTAGATGAAGCAAAAGCTTTTATTGCTCAAACAGGAGCTCCTATTGTTGTTAAAGCTGACGGCTTGGCGGCAGGGAAGGGCGTTGTAGTAGCCATGACCATCGATGAAGCGAATGTAGCCGTAGAAGATATGCTCAGCGGTAATCGATTCGGTGACGCAGGCAGCACCGTTGTTATTGAAGAGTTTATGGAAGGTGAAGAGGCTAGTTTATTAGCCTTTGTAGATGGAAAGACCGTAGTTCCTATGATTGCCTCTCAAGATCATAAACGTATCTTTGATGGTGATAAAGGACCTAATACAGGTGGCATGGGGACCTATGCACCGGCCCCCGTTCTTACAGATGCATTGCGGGACGAAGCGATGAAAACCATCTTAGAACCTATGGTAGCGGCTATGGAAAAAGAAGGCATGCCGTATGTAGGCTGCCTTTACGCGGGGCTTATGATTACTGACGAAGGTCCTAAGGTGGTAGAATTCAATGCGCGCTTTGGTGATCCTGAAACACAAGTTGTATTGCCGCTACTCGATAGTGATTTAGGTGAGATTATGATGGCCTGTGCTAAGGGCACATTAACCTCTAATATGGTGAAATGGAAAGATTCCTCAGCGGCTTGCGTTATCCTTGCTTCTAAGGGCTATCCTGAAACTTCATCTAAGGGCGATGTCATCAGTGGGGATATTAAACAATATGACACAACCATTGTATTCCACTCTGGTACAAAGCTTGTTGGTGAAAATTATGTCACTAATGGCGGTCGTGTGCTTGGTGTTGTCGGACTTGGCAAAGACCTTAGAACGGCACTTGATAGAGCCTATGAACGTATAGAGCATATCGACTTTGAAGGCATGCAATATCGTACAGATATTGGGGCTAAGGCTTTTAAATAAAGTAACAACATTTTGAATATAATGAAAACCTCTACATTTATGCACGACGCATGCGGTGTAGAGGTTTTATTTTCTACCTTTTAACTGTTACCTATGATATAATAAATTAGATATAAAGAGGGCCCATCGACGTGTGATGGCGTTAGGCTCATCTCAAAAATTTGGAAACTTATTGATGACGCCTGACGTGTAGAAGTAAATCTTCTACACGTTAGGTGTTTTTACTATAGTCTATTTTATTTCTTAATAGTGATATACAACTATGATATATAATAAAGAACCGTTAGAACTGAATAGTCCGGTAGCCTTTTGGCTGAATTTTCCCAACGAAGAACGCGTATTCTGGGTGGATCGTCAAAGCGACCGCATCGTTGTAGGTGCTAAACGTTTGGCGACGGTCAAAGATGATGAAGATCGCCATAATTACGCTTACGTGTTTTATGGAGATACTTTTTTTGAAAACTCTAAGGACAATAAATGGGCTGGCATGGGTCATGAAATGATTGCTTTCACCCATTATTACATCGTAGAAAATGGGGAGTCTTTTTACTTGCACGCTGGTGAAAGCGTCCCTATTACGGATTTCGAGGTGCCTCGAGTTCGCCATAACTACAAGGAAACCAGTGATGATAAGGCGGCTTGGGATAGTTTGATGAACGCTATCGCTGATGGTATTAGTAGTGGAGAAATGACGAAGGTCGTTTCTTCTCGAGAGGTACAGTTTACTAGTGAAACACCATACAATGTGGCAAGTATTTTGGCAAATTTAGTAGATAATAATCCAAATTGCTTTATCTTTGGTTACGAAAAGGATGGACGCACCTTTGTGGGTGCATCGCCAGAGATTCTAGTTCGCCATCGAGGTAGTGAAATTCTCAGCTATGCCTTGGCGGGGACAGCACCTAAACATGGACCAAATGCGTGGACTAAGGAACAACTGTTAACAGATAAGAAAAATCTCTTTGAACATAATATCGTCCGTGACCGTATTGTGGATATCATGAAATCTATTACTCCGGAGGTTATAATAGGTGAAACGGGTATCATGGAGCTGGCGCATCTCTATCATTTGCGCACCATTATTACTGCAAAGGATAGCACAAAATCCCTCGTGGAATGGGCAAAGTTGCTCCATCCTACACCGGCTCTCGGTGGTGAACCGCGAGAAAAGGCGTTGGCATTGCTACAAAAGTACGAAGCTCATGAGCGCGGCATGTATGCAGCACCTTTTGGCTTTATGAAAGATATGGGGGACGGTATTGTCATCGTTGCTATTCGATCTGCCCTCATTATGGATAATGTTCTTTATGCCTATGCAGGATGTGGCGTCGTAGCCGATTCTGATGCGGATGAAGAGTACGCAGAAACTAATAATAAAATGCGCACCATTTTGGATGCATTATGATAAATTTCCAAACCCTTAGGAGTTGTTGAAAGGGAATATAATGAACGAATATATTGCTGCCTTGGTAGATGAGTTTTACCAACTCGGCGTCCGGCATGCTGTGTTTAGCCCTGGTTCTCGTTCTACGACGATGGCTATGCTTTTCACGGAGTATGAAGGCTTTGAAACATATATGAATATAGATGAGCGCTCTGCTAGCTTTATGGCACTTGGCATTGCAAAGGCTCATAAAGAACCAACTGTGTTAGTTTGTACATCTGGTTCCGCAGTGGCTCATTATTTGCCCGCTATTTTAGAGGCTCAATATAGTGGGGTACCTCTTATTGTATTGTCTGCCGATAGACCTTATACCTTGCTACATACAGGGGCTCCACAAACAGTAGATCAACAAAAAATCTTTGGTACAGCTGTAAACTATTATGAAGAATTAGCGGTGCCTCAAAAGGAACATTATTATACATATCCACGACAAGTAGCGCGCAAGGCATATATGAAAGCTATGGATACTAAAAAAGGACCCGTGCATATCAATATACCTCTCTTTGAGCCGTTGGTACCTGAACTGGACCGTAAGCACTTTGAAGCGGGACGTAGCCCTTACAAAGTATTTAAACCTAATTACGGTGATGTGTTTAGCTATCAGAATAGAAGTCTATTGCTTACACAGTATAAGAGAGTCCTTATTTTAGCTGGCCCACAAATTGATGTAGATGAAGTTGAGTCTATTCATTCCTTTGCGGAGAATTTACAAGCTCCTATCTTGGCGGATCCATTGTCCAATGTAAGACGTTGTCATAAGACTGGTACTATTGTTGCCAATCATGAAGTTGCTAGCAATCGTAACAATGATACAGATATGATTCAGAAAAAACATTTCTCTAATGTTGTCATTTCTACGTATGATGCATTTTTAGCGGATAAAGACCTATGGCCTGTACTAAAGCCAGATTGCGTGATTCAGTTTGGCCAAATCGTTGTATCGAAACGGGTACAGCAAATGGTGGCAAGTTGGGATAATGTGGAGTATATTGAGGTAAATCCCACGATGGACTCGATGAATCCAACGGGGAAAACCACCATGCATATGCAAGCAAGCATAGATATGTTTACGCATTTGTTCGCTGTAAAGAACGAATTTAATGCATATCTTAATAGATGGCAACGTTTAGAAGTAGCTGGTAAAGCTCAACTAAGTACAGCTATAGAAGAACCAAGTTGCTTTGAAGGACGCACAATACGTGAGTTGCAACAGCATATTCCTGACAATAGCCAAGTACTTGTGGCGAATAGCATGACCGTTCGCGACTTTGATTACTTTTGGTTTTCTGGGGAGTCCGATGCCGTTCTTTACGGTAATCGTGGTGTTAATGGTATCGATGGTACAGTTTCCACTGCGCTTGGACTTGCAACGAATCATCAGCCTACATATCTCGTAACGGGTGATTTGTCTTTATTCCATGATCTAAACGGTTTAGCGGTCGCTAAAACGCACAATCTCAATTTGACGATTATTTTGCATAATAACGATGGAGGCGGTATTTTTGAATATTTACCGCAAAAGGGAACGAAATATTTTGATTATTTGTTCTCTATGTCACAAGGTTTAGATTATAGTGGGGCTGCTAAACTCTATGGCTGTGGGTACACTAAAATCTCTAGTCCTGATGAATTGGTCTCTGTATTAGCTAAAGTTAGTAAGGAATCTGGCGTTCATATTATTGAAATACCAACAGACCGGGAATATAGTCGTCAGTTACATAGGAAATATACAAAAGTTTCAGTTGATATGGAGGCATTACTATGAGTCAGTATTTTTGCAGTATTGTAGATAATGCTTTGTGTAATCCAGCTCAGCGTATGTATTTTGACTTGGGCGACTACCGCTATGGTTTGACTGTGGTAGGTGAAGGGGAATCTATTGTATGTTTCCACGGCTTCTCTGAATCAAGCTATACTTGGGATGCTATTAATTTGCCGGGGTATCGCGTGGTCCGTATCGACTTGATAGGTCATGGTGATTCAGATATTCCTGATGAGGATAAGGCCTACACCATTCCTCAAATGATAGAGGATTTGCATACAGTTATCTATCATATGGTTGGTGAAAGCTATTACCTTATGGGCTATTCCATGGGTGCACGTATTGCACTTTCCTATGCTTTACAATATGAATGTGAAATCAAAGGTCTCATTCTTGAAAGTGGTTCGGTAGGCATCGCTTCTGAAGCTGACCGAGAAGCGCGCCGCAAGGCGGATGAAGACTTAGCAGCTCATATCGAAGAGCATGATGGTGCTTGGTTTGCTGCACGATGGGCGGAAGTACCTATTTTTGAGAGTCAAAAACAGCTTTCAGAGGGGGTAGAAGAATTAATCTATCTACGTCGTTCCAATAATAGCCCATATGCATTAGCTTGTACGTTGCGTGGGTCAGGGCAGGGCGTAATGCCTTATGTAGGGGATAAATTAAAAAAATTCTCTGTTAAAGGTTTATATGTGAGTGGCGCATTAGATACAAAATATACTACAATAGGAAGAGACGTATTTGGCAAGTTGCCAAGTTTTAATCATGTCATCGTCGACGGGGCGGGGCATAATGTACATATAGAAAAACCGCAGATTTTTGAACAAGCGGTATTGGATTTTTTACAGAAGAAAGGTTAAGTCCATGAGCAAATTTGATTGGAAAGTATTGGATCGTAATTATGAAGATGTAATTTACGAAACATATAATGGCATTGCAAAGATTACTATTAACCGTCCAGAAGTGCGCAACGCATTCCGTCCTAAAACGGTAATGGAGTTAATTGATGCTTTCACAGTAGCTCGTGAAGATAACGAAGTAGGCGTAATCGTATTGACTGGTGCTAACCACGGTAAGGGCGAAGATAAAGAGGCATTCTGCTCCGGCGGTGACCAAAGCGTACGTGGTCACGGTGGTTATGTAGGTGAAGACAATGTGCCTCGCTTGAACGTTCTCGATTTACAACGCTTAATTCGCGTCATCCCTAAACCTGTTATTGCAATGGTTAATGGTTATGCTATCGGTGGCGGTCATGTATTGCACATCGTATGTGACCTTACAATCGCTTCTGAAAATGCTAAATTCGGTCAAACTGGTCCTCGTGTAGGCTCCTTCGACGCTGGTTATGGCGCAGGTTACTTGGCTCGTATGATCGGTCACAAACGCGCTCGCGAAGTATGGTTCTTGTGCCGTCAATACACAGCAGCTCAAGCGTATGAAATGGGCATGGTTAATACTGTGGTACCATTTGACAAATTGGAAGAAGAAACAGTTCAATGGTGTAGCGAAATCCTTGAATTATCTCCAATGGCTTTGCGCATGTTGAAAGGCGCTTTCAATGCCGACACAGATGGCCTTGCAGGTTTACAACAATTCGCAGGGGACGCTACATTGATGTACTATACAATTGATGAAGCGAAAGAAGGTCGTGACGCGTTCAAAGAAAAACGGAAACCTAACTTCAAACAATTCCCTAAATTCCCTTAATCGGGAGTCGATACAGTCCTATATGACGGACTATATTAACGGTTAAAACGACAAGTGCGCCTCTATAGGAGGCGCCTTTCTTGTAATATCTCTTTATTTATCATATTTCAATTATTATTTTTTAGTTATTACTTATTATTTACTATTTACTATTTACTATTTACTATTTATTGGTAATTGGTAATTAGTGATTACGTATTAGTGATTAGGTTTAGATACGAGGTGAGATGATGGAGTGGTTACGTTATGGTGCACAGCACTATCCTAATCGTAAATGTATAAATGAATATACCTATAACGATATATACCGTGGTGTACTCCATGTGGCTCGTAATTTACTGCCTTTAGACGCATCTCGAGTGGCTATCTTATCCGATAACTCTGTGACCATGGCAATGTATGTGTTGGCTGCTATGCTAGTTCATAAAGAGGTACTTCTACTTAATGTACATCTTAAGCCAAAGGAAATAGAAAACCAATTGGATCAATTAGGTGTTACCACCGTATTACATAGTAAAGAACGACGTAATCAATTATCTCATTTTGTTGATTCGAAGGCCTCTAATTCAATTGTTACAATTGAGTTTGAAACTCTAGAAAGAATTCTATCGGATTTAGTGGTCGAGGACTCCTTTAATTGGAACTTTGCGGACACAGACATAGCTGCTATCATGAATACGAGCGCTACTACGGGGCAATTTAAGTCTGTACCGCTTCGATGGGGGCAGATTAAAGCTCATGTACAAGCATCTCAAGAGGTACTAGGGAAAACGGATCAGGATAATTGGCTAATGGTACTGCCTCTGTTTCATGCGAGTGGTTTATCTATTTTGATGAGGTCTCTTTATAACGGGACGGCTATCACTATTTTGCCTAAATATGATGAAGCTCAAGTTCTCAAACTTATAGAATCTGAGCAAATCAATATGATGTCCTTAGTGCCCACTATTTTGACTCAATTAGAGCCACATATTACGCACCATGCATTACGTGTTATATTGCTCGGTGGAGAATTCATTCCCATGGCGCTCATCGAAGCTTGTGAAAAGAAATCTTTGCCTATCTATAAGACCTACGGCATGACGGAAACCTTTAGTCAAAGCGTGACCTTCTCGATATTGGAGTATCCTCATAAACGAGAATCTGTAGGTAAGCCATTGCCTGGCATGCAGGTTCGTATCGATAATCCTGATACAGATGGGGTAGGCGAAATTCATTTGACGGGCCCTATGGTTATGACTGGTTACATCAACAAGGAACCAATTGATGGAGACTTTAATACAGATGATATTGGTTACATCGATGAGGACGGTTTCGTTTATATTTTGAATCGTCGTAAGGATCTCATCATTTCTGGGGGTGAAAATATATACCCTAAGGAACTAGAGGATTTGGTCTATACGTTGCCATCGGTAAAGGAATGCGCCGTTGTGCCTGTACCTGATACTAAATGGGGACAAGTGCCAGCCCTCTTTGTGGCCTTTCATGATGGTAAAAATTTGCCACCAGAGGATATTCTAGCCTTTATGACAGACTTTTTAGCAAAATATAAGATTCCGAAATATGTAAAAGTATTAACCGCATTACCTCGAAATGGAACTGGCAAAATATTGCGTAATGAATTGAAATTATAAAACTGAGGCGCCTATGAATGATATTTTAAACTTTAAAAGTATAACTACATATCGCCTTAAATTGCCACTGAAGTTCAATTTTAAGACTGCCAAGGGTGAGGTGAAAGAAAGAGAGACTATCGTCGTTCGCATTGAAGACCAACAAGGGTATGTAGGATATGGGGAATGCGTAGCTTTCACAGATCCATTCTATACATTTGAGACCGTAGAAACCTGTTGGAAAACCTTAGTAGATGATTATATCTTTAATTTGCGCTTGATGCGGCCTAAACCACTGATGACCTATGTACGACAATTACAATTTTGGCTCAATCGAGACAATATGCCTATGGCTATTGCGGCTCTAGAAAATGCACTCATTCATCTTCATTGCGAACGGATAGGTGTAAATTCTGTTTCCTACATTATGGATCAACCTTTACAAGAGACAATTGAAAGTGGTGTCGTTGTTGGTGATGTGCCAATAGACCAATTACTTGATGTTGTAGCGCATCATGTAATAAATGGTTGTAAGCGGATTAAATTAAAGGTAAATCCTATAGATGGTTATGAACGCGTAGCTTTAGTTCGCAAACATTATCCGGATTTGGTCTTAGCGGCTGATGCAAATCGAAGCTATTCATATCAAGAAATAGATAAGGTCCGTCAGTATGATGATTTAGGTCTAGCTTGTATTGAAGAGCCCTTTGCGATGGCAAACCTTCAATCTTATAAAGATTGGAAGTGGGAGGGTCTTAATCATGGTGATTGGAAAATCTATACGCCAATTTGTTTGGATGAGTCCATTTTAGGATATGATGATTTGTCCTATGCTATCGAATATGGTTTGATTGATGTGCTTAATATAAAAGTAGGGCGCATGGGGGGACTTATTCCAACAAAAGCGGCTATTAATCTATGTAGAGAACGTCATATTCCCTATTGGATTGGTAGCATGGTAGAGTCAGGGGTTTCTAAAATGCTTCATGTCCAGCTTGCCGCATTAGGAGATTCCTATATGGCAGGGGATTTGTCCGATTCAAATCGATATTTTGAACAAGATCTTATTTTCCCAGATTTAACCTTTAAAGAGGGTGTTATGCAGGTTCCTGATGGTGATGGACTAGGTGTAACAGTTTTTGATGACCGATTAGAAGCCTATTGTATGGAGAAACGAACACTATGAATCTAATTGAATCCTTACAAATCGATGTACCTCGTATGACGAGCGACACTACATGTATTGCAAAAATGAATTTAAATGAATTTCATAAACAACCGCAAGGCTATTTAAATGGTGGTGCTACCTTAGCTTTTGCAGAAATTATTGCAGGCATGATGAGCAATGAGCTGGTAGGTTCTCATAAATTTGGCGTAGGTCAGTCTGTAACTGCTAATCACTTGCGTCCTGTGAAATGCGAAGGAACATTAACAGCCTTAGGAACACTACTAGTGAAAGGCAAAACATCCCACGTATGGCGCTTTGATATGATAGATGATGCACAACGCCTTATTTCACAAGTGACTATAACCTTGGCTATTGTAGATTTTGATAGATAAAATCCCATTTTTAAAGGATTTAGTTATATTTGCTAATTAAGTTATGTATAATTTCGTCTTACATGAGAACTTACGATTGTTAAGATTATAGGATAATAAAAGGACAGTATATACTTTTCAGTAGATACTGTCCTTTGTTGGATTTACAATGTAAATGGCTCGTCTAGAAAAACGACATAGCTCTTTTTTACGTTTTTTAAGATCTGCAATTTAAAATGTTAGGAAAGACAAAGATATTTATTTTCTAGTGATAGTATATAGGTCTTCAATATCAGGAATATCGTAAATTACCCATGTTCCATCTCCTAAATGACGCATCAAAACTTTTATATCTTTTGTCATATTCTTTTTATTATTTTGTATCGTTACAGTCACAGTAGCCGTATCACCATTATCTTCTGACTTTAGGTTTTTAACCTCTACATCATGTTCCTTAAATAGGCGACCTTCTACAAGACGATCTACCATAGACTTATTATCATCATTTGCTGTAGTGGTATTATTGGTAGGTGATTCAGATTTAAAGCTGTCAGGATCTTCGATATATGTTCGTATTACGTCTTCGATAAGAGCTGGTCCAAATGTTTTGGTAGCTGCTATTGTAGCTTTGCCAAGTGGGGTAGATGTATCGACATATTTATTGCCTTCTCGTTCTACAATATTTTTTACAATGGATTTTATATCTACGTGGCGTAATGCTTCGTCTGCATCTTTATCTTGTACTGCTTGGCGAATGATTTTTAATGTGTAGGCTGGTGTATGTGGTACATACCATAAGAAGTACCATGCGGCGGCCATTGCTCCTACAATAGCTATGATAAGAGCGATAATAACACCTTTTGAATTGAACTTATTCATAGCGAATCCTTTCATATTTCTATAGAGGCATTTTCATACTGAATATATACATATTGTAGCATATTGAGTAAAGAATAGGATGATTTCTAGTAAAGGGTATACCTAGTGAAGCTTATAGAGAAAATTGTACTATTGCGAAAACTGACGAATTATGACGATAAAGGGTGGATTCCTGTAATATAATATAGATATACTTTTATAAAAGCTATAAAATAACGATTATCAAATATAATCAATTATTTTCATAGATTTGTAATAATATTTTTTAAAAAAATAGTTGCATTGCTCTAAAATCCATGATATTATGTACAAGTAGTCAACGCGAGTTGATACGCGGCCCCGTGGTGTAGCGGTTAACATGTCGCCCTGTCACGGCGAAGATCGTCAGTTCAAATCTGATCGGGGTCGCCATTTTTTTTTACAAAAAATCATGCCTCGGTAGCTCAGTTGGTAGAGCAACGGACTGAAAATCCGTGTGTCGACAGTTCGATTCTGTCCTGAGGCACCATTTGTATTCCATGCGGTTGTGGTGGAATGGCAGACACGCCATCTTGAGGGGGTGGTGAGCTAACGCTCGTGCGGGTTCAAGTCCCGCCAACCGCACCAGCGCAAAAGACCTACAGTTTTCTGTAGGTCTTTTTTTCGTTATTTTGATATTAAAATACATTTAATGAGTTTATCTTCTCCTTTTAAATCTGAGAAGTGTTGGCAGGTTTTCACAATCCGTGTACAATCATAGTAATTAGTAATATACATTTATATATATAGTTTTCAATATGAGAGAAGATTATGGTTTTTAATTATGGTGAGACGTTACGTATCCGAAGGGATCTATATACGATTTTAGGCAAGATACGCTATATTGATACTCATGGAAAAATTGGGTATGAGTATAAGTTAGTTAGGCATAAGAATAATGCAGAGTTTTGGCTCAGTTGGGATAAGAAGCGAGATGCGTACCAGTTTTCCAAGTTGTGTGGAAAAGCACTACCAGCCGATATGAAACTCATAGATAGTGGTTATGAGATGGTAACGGGCACTTGGGGTGAGGTAGACGTAGGTACTACTGATACTGCTAAATATAAAGAGTATGAAAATGCTGATGGTACTGCTACGTTTTCTGTTCAAGAGTGGGCTTTTGAAACGGAATATTCAAAAGGCTTTTACATTAATAAAGAATACGTATCTGTCGAAAAGGATTCAGAGGTAACCGAGTCTATTCTAGATAAAATGGATACGATTAAGAAGCTAAAGTTCATAGGACCAATCGGTTGGATTTTGGGGAACTTACTACTTTATATGCCAATCTTTGATATAAAAATATTGAATGATGTACGGGATGTACTTACCTGGCCTTATATAGTAGCTGGGAGTATAGTCCTTGGTATCATTGTGGTTTGTGCTTTCATTATTTCCAGAACTATGCGTTGATGAAAACACATCGGTTATATAGGAGTCCCTTTCGTGGGGTAAATAAAAGGTCGTAACATGTATTAATACATATTACGACCTTTTTACTATAGGATTTATTTGTTAGGGGTTAGCTATTAGCTTCAGCTGGTTGAAGTTGTTCAAGTTCAGCTTCTTTAGCATCTAATTCTTTGGCGCCAAAATGAGCCAATACACAGAATGTAATACAAAGAACACATGCTACTAATAAAAGATAGAAACCTGCATTCCAACCAAATTTATCTGCTAAAACACCAAATAGTGTTGTACCTAAGTTTGCACCAACAATGTAACTCATGAATCCACGAAGACCAACAGCAGAACCTACTGCAAATGGTGGTACAATATCCATAGTTTGTACTGAAGCTAAGAATTGAGGAATGTAGATTAAACAACCTACAATAGCAGCGAAGAAAGTAACCCATAAGAGAGACTCGCTTTGCCAATAACCAAATATACAGAAGAAGATAATACTTATAGCAATGATTGCAGGTGGCATGCGATAACCTTTAAAGAATTTATCGGAAATGTAACCTGCAAAAATAGTTGAAGGGATAGCCGCCCATTCAAAGAATAAAAAGGCAACAGACATTTCTGCTTTGGAGAAACCCTTTACTTGTAATAAATAAATTGGAAGCCAAGTAAGCATACCAAAGCGAATCATGTAAACAAAGGTGTCAACTAATGATACATACCAAGCGTTTTTATTTTTCAATACGTATTTTACAAAGATTTCTCTTGTGCTCATATGCGGTGCTTCAGAACTTCTGTGCGCCTTATGCGCTGTGTCGGCGATGATTTCACTTGTTGGTGGTAAGCCTTCACGTTCAGGGCTTTCTTTGATTAAGAAAGAAATGGCAATTGCTATGATAACTGCAATAAGCGCTGGTACACCATAACTCCCTAATTGCCAGTGATCTGTAGTAGTGAAATATAATGCGGCGGCTACGATTGGTGCTACGATACCACCACCGAGATTGTGTGAAATATTCCAGATAGCTCCATAACGGCCACGTTCCTGTTTTGGGTACCATTTAGCTAAGGTGATAAAGGATGGTCCTACACCAAATCCTTGGAAAAAGCCATTTAGTACTACTAAAACTAAGAAGAAGGCGAGACTATCGGCAAAGCTCATAAAGATATTGATAATTGCACAGCAAATGAGACCGAAAGCCATAAACTTGGCAGGACTTGCTTTGTCTGCAAGACTACTCATAAAGCCTTTACTTAAACCATAAGCGATAAGCATACCACTAGATAGCAAACCAATTTCTGTTTTGCTCATATGGAGGATATCTGATAAAAAGTGTGTTGATAAGGCAAAGTTATTACGAACAATATAGTACGCAGCATAACCTATAAAAATACCAATTAATGATTGCAATCTATATTTATAATATAGATTCATAATCATGCTTTGTGGAACTGATGATTTTGCCTCTTTAGGTTGTAGAAATGAAAACATAGTTATTACCTTTCTTTCTTAATAACTAAATCCTATTGCATTGTTAATACTACCATTTCTATAGAATTCATGTAAATGATTTATGAGATAAAAATATTAATTTGTAACTTTAAATTGCTTATTATTAGCTGAAAATGTGTATAGAAAATATTTGAATTATAGACAAGTACTTCTTAATATATTAGATTAAATATATTGGGAGGTTATTATCTATGAAATATTTACGCTGTGAACTTAATCAAGTAGAAAAAGAATATGTAAAACAATTTGGTGAAGACTCTTTAAATCGTGTCATCCTTCATGATCCTGATACAAAGGATAAACAAGATGTGCAAGATACTATTGATATTCTAAAAGAAGCAATTGCGAAAAATAAACCTCTAGAACAGGTTCCAGAGGATATGTGGAAGCTTATTGAGTTTTAATGTATATGAATTCCATACAATAAAAAGGCACATTGTTTTATGCGCAGACCATCTATAAATGAATTGTTTAAGATGGTAGTTCAAAACAATGTGCCTTTATGTTATAGCTTGTAGAGTTCAGGTTTGCGATCTCTAAAAATATTGATTTTATTGCGAATATCCTCTACTACGGTGAGGTCGATATCTACAGATGAGATGCTTTCCACGGTGTCCATTTCGAGGAGGTTTGTACCCCATGGATCGTATACAGCGGAGTGACCAGTGCTTTGAACTCGACCTACTGTACCACAGCCGTTGACAGCACATAAGAAGAGTTGGTTTTCAATGGCGCGCACTTCGTTTAATACTTGCCAGTGGCGTAAACGCATAGTAGGCCATTGAGCAGGTACAAATAATAACTCTGTATTTGATAATGCAGCCATTCTTACGAGCTCAGGAAAGCGAATATCGTAACAGATAACCGTACTACAAGGAATACCATCCAATTCGAAATGAGTGGTATGCGTACCGCTAGCGAAGTATTGGTCCTCTTTAGCAGGACTAAATCCGTGAATTTTGGAATATTCTCCTACGAGCTTGCCTTCACGGTTGTAAGCATAGGATGTATTAAATACTAAATCCTCTTTTGCTACGGCTACAGAACCGCCCACAATGTTTACATTGTGTTCTTTTGCGAATGTACTTAATAAAGCTTTTGTTCTTTCTCCATTTCTGTCAGAAATATTGATTAAATCCTTAGATGGATGAAATCCTGTATTCCATGTTTCGGGCAAGACGATAATGTCAGGCTTTTTTGATAGGGCTTGTGAAAGTAATTCTTGGACGCGCGCATAATTGTATTCTACTTCGTTTACATGGACGTCCATTTGTATAAGGCTTAAGCGTTTTTTCATAGAGAATCCTTTATCTATTAGATGAGTATAATTCTAGTAATGTGTATTATAATTAGAATATTAAAGCATTATTGAGTGTATTACAATATAAGAGTCGATAAAGCTAGTTTAATTTTTTTACAATCTTTTGATAATAATAGTTTGCATACTATTTATGGAGATATAGGTTATTACTTTAGATAATGTTAGATCTTTTGGTGAAAATATGGAAATAATAGATGTTATAAATGCGCGAACTAGCATACGTCGGTATAAAAAATCTTCTTCGGTTGGAGAAGACATAATTCAAAATTTGGTAGCCCTCGGAATGCGAGCTCCATCGCCTAAAAATCGTCAGCCCTGGCAGGTTATTCATGTGACGGCAGTGGAGAAAGAACATTTTGTGAATTTAGGCTTTCAGGTATTAGAGCAATATAAAGAGCGAAAAGAACATTTTGGTAGCTTAGAAATTAGCCTTAAGGCTATGCAAACAGCTAGCGATATACTTTTTGTAGTTAATCCTTATGATCACTTGCCTGACTATACTCGCGTGTGGGAGAAAAGTGACTTACAAGCTATTGGCGCTTTCATAGAACATATTTTATTGGGGGCAAAAGCAATTGGGTTAGGTACATTGTGGATGAATGATGTGTATTTTATGCAAAGTGAAAGTAAAGCCTTTTTAAATATTCCTCACGATGTACAGGCAATCATTGCTATAGGTATTCCAGATGAGTCCATGTATCCTAGACCTCGAAAATCGATTGATGAAGTACTAATAAAGCGTTAATTTTTACTATTCTTCATGGAAATGTTATAATATTCTGTATATAATTGTGTTCTGATAGAGGAGGACCTATGAAACGGATTCCGTTGGTAACACTGTTAGTTTTGGTATTGGCAATGGTTGTGGCAGGTTGTGGATTGCTTTCACAAAAAACAGAACCTACTAGTTCAGTACCGCCTGCAAAAGAAGTTAAGATGGTACATCCAACGGGTATTCCTGTTCTTATGTATCATAAAGTCGGCGACGACAAAGATAATGATGCAGTTATTCGGGAGGATTTGTTTAGAGAACAAATGAAGTTCCTCAAGGATAATGGCTATAATCCATTGACGATGGATCAATTGTATGATTATGTTGTGAATGGTGCTGCGGTGCCTGAAAAACCTGTTGTTTTAACCTTTGATGACGGTTATGCAGATACATATTCTATCGTATATCCAATTATGAAAGAATATGGATTCCCGGCTACTGTATTTATCAATCCTGGCGATGTTGGGACGCGTCTAACTTGGGATCAAGTGCGTGAAATGCACAAAAATGGTATTACTATTTCAAACCATGGTTTCCAACACATAGAAATGGGCCAATTGTCGGAAGCAAAACAAATTGAAAATATAACAAAGGCCCAAGAGGCACTTGCTAAAGAAGTAGGCATTAAGGATAATCCTTGGTTCTGCTATCCATATGGAGATAAAAATGAATTCACCGACTCAGCATCTAAGAAAGCTGGTATTAAAATGGGGATGGCTATGAAATCTGGCTGGGCTCATACTGGTGATAATCCATATAATATTTTGCGTGTTTGGGTAGGTAATGCGGTGGATATCAAGCATTTTGAAGAACGCATTAGCACTGAACATTTCACTGATTTATAAGGAGAAATACATTGTTCAAAAAGAATTGGGTAAAGTTCATCATTATGGTGTTCTTATTTACCGTTGTCACATCACCCTTCGTGGTGCTCTTTGGACCATTTAATAATGTAAAGCGCGCTGTAATTGGTGCTATCTTACAATCTCGCCATCCTCATTACATTACATGGTTGTTTAATGAAGACGAGTTACAATCTATTTTGGGGACTGTAGGGGTCGTTAAAAGCCAAGATTTGTTCAAGTTTAATGCTCGTGAAGATAAGACTTTAAATCTTGAAAAAATCCAGTCTGCTCGTTATGTAGGCTATATTTTAGAAATTCCAGATCCTCGTCGTATCCAAGTAGGCACAGCGGCTAATATTCAAGAAAAAGGCGATACTACAAGTAATATTGCAAAAATGAATAATGCTGTAGCAGCGATTAATGGCGGTGGTTTCCACGACCCTAATGGTACTGGTACAGGCCGTTTGCCATATGGTTTCATCTTGCATGATGGTGAGTACGTTATCGGTAAGGATGTAGGCCCTGATGAAGACGTAGACTTTGTAGGTTTCTCTAAATCTGGTAATCTTATCGCTGGTAACTATGATAAAACTCAGCTTAGTGATATGAAGGCCATGGAAGGTATTACCTTTGGTCCACCTCTTATCGTTGATGGTAAGAAGATGATTACCGAAGGTGATGGTGGCTGGGGCGTAGGTCCTCGTACTGCTATCGGTCAAAAGAAAGATGGCACAGTGCTATTCCTTGTAATCGATGGTCGCCAACCAGGGTATTCTATTGGGGCTACCTTGCGTGACGTACAAGATATTCTATTTGAAAAAGGTTGCTACATTGCAGCAAATTTAGATGGCGGTTCTAGTTCAACTTTGTACCTAAATGGTAAAGTCGTAAATAAACCTGCCGATTTGTTAGGGGAACGCATGATCCCAACGGCGTTTATCGTGAAATAGGAGGACAGATGAAACCTTTTACGCGTGTACTGAGCGCCTTTGCGGTAGGTATTCTTCTGCAAGGTGGGGTATACCTATACCTTGATCAATATATGTTTGCACCGACTACAGAATTTAACGTAGCAGGCGCATCAAAAGATGATACGAAAAACTTCCCTGATGTGAAGGAAGGCACTAAATATGTGTCCTATGACCGTCAATTTATGGCCGTTGTTACAGAAAACTCTTTGAAAATTTACAAGGCTAATGAAAGTAAGCCTACAAATATCGATTTGAAGGGCCGTTCGATTAGTTACTTCAACTGGATGCCAGACCGTAACTATGCTGTCATGGGTTTATATGACTCCAGAGATGTTGTCATGGCTCGTCTTAATGCGGATGATCCAGAACACGAAGTTGATACCAAACTTGAAGACTTGCCTCGGGGCAGTAAAATCGTAGATGCTGCGTACTCTGAAGCGACAAATGTGGTGTATATGAAGGTAAAAGTTCAAGAACACACATATCGCATTTATCGTACCGATGCTAACTACGATACACGTCGCGTTTACATGCAAGCTACTGATATTGGTCATATCGGTGTATTCTACGATGAAGATAACTTCTTCTACGATAATGTGAGAACTGGGGATGTATTCATGTTCAACGGCATTGAAGGGGGATGGCGTGTTATCAACCCTGAAGGGCGTTTCCGCTTTATCGGTGTTGATATGGACAAAACCATCTACATCGCCCGTGTTGATGAGGACAATAATGCATTGACTGTTTACACTGGTAAATTAGGTGTAGGATTCAATCCAGTTTACAAATACAACCACCCTACTACATTTAATGAGTTGACATTATCAGATGTAAAAAACATCATTAAGAATGGTAGTGAAGAAACTACTAAGGTAACAGAAGATACTACATCTTCTAAATCATCCAATAGTAGTGGTAGTAAAAAGAAATCTTAAGAAAAAGCCTTTATAATGTTCTTTCATTATAAAGGCTTTATTCCTATAATAGTATGTACCCTAAGGATATCTATGAATATATTATTTGTACGCCTTAGTTACATAGGTGATGTTTTGCATGCTACACCTGCTGCGCGGTGGATTAAGGAACAGTATCCTGATGCTAAGTTGCATTGGATTGTAACGCCTAGTATGGTAGAGCTCCTGCAGGGCAATCCCTATGTAGATAAAATTATTCCCTGGGAACGGGATATATACGAGGCACATTCTAAAAAACTACATATTCCTACAATGTGGCGCATGTGGTGGGATCTTAAGGCCAAATTAGAGCCTTATAAATTTGATGTAGCCGTTGATGTGCAAGGGCGACTCATAACAGGGCTAGTACTATTAGCTTCAGGAGCCTCCATTAGACTTGGCCTTGGTGGCACAAAAGAGTTGAATTGGCTGTTTACTAACTATAAAACGAAGCCTAGTACAGAACACGTGATTAAACGCTATGTAGAGGTAGCTCAGTTGTTAACAAAGGCTATTACTGAACATGCAAATTTAGATACATCGCTTAACATTGATAAATACGGTATTGAGAGCAGTTGTTCACTAAATGAATCTAATGCTAATACGCTATACCACATGGATTTTCAGGTGCCAACAAATTTACATAGTTGGGCAGAAGAGCAATGGAAGTCGATTGATAATGACGTTTCTTTACATCGAGGCGTGGTAGAAACTCCGTTACGCATTGGGCTGGTATTAGGTACCTCTTGGGCAACGAAAGAGTGGCCTCAGGAAAAATGGTATTTTCTCATTAAATCCCTTCAATATAGAGCGAAATTTGTTTGTTTAGGTGGCCTTAAAGAGGCTGCTCAATACAAACCCTTGCTGGACTCTTTGACAGATGAGGGTATTGATAAAATTGTTCTGAATATGTTAGGGAAAACGACACTTCAAGAATTAGGGGCTTTAATTGAAAGTTGTGATGTAGTAGTTACTGCAGATACGGGAGCTCTGCATATTGCGTTAGCTTTAAATAAGCCTGTAGTAGCACTCTTTGGCCCTACGGACCCTAAATTATGGGGCCCTCTGACGGGGACCTTTAAGGTGCTCGTAAATGACGAATTAGATTGCTTGGGGTGTCGAAAACGACGTTGTCCTAAGCCAGATCAATATTGTATGTCTGGTATTGATCCAGTACGCGTAAAAAAAGCAATTTTTGAACTGATAGGAGATACACATGGCAAAGTTTAAAATTCAAAAAGGTTTATCCGATGCGGATATGATGAAAAATTTTAAGGATACAGAAAATTTCGAAGATACTATGCTCAATATGGAGCGAGATGCTAAGAAACCAGTAGTTCATCAAAGTCCAAAGCAAAAAGAAGATGCTTTTTACCGTGAGTTCTTAACTGAAAAAGTAGAGACTATGATTGGTAAAATGCTCCTTGATATTAAGATGGAGTATTTTAAAGAAGGGGAAGGGGCTTTCTCTATTCAGGTGAAACGGGAAGGTAAAAATATTGTCCTTGAAACTGCGCCTAAAAAGGTTAAGCCTGAGAAGTAAGCCGTATAATGGGGACTCTCAAATTTTAAAGATTAGGTCAGAACCTGTCCGTAAATGGGCAGGTTCTTTTGCATGTTTATGCATTTAAAAATATCGGCTTAGTTATTAATAAAATTGATGAGCTTATAAACATACCGACGTTTATCGAATTACTACATTTATAAATACCGATATATTTTGAAAAGTATTTAATAATAACCAAAAATTATTACGATATAATTTTTAGTTTCTCATTAAAATGAGCAATTACAAAAAAAATAATTTGATTAAACATACATACTAAACTCTAGTTCCTCTGCAGTTTTTTGTGATATTCATCACGAAAAAATCATCTTTGAATACATGAAATTATGAGTAAATAGCATAATGTGGTTGTTGACAAAGAATTTTATAAGTAGTCTAATATAAGTATGTATTACGATTTTAGCGCGTTTGGCTAGTGTGAGCAGACATCGAAAAAATCGTAAAAAAAATAGGTATGAGATAGTTGTTTAATGAGTGTATAAAGTTACATACACAGACTATTTCGATTTGGAGGATTAACATGGCTAAAAAATTAAGAATTTGCGAAACCGTTCTTCGTGACGGTCATCAATCTATTTTGGCAACACGTATGCGCTACGAACAAATGGAACCAGTGCTCGGCCTTTTAGATGATATTGGTTATGAAGCTCTTGAATGTTGGGGCGGCGCTACTTATGACAGCTGTCTTCGTTTCTTGAATGAAGATCCATGGGAACGCCTTCGCAAATTGAAAGCTAATTTGAAAAATACCCCATTGCAAATGTTGCTTCGCGGTCAAAATTTGTTGGGCTATAAACACTACTCCGACGACGTAGTAGAAGCATTCTGTAATGCGGCTGTAAAAAATGGTATCGACCGTATCCGTATTTTCGACGCATTGAATGACCCACGCAATATGGAAGCTGCTATTAAGTACTCCAAAAAAGCTGGTGCACACGTTCAATCCGCTATGGTATACACAATTTCTCCAGTTCACACAACTGAAAGCTTCTTGAAAGTGGCTGAAACTTTGGTAGAAATGGGTACTGATTCCCTTTGTATCAAAGATATGTCCGGTTTGTTAGGACCTGCTGATGCATATGATTTGGTTTCTACTTTCAAAAAACGTTTTGGCGAATTGCCAATCGACTTGCATAGCCATTTCACTTGCGGTCTTGCTAGTACTACATACTGGGAAGCTGCTAAAGCTGGCGTAGATATCATCGATACTGCTATCTCTCCATTTGCTCATGCAACTAGCCAACCAGCTACTGAAACTATGATTGAAATGTTCAAAGGTACTGAATGGGATCTTGGTCTTGACCTTG
The DNA here is from genome assembly GCF_040094895.1 of Veillonella parvula. Classification (GTDB taxonomy): domain Bacteria; phylum Bacillota; class Negativicutes; order Veillonellales; family Veillonellaceae; genus Veillonella; species Veillonella parvula_L. The sequence continues at coordinate 58,246 of NZ_JBBNGV010000002.1, read as the reverse complement.
ATAAATACATTCCATTAGTTGACCACTTCCGTAAAGTAAAACAACAAATCGCTGAAGAATTCAACTTGAAACCAGCTAGTGATGTAATCCCTGCTGTTCGTCGTTACCAAATTCCTGGCGGTATGTTGTCCAATACTCAAAACCAATTGAACGAAATGGGTATGGGCGATCGCTTCTTTGACGTTATGGATGAAATGCCACGCGTTCGTGAAGACTTGGGTTACCCTCCATTGGTAACTCCAACATCCCAAATCGTTGGTACAATGGCTATGATGAACGTTATGATGGGCGACCGTTACAAAATGGTTCCTAACGAAGTTAAAGATCTTGTTCGTGGTAAATATGGTCAATTACCTGGTACAATTTCTGATGAAATTCGTCAAACTATCATTGGTGATGAACAACCTATTACTTGCCGTCCAGCAGATCTTATCGAACCTGAATTGGAAGGTTACCGTCAAGATTTAGCTTCTAAAGGCTACAATGGCATCACTGACGAAGACGTATTGACTTATGCTATGTTCCCAGAAGTTGCTATTAACTTCTTCGATGCAAATCGTCGTTAATCCAAATTTTAAAAGAGGATTCTTAGGAATCCTCTTTTTTTTGACCATATTTAAACTATCCTCATAGAGAAATAGTATAATTCAGTATATATTTTGTTTTATTAAATGAAGAGATTCAATAGTTGTTTCATTTTTTATATTTTAGCTTTTTTATAAACAGTATAGACAAGTTCCTATTAAAAGGGGAGACTAAGGAACTATGAAATATCAGATATTACCAATTTTCATATCGCCATAAGATACATGGGTGCGTGTGAAAATATAATTTTTACGAAAAGTATTAGATATTAAAAGGGTCGAGATACCTTTTAATAATCGGTCAATTATAAACTACGTATGAAAGAATAGTGAAAAATATGTTGGATATTTGCGTGTTTTACTTGCGTTAAGTTATAAAAATAGCGTAAACTATAGAGAGTATCTACTATTTATGATATTGAGGTAATCCTGTGAATTTACAAATACGAATTTGGATATCCAATGTTGTGCTGTTTGTTGTACCTATTTTAATAGCAATTATTTTATTTTTGCTATATTTTACAGGTTTGCGCATATTGGCCAATGCCGGTTACTATTTGCGTATTGAGCAGGAACAACAGTTTAAAAGTGTTAGTCGAATAACTGAAACCATTACCTTTTATGGGTTAGAAAATGATCTAATTAATAGCTTGGTTAAGCCTAGCTATAGCTTACTTGATCCAAAGGAAGTATATGTTGAAGTACTTGATCAAGGAAGTATGGTGTATAACTACGGTAATCCACAAATCTATAGTGCTTCTGCCATTGTTGGTCTTATTGATGTTAACCCTGAATTACAGGGCATCGTATATCAATCCAATAATACTTTCGTTTACGAAATGAGAAAGTACGATGGACGTCATTCCTATGTATACCATATTGCGATTAGGCGTGCTACTCATGGTAGTGATAGCTTAATGGAATCCGTATCTTTCTATATTATCGTAGTTTCCATATTGCTCTTTATTGTTACATTTTTTGCTATTAACCGATTTGTTACACGATTTATCATGATTCACGTTAAGAACATGACAAAGTCGTTAGAAATGGCAAATCGTCAGATTGAAATGGAACAGGAGCAACAAAAAGAGTTACTCGCTGGTATATCCCATGATATACGAACTCCGTTGACGGCTATTAAAGCGTATGCTGAAGGCGTTCGTGACGGTATTGCACCAATGGAAGAGCAACAAAAAAGATACATGGGGATTATTTTGAAACGGGCCAATGATTTAGATTCTATGTTAGAGGAACTATTCCTCATAACAACATTGAATTATAAAAAAGAATCTCGTCCATCTGAGCGAATTGAATTAGGTCAGTTTGTACGTGACTTTGTAGAAGATCATTTAGCTCCGTATCAATCGAAGGGGCTTGAGATTAAGGCCCGTATAGCTACGGAAACACCTTTTATCAATGCTAACCCACAATTGTTACAACGTGTTTTGCAGAATGTGTTGAACAATAGTGCTAAGTATAAAATGACCGATATTGGTCATTGCGTCATAGATGTAACGAGTGATGATGATTTTGTATACTGTGTCATCAGTGATGATGGACCAGGTGTACCGCCAGAATCTCTAGAGCGTCTGATGCGACCATTCTATCGTGTAGATTCGTCTCGTACGAATCCTCAAGAAGGTAGTGGCCTAGGATTGTCGATTATCCGTCGAATTATGGAAATCTTTGAAGGCCGAGTTATGATTGAAAATGTAAGGCCACATGGTCTACGTATTATATTAGAGTTTCCTAAGCAAGGAGAAGAATCATGAGTGAACATATCTTAATTATTGAAGACGATTTGGATATTGCCAATATTGAGCGTGATTATTTAATGGTGGCGGGCTATGATGTAACGATTATGACTAATGGTACAGATGGCATTGAAGCAGCATTAAATACTCCTGTAGACCTTATTATCCTTGATGTTATGTTGCCAGAAATGGATGGCTTTGAAGTTTGTCGTCAAATTCGTGACAAAGTTCGTGTGCCAATCGTTATGGTAACTGCGCGTCTTGATGATATCGACAAAATCCGTGGCTTAGGCGTAGGCGCTGATGATTATATTGAAAAGCCATTCTCTCCATCTGTATTGATTGCGAAGATCAAAGCTATGTTGGCGCAATATAAACGTTTAACAGAGCGCGATGCAATGGAAACAAACGCTATTCAATCCGGTGAAATCCGTCTCGACCCTAAAATGATGAAAGTATGGGTGAATGAAAAAGAAGTTCATCTCAAAAAGAAAGAATTCCAATTGTTGGAGTTCTTGATGCGTAACCGTGATATTGTATTTAGCAAAGAAGAATTGTATTCTCGTGTATGGGGACTTGACTCCTATGGTGATTATGCAACTGTAGCAGTTCATATTAATCGTTTACGTGAAGAAATTGAGGATAATCCATCCGATAGTAAGCATATTATTACAGTGTGGGGTGTAGGGTATAAATTCGTTTAGTATAGAGAATATGCATTCACATTATACTCACGTTGTTCGTGGCTGTTGATTAGATATGACTTTATAGAGATTTTATTATAGAGATATAATCAAAGGTTTAAGAATTGTTTATATAGTTACTTTGATAGTTTAGATATTCCATGTATACTTATTTAAGTAAGGCTGACTATGACTCTAGATAAGTAATATTTTAACTTCTCTCTCTTAATAAGTTCTCTCTAAAGCTTATCTAGATCACATATACTCTCTCTCTCAACAGTCCTTACACTCTCAAACTATATGCATAAAGGGCATTTGCTAGCGACGGCTAGTAAATGCCCTTTATGTTTTTTAGATTTTAGATATTTGAATACATTCTATACAGCTTCTTTCAGGATTCTAGGTATTTATCTAGTGGAGGATATACGGTTATAATAATTATACTTTCATAAGAAAAGTTATAAATTGATATCTTGCATTGTAAAAGCAGGCGTACTATAATAGGTTCATCAAAATCAATTTTATAAAATTGATTTTGAGATGATTTGAATTAGTGTGAGACGTGGCGTATTTATAAAGTATCATAATTATATGATTTATGATTTGGTTCTTATTTTACCTTTTATAATCATCATTAAGACGTTATGGGTGATGTAGAAGAATATTAAGAAGAATATAAGGAGATCTACATGACATTTTCAAAATATAAGAAAACAGTAATTGCGTGTATTCTTGCTTTGGGTATTGGGGTAGGCGGAGGATACTATTTCTTTGGCAGCCCTGTTAATACGCAACCAACAAACGTGAGAGAACAAACTAAACAGACTAAGCCTATTACTGAAACGCGTAATACCTATGTAGTACAAGCAGCTAAAGAATCTGGGCCAGCTGTAGTAGGGATTACAACACAAGTATTTCAAAAGGATATTTTTAACCGTACTATCTATGCTGGAGAAGGTGTCGGATCTGGTGTGCTTATCGATAATGACGGACATATTATAACAAATAAACATGTGGTAGCGGGGGCTAGAAATGGGGAGGTTACAGTATCATTGTCTGATGGCAGTACGGTGACGGGGACTGTTATAGGTTCAGATTCACAGACGGACTTAGCAGTTGTAAAAATTAAACCTCCAAAAGATATTAAACCTATCAAAATTGGTGACTCTGACTCCTTGCAAGTAGGGGAGCCAGCTATTGCTATTGGCAATCCTTTAGGTCTTGAGTTTAAAGGTTCAGTTACCTCTGGTGTTATTAGTGCCTTAGCACGTACAATTGATGATCAAGGTCAACGATTCCCATTGATTCAAACTGATGCAGCCATTAATCCAGGTAACTCAGGTGGTGCGCTTATTAATGCAGATGGTGAGTTAATTGGTATCAATAGCTCTAAAATCTCTAAAGAGGGAATTGAAGGTATGGGCTTTGCTATTCCAATTAATTCTGCGATGACAATTGTTGATTCTATTATTAAAAATGGTAAGGTCATTCGCCCTTATATTGGGGTGTGGGCTGTAGACCGTCAAACTGCAGCGCGCAATAATGTAACCTATGAAGGTGATGGACTTCTTGTTGTTCAACTTGATTCTAATGGTCCTGCTGCACAAGCTGGTCTCGTAGAAGGGGATACGATTGCACAAATTGATGGTAAAGATATTACTACCTTACTCGAATTAAAAGAACAAATTGATGCTAAGAGCCCTGGAGATACAATTTTGGTATCCTATACTCATAACGGCAAAATGAAGAGCGCACAGCTTAAATTAGGGGAAGCGTCTTCAAATTAGAATCTAGTAAATAAAATTTAATTAAGTATTCCAATAATGCATTACTTTCTTTTGTAGTGTTAGAAAATCCTCATCTTTTAGATGAGGATTTTTAGTTATAATAGGGTGCTTTAATAGATTTTGTATAAAAAATACCATAAATAAGAAAATTTTTTTGAAAAAATTTTTCCTATAAATGCAGAAATTAACTGTGTTTATAGATTAGAAATAGAAAAAAATATATTAAGTTCTAATATTTTTTTACAAAGTACCTTGCGTTCCGAGGTACCTTATGTTATTATGTATTTGTCAGTACATGATAGTGACCGTAAGAGAGCTTTCACATTGGCAGGCAAGTACAGCCTAAAAGGGAGGAACTATGCAAGTTCAATTAAAAAAAGGTGTTATGGACATGCTGGTGCTAGCATTATTAACACAAAATGATCGCTACGGATACGAAATCGTAAGCACCATTTCAGAATATATTGAAATATCTGAAGGAACGATATATCCATTGTTTAACAGACTGAAAAAAGAAAAGTATGTTGAAACGTATTTAAAGGAGTCTTCTACAGGCCCATCACGGAAATACTATCATATCACGAACGAAGGCCGTGCAGCATATAACAAGATGCGTCAAGAATGGGATGATTTTTCTGGTGTTATCAATATGCTGTTGAAAGGAGTCGATAATAATGAACAAAAATAGCTTTTTGGATGCATTGCGTAATATATTTAAAAAAGCACGTGTTGCAGATGTGGAGAGTATTATAGAGGTTTATGAAGAACATTTTGCGGTAGGTTATGAAAAGGGTCTTACCGATAGTGAGATCATTAAATCCTTAGGGACTCCAGAGGAAATATATGCATCCTACGTAGATGCAGGTATCATTACAGACACAATGAATCAAGATGGTAGTGAAAGTAAATCCGTTAATATGCAGGAAATTTATGCACGATTTGATGATTATAAAGAGCGTCTTTTACCTCAATTACCGGGGATGGCTAAAAAAGCATCTAAGACTTTGCTCTCTATTGGAAGTGCCTTATCCTATATTGTAGGTGCTCTTATATTCATTATTACACCGGCTATCTTGTTCTTACTAGGTAGCTCATGGCAACCATTTGAGAATGTTACTGCATTTCCAGTATTGTCCATTGTAACTTTAGTGGCACTTGGTGGTGTAGGTCTATTTGGTGGACTTACATGCGTCTTTGTTGGTACAGAGCTTCGCGGTGTGCGTGAACGTTACTTCCGCAATGTGGACTAAGGAGGATTTATGAGACGAATTATAATAACAGCGATTTTAACCGTAATTTGTGCTGTTGGGGCATGTACATCTTTTGCTGTTAATGATTTACCTAATTTTGGTGAATGGATGAAAACGAATGAACAACAGTTTAGAAAGCCACATAGACATGATGGTCCTAATAAATATATGGATAAACATATGATGGATGGAAATAATCAAATGATGCCTCAAGATGGCATGGGGCCAAATAATGGCGAGCATATGCACCAAAATGGTCAAAACCAAATGATGCCTCAAGATGGTATGGGACCAAATAATGGCCAGCATATGCATTCAAATGGTCAAATGCCTCCACAAGGTCAAATGCCTATGCAAGGCCAACCACCTCAACAAACTAATGGTAATGCACCACAACAACAAAGTGAACAAGGTGTGCCACAAGCTACACAAAACTAACGATACTTTATGAGTCCATTTCTCTTATAAGATTATAGAGTACGTGGTCATGAAAGTGCATTCATGGCCACCATAGAGCCACATACTCTATGTGATACATTCGTATCAGAATCTCTCTCTTACACACAATAACTACACACAAACAAAAAGAGCTCCTCAGTGAAGGAGCTCTTTTTGTATCTATTTATAAATATAGACAGTAGTTGATGGACTGGGAATATTTTATTAACTTCCTAATGAAAAACGACCTATGCATGTATATAGGTCGTTAAAAAATTATTTGATGTGTTTAGAACCGCGTTCTGTCATAGCTACGCCGTCTTTGCAAAGAGGGCATTCTTCAGGTTTATAAGTTGGAACTTCAAGATTAAGTAATGCTTGTACCTTTTCATGAGGTACACCGAATTCTGCTTTGCCCCCAGAACGGTTAACAAGAAGGCCTACACCTACGATTTCACCACCGGATTGGTTGACAACATTTACTACTTCTTGTACAGAACCACCAGTTGTTACGATATCTTCTACGATAAGGACACGAGTGCCTGGCTCGATTTTAAAGCCACGACGCAATGTCATTATGCCTTTTTCACGTTCTGTGAAGATAGCACGAGTGCCAAGAGCTTTACCTACTTCGTGAGCAAGTAAGATGCCGCCAGTCATAGGTCCAATAACAAGTTCCACATTTTGATCGCGGAAGCGTTCAGCTAATTCTTTACAAAGTTTTTCAGTATATTTTGGGTGTTGTAATACATTGAATTTTTCAACGTACATTGGACTGTGGAGACCAGATGTCAAAAGGAAGTGACCTTCTAAAATAGCTTGAGTGTCGATCAGTAATTGTTTTACTTCTTGTTCTGTCATCATTTGGATACTTTCTCCATTTCTTCAATAATTAAACGAACCGCTTCACGAGGGTTTTCGGCTTGTGTAATAGGTCGACCGATAACAAGGCGAGATGCTCCATCTTGTAATGCACTAGCTGGTGTAGCAACCCGTTTTTGGTCGTCTGTTGTTGCAAAGGAAGGGCGAATACCAGGGGTAACGATGAGGAAGTCATCGCCACATGCTTCCCGAATCATTTTAGCTTCTAATGCGGAACATACAACACCATCCATACCACAGTCCTTAGCGAGTTTTGCAAGTCGAATGACTTGGTCGGAAATTGGTAGCTGACCACCAATAGCAGTCCAAGATTCATCGTCAAAGCTAGTTAATGCGGTGATGGCTAATAATTTTGGGCGTTCCACGCCTAGTTCTTTGCCACTCTCACGAGCTGCCTCAACAGCAGCTTTCATCATGACAGGACCACCTTGACCATGTAAAGTAATTAAACTAGCGCCGAGACGTGTTAAGGAAGCTACGCCATGGGCTACGGTATTTGGAATGTCGTGCAATTTCAAATCAAGAAATACTTGTTTGTTTTGCTCCTGTAAAAAACGAATTGTTTTTGCTCCTTCGGCGTAGAATAGCTCCATGCCGACCTTGTAAAAGCTAACCGAATCACCGAGGGATAATACGATTTCTTTCACTGCATCCATCGTGGATACGTCAAGGGCAACGATTAATCTGTCATCTGCCATGTTGCAACCTCCATACTACATACATATCTAAATAATTTTCACATACTGAGGGCCTATCTGTCAATTAAAATTGGTGTGAATGAGGTGATTATTGGTCACCTTTGAACAGTAGATTATAGTCTATTTCATGCTATAATAAGTAGAGTAAATGAATATAATTCTTATATATAGATTTTGAAAGGAGTCCTATGTTAGATTTTGTTGCATTAGACTTTGAAACAGCAAATAAATTTAAAAATAGTGCGTGCTCCTTGGCGGTTATTACCGTAAAGGACGGACAAATTACCAAAAAGGCATATAGCCTCATCAAGCCTCCGTTTATGAGTTTTGATGATGAATGTATTGAAATTCATGGTATCCAACCGAAGGATGTTATTCATGAAAAGACCTTTGATCAGTTGTGGAATGCCATTTATGAAAATCATTTAAAAGGGAATATTATGGTGGCTCACAATGCGAAATTCGATATGAACGTATTGCGTGCTACTTTAGATTATTATAAAATCCCTTGGCCAGAACTAGATTATGCATGTACAGTTAAACTTTCACGTGCGGTATGGCCTGATTTGGTTAATCATAAGTTGAATACAATGGCCGCATACATTGGAGTTGAGTTTAAACATCACTATGCACTGGATGATGCAGAGACTTGTGCAAAGGTTGTATTAGAAGCTGCTAAGTTAAAAGGCGTTAATAGTTTACCAGATTTATTAAAGATTACAGGCGTACCATTAGAACCATTCATTGATGATAAAAATCGCTCTGCTCAAGATGCATTACATAAAGAGCCAGAACCAGAACAAATGTCGTTCTTTTAGTAAGGAGAGGTACTATGTTGGGGAAAGAATTATTAGCTTATGTAGATCATACATTATTGCGTCCTATAGCCACATGGGATGATATTAAAGAAGTTTGTGAGGATGGTTTAAGGTATAAAACTGCATCTGTTTGTATTCCTCCAGATTTTGTAGCATCCGCCCATGAAGCATATCCAGAACTTAACATATGTACCGTTATCGGGTTCCCTTTAGGATATGAAACAACAGAGGTAAAGGTGGCCGAAACGAAACAGGCTATTGAAGAGGGCGCTTCTGAAATTGATATGGTTATTAATCTTGGAGATGTAAAGCAAGGTGATTTTGAAGCGGTAACTAGCGAAATTGAGGCGCTTAAGAAGGCTTGTGGTGATAAGATTTTAAAAGTTATCATTGAAACTTGTTATCTTACAGATTCTGAAAAGGTAGCGCTTTGCAAATGTATTACAAATGGTGGCGCAGACTATATTAAAACATCTACTGGATTTGGTAGCGGCGGTGCAAGCCTTGAAGATATTAGACTCTTTAAAAAGCATATTGGTCCTAATGTACAGATTAAGGCCGCAGGGGGTATTCGCTCTATTACGGATATGAAAGCCTATATTGCAGAAGGTTGTAGCCGAATTGGAGCCAGTGCAGCTGTAGAGTTATTAAAGAATCACTTGAACGAAGAAGTATAATAGAAAACCACCTAGGCTATGCTTAGGTGGTTTCTTAGAATGGCGGTGTAACTATGCGTATGTATGATATTATTCTGAAGAAAAGGGCGGACTTGCCGTTATCAGATAAAGAAATCCGCTTTGTCATAGATGGCTATGTAAAGGGGGAAATCCCTGATTACCAAGTGAGTGCGCTCTTGATGACCATAGTTTTTAATGGTATGAATGCTCGCGAACTAGGAACTTTGACCTTGGCTATGGCTCAATCAGGTAATATGGTAGACTTATCGAATATTGATGGGATCACCGTAGATAAACATAGTACAGGTGGCGTAGGAGATAAGACCACACTTATTATTGCGCCTCTCGTAGCCGCTTGTGGAGGCAAGGTGGCTAAGATGTCTGGACGTGGACTTGGTCATACAGGTGGCACTATTGATAAGATGGAATCTATTCCAAATTTAAAGGTATCTTTAGAGCAAGATGCTTTTATCAATCAAGTTAATAAAATTGGTCTTGCTGTTATTGGTCAGTCGGAAGGGCTTGCACCTGCTGATAAAAAGCTATATGCTTTGCGCGATGTGACGGGAACTGTTGATAGTATCCCTCTTATTGCATCCTCTGTTATGAGCAAAAAATTGGCTTCTGGTGCTCAAGCAATTTTGTTAGATGTAAAGGTTGGCAGTGGTGCCTTTATGAAAAACATAGAGGATGCTAGTGAATTGGCTAAAGCAATGGTAGATATTGGAAAGGAAAATGGTCGTTCAGTTAAGGCTATTTTGACGGATATGGATCGACCGCTAGGCCATGCTATTGGAAATGCTTTGGAGATTCGCGAGGTTATTGATACGTTGAAAGGTCATGGTCCAGAGGATTTAACGCATGAATGTATTATCATGGCTGCTCATATGCTCGTATTGAGTCATATGTGTGATTATGAAACTGCTCTTAATCGTGTGCAACAAGCATTAGATTCTGGCGTAGCCCTAGAACGATTACGTTTAATGGTTGATGCTCAAGGAGGAGATAGCCGCGTTATCGATGATGAAAGTATATTGACAATCGGCCAGTTTACCTATGATGTGATAGCGCCTCAAGACGGTTATATTACCCATATGAATACAGAACAATGCGGGATTGCATCCGTTATGCTTGGAGCTGGTCGGACCGTTAAAGATGGCCCCATCGATTATAGTGCAGGTATTGTAATGCACAAAAAAACTGGGGACGCTGTCAGAATGGGTGAAAGGATAGCTACACTATATGCTTCTGATGAAAGCTTATTCACTAATGCGGCCCAGACCTATTTAGCGGCGATTACTATTGGTAATACTGCACCTAAAGTAGTGGATACTATACTAGATGTTGTAGAGTGAGGAGTGCAATATGAAAGAAAAGGATATTCAAAAGCTCATCAATCGTGCTATTGTGGCTCGCGACAAAACCTATAGTCCTTATTCACATTTTGGTGTGGGCGCAGCCCTTCTTTGCGAAGATGGAACCATCTATGAAGGGTGTAATATAGAAAACGCTTCTTATGGATTAACTAATTGTGCGGAGAGAACTGCTATATTTAAGGCTGTGTCGGAAGGGCAAACAAAATTTAAAGCCCTTGCCGTAGTTGCTGATACGGAAGGGCCTTGTGCACCATGTGGTGCTTGTCGTCAGGTGATTTCTGAATTTGAAATACCTCGTATTATAATGGCGAATTTAAGAGGGGACTATACAGTTGTTGAATTAGAAGGTTTATTACCTTTTAGATTTGGGGCCGATAACATATAAAAAAGAGACCACGTTGATGTGGTCTCTTTTTGGTATACCTTAGAATGCAGGAACAATAGCACCTTGGTATTTTTCTTGGATGAATTTGATAATTTCAGGACTATGAAGTGCAGCCATCAATTTTTTGATGCGAGGGTCATTTTCATTGCCTTTAAGTACAGTTACGATATTTACGTAAGGGGAATCGTTATTTTCAATTGCCAATGCATCTTTGCCAGGGTTAAGACCTGCGTTTAATGCAAAGTTAGTGTTGATAGCGGCTAAGGCTACATCGTCAAGGGAACGAGGTACTTGTGCTGCTTCTAATTCTACGAATTGATATTCGTTAGGGTTCGCAGTAATATCTTGCACTGTAGATAAGATGTTTGTAGAGTCTTTTAATGTAATTAGACCTTGTTTTTGTAATAACAATAATGCACGGCCACCGTTTGTAGGGTCATTAGGAATAGCGATTTTAGCGCCTTTTGGAAGATCTTTCAAATCTTTGATTTTACGGGAGTATAAACCCATTGGCTCAAGATGAACACCACCGGCAGATACTAAGTCAAGTTTGTGAGCTTTTGCGAATTCCTCCATGTAAGGTACGTGTTGGAAGAAGTTGGCATCAATTTCTTTGTCCCCTAAAGCCAAGTTAGGTGTGTTGTAATCAGTAAATTCAGTGATTTTTAATTCGATACCATCTTTTGCTAAGATTGGTTTAACTTGTTCCAAAATTTCTGCGTGAGGTACTGCTGTTGCCCCAATTTTTAATACTTGTTTGCCATCGCTAGCAGCTTGTTTGTTGTCGTTACCACAGCCTGCGATTAATAAAGCGCCGCCAAGGATTACAGTAGCTGCCAATGCTAAAAATTTTCTCATTAGACACACTCCTTATACAATAATTACATATAAAACATTAAATCTATAGTACTAAATAATTTCCTATCTATCAAGAAGGAATTATTATAGGTTCTCCATAACTAAAAACTATGGAGAACCTATAATATAAGTATGTTCATTTTTAAAATAATTTGCCCATGATAAGTCCAATCGCCCACATTAGTTGATAAATCATAGCTGCCCCAGCGGTAGTACCCATAGCCTTATCTAGTTGGAACTCATCTGTATTGGTAGATAATGTATGAATTGTTTTGAAAGCTAGTGGTGCTGCAAGGAATGCTAATAAGGCGAACCATGTCATATGGCCTACTATAATCCAAGCAATGATCCAAATAAAATTGAAAATATATGAGATACTCATTAAGCTGAGTGCTCTTTCACGACCAAGCACGATTGGCAACGTGTGACGTCCATGGCTTTCATCATTACGAATATCTCGGATATTATTCGTCAACATGATGGAACCAACTAGCAATGTAGATGAAATTGCAGGAATTAACAGGGCTAAGGATAATTCTCGTGTCCAAGCATAGCCTGTAATGAGTACGATAGCAAAACCCATGGCGATACCAGAGGAAATTTCTCCAAATGGTGTTCGAGAAATTGGTTTTGGACCGCCAGAGTAAAGGAAACTAATTAGAATACATAGGAAGCCTACCGGGATGTAGTACCAAGTTATAGTAGCAGATAAATAAAGACCAATAATAATGGGTACAAACATGAGTACTTTAATCATCGTTATAATGAGCTCTGGTGTTATAACGCCACGTGTGATAGAACCAGCATTACCTACCTTTTGACCAGCATCGAGTCCAGATTTAAAGTCTTTATATTCATTCCATAAATTAGCTACAATTTGGGCTGTTACAACAGCTAAAAATATGAGCATTGTATGGAAAATGGCAAGACCTGTACCCTGAGCAGCACCAAATGCATAATAACTAAAGGCGGCACCTAAAATGGTAGGCCCCAATGCAGCAGCTAATGTGCGAGGCCTAGTGAGAGGAATTAATTCTTGTATCATGTTAAAAGCACACCGAGTGTGCACTCCTTTCCATTTCTCATACATATATCATCTTTACATGTCTATTTATGTATTGTATAGCAGAAAGGTAAGCTTGTAAATTATACTATACAGTTATATATGTCGATATAGTATAATAATTAATATATGCAGTATAGATTCTCCTTTAAACTCTTAATATATACTGCATAGATTATCTAACAATCTATATATAGTGTATTGTTAAAAAGGTGAGGTGTCTTATGAGAACTCTCAATAAAAAGTTGATGACATTGGCTTGTGCCACCTGTTTAACTGTGGGTATGGGGGCAGTGGCATGTGCTGATACGGTAGATTTAGGTTATGGTATGTACGGCACAACTTCCCCAACTGTGAAAGCTGTAGAAGTTGTGCATATTTCTACTGATGCAAGATTGCGTAATCAAGAACAAGATAAATTTCTCAAAGTAGCAAATAAATCTGCTGTTGATACTATTAATAATGTTGTGAAAGTACAGACTGGTGTAGCTGTTGAACCAGTGAAGGGGGATTTTCTTGATGGTTACTCCTTCTATCAACTGCAAGGTACTGATAAACAAGGACATCATATAGGTGGTTTAATTGTTATTAACTATTCTAAAAATGCAATTGATCAAGTTATAGGTATGAATAAGACTATTTTAGAGAAGGGGTCAGATGCGGAAAAAGCTGCATTAAAGCATTCTATCTCTAAATATGTAGAATCTTACTCCAAAGAGACGGCCCAACAACAATTACAAGGCCTGAAGAGCAATACTATTGAAGGTGCTAAATTATCTAAAGATCTAAAAACGATAAATGATAAGTTACCTTCTCAAATTATAGGTGTCTTTGATAAAATGCTTGCCACAGATAAGAAATCATCTCCTAAAAGTATAGAAGAGGTCCGTTCTTATGTAGACTTTATGGCAAAACAAGTAAGCCTAGATGCAACGCATGTGGCCTATAAACCTGTTCAAACACGCTATGGTACAGCTGTGACAGGCGATTTACGCGGTAGTCTAAAATATGATGGCTTTAGAAATACCTATTCCTTAATTGGTTATGCTGTTCCTACAGATAAAGGTGTATCTTTACAGCTTTTAATGTCTGATGACTCTAGCCATGATTATTGGGCTAATGAGTTGAATCATATGTATCAAACACAATCTCTCAAGGGAGGAAAATAATATGAAATCTTTGAAAGTATTGGCTTGTGCAGCTTGCCTAATGGGTACTGTATCTGGCGTAGGTTTTGCTAAGGATGTACAAACAATTGCAGGATCCATGATAGTGCCTAACAATGTAACTGTTGTTTCTGCATCCAAAACAAATACACGTGATTTTGTAGAAAAACAATTAAATGAAGAACCTTCAAAATCTACGATGTCGAATATGATGGCAAAGGAATTTTTCCAAAACTTTGGTACTAATTTTGATATATACCAATTGCAAGGGGCAGATAAAACTGGTCAAAAAGATGCATTCGTAGTGGCTGTAGATGTTAAACAAATAGCGCAACAAGTGGCTAAAGAAAAGGCTAATGACCCTATGTTTATAGCGGCAATGGCCGCTCTTGATAAAGGTCAAATTGATCCTGTAACAGAGCAACTTCTATTAGGAACAATAAATAAACAGATTCCCACTAGCACAACGGTAGTTCCTTTAAATGGACCTATTAATGTATCTAGTCGTGATCCCCAAAAAGCAACGATTATGCCTAAAACACTTAAAACTCTAACCGTAGAAAATGCAGAACAAGTACATCCGGTGGCTGGTACAAAATATCAAACATATGCAGCAAGCTCTCGCTTGTTATATGCAGATGGAAATGTACAAACTCCACTCTATGCAAATGCTGCATTTGTGTTGAAGCCAGGAAAACCAGTGTTGTATGTAGGTATAACAACTGATGTACAACGTGATTATTTCAAACCAATATTTGACAATGCATTCAAATCAATTAAATAATTGGTTATATACGTACTTTTATTTTATATGTGATATATTGAGGTAAGTCATATATATTGAGGCATCAACATGAGTTTCTCGCCTTAAATATAGTCATATTAATTTATATTTATTTATAAAAGGAGATTTATCATGAAAACAATTTCTACAGACAAAGCACCAGCAGCAGTAGGCCCTTACTCTCAAGCTAAAGTGGTTGGCGGTTTATTATTTGCTTCTGGTCAAATTCCACTCAATCCTGCAACTGGTACAGTTGTTGAAGGGGGCATTGTAGAGCAAACTGAACAAGTATGCAAAAATATTGAAGCCGTATTGACTGAAGCTGGTACAGACTTTTCCAAGGTTGTTAAAACAACTTGCTTCTTAGCTGATATTGGTGATTTCAAAGCATTTAATGAAGTGTATGCTAAATATTTCACTTCTAAACCAGCTCGTTCATGTGTAGCAGTAAAAGACCTTCCATTAGGCGTTATTGTAGAAGTGGAAATTATTGCGGAAGTATAAGATGGATTATATTTCTTTGTTACAGTCAGAGATGCGTCCTGCCTTCGGTTGTACTGAGCCAATTGCATTGGCTTATGCGGCTGCGAAGGCAGTCTCTGTTTTAGATGAGTTTCCTAACCATATTCACGCAAGATGCAGCGCGAATATTATCAAAAATGTAAAATCTGTAGTCATTCCAAATTCTGGGGGGCGAAAAGGACTAACGGCGGCCGCTACACTGGGTGCTATTGTAGGTCATCCAGAGCGTGAACTTGAGGTGTTGGAATCTGCTACAGACGAAGATCGCAAATGGCTTGGTACATTGCTTGATGCTAACTTCTGTACCGTTTCACTTGCTGAAGGCGTAGATAATCTATATATAGAAATCACTGCAGAAACAGATGAACATACAGCGGTTGTTCGCATTGAAAATGACCATACGAATGTAACCTATGTATCAGTAGATGGCGAGATTGTCTCTGAAACAGTCAATGAAATCAAGAAAGCGGCTAAAACAGAATATGCCATGACCTTCGATAGCATTTACGAATTTGCTTTAACAGGTGATATTTCTGGTATCCTACCTCAAATTAAACAGCAAGTTGAGTATAATACTGCAATTTCTAAGGAAGGTCTATCCAATGATTATGGATCTAATATTGGACAATTGTTATTGTTAGATGAAGAAAATCCATCTCTCGAAACGAAATGTAAGGCTCGTGCCGCAGCTGGCTCTGATGCGCGTATGAGTGGTTGTCCTTTGCCTGTCGTTATCTGCTCTGGCTCTGGTAATCAAGGTTTAACCGTGTCTGTACCAATCATTACGACTGCCGAGGAACTTGGTAAAAGTGAAGATGAATTGTATCGCGCTCTCGTCTTTGCTAACTTGCTAACTCTTTACGTTAAATCTGGTATTGGTAAATTGTCTGCATACTGTGGCGTTGTATCTGCCGGTGTGGTAAGCGTAGCAGGCATAGCCTTTTTGAAAGGTGATAGTAAAGATATCATTGAGAATACCCTTGTAAATGGTCTTGCAAGTCTATCTGGTATCGTATGTGATGGTGCGAAACCATCCTGTGCAGGTAAAATTGCAATTTCCCTTGATGGCGCCTTTATGGGATATAAACAAGCTCGCCTTAACAAAAACTACCAAAAAGGCGATGGCCTTGTAGCATACTCCGTTGATGAAACTATCCGCAGTATTGGTGCTGTGGCACAAGGTATGAAAGAAACGGACGTAGTTATATTGAATGAAATGCTAAAACACTAAGTTTTAAAATAAATTAACCCCCGATGCAGAAAAATTTTTGCAAAGGGGGTTGTTTTCTTAGCCTTACTAAGGATATGATGTATAGTTGGTGATATATAAAGGTATATTAGAATAAGATATTCTAATTATAATCTAGATAGTTTGAGGTGTGTTTATATGAGTGTGTTATTACCTAAAAAAGCTAGCTTTCCCCAAAAGTTTGTTTATTTTTATCATAAAGTATTTCCGAGTGCAGATAAAAGATATTGGCGTACATACAAATTGAAAATTTGCGATGAGATAAAAAATCTTTCAGTGCGTGATTTGAGCTGGGAAATAATTAAAGGACGAGCAGAATTAGACAGTAAGTTTACTTTTATATGGAGTTCCGTTGTATTTGGTGTGATAAGTGCGGGAATTTTCACTTATGGATTAGATTTAGCTACTCAAGTAATTGTATTAGGACCAGCCACTAAAGAGTTTATGATTACTACTGTTTATTTTGATTTTTTATCTATGATTTCTTTATTTACTCTTGTTGTCTCTTTTGCTGGATGGTTAGTAGCTTTATTTATGGAGCTTCCAGGAGGGCGTGCTTGGTGGTTTTACGGAATTTTCTTTGTGATTAGTGTTTTCCTTGTCGTAATAGGATATTTAAAGCATACAATAATTATTGATTTTGTTTTTTTGTTGTTAAATACATTTTGCATAGCTATATTACTGGGAACTGTAGCAGATTTAAAGAAGCAAAGGGCATTGATTAAAATATCTATTATGGAAGATAGACTGAAAGAACTAGATAAGGTATAAATATATAATTTGGCAAAAATTCAAATATTTTGATACTAAAAAACCGTTGTTTCCAATTTAGAAACAACAGCCTTTTTTATTGTAATTTTTTAGGATCTTTAAGTATCAATGAAGCCCCAAGACCTACTACTAGGAATGGTACGAGTGTCATCATAGCGGCAGGTAAAGAATAGGTATCCGCAAGGTTACCTACTACAGGTGCGATGATACCGCCGATAGTTTGGCTCACCCCGAGGGTAATACCGGACGCAAAGCCGATGCTTTTAGCAAGGTAGGTTTGGCCTAGTACGATAACGGGGCTGTAGCTAAGAGCTTTAGCAGCGCCAATCATGAGTAGTAACATATAGGCTATAGGCATCATGATAACAGGGGAGAAGGTTGGCACTTCTGTTAATAGGAACATGGCTGGCAACCAAATCAATAGGGATAGTCTAATGATTTTAATGGGACCATATTTGTCGCCTAATAGACCGCCAATATATGTCATGAAGATACCGATACTAAAGAATATGGTTAATGCAAAGCTACCTTGCTCTGGGCTAGTGCCGAGTTCACGAGTCCAGAAGATAGGAATAAATGCATTGATAACGCGGAAGTTTACTGATTGGCTTAGGATGATAATAAACAAGATACCAAAGTATTTCCAGTAATTCTTTAGCGGCTTAGCCACTAGTGTAGGGTTTTCCATAGCTACCGCTTGGTCGATAGTGCGTGCTTGAGTTACTATGCACGGCATGAGGACGAACAAAACCGTTGAGATAATAAGCCCCACTATGGTGAAAGCTGCCAGTCCATGAGGTCCTACTGTATAGGCAATAGAGCCCGCAAAGAGTGGACCGATGGCAAAACCAGAGCTACCACCGATGGCGAAGGTACCCATGGCTTTACCTTTTTTACCACCTCCCAGGCGATTCATGATTTTCGCTCCTTCAGGGTGGAAGATAGAGGAGCCTACACCAGCTAAGGTAGCACAAACAAGCAAGCTTTCATAAGAGGTTACAAAACCCATGGCACCTGTGCTACAAGCTGAGAGCAGAACACCTAAGGCGATTAGCCGTGGCTGATTGATCTTGTCAGAGACATAACCTAATAATGGCTGTAACAATGAAGATAATGCTGTATTGGCTAATATGAGAAAGCCTGCCTGCTCTAAACTAAGTCCATAAGTGTAGATAAATAATGGCAAGAGGGCAGGTAATACACTTTGACAGGAGTCGTTAATCATATGACTCACCGTAATGAGATAAGGGTAATATTTTTTCATAGTAGTGGTCCCTTCGCAAAAAAGCGCTAACCATGGTTAGCGCTTTATATATTTTATATGGCAGAGGAGGAGGGATTTGAACCCCCGCGCCGGTTGCCCGACCTACCGCATTTCGAGTGCGGACCCTTCAGCCTCTTGGGTACTCCTCCGTGTTTTACGGCGCTCTTTAAAAAAGTCTTTCATGATTTGACTACATTCATCACCAAGGACACCCGATGCTAATTCGGGTTCATGATTTAAACCAGGGTGAGAGAGTACATTGAAAAGAGACTCTACAGCGCCTCCTTTGTAATCACTTGCACCATATACAACACGGTCAATACGACTGTTGATGATGGCTCCAGCGCACATCGGACACGGCTCTATCGTAACATACAGGGTACAACCAGTCAACCGCCAGCGCTTGAGTACATCGCATGCTTCGCGGATGACGAGCACTTCTGCATGAGCTGTTGCATCGTGATCTAATTCACGGCGATTATGGTGGCGTGAAATGATTGTATTGTTTTGCACTAAGATAGCGCCGATAGGAATTTCTCCTAGGTTATAGGCCTTGCGAGCTTCCTCTAGAGCAAACGCCATGAAATACTCGTCACGGCTACGCTCATCCATATTTTTAATCTCTATAGGTGTAATGTTCTTTGTCATTCTCATACCTCTTAATGTATAATATCTTACATAAAGTCTATCATAGTGTGCGAAGTTATGCGAATAGATTGTGTGAGGGTATTATGGATATTATTTGGTATATATTTGATATGATTGGCACTATTGCCTTTGCTATCTCCGGAGCACTTGTTGGGGTGGCGCGGAGAATGGATATATTTGGTATGGCTGTATTGGCACTGGCTACGGCAATCGGTGGTGGAATTGTACGTGATGTTCTCTTGGGGTATTTTCCGCCGAATTCGTTACGCAATATTGTATATGTAACTGTGGTTATTTCCGTAACAATTATCGTATTTATTATCTATAACAGCCGTTATCGCAAGCATGCTATGGGCCCTCGTAGCCGAGCAAGCTATTTATTAGCCGATGCAGTCGGGTTGGCATCTTTTACTGTAACCGGAGCATCTGCAGGATTTAAACTATATCCTGAGTTGCCAATTTTCATTGTTTTATTAGGAACTATTACTGCTGTTGGTGGTGGTATTATCCGAGATATGCTGGCTCAACGGATTCCGTCTGTTTTAAAAGAAGATGTGTATGCTCTACCTAGTGTTATTGGGGGCATCGTTTATTACTTAATGGTTATTTCTAACTGGGTTGGAGAGGCTGTATATGGTGCGTTTACCGTTGTACTAGTTATCCGTTTACTAGCTATTAAATATAATTGGAGCTTACCCAAAGTGCGCTAAAGCTAAAGGCACTGCATTTGAGAAATAACAGGTAAATGATATAATTATACTATTAAGTATTTCATAAAAGTGTCAGAAAAAAAGAGTATTATATAAGAGTTAATTTTCGAGTCGAGAGTACTCGTGTACACAGAAGGAGATTTGCTTTATGACAAATAAATGGTTGAAAGTAGCATTAATGGTTACAGCCATTGCTACAGGTACATCCATCAAAATTGATGCAGAAACCGTATTATATGTACCTCAAGATGATCGTCCTGTAAGTTTGCAATATACAGTTGATACAGCTCGTGAGGCGGGTATGACTGTGTTGACACCACCTCAACACTTGATTTCTGGTAAGACGTACCAAGGTCAAGCTGATCAAATTATGGCTTGGGTAGAGCAAAATGCAGGTCGTGCTGATGTTATGGTATTAAGTACAGATACTCTTATTTATGGAGGTCTTGTAGATTCTCGTAAACATAATATTCCTCTTAGCACATTGCAAAATCGCTTGAAACGTATTGAAGGTTTAAAAGCGCGTAATAAAAATGTACGCATCTATGGATTTGGTACCGTAATGCGTTCCCCACGCGCGAGTGGTGGTGGTACTGAACCGGCCTACTATGCGGAATATGGCCCAACTATCTTCCAAATCGCTGCATTACAAGATAAATTAGATTCTGGCTCTTTAACGCAAGAAGAAACTCAAAAATTGATGAGCCTACAAGCCTCTGTTCCTGTGGAATACTTGCAAGACTGGTTTGACCGCCGTCAAAAAAATATGAAAATCAACAAAGAGTTGATTGATGAAACTCGCAGTGGTGTATTCGACTACTTTGCATTAGGTCATGATGATACATCTCAATTATCTCAATCCGCTCTAGAAGGTCGTTACCTTAACAAATATTCCAAGGATATTTCTGTTGAAAAATACGGTAGCTTCCCTGGTGCTGACCAACTTGGTCTCTTATTGATGGCGCGTTCCCGTACCGATGTGAGCACAGAAAAACCTACATTCTCCGTAATTTATCCACTCGGTGGCGGAGGTAAAACATTACCAGGTTACGAAGATCAAACGATTGATAAAACAATTGCTCAACACGTTGAGGCTGTAGGTGGCACGATGGTGACACAAGGTAAACCAACTGTATTATTGGCTGTTAATACACCTCTTACTACGAGTACAGGCGAGTCTGAAAACTTCGAAAACTTCCCAATGATCTCTAACTCTACAAATGCTTTCGTAGATCGCATTCAACAAGCTGTTGACTCTGGTGTGAACGTAAGCGTTGCAGATATTGCTTTCAATAATGGCGCAGATAATACATTGGTATCCGCTATGTATAAACGAGATTTGTTGTACAAAATCGGTGCGTATAATGGTTGGAATACAGCAAGTAACACAGTAGGTTACGCTATTGCTCAAGGATTATTGCTTAAATCTATGAGTCCAGAAGGTCATCGTGATATGTTGACGCAACAATATTTGGATAACTGGGCATATCAAGCAAATATCCGCAAAGATATTTATCGTATGCAAGATTCTATCAGAACAGACAATGTTCGTTACTCTGGTGAATTAAATGAACGTCTTGAAAGTTATTTAGGTGAACGCATTCAAGATTTCGCTGAAAAATACCTTAAAATCAATCCTCGTACAGTAAAAGCTACATTCCCATGGGGACGTCTATTTGAAACGGATATCACTGTTTATGACAAACCAGTGGTACCACTTGAAAAAGAATTACGCTTGAAACGAGAAGCTGAAGCAAAAGCTAAGGCTGAAGCAGAAGCTAAGGCTAAGGCAGAAGCGGCTGCTAAAGCAAATGGTCAGGCTGTACCAGCTCAACCGGCACAACCTGAAAAAGCTGCAACACCTCAACCCCCTACATCTACATCTCCGGTAGTTAAACAACCAGCTACAGAGTCTCAAGGTCCACGTGTGGTACCGACACCTGCAGTGGCACCTGGTCAATAGTGAATAGGCAATGGCTATGAAAAAAGCGTTTTTACCGGAAATTACTTATATGCGAGGCCTCTGTATGCTCGGTGTTATCGGCATTCATGTAGGATCTTACGCATTGCAAAATCCTTTTGTAAATTTAGAACTCATCAGCGTGTTAGAAATTCTCTCTCGCTTTGGAGTGCCTGCGTTTTTCTTCCTCTCTGCATTTGGCTTGTTTTATCATACCTCGGTAGAGGGACCATTCTCATATAAGGAATTTATGCACCGCCGCATTCAGGTGGTGCTATTTCCATATATTACGTGGTCCATCTTTTACTTGCTATATACAGGGATGACAGCTCATAACCTTGGCAATTTACATCCAGGGCCGTTGGCGATAAATCTACTCTTTGGTACCTCTATGTATCATCTATATTTTATGGTTATTTTGCTATGGTTCTACGTGATGATGCCATTATGGCGGGCCATGGTGAAAGTCATCTTAAAACGGCCTGTATTTTGGTTGGTGTTACTATTTGTCATCCAAGTTGGTATCGATTATGTTTCGTCTTACATGCTTGGCCGTTGGGTAACAGAAAATCTAAGCAATCAGCCAGTTCTTAAATATCTTTTTGATATGCGACTCAACTATTGGGTTATTCATTATGTGTGGATTTTCCTTTTAGGTGCCGTATGTGCTGAACGATATGAACCCGTCTGCGAATATATGTGGCGTTATCGTTACCTTTTAGGCGTCAGCGCGGTAAGCTCCATATTGTTGATGCTTGGCTCCTATTACTATGTCATGGACGTATGGCATTACACTGTGTTAGAAGCAATTTACACGGTACATCAAATGAGTCCTATGGGCGTTCTTTATACAGGATTGGGAACGATGTTTAGTTTGTTCCTATTCCAAAGGCTACCTATGAATGTGACGATGGAGTCCATTTGGTCTGAGATAGGCGATAAATCGTATGGTATTTATTTATCACATCCATTTTGGTTGTTAATCATTTCGGGTGTGATGGCTAAATATAATCTCTTGTATACGGTGTCCAACGTGTTAATTATGTATATTATGGCGTTGGGATTATCCTATTTGTCTACGGTGGCTCTTAATTATATGCCTAAATCTATCCGTAAATTTATACTGGGGCATTAGTCTAGTATGGGAACTATTGTATAGAGAAACCTAATTGGTACTAGTACTCTAATGGTGTACCTAGTTTTAGTTATTTCTGTAGTGCTGATTTAGTATTAAAATAATATTTGTTATACATCCGCTAGGATATAGTTTTTAACTATGGTATCCTAGCGGATTTTTGTATATCGAATTAATATCTTTCACAAAGTAAAGTGTGAAAATTTGAAAGTAATTGTGTTATAATAAGTCCATGATGATTACCACTTGATAGAGTAACGAAATAGAAAAAGAGGTGCTCCTATGCAAGAATTAACATATTTTAACGGTGAATTCGTCGAACCAGGTGCCAAAGTTATCAGCATTGATGACCGTGGCTATTTATTTGGTGACTCTGTATATGAAGTTGTTCGCGTCGTAAAAGGCCGTTGCTTCGCTTTGTCTTACCACCAAGATCGCTTGTATCGCTCTATGCGTGAAATGGATATCCCTGTAAAAATGACCCCTGATGATTTGACAGAATTGCACGAAATTTTGATCGAGCAAAGTGAAATCAAAGAGGGCTATATTTATTTACAAATCTCTCGTGGTGTAGCACCACGTCATCATGCTTATGATCGCTCTAAATTAGAACCACAAATGCTTATGTCTATCCGTACCTTGGATTTAGATGAAGTCAATAAATTGGGTGAAGGTGTAAAAGCGATAGCTTTGCCTGATGAACGTTGGGAACATGTAGATATTAAGACCACTAACTTGATCCCGAATATTTTGGCGCAAACAAAAGCAGAAAAGAAATTTGCCTATACAGCCATCTTGTTCCGTGATGGCATTTGTACAGAGGGCGCTACATCTAATGTGTTTGCTGTTAAAGATGGTATCTTGTACACGCATCCAGCAGATAATCATATCTTAAAAGGTATTACGCGCCAAATGATCTTAACCCGTGTAGCACCATCTTTAGGTATTACCATTATTGAGAAAGAATTTGACCGCACCTTTGTAGATGAAGCGGACGAACTATTCTTTACCGATACAATTGGTGGTGTCATCCCAATTACTAAGCTAGACAGAAATCCAGTATCTGGTGGTAAACCAGGTGCTATTACACTTCGTCTACGCGAAGCACTAGAAAAATTGATGGAAGAAGGACTACCTTGATAGATAAGCTGCTTTCATCAAATGTTAAACATTTACCTTAAGAAAGGAAATTATTTTGATACAATTAGAACACATTAGTAAAGTCTATGAAGGCGCTACTCGTGTGGAAGCGTTGAAAGATATTAGCCTAAATGTGAAAGAAGGCGAAATCTTTGGCATTATCGGTCAATCCGGTGCCGGTAAATCCACATTGATTCGTTGCATCAATATGCTCGAAGCACCTACATCTGGCTCTGTTATCGTAAATGGTACAGACTTAACTACACTTAGCAAATCTGATTTGCGTAAAGCGCGAAAAGATATTGGCATGATTTTCCAACATTTTAACCTATTGTCTTCTCGTACCGTATATGACAATGTGGCATTTCCGTTGGAATTACAAGGAATGAGCAAATCTGAAATCAAGGAACGCATTACGCCAATTCTTGATATCGTAGGCCTTACAGACCGGATGAACAACTATCCATCTCAATTGTCTGGTGGTCAAAAACAACGTGTTGGTATTGCTCGTGCTTTAGCGTCTAATCCAAAGGTTCTCCTTTGTGACGAAGCTACATCTGCCCTTGATCCTCAAACAACAGATTCTATTTTGAAATTGTTGAAAAATATTAACGAGAAGATGGGGCTCACTATTGTGCTCATTACACATGAGATGCACGTTATCCGTGAAATCTGTGATCGCGTGGCGGTTATTGAAGGCGGCATAATACTTGAAGAAGGTAGCACGGTTGAAGTATTCACACATCCTCGCGAAAATACGACAAAAGAGTTTATTAGCTCTGTAGTGAGTGATAACTTACCTCCAGAAGCATTGGAACACTTGGAATTACATGATCAATGGATTGCAGGGACAGCACCTTTAGTGCGCCTCAAATTTACAGGACAAGCAACAGATGAGCCTGTAGTAGCAGGCCTTGTGAGACGCTTTAATTTAGATGTAAGCATCCTTTTTGGCGGCATTGATTACATCCAAAATACGAGCGTTGGTCGCCTCATCGTTATCTTGAATGGTGACCCAGAAAATGCGCAAGAAGGTTTGGACTACATCAAAACGTTACCAATTGAAAGCGAGGTGATCGGTTATGTCAGAGCAAATCATTAATCTACTCATAACTGGTACCCTTGATACATTGCAAATGACGATAATTTCTACTGTAATGGCAATGTTATTAGGTATTCCTCTTGGTGTTGTTCTGGTCGTTACTTCTAAAGGTCATATCTTGGAGAATGTAACACTCAATAAAGTATTGGGTGCCATTGTCAATGCCACGCGTTCTGTACCTTTCATCATCTTGATGGTTGCCATCATTCCGTTTACTCGTATGGTGGTAGGTACCTCCATTGGTACAACTGCAGCATGTGTGCCGTTGACCATTGCGGCAATTCCGTTTTTGGCACGCCTAGTAGAAACGTCTATTAAGGACATCAATTTTGGCGTTATCGAGGCGGCTCAATCCATGGGGGCAAGCCCATTACAAATCATTTGGAAAGTATTATTACCAGAAGCATTGCCAACAATTATTGACAATGTAACGGTGCTTATCGTTAACCTCATCGGTTACTCTGCGATGGCTGGTGCTATTGGTGGTGGTGGTCTTGGGGATATTGCTATCCGATATGGTTACCAACGTTTCCAAGCCGATATTATGATCGCTACAATCATCATCTTGATTGTATTGGTACAAGTTGTACAAATGATTGGTGATGCTTGGTCTAAAGCGATGAATAAGAAGTAGGAGGATCCTATGAGTATCAATGAAAAATTGAGAAGTCAACAAAATGACGAATTGTTCACCGCCATTTTAACGCTTGAAAATACAGAGGAATGCTATGCATTTTTTGAAGATATCTGTACGATTAACGAATTAAAAGCATTATCTCAACGCTTACAAGTAGCAAAAATGCTTCGCGCAGGGGATAGCTATGAGAAAATCGTAGAAGAAACGGGCGCGAGTACTGCTACGATTAGTCGTGTAAAGCGCTGTTTAGTATATGGTGCGGATGGTTATACATTGGCTCTCAATCGTCTAGGTGCAAAATAAAATAAACTAGCATGACAACGGTGGCCTTTGGCGACCGTTGATGTGCTATCTGTAGGAGGTTTATTATGGAGTGGCTCATTGCGGTAACAGGTTTACCATTTGATATCCTTATACTCGTTTTACTCGCCGTAGCTGGTGCGTTTGCTGGCTTTGTAGACTCCATTGTAGGCGGGGGAGGCCTCATTTCTGTACCTGCCATGTTATTAACAAATCTTCCACCTAGTGTGGCTCTAGGCAGTAATAAATTATCCAGTATCTTTGGTGCTGGCAGTGCATCGATTACATTTTTGAGAAATCACATGGTTGATTTTTCCCTAGTTCGTAAATTACTGCCTTTTACCTTTGTGGGTTCTATGCTTGGTACCTTGGCGGTTGTTTCTTTACCACCGCTATATGTAAAGCCTATTATTATCATATTACTTGTTTGTGTAACACTCTTTGTGGTGTTCAAAAAAGACTGGGGTGAAATCAATCGTACATCTCAGGTAGCAGGAAAAGCGCTATATATTTGTATGGCTTTTGCTCTTGGCATTGGTATATATGACGGCTTTATTGGTCCTGGTACAGGTACATTTCTGATTATGGGCTTTATCTTTACAGGCTTTGATTTTTTACATGCATCTGCTAATGCAAAAATATTGAATTTTACTAGTAATTTGGCGTCTTTATTGGTATTTTTATATTTAGGACACGTCAATGTTAAGTATGGTCTTGCCACCGGGGCAGGTCAAATTATAGGTGCTTATTTAGGCTCGCATTTGGCAATTGCGAAGGGCTCATCTTTGGTGCGAGTTGTATTCTTGTCGGTAACGACAGTTATGTTGTTGAAATTAGTCTATGACTATATTTCAACATTATAGGAGGGCAAGGTATGCCTCATAAAAGTGATGTTCAAGTGGCCTTGATTAGTGGTGGTACATCGGGTATTGGATTTGCTACGGCAAAGCTTTTACTTAAAGAAGGTTGGTGTGTAGTCATCAATGGTCGAAATGAAAAAGTTGGTCAAAAGGTTAAAACTAAGCTACGTCGCTATTCCTCTAAGGTGCAATATATTCAAGGTGATGTATCTAAAATTGAGGACTGTCAGCGAATTGTAAAAGAAACAGTAGATTTATTTGGTGGGGTGTCTGCTCTTGTAACAGCTGCAGGCTATTATGAAGAAGAGTTACTAGCTGATGTTACAGAGGCAGCTTTTGATGAAATGTTTGGAACCAATGTAAAAGGTACTGTATTCTTATGCCAAGCGGCGCTTCCCTATTTACGGTCTTCAAAGGGCAGTATTGTAACGATTGCTAGTGATGCGGGTTTACAAGGTAATGTAGCTTGTTCTGTATATGGTGCGTCAAAGGGAGCTGTAGTGAGCTTTACAAAATCTCTATCCCTTGAAATGGCACCTCACAGTGTTCGTGTAAACTGTGTGTGTCCTGGTGATGTAGATACATCATTAGTAGATAAACAGATTGCTAATGCCCACCAAGATGCGGCGGCTGCTAAGGCTGAAATGGGCCAACATTACCCATTAGGTCGTATTGCTAAGCCTCATGAAATTGGAGAAGTAATTGTATTTTTGTTGAGTAATAAGGCGTCTTTTGTGACAGGTGCAGCCTGGACAATCGATGGAGGACTCACAAGTTGGTAATATAGAAAATATTAGAAGCTATTATATATGGATAATTAGAAAAATTCATTTCACTTCTATCAATAGAATGGTATAATAATACTAATAATAAGACCTATAGTTGGTTCACAACAAAGGAGAATACTTATGGCAGAATATAATGGCGTAACACTTGAGCCCCTTACGGATGGATCTCAAGATCGTGACTATCAAGTTGAACAATTTATCTTCTGGGGGGCAGGTCGTGCGGCAGCATTGGCATTATCCTCTAAATTCAGCAGTGTCGCTTTGTGCGCCAATGCTACGTACATGGTAACTCGCATTGCTCATCTTTATGATGTAGAATTGCAAGCAGGTGCTGTAGTTGGTTTAGTAGGTGGTCTTAGCACAGCTGTAGGTACAGCTGCAGTATCCCTTCTAATTCCAATTAAAGCTGTTCGCGTTCCTGTAGCTATCGGTTTAACTTATGCTATTGGTAAAATTGCAAATATTTGGATTCAAGATGGCATGCCTTCTGATATCGAACGTTACAAACCGATGGTTGCTGAATTCCTTGAAAATGGCAAAGCTATTGCTTCTGAAATCGTTCGTGATGCAAGTGCTAGCATTCCTTTCACTCAAGGTCAACGTGACGTATGGGCTGGGATTGCTAACGAAACAGGTCTTGCTAAAGAATCTTTAAAGCAAGTTTACGATGAAAAAGTAACACCTGCCATCAATAAATGGAATAATGAAACAAAATACCAAATCCATGATAACGCAGCAGAGGTTGTAGCAAAGGTTTCTGATGCAGCGAAAGAAAAAATTGATTCTGCTAAAGAAGGTATTGAAGTAGCCAAAGAATTCGCAAAAGGTGGTGTAGAAGTGGCAAAAGCTTCTGCACAAGTAGCAGTAGAAACTGCAAAAACTAAAGCTTCTGATGCCGTAGAGACAGCAAAAGATGTTGCTACAAACACTGTTAATACAGCGAAAGAAAAAATTGGCGGTTTGCGTAAATAAACGCTGAAGGATTATTATTACTATGAATCCATTTAATATTATTAAATATGGTAAGTATTTTAGCGAATCAAGATTTTTAGGGTTTCTTGGTCGATATGGTAAGAAACTTGCCTTTGTACAACAAGCAGTAACCTTGTTCCTTTGTTTTCGTGACAAGGATACTCCCAAATATGTAAAAGCGGTCATTGCAGGTGCCTTAGGGTATTTGGTATTACCTATTGATATTGTGCCGGATGCGATTGCTGTATTAGGTTGGGTAGATGATGTGGCAGTACTCGGATTAGCCTTTAAGATTGCGAATCGTTATATCAAAACGAGTCATCAAGAAGAGGCAAAAAAATTCTTTCCATTTGGTAGCAGTCGCTAACTTTTACCATTTTAGGCAGTTTGATCCACAGTGATTGAACTGCCTTTATTTATTTGACACACTAAAGTAATAGATATAGAATAAAAATTGTATACTATTTAAAAAGGACAGAATTTATGCATATTGCTTCAGTAAATGTACGATTTTATGAAACTGATATGATGGGGATTGCTCACCATAGTAACCATTTTAGATGGTTTGAAATGGCGCGCATTGAATTCCTTCGTAAGATCGGTGTCACTTTGTGGGATATGATGAATGAGGATATTGTATTTCCCATCATGAATGTATCTTGCAATTATAAAGAACCTGCGAATTTCGATGATGAACTTCACATCGAAACGTATTTGGTTAAGATGACGAGGGCTCAAATGGTGTTTCGCTATCGTATGCGCCGTGCTAGTGATGGTGTGTTACTTGCTACGGGAGAAACTAAGAATGCCTTTATGTCAAAATTAACAGGAAAAATTGTGCGATTAGACGATACTTTTTATCTGCCTATGTTAGCAGCTGTTGAGGAGATGCCGCATGAGTAATGTACAACAATTGCCTATCGGTGTATTTGACTCTGGTGTAGGCGGATTATCTGTGTTAAAGGTGTTACAAGAACAATTTCCTAACGAAGATTTCATCTATATCGGTGATAATGCGAATAATCCTGTAGGTAATCGCAGTGATGATGAAATCACTTATTTGGCGTGTCGTATTGCGGAGACGCTAGAAAGGCAGCCTGTTAAGTTGATGGTGATTGCCTGTAATACCTTCACCGTTGTGGCTCTTGATGCGGTACGTGAACTTGTATCTGTGCCAGTTATTGGTGTATCACAAGGTGTGAAAACAGCCATTAATAAAAGTAAAAGCAAGACTATCGGTATTATGGCAACCGTAGCCACTGTAAATAGTCATATTCATAAGCATGTGGCTTTAGAAGTTGATCATGAGGTTTTGGTTTGGGAACAACCTTGTCCAGAGTTGGCGGGGCTTATTGAACAAGGTCATTTAGATGATTACTTTGTTCGTGAAGTATGTAAGGAGTATTTAGAACCTTTATTATCTCGAGAAATTGAGGTAGTCGTTTTGGGTTGTACTCATTTCCCATTTGTACAACCTTTACTAGAGGAACTAACGTCATGTCGCATTCAGTTCATTGATCCTGCTTTTGAAACAAGTGAATTGGTTCGTCACAGACTTGAGAGTAAAAATCTTTTCAATCCTCAAGATACTGTAGGCACCGTGACATTGTGTTTTACAAAGGATGTCGAACTTGGTGATGCATTGAGTGCATCCTTTCTTGATACAAGCCGTCGTACCATTGAACATATTACATTATAAAGGAGATACCCTATGTGGTTTTATAACATCCTCAGTGCAGTAATAGCTATTATTGTGGCTGTTGCAGCTCTGTACTTATTATTCCGTTTGTTTGTATTGAAACAAGGTAATGAAAATATTGTCTTATTAGCGAAACGAGCAACGAACTTTCAAGTATCTGATCGTAATTTTGAGTCCATTACGTTGTTCTGTGATATACCATTTGTAAATAAAGGGCGCCAATTAGGCACAATAATGGACTTATTTCCACGTCCATTATTACCAGAAGAACATTTTGATGCTATTAAGGTAAATGCCTGGGCTATGGATATTAATCGTCCGCGTCAAGATGGATACTTTGAAGCTATAATTATCAAACCACGCAAAGGTGGCACAATTCGTGTATATGTTACATTAACAGGTAAAACTGGCAATATTCGAGAAGATATTAAGGGATTCCCTTATATGGACATCGATATTTACTACCAAATCGTAGGTCGGACAGACTATCATATCGATAAACAGCGTATTCGTTTGACTGCTGAAGAAGTTCAAGCAGCAATGGTTCAATAAGGAGGCATAACAATGGCAGAATTAGAGTTAGTATGTGTGCCAACACGTATTCTTACAGATAATGATGACATCGTTGATGCTATCGTTGAATTTGGGGGTCATAATATTGGACCTGAAGATATCGTATGCGTTGCTGAATCTGTAGTGGCTATTACGCAAGGCCGTTTTACACGTCCTGAAGAGCTAGATGTATGCTGGCAAGCTCGTTTAATTAATCGTTTTATTCATCCAGATGGCTCCATGGCATCTATTTATGGTATGCAATCGGCTATGAATTTGGACGGTAAATGGAAGGTGTTAGGTGCTTTTATTTTAGGTGCTATTGCTAAAATTTTCCGTAAACCTGGCGTGTTCTATGCAATTGCTCGTGCTGCATCCTTAACAGATGATGTAACGGGGACTATGCCTCCATTTGATAAGCATATTGTATTTGGTCCAAAGGATCCTGATAAAGTGGCTGAGAAAATTGTATCTCGCACTGGTTGTTATGGTGCCGTTGTAGCTGACGTTAATGACTTGAAACGGTCCGCTATTTTAGGTACAAGTCGTGGCATTGACGCTAAGAAAATTGCACAATTGTTGATTGATAATCCATTTGGTAATGATAGCCAAATGACTCCGATTGTTATCATCAAAAATTACGCATCTGTATCTGGTAAATAACAGAAGGCTGTACTCATCACATAGAGATGGGTACAGCTTTTTTATATAATGAGCCTGAATATGGACTATACGTAGGTTTGAATAGGAATTGTATATTAGTTCAAATAGAGAGTATATGCTAGCTTAAATGGAGTTTTCTTTACCTTGTTTTGAGTTTGTATAGATTCTTTATTAATACTAATTAAGGAGGTTATATGTTACTAGGGTTAGACGTAGGTGGTACTTTTACCGATGCTGTTATCATTGATGGCCATCGTGTAGTGGCAACTGCCAAGAGGCGGACTACAAAGGATAATCTAATGAATGGTATAGGTGAGGCCTTAGATGCGGTTTTGGAGGGTTATGATACATCAAATATTGAACAAGTAACCTTATCTACTACCGTGGTGACGAATACCATCGTAGAAGAGAAGGAGCAAGTAGTAGATCTCTATGTGGTTACAGGTCCAGGCCGTAATGTAGATGATATATTCCCTGTGAAACCTATATACCTTCAAGGTTATACAGATCATAGAGGTATCGCTGTAGAGCGTACCCCTGCTGATGCTGTACATGGTATAGTCAACATGGTTCAAACACGTAGTGGTAATGATTTGGCTGCTGTGTCCGCTAAATTTGGGGTGCGGAATCCTCAAGAAGAACTATCTATTACAGAGGAATTGAAAAATACGTATCATACAATTTCTAATGGCAGTTTATTAAGTGGTTCTTTAAATTTCCCTCGTCGTACTATTAGCGCTTATTTTAATAGCGCTGTGACACCCGT
Source organism: Veillonella parvula (assembly GCF_040094895.1). Classification (GTDB taxonomy): domain Bacteria; phylum Bacillota; class Negativicutes; order Veillonellales; family Veillonellaceae; genus Veillonella; species Veillonella parvula_L. Next base: position 25,305 of record NZ_JBBNGV010000002.1, on the reverse strand, counting down.
ATTTACGGTGTTTAAGAAAAATGTTGAAGTTGCTCTCAGTGCACGGAATATATTGGCTCCACTTCACATTTTAAAGGCCGATGGTGGTTCTCTACCTATGGAGCATATGGTGAGCCGACCTGTAGAAACGGCTTTTACGGGACCTGCTGCAACAGTTCTTGGACTATCGGCTCTCGGTGTTATAGGAAATAAGCATACAGTGGCTCTAGATATTGGTGGTACTACAACGGATATATCCCTTTGGAAGCATGGTAAACCATTGATGACAAAAAGTGGTGTATCTATCCGTGAGTATCCAAGTGCAGTGCGATCCTTTGCCGTTACCTCTGTCGGCATTGGTGGGGAATCTGTAGTTCGCTTTAAAAATGGTAATCTTACCGTAGGTCCTGAACGAGTGGGACCATTGGTAGCTCTAGGTGGTGTAGAACCTACATTAGGGGACGCACTCATCGTGCTCGGTCATGCAACCTATGGTGACTTTAATTTGGCAACGCAAGCTTTACAAGATATGGCGGATGCTATACAGGCTACCTTGCTAGATGATAATGTAAATATTTCAAACAAACGACTAGCTCATATCAAGACCGCCTCTGATGTAGCAAGACTAATCTTACAAAATGCGTTGGAAACGATTCAACGTGGCGTAGATGCGGTCGTAACGGTTGAGAATAAACGCCCTATTTATGTGGTGGCAGATATTGTAAATCCTGATATATTTGTGCCTGAAAATATTGTTGTAGTTAGGGGGCACAGCGCCAAGTCTCGGAGCGAGCATTGGCGAATATATGGATTTACCTGTTACGATTCCGGAAAATGCAGCCGTAGCGAATGCTATTGGTGCTGCGCTAGCTCTATCTACTATCGAACTCACTGTTCATGTAGATACAAAACGTCGTTTACTTGTCATTCCTGAATTAGGTATTAAACAGCAAAATTGTACTTTAAAACGAGAGGAACAAGTTGTAGAACGAGCTAAGGAGGCTCTTAGTGAAGAGGCTTTACGTTTAGGTTTAGATACGGCGCAAGAAATCGAGATCATTAGCATTGAGGATTTCCCTGTGGTAGAGGGCTGGCAATCTATGGAGCGTTTAATTACGGTGAAAGTACAACTAGCGGCGGGGGTGAAACATTATGTGGAATAAAGGACTATCCTATCGTGAGCGTCATGGACTTATAGAAAAGGATATAAACACGAAACTGAATGACGACGTGAATCCTACTATTGATAAAGCTAAATATCATCACAGTTTAGGTCTTGTCTTTTTCCCTGCATTTGACTGGAAAATTTCTGAAACACATCCTGAACGACAAGAGCGTTTACTCTATACGCGTGATCAAATTGTAGAGGAAGGTTTGTTAGATATACCGAATATTAGAGAATATAATCCAATAGTAGCTGATTGGGATACAATAGAGCGAGTTCATGTTGGTGCTCCAGATTTAGAGTCTTGGGTGACGGAAGCTCATCGAGTATCTGCTGGAGGTGCTATTGCGGCAGCTGATGCGGTCATGCGCGGTGAAGTAGATCGAGCCTTTGCGTTAGTAAGACCACCAGGTCACCACGCAATGGCTATGGTTCATGGTATTCGCGGCTTCTGTACGATTAATATTGAAGCTGTTATGATTCAACACATACGTCAAACCTATGGAATCAAACGCGTTGCCGTAGTAGATACCGATGTACACCATGGTGATGGTTCTCAAGATGTGTTTTACCATGATCCTGATACGTTGTATATTAGCTTCCATCAAGATGGACGTACTTTATATCCTGGCACAGGCTTTATGGATGAATTTGGTGGACCTCAGGCCATCGGTGGTAATATAGATATTCCACTACCGCCAGGTACCGGTGACGAAGGCTTGATGAAGGTTATGCGTGAGCTTGTATTGCCTATCCTTGCAGAGTTTAATCCCGATATCGTCATTAACTCGGCCGGGCAAGATAATCACTTTAGCGATCCATTAGCCAATATGCAGGTAACTGCAAAGGGCTATGCAGAGCTAGTCGATTTATTACAAGCCGATATAGCAGTCTTAGAAGGGGGATATTCCGTACAAGAAGCGTTGCCATATGTAAATACGGGTATCATTTTATCCATGGCAGGCCTTGATTACAGCAAAGTTGTAGAACCTGCCTTTGATCCTGTTAAATACAAACAGAGTCAAAATGTAACTAGTTACATAGATGATTTAATCGTTAAGTGGAAGATACAATGGGCTAACCGTCATAAGATGGCCGAAGACGAGCGCGTAGGTGCAGGGGATGTTTGGTCTAATCATTATAACGTGTACTACGATGAAACAGGCGTACAAGAGGAGCGCCTTGAAAAGGTGCGCATGTATAAAGACAAGGTAGGCTGGCATAGCGTGCTCTCGCGAGGACAATACGGACCATATGGGCCGCAAAGTGTATATGCTATGTTTATACCTTGGCAAGCAGATGAAGGGACGCGTCAAGATGCTATTGTAGAAGCAAAACGAGCCAAAACAGAAGGGGGAGCAAGCCGTTACGTTGTGGTAGATCCACTCGGCAACGGCCAATATGAACTATAATGTTAATCTCCGTAAATGATAACGCCAGTTATCATGTTAGAATCGCGAATTACAATATAATTCGTAATGCTAAAAAATAGTAAAATTGTGATATAATATAAGAAATAACGCCCCTTTATGTAAGGGGCGTTCTAATATTTACTTTTAGAATGATGAGGTTCCTATGCGCAGCGATAATAGAACAGCCGGTCAATTGCGACCTATTAAAATAACACGGAATTTTACAGAGTATGCAGAAGGTTCTGTACTTATTGAGTGTGGTAAGACCAAGGTTATCTGTACGGCTACTGTTGAGGATTCTGTGCCACGCTGGTTAAAAGGTTCGGGACAAGGATGGGTAACTGCGGAATACTCATTATTGCCACGCTCTACGCAAACTCGCGTGAGTCGTGAGGCCGCAAAGGGGAAGCAAACTGGTCGTACCGTAGAAATTCAACGTCTTATCGGCCGTGCATTGCGTGCTGTTGTAGACCTTGAAGCATTAGGAGAACGTTCTATCACTATCGACTGCGATGTGATTCAAGCGGATGGTGGTACACGAACAGCCTCTATTACGGGTGCCTTTGTAGCCCTCGTTGATGCGGTGGACTTCACCTTTGGCGGAGCTGACAAATTTCCAATTACTGACTTCTGTGCAGCCATCTCCGTAGGTATTGGTCCAGATGGTCCTATTACGGACCTTTGTTACGAAGAGGATAGTGCCGCCATTGTAGATATGAATGTAGTCCGTACCGGTTCTGGTAATATGGTTGAAGTACAAGGTACAGGTGAACACGGTACATTTAATCGTGATGAGCTCAACGCTTTACTTGATTTAGCAGAGGCTGCTACAGATGAGCTCATGGCTAAACAACGTGAAGTACTTGGTGCGACAGCAGATAAAGTAGGTAAAGAGTATCCTACAGCTCCGGAGGTATAAAATGGAACAAATTGTGCTTGCTACAGGCAATAAAGGAAAAATTCGTGAGTTCTCTGAGGCTTTTTCCCATTTATCTATCGATTGTGTACCTGTAAAAGCTGTGATTTCCATTGAGGAGCCTGAGGAAACTGGTACAACCTTTATGGAAAATGCTCTGTTGAAGGCTCGTTACTATGCGAGGGCTACGAATCGCCCATGCCTTGCTGATGATTCTGGCATTACTGTCGATGTCCTCAATGGTGCACCAGGTGTATATTCTGCGCGTTATGCAGGTCGTCATGGTGATGACAATGCAAACAACGAGAAGTTAATTCGTGAACTACAAGGGAAAAGTAACCGTACAGGTCATTATGTATGCGCTTTAGCGCTTGTTTATCCTGATGGCCGAGAAGTTACTGCGGAAGGCTATTGTGATGGACTCGTTCAAGATGAGCCAAAAGGGGAGAATGGCTTTGGCTATGATCCGTACTTCTATGTGCCTGAGTTTAAAAAGACGATGGCAGAGCTAAGTATAGAAGAGAAGGAAACGATTAGTCATCGTGGCCGTGCATTACGTGAATTAATTAACAAACTTTGATATTTTCGAACTATATGGTATAGTTCATATAAATATATAATATAGTGGCATTAGAGATTAAATACAATGAAACGAATTGGCATTTTAAGTGACACTCATGGGTATCTAGAGGATATCGACCTCGTCTTGGCTGCTACCGCTGATCAAGACATTGATATGTGGCTTCATGCTGGCGATTTTGGAGATGACGCACGCTATATGCAGGAACATACTGATATTCCTGTATATGCTGTGCGTGGGAACAACGACCGGGTGCAACCGCTTGAACCACGAGAGCAATTAATTCCTCTTGAAGATACCTATATTTACATGACACATGGTCATGAGGTATCATATTATAATCGAATACAAAAACTGATTGAGTTAGGAACTGACATGGGTGCGCGACTCATCGTGTCCGGTCATAGCCATCATCATGGGGAGGTTCGTGCCCGTGATGCGGTATTTGTAAATCCTGGTAGTATTTCTTTGGCTCGTGATCGCTCCGGTGGTACCTTTGCCATCGTTACCTACGATAATGGACAGTTTGATGTAGAGTTTGTGTATAAACAAGATATTGTTTAGTTATATGGTGAAAGCTTCGGTTTTGAAACTTTCAAAAGGAATAGTAAGTCTATGCATGGAAAGGGTTATGACATATCATGGATACACCAGTTAAAGCAAAGCCTAAAATGAAGTTATATGGTTTTAACAATCTCACGAAAACATTGAGTTTTAATATTTATGATATTTGTTATACTCGTACGGAAGAAGAGAAAAAACAATACATTCAGTACATTGATGAAGTATACAATGCGGATCGTTTAACGGCTATTTTGACGGAAGTTAGCCATATCATCGGCGCCAATATCCTTAATGTAGCGAAACAAGATTATGATCCACAAGGTGCTTCTGTTACGATTTTAATTTCTGAAGAGGAAATTGAAAAAGAAGATGTAGTTATGCATTTAGATAAATCGCATCTTACTGTACATACGTATCCTGAAAGCCATCCGCACAAAGGGATTAGTACATTCCGTGCCGACATTGAAGTGTCTACATGTGGACAAATCTCTCCGTTAAATGCACTTAATTACTTAATTCAAAGTTTTGACTCTGATATTCTTACCTTGGATTATCATGTACGTGGCTTTACTCGGGACGTGTCTGGTAAGAAAATTTATATTGATCATCGTATCAATTCTATTCAAAATTACATCAGTGCAAAAACTCGCAATATGTACAACATGATTGATGTAAATGTATATCAAGAAAATATTTTCCATACTAAGATGATGTTAAAAGAATTTGATTTAGATAATTATCTTTTTGGCATTACTGAGTCAGAGTTGAGCGATCGTGAAATCAAGCAAATTAAACATCAATTAAAACAAGAAATGATGGAAATCTTCTATGGACGCAATTTGCCATCTGTAAAAGCTTAAAGACAGCTTTTATAACATTGTTGTTATAGCTTTTATCGTATAATACGAAGATAGATTTGAAGTAGATAAGCCTTATATGGTTTATCTACTTTTTTATAATTTACTTTATTACTACTGGAGCTTAATCTTTATTATTATGGGAGCTTAATGATAGTTGTTTTTAAAAAAATCGAAAAACTATATCGAAAAAACTTGAATTATGATTTAGCATTTTGTATAATACAATTAGTTAAAGGTATAAATTACCGACTCTAAAGAGTCCGAGTGTATCCACAAAGGAGAATTGTTATGGACGTACGTGAATTAGCTGTACAAAAAAAACGTGAATTAAAAGGTTTCCTTACTGTAGGAACTAAATATGAATTAAAAGACGCTCATGATTTATCTGTAGCTTACACACCAGGTGTAGCAGAACCATGTTTGCGTATTAAAGATAATGAAGCAGAATCCTTCGAATTAACTTGCCGTTCCAACATGGTTGCCGTTGTATCTGACGGTACTCGTGTACTTGGCCTTGGTGATATTGGCGCTGCAGCAGCATTGCCTGTAATGGAAGGTAAATCCTTATTGTTCAAAAAATTCGGTGATGTAGACTGCATTCCATTGGTTGTAGATACAAAAGATGCTGATACATTGATCAATACAGTAAAATTGTTGCAAAAAAACTTTGCTGGTATTAATTTGGAAGATATTTCCTCTCCTAAATGCTATGAAGTTGAAAATCGTTTGAAAGCAGAGTTAGAAATCCCTGTATTCCACGATGACCAACACGGTACTGCTATCGCATGCTTAGCAGGTGTAAAAGGCGCTCTTCGTTTGGTTAAAAAGGATTTAGCTACTGCTAAAATCGTTGTAAACGGTGCTGGTGCGGCAGGTGCTAATATTGCTCGCTTATTATACCTTGCAGGTGCTCGTGATATTACATTATTGGTATCCTCTGGCGTATTGCATAAAGACTACAAACGTCTTGACTCTTTACAAGCTGAATTAATCGATTTACTTAAACTTGAAGAAAAACATGGTGATTTGGCTGAAAATGCTAAAGGTGCTGATATTCTTCTTGGTGTATCTGCAGCGGGTGCTTTCACAAAAGAAATTTTGGAAAGCTTAGCTGATGATGCAATTGTATTTGCAATGGCTAACCCTAATCCAGAAGCAACATATGCTGATATGAAAGCTGCTGGTATCCGTGTTGCTGGTACAGGTCGTTCCGATGCTCCTAACCAAATCAACAACGTAGCAGTATTCCCAGGTGTATTCCGCGGTGCTATCGACGTTCGTGCGTCTCAAATCACTGACGAAATGAAATTAGCTGCTGCTGACGCTTTGGCTCACTTGATTCCTGATAGTGAATTGAACGAAGAAAACGTAATGCCATCCGTATTCGATCCTCGCGTAGCTCCAGCTGTTGCTAAAGCAGTTGCTGAAGTTGCTGTAAAACAAGGTATTGCTAAAAATCCTCAAGCAATAGAAGATGGTAGCTACGAAGGTTAATTTATTTGCTTTACTAGCATTTTATAATCTTATATAACCATAGAACAATACAACATGCACCTCGAAAGGGGTGCATGTTTTTATATGATCGATTAAGTATATGATTGGCTTTATACTATTAGGGCGAATAATCTATAGATTAAAATGATATAGAGGCGTAGGCGTATAGGATAATAGAAGTAAGGATAGATATATATTAAAGAATGTATTAATGTATCAGTAAAAAATTAATGAAGTTGTAAAAAAGTACTTGTCACTAGTTTCTATCAATGATATAATAATTTTCGTTGCAGAGCGATACTCAAGAGAGTAAGAACTCAGCAAGAGTAGTGGTTGACATCAACTACCGGGTTTGCTATAATAGCAAAGTAATTAATGACGGGGCATAGCGCAGTTTGGTAGCGCACCTGGCTTGGGACCAGGGGGTCGCAGGTTCGAATCCTGCTGCTCCGACCATTTTTTATTTGCGGGTGTAGCTCAATGGTAGAGCCCCAGCCTTCCAAGCTGGTCGCGAGGGTTCGATTCCCTTCACCCGCTCCATTTTTTTTTGCCTTTTTTAGGGTATACTAAGATAGGGTGTAGTTGACGATACATAGTACATAATTTATACTATAATAGATAATTACATATATAGGTAATCCACATGGTTCAGTAGCTCAGTTGGATAGAGCAACGGCCTTCTAAGCCGTGGGTCGGGGGTTCGAATCCCTCCTGGATCACCAAAGAAACGTAATAGCCGTAAGGGTTTCAGCCCTTACGGTTATTTTTATTGTACGCCGAATAGGCATGACTAAACCCCCAGTTAAACTGGGGGTCAGTAAAATTTCTTAGAGAAAAGGAAAGAACCTCCTAGTGCTAAAATGGAGTTGGTCTGGCAACCACAATATTTCAACATAGGAGGTTCAATGTCAATGAATGACGTAAAAAGCTTATCACATAGTAAATGGAGATGTAAATATCATATTGTTTTTGCACCAAAGTATAGAAGACAAATAATTTATGGTCGGATAAAAGCTGATGTAGGTAAAATTCTAAGAGATTTATGTAAGAGAAAAAATGTAGAAATTATCGAGGCAGAATGCTGTCCGGATCATATACATATGCTAGTAACAATTTCACGACATTTAAGCGTATCAAGTTTTATGGGATATTTAAAGCAAAAGTAGCCTCATGATATTCGATAAACACGCAAATTTAAAATATAAGTATGGAAATAGACATTTTTGGTGTAGAGGAAATTATGTGGATACGGTGGGACGATATGCAGGAGCGATAAAAGAGTATATTCGCAATCAGTTACAAGAAGATATAGTACAAGATACATTAAACTTTAAAGAATATACCGACCCGTTTACGGGTGAGCCGGTAAAATAGGCAAAATAAAAGCCCCCGAGTAGGGGGCAGCCAGTGGTAATAGAGTGGTTGTCAGATCATTCAATGCCCTCTTTAGAGGGACACCACTAGAGAAAGACCCTTATAGGGTCAGAGCAAACCACCCGTTTTACGGGTGGTTGATTCTTTTGGTATTGCATGAGCTTATACACTAATTATTATAGCAGTATTTTCATGACCTGCTAACTTTGCAATCTCTATGTAAGGAACATTTTTTGAACCATATAAGAGATAAATGTATGCTTTGCTACATGACTAGAAATATGCTTGGTAAAGCCTAGTATTTTACCTACTTTAGTAAAATAACATTTAGTAAAGTTGTGCTTGTCTAGATGCATCAAACCTGTTTTATTTTCCGCCACCCTTAACTTGCCTTTAGAGTCAGTCTTAGATTTCTTTAAGACAGTTATGGTATAGTTATCATTGATTGTGATGACTCGCTTACTACTTGCTCTCTTAGGCCCTTTTCTAGCCATACCTTTTTTAGTTTCCCCAAAAAAATATCAATATGGATTTTAGCTTTACACTCATCAATGAATTCTATTTCATTCCATTGTAATACAAGTAGCCTTTTGGTGCGTAATCCTCATTGTAATAGCAACTTTATGCAATATTCTAAATAATGTTTTTCGTAATAAGCTAGAAATTATTTTCTTCTTCAATTGTTTATGTATCTTTAGAGGGCTTAGATAAGATAGATTGTGATGATGCTTTATTACAAGAATTGGACGATAAATAGTACAAAAATTAATATAGTAACTTAATAGTGTTTTTTTGCTTGAACTCCCTGTAGAAATAGCAATTTTTAGAACGGACTAAGATATTGCTGGTAATAGAGATGTCTTTAATGAATCTTCTAAGTTAAAAATTTGTTCTAAGGTAATTTTTGCTGTGATGAAGTAATTATTAAATTAAATTGTTTCCAAGTGGACCATGATGAAATAAAACTACTTAACTTGAATAAATTTGTTATATAGAAACCTAGTATATTCTATAATTGATTAATCCATAATGAATACATTCCTATATTTATATGAGGAAAAGGTATAATATATTTTTACTGTATCATAATATATAGTATATTTTAAGAAGATAATATATGACCTGAATAGTTTGTGATATATCATATGGATGTAAATTAAGGAGATGATTTAATGTATACGGTATTTATTGATACGAATATTTTTATTAAGTTAGGAATGAAATTTACCTCAGGAATTTTGCTTGAACTTGAACGATATTGTGAGCAAGGACTTATCACATTAGTTTTTACTGATGTAGTAGTTGCGGAACTAAAAAAGCATAAGCGAAAACCTACTATAGACGCTATTGAACGATATATAGCTGCAAAAGAGAATCTTTGCAGTAAATACGATGCAAAACTTGTGGATAATTATTCGAATGAACAACTTCAAAAACAGATTTTAAATGGTGAATATTCAAAGATTGATCAATTTTTTAAACTTTGTAGTGCTAAGAAAATACCACTTGATAAGCTACAACTTGAACAGATTTTGGATGATTATATAAATATTGTTTCTCCATTTACTAATAAAAAGCAATATGAGTTTAAGGATGCTATGAATATAAGTTTAATTAAATATCAAAAAGGACAGGAAGATGATGACAATAATTTTATTATTATTAGTGAAGATAAGGGCTTTATAGAGTCATTTGATTTACATGATGGATATACTATTTATAATAATCTTTTTGAATTCATTTCTCTTGTTCGAACTGATACAGATTATTTTGCTCATTCAATTAGCCCATTACAATCCTGTCTGAATGGAGAAAAATTTAATAATTATATTATCGACGTGCTACAATCTCTGGAGTATACAGTTTTTTTAGATGGATATGATGATTCAGATGTAATAGATGTATCAAATATAGATATTAAAGATATAGATTTTTCTATTAATTCAATGAATGGAATGCCATATTTAGGTGAATTATATTTAACTTATAGCTTAGATGCAGAATATGAGTTCTTTGATCCATATACATCTCCATATGATTCTGAAGATAAAGTTTTTGTTTACGAAAATATTGTTCGTGGTAAGAATACTTTTTTGGTGCGCATAGAATTGCCGTTTAGTTTTAGTTTTGATAATCAGAATATAATAGATAGAAATATTGATATTGACGATTATAAGGTACAAAAAGAACTTACCGATTCGATAGAATTAGAGGTGCAATATGATGATGTACAGGTTGAATTAACCGAGCACGATATTGACTTTGATAACTATTTTGTCTCTTAGAATGGGTATTTTCTATTATTTGTTATTTTGGTATGAGAAGAACAGATTCCTTTATACAAGTAAAAAATATATTTATGCTTATATACTTATAAATATATATCAGACTATATTTGGTTACATACTTCTAAGTCGTGGGATGGGGAAAATCCCTGCTTGGATTGCCAAAGAAAAGAGGGGCTTATAGGACCAAAAGTGTGGGTAAAAACATCAATTAACCCTTGTAATTGCTGACTAAAATGATATTATATCTTCCTATATATAAACAAATATGGATGAAGAGTTTATGCGACAAATAAAATGTCCTGATTGTAATGAAAAATGTGTTAAACATGGTGTTTTAAAATCTGCTTCTCAGCGTTGGTTTTGTAAACATTGTAAGGTGGCATTTACCGTCAAAATTAATAATCTAAGTAAAGAGTTAAACCTATTCTTGAATTGGTTATTCAGTACCAATATTCAAGCTGATATGCCTGGCAAAGGTCGTACATTCAGGCGTAAAACTGCCAAATTTTGGCCCATATGGCCATTGCCACCAAAAGTAGAAGAAAGTATACATGATGTGGTATATCTTGATGGAATATACTTATCTAGGAATGTATGTGTGTTGATTTGTTGCAATGATACTCATGTTCTAGGATGGGATGTCTGCCGTTATGAGCATGCTGGAGCTTGGCAATATTTAATGTAACGGATTGCTGAACCTAAAGCCGTTGTGTCTGATGGGGCTAATGGTTTACCTAAAGCATTACGGAAAGTTTTGCCTTATAGTAGTCACCAAAGATGCCTATTTCACATTTTTTGCCAGAAATGACGGTTGATGAGTTTGGAAACAAACGCTCTACACATGAGCGTTTGCTTAAAGCCGAATCATCACTATGGCGTTTGATTAGGCAACAAACTTTATTTACATTTTTAGAATGTACTGATATTACAGTACCTACAACAAATAATCGTATTGAAGGTGGAGTAAATGCTCAACTAAGAAGTATGTTACGAGTTCATAGCGGTCTTTCGCTTGAAAGAAGACTAAAAGCGGTCTATTGGTAGTGCTATATGCACTCACCAAGACCGCTTTCTGTTTTAGATATATTAAATTGTATGCTTACAGATGAATCGATTGCTGTTATATACAAACGGTTATCTGGTTATTGCTAAATACATCGTTCAATTCCTCAATGGGGCGATGCTCTTGTTTGGAATGAACTACATATGGCTACAGATTTTCCAACTTATTGGGATTAGTCACCCACACTTTTTGTCCTACAACCCACGTTATCGCTTATGGCTTTACGTAGCAGTAGGTACTATTTATTATAAATAATATTATTGCACCAAGATACCTATTTATAATATTCATAAGACATATGGTGTTATGAATATATTATCGTATTTAATAAGATAATGTAGGTTGATGTGACTCTAGATAAGATAGGAATGCTCTTATCATGGCTTGACCTTCAGGTGTAAGTTCACTAACATATGTTGGTTGACCATTTACATAAAACACATCGTAAGGGGTAAAGAAGGAGGCGATACTACCAGTAAATCTTGCAGATTCCCCGGTAGTATTAGATACAACTGCATAAGAAAATGTATAGGTATTATTGAAATGAGCAATACTAGAATCATCAATGTAAATTTGCATGGATGCATTGTCATTTGACATAGTTGTTACATATACATCCTTAGCAGATGCTAATCCAGTAGTTGCTAAAAATATAAAGAGTAATAGGGCAATTTTTTTCATATAGTTATACCTCTTAATTAACTGATATGTAAGCAGTATAAGTTGTATTTAGTGATAGATTAACTTTTTCTTACAACCGATTCAATAGTAATACCATTTCCATTTGAGTGAGATGAGATAACTTGATTTCTGGCATCATAAGAGCTATCAGCTGTAACTGTTATAGTATTGATTCCACCACGATTGGTTGTACCTGTTGATTTGTATCTAAATTTTACTTCAAATCTTGCCATTATAACGACTCCTTAATATCGAACATAGAATTCGCCATCACGACGACCAATAGTACCGCGTTCTTTAGCCGAAAGCATATAAGCATTTTTCTTTTGACACGGAAGATAGTTATTTAGCATGCGGACTAGTTTTTCATCATCCATCATATCAGCTTCCTGTTTCCATTCATTCGTTGTGCTTGATTAATTACAGATTTCCCAATGTTTTTTGCTAAGTTTGTTAAAAATGACATAATAACACTCCTTAAAAATCTAAATCGTAGGAACAATATGTTCATACTATAAAGCATCTCTAATATAATATAGAGATATAGTAATATAAAATTTTAATCAGTGAGGTCCCTTGTGCAGAATCATTAAAGGCACTATATACTATTAGTATCATATTCTCCATATCTACTGTTTTTATATGTGATTATCTGATAGCCGCATATATAGTATTATAATTTGAGGAACTGAAACTGCTATATATTACTAATACTTATATTATTACACTAATTACAAAAAAAATATAGGGATAATTTCATTTAAAATTCATTTTTATAAAATTAATAAAGAAGTAAGAAGGGGCTGTAACAAAACAGCCCCTTCTGTTATTGCCTTTAGACTGGTTTGCGACGTAATCGTGAATCATAAAACCACTCACTATGCGGGTGCGACAACGAAAGTTATACAAAAAAATCACCTTGCTTAAGTATAATGTAGGTGTTTAAGCCATATTATATGCAAAAGAAAGGTGATTTTTGTAAGAGTGATAATTATTCTATTTCAACAGTATTATTTTGTAACCATTGTGATAATTCTATATTATTCATTTTTCCAGCGGCTATATTAATGATTACATTTTCTACTTCTTGTTCGGATGCTGTGATATCCAATCCATTAATAATCAAATATACATACATACTATGAAGTGCAGTCCGTTTATTACCATCTATAAATGGGTGATTATTTGCTATTCCGTAGCATAATTGAGCAGCTTTGTCATAGATAGAAGCATATAAATCTTCTCCCATGAAGGTTTGAAATGGAGAATTTACAGCTGATTCTAATAAGCTGTTATCTCTTGTTCCAGAAAGTAGGACTAAGTTTTTCTCCAATTCTTTATGAAAATCATAGATATCTTGTAAGATAAAATGAATAATACGTTCACTCATTTATTTTCTAAAGCCTTATATAACTTATAATTTCTTTCCATAACTTGTTTGGATACTTTTTTTATTTTTTCTGCTAATTCTTTACTATTAGCGCTAGTGATAATTATAGGCTGATTGTGATTTTTTTGTATTGCTTGTGACATTGAAGTGGACCTCCTTTTGATTTTCTTTATGGCTCTATTATATATTGGATAGATTAATAAGCAAAGGTTTGGTTACTAATGTCTTAAAAAGTTAAACAATTTTGTTTGTTTTGGTATCCTCAAATACAAAAGTCAAAAAATTTTAAAATTTCATTTTTGACCTATTGACTTTTTGACTTTTAGGGGCTATTATAATGTCATAGGGTAAATAAACCCAGTAAAAATAGTATTAGTCAAATAGTTAAACTCTATGATGTATGAGGGGGTAAAATATATGAACAACAACTTTAATAACTTTGGTAATGAATTTTCTAGTATGAATGATTTGTTTAATCAATTGATGGGTAATATGGGTGGTTACTCCACGGAACGACGTAGTTATAAGATTAATGGTCGCGAAGTAACTCCAGAAGAATTTGCGTTTTATCGTCAAACTGGTCGATTACCATCTAATGAGGAAATGCAAGCTGCTCAAGCTGCGCAACAAGGTAAAATTAAACAAGATGGCATCCTTGCTCGTTTGGGGACAAACTTAACTCAACAAGCTCGTGATGGTAAACTCGATCCTGTAATTGGTCGTAACAAAGAAATCCAAGAAACAGCAGAAATCTTAGCACGTCGTACTAAAAATAATCCTGTACTTGTAGGTGATGCTGGTGTTGGTAAAACTGCAGTAGTAGAAGGCTTGGCACAAGCTATTGTAAATGGTGACGTTCCAGCAGCTATTAAAAATAAAGAAATCATTTCCATCGATATTTCCGGATTGGAAGCTGGTACTCAATACCGTGGTTCCTTCGAAGAAAACATTCAAAACCTTATTAAAGAGGTAAAAGCCGTAGGCAATATTATCTTGTTCTTCGATGAAATTCACCAAATTTTGGGTGCTGGGTCCACAGGTGATGGTCAAGGATCTAAAGGCTTGGCAGATATCTTGAAGCCTGCTTTGTCCCGTGGTGAAATGACAGTTATCGGTGCTACAACACAAGATGAATACCGTAACACAATTATGAAAAATGCAGCTCTTGCTCGCCGTTTCAATGAAGTTAAGGTCAATGCACCATCTGCAGAAGATACTTTCAAAATCTTACAAGGCATTCGTCCATTGTACGAAGCGCATCATAACATTGAATTGCCAGATGCGGTGTTGAAAGCCGCTGTAGATTATTCCGTACAGTATATTCCACAACGTAGCTTGCCAGATAAAGCTATTGATTTAATTGATGTAACAGCAGCTCATTTGGCGTCTCAACATCCTGTAACAGATATTAAAACTTTGGAAGCAGATATTGCTGATGCTAAAGCAAAACAAGAGGAATATGCTCAAAAAGAAGACTATGAATCTGCGATTAATGAAAAAATGCGTATTCAAAAGTTACAAGCAGAGCTTGATAACCATACAGAAAATCAAAAGGTGGTAGCTCAAGTAAACGACGTAGCAGAAGCCGTTGAAAGAATGACTGGTATTCCTGTATCTCAAATGGGTGCATCCGATATCGAGCGCTTGAAAGACATGAAATCTCGTTTAGAAGCTCATGTAATTGGTCAAGATAAAGCCGTAGAAGCTGTATCTAAAGCAATTCGTCGTAACCGCGCAGGCTTTGATGAAGGCAACCGTCCAATCGGTAGCTTCTTATTCGTAGGTCCTACAGGTGTTGGTAAGACAGAATTAGCTAAACAATTAGCTCTAGATATGTTCGGTAACAAAGATGCAATCATTCGTTTGGATATGTCTGAATACAGTGATCGCACAGCCGTATCTAAATTAATTGGTGCTACAGCTGGTTATGTTGGTTACGAAGATAACTCTAATACATTGACTGAACGCGTACGCCGTAATCCTTATTCCATCGTATTATTCGATGAAATCGAAAAAGCAGATCCTCAAGTTATTACATTACTTCTTCAAGTATTAGATGATGGTCGCTTAACAGATGGTCAAGGTAACACAGTAAACTTTAAAAATACTGTTATCATCGCTACATCCAATGCAGGTTTTGGTTATGGTAGTGACAATGATGATGAAAATAAAGTAGATGTAATGGAACGCATCGCTCCATTCTTCCGTCCAGAGTTTTTGAACCGTTTCAACGCAGTTATCGAGTTCAATCAATTGAGCAAAGAAGATTTGAAAAAAATTGTAGATTTGATGCTTGATCAAGTGAATAAAACTTTAGCTAAAAAAGACATCACTCTTGATGTAACAGATGCAGCTAAAGAATTGTTGATGGAACAAGGGTATGACAAAACTATGGGCGCTCGTCCATTACGTCGTGTTATCGAATCTGAAATCCGCGATAATGTAACAGATTTCTACTTGGATCACATCGATGCTAAACACTTGCTTGCCGATGTTAAGGATGGTCATATTGTAATCTCTGAAAAAGCAGATTCCGATGATAGCAAAGACCAAGATAAGGCTGAGAAATAAATAATAGACGTAAAAGTGTCGGAATAATCATTTGACAAATCTGAATAAAGTAGTAATATTAATAGCATAATTATATAGTGAGTATGCAAGGGAGCCTATTATATAGGCTGAGAAAGGGCTGCGAGCACCTGACCTTTATACCTGATCGGGATCATGCCCGCGTAGGAAGCACGCTAATACTTAATACGGGTATCGATCATTTTGTTCGATACCCGTTTTTGCATACCTAACTATATATGTCTTTTATATAGGAGGATGTAAAAATGTTTATGACACAATTGGAATCGGCTGTGGCTGGTGTAGTTACGAAGGAAATGAAAGTCGTCGCGGAAAAAGAACGTATGGATGAAGACGTATTACGCTCCCTAGTGGCCTCAGGCAAGGTTGTTATTCCTTGTAACAAGCAACATACTAGTATTTCGCCGGAGGGGATTGGCAAACGCCTTAGAACGAAAGTCAATGTTAATTTAGGTACATCAAAAGACGTCACTGATTATGATAGTGAAATTGAAAAGGTTAATCGAGCTATTCGACTTGGAGCAGAGGCAATCATGGATCTTTCCACTCATGGTGATACCCGTATTTTCAGACGTAAATTAATCGAGACATCGCCAGTAATGATTGGCACAGTACCTATTTATGATAGTGTCATTCATCATCAAAAAGATTTGGGTGAATTAACGGCTCAAGACTTCTTGGACACTATCCGATTACACGCTCAAGATGGTGTAGATTTTATTACTATCCACAGTGGTATTACGAGAAAAACAATAGATCAAATCAAGAATCATAAACGGTTGCTCAATATTGTTAGTCGTGGAGGCAGTTTGGTATTTGCGTGGATGAGCATGACAGGTCATGAAAATCCATTCTACGAATACTTTGATGAAATCTTAAAGATTTGCAAAGAATATGATGTTACTTTGTCTTTAGGTGATGCTTGTCGTCCAGGTTGCTTAGCGGATGCAACTGATGTGTGCCAAATTGAAGAGCTTGTAAG
Organism: Veillonella parvula; assembly: GCF_040094895.1. Classification (GTDB taxonomy): domain Bacteria; phylum Bacillota; class Negativicutes; order Veillonellales; family Veillonellaceae; genus Veillonella; species Veillonella parvula_L. Next base: position 7,968 of record NZ_JBBNGV010000002.1, on the reverse strand, counting down.
GCTTGGTGAATTGGCAAAACGAGCGAAACAATATGGTGTACAAGCTATGATTGAAGGACCTGGACATGTACCTTTACATCAAATACAAATGAATATGGAAGTTCAAGAATCCTTATGTGATGGAGCACCATTCTATGTGTTGGGGCCGCTCGTAACAGATATTGCTCCTGGCTACGACCATATTACGGCTGCCATTGGTGGGGCTGTAGCTGGTATGCATGGGGCGTCATTCTTGTGCTATGTTACACCAGCGGAACATTTAGCCTTACCAAATGCAGATGATGTAAAAGATGGAATTATGGCTTTCAAAATAGCGGCGCATGCTGCAGATATTGCTCGTGGTATTTCTAATGCAAGAGATATAGATGACACCATGGCTAAGGCACGTCAAGTTCTCGATTGGAAGGCACAATATGCTTGTGCCATTGATCCTGAACGGGCTCGTTCTATTCGTGAAAGTAGAGCACCGGAGGAAGACCATAGTGAAACCTGTTCGATGTGTGGCAAGTTTTGTGCTGTACGCAGTATGAATAAAGCTTTACAAGAAGAATATATTGATATTTTATAAGCTTTTTCATATGGGAGGTCATTATGGATTTGATTGTTAATGGAGAGCCAAAGTATGTTGTAGGTGAGCAACTTCATTTGATTCTTGATGAATTAGGCTATTCTGGTAAATACTTTGTAGTTGAGCTTAATGGAGAGATTCTTAGTAAGGAAGCATATACAACCACTAAATTAACGGCTGCTGACAGATTAGAAATCGTTAGCTTTGTAGGAGGTAATTGATATATTGGATACATTTACTATAGGTAATATTGGGGTAGGGCCTATTTTTTCTACACAGACAAAACCCAATGCTAATCCTGTAGGAATTTCTTATGTATATTGGGCAAAGCAATTTAGTAAGTTTCCTATTGTTGCTATTGGGGGGGATTAAAACGACAAATACTGATATCGTTTGGCAAGCGCATCCCGATTTTATTTGTGCCGTTTCTGAAATAACAGAGTCGGACAATATACAAAATACGGTTTATGAGCTTATGACTGGATATAGTAGAGTCAGATAAAAAATTGAGTTTACATACAAACCACAAGATTAAAATCTTGTGGTTTTTTTGGTTATAAAAGAATTTTGTATACATGATAAAAATCATTGCTAACGTATCGATTTGTTTAGTATAATCGTATCATTAAATTCGATATTCTATAGAATTTATAAAATAAATGAAGATGAAGAGGTAATAGTATATGTCTCATTATGTAGATTTAAATAGTGATTTAGGCGAAAGTTTTGGTAACTATACATTAGGCATGGATAGTGAAGTATTAAATCACGTAACAAGTGCTAATATTGCTTGTGGTTGGCACGCTGGAGATCCTCTTATTATGGATGCGACTGTCCGCATATGTAAAGAAAAAGGAGTTGCCGTAGGGGCGCATCCTGGTTATCCAGATTTGATGGGATTTGGTCGTCGTGCGATGGCAGTAAGTCCTGCTGAGGCAAAAGCCTATATGATGTACCAACTAGGTGCACTTCAAGCTTTTTGTGATAGTTATGACATTACTTTACAGCATATGAAATTACATGGTGCTTTTTACAATACAGCCTGTGTTACGCCTGTACTAGCCGATGCAATTTTAGATGGTTTACAAGCGGTAAATCCTAATATCGCGGCCATGGTATTGAGTGGTAGCTATATTGCTCAAGAGGCACAGCGACGAGGCATTCCTGTTATACAGGAAGTGTTTGCCGATCGTGGCTATACAGAGGAGGGAACATTGGTCCCTCGTACAGAAGTAGGTGCTTTCATCAAAGACCCGCAAGAGGCTTTAGACCGAGTTCTCATGATGGTTACAAAGGGTAAGGTTGTTACTAATACGGGGAAGACCATTGATATTGTGGCTGACTCCATATGTGTTCATGGAGATAATCCTGAAGCGATAGCTTTCACAAAGTATATTTGGGAAGAGCTATCAAAAGCTGGTATAACGGTGGCGAATTTTCAAAACCGATAACACTATTAAGAACATTAAAATAAATGCTTAATTAATACTAACAGAAAATACGAATATAAGTATTAAAAGCAAGTATGAGCTTTAAGCAATAAGTATGACATAGATTAATTATTATTTTGGAGGTTCCTATGAAACCAATTACAGGTAAAGCGAGTTTCTCTGTCCTATTAGGGGCAGCTTTCTTAATGGCCACGTCATCTATTGGGCCTGGCTTTATGTTGCAAACAGCAGCGTTTACAAATGAGTTGAAAGCAGACTTTGCATTTGCTATCGTTATATCCGTTATTTTCTCTATTATTGCACAGCTTAATGTGTGGACAATTATTGGTGTATCCCAAATGCGCGGTCAAGATATTGCGAATAAGGTATTACCAGGCCTTGGGTATATAGTGGCATTTTTAATTTCCCTTGGTGGATTAGCCTTTAATATCGGTAATATTGGTGGTGCTTCTATGGGCCTCAATATTATATTTGGTATCGACACAACAACAGCAGCCGCTATTAGTGGTATTTTGGGCATCTTACTATTTACATCTAAGAAGATGGGTGGTGTTCTAGATAATACGGCTAAAGTACTCGGTACGGTTATGCTCGTCCTCATTGCTTATGTAGCATTTTCAACGAATCCCCCAGTAGGGACAGCAGTGACTCATGCGATAGTACCTACGAATTATCCGTGGCTTGCTACGATAACTCTTATTGGAGGGACCGTAGGTGGATATATAACATTCTCTGGTGGTCACCGCCTTATTGATGCTGGTATTACAGGTCAAGAACATTTAAAGGATGTACGTCGTGCAGCTATTATGGGCATGTCTGTTGATGCGCTAGTTCGTATATTATTATTCTTAGCTGTTCTTGGTGTGGTATCTATGGGATTTGTACTAGATGCTAAGGATCCAGCTGGTTCTGCTTTTCTTTTAGGAGCTGGTGAAATCGGGCATAAATTATTCGGTATAGTGTTCTTCTGTGCCGCATTGACCTCTGTAGTAGGGGCTGCCTATACATCAGTATCCTTTTTAAAAACATTGTTTAAGGTGGTAGAACGAAATGAAAAATTGACTATTATGGCATTTATCTTTATTTCCACATGTATCCTGATTTTTATTGGTAAACCAGCATCTCTATTGATTTTAGCTGGTTCTGTAAATGGGTTAATATTACCTGTTACATTGGCAGTTATGCTTGTCGCAACTCATAAATCTGAAATCGTAGGAACATATAAACACAATAAACTTTTATATTATACAGGGTGGATTGTAGTGCTCGTAACATCTTACATTGGTGTTACATCTTTAAAAGGTATTGCTAAGTTACTAGGTTAATTAATTATCTGTGAAAGCACCATTACGTTCGTCTTGAATGTGATGGTCCTTTCTAGTTATAGCAGGAGGTACATATGAAACCTACAATTTCACCTGTAGGGGATTGCGCTATCTCTATTGATTTTGGTCAAGCAATCGATCCAAAGATTAATCGACAAATCCGACAAGTTATAGAGCAGATTAAACTCTTACAGCTAGATGGAATTATTGAACTAGTTCCTACATACTGTGCATTGCTTATTCAATATGATGCAATGGTATATACGTATTCCGACATTTGTGGAACTCTTAATCCAATATTACAAGAATCTGTAACAGACAGCGGAAATGAACGTGTTACGATTGTTGAAATCCCGACCATATACGGTGGCGAGTATGGTCCAGATCTAGGTTTTGTAGCCTCTCATAATCATATAAGTGAAGCTGAGGTTGTATCCATTCATAGTGGTACTGATTATTTGGTTTATATGTTAGGTTTTATTCCTGGTTTTACTTACTTAGGTGGGATGGATTCTCGCATTGCAACTCCGCGCTTGTCTTCGCCAAGAACTTTGATTCCTGCCGGGTCTGTAGGTATTGCAGGAGAACAGACTGGCATATATCCATCAGATTCTCCAGGGGGATGGCAAATCATTGGGCGCACACCTGTGACTATGTATGATATGTCTAAAAAACAAGCTGCATTATTAAGAGCAGGGGACTACGTTCGTTATGTGCCCATCGATGATACTGAATTTTATCGCATCAAATCTTTAGGTTCAGCTTATGTTCCTGTTGTACATGAAGTAGAGGTAGGTGATTTGCGTGGCTTTAAATAGTTTTAAGAAAGCTTCAATCCACGTAGATGGACCAGGAATGTATACAACGATTCAAGATGCAGGACGAGTCGGCTATCAACAATATGGTATGCCTGTAGCGGGGCCTATGGATAGTGAAAGCTATCTATTGGGGCAGGCTTTAGTAGGAAACAAGGAGCCTTTAGGTGCTTTAGAATGCACCGTGCTACCGCCTACACTAACGGTTCAAGGTACATGTATTGTTGCTTTTACAGGGGCTGATATGCACCCCACTATTAATAATATAGTCGTGCCTCGATACATACCTTTTATATGTCATGAAGGAGATATTATTTCTGGTAGCTTTAGCCAATGTGGCGTGCGTATGTATATTGCTTTCTCAGGCGGTATTGATGTTCCTACTATTAATGGTAGCGTATCGACTCATACAAAGGCTAAGATAGGTGGCCTTGAGGGGAGACCGTTACAAGCAGGTGATCAGTTTGGCATTAAAGCATTTACTAGAGACGAAGTGAATGTGTGCGACTTCTATGATGGTCATAACTTATTCAATGTCGCCCTATATAACCGCGGCGGCCGTGAGTGTCACGAACCTTTGCGTGTTGTTCTCGGAAATCAAGCAAAGTATTTTACAGAGAAAGGGATTAAGACCTTTGGTAGTAAAATATATACATTGACTGTACAATGTGATCGCATGGGCTTTCGCTTGGATGGCCCTGTTATAGAGCATATAGATGGTGCGGATATTATCTCCGATGGAGCTGTATTTGGTTCTATCCAAGTTCCTTCTGATGGAAACCCTATAGTGCTCATGGCAGATCGGCAAACAACAGGTGGCTATACAAAGATTGGTACTGTGATTACGGCAGATTTACCTAGGTTAAGCCAATTACCAGTGGGGGATGGAATTCATTTTGATATCGTATCTGTCGAAGAAGCACAAGCGATATATCGTACATATATGAAACGCTTACATAAGCGTATACAATTAGCATACGAACAAAGTGTATATGCCTTTAATGTAACTTAATTGGTTTTCCCTATTTAATTATATAAACTAGCAATAAAGCTATCTTGTAGATTGTTATTTCTATGAGATAGCTTTTTGTTATGTAATGTAAGATGAATTGATGAGGTGGTGGGAAAATATAATCTTATAAAACAAGTTTAAAATAATGATTATGAATTTATATTCATTTTATCTCTTCGTTATGGTATAAAATAAGCCCGTATTTTATATAAAATTGTGATATGAATCACTATGAAACGCATTAATGCTGCATTTGTGCGCCGTGTAGAATTATGAATAAAAAATGAAAAAGCTTGATAGTGTATTAAAGGTTTTGATATACTTATAATATTGAAAATTTTGGAATTCTCGTATGATTTACCATATGATAAAACATCGAGGGAGCATTACTATTACTATAGTTTATAGGAGAAAGTATGAATAAGATTTTTAAAGTGGTTTGGAGCAAATCAAAAAGCTGCTACGTAGTAGTATCTGAGTTCGCTAAAAATAATGGTGGCAAGAAGAAAATTGTTGTAGCAGCAATCTTGGCTGCATTAGCAATGACTAATGCTAGCATCACTATGGCGGCAAATACTTTGCCTACAAATCTGCATGCAACAGCAGTAGGCTTGGGGGCTGGTGCTTCTATTACTGGTGATAAAGCTGTAGGTTTCGGTCAAAATGCAGCAGCTGCTGGTGGATATTCTATTGCAATAGGTTCTAATTCTAGTACCAGTGTTAACAGTCCACAAGGAATCGCTATTGGTGGTGGTAATACTGCTAATGAAGGTGCAAGAGTAATTGGGGAGCAAGCAATTGCCATTGGGGGAAATACAATAGCTCAAGGTAACTCTTCTATTGTTATTGGTGGCGATGATGTAGTTAAAGCCGATAGTGTAAAAGTTATTTACACTACGAATAATGGTGAGAATAAAACTGGGGATTTGCGTAGTGCGGTTCAAAGCTTAACAGGATTTGATATGAGAAAACCACTATATACATCGGCAACGGCTGGTGAATCTGGTATCACATTAGGGATGAAAGGTCAGTCTGGTAATGTCGGTATTGCCATTGGTACAGGTGCAAATGCGAAGGATCGTTTGGCGGGAACTGATACTGGAGCTACTGGCCAAGACAATAAAGATGTAACAAATGCTATTGCTATTGGTACAGGCGCTAGAGCAAATCGTGATAATGCTATTGCCATCGGTGGTGGTTCTAACACTGATGTAGGCGGTACAAAACAATCTAGCTATACTTTGCCAAATAATGTTGTTGCTTCCTGGGCTGGTGGTGATAAAACATTGCCAGGTGACGTTGTATCTTTTGGTTCTAAAGGGTATGAACGTCAGTTGAAACATGTGGCTCCTGGCGAAGTAAGTGCTACTTCCACAGATGCAATTAATGGCTCTCAACTTAGCGCTATTGTAGACCAAATCGCTTATAAATATATATCTATAAAATCTTCTGATGCTGCTAATAAAGATAATACTGGTGCTACGGCCGATAATTCTATTGCTATTGGCCCAAATGCTGCAACAGACGCATCTGCAAGTCGTTCTGTGGCTGTTGGTGATGGCGCCAGAGGTAAAGTAGTAGATGGTGTAGCTGTTGGCTCAAAATCTATAGCTGATATTGCTTCAGGCGTAGCGGGATATAATGTTAATGCTAGTCGTACAGATATATATGCTGGTTTAAGTGGTGCCGCCCTAACGTCTAAATTAGGTGGTGTTGCTGTTGGTACGATAAACCAAACACGTCAAATTAACTATGTTGCTGCAGGTACTGCTGATACAGACGCAGTAAACGTGGCGCAATTAAAGAGTGTTAATCTAGCTTTTACAGGTGATACTGGTACAGGCGATGTGAACCTTGCTAATAGTAAATTGGCTGTAAATGGTGATAATACATACATTAGCACTACAGCTAATGGTAAGAAAATTACAGTTTCTGGTAAAAAGCAAGACATTACTGTAGCAAATGGTAGCGCTACAGCCTCGGCTGGTATGGCGGATTCTGCTAATGTAGCTAATGCGATTAATCAAGCGATTGATCAAAACAAATATGGTTGGAATCTTTCTGCTAATGGTGAAGCTACACCAGTAGCGGTTGAAAAAGGTAATACAGTAGATTTTTCTGGTGGCGATAATGTTGCGGTTGCTAGAAATGATAAGAAAATCTCTGTAGCTTTGAAAAAAGATCTTTCTAAATTAAACAGTGCTTCTTTCAATAATGCTAGCGGTAATGAAACTGTAAAAATTGATGGTGATAAAGGTATTAATGCTGGCAATTTGAAAGTTGCCAATGTAGCAGATGGTGTTGCTGATAAAGATGCTGTCAATGTATCCCAATTGAAAAAAGTTGACGATAAAGCTGAAGCTAACAAAACTGCTATTGATACAAATAAAACCGCAATTGCTAAAAATGCAGGCGATATTGCAGATAATAAGCAAAAAATAGCTGATAATAAAACTGCAATAGATAAAAATACTGCTGATATTGCAACAAATAAAGGAGATATTGCAGCCAATAAACAAAAAATAGCCGACAATAAAACTGCAATAGATAAAAATATTGGCGAAATTGCAACAAACAAAGCTGACATTGCAACTAATAAGGATAACATTGCAACCAATAAAGCTAACATTGACAAAAACACTACAGCTATCGCTCGTAAGATTTCCTTAGGTGGTAATAATGGCTCTACCGATGAAAAATCCTTGAGTACAGGTGATGTAAAATTCAATGTGAAAGGTGAAAATGGTCTTACTACGGTTGCTAATGGCGACGATGTGACAGTTAAACTCGATGATAC